>NZ_JACVBC010000015.1:0-157135 GCF_014852205.1 Ensifer sp. ENS06 | reverse complement strand
GCCGAGTTCGCTCAGACAATCAACCCGCGACGTGATGCGGTGCTGCGCAGCCGGAATGGCTCCGCACCGCAACCCGCCGCTACCGCCCCCAATACAGCAGCCCAAAACCGCTGGAGCAAACTCAAAAATGGATAAAACTTGGGGGCAAGGTCATGGTTTTTGCTACCTAATGGCGGAAATGCGCTCGCAGGTGTTAAGTAGCGCTGTCAACTATTCGTCGTCGGGCAGCCCACTCCATCGCTGAAGTGCTAGCTCGGCGAGGTACTCTCCTCGCTCGTGAATATCGGTTTCGTCCCATTTTTCCCTTTTCGAGAACCACTTGTTCATGAACAGTGTTGTGTGCTGCTCATACTTGCTGCGTTTTTCTGTAAAGCTGCTGTTCCCTGAGGAGATATTCAACGCTCCACTCATGAGGGTTAAGTTGCCCAAAGAATGTAAAAGCGAGTTGCGGGCAATGGCCCGGGGATCTCCCGAGTAGCGCTGTACAAACGGCCCTTCCGGGAAGGGCCAGTGTTCGTTCCAAGACACAGGTAGAACGTGTTCCGTCCACAGACCTTCAGGACGTTCGATCTTTTCGCTGAACTTCGAACGACTGGCGAGTTCGAGTTCCCAGAGAATATCCTTAGTGCGCTCACCCGGGGCGAGGACATACACAGGTTTCGACTTTATCGCCTGACGAAATTCTTTGTTTGAGGGAAAGCGCGAGCTCTCGCCCGAACGAGTTGAAAAGAATGTTACCAGAGTTCCAAACGAAGGCCCGTTCTCATGAAAGTGTTGAGCAATCGCGTTGAACAGCTTGTTCAGGTTTTTACCGGTAAGCCCACTCACTGCTCGGCGGACTAGATACGAGTAGAGCAAGGTGGCAACGCGGTGTTGTTCATCTTGCGTCAACTCTGACGCAGCGATTTGCAGAGCAATTGGGTAGACTGTTGTCACCTGCCATGCAGCGAGTTTTCTACCGAACCAATGCATTGTTGCATTTTCAACTTCTTCCCCTTCTAGGGTTCGATAAATCGGTGCGTATTTTTGAAGTAAATTTAGTTCATCTTTAACGTTAGGGAAGCGTGGTTTACCTTTTGGGACGGCGAAGTTGCGATATTCGGCATACAGTTCTCTCATCGCGATACTCGCGCCCGTTTCCGCAGCTAGCACATGCGCGAGGAAATGATCGATGCGGGGGCGTTTGGGCCTCGCGAACGGAGCATCGTTTTTCCACCACGGTGCATCGAATGTTGCCCATAAATCGTTGTAGAGCTGGTCGGTTGCCAGAGACTGCCTCTCCGCTCGCTGAAAAATGTTGTTGCGGACCAAGTCCATCGCCAGGAGCGGCTCACCTTTCGAGTTGAGCGTCTCGAATATCACCTGTGCATCGTCACCCTCGTCAAGAGTGATAACAACCAGCTTCATTTGTTCGAGGGCGGCGCGTAGCAAGGCCTCTATTCTGCCTTCCATGATTTCATGCGCTGCGTCGTCGTCGATATGATCTCCGTCCTCACCGTCTTCGGTGTCGGGTTCCCAATCACTCGGGCCATTCGCCACGAAGTCGAGCGCCCACTGTCGTAACAGGTAGTACGCCCGAAGCGCAGGGAACGGGGTGTTCTTGGGAACTTTCTCTCCGTAAAAGTATTTCGCGAGCCCCAACCGGATGTCGCTATATTCTCCCTCTATAATACGATGGAAGATCTCGCGATCAGATGGGGTGGGAGTGAGCTTAAATTTAGTAAGAGGGTCGGTATCCTTTGAGCGCGGTTGATTGTACAGATAACCCTCTATGTGTTGTACAAGGTGCTCCGCTTCGTGGTGCCGGGCAACTTCTCGAAGCGCAGCGAGAAACAATTGAAAAGTGGTCAGTCGCTGCTGGCCGTCCACTACCTGTACACGTGGAGTTATGCCGATTTGAGTAGCTTCGGTCAGGGGAGCCAAAATTAGCGCGCCCATGTAGTGTTGGAACTTGTTGGAGCCTTCCAATACCTCGACTGCTTTGGCTTCCACGTCCTCCCAGAATGGCACCAACCGGCTATCGCCCCATTGATATTTTCTCTGATAGAGAGGGACCAGGAAGCGTCGTCCTTCTTTTAGGATTGTCTCAATGGAGTAATCATCTGCTTGCATTTTCGTCCCCTGGTGGGTGTCTGTCCGGAAACTCGGCGCCAAAATAAATGGAAATCAAGGTATGCAGCGCTGTCGCGTTGCGGGATACATGAGCACACTCAATGTGTGGGGAGATCTTCCGCGAGAGCAATGCCGGGGGTTGTAATCCAATTTTGCAGGGCTCCGCGTGTCAGCCGTCCCTCAGCGAGCCTTAGTAGGGCCTCGACTAGGTCGCTAATCTCCAGAACGCAGAGCCTCCCACATCCCTCAATAGTAGCGGGTACGCTTGGTTCGACGCCTGGGCTGCAAACCGTGATGCAGAAATGATCTCTGTACCCGGCCAACTCGGATGCGGATAGGACCTCCATAGCCAGGTTCAAACTTACAAGATCGTTGTCGCTGCGCTTTGATTTTAGTTCAACGATTAATGGCTCATAGTCTTCCACTTTTATTCGATAATCGGGGAAGGCTTGCCTATTAGGTGCATCTAGCTTCTCCCACTGAATCGTCAGGCTGGACAGTGCCCTTTCGAATGCGCCTTCTAGATCGTCGCCGCGGAGTTGGTATAATGCGTGCACCATTTCCGCCAGATCATGGGGAGCGGCGCGGCGTAAGTGAATAGACTTGCAATGTTCGCGGTTAGATCGCTTCCACTCAATTGCCGCATTTCGTGCGAGGTTTGCAGCGGAGTTCGAGCCCAGAGCAATCCTTCTTTTTTCGTCATTAACAGCGCCTCCATCCATTAGATCTATGGGGCGTACGACCCGTTGTGTGCGAAGTGCGATAATCTGTTTCCTCGTCAGCCGGCGACGACGACCTTGAATGTCTAGCTCAGTCATCCATAAAACGTCAGTAGGCAGGCCTACGCTAATACGAGTGGCCTGACGGCGTATGCCGCGGGCAAGCTGCCTGACATGCGAATTTCTAACGCTGTCACCTCTCAACTGCTGCGGCCTGCTTTCTTCCGCCAGCGTAGGGGATGTCACATACTGAATAACTTCTGCCACGCCAGAGAGCACCCATGCTACATCTCGTGCGGTTGCCTGGACTGTGCCCAGGCGAACTCCTTGAACAGTGCGATCTATTTCCTCGCGCGGACGCCCGGACGCCCATTGAGCAAGGAGCAAGGCGCCGTTCGCAGCGCCTGCATCCGCATTCCACGGGCCGTCAAAGAGCTCCGCGTTTAATCTTGTGCCATAATGATTGGGGACAGTCTTCCCGTCCCGACCAATGCGCCAATTAATGAAACGAGATGGCTTTCCCTTATACTGGTCGAACTCTGGGCACCGCAGGGCTGCGTGACAAAGAATAAATAGCAAATCATCTTCGCTGCCGGACGGGTTATCTCCGCCGAGTTTCGCCGTAAGACTTTCTGCCGATCTTGATAAGCCGTCGAGAAAATACAGAGCAGTGTCAGGTTTCAGGCCTGATCTTGCGACTGCTATACCAAAGGTCGTGATCACCACCTCATTGCGAGTTTCTAGCAAGCATCCATTTTGTATGAGGCGGTCAATGTTCTGATAGAGGTCGTCCTTCCAATGCGCGATGCCCGCGCGATTGCGATCTATCTCTCGGGAGGCCGTGAGCGTTGAGCCAATCAGCGTGAATGCGTCTTCTCGTGACCGGCACAATCTACCTGCGAACAGTTGAAGCGTCAGTGTCTCGAAGTCGCTGGGATTTATCCCACCGCCCAAATCGCCCTCGGCGTTGAGGCTCATCAGTTTACGAGCTTCGACCGCTTTCTGGCTGCTTTCCGCGGTGAGGATCACGAGACCTTCAGCGGCGTCCTGTCCCATGCGGCCTACTCGACCTGCCATGTTTTTGAACTCCGCTGCTTCAAGAGGGACGCGAATGCGTCTCCCGAAATCCCACCGCTCCCACGCCGCGAAGACTGCTGAACCAAGTGGAAAATTCACTCCGGCAGCAAGTGTCGTGGTCGCAAAGACCACAGAGATTTCGCCGCTCTCGATACGATCCTCGACAAACCTCCGCTCTTCTTCCGTCAACTCAGCATTGTGATATGCGGTGCGTTTGGCGACTAATGCGACTAGGTCGTTGTCGATGTCATCTGCCGCAGCGGTTTCAAGCCATTGTGCGCCTATTTGTGTCAACGCCCATGCCCGCGCCAGATCGTAGGTCTGGTCTACGGTCATACAAAAGACGATTATCGGACCACGGCCTGGTTCAGCGGCAAGGGACGCAATTATCTCATTAAGGCTCAGAGAGTTCCGCTTCCTTTCGGTAAGCTCATTACCTTCGTGGCGGGGACCAAAGGATACGTGGTGCACCTGATCCACGAGCCGGCATTCCAATCGAATTGACTTTTCTCGTTGCGGGTTCCGGACCAGCTTCAAGTCAAGCCAACTTGCTAGACTATTCGCGTCTTTCTCGCTGAGAACCGCAGAGAGCGCGACAAACTGATACCAGCCCGCTTGTCGCAGCAACGTGAGAAGAAGCTCTGTCGATTGGCCTCTGTGTTTGTCGCCGACTAGCTGAAGCTCATCGCATACGAAACAAATGTCGCGGAGGTCAGTTGGTGGGCCTCCGACAGACAGGCAGCCTAGAAACTTCTCGTAGGTTGCGACAAGTATCCTACTGTCTAGTGGCGAATTTGATCTCCGGCCAGCACAATCTTCTACGCCGTCACCCGTTGCACATACGATCGCTGACCTATCGCCATTGACATATGATTTGAGAAAGATGCTTTCCACCTCCTCAAATTTTTGTTTAGCAAGCGCACGATGTGAAACAAGATAAACGGCGCGCTTACCAGCTTCGAGCGCGGAAGCTATCGCCCACCAACCTATCAGTGTTTTACCAGTAGAAGTAGGGGCGCTAACAAGTATACTCGCGCCTTTGTAGACGCCGGAGGCTAGCGCTTCATACTGTATATCGGTAATTGATGGGCTGTTATCTGCCCGAGGCAAGAGCTTTGCTGTAGTTTGGGTTTGGGCCGAGAGGCCGTGATCTGGGGGGAGCTCGTACTTCATTGGGAAGGTCTCTGCGGTGTGGCTAAGTTATCTGCGATCGTTAGCGAAGGCGATTTCTGCGAGATACTGTCCTGCAACTATTTAAAGAAGTTTTATGGGGGTACTGTTTCTAGTGGAGATCTTGTTCATCGTCCGAGCTTCTATACTCAGAGGCTGTGCGGCAGCTCTCTTGCCTTTGACAAATCACTGGATCCGCGCGAATAAGGACGCAGAGCGGTACGTGCCGCTTTGGGGCGTCGAAACCCCTCATGACTAGGCTGGTGTCGCCGAGATGGCACCACTCTTCGACCTATAGGGTCGGGGAGCCTGCGGCGGATGCAACAGGTTCTCCGGGACTAAAGGCCGTGGGGCCGTGTCATGCGGTTTCGAACTCCCCGATCACCAGAGGGTTGAAGGGGCATTTTCGCGGGGACGTACCGCGACACTTGCCCCATAGGGGGGCGGCATGTTCTTCACAAAACACGCAGATCTCAAGCGGACCATCGAGCGTCATTATCGCTCGCTCAGCCGCACGTTCTTGGCCATTTGCGCAACGATCGGACTGACGGCGTGCGAACCGGTTAATGGCCAGCCTACCGGTGATACCGCATCTATTTCCGATGCTTCAGTGCCGGACTTCGGCAAGTGGAGCATCTACCGCCAGATCGATCCCATGACCGACAAGAAAATCGTTTCGATACAACTCGCCGCCGAGAGCGACGGAAATCGAATGGGCGTACTGCTAAGCATCTATTGCAGCAAAGATAACGGGTGGGCCACTGTGAGATGGAATGAGTTTCTCGGCGGCAAGGACTACGGCGGTCTTGAAGTAAAAGAAGTGACTTACAGGCTCGGAGACACGCAGCCGGTGTCAGATGAGTGGGCCGTGCTGGATGACCGCTCAACTTCCCGGATCACGGATGCCCCAAAATTCATTATGAAGGTACGCGATACGGAAAAGCTCGTACTTCGCGTGGAGCCGTATCAGGAGTTGCCGAAGACTGCTGTGTTCAACACAAAGGGGCTAAAAGCAGCCCTGACGGCGAACTTGCCTGAATGTGACTGGTACATGCGCGACATTCAATGGGCTGAGTATCAGGCCAAACTCAAGGCCGAAGCCGACAGGAAAGCGGCACCTTCGCAATGAGTGAGACACTTTTCACTTACCTTGCCACGCGCTTTTCGCCATGTGCGAAAAACATCGCTATCGAGGCTTTGGGCTTCATTCTGCAACTCTCTGCCGTCGCCCGAGCGGCCTTTAAGGCGGTTGCTGGGGCTGGAGGGCTGGCTCTGCCCTCGGGCCTCTCCTTTGCCGCGCGTGCGGTCGCAGAGGATGACGGCAGGCCCGACATCGAGGGGTATGTCAGCGCCGCATCCTTGTGCGGTTCAGGATCTAACCGGGAGCGGAGAAGCAGGACACCGTCGCAGCGCTCGTCGGACAAGTCGAGGCTGTGATGGGGCCCTTTGCGTCCATTTCCGCGCCAGCGGTCAACGTCGAGGCGATGGAGGGGGCTGGGAAGTGAAGGGGCTGCGGAAATGGGAGTGGGGGACGTTGCCCGTCTATAATGGTTTCTCTCACGATGAGAGGGTGCGCGGCTGGCAACTAATCATGTGGCGCATCGATAATGGTTGGGCGGCGCGTGGTGCAACATGTTGCATTTCCGGCGACACAAAGATGCCGAGGCTCCACTCGGAAAACTACTATTCGTGGTCGCCCTATCCCATCAATCATTCGATCCACATCGCACTGCACCAGCGCTTCAGCAAGCCGGATCAATGGCGGCGTATCGTGGACCGATACGCAGTGACAGGTGAAGAATGGTTCGCCCGGCTGTCGGTGGTGCCGATTGACCTCGCCGCGCATTTACGGGCTGAACATGGCTCGGAGGTAGCGGACATTTTCAGTCGGTTCCAAATCGTCACGGGCAACGCCCTCTCGTTTGGTGGCGCTTGCCCCAGTAAGTGAAAACAAGGCGCTATTGCAATTGCGTTGCATTTGCAACGCGTTGCACTGAGTGCTTTCTTGCCGGAATGCGGGGGCTTTGCATGGTGGAGATTGGCCCAAGCAAGAACCGGAGGATGGACGTGCCGCCAGATCGTCAAAGAGGACGGCGATGCGACGACACTGACACCAAGGACCTTTGCCAAAGAAGACAAGAAGGTGCCATCGGTCTCGACCAAAGACCACATGCCCTACTTCGTCACCCGCAAGGACACGGCAGGCACGTTCGTCACCCGTCTGATCGAGTACCAAAAGACCTCGAAGATGGACACGACCTACTGTGGCAACGAGGAGGAAGGCACGGGCTTCTGGCAGTACCTATCATCCAGTGGCCGCATCTTCCCATCCTTCGCTTTGCACAAGACGAACACGGGCCGCACCGCGTCGTCTGACCCGAACGGCCAGAACTACCCGAAGCGTGGTCAGTGGTCCAAGCCGTTCCTGAAGGTGTTCAAGCCCAATCCCGGCTTCCGCTTTGTCGCAGCCGACCTTTCGCAGATCGAACTCCGCATCGCCGCATGGGAGAGTGGCGACCGCACCATGCTCGACATCTATCGGAACGACGGCGACATCCACATGATGACCGCCGCCGCTACCATGCGCCTGTCCGTCGAGGAGTTCCTACAGCAGGAAGCCTCGATCAAGAAGTTCAAGCGCTTCTGCGCCAAGGCGTCCGACAAAGGATCGGGGTCAAGTTGATAGCCAGCTAATAATGTGAGAGGTTTCTCTCGCTTAAGGAGTATGGCTTGTGTTTAAATCAGGTGACGCGCATCCGCGCTCTATCCCATTGACCGACGTGGCAAGTAGAATCCGCAGCCTGAAACTGCGTGGCCTGACGCCCGTGGCAGATACACTTCGTCGTGATGGTCGCTATCGTAAGATCGACATGCTCTGCTGCGCATGCGGTACATCTCGAACTTACCATGTTGACAATCTGCTGTCGGGGAAAACGAAAGGGTGTCGTTGTCAGCAGCGGGCAGGCAAGTACAGAGACCCTAGAAGCATTACCCTCGGTGGGCGATATGATGCGATAGTTCAGCGCTGTGAACGCCCCACGCATGTTTCGTACGCGAATTACGGTGGGCGAGGCATCAGGTGCTTTCTCGGAAGTCGAGAGAAGTTTATCCGCTGGGCGCTGAAAAAGTATCAAGGAACAGATTTTGTGGGATACGACTTCGACCGTATCGATACGAATGGCCACTATGAGTACAGCAACCTACAACTTGTAACTCGATCCATTAATTTGAGGAACCGACGCGGCTCGAAGAACCCACCAGCCCCGGAGGAAGCGTCTGATTTGCTACTAACAATCCGGAAAAGAAGTCGCCCAACCATCACTTAACGGTTTAGTTCTCCGGAGGTTTGCGGTAGCCTTGCGCTACACGATAGTGCTACACAATTGCGCAGTGAGACCTGAAAAAGACCAACATTTCCGGGCCTTTATTGAATATGGCGGACCCTCCCACCCTCTCCGCCATAATCTATCTCACCACCATATGATATGCGAAGCAGCCCGACTTCAGGGCGGTTCACGGAAGCTTCCGGGGTTCGTTGTTTAAACGCGCGTCTCTATCAACTCGACTTCGGCGTCCAGGAAACAAAATCGCCAGCAGGCTCGATATCTGTTTTAGGATGGGGGCGGGGACGTCCTTGTTATGTCGGAGGCGGGGCGATCGATCGTTCTCCTTGCCAGCGGTCATCCGGCGCTTCCGATAGCCCGCCCTGATATTGCGATCGCGGGTCGTGCGCCGCGTCAAAGGGTGACCCATCTGACAACGATGTCGCGGCGTTGTCGCCAGCGATTGCGGTTTGCCGAACTATAGCCATCGACGCCCTTGCGAACCGGGCAAGGGCGTCGGCGGCCGGGCTGACGGCACGTTCGTGCTTCCGCGGCGAAACGCAGCTGCCTAGGCGACTTTCAGCGCCGCGGAAATTTCCGACAAGGTGGCCTTCTCAGCATCGCTGACAGCGACGCCGCCGAAGCCCAGGAAGCCGCCTTCCTTGGCGGCTTCCGCCACCTTCTGGCTGATCTGGTATAGCCATGTGCTGAAGGCTGCGACATCACCCTGCGCCTTGGTCTCGACGAGTGTCCGGGCCTGATTCAGCGTTTCAATGCACCTGGCCTTCATGTCCTCCGGCTTGGCACCCTTGAGTTTCGTCTGCAGCCCATCGCGAGCGGCGGTCCGGCCCTCCGAGGTTTCGAAGTCGGCGACCAGCGCCTTGACGAGCGGGCTTGCTGCGGCATCGGCTTTTGCCTGCAGAAGTGCGCTGCTGTTGGCGATGCCTTCCTTCATCATCCCCCAGAGGCCGCTCGGCTCCGCGGCCGTCACGGCAATGCCGGCCATCATCACGCTCTCCAGGAGCAGCGTCCATTCTTCCGGGGTGAATGTCGATTTGTCGGCCATGGCCGTCTTCCTTCCTATCCGGTTTCGTCGATGACAATCGCCAACGGTCCGTGCGGAATGCAGGGCCGGCAGCTCATGCTTGGGCTGGTTCTTCAGGTCGCCAGTGAGGCGAGCTTGGTCTTCAATGCATCGATTGCGGGTTTCACGATGTCGGAAGCGCCGGGTATCGCCAGCACCTTGTCGAAAAGCCCGTTGAGCGTTGGCATCATCGGCCCGACGAGCGCGGAAAGGGCTGCCTTCTGTTCGGCAGACAGTTGCCCGGTGGCGCCCGTGACTTTGTCGAGCCCGGCTGAAATCTCCTCCAGTTTCGGCAGGGCGGCCGTGGCCGAGGCGGCGTCCGTGACACCGGTCAGCGTTGTCTGCAGGCTCGCCATGCTGTCCTGGACCTGCCGGCCGATGTCGACCCCGGCGACCGTCAAGCTTTGCCCCGCCGTGCCAGCCTGTGGCGCGACCTCTCCGCTCGGTCTGCCGAACAGATAGAAGAGCACGGCTGCAAGCGCGAGTACGGCAATCACCCAGTAGAGCCAGTTGCGCGACCCGGACGGCGTCGCCGCCTCGGCTGCGCGCTGACCGGCTCCACCGACGGACGAAGCCGCTGTCGCGGCGCTGCGGGCGACCTGGCTCGCCGAGGCCGCGGCAGACTGTGCCGAAGCGCCGAGCCCGCCGAGCAAGCCTGTTCCGCCAAGCAGTTCTCTTGCGCCGGAGGGCAGGGCGGCCGCGATGTTGTCCTTCTGGCTCGCGAGCAGTCCGGCAATGCTATTGGCGCTGAGATCGCCGCCGCTCTGCCGGGCAAGGCCACCCAGCACGAGGGGAGCAAGCGTCGCCAGCAACGAACCGCTCGCCCGCGGGTCCATGCCGGAGATCCCACCGATGGCGTTCGCAAGCGCACTGCCGTCCTTCTGCCCGAAGATTGACGAAATGATCTGTGACCCGTTCTGGCTAAGCGTCGCCTGATCGCCTCCCTGAAGCATCCCGATGAGACTGTCGAGCGATCCGCCCTGTTGACTGGCGGTATCGGCGATCTTCTGCGCCCCGCCCGGTTGCGCCGCGACACCCGTCAGTCCCGCCAGCACCGCGGGAATGGCGGCGCTGACGGCGCCCTGCACCTTGCTGCTGTCGAGCCCGAGCGCCGAAGCGATGCGTGCGATCATGTCAGGGGTAAGCATCTGCGCGATATACGAAACAAGATTGCTGGCCATTGGCTTTTCCTCCACGTTGATGTCGTCGGACATCGACGGCGCTCATGGAGCGGTCGTCCGACGGCGCGGCAATTGGCTGCAAGCAATTCGCGTTTATCTGATTGTCGGCCGCGAGGCGGGTTCCTCTGGAACCTTCGGCCCAAAAATATTAGCACTTGTGGATGTAAATGGCCAGTTCTCGGCAACTTGCGGAAACGGCAGAACGCGGTGCATTGAACACGCGCGCTAGTGCGCCAGCATGTTGAGCGGCCCGTGACCCGGCAGCCGAGGCAGGAGGGAAGAAGGCGGACCGTCGGCCGCAGGGCCGGTTTAAGGGTCGCGACGACAGCGCCGCAGGATGCTTGCGGTCACGCGCGGGCCGGCCTGACCTGATGCCCGCACCCATAGTCTGATCCCCGGCCGCGAGGCCAGGGATCCCGTCGGTTTCGCGTTACTTCTTCGGCGATTTCTCCGCCGGCGGCGGTGCCGCCTGCAGGTTGCCGAGAAGCGACGAGATCGCGTTTTCACCGTTGAAGCCGGCTTCCTTCAGCAGTTGGTCGACGATCGGCTTGTTGGCCTGGTAGGACAGGAGCTGGCCCGCCAACCCGTCGCCAAGGCCGATGCCGTTTGCAGCACCGTCGCCGCCGCCGTTGCGGCCGAGCATGCCGCCGGTGTCGAAGATGCGGATGTCGGAGATCTTCTCGATCGGCTTGACCGCTTCTGCCAGCGCTTCGGGAATGATGCGGATGCGTTCGCGCAGGATCTCGAATTCAATGATGGCGGAGCTCAGCTTGTTGCGGGCTTCGTTGAGCAGCGCCTCGCTCTCGGCTGCGGCCTTGCCGGTTTCGAGCACGCCCTTCGCCTTGATGATCGCGGCGTCGGCCTCGGCGGTGGCCAGCGTCTTGATCGCATCGGCCTGGTCGAGGGCCGCCTGCTTTTCGGCTTCGGCGCCGACGGTCACGGCGGTCGCTTCGGTTTCGGCGTTCTTGCGGGCGTCGATGACGGCGATCTGGCGTTCGCGTTCGGCGATTTCCACGGCCTTTGCGGTTTCCACCTTTTCTTCCGCGGCAATGGCGAGCGCACGGGCGGTTTCAGCCTGGGCCTTCGCCTCGGACTCTTCCCGGCTCTTGTTGGCAACCGCGATGGCGCTTTCCTGCGAAACGATCTGCAGGTCGCGGCGGGCTTCCGTGTCGCGCTGCTGCACGGCGCGGGTGGCGTCGATGTTGGCGCTTTCACGCGCCTGCTTGGCAAGCGCCTCGCGTTCGGCGATCGCCTGCTCGGCGGCGATGCGAGCTTCTTCCTCGGCGCGCTTGGCCGCCTGTTCCTGCTGCGCGGTTTCGGCGCGGGTGGCGGCCGACTTGTTGGCGATGTCGCGTTCCTGGTTCAGTTCCGCCTCGCGCTTGGTGCGCTCGATCGTCAGCGATTGCTGGCGGGCTTCCAGATCCTTCTGGGCGATCGCGACTTCGGTATCGCGCACGATCTCGTTGCGCTCCTTCTTGCGGCCCTCGGTAATGCGGGTCAGCGCCGCAAGACCATGCGCGTCGAAGAAGTTGTTGGCGTTGAAGTGCTTGATATCCGTCTGGTCGAGACGGATCAGCGAAACGGATTCGAGTTCGAGACCGTTCGACTGCAGGTCGGCGCCGACCGCTTCCTGCACCGCCTTGACGAAATCCATGCGCTGTTCCTGCAGCGCGTCGAGGCTCATGGTCGCGGCGACCGAGCGCAGACCGTCGACGAACTTGGCCTCGATCAGCACGCGCAACTGTTCGGCATCGTTGGTGCGGTCACCGAGCGTCTGTGCCGCAAGCGCGATCGAGGAAGCGTCGGGCTTCACGCGCACATAGAATTCCGCGCCGATATCGACGCGCATGCGGTCCTTGGTGATCAGTGCGTCTCCTTCGCCACGACGGACTTCAAGGCGCAGCGTCTTCAGGTTGACGCGGGCGATCGAGTGGAAGATCGGCAGCACGATGGAGCCGCCGTCGAGGACCACCTTCTGGCCGCCAAGGCCCGTGCGCACATAGGCTTCGTCGCGGCTCGAGCGGGTATAGAGCGATGCAAGAACAAAGCCGATGCCTAGGATCAGGACGATGCCGATGCCGGCCGGCACCAAGAGTTCATAAAACATGGTTGCTCCGTGAGACTTTAAGACGTGGGAATTTTAAGGATTGGGCGGCGTCAGCAGGTCTGCCGGCGCCGATATCGCAATGAAAATGTTGGAAACGCGGTCGACGACGAGCACCTGCGCGCCGATGGCGATCGGTTGCTCGTTGCGGGCGGCGCGCGCGCGCAGCACATGCCAGTTGCCGTGGCGATCCTTGAGGCGGATGCGTCCCGGCAGGCCCTGGTCCAGTGGGCCGACGGTGACTTCGCCGCTGCGGCCGACGAAATCGCCGAGATCGACGGCATAGCTTTCGTCACGCGGCACGATCTTTGCCACCCATCGGCTCGACATCCGAACTGCGGGCAGCGAGACGGCGAGTGCCGGTAGCGCCGCGACAAGGGCAGGCAGCGGCGCCCACAGGGCCCCGGCCACCGCCTGGATGACAAAACCGATCATCGCGAAGAGGCCGAGGAAAAGCATCAGCAGCACGAGCAGCGGTACGCCGCCGACATTGAACCAGGACATCAGCCCGCCCAATGCGTTGTGGTCGTCCAGCCAGGCCTTGTCGATCGCCTCGCCCAGCGAGAAGCCGAGCAGCAGGCAGAGGAGCTCGATGCCGGTGAAGGCGGCCAACATCACCGCCGCAACCGCGAAGGGTAGGGATTCCGGGGCGAGGAAGAACAGCATCGGCGTCAGTGCTGCTTTGCCTTGAGTGCGGCCAGTCTCGCCTCGATCGCCCGGTCGCGATGCAGGCGGTCGAGTTCGTCCAGCTCGGCGCTGCTGCCGTGTTCTCCGCCCGGTACGCCCGTTGCGCGGGAGACAGCGGCAGCGGCGCGGGCGGCACCGTCCACCGGGCTGGGCTTTGCCAGGCCCGAAACCTTGCTCTCGGGGAACTGGGCGATGCTGCGCTTGAGATCGGCGAGCCGCGCCTCGGCCTCGCGGCGGGTGGCAAGCACCGCCTGCAGCGCCTGCTGGCCCTCTTCGAGATCGGTGCGGGCGCCGGCGAGCGCCTTGTCCAGGGCGGCGAGCTGCGATTCCAGGTCGATCTGGCGGGCGACGCCGGCCTTGGCTAGGTCTTCCCGGGCGGCAGAGATGGCGGTGCTGATCATTTCGTCCAGCTTTTCGAGATCGGCGCCGATTTCGTCGCGGCGGCTGAGGATGCGATACTCCTCGGCGCGTGCCTGGCCGATATCGACCCGGGCCTCTTCGGCGGCCGCGTCGATTTCGCGGAGCGCCTGTTCGACGATCACGATCTTGTTGCTGCCTTCCGCCTTGTCGACGGCGGCATTGGCGAGACCGGCGATCAAGCGGCCCATACGGGATAGGATGCCTTCATTCGTCATCATTTTCTTCTCCGTTCGGTCGGAATGCGTGGTGACGCCAATGTGGATCTGATAGCCGCCGTTCTGTGCAACGAGCTGGGCGGCGAAGATACTCAGAGTGCCCGGCGAATAGCCGGCGACGTCGTATGGGATCGCGACGCGACCACGCACGGTGGCGACGGTCAGATCCGACGGTCCCTTGATTGCGAAAAGCTTGTCGTCCAGCGGCAGCCTTGCGGCATTGGCCTGCTGTCCGCGGTTTGCCGCGAAGTCACGCAGTCCAAGCGTGACCATGCGCGCCGGAAGCCCGGTGCGCTCCCGGACCGTTTCGTAGGCAAGTTCATGCAACGTTACGAGATTGGCGCCCGCCTTTTCACCGGCGAGTTCATCGAGCATCGCCAGCATGTCGGCGTAGGCAACGAAGGTTTCTTCCAGCGCGCGTCTGGCCTCCGCGTCCGGCGCGAGATCGTAGTACAAGATCGACGTGTGGTTGCCCTGAGCCATGAGCAATAACATAAAGCACCACTTTCGTGCTTTCAAGGATTGGCTCAGGTTTAAGTTGCAATTTTCTTCTGCTGAACGCGCGCAACGGTCGCGCGCCGGCAATGGGGTTGCAGCGGGCGGAAGAGGGGCGCGTTGAAAGCGGACGATTGTCCGGCGGGTTCACTCCGCCGCGTTGTTGCGCAGCCAGGTTTCCAGCGCGGCAATCACCGAGAGCCGCAGGCTTGCGCCCTTGGACAGGGCGCGGGTGAGGGACAGGTCGTCGCCGGCAAATCCCATCTCGGCCATGATGTCGTTCGCCCGCATCCGGCGGCGATTCATGATCGTGCGGATTTCGGCGATCGTTTCGGGGAGCAGGTAGCGACCGCTGGCAATCGCAAGGGGCGCTGCGAGCGGCGGATCGATATGAGCGTGTGGGGCAGGCCCGTCCGGGCCGCCATTGCTGCTCAGCCACTTGAGGAACGTTTCACGCTCGGTGGGGCTTGCCTTGGTCCAGGAATTCTTGAGCTTGTCGAGGCGCGTGCGCTCGTCCTTAAGCCCTGCCGCGATAAGCGCCTTGCGCAGCGACGGGATGCGCCCGGCGATCAGATCCGCATGGATGTCGGGAAAATCGAGTTTCAGGCGCTGCACGTCCGCGGTTTCGTCGCTCTTGGTTTTCTTCGACATGCTCATTCCCGCGTCGTTCGTCGGCGACATGCTCTAGCGTGCTCGTGCGCCCGGCGCGAGCGAAATAGGTCGCTATCCTCTATCCTTTGTCAGTCGACCCCGTTAGGGAGCGCATGGAGAATAACGCGACGCTGCGTGCTGTGCCCTTCGCCTGATGTCATGCATCCAGCTTTACGCAAGTCCCTTCGCCTATAGTCACCTCAATGGCCGGGATGTGACACGGCGAATGAAGGACAATGATATGTCAAACGATATCGAGCATTACCGCGACCCATCCGACAAGATGGTTGCCCTCTATCTCGCGAACAATGACGGCGACGAACTGACCGATGTCTTGGTCGCCGCGCTTGAAGATGCCTTCCGCATCCTCCGTGACGAGATCTCCGGCGAAACGATGCATTGAGCGGAGCGCGTCTCCTCCACGAACTATTTTTCGAACGTAATCCACCATCGGTTGCGAATCGAATCAGGGATGTCCTGTTTTGGCCGGGTTCCAATCGGCGACGCGTCGGATGTCGGGAGAGTTCGCGGCCACGTATCGCTTGCGCTAGGGGAGACGCACAAGCATGACATTTTCTATCTGGCATACGGTCATAGCGCTGCTGATTATCGGCGCACCGGTCTGGCTGATCCTTCGGGCCTCGAAGCGCTCACGCTAAAGCGCGTCGCAGATCAAGTCTGCTTCATCGCATATCGCTGTCGCAAAATCGGCGCGCACATCGCTCGGCATGCTTGGCGCATCAAGGCGCGAGCGATTGGCCTTAGAGAACAAGGCGTTGCGGGGTTCCGATTTCAATGGGATCCATGCCCGCTTGATGTCCTTCGACGACGACTGCCGAACCGGCCTGCTTGCAGGCAGGTGTTTCATTCGATGACCATCGGGCGCGCCGTTCAAGCTTCCTGAAGCAGCGCCTCGGCTGAAAGGGCTGACGCCAGTACGGTCGCATCGGTTCCGTTTCTCCCAACCAGCATCAGTCCGGCCGGCCGCACAAGACCCGGCATCGGCAGGGTGATAGCGGTGAGATCGAACTGGTTGGCGACCTGGCAGTTGCGCAGCAGCAGGCTCTCGACGCGGTCGTATTCCGCCGCGTCGGTGTCGACGCTTGCGATGGACACGGCGGCGATCGGTGTCGTCGGCAGTGCGATGAGATCGTAGGGCGAGAGCCGCTCGTCCATGGCGGCGGCGAGCGCATGCCGGGTTTGCAGCAGGGCCGAGATCGCCGCGTCGGGCACCAAAAGGCGGCGGCGAAGCGAGAACTTGACCCTTTCGTCGACTGGGGCGGCCGCATCACCCAGCCATCCGGCGTGGACGCGGCTTGCCTCCAGGCCCGCAATCGAGCCGATCCGCGTCGCTTGGCCGAGCTTCTCGATCAAGTCATCGATGCTGCAGTCGACGATGTTGGCACCCGCTTTGGCCAGTCGGTCGAGGCTTGCCGCAAAGGCGTCGGCGACTTCGGGGGAGAGGTCTTCAAACAGCCTGCCACGGGGGATGCCGATACGAAGGCCTGCGACAGGGCGGGCGACAAGCGGCCTTGGCTGCTCGCCGGCCATCACCGCATCGGTCGCTGCACAATCGGCCACGGTCCGGGCGAGCGGTCCGAGCGAATCCAGAACCGGCGAGAGCGGAAAGGCGCCATCGAGCGGGATGCGGTTCGCCGTCGGCTTGAAGCCGACGATGCCGTTCAGCGCCGCGGGGATGCGGATCGAGCCACCGGTATCTGAACCGATGGCAATGTCGCAGGTGCCTTCTGCCGCCGACACGCCAGCGCCCGAGGATGAACCGCCGGGGATCAGGCTTTCGTCGGTGGCGTTGCCGGGTACCGGGTAGTGCGGATTGAGGCCGACGGCCGTAAACGCGAATTCGGTCATATGCGTCTTGCCGATAATGACCGCACCGGCAGCACGCAGCCGCTGGACAACGAGCGCGTCTTTTTGGGCCGGCGGCGCGTCGCGCCGGATGATGGAGCCGGCAAGCGTCGGTTCGCCGGCGATATCCAACAGGTCCTTGATTGAAACGATCTTGCCGTCGAGCGGCCCAAGGCTGTCCCCCGCCTGCCGACGGTGGTCGGCCGCGTCTGCCTCGCTCCGCGCGCGCTCTTCGTAGAGCCGGACAAAAGCCTTTTCCTCGTGCCGGCGATCGTTGAGCCGGCTCAGGATCTGTTCCAGGCGGTCGCGTACGGAGACGTTGGCGGCATGGGACACGATGATCACCTGTCGATTTGTGTGGCCACCGAACGGGGGCAGGAGGCGGGTTCGTTGCCCGGATTCACCAAGGCCAACGCTGATCGCCTTTGATAACAGCATTGGCGGCGTTTGCCATCGTCCCATTGTCGCCGCGGCCAGCTCCGGCCTTCACCGAACTGTCGCCAAACCGTTCAAATAGTTTCATGCGGCTGTTACGTCGCTGACACCCAGATGACCAAAGGTCCGGCACGCGCGGTGGCGCTGCCGAATCGGAGGTCTGTTTGGCCGATATCCTCAAGACGCTTTCGAGGCGTTCTTTCCTGCTTTCCGCCGGTGCCGCGGGCTTCGTGGCCTCATCCGGTCTTGCGACACCCTTTTATGCACGCGGCTACGGCCGGCCGGAATTCATTCACGGCGTGCAATCGGGCGATGTCGATACGTCCTCCGGCACGATCTGGACACGGGTGGATCGCCCGTCGAAGGTGTCGGTCGAATACTCGACCACCGAGAGCTTCTCCAACCCCCTTCGCCTTTCCGATCTGACGGCGACGCCGCAGACGGATTGCGCGATCAAATGTTCGCTCGACGGGCTGCTGCCGGACCAGGATATCTTCTACCGCTTCACCGCCACGGATCTCTACGACGTCAACCGCGTCTCCGCGCCGGTCACCGGCCGGTTTCGCACCGCGCCCTTGCGCAAGCGCTCGATCCGCTTCGTCTGGTCCGGCGACACGGCCGGGCAGGGCTGGGGCATTGATGATGTCGGCATGAAGACCTATTCGACCATGCGCCAGCACGAGCCGGACTTCTTCATTCATTCCGGTGACACGATCTATGCCGATAACCCGATCCCTGACGAGATAGCGCTACGTGATGGCGGTGTCTGGAAGAACCGCGTGGTGACGCATGAGAAGCGCGACGTGGCGCGGACGCTGGAAGAATATCGCGGGCAATGGAAATACAATCTGCTCGACGAGCATGTGCGGCAACTCAACGCCGTGTGCCCCACTTTCTATCAATGGGACGACCACGAGGTGCTGAACAACTGGTCGGCCTCGACCGACCTGCGCGACGACGCGCGCTATCCGGAAAAGGATGTTGCCGTCTATGCCGAGCGGGCGGCGCGGGCGTTCCATGAGATGACGCCGATCCGCATGCCGGCAACGCAGCCCGGCCGCATCTTCCGCAAGATCGGCTATGGCCCCTTGCTCGACGTGTTCTTCGTCGACCTCAGATCCTATCGCGGCGCCAACCAGGGAGAAGACGGCGGCGGCGCCCTGTTCGGCTGGCGGCAGGTCGACTGGCTTAAGCGCGAACTTGCTGCCTCGCGGGCCACCTGGAAGGTGATCGCCTGCGACATGCCGATCGGTCTCGTCGTCTGGGACGATTACACCAACCGGCGCGGCTCGGACGCGATCGCCAATGGCGACAACGGTCCGCCCGCGGGGCGCGAACGCGAATTTGCCGATCTCCTGCGCTTCGTCCGCGACAACGGCATCGACAACCTCGTCTGGCTGACGGCGGACGTGCACTACACCGCCGCGCATCACTACGATCCGGGGCGCGGCGCATTCAAGGATTTCACGCCGTTCTGGGAGTTCGTGTCCGGTCCACTGCATTCCGGCACCTATGGGCCGAAGGAGCTCGACATGACCTTCGGGCCGGAGGTTCGCTTCATCAAGGCATCCGGCGGCGGCATCGACCAGAACCTGCCGCCATCGGCTGGTCTGCAGTTTTTCGGCATCGTCGATATCAACGGCCAGACGCAGCAGATGACGGTGCGGCTGATGGACCGGCAGGACCAGGAACTCTGGCGCGTGACGCTCGATCCGGCCGCAATTGCATGAGGAATTCGGTCGCGGCCAACAGCTTTGCAAACGGCGTTCGTGAGACCCCTGACGAGTGCAAACCCATGGCCTACCGGCATTTGAACACGACGCTCATGCGCGCGCCCCCCTTTCGCAATCGCAAAAAAACCTGTATGAGCGCGACCATTGAAAAAGCGGCGTGGCCCATCGGGGCTTGCCCTGAACCTTCCGAGACGAAAAATGAGCATTCGTAACATCGCGATTATCGCGCACGTCGACCATGGGAAAACGACCCTTGTTGACGAGCTCCTGAAGCAGTCGGGCTCGTTCCGCGAAAACCAGCGCGTTGCCGAACGCGTCATGGACTCCAACGACATCGAAAAAGAACGCGGCATCACCATCCTCGCCAAGGCGACTTCGGTCGAGTGGAAGGGCGTGCGCATCAACATCGTCGACACCCCCGGCCACGCCGACTTCGGCGGTGAAGTCGAGCGCATCCTGTCGATGGTGGACGGTGCCATCGTTCTCGTCGACGCTTCCGAAGGCCCGATGCCGCAGACGAAGTTCGTCGTCGGCAAGGCGCTGAAGGTCGGCCTGAAGCCGATCGTCGCGATCAACAAGATCGACCGTCCGGACGGTCGCCACGAAGAAGTCATCAACGAAGTCTTCGACCTCTTCGCCAACCTCGACGCCTCTGACGAGCAGCTCGACTTCCCGATCCTCTACGGTTCGGGCCGCGATGGCTGGATGAACGTCAACCCGGAAGGTCCGAAGGACCAGGGCATGGCGCCACTGCTCGACCTGGTGCTGCAGCACGTGCCGGAGCCGACGGTTGCCGAAGGCCCGTTCCGTATGATCGGCACGATCCTCGAAGCCAACCCCTTCCTCGGCCGCATCATCACCGGTCGCGTTCACTCGGGCACCGTCAAGCCGAACCAGGCCGTCAAGGTTCTCGGTCAGGATGGCAAGCTGCTTGAAACCGGCCGTATCTCGAAGATCCTCGCCTTCCGCGGCATCGAGCGTCAGCCGATCGAAGAAGCGCAGGCAGGCGACATCGTTGCGATCGCCGGCCTTACCAAGGGCACCGTCGCCGACACCTTCTGCGATCCGTCGGTCGCCGAAGCGCTGACCGCGCAGCCGATCGACCCGCCGACCGTCACCATGTCCTTCATCGTCAACGACAGCCCGCTTGCCGGCACCGAAGGCGACAAGGTCACGAGCCGAGTCATCCGCGACCGCCTGTTCAAGGAAGCCGAAGGCAACGTTGCGCTGAAGATCGAAGAATCCTCGGAAAAGGACTCCTTCTTCGTATCGGGCCGCGGCGAACTGCAGCTTGCGGTTCTCATCGAAACCATGCGTCGTGAAGGCTTCGAGCTTGCCGTTTCGCGTCCGCGCGTCGTCATGCACAAGGATGACAACGGCCAGATGCTCGAGCCGATCGAAGAAGTCGTGATCGACGTCGACGAAGAGCATTCGGGCGTCGTCGTGCAGAAGATGTCCGAGCGCAAGGCCGAGATGGTCGAACTGCGTCCGTCTGGCGGCAATCGCGTCCGTCTGGTGTTCTTCGCTCCGACCCGCGGCCTCATCGGCTACCAGTCGGAACTTTTGACCGATACCCGCGGCACGGCGATCATGAACCGCCTGTTCCACGCCTACCAGCCCTACAAGGGCGAGATCGGTGGTCGCGTCAACGGCGTTCTGCTTTCGAACGACGCCGGTGAATCGGTTGCCTACGCGATGTTCAACCTGGAAGACCGCGGCCCGATGATCATCGACGCCGGCGAGAAGGTCTATGCCGGCATGATCATCGGCATCCACACCCGCGACAACGATCTCGAAGTGAACGTGCTCAAGGGCAAGAAGCTCACCAACATGCGCGCCGCCGGCAAGGACGAAGCTGTTCGCCTGACGCCGCCGATCCGCATGACGCTGGAGCGCGCGCTCTCCTGGATCCAGGACGACGAGCTGGTCGAAGTGACGCCGAAGTCGATCCGTCTGCGCAAGCTGCACCTCGACCCGAACGATCGCAAGCGCTTCGAAAAGGCCCGCACGGCTGGCGCTGCCTGATCGATCCTGATCGATCCTACGACTTTCAGAAAAACCCCGGAGCGATCCGGGGTTTTTTGCTGTGTGTGCCACCGATGGGCGACTTGCGGATAAAGTTAAAAAGGCGTTAACCTTCCATTGGGTGCCGTTAAAGTTGCCTGTGGGTTAACGCAGGCTGGCAACCGGGCGGGATTCCTGTTCGCCTTGTGTGTGTTTAGAGTCGCGAGTCATGAAGACTGTTTCGATAGAGATTCGGCCCGGAGAGCCGCAGGAAGCGTCGGCAATTGCCGATGTGCACCGCGTTTCGTGGCTGCAGACCTATGGCGGTCTCATTCCCCATCGTCCGCTCGTTCAGATGGTCAATCGCCGTGACGAGACCTGGTGGCGCAAGGCGACCCGCGGTCCTGCCACGCTGCTCGTCGTCGACGTCGCCGGAACCATCGCCGGCTACGCAACGCTCGGCCTCAGCCGCGCCAAGGCCCTGCCGCAGGAAGGCGAGATCTACGAGATCTACCTGAGGCCGGAATACCAGGGCATCGGCCTCGGGCGCATTCTCTTCGGCGAGGCCAAGAGCCTGCTGCGTTCGCTCGGCTGCCGTGGCCTCGTCGTCTGGTGCCTCGAAGACAGCGAGCATGCCTACCAGTTCTTCCAGGGTGCCGGCGGCACCGATATCGCCGAAGGCATGGAAGATTTCGGCGACAAGCACCTGAAGAAGGTCGGCTTCGCCTGGAGCTAGGCCCGACGCCTCCGCGACACTGAAATCAAAGACTTACTCAGGCAGTTCGTTGTTGGGATCGGCCGCCTTGTCGCCCCGCGTGCCGTGATAGGCGGGCTTGTCGACGCCGCAGCGGAAGGTCGGTGCCACCTCGTCGGCGATCTTGCGGGCGAGCGCATTCGGATCGGGATTGGCAAGCGCATCGACATAGCCGGCGACGCAGCCCTTGCCGTCATCCTTCTCGGCCACCTTGGAAATGACGAGCACCTGCCCCTGAAGTGCAGGAACCGAAGCGCCGGACGCGTCCGTGTTCTCGATGAACCAGCGCAGGATCGTTGCTACGGCCTTGCCATCCTTGGCAACCCGCCACTCCACAGTCGTGCCGGCGTGGTTGAATGGAATGAAACTCTCGAAAGCGTCGTCGGCATAGCGCTGGTTCAGGTGACCGAACGAGACACTCTGGCGGATGTCGGCTTCCTTGAAGCGAACGGGATAGTCCGCATGACCAGGGCAAGTCATCAACGCGTACATGCCCTCTTCTTCGGCGATCGTCTTGCACTTGTCGCGGCCGATGTCGGTATAGACGCTCTCATTGGCCAAGACGGGGCCGGCGGACAAAAGCACCAGCGCCAGGCATGCAACCCTTCCGTTCATACGAAACTCCCTCAAACGCGATTGGCAGACCTGTAGAGGTCGATGGGCAGGCGCAAAACGACCGGTTGAATCTGCGCTACGGACGAAAGTTATGTTGCATCGCGGCATGTTTCCCTTTATCCGACGGGCAAACTTCTCAAACTGACCCTGGAGTAGATCCATGCGCATCGACGCGATTTCCATCGGAAAGAATCCACCAGAAGATGTCAACGTGATCGTTGAGGTTCCCGTCGGCGGCCATCCGATCAAGTACGAGATGGACAAGGAAGCCGGCACGCTGGTCGTCGACCGCTTCCTCTATACGCCGATGACCTATCCGGGCAACTACGGCTTCGTGCCGCATACGCTCTCGGACGATGGCGATCCGATCGACGTTCTGATCTGCAACACCCGTCCGCTGGTTCCGGGCTGCGTCATCAATGTGCGCCCGATCGGCGTGATGATGATGGAAGACAATTCCGGTCAGGACGAGAAGATCATCGCCGTTCCGTCGGGTCACCTGACGCAGCGATACGACAAGGTTCACGAATACACCGACCTGCCGGAAATCACGCTGAAGCAGATCGAGCACTTCTTCGAGCACTACAAGGATCTGGAGCCCGGCAAGTGGGTGAAGATCTACGGCTGGAAGGATGCTTCCACCGCCCGCCAGCTGATCAAGGAAGCCGTCGAGCGCGCCAAGGGCGCCAAGTAAGCTTTATCTGCCGGCCAGTTCGGCAAGGCGTTTCATCAGCTCCTCCGGGTCGCTCTCGATCCGGAGGATTTTTTTGCGCTGCGTTTCGCCTGAGATGAGGGAGAGCTTGCTCTTGCCAAGCCCGAGCGTCTTGGCAAGAAAGGCAAGCAGTGCCTGATTGGCCTTGCCTTTCTCCGGGACCGCGCGGACGCGCACTTTCAGATATTCTTCGCCATCAGCAGCCGCTTCCAGCCCGTCGATGGCATCACGGCCGCCGTTCGGCGTCAGGCGCACCGTCAGGCGAACATGGTCGCCATGCGCGGTGAAGGCCGTGCTACTCACCCTGCACCTGGCCGGCCGTCGTCAGCCCAGCAAGGCCGGCGCGATCGTCGTGTTCAGGAAAAGCTGGATGAAATAGAGGATTACCAGAACGACCAGCGGCGAAAGGTCGACGCCGCCCATGTCGGGCAGGATGCGGCGGATCGGGCGGTAGAGCGGCTCGGTCAACTGGTAAAGCGAGCGGCCGATCATGTTGATCGCCTGGTTGTTCACGTTGATGACATTGAACGCGTAGAGCCAGGAAAAGATGGCCGACGCGATGACCAGAAACCACGCGATGTTGATGATGAAGTTCAAGGTGCCGATAACAGCAAGCATGCCGGTCTCCAAATCGTTATTGACAGACATGTAGACATTGAGACCTAAACGAGCAAGTACGCCGGTTTATCGGGCGCGATCATGTTTAACGTGTGGCCGCTCGACAGTCGGTGCCGACGAAAGCGTGTCGCGATCCTTCAGATGCGCTGCCTGCCTTTTGAATATTGACGTTTCACTTGTCGTTATCGCAAAACCGCGACCCAGTTTTGCGCAACCCGCTTCAGGAGCGACTTCCTCATGTCCGCCGTCCATGCCTCGCATCGTTTTGCCGCGTTTCGGCATGTCGGCTATCGTCGCTACTTCTTCTCGCGCTTCCTCGCCTATTTCGCGATCCAGATCATCTCTGTCGCCGTCGGCTGGCAGATCTACGATCTGACGCGCGATCCCTTCGATCTCGGCTTGATCGGCCTTTTCCAGTTCCTGCCATCGCTGGTGCTGATCCTCGTCACCGGATCCGTGGCCGACCGCTACAACCGGCGCATGATCATGGGCGTCTGCATGGTGGTCAGCACGCTTTGCGCAGCGGCGCTGCTCGCGCTGACAGTCACCGGGCTGTTTTCGCCGTGGCCGGTTTATGCGGTTCTCGTGGTCTTCGGCATCGAGCGTGCATTCCTTGCACCCGCGTCGCAATCGCTGGCGCCAAACCTGGTGCCGCCGGAAGATCTGCCCAACGCGATCGCCTGGAACTCCACCTCCTGGCAGACCGCGATGATCGTCGGCCCGGTCGCGGGTGGTCTCATCTACGCGCTCGGCGCGGTCTTTCCTTATGCCATCGGCTTCTGCTTCTTCCTCGCCTCCGCATTCATGGTCTTTGCCATTCCGAAGCCGGCGACGCGCACCCAGGCCTCGGCGCAAAGCTGGCAGACGATCACCGCCGGCTTCCGCTACATCAAGGCGGAGAAGGTGGTGCTCGGCGCCATATCGCTCGACCTTTTTGCAGTGCTGCTCGGCGGCGCCGTGGCGCTGATGCCGGTCTTTGCCCGCGATATCCTCGACCTCGGCCCCTGGGGGCTCGGCCTGTTGCGCGCGGCCCCGGGTGTCGGCGCCGTTGCCATGGCGGTCTGGCTGGCGGCGCACCCGATCCGCCATCGCGCCGGTTTCTACATGTTCATCGGCGTGGCGCTCTTCGGTCTCGGCACCGTTATCTTCGGCCTTTCAGCGACCCCCTGGGTCTCGATCGCGGCCCTCGTCGTCATGGGTGCTGCCGACATGGTCTCGGTCTATGTGCGCGAGACGCTGATCACGCTCTGGACGCCGGACGAACTGCGCGGCCGGGTCAACGCCGTCAACATGGTCTTCATCGGCGCGTCGAACGAGCTTGGCGAATTCCGCGCCGGCATGATGGCGTCCGGCTTCGGCGGGGTCTTTGCCGTCGTCTTCGGTGGCATGGGCACGCTGCTCGTCTCAGGGCTTTGGGCGCTTGGCTTTCCGCAATTGCGCAAGATCGATACGCTCGACGTGCCCGATCACCACAAGTAAGCGGTGCGAGCGGACAGCACGTTACGCGCTTTCCGCCTTTTCTCCCCGCCGTTCATCGCGCAGGAAGATCAGTTCCAGGAAGTTCTCCATCCAGGTGCGCAGCGGTCCGTCGTGCTGCATGCGGCCGTCGAGATGGGCCTTGCCCACCTGGGCACCGGGCATCTCGAAGCGATGGGCGCCGTGCACCACCCAGCGATGCATCATCGCGCGAGTGAGTTCGCCATGGAACTGGATGCCCCAGGCATTGTCTCCATAGCGGAAGGCCTGGTTGGGGTAAGTGTCGCCAGTTGCGAGCAGCTCGGCGCCGGAAGGCAGGTCGAAGCCTTCGCGGTGGAAATGGTAGACCATGGCCGGCCAGTCCATCAGCGCCTTGCCGGCTTCGGTCGCAACCAGCGGATACCAGCCGATTTCGGTCATGCCTTCGTGATGGGGTGCCACCGAGCCGCCGAGGTTGCGCGCCAGCATCTGCGCGCCGAGGCAGATGCCGAGATAGGGCTTGTTTTCCTTGAGCGGCACGGAAAGCCAGTCGATCTCGCGGCGGACGAACTCTTCCTCGTCATTGGCGCTCATCGGACCGCCGAACACGATCGTGCCGCTGTGCCGTTCCAGCGTTTCCGGCAGATCGTCGCCGAGCGCCGGACGACGGATGTCGAGCCCAAAACCCTTCTGCTCGAGTATCTGGCCGACGCGGCCGGCGCTCGATCGCTCCTGATGCAGGATGATCAGGACGGGTTTTCGGGCGCTGTCGTCGGGCATCGGCATTTCAGTTATCCTGTTGTGACTCGGCTTTCTCGACCGTGTCGCTTCTGGCCGCCGCCTCCTGGCGCTGCAACACCCGGTCGCGACCGGAAACGCCGAGCAGATCGGCAATACGCCAGATCACGTGATCTTCCATCTCACTGCGCTCGCCATCGGCATAGACGACGTCCCAGAGCATGCCGACGAGTTCGACGCGTTGCTCCTCGGAGAGGTGACGCTTGAGCTCGGCGGTGAATTGGTAGAAGTCGATCGCCTCGCTCTCGGCAGTCTCGCCGGCTTCGATCAAAGCGGAGAGCGAGGCATCGTCGAGCTTGTAATGCTCCTTGATGACCTTGCGCATCTTGCGCCGCTCGGACGCGAGGATCCGGCCGTCGGCCTCCATCACCTGGAAACAGAGAGCGATGACCGCCACGCGCGGATCGCCATGCTCTATGCGCTTCGCCGGGCCGGTCAGACCATCGAGAAACGTCCGTAAGCGTTCAAACATGTATTTTGCCACAGCCCCTTGAGAACTCAGAACAATCGGAAAGTCGTCTTTTCCGGCGCCTTCTCGCCAGCGGCCGGATCGCGCACGCCGGGGTCATCCGGCGGGCGGCCGAAGAAGGGATCGGGCCTGTGCTCGCCATTCGCGCCCTCTTCCTTCTCCGCCTTGACCGGAGGCTTGTCGGCAACCGGTTCCGGCGCCTTGCGCTCGGCGACCTTGATCGGCTGCGGCGCCGGACGCGGCTCCTCGCGCTCGGCCTCCAGGATCACCGGCGTCTCACTGCGCCGGGCTGCGGGTGCGGGCTGGTGCACATGCGCCTCCACCACGGCGGGCAGGCTGCGGATCGCCTCGTCGGCGTTCGACTGGTCGTGGTCGACCGTGGCCGAAAGCGTATGCGGCGGGGCTTTCCATTCGAAGGCATCGAGCCGGCCGCTGACCGGCGAGACCGGCAGCCAGGTCGGCGAGGTCACGCCGTCGGCGGTCCAGGCCGGATCGCGCGGGCTCTTCAGCGCCTGCGCCATCCAGTGACGGATGCGGCCCTCGTCGCCGGTGTCGGCCTCTTCGATGTCGGCAAGCAGCAGGAAGATGCTCTCGGTCGGGTCGAGCCGGGCGGCGGCTTCCGCCTTGGTGCGAGCCAGAAGCAGTTCGCGCGCTTCGAGCGCGGCTTCGGCGACGGCAGCCATCGCCACGGCATTGTTGGGCTTCAAGGCTTCGAGCTTGCGCGCCCGTTTCAACCGGTCGACCGCAGTGTCGCCGCCGCGGGCGCGCACGTAGAGCCGGGCCACGTCCGGATGCGGCTCGTGCTTCCAGTTCTTCTCCAGGATCGAGGTGCCCTTGCGCAGGTTGTCCTCGCGAAACAGCGCCTTGGCGGCCGTCAGCGCCGCCGGCACGAGATGTTCGTCGAGCTTCAGCGCGGCAAGCGCATCGTCCCGCGCACCTTTCACGTCGCCCTCGAGCTTCGTCATTGCGCGCGCCGTCAGCAGCACTGCCTTCTTGCGATCGGCTTCCTTGCGATCGACCACGTGGGCGATGCGGCTCTGGTCGAGCAGACGCAGGGCATCGTCCCATTGACCGGCCTGGCTCTGGCTGTCGAGGGTTGCAAGCGCTGCCCAGGGCAGGTGCGGCGACTTTTCGGCGGCGCGCTCGGCATATTGCCGCGCGGCCTCGTGGGCGCCGAGCCGCTTGGCCTCGAGATAAAGGCCGCGAAGCCCGAGTTCACGCGTCTCCGGATCGTCGGCCATCAGCTCGAACTTGCGGCGGGCGTCGTCGTACTTGCCTTCGATCAGTGCGGTCTGGGCTTCGAGCAGGTGGATCAGCGGTTCCTGGTCGGCGCTGATCAGGCCGCGGGTGCGGGCGGTCATCTTGCGGGCAAGATTGGCGTCACCGGCGCCGGCGGCGATCAGGCCGGTCGACAGCGCCTGGTAGCCGCGGTCGCGCTTGCGGGCGCGGAAATAGCGGGTGACCGTGTGCGGCGAAAGCCAGATGGTGCGCACCAGCCAGACGACGATCAGCACCGCGGCAATCAGCGAGATCAGCAGCGATGCCGCGCGCATCAGGCTCATCTCGATCAACTGGCCCTGCCAGACGACCGAGAGTTCACCCGGCCGGTCGGCGAGCCAGGCGAAGCCGAGGCCGAGACCAAGCACGATCAGGATGAAAATCAGAATGCGGATCATATCTGGTTCCCTCAGCCTTCCGTGCCTGGTTTTGCCATCGTCGCAGCGACGGCGGCATCGATCGCGGCTTCGACCCGCAAACGCTGGTCGAGCTTGGCCTTGAAAGCCTCGCCCGCCGGCTTGGCGGTGTCGGGCAGACCATTCCACTCCAGAGCGGCGCCCTTGAGGTCGCCATTGTTCAGCTTGTCCTCGATCCGGGCGATGACGGCTTCGGGCGTTTCACCCTCGACGCTGCCGACGGGGCGCACGCGAATGCCGGACATGGCGCTGGACACTAGCCGGTCGAAGATACCCTCGTTCGGGTCGGGCTGGTTGAGAGCGTCGAGCATGGCGTCGGCGGTTTTCGGGAACTCGCGGCGCAGGTCGGTCCGGGTCGGCACGCCGACCTGGGCATCCTGGGCGAGCGCGGCGACGGCCTGTTCGTCCGGCGCAATGCTGCGCAGCGCGTCGAGTTCGGCGAGGAAAGGCCCGCCGCGATCGATCGCCGACTTCAGTGCAGTGACCGCAACGGCTTTCGCCATCTGGATATCGTTGACCGGCTCGTTGAGCTTCTGCTCGGCGGTCTCGATGCGGCTCGTCAGTTCCGCCTTCTCGGCGGTTGCCGCCTGCTGCGCATCGGCGAGCGCTGTCTTCAGACCTGCAAGCTCCTTGGTGAGATTGTCGACTTCCGCCTTCAGCGTCTCGACCTCGGCGCTCGGTGCGCCGTTTGCGGCCGGTTGGGAGGCGGACTGTTCCAGCGCGGCGATACGACCTTCGAGTGCGGTGTTGTCGACGACGGCTGCGGGGGTGGGCAGCGCCGCGATCTGGTCGCGCAGGGCCTGCAGTTCGCCGGAAATGTTCTGCTCGACGCCGCGGGTCGGCCCAAGTCCAGGCACGATGCCGGCATATTGCAGGCCGCCGAAGCCGAGCAGCGTCACGAGACCGCCGACGATGCCGGCCGCGAGCGCACCGGAGTTCGATACCGGCTTCTGCGGCGGTTCCGGCTCGCGGGCCACATGCGGCGGCTCTTCGGCGAAGACGGCCGCGGCCGCGTCGGCGGCGGCATCGGCGCGCTGCTCCTCGATTTCTTCGTCCAGGCGGGATCCGGCGGCGCTGTCGTCGCTGGTGTCCCTTATCGGCTCATCCGTCTCGGCTTTATGCGCTGTGTTTTCGGCCGCAGCGTCTGCCAGCGTTTCGCCGGTTGCTTCCGGGCCGGCCGGTTCCGCAACGGTTTTCTCCGCTTCGAGGTCGATCGTCAGCGGTTCCTTCTCGGACTTCGAGCGGCGCGGCGGGTTTTCCGATACCATGGTGACCTCTTACCGTTGGTGCCTGTCGGCTCTTCCTTCAAACCTAGTCAGCCGGAACGGGGAGGGAAAGCCCCTCCGTTCCGTTTTTGGATGAATTCGATGTTAGAGAAGACTGAAAAGGCTGTCTTCATCGGGTCTTGCGGCGGTCTCCGCCACGACGTTACCCGGCAGTGCCTCGGCCACCACGGGGCTGAGGCAGAGGTAGCGCGGCGCAAAGGAAGCAGCATCGACACCGGCTTCGGAAAGCAGGCGAACGAACTGTCGCGCGGTTTCTCGCGAGTATAAAAGCACGGCGTCGGGACGGCTGCTCCGCCGCAGATCTTCGATCGCGGCGCGCGAATGGGCGATCGGCTCCATGCGGTAGCACTCGACCGTCCGGTGCTCGATGCCGCGTTGTCTCAGCCCCTTTTCCAGCCCTTCGGAGCGCGGCGTTCCTGCCAGATAGAGCAGGGGAAGTGGCGGCAGCGTGTCGATGGTCGCGCCGATCAGTTCCGCCAGGGACTGGCCGGTACCCACCGCTATGCGCAGATCGGAGAAACCGAGCCCGGCTGCTGTTTGCGCCGTGGCGGTGCCCACGCAGAAGCACGGGGTCGCCAGATGCTGTGACAGGTCTGCATCAGACGATACGAGCACCCGAATGGCTTCGGCGCTGGTGAGCACGATCGCCGCATGCGGCACTTCAAGCGCGGCAACGGAGACGGCAGCAAGATGTGTCGCCTGCATCAGGGGCAGCAGGATCGGCCGGTGGCCGGCGGCTTGCAGCCGGCGTACCGTCGCCTCGGCGGCGGGAAGCGGCCGGGTGACGAGCACGCGCATGGCATTAAGTCCAGCTTGCAAAGAAGCCGGGGCCGGCCTTGGCGCGGATCTCTTCGCCGGCCTTTTGCCCAAGCGCTTCGGCGTCGGTGGCCTTGCCCTCGATCGTAACCCGGTGATGGGTCTGGCCGTCGGGCGTGAGGATCATGCCGGAAAAGCTGAGATGGGTGCCGTCCGAGGTGGCGAGACCGGCGATCGGCGTGCGGCACGAGCCGTCGAGCGTCGCGAGGAAGCCACGCTCGCAGGCGACTGCCTCATGGGTGCGGGGATCGTCGATGGCTGCGAGCAGGTCGTTGATGCGGCTGTCGCCGATGCGGCTCTCGATGCAGATCGCGCCTTGGGCCGGCGCCGGCGGGAATTCCTGGGGGTCGAGCAGTTCGGTCGGAACGTCGGTCATGCCGAGACGCTTGAGGCCCGCATAGGCAAGCAGTGTCGCATCGACCTGGCCCTCGGCGAGCTTTCTCAGCCGCGTTTCCACCTGGCCGCGATAGGTGATGACATTGATATCCGGACGCAGCCGGCGGATCAGCGCCTGGCGGCGCAGCGACGACGAGCCGACCGTCACGCCCTGCGGCAGTTCCAGCAGTTTTTTTGCCGTCCGACCGATGAAGGCATCTCGAATGTCCTCACGCGGCAGGAAGGCGGAAAGACAGAGGCCGTCAGGCAGTTTCGTCGGCATGTCCTTGGACGAATGCACAGCGAAATCGAGTTCGCCCGACAGCAATTGTTGCTCGATCTCTTCGGTGAACAGGCCCTTGCCGCCGATCTCGGCGAGCGAGCGGTCGGTGATCCGGTCGCCCTTGGTCGAGAGGATGACGACCTCGAACATTTCCGGCGCCAGACCATGCGCCGCTGCGAGGCGATCGCGCGTTTCATGGGCTTGAGCGAGCGCCAGCGGGCTGCCGCGCGTGCCGATCCGGAAAGGTTTTGTTTGCATCAAAGGCTATCCATTGTTACCGGAGTTCCGTGTACCCACCTTTCGGTGCGACCGCAATCTTTGAGTAGTTCCCGATGTCTCCGCCCCTGCGCATCCTCGGCATAGAAACAAGCTGCGACGAAACCGCCGCTTCCGTCATTTTGCGCGATTCCGGCGGTAAGGGCCATATCCTCGGCGACGTGGTCTTAAGCCAGCTGGAAGAGCACAGCGCCTATGGCGGTGTGGTTCCAGAGATCGCGGCGCGCGCCCATGTGGAGGCGCTCGACACGCTGATCGAGGAAGCGCTGCTCAGGGCCGGCGTCACGCTTTCCGACATCGACGCCATTGCTGCGACAAGTGGTCCCGGTCTGATCGGCGGCCTGATCGTCGGGCTGATGACCGGCAAGGCGATCGCGCGCGCAACCGGCAAGCCACTCTATGCCGTCAATCACCTCGAAGGCCACGCGCTGACCGCGCGGCTGACCGATGGGCTCTCCTTTCCCTATCTGATGCTGCTCGTTTCCGGCGGTCACACGCAACTGATCCTCGTCAAGGGCGTCGGCGAATACGAACGCTGGGGCACGACGATCGACGATGCGCTCGGCGAAGCCTTCGATAAAACGGCCAAGCTGCTCGGCCTCCCCTATCCGGGTGGTCCGGCGGTCGAGCGGGCAGCACTTGCCGGCGATCCGCAGCGTTTCGATTTTCCGCGACCGCTCGTCGGTGACGCCAGGCTCGATTTTTCCTTTTCGGGATTGAAGACGGCGGTGCGCCAGGCGGCGCAATCGCTGGAGCCGGTAACGGAGCAGGACATCGCCGATATCTGCGCCTCGTTCCAGCGGGCGATTTCCCGCACGCTCAAGGATCGGGTCGGGCGCGGCCTGAAGCGCTTCAAGGCGGAGCATGGCAGTGTGGCGCGCCCGGCGCTGGTGGTTGCCGGCGGTGTCGCCGCCAACCAGGTGCTGCGCTCGACGCTGCAGGCCTTGTGCGCGCAGTCGGGTTTTGACTTCATCGCGCCGCCGCTTTCGCTCTGCACGGACAACGCGGCAATGATCGCCTGGGCCGGTGCCGAGCGGCTGGCGGCAGGCATGGCGGCCGACGGCCTTGATGTCGCGCCGCGCTCGCGCTGGCCGCTCGACGCCCAGGCGCAGGCGCTGCTCGGTTCGGGCAAACGCGGCGCCAAGGCGTGACAAGATCTAAAGCATACGGATAGAGCATGAACGACATTTCCAAGAACGGGCCGAAGATCGTCGTGGTCGGCGCAGGCGCCTTTGGCACTGCGCTCGCCGCGGTTGCCGCCTCGGTCGAGGGTAGCGACGTGACGCTGCTTGCCCGTCGTGCGGAGATTGCCGAAGCCTGCCGCGACACCGGCCGCAATGAGGACGCCCTGCCGGGCATCGACCTGCCGCCGGCGCTGAAACATACGGCCGATGTCTCGGTTCTTGCCGATGCCGAGGTCGTGCTCTTTGTGATGCCGTCGCAGGCGCATAGGGATGCGGCGAGACAGTATGGTCCTCATATCAATGCGGCTGCCACGATCGTCACCTGCGCCAAGGGTATGGAGCAGGCGACGGGACGGTTGCTGACCGACGTTCTGGCGGAGGAGCTGCCCGGCCATGCGGTCGGCGTGCTCTCCGGTCCGGGTTTCGCCGCCGATATCGCCAAGGGCCTACCGACGGCTATGGTGGTCGCCGCGGCCGATGGTCAGACGGCGACGATGCTGGCCGAGGTGCTCTCGGGTCCGACCTTCCGGCTCTATCCCTCGCAGGATCGCATCGGCGTGCAGCTCGGCGGCGCGCTGAAGAATGTGCTGGCGATCGCCTGTGGCATCGTCGAGGGCGCAGGCCTTGGCGACAGCGCCCGTGCCGCGCTGATCTCGCGTGGCCTTGCGGAGATGTCGCGCTTCATTGCTGCCGAGGGCGGCGAGGCCGATACTGTGCGCGGTCTCTCCGGCCTTGGCGATCTGGTGTTGACGGCGACCAGCCACCAGTCGCGCAACCTGCGTTTCGGCATCGCGCTCGGCAAGGATGGTCGCGCCAGCGGACGCAAGGGAGAACTGGTCGAAGGCGCGTTCGCCGCATCGGTTGCTGCCCGCGTCGCCCATGATCTCGGCGTCGAAATGCCGATCACCGAAGCGGTGGCGGCGATCATCGACGGCAAGCTCGATGTCCGCACCGCGCTCGAACAGTTGATGACCCGCCCGATCACCCAGGAATGAAGGGAGCGGCGATCTTCCGCCCGCATCCCGCGCCAACGAAAACTCTAGGAGGAAGCATGCTCTTCGCACTTCATTGTACCGACAAGCCAGGCGCGCTGCAGCTTCGGCTCGATACCCGCCCCGATCACGTCGCCTATCTCAACGATCTTAACGCCAAGGGCATTTTGAAGATGGCCGGTCCGTTCCTCGGCGACGACGGCAAGCCGACCGGTAGCCTGGTGCTCGTCAAGGCGGAGACGATCGACGAGGCGCGTGCGATCGCCGAAGCCGATCCCTATGCCAAGGCCGGGCTCTTTTCCAATGTCGAGATCAAGGCCTTCAACTGGGTCTTCAACAATCCGGAGGCTTGAGACCAACATGGCGTATTGGCTCTACAAATCCGAACCGTTCAAATGGTCCTGGCAGATGCAGAAGGATGCCGGCGCCAAGGGCACCGAATGGACCGGCGTGCGCAACTATCAGGCGCGCAACAACATGCGGGCGATGCAGATCGGCGACAAGGGCTTCTTCTACCACTCGAACGAAGGACTTGAGATCGTCGGCATCGCCGAGGTCTGCGCGCTGTCGCATCCGGATTCGACCGCCGAGGGTGACGCCCGCTGGGACTGCGTCGATATCCGCGCGGTTGCCGACATGCCGCGGCCGGTGACGCTGAAGGAGATCAAGGACAATCCGAAGCTCGCCAAGATGTCGCTCGTCACCTCCATGCGCCTGTCGGTGCAGCCGGTGACCGAGGACGAATGGCTCGAGGTCTGCCGCATGGGCGGGCTCGACAATCCGCCGCGCTAGTCTTGTTTTCCGCCTGTCCGGGACGCTCGGGCAGGCGCGGAGAGTTTTGTGAAGACCGATCCGGAAAGCTTCATCCTCGAAAACACCGATGTGCTCACGCCGCCGCATGTGCCGGAGATCCGTCTGCATCTGGCGACCGAAGCGCATGAGCTCTGGCTGAAGACCGAGGAAGAGTTGCAGGAGATCGGCCTGCCGCCGCCGTTCTGGGCCTTCGCCTGGGCCGGCGGGCAGGGGCTCGCCCGCTACATCCTCGATCACCCCGAAGCGGTGCGCGGCCGCCGTGTCGTCGACTTTGCCTCCGGTTCGGGTCTGGTGGCGATCGCGGCGATGAAGGCGGGTGCAGTATCGGTGCTGGCCGCCGATATCGACCCCTGGGCGGAAACGGCCGTCCGGCTCAATGCCGCACTCAATGGGGTCACGCTTTCCTATACCGGCGAGGACATCACTGGCCGCGATCTTGAAGCCGAGGTCTATCTCGCCGGCGACGTCTTCTACGACAAGGCTTTTGCCGACCGGTTGAAACCGTGGTTTTCGGGACTTGCCGCGAACGGCGCCTTGGTGATCGTCGGCGATCCCGGACGTTCCTATTGCCCGCGCGAGATGATGACGGCGCTTGCCACCTACGAGGTTCCCGTCACCCGGGCGCTGGAGGACAGCGAGGTCAAGCGCACCACCGTCTGGCGCTTCGGCACCACCTCCTGCAATTGACGATGCCTGCACTTCCGACGATGCGCCCGATCATCGAAGCCGTTGGCCTGACGGGCTGATATCGCTGTAGTCGCGATTACCGGCGGATGACACAGACGCCGTGTTCGTAGGCGCAGGAACTGTTCATGGTCTGTGGCGTCACGTTGATGATCTTGCCGCGTTTCGCCTCGGGCGGCGGCGCAATGTCTGCCTCATCCGCATAGCCGTAGTCGCCTTCCTGGCTGAAATAGATGCCATTGCCGACGTCGACATAGGCCGAAATGCCGCCGATATAGGTGCCGATACCAGGAATGATGTCCGGATATTCATCACCGCCATAATAGCTCGGGCGATAGTCTCGGCCTTGGTTGCTCGATGTCCAGATCTCTCGCCCGGCCTGATCGCGCCCCCATCCGCCGCCATTGCCCCACCGCTCGGGATAGGCCCGATATTGCGGCAGGCGGACATGGCGGGTGCGGGTCGAGACCTGCGGCGGCACGTCATAGATGCCTGGGCGACCGTCGTGCCTGCGGGCGTCGGATGTCCAGTAGTCGCGACCGGCTCCGTCGCGCACCCATCCGCCACGCTGCTCCGACCGTCCGGCATAAGCGCCGGGGTAGGGGCGGTAGCGCGGCAGGCGAATGTGCCGGGTGCGCGTGTTCACTTCCGGCGGGCCACCGTTGGACGCCCAGTCGCGGCGCGGTCCGCGATGGCGGTCCCAGTCGTTGCGATAACCCATGCGATCGAAATCGTGACGAGGATAGAAACGATCGGCATTCATCCTGACATGGCGTGTTCGCGTCTGCGCCTCCGGCAGTCCGCCCCGGTCTCGAGCTTCCATCGGAATGTAGCTGGTGGCGATGACCAGGCCGGCAAGCGCTAGCACTTTGGTCGCATGGATTGCCCTGAACAGAATCATTCTGCCCGCCCTCCGGGTGACGCTTAACAAATCGTTAAGGGCACTCTGGGCCAGATCGTCGGGAAAGTCACGGAATTGCTTGGCTTTTTGTCGCTATCGTTAACGCCGGCCCATGTCTCCGGCTGGCAGGAAAATGGCGCAATTCGTCTAATCGATTAAATTGATTTTGCACCGCAAACACACTTGTCGTTAAGCTTTATGGTGATTAAAGGTCCGAATGACTGAATTGCGCACAATCAGGTGCGATACCGGACTAAAATCGTCCAGTTTTTTGGGCGGAAATCCGGGCATTCCGTGAGGTTCCGATGACGAATGTCACAAGAAGCCGGCCACTCTCGCCGCATCTTCAAATCTATAAACCTATCCCGACGATGGTCATGTCCATTGTGCACCGCATCACCGGTGGTGCGCTCTACTTCGGGACCATCCTCGTCGCCTGGTGGCTGATCGCCGCTGCGTCGGGTGCTGCCTATTACGACTGGGTCAGCTGGCTGTTCGGTACGCTGATCGGCAAGCTGGTGCTGTTCGGCTATACCTGGGCCCTGGTGCACCACATGCTCGGCGGCTTGCGCCACTTTGCCTGGGATCTCGGCTACGGCTACGAGAAGCACTTCGCCACCAAGATGGCCAAGGCAACGATCATCGGTTCGGTGGCGCTGACGCTGCTGATCTGGGTGGTCGGCTATCTCGTTCGCTGACTGAGGGAGAATACTCATGGATATGCGCACTCCTCTCGGCAAGGTTCGCGGTCTTGGCTCGGCCAAGGAAGGCACGGATCATTTCTGGCGCCAGCGCCTGACGGCCGTCGCCAACGTTCCGCTGTTGATCTTCTTCGTCATCTTTCTCGTTCGCTACGCAGGCGCGCCCTATGCGGATGTCGTCGCCGCGCTCGCGAACCCCTTCGTCGCCGTCGTCATGGCGCTCGTCGTGCTCTCGGGCCTCGTTCACATGCGGCTCGGCATGCAGGTGATCATCGAAGACTACGTGCATGGCGAAGGCATGAAGATCGTGCTTCTCATGCTCAATACATTTTTCACGATCGCGGTTGGCGGGCTCTGTCTCTTCGCCATCCTGAAGATCGCTTTTGCAGGGTAATTTCGCCATGGCATCGAACAGTTCACCCGCTGCAAACGGCAAGGCCTATCAATATGTCGACCACGCCTTCGACGTCGTCGTCGTCGGCGCCGGCGGTGCGGGCTTGCGCGCGACGCTCGGCATGGCCGAGCAGGGTCTGAAGACCGCCTGCATCACCAAGGTCTTCCCGACCCGCTCGCACACGGTTGCCGCCCAGGGCGGCATTGCCGCCTCGCTGCAGAACATGACGCCGGACAGCTGGCAGTGGCACCTCTACGACACCGTCAAGGGTTCCGACTGGCTTGGCGACGTCGACGCCATGCAGTATCTCGCCATGGAAGCGCCGAAGGCGGTCTATGAGCTCGAGCACTATGGCGTGCCTTTCTCGCGTAACGCCGAAGGCAAGATCTATCAGCGACCGTTCGGCGGCCACATGCAGAACTACGGCGAAGGCCCGCCGGTCCAGCGCACCTGTGCTGCTGCCGACCGTACCGGCCACGCGATCCTGCACACGCTCTATGGTCAGTCTCTGCGCAACAACGCCGAGTTCTTCATCGAGTATTTCGCGCTCGACCTGATCATGTCGGATGACGGCCGCTGCACCGGCGTCGTCGCCTGGAACCTCGACGACGGCACGATCCATCGCTTCTCCGCCAAGATGGTGGTACTGGCGACCGGCGGTTACGGCCGCGCCTACTTCTCGGCGACCTCGGCGCACACCTGCACGGGCGACGGCGGCGGCATGATTGCACGCGCCGGCCTGCCGCTGCAGGACATGGAATTCGTCCAGTTCCATCCGACCGGCATCTACGGTGCGGGCTGCCTGATCACCGAAGGCGCACGCGGCGAAGGCGGCTACCTCGTCAACTCCGAAGGCGAGCGCTTCATGGAGCGCTATGCGCCGTCCGCCAAGGACCTTGCCTCGCGTGACGTCGTCTCGCGCTGCATGACGATGGAAATCCGCGAAGGCCGCGGCGTCGGCAAGAACAAGGACCACATCTTCCTGCACCTGGATCACCTCGATCCGGCCGTCCTGCACGAACGCCTGCCGGGCATCTCGGAATCGGCGAAGATCTTTGCCGGTGTCGACGTGACCCGCGAGCCGATCCCGGTTCTGCCGACGGTGCACTACAACATGGGCGGCGTGCCGACCAACTACTGGGGCGAAGTCCTGAATGCCGACAGCCAGAACCCGGAGCGCATTGCGCCCGGCCTGATGGCGGTCGGCGAAGCCGGCTGCGCCTCGGTGCACGGCGCCAACCGCCTCGGCTCCAACTCGCTGATCGACCTCGTGGTCTTCGGCCGTGCCGCCGCCATCCGCGCCGGCCAGGTCATCGACCGAAACGAGCCGGTGCCGGAACTGAACAGGGCCGCCTGCGACCGGATCATGGACCGCTTCGACCGCCTGCGTAACGCCAATGGCTCCACGCCGACCGCCGTGCTGCGCGAAAAGATGCAGCGCGCCATGCAGGAAGACGCGGCCGTGTTCCGCACCCAGGAATCGCTGGAATCGGGCTGCAAGCGCATCTCGGCGATCTGGAAGGAGATGCCCGACATCAAGGTCACCGACCGCTCGATGATCTGGAACTCGGACCTCGTCGAGACGCTGGAACTCGAAAACCTCATGGCCAACGCGATCACGACGATCTACGGTGCCGAAGCGCGCAAGGAGAGCCGTGGTTCGCACGCCCGCGAGGACTACACCGAGGGTCCGCTCGGCGGCCGCGACGACGTCAACTGGCGCAAGCACACGCTCGCCTGGGTCAACGAGGCCGGCGACGTCAAGCTCGACTACCGCCCCGTCCATACCGACCTGATCGCCGACGGCATCGATCCCAAGAAGATCGAGCCGAAGGCCCGCGTCTATTGATCTTGAGGAACAAGCCACATGGTTGAACTCGCTCTCCCCAAGAATTCGCAGATGACGGAAGGCAAGGTCTGGCCGAAGCCTGCCGGCGCGACCAACGTTCGCGAATACCGCATCTATCGCTGGAACCCGGATGACGGTGCAAATCCGCGCATCGATACCTTCTACATCGATGTCGACGATTGTGGCCCGATGGTGCTCGACGGTCTGCTCTACATCAAGAACAAGATCGACCCGACGCTGACGCTGCGCCGCTCCTGCCGCGAAGGCATCTGCGGGTCGTGCGCCATGAACATCGACGGCACCAACACGCTTGCCTGCACCAAGGGCATGGACGAGGTGAAGGGTGCGGTAAAGGTCTATCCGCTGCCGCACATGCCGGTCGTGAAGGACCTGGTTCCTGACCTCACCAACTTCTACGCCCAGCACCGCTCGATCGAGCCCTGGCTGAAGACGGTATCGCCGACGCCGGCCAAGGAATGGAAGCAGAGCCACGAGGACCGCCTCAAGCTCGACGGCCTCTACGAGTGCATCCTGTGCGCCTGCTGCTCGACCTCCTGTCCGAGCTATTGGTGGAACGGCGACCGTTACCTCGGTCCGGCGGTTCTGCTGCAGGCCTACCGCTGGCTGATCGATAGCCGCGACGAAGCGACCGGCGAGCGCCTCGACAACCTCGAGGATCCCTTCCGCCTCTATCGTTGCCACACGATCATGAACTGCGCCCAGGCCTGTCCGAAGGGCCTGAACCCGGCCAAGGCGATCGGCGAGATCAAGAAGATGCTGGTCGAGCGCCGTGTGTAATCGGCCGGACCGGACATGAAGTTTTGGAAACGGCGGGCCCTGGCTCGCCGTTTTCTGTTTTGCGCCTCTCCAGGGCGGCGGACAATTCGTGATTGTGCCGATGCGGGAGAGGCGGGCCGACGGCAGGAGGCGATGATACGCAGCGAGGACGTGGCGCGCGATCCGGCCCTGCGGACGTTTCAATCCTGCAACAGGTCGCCAGGAATCGTCGTCCCTTGATTTGTCAGGTGGATTTGCTGTATTTCGGCCTATATTATCGCGTTGCATCATGGTTCGCGGACACGAACAGGAGTAGGGATATGCGGGTAATTCATGCGGCGGCGGGGCTGGCGGTTGTGCTTGCGCTGGCCGGATGCCAACGGACGTCGATGGGCGGTTTCAGCTCCCAGGACGCCTCGCCCGCTCCCATCCAGGCCGCACCGGTCCCTTCGGTTTCGTCGAACCAGCTTCCGGCACCAACCGGAAACACGTCGCAATTCCCGGCTGCACCGGCGAGCGGCACGGCGGTTGCCGGCGGCGCTGTCCAGCAGCCCGGCACGCAGGTCGCCGCGGCTGCAGGTGGCGGGCTCGACGTCACCAAGGAAGCGATGGTCGGCAACTGGCGCGTCTCCAGCGCCGGCAGCTCCTGCGACATGTTCCTGACGCTCACCAATCTTGGCTCCGGTTCGCGAGGCGGCACGCGCGGTTGCGCCGGCGAGCTGACGACCATGGGCTCCTGGGAAGTGGCCGGCAAGCAGGTGGTCCTCAAGGACCGCAGCGGCAATGCCATCGCCCGCCTCTACAAGACGGCCGACGCGCGTTTCGACGGCTCGACCAATGGCGGCCAGCCAGTCAGCCTCAGCCGCTGACGCTTCTCCAGCCCGGTCTCGTGCCGGGCTTTTGTTTTCCGTCCCATCTCGGGTGAGACGTGCTCAATCCTGACGACAGCATTTACCGCAAGCTTGAAGCGCTCGTCGCGAACGGCGAGCGCAAGCGTGACCCGGCGCAGTTTACGATCGCGCGGCGGTTCGATCATCTCTCGGCCGAGCTGCTCGCCAGCCGCCCGTCGCGCAAGACCAATGCGCTCGGCTGGCTGTTTGCCTCGCGCAAGAAGGACCACCCGCCGGTCAAGGGCCTCTACATCCACGGCGGCGTGGGGCGCGGCAAGACCATGCTGATGGACATGTTCTTCGAGGCGGTGCCGATCCAGCGCAAGCGCCGGGCGCATTTCCACGAGTTCATGGCCGATGTGCACGAGCGCATCTACAAGCACCGGCAGAAGCTGAAGAACGGCGAGACCAAGCAGGCCGATCCGATCCCGCCCGTCGCCTCTGAGCTCTTCGGTGAAGCGCGGCTGCTCTGCTTCGACGAATTCTCCGTGACCGACATCGCCGATGCGATGATCCTCGGCCGCCTGTTCGGCGAACTCTTCGCCAAGGGCTGCGTGCTGGTTGCCACCTCGAACGTGGCGCCCGACGATCTCTATCGCGATGGCCTCAACCGCGGCCTGTTTTTGCCGTTCATCGAACTCCTTAAGTCAAATGCCGAGGTTATCTCGCTGGACACGGACACCGACTACCGGCTGACAAAGACCGACGGCAGCCCGGTGTGGCTCTCGCCGCTCGGGCCTGAGGCGGATGCGGCGATGGCGCGCGCCTGGGCTCATGAGACCGGCAATGTGCCGGCCGCTCCGGCGGACGTGCCGCGCAAGGGGCGTAAGATCCCCGTACCGGCCGCGTCCGGAAAGAGTGCCCGCTTCAATTTCGCCGACCTCTGCCAGCAACCGCTTGGGGCTGCCGACTATCTCGCCATCCTCGAGCGCTATTCGACGATCTTCGTCGACCACGTACCGCATCTCGGTCCGCATATGCGCAACGAGACCAAGCGTTTCATCCTGCTGGTCGATACGCTCTACGACAACGGCGCCCGGCTCTTTGCCTCGGCGGCGGCAGAGCCGCAGGATCTCTTGACCCAGAAAAAGGGCACGGAAGGCTTCGAGTTCGACCGCACGGTTTCACGTCTGATCGAGATGCAAAGCGAGGAATATGCCGCTGCGCATCCCGCAAATGTTGCTGTTTCGTGACGCAGATGTGGCGAAAACTCTTACGTTTACGTAAGAATTTTATGATCTAACCGATTGAAATTGTTCCACCAAAAAGTATCGATTGATATTTTACCGATTGCCGTTTAATGGCTTCCGGCGAAGGTTTGGCGTTTGCCGCGTTTCAGGCCTTGATCATATTGGGATCACAAAGGAAGCACTTTCATGGCTCGCAACAAGATCGCACTTATCGGTTCAGGGATGATTGGTGGCACGCTGGCGCATCTCGCCGGCCTGAAGGAACTGGGCGACATCGTCCTCTTCGACATCGCCGACGGCATTCCGCAGGGCAAGGGTCTCGACATCGGCCAGTCCTCCCCGGTCGAAGGCTTCGACGTGAACCTGACGGGTGCGAGCGACTATTCCGCCATCGAAGGCGCTGATGTCTGCATCGTCACCGCCGGCGTCGCTCGCAAGCCGGGCATGAGCCGCGACGACCTGCTCGGCATCAACCTCAAGGTCATGGAACAGGTCGGCGCCGGCATCAAGAAGTATGCCCCGAACGCCTTCGTCATCTGCATCACCAACCCGCTCGACGCCATGGTGTGGGCGCTGCAGAAGTTCTCGGGCCTGCCGAAGAACAAGGTCGTCGGCATGGCCGGCGTTCTCGATAGTTCGCGCTTCCGCCTGTTCCTCTCGCAGGAATTCAACGTCTCGGTCCAGGACGTCACCGCCTTCGTTCTCGGCGGCCACGGCGACACCATGGTGCCGCTCGCCCGCTACTCGACCGTTGCCGGCATCCCGCTGACCGACCTCGTGCAGATGGGCTGGGTCACCAAGGAACGCCTCGAAGAAATCATCCAGCGCACCCGTGACGGCGGCGCGGAAATCGTCGGCCTGCTCAAGACCGGTTCGGCCTACTACGCACCGGCCGCCTCGGCGATCGAAATGGCTGAAGCCTACCTCAAGGACAAGAAGCGCGTTCTGCCCTGCGCGGCACACCTGACCGGCCAGTACGGCGTCAAGGACATGTATGTCGGCGTTCCGACCGTTATCGGCGCCGGCGGCGTCGAGCGCATCATCGAGATCGATCTCAACAAGGCCGAGAAGGAAGCGTTCGACAAGTCCGTCGCTTCGGTCGCCGGTCTTTGCGAAGCCTGCATCGGCATTGCGCCGAGCCTCAAGCAGTAATCGCCTCCCGTCGGGCGGACGCTGATCCGCTCGACCTCATTGTTTTTGCCGCATTGGTGCGGGTAGGTGCCCCACCTGCCCGCACAATGCTCAGACAGGAAAAACACCATGAACATTCATGAATATCAGGCCAAGGCTCTCCTGAAGAGCTATGGCGCACCGGTCGCGGAAGGTGTCGCGATCTTCTCGGCTGACGAAGCTGAAGCTGCTGCCAAGTCGCTCCCGGGCCCGCTCTACGTGGTCAAGAGCCAGATCCATGCGGGCGGCCGCGGCAAGGGCAAGTTCAAGGAACTGTCCGCCGACGCCAAGGGCGGCGTTCGTCTTGCCTTCTCGATCGACGAAGCCAAGGCTCATGCCAAGGAAATGCTCGGCAACACGCTCGTCACCGCGCAGACCGGCCCGGCCGGCAAGCAGGTGAACCGCCTCTACATCGAGGACGGCGCCGACATCGAGCGCGAACTCTATCTGTCGCTGCTCGTCGACCGCTCGGTCGGCCAGGTTGCCTTCGTCGTTTCGACGGAAGGCGGCATGGACATCGAGGCTGTTGCGCACGACACGCCGGAAAAGATCGTCAACGTCGCGATCAACCCGGAAGCCGGCGTCACCGCCGCTGATCTTGCCAAGCTCACCGCGGCCCTGAAGCTCGACGGCGAAGCCAAGGCTGACGCTGAAAAGCTCTTCCCGATCCTCTACAAGGCCTTTGTCGAGAAGGACATGAGCCTGCTCGAGATCAACCCGCTGATCGTCATGAAGAACGGCCGCATGCGCGTTCTCGACGCCAAGGTCTCGTTCGACGGCAACGCGCTCTTCCGCCACGACGACATCAAGGCTCTGCGCGACGAGACCGAAGAAGACGCCAAGGAAATCGAGGCCTCGAAGTGGGATCTCGCCTATGTCGCGCTCGACGGCAACATCGGCTGCATGGTCAACGGCGCCGGCCTTGCCATGGCGACGATGGACATCATCAAGCTCTACGGCAAGGAGCCGGCGAACTTCTGCGACGTCGGCGGCGGCGCTGGCAAGGAGAAGGTCGCGGCAGCCTTCAAGATCATTACGGCCGACCCGAAGGTCGAGGGCATCCTCGTCAACATCTTCGGCGGCATCATGAAGTGCGACGTCATCGCTGAAGGTGTCGTTGCCGCCGTGCAGGAAGTCGGCCTCAAGGTTCCGCTGGTCGTTCGTCTCGAAGGCACGAATGTCGAGCTTGGCAAGAAGATCCTGAATGAATCCGGCCTGGCGATCACCGCCGCCGACGATCTGGACGATGCTGCCAAGAAGATCGTCGCCGCGATCAACGGCTAACTGAAGGACCAGACCACATGTCGATTCTCGTTAACAAGAACACCAAGGTCCTCGTTCAGGGCCTGACCGGCAAGACCGGCACCTTCCATACCGAACAGGCGCTTGCCTATTACGGCACGCAGATGGTCGGCGGTATTCACCCGAAGAAGGGCGGCGAAACCTGGACCGGCTCCAAGGGCGAAACCCTGCCGATCTTCGCCTCGGTTGCCGAAGGTCGTGAAAAGACCGGCGCGGACGCATCCGTGATCTACGTTCCGCCGGCAGGTGCCGCGGACGCGATCATCGAGGCGATCGATGCGGAAATCCCGTTCATCACCTGCATCACCGAAGGCATCCCGGTTGCCGACATGGTACGCGTCAAGGCTCGCCTCGACCGCTCCAAGTCGCGTCTGCTCGGCCCGAACTGCCCCGGTATCCTGACGCCGGAAGAATGCAAGATCGGCATCATGCCGGGCTCGATCTTCCGCAAGGGTTCGGTCGGCATCGTCTCGCGCTCCGGCACGCTGACCTATGAAGCCGTGTTCCAGACCTCCAACGAAGGCCTCGGCCAGACGACGGCCGTCGGCATCGGCGGCGACCCGGTCAAGGGCACCGAGTTCATCGACGTGCTCGAGATGTTCCTGGCGGACGAAGCCACGACCTCGATCATCATGATCGGCGAAATCGGCGGCTCGGCCGAAGAGGATGCTGCACAGTTCCTCATCGACGAAGCCAAGAAGGGCCGCAAGAAGCCGATGGCCGGTTTCATCGCGGGCCGTACCGCTCCGAAGGGCCGTACCATGGGCCACGCCGGCGCTGTCGTTTCCGGCGGCAAGGGCGATGCGGAATCCAAGATCGCTGCGATGGAGCAGGCAGGCATCCGCGTATCGCCTTCGCCGGCTCGTCTCGGCAAGACGCTGGTCGAAGTCCTCAAGGGCTGATCTCAAACCATTTGTCCGGGCCGGTCGATCCGGCCCGGACAACGTGCCTGCCGCCTGTTTCCTTGGCTGATTGAAGATCAGGACATGCGGCAATGACTGCCACGGTGACCCAGCGCGTCCTGACGATGCGCGGCGCCGTAGGAGAAAGGCCCGGCGCCCGGACGCGCCGAACGAACATGAACGACCGGGATACCCGGCAACCCAACTTCAGTCAGGAGGCGGACAGATCAGTCCGCGTGAGACCATGACAAGGCAAGAGGCCAACGAGCAATTCCAGCTCACTTCGTTTCTGGACGGCGCCAACGCCGCCTATATCGAGCAGCTCCATGCACGCTACGAGGCGGACCCGGCGTCCGTGTCGGCTGAATGGCAGGCCTTCTTCAAGGCGCTCGCCGACCGGCCGGAAGATGTGGTGAAGGCAGCCAAGGGCGCCTCCTGGAAAAAGAACAACTGGCCGATCCCGGCCAATGGCGAACTGGTCTCGGCGCTCGATGGCGACTGGGGCACGGTCGAGAAGGTCATCGAGAAGAAGGTCAAGGCGAAGGCCGAGGAAACGGCGGCCGCCACCGGCACCGTCGCCAGCGCTGCCGACATCCACCAGGCGACGCGCGATTCCGTCCGCGCCATCATGATGATCCGCGCCTATCGCGCCCGCGGCCACCTGCATGCAAAGCTCGACCCGCTCGGCCTGGCTGCCCCGGTTGAAGACTACAACGAGCTTTCGCCCTCGAACTACGGTTTCGAGGACAAGGATCTCGACCGCAAGATCTTCATCGACAACGTGCTCGGCCTCGAATACGCGACCCTCCGCGAGATGGTCGAAATCCTCGAGCGCACCTACTGCTCGACGATCGGCGTCGAGTTCATGCACATGTCCAACCCGGAAGAGAAGGGCTGGATCCAGGAGCGCATCGAAGGTCCGGACAAGGGCGTCGACTTCACGCCTGAAGGCAAGAAGGCGATCCTGCAGAAGCTGATCGAGGCCGAAGGCTTCGAGCAGTTCATCGACGTCAAGTATAAGGGCACCAAGCGCTTCGGTCTCGACGGCGGTGAGTCGCTCATTCCGGCGCTCGAGCAGATCATCAAGCGCGGCGGCCAGGAAGGCCTCAAGGAAATCGTGCTCGGCATGGCCCACCGCGGCCGTCTGAACGTGCTTTCCCAGGTCATGGCAAAGCCGCACCGCGCCATCTTCCACGAGTTCAAGGGCGGCTCCTACGCGCCTGACGACGTCGAAGGTTCGGGCGACGTGAAGTACCACCTCGGTGCGTCTTCCGACCGCGAATTCGACGGCAACAAGGTTCACCTGTCGCTGACGGCAAACCCGTCGCACCTGGAAATCGTCAACCCTGTGGTCATGGGCAAGGCACGCGCCAAGCAGGACCAGATGGCGACCGTCTTTGAAGGCGACATCATTCCGCTGCGCGAACGCTCCAAGGTCATGCCGCTGCTGCTGCATGGTGACGCCGCTTTTGCCGGCCAGGGCGTGATTGCTGAAATCCTCGGGCTTTCCGGCCTGCGCGGTCACCGCGTTGCCGGTACGGTCCACTTCATCATCAACAACCAGATCGGCTTCACCACCAATCCGGCCTTCTCGCGCTCGTCGCCCTATCCGTCCGACGTCGCCAAGATGATCGAAGCGCCGATCTTCCACGTTAACGGCGACGATCCGGAAGCGGTTGTCTACGCGGCCAAGATCGCCACCGAATTCCGGATGAAGTTCCACAAGCCTGTCGTCATCGACATGTTCTGCTATCGCCGCTTCGGCCACAACGAAGGCGACGAGCCGGCGTTCACGCAGCCGAAGATGTACAAGGTCATCCGCGCCCACAGGACCGTCGTCCAGGTCTACTCCGACCGCCTGATCGCCGAAGGCCTGATCTCCGAAGGCGAAGTCGAGAAGATGAAGGCCGATTGGCGTGCACATCTCGAACAGGAGTTCGAGGCCGGCCAGTCCTACAAGCCGAACAAGGCCGACTGGCTTGACGGTGTCTGGTCGGGCCTGCGCTCGGCCGACAACCAGGACGAACAGCGCCGCGGCAAGACGTCGGTGCCGATGAAGCAGTTGAAGGAAGTCGGCCGCAAGATCTCCGAGATCCCGGCTGGTTTCAGCGCGCACCGCACGATCCAGCGCTTCATGGAAAACCGCGCCAACATGATCCAGACCGGCGAGGGTGTCGACTGGGCCATGGCTGAGGCGCTCGCTTTCGGCACGCTGGTCACGGAAGGCACCAAGATCCGCCTGTCGGGCCAGGACTGCGAACGCGGCACCTTCTCGCAGCGCCACTCGGTGCTCTACGATCAGCAGTCGGAAGAGCGCTACATCCCGCTCGCAAACCTGTCGCCGACCCAGGCGCGCTACGAAGTCATCAACTCGATGCTTTCGGAAGAGGCAGTTCTCGGCTTCGAGTACGGCTACTCGCTCGCCCGTCCGAACGCGCTCACCCTCTGGGAAGCTCAGTTCGGCGACTTCGCCAACGGTGCGCAGGTCGTCTTCGACCAGTTCATCTCGTCGGGCGAACGCAAGTGGCTGCGCATGTCGGGTCTCGTCTGCCTGCTGCCGCACGGCTATGAAGGCCAGGGTCCGGAGCACTCGTCTGCTCGCCTGGAACGCTTCCTGCAGCTTTGCGCGGAAGACAACATGCAGGTCGCCAACGTCACGACGCCGGCGAACTACTTCCACATCCTGCGCCGCCAGGTGAAGCGCGACTTCCGCAAGCCGCTGATCCTGATGACGCCGAAGTCGCTGCTGCGTCACAAGCGTGCGATCTCCAGCCTGTCGGAAATGGCCGGCGAGAGCTCGTTCCACCGCCTGCTGTGGGACGATGCCGAGGTGATCAAGGACGGCCCGATCAAGCTGCAGAAGGACTCGAAGATCCGTCGCGTCGTGCTCTGCTCGGGCAAGGTCTATTACGACCTGCTCGAAGAACGCGAAAAGCGCGGCATCGACGACATCTACCTGCTGCGCGTCGAACAGCTCTATCCGTTCCCGGCCAAGGCGCTCATCAACGAGCTCAGCCGCTTCCGCAACGCGGAGATGGTCTGGTGCCAGGAAGAGCCGAAGAACATGGGCGCTTGGTCGTTCATCGACCCGTACCTCGAATGGGTTCTTGCCCATATCGACGCCAAGTATCAGCGCGTGCGCTACACCGGCCGTCCGGCTGCCGCATCGCCGGCGACGGGCCTGATGTCGAAGCACCTGGCGCAGCTTGCCGCCTTCCTCGAGGACGCGCTGGGGGGCTGATGCTCCCCACGCTCTGAGCCAATAGAAACAGATATCTGATCAACGGAACAAAAATCATGGCAACAGAAATCCGCGTTCCCACCCTTGGCGAATCCGTCAGCGAAGCGACCGTCGGCACCTGGTTCAAGAAGGTCGGCGACGCCATCAAGGCCGATGAACCCCTGCTCGAACTCGAAACCGACAAGGTGACGATCGAAGTTCCGGCTCCGGCCGCAGGCACGCTCTCTGAAATCGTCGCCCAGGCCGGCGAGACCGTCGGTCTCGGCGCGCTGCTCGGCCAGATCGCTGCAGGTGCCGCTGGCGCCGCAGCGGCCGCTCCGGCTGCTGCCGCCGAAAAGAAGGCCGAGCCGGCTGCTGCCGCCCCGGCCGCTGCTGCAGCACCGGCTGCCTCGTCGATGCCGCCGGCACCGTCGGCTGGCAAGCTGCTTGCCGAAAACAACCTCTCGGCCGATCAGGTCGACGGCTCCGGCAAGCGTGGCCAGGTGCTGAAGGGCGACGTCCTTGCAGCCGTCGCCAAGGGCATCTCGACGCCGGCCGCTTCCGAGCCAGCCAAGATCCAGGCCCGTGCGCCGTCGACGGCTGAAGACGTCGTTCGCGAAGAGCGCGTCAAGATGACCCGCCTGCGCCAGACGATTGCCCGTCGCCTCAAGGATGCGCAGAACACTGCCGCCATGCTCACCACCTACAACGAGGTGGACATGAGCGCCGTCATGTCGCTGCGCAACAAGTACAAGGACATCTTCGAGAAGAAGCACGGCGTGAAGCTCGGCTTCATGGGCTTCTTCACCAAGGCCGTCACCCACGCGCTGAAGGAAATCCCGGCCGTCAACGCCGAGATCGACGGCACCGACATCATCTACAAGAACTACTGCCACATCGGCGTCGCCGTCGGCACGGACAAGGGTCTTGTGGTTCCGATCGTTCGCGATGCCGACCAGATGTCGATCGCCGAGATCGAAAAGGACATCGGTCGCCTCGGCAAGGCTGCCCGTGACGGCGCGCTGTCGATGGCCGACATGCAGGGCGGCACCTTCACCATCTCCAACGGTGGCGTCTACGGTTCGCTGATGTCTTCGCCGATCCTCAACGCGCCTCAGTCGGGCATCCTCGGCATGCACAAGATCCAGGAGCGTCCGGTCGCCATCGGCGGCCAGGTCGTCATCCGCCCGATGATGTACCTCGCGCTCTCCTACGATCACCGCATCGTCGACGGCAAGGAAGCCGTGACCTTCCTCGTGCGCGTCAAGGAAAGCCTGGAAGATCCGGAACGCCTGGTTCTCGATCTCTGATATCCGGAAACAGCGGGGGCGTCCTTCATGCCCCCGCCGTTCGCCGTCCGCGATCACGCGCGGCGAAAACCGTCTCTGCGGCCTGGCCGGAGAGACTGGCCGTCAGGGCCGATGATGTCGATCCGAACCGCTCCTGCGATTGCGAGGGATGATGGAAGCCGCCGCAGCGTCGACTGAAATCTGGGTGCTTGGCTGGAGCGTGGTGTTCCTGATCGTGCACATCCTGGTGCAGGCGCTGTCGCTCGATCTCGCCGGCGATCTCAGTTTCAAATATCTGCTCGGCCCCCGCGACGAACAGCGCGTTTCGAAGAGCATCGTGGCAGGACGTTTGCTGCGGTCGCTTCGCAACATGCTGGAAACCTATCCGGCCTTCGTTGGGCTTGCGCTCGCCCTGGCGGTGACCGGCAAGACCGGCGGTCTCGGCGCCATCGGCGCAGTGACCTGGCTTCTGGCACGGCTGGCTTACACCGTTCTCTACGCGGCCGGCGTTCCCGTGCTGCGCACCCTCGTCTGGTTCGTGTCGATCATTGCGCTGTTGCTGATGGTTGTCCGGCTCATGGCATAGCATCCTGGCGACAAGGCAAGAGGAGACTGGCATGGCATTCGGACCCGACGTTCCGCCGATCCAGGCGCATATCTGCGTCAAGGACGGGCTTGCCGCCATCGCCTTTTACGAGAAGGCGCTCGGTGCGGTGAATACATTCCACGCGATGGCCGGGGACGGCAAACGCGTCATGCACGCCAATCTGGCGATCTACGGCGGCGAGGTGATGCTGCACGACGAATTCCCCGAATTCGGCGGCAGCGTGCTTTCGCCGAACACGATCGGCGGTACCGGCGTTGCGATCAGCATCAACCTGGCGAAGCCTGCCGATGTCGACGCAGCCTACGACAAGGCGGTGGCCGCCGGGGCATCGACAGTTCTGGAGCCGCAGGATACCTTCTGGCACGCACGCTACGCGCGCATCCAGGATCCCTTCGGCCACGTCTGGGCCTTCAACGCACCGGTCGCAAACCCATGAGCCAGTATTTCTTCGAACTCGCATCGCTGATGGCGATCTTCGCCTTCGCCATCGTCTCGCCCGGCGCAGACCTCGCGATGGTCATGCGCCAGTCGATCGTGCATGGCCGCCGTCCGGCGATCATCACGTCCTTCGGCATCGGCACGTCGCTGATGTTCCATGTGACTTACACGATCCTCGGCCTCGGACTGATCATTTCGCAGTCGATCTATCTGTTCAACATCGTCAAATGGTGCGGCGTCGCTTACCTGATCTATATCGGCATCAAGGCGCTTCGCGCCGGCCAGACGGAGATCCAGGTCGACCACACGGAAGGCAGCGGGCCGGTCAAGGGCCAGTCGGCGGCCAAGGCCTTCGGCCTCGGCTTTGCCGCCAACGCGCTCAACCCCAAGCCGGTGTTCTTCTTCCTGTCGATCTTCTCGACGGTCGTTCACGCCCATACGCCGATGATGATCAAGTTCGGCTACGGCCTTGTCATGGCGACCTGCCTGATCGCGTGGTTCGTCGGCGTCAGCCTGTTCATGACGACGCCGCGCATGCGTGCTGCGTTTACCCGCGCCAGCAAGTGGATCGACCGCGCCAGCGGCGTGGTCTTCATCGCGCTCGGCCTCAAGCTCGCGACGGAGAAGGCAGCCTGATCATGTGCTCCGGTCGACTCCTTTCAGCCCTGTTCGGTCTTGCCTTTGCCGCGCCGGCGATTGCCGCCGACTGCAAGCAGTCGCACGCGATCTACGGCGACCGCGACGGAGCCTACGAGCTGCGTTTCGAACCGGTCGGCTCGGCAAGCGCCGCGACCAGCAACCACTTCAAGGTGGCGGTTCTCAAGCCCGGCCTGCTGCTCGATGGCGTCGTCATGCCGGCGGGCGAGCCGGAACGGGCGACCGGGCTGATCATGCACAATTGCCCCGAGGGGGATGCGACCGGCGAGGAACTGCGCGCCTGTACTGTGTGGCAGGGTGTCGTCTACGCGCTCGACAAGGCCGGCGCGATCAGCGAGATCCCGCAAGAGAGCGAGACGGCGGCCGAGCAACTGCTGCTTCCCGACTTCGGTCCGTCGCTTCGCGCTTCGACCGCCTGGGGCAAGGGCAAGGCCGAGGCCGACAGTTGGGATGCCTTCACGTTCAAGGGATGCGCCGCATGAGTGCGAGCCCTGTTCTTCTCGTGACCGGCGGCAGCCGCGGCATCGGTGCTGCAATCTGCCTTGGCGCTGCAAAAGCCGGCTGGCGGGTCGCTGTCAACTATGCGTCGAACCGCGATGCGGCCGATGCGGTTGTCGGCGCGATCGAGCGGGCTGGCGGCACGGCGATCGCAGTTCAGGGCGATGTCGGCTCCGAGGCGGATGTCCAAGCGATCTTTGCTGCCGTCGATTCGGCTTTCGGCCGGCTGGACGGGCTCGTCAACAATGCCGGCATCGTCGGACAGACGGCACGGGTCGACGAGATGTCGCCCGAGCGGCTTGAGCGCATGTTCCGCATCAACGTCACCGGCTCCATCCGCTGTGCAGCGGAAGCCGTCCGGCGCATGTCGACACGATACGGGCACCAGGGCGGTGTCATCGTCAACATCTCCTCGGTTGCCGCCACGCTTGGCTCGCCGGCGCAGTATGTCGATTACGCCGCCTCGAAAGGTGCGATCGACACCTTCACGACAGGGCTTTCGCGCGAGGTCGCGACCGAAGGCATTCGCGTCAACGCGATACGGCCCGGCATCATCGATACCGAGATCCACGCCTCCGGCGGCTTGCCGGACCGGGCGCGTGATCTCGCCTTCACCATACCCGTTCAGCGACCCGGCACGGCCGAGGAAGTCGCTGACGCGGTTCTCTACCTCCTGTCGGATAAGGCGACTTATGTGACGGGGGCAATTCTCAATGTCAGCGGCGGACGGTAACCGTCCTGAAGGAAGGATATTCTAATGGCTTATGATCTCATCGTTATCGGCAGCGGCCCCGGCGGCTATGTCTGCGCGATCAAGGCGGCCCAGCTCGGCCTGAAGGTCGGCGTCGTCGAAAAGCGCGCCACCTACGGCGGCACCTGCCTCAACATCGGCTGCATCCCGTCGAAGGCGTTGCTGCATGCTTCCGAGATGTTCCATCAGGTTGCCCACGGTGTTGACGCGCTCGGCGTCGAAGTCGCGGCACCGAAGCTGAACCTCGAAAAGATGATGGCCCACAAGGACGCGACCGTTAAGGCCAATGTCGACGGCGTCTCGTTCCTGTTCAAGAAGAACAAGATCGACGGCATCCAGGGCACCGGCAAGGTGCTCGGCCAGGGCAAGGTCTCCGTCACCAACGACAAGGGCGAGGAACAGATCCTCGAAACCAAGAACATCGTGATCGCCACCGGCTCCGACGTCGCTGGCATCCCGGGCGTCAAGGTCGATATCGACGAGAAGGTGATCATCTCGTCGACGGGCGGCATCGCGCTCGAGAAGGTTCCGGCCAACATGATCGTCGTCGGTGGCGGCGTCATCGGCCTCGAACTCGGCTCGGTCTGGGCCCGCCTCGGCGCCAAGGTCACCGTTGTCGAGTATCTCGACACGCTTCTCGGCGGCATGGATGGCGAGGTTGCCAAGCAGTTCCAGCGCATGCTCGCCAAGCAGGGCATGGACTTCAAGCTCGGCGCCAAGGTGACCGGCGTCGTCAAGGACGGCAAGGGCGCCAAGGTGACGTTCGAGCCGGTCAAGGGCGGTGACGCCCAGACGCTCGATGCCGATGTCGTGCTGATCGCCACCGGCCGCAAGCCCTACACCGACGGTCTTGGCCTTGCGGAAGCGGGCGTCGTCATGGACCAGCGCGGCCGCGTCGAGATCGACAATCACTTCCAGACGAGCGTCGCCGGCGTCTACGCGATCGGCGACGTCGTGCGCGGCCCGATGCTCGCCCACAAGGCGGAAGACGAAGGTGTGGCGGTTGCCGAGATCCTCGCTGGCCAGGCCGGTCACGTGAACTATGACGTCATCCCTGGTGTCGTCTATACCCAGCCGGAAGTCGCCTCCGTCGGCAAGACCGAGGAAGAGCTGAAGGCGGCTGGTGTCGCCTACAAGGTCGGCAAGTTCCCATTCACGGCCAACGGCCGTGCGCGCGCAATGCTCGCCACCGACGGCTTCGTGAAGATCCTTGCTGACAAGGAAACCGACAAGGTGCTCGGCGGCCATATCGTTGGCTTCGGCGCCGGCGAGATGATCCACGAGATCGCGGTTCTGATGGAATTCGGCGGTTCGTCGGAAGACCTCGGCCGCACCTGCCACGCGCACCCGACCATGTCGGAAGCGGTCAAGGAAGCGGCACTTTCGACCTTCTTCAAGCCGATCCACATGTAAGGATCATGCAGGGGGCTGCGATCACGCGGCCCCCTGTTTCCGGCCGCGTTTCTGCGTGCCGGCTGGCCCTTGTGGCCATTGCTCACCTTATCGGCGTCAGCGCCCGCATTGCCGCTATCGGCGTTTCCGGTCGCCAAGCGACCGTATCATTCTTCTGAAGCAGACCTGAGGGCGTGGAAACGCTCCTCGAACTCGCGCCTCAGGCTGCGCCGTGCCTCGGCAGCGCGCTGCCGGCGCTTGCGGTCGGCCGTGTCGGTGACAAGGGTCGGAACCGGGGTCGGGCTGCCGTCGGCATCGACCGCGACCATGGTGAAATAGCAGGAATTGGTGTGGCGGCGCTCGCCGCTCCTGATGTTCTCGGCCTCGACCCGGATGCCGATTTCCATCGAGGTGCGGCCGGAATTGTTGACGGCTGCACGGAAGGTGACGAGCTCGCCGACATGGATCGGCTGGCGGAAGGTGACCTGGTCGACCGAGAGCGTCACGGCATATTGCTGCGAATAGCGCGAGGCACAGGAAAACGCCACGCGGTCGAGGAGGTTGAGGAGCGCGCCACCATGGACCTTGCCGCTGAAATTCGCCATATCCGGCGTCATCAGCACGACCATTTCGAGTTCGCGTGTGTCGTAGCTGGTTTCCATTGTCCATCTCCAGATTTTGCAGCATCCCGCCTGAGTTATGCAGCTTGCCGGAGCGAAGGGAAGGGGGAGGATCTGGAAGAGGGGATGTGACGATTGGCCCGAGGGCTGCGACAAGCGGTCTTCTGTCCAGGCACGGGGGAGGGCGCGATCATGTCTGCAAGGACAGACGACGCGCGCGTCAGGAGGAAAGATGAAACCGAGAGCCGTGGCCATATCGTTGCCGAGCCGGCATCTACCGGATGCCGATTGGGCCGACCGCTTCGAGCTTGCCCTTGATGGCAAAGGCGTGACCGCGGCGGAAGCCGCCGAACGTTCGCTTGGCCGGTCGCCGCGATGGGTCCGCGTGTTGCTGCGCCTGCGCAACCGCATCGTCTCGATCATCGGCCTGAAGTCGGCGGCGCCGTCCAGCCGTCTGGGACTGATCGGGGCGTTTCCTGTCGTTTCGAAGAGTGATGACGAAGTGGTGCTCGGCTTCGATGACAAGCATCTCGATTTCCGCATCGTCGTCGACGTCCGGGCGGGGTCGGCGGTCAATCAGATCGTCGGCGTCACCACGCTTGTGCGCAGGCACAACACGCTCGGGCGGGTTTACCTCATGGCCGTCACGCCGTTTCACAAGGCTATCGTGCCGACACTTCTGGCGCGGGTGGCAGGTCCCGGCGGTTAAGTCCGCGGTTCAATTTTCAGTCCGGACAAAAGCAGGTCGAGATTGTCGCGTGCGCTGGTGAGGCGCATGGCCGGATCTTCCGCCTCGGCAATCCAGAGCGCCGCATCGGAGAGCGCGCCATTGATCAGCCGCGCCAATGTCTCGGCATTTCCCGGACGTACGACGCCCGCGGCGATCATCGCCGAAAGCCTGGTGGCAAGCGACGCGAGGCATTGGCGCCGGCTCGGTTCCAGCACGCTTGCTCCGAGTACCGCCGGCGCATCCTTCAACACGATCTGTCGGATTTCCGGTTCGAGCGCCATTTCCAGATAGAGCCTGCAGCGGCGCACGAAACCGTCCCACGGCTCCGGGGTCGCGGAGGCTGCGTCGAGCCGTGCGTCCATCTCGCCGTCCAGAGTCTCCACGACCGCACGCAGCAGGCCCTTCTTGTCGCCGAAATGATGATAGAGCGCCCCACGCGTGAGCCCGGCCAAGGCGGTGAAATCGTCCATCGAAGTCTCCGCATATCCGCGTTGCCTGAACGCTTCCCGGGCGGCGGCGATCAGCTTTGCCTTCGTTTCCGCGATCATGTCGCTGCGCGCACGCCTTGTCATTTGCAGCTCCTCCTTTTGCATACGGTTCGTATGTTAATTGACATGCGAAGCGTATGTCAATATCACTACCATACGCGGCGTATGTTAATGACGCGACGCTCAGACATGTATCGCAGGAGTTTTCATGGCCAATCCCTATGCACAGATCTTTGCTGCCAAAGGCACGGTCGGCTTCACCTTGGCGGGATTGGTGTCACGGTTGCCGTTGTCGATGATGGGCATCGGCATCATCACCATGCTGGCCCAGTCCCGCGGCAGCTACGGTTTGGCTGGCGGTGTGGCCGCCGCCTTCACGCTGGCCTCGGCACTGCTGGCGCCGCAGGTTTCCCGGCTCGTCGATCGCTTCGGCCAGAGCCGCGTCCTGCCGGTCGCCGCGGCACTCAGCCTTCTCGGCAGCTCGACTCTCCTCGTCTTGACCCATTGGCGGGCGCCGGACTGGACGCTCTTCATCTTTGCCATTCTTGCCGGGTGCACGCCCAGCATGTCGGCGATGACCCGGGCGCGGTGGACCGAGCTCTATCGCGGCCGTCCGGAGCTGAAGACCGCCTTTTCGCTCGAATCGGTCTTCGACGAGATCTGCTTCATCGTCGGGCCGCCGATCGCCGTGGGCTTAAGCGTCGGCCTGTTTCCCGAGGCCGGACCGCTGGCGGCTGCGGCATGCCTGGCCATCGGCGTCACCGCCTTCGTGCTGCAGAAAGGCACCGAGCCACCGGTCAAGCCGGCCGAGACGATGGCGCCCGGTTCGGTCCTTCGTTACCCGGCGCTGCGCGTGCTGATTGTCGCGCTCGCCGGCATGGGCATCATTGTCGGCACGATCGACGTGGTCAGCGTCGCCTTTGCCGAGGCCGAAGGGCGACCAGCGGCGGCGAGCCTCGTGCTCTCCCTCTATGCCCTCGGTTCCTGCATCGCCGGTCTGGCGTTCGGTGCGGTCCGGATCGGCCTGTCTTTGGCGAAGCTGTTCCTGATCGGCGCGGGCATGACCGCCGCCAGCACATTGCCGCTGCTCTTTGCCGACGGGATCGGCAGCCTTGCGACGATGATGTTCATTTCGGGCCTGTTCTTTGCGCCGACGATGATCGTCGCCTTGAGCATCGGCGAAACCGCCGTGCCGCCGTCGAAGTTGACGGAAGGGCTGACCTGGTTGACCACCGGTCTCGGCATCGGTGTTGCGGCGGGTGCGGCGGTGTCAGGCGGCGTGGTCGCGCGCTTCGGCGTTCAGGCCGGCTTCACCATTGCGCTCGCCGCCGGGGCCTTGATCCTTGCCGCAGCGTTCTGGGGCTATCGCCGTCTGTCGTGGATCGAGAGTGACGCTGCCACTGCAAGCGCGTCCGAGGTCGTTTCCCGTGCCGGTGCGCAAGGTTGAGAAGGGAGCGTCGTGCCGGCGGGCGCTCGCTGACGGCCGGCCCTTCAGTTGGCGCGCGTGACCGTAAAACCCTGAGCGCGCAGCAATTCGACCAGACCTTCCTTGCCCGGCAGGTGCAGTGCGCCGACCGCCATGAAGGCGCCGCCGTCCTTGAGGATCGGTTCGGCGCGCGTCGCCATGGTTTTGTTGCGGTCGACGATGATGCGCTGCTCGAAATCGGCATAGCCGAAATCCTCGGCGCTCTTGTCCGACACGGCTCTCATCATCGGCATGATCATGCCGGTGTCGCCTGCGAGATAGAGATCGGTCATCGTCGCGAAGACGTCGTCGATGGTCTTGCCGAGCGCGAGCGTCTCGATGAGGGCGCGCAGATGCAGTTCGGTCGGCAGCGAGTCCATGGCGGCGAGCTGCTCGACCAGCGTTTCCAGCCCCTTCAGCGTCTTGCCCTGACTGACGGCATCCTCGGCGATCTTCTTGTCGAGGAAGGAGGCGCCTGCAGCCTTGCGGCTCATTTCGCAGGCGGGCAGCGCGACGAAGCTCGCGATCATCCAGGGCTTCATGCGGGAAACCAGGGTCAGCGGAATGCCGCGTGCCTTAAGGCCTGTTTCGAGCTGTTCGCGGTCGTCGGGCTTCAGGAAGTCGGCGATCGTCTTGTTGTCCGGAAGCATGGTGAGATCGGGCCGCATCAGGATCGCGGCGGCCGACTTCTTCTCATCGATGATCTCGTCCGATTCAACGATGACGGTCGAGGCTGCCTCAAAGGCGGCGGGCGCCTCAGTCGGCAGGGCCAGCACGCGCGGATCGGTGACATGCATCGTGCCAAGCAGCCAGGACGGCGCGACACCGTCCTTCTCGATCTTCCAGAAGATGCCCTTGCTGTTCGGGATGGCGGCAGCTTCCGCTTCGAGTGCGGCCAGTTTCGTCGGGTCGGATTTTGCAAGCGCGGTCAGAACATTCGCGCCGCCACATTCGACCTCCGTGGCATCAGCCTCAGCGACGAAGACGAGAGTGACGAGGAGGCAGGCGGCGAGCATGACATGCAGCAGGGCGACCAGCCAAAGTGCGCCATCGGCGAGCCGCGCAAGCAGGTGCCGCGGCAGGTTTTGCTGAGGTCTCGCAAAGGCGGTCATCGTTCTTCCCTGACAGTCGCATGGTCGATAGTCGACCCTAGGCCCGGGCCGGTCACGGCTTCCTTAACGGGCATGGTTAATCCGCCCTTTCGCCGAAAATCAGGCGCGCGGGTGGGCGCGGTCGTAGATTTCCAGAAGCCGAGCCGAATCGACGCCGGTATAGACCTGGGTGGTCGACAGGCTGGCATGGCCGAGCAGTTCCTGAATGGTCCTGAGATCGCCGCCGCCGGCCAGCAGATGGGTGGCGAAGGAGTGGCGCAGCGCATGCGGCGTTGCCGTCTCGGGCAGGCCGAGCGCCCCGCGCAGCTTCTGCATTTCGCGCTGGATGATCGCCGGCTGCAGCTTGGCGCCGCGCGCACCCAGGAACAGCGGCGCATCGGCCGCGATCGGATAGGGGCAGAGCTTCAAGTAGGTGGCGACGGCCTCGCGCGCCGCTTCGATCAGCGGCACGATGCGGGTCTTGTTGCCCTTGCCGACGATGCGCAGCGACGAGGGCGCGCCGGCAAATGCTGACGGCGTGAGGCCGAGCGCCTCGGAAATGCGCAGGCCGCAGCCGTAGAGCAGGGTCAGCACCGCTGCGTTGCGCGCCGCGATCCAGGGTTCCTCGGCAAGTTGCGCCTCGGACGTCACGACATTCAGCGCTTCGCGATCGGTGAGCGGCTTCGGCAGGGATTTGGGCTGTTTGGGCGAACGCACCGCAGCCGCACCGGCCGCGTTGGCAAGGCCGTTGCGTTCGAGATAGCGCAGGAAGGAGCGAAGCCCGGCCAGCCCGCGGCCGAGCGTGCGGGCGCCGGCGCCGCCCTTGCGACGCTGGGCGAGGAAGCCGCGAAGGTCAGCCGGCCTCAGCGTGCGGATATCGGAAAGCCGTGGCGGCCCGGCGAGATGGCCGGTGAGAAATGTCAGGAATTGCCGGGTGTCACGCTCATAGGCCTCGACGGTATTGTCGGAGAGGCGGCGCTCCCGCATGAGGCCGTCCAGCCAGCGCTGACGCTCGGCAAGTAGCTCGGGATGGCCGATGACGAGGAACTCGTTCATTGTCGTTTTCCTGAGTTTGTCGGTCCGCGACAATGCCCTGACGCATCTTAGGTTTTTGCTAATGCACCCTTGGAATCTGTCATCCTTCGATCATATAGAATTGCGATGGTCAGCCGCAAACAAACGGATCGGACTATGGCGGGACGGGATTCGGTGAACGGATTCGCGCATTTTGCAGAAGTAATCACCCTGGTCTCCCAGGGGCAGCCTGGCCACATCGTCGACACGCTGATCGCGGAGCGTGGCCAGCGGATCGTCAAGAGCCCGCTATGGCCGCTGATGCGGCCTTTTCTCTACACGTTGCTGAACTATCGCAAGGCGCACGAGTTCGCCGATGCCGTCGCCAACATGCCGGGATTCCAGGCCTTCGAGCACCTGAGCTCGCTGCTTTCGCTGGAGGTGCGGGTCGACCGGGCCGAGCGCATTCCCGCCAAGGGCGGCTTCCTGCTCGTCAGCAACCACCCGACCGGCATTGCCGATGGGATCGCCGTTTTCGACCTCTTGAAGAGCCGGCGGCCGGACATGATGTTCTTCGCCAATCGAGACGCCATCCGCGTCAATCCGCGTTTCGTCGAAATGGTCATCCCGGTCGAATGGCGCGAGGAACACAAGAGCAAGCTGAAGGCGCGTGAGACGCTGCAGGTGACCAACCGGGCGATCGGCGAGGGTAAGGCGACGGTGCTCTTCCCCTCGGGACGCATCGCCTACTGGGCCGAAGGATGTCTCAACGAGCGGCCATGGAAGACATCGGCCGTGGGCTTTGCGCGCAAATACGGCCTGCCGATCCTGCCGGTGCATATGAGCGCCCGCAATTCCGGCCTGTTCTACTGGTTCGCCAAATGGTCGACCGAGCTGCGCGACATGACCGTGTTCCACGAACTGCTGAACAAGAAGGGCGATCTTTTCGACTTTCGCATCGGCAACCTCATCCCGCCGGAGGCGCTGGAAGGTGAAACGGGCGAGGTGACGAAGGCGCTCGAACGACACACGGTCTTCGATCTGGCGCTGGATGCCGACGCGGCCTTCAAGCCCCGGCTGCAAACGGCGGCCGCGCTCTAGCGACTGTCGTGGCTTACGGAAACGCTGGCAGGCTTCACCCCGCGCGGCGGATCGGCTAGGTCTGAGCCATGCAGCTTCAATCCATGTTTGCCGAAAACTACCGTTCGCTGAGGTCGATCCGCATGGATCTGACCGGGGTCAACCTGTTCATCGGCGAAAACGGCGTCGGCAAGTCCAATCTCTACCGGGCGCTTCAACTCGTGCAAGCCGCCACGCGGGGCACTTTGGCGCGCGAGATTGCCGAAGAGGGCGGAATGTCGTCGGCGCTCTGGAGCGGCCGCCGGCGTGCCGACAAGCCGGCGCGCATAAGGCTCGAAACCGAGCTTCTGGACGAGGAGCGGGCCATCACCTTCCGCTACCGCATCGAGGCCGGGCTGCGTCCGCCGAAGGCTGCGGCCGGGTTCGCCTATGAGCCACAGGTCAAGGAAGAGGAACTGACGGTCGAAACCGGCCGCCGCCCGGTGACGATGATGAAACGCGTGGGCCCCGGCATCTTCGTGCGCGGCGAACGCGGGCGGATGGAGGATTATCCGGAGCAGGCGCTGACGTCCGAAACGGCGATCTCGCTGCTCGGCGATGCCGGCCATTATCCGGAGGTCGGCACCTTCCGCCGTGCGGTCGAGCAGTGGCGCTTCTTTCACGGCTTCCGCACCGACCGCGATTCGCCGTTGCGGCTGCCCTGCCTTGCGGTGACCGCGCCGATGCTCGACGAGACCGGCGTCAATATGGCGGCCGTCTTTGCAACGCTGCGCCACACGCGCGAGGACACGGTCGACCTCGACCGGGCCATCGCCGACGCGTTCGGCGGCGCTTACCTCGATGTTCCCGAACCCGGCCAGTTCGCCGAGTTTTCGCTGGTCTTTCCGGATTTTCCCAGCCGGCCGTTTTCGCCGCGCGAGCTTTCCGACGGGCAGATGCGTTTTCTGGCGCTGGCGGCCGCACTGCTTTCCTATCGCCGGCCGCGCTTCATCGCGCTCAACGAGCCGGAGACGAGCCTGCACCCGGACATGCTGCCGGCGCTTGCCGACATGATCGCCAGCGCGTCGCGCGAAAGCCAGATCTGGATCGTCACCCATTCGGAGCGGCTGGCGCAGGAAGTGCGTCAACGCTCGGGCATTCGTCCGCGGCGAGTGATCCGCAAGGACAGCGCCACCTGGATCGACGGCATGCGGCTGACAGGGCTGATGGACGATGACGAGTAGGCAACAAAAAAGCCCGGCGCGGTGGCCGGGCTCTTTCTGAACTTTCCTGAAAGTATCAGGCGATCTTCTGGCCGGTCTTGGCCCAGTCGGCCAGGAAGGTTTCGAGGCCCTTGTCGGTCAGCGGGTGCTTGACCAGCGCCTTCAGCGTTGCCGGCGGTGCGGTGACGACGTCCGCGCCGATGAGGGCGGCTTCCTTGACGTGGTTCACGGTGCGGATCGAAGCTGCAAGGATTTCGGTCTCGTAGCCGTAGTTGTCGTAGATGTGGCGGATCTCGCGGATCAGGTCCATGCCGTCAAACGCGATGTCGTCGAGGCGGCCGACGAAAGGCGAGACGAAGGTCGCGCCGGCCTTGGCGGCGAGCAGGGCCTGGTTGGCAGAGAAGCACAGCGTCACGTTGGTCTGGTGACCGTCAGACGTCAGCGCCTTGCAGGCCTTGAGGCCGTCGAGCGTCAGCGGCAGCTTGATGCAGATGTTGTCGGCGATCTTCGAGAGAACGGCGGCTTCCTTCATCATCTCGGCGTATTCGGTTGCGGTCACTTCAGCCGAAACCGGGCCTTCGACGATGCCGCAGATTTCCTTGGTGACTTCCGTGATGTCACGGCCCGACTTCAGGATCAGCGACGGGTTGGTGGTGACGCCATCGAGGAGGCCGAGATCGTTCAGCTCACGGATTTCCTTGACGTCGGCGGTATCAACGAAAAATTTCATGGGGTCACTCCCTTGGGGCACGATTGCCGTTCGGCGCATATCTACCGGGGAGGAATTCCGTTGGCAGAGATCGCGCGCGTTGAAACTCTGGTGGAACCGTGACAAACCCTGCGGCCTGCAAGGCTGCGGTTCGCAGCGCAGTTTTCTTTAACCGAAACACGTGGCAAGGTCACGGCAAAATGACTCGCGATTCAACCGATTTATTCGGCGATTTGCTCGGGCCCGTTTCGGCCCGTCGCGTCGTGCCGGTCCTGGTGCCCATGCCGGCGCCGAAAGCCTATTCCTATGCGGTTCCCGACGGCATGGCGGTCGAAGCGGGCTCGATCGTGCAGGTGCCTCTGGGCCCCCGTCTCGTCGTCGGCGTGGTCTGGGATGGCGATGATGACGGGAGCGTCGATGCCAAGAAACTCAAGACGATCGAGAAGGCTTTCGACTGCCCGCCGTTGACGCGCGACATGCGGACCTTTCTCGATTGGGTGGCCGCCTATACCGTCACGCCGCCGGGGCTGGTGGCACGTATGGCGCTCCGCGCACCGGCGGCGTTCGATCCCGAACCGATGGTGGAGGCACTGCGTCTCACCGAGATGCGGCCGGAGCGCATGACGGCTGCGCGCGAGCGCGTAATCGCTGCCGCCAGTGACGGTTTTTCCTGGACTCGCTCGGGGCTGGCGCATGCCGCCGGCACGTCGTCGAGTGTGATCGAAGGGCTAACCCAGCAAGGCGTCTTCGAGACCGTCTTCATGGCGCCGCCGCCTGTCGTCGCCTTGCCAGATCCCGATTTCACCGCGCCCCGGCTCGAAGGCCCGCAGAAGGATGCGGCCGCCGATCTGCTGGCAGCGGTAGAGGAGGGCGGCTTCTCGGTGTCGCTGATCGACGGCATCACCGGGTCCGGCAAGACCGAGGTCTATTTCGAGGCGATCGCTGCGACCCTTCGCGCCGGCAAGCAGGTGCTGATCCTGCTTCCCGAAATCGCGCTGACGTCGAGCTTCCTCGAGCGCTTTCAGGATCGTTTTGGCGCCAAGCCCGCCGAGTGGCATTCGGACTTGGCTCCCCGCACCCGCGAAAAGGTCTGGCGTCAGGTGACGACAGGCACCGTCCGCGTCGTGGCCGGCGCCCGCTCGGCGCTGTTCCTGCCCTTCGAGGAACTGGGCCTCATCATCGTCGACGAAGAGCACGACCCTGCCTACAAGCAGGAAGATCGCGTCTTCTACAATGCGCGCGACATGGCGGTCGTTCGTGGTCGCATCACCGGCTTTCCCGTAGTGCTCGTCTCGGCGACGCCGTCGCTCGAAAGCCGGGTCAATGGCGATGTCGGCCGTTACAAGCCGATCCACCTGCCGACCCGTTTCGGCGATGCGGCGCTGCCGCGGCTCGGCGTCGTCGACATGCGTCAGCATCCGCCGGCACGCGGCGGCTTTCTGTCGCCGGTGCTCTTGAACCAGGTCGGCAAGGCGGTCGAGCGTGGCGAACAGGCGTTGCTCTTCCTCAATCGTCGCGGCTACGCACCGCTGACGCTCTGCCGCGTCTGCGGCCATCGCTTCCAGTGCCCGGATTGTTCGAGCTGGCTTGTCGAGCATCGCTTCCGCGGGCAGATCCAGTGCCACCAGTGCGGCTATTCCGAGCGCACGCCGGAAGCCTGCCCGGAATGCGGCACGCTCGATCATCTGGTGGCCTGCGGGCCGGGGGTCGAGCGCATCGCCGAAGAGGTGGAGCGGCATTTCCCCGAGGCGCGCACCATCGTGCTTTCTTCCGACCTGATGGGCGTCAAACGGTTGAGGCTGGAGCTTGAAGCCATCACGCGTGGCGAAGCCGATATCGTCATCGGCACGCAACTCGTCGCCAAGGGACATAACTTCCCCCTGATGACACTGGTCGGCATTGTCGATGCGGATCTGGGTCTTGCGAACGGCGATCCGCGTGCGGCGGAGCGGACCTTCCAGCTGCTCTCGCAGGTGACGGGTCGTGCGGGCCGAACGGGTCTCAAAAGCCTCGGCTTGCTGCAGACCTATCAGCCGCAGCATCCGGTGATGCAGGCGATCGTTTCCGGCGATGCCGACGCTTTCTACGACCGCGAGATCGCCGAGCGCGAGAAAGCGCTGCTGCCGCCTTTTGGCCGGCTTGCCTCGCTGATCGTTTCGGCCGACACGCGCCAGGATGCCGAGGGCCACGCGCGCGGCTTGCGGATGGCCGCCCCCCGCACCGAGGGTATCAGTATTCTCGGTCCGGCCGAGGCGCCGCTGGCGCTGGTGCGTGGGCGGCATCGCTTCCGGCTGCTGGTGCATGGCCGGCGCAACAGCGACATGCAGGCCTTCGTCAAGGCGATGATCGCCGCCGGTCCCAAGGAGCGCGGCTCGATCAGCGTCCAGCTCGACATCGATCCGCAGAGCTTCCTGTAGTTCAAGTTTCCTGTGATCGCCGCATTCTGAAGCCCGTGGGCGATTCACAACCGGGGCGACATGCGCTAGAGGTCAGGGACGCATTGCTCCGGCCGACGACGGGGCAGCATGACAACGGGCTCATCTGCGGGAACGGGCATGGAGTTTTATATTCCGACGGAAACCGGCGAGTTCCTCGCCTTCTGCGCGGCAGCGGTCGCAGCGTTGATCGGCGTCGTCATGCTGTTTGCTCCGCGGCTGACTTTTCGCGCAGCCGGCATCGGTATTGCCGAGGGGCGGCGCGGCGGCCTTGCCGAGGCGCGCTCTACCATGGGCGGCATGCATGTGGGGCTCGGTCTTGCCGCCATTCTGCTCGCCCAGCCGATGGTTTATCTCGCTGTCGGCGCGGCCTTTGCGCTCGCCGCCTTCGGCCGAATCCTCTCGATGATGAGCGACAACGGCAGCACGCTCTACAACTGGGCGGCGCTCATCGTTCAGGCGGCACTCGCCATCCTTCCGCTCGCCTATGTCTTCGGCATGATCTGATTGCGATTGCGGGCTTCCCGCGATTCACAGCGCAGGACCGAATTTACGGCAAAATTCGGCCAAAGGTGGCCGACTTATGCCGCATTCCTGCCCTTCGCGTGTTGCGAGTCCAAACATCCTATGCTAGACGAACCGCGAATTGCGGGGGAAGTGGGTCGCCAGGCCTCGATATCCTGCAAATTATTGCAGCAAATTCAAGATCTTAAGTTGACGGCCCACCGCCAGCGCAGTTCTTGGATGAAATTGAGAGAAGCTTGTGCCCGTGGCAGACACATCCCAGCTTATTTCCGGTGTTGCAGAAAGATATGCGTCCTCGCTTTTTGAACTCGCGCTCAGCGCCGGTTCGGTCGAGGCAGTCGGTGCGGATCTTATCCGCGTCCAGGCCCTGATCGACGGCAGCGACGATCTGAAGCGGCTGATCGCCAGCCCGGTCTTTTCTGCAGACGACCAGTTCAAGGCCATTTCGGCAGTTGCCGCGAAGGCTGGCATCTCCGGGCTCGTCGGTAACTTCCTCAAGGTCGTTGCCCGCAATCGCCGCCTCTTCGCGCTGCCGGGCATGATCAAGGCGTTCCGCCTGATCGCCGCGCGCCATCGTGGCGAAATTTCCGCCGACGTCACGTCGGCCCATGCGCTCTCCGCGGCGCAGGAAACTGAATTGAAGGCGACGCTGAAGAGCGTCACCGGCAAAGACGTGGCGGTCAACGTCACCGTCGACCCGTCTATTCTTGGAGGTCTGATCGTCAAGGTCGGGTCCCGCCAGATTGACACTTCCCTTCGCACCAAACTCTCTACCCTTAAGCTTGCACTGAAAGAGGTCGGCTGATGGATATCCGCGCCGCGGAAATTTCCGCAATTCTCAAAGATCAGATCAAAAATTTCGGCCAGGAAGCAGAAGTCTCCGAAGTCGGTCAGGTGCTTTCCGTCGGTGACGGTATTGCCCGCGTCTACGGCCTCGACAATGTCCAGGCAGGCGAAATGGTCGAATTCCCGGGTGGAATTCGCGGCATGGCGCTGAACCTCGAAGCCGACAACGTCGGTGTCGTTATCTTCGGTTCGGACCGCGACATCAAGGAAGGCGACACCGTCAAGCGGACTGGCGCCATCGTGGACGTTCCGGTTGGTCCGGAACTGCTCGGCCGCGTCGTCGACGCGCTCGGCAACCCGATCGACGGCAAGGGCCCGATCAACGCCAAGCAGCGCTCGCGCGTTGACGTCAAGGCTCCGGGCATCATTCCGCGCAAGTCGGTGCATGAGCCGATGTCGACCGGCCTCAAGGCCATCGACGCCCTCATCCCGGTTGGCCGTGGCCAGCGCGAGCTCGTCATCGGCGACCGTCAGACCGGCAAGACCGCGATCATCCTCGACACGATCCTCAACCAGAAGGCCATTCACGACAATGGTCCGGAAGGTGACAAGCTGTATTGCGTCTACGTCGCAATCGGCCAGAAGCGTTCGACCGTTGCCCAGTTCGTGAAGGTTCTGGAAGAGCGTGGCGCTCTGCAGTACTCGATCATCGTTGCTGCGACCGCTTCCGACCCGGCTCCGATGCAGTACCTCGCACCGTTCGCCGGTTGCGCGATGGGCGAATACTTCCGTGACAACGGCAAGCATGCCCTGATCGGCTACGACGACCTGTCGAAGCAGGCTGTTTCCTACCGCCAGATGTCGCTCCTGCTGCGCCGCCCGCCGGGCCGCGAAGCTTACCCGGGCGACGTTTTCTACCTGCACTCCCGTCTGCTCGAGCGCGCTGCAAAGCTGAACGACGACATGGGCGCTGGCTCGCTGACGGCTCTGCCGGTCATCGAAACGCAGGGTAACGACGTTTCGGCGTTCATCCCGACCAACGTGATCTCGATCACCGACGGCCAGATCTTCCTCGAAACCGACCTGTTCTATCAGGGCATCCGTCCGGCCGTTAACGTCGGTCTGTCGGTTTCGCGCGTCGGCTCGGCCGCGCAGATCAAGGCGATGAAGCAGGTTGCCGGCTCGATCAAGGGCGAACTCGCCCAGTATCGCGAAATGGCCGCCTTTGCGCAGTTCGGCTCGGACCTCGACGCCGCTACGCAGCGCCTGCTGAACCGCGGTGCCCGCCTGACCGAACTCCTGAAGCAGCCGCAGTTCTCGCCGCTGAAGACGGAAGAACAGGTCGCTGTCATCTTCGCAGGCGTCAACGGTTACCTCGACAAGCTGCCGGTCAACCAGGTCGGCAAGTTCGAGCAGGGCCTGCTTTCGTACATGCGTTCGGAAGGCAAGGACATCCTGGAAACCATCCGCAAGGACAAGGCGATCTCCGACGACGTCAAGGGCAAGCTGAAGGCTGCAATCGACAGCTTCGCCAAGTCTTTCGCCTGAGCGGATTTCATTTAGGACGGATAACGGATGCCTTCACTTAAGGATCTGAAGAACCGGATCGCCTCCGTCAAGGCGACGCAGAAGATCACCAAGGCGATGAAAATGGTCGCCGCGGCGAAGCTTCGGCGCGCGCAGGAGGCGGCCGAGGCCGCCCGGCCTTACTCGCAGCGTATGGCTGCCGTTCTCGCCAACATCGCCCAGGCGGTTGGCGCGGACGACAGCGCGCCTGCGCTGATGACCGGAACCGGCAAGGACGATACGCACCTTCTGGTCGTCTGCACGGCTGAACGCGGCCTTTGCGGCGGCTTCAACTCGCAGATCGCCCGTCATGCCCGCGACCACGTTCGCAAGCTGCTTGCAGCCGGCAAGACGGTCAAGATCATCTGCGTCGGCAAGAAGGGCTTCGATATTCTGCGCCGCGAATACGCGTCGCTGATCATCGATCGTGTCGACCTGCGTGAGGTCAAGAAGATCGGCTTTGAAAACGCCGACCAGATTGGCCACAAGATCATCGCGCTCTTCGAAAAGGGCGAGTTCGATGTCTGCACGCTGTTCTATTCTGAGTTCAAGTCCGTTATCGCCCAGATTCCGACGGCTCAGCAGCTGATCCCCGCTTCGGCCGGCCCGGTCGCAGCGGAAGCATCGGATGCTTCGGCCGTCTACGAATATGAGCCGGACGCGGGCGCGATCCTCAGCGATCTTATTCCGCGCAACATTTCGGTGCAGATCTTCCGGGCCTTGCTCGAGAACGTCGCCGGCGAAATGGGCGCCAAGATGAGCGCGATGGATAACGCGACGCGCAATGCTGGTGAGATGATCAACAAGCTGACGCTGAACTACAACCGTCAGCGCCAGGCTCAGATCACCAAGGAACTCATTGAAATCATCTCGGGCGCGGAAGCGCTCTAAGGTCACGAGAAGAGGGTAAGGATTATGGCTAAGGCAGCTACCCCGAAAGAAACCGCAGCGGAGAAGAAGCCCGCTGCACCGAGGAAGGCAGCTTCCGCCAAGACCGCAGCAGCAGCCGCAACCGGCGCTGTCGGTCGCGTAACGCAGGTCATCGGCGCCGTCGTCGACGTCGCGTTCGATGAAGGCCAGCTTCCGCAGATCCTGAACGCGCTGGAAACCGACAACAACGGTAACCGCCTCGTTCTCGAAGTCGCACAGCACCTCGGCGAAAACGCCGTCCGTACGATCGCCATGGACTCGACCGAAGGTCTCGTCCGCGGCCAGTCGGTCACCGACACCGGCGCACCGATCACGGTTCCGGTTGGCGACGAAACGCTCGGCCGTATCATGAACGTCATCGGCGAGCCGGTTGACGAAGCAGGCCCGCTCGTCACCTCGGGCAAGCGCGCCATCCACCAGGAAGCGCCGTCCTACGTCGAGCAGTCGACGGAAGCGCAGATCCTCGTCACCGGCATCAAGGTCGTCGACCTTCTCGCTCCTTACGCAAAGGGCGGCAAGATCGGCCTCTTCGGCGGCGCAGGCGTCGGCAAGACCGTTCTCATCATGGAACTGATCAACAACGTCGCCAAGGCGCACGGTGGTTACTCGGTGTTCGCAGGCGTGGGTGAACGTACCCGCGAAGGCAACGACCTTTACCACGAAATGATCGAGTCCGGCGTTAACAAGCACGGCGGTGGCGCAGGCTCCAAGGCTGCCCTCGTGTACGGCCAGATGAACGAACCGCCGGGCGCCCGCGCTCGTGTCGCCCTGACGGGTCTGACGATCGCTGAAGACTTCCGCGACAAGGGCCAGGACGTTCTGTTCTTCGTCGACAACATCTTCCGCTTCACCCAGGCAGGTTCCGAAGTGTCGGCGCTGCTCGGCCGTATTCCGTCGGCCGTGGGTTACCAGCCGACGCTGGCGACCGACATGGGTCAGATGCAGGAACGCATCACTACGACGACCAAGGGCTCGATCACCTCGGTCCAGGCCATCTACGTTCCGGCCGACGACTTGACCGACCCGGCACCGGCAACCTCGTTCGCCCACCTGGACGCAACGACCGTTCTGTCGCGCTCGATCGCCGAAAAGGGTATCTACCCGGCCGTTGACCCGCTCGACTCGACCTCGCGCATGCTCGACCCGATGATCGTCGGCGAAGAGCACTACGAAGTGTCGCGTAAGGTGCAGACGACCCTGCAGCGCTACAAGGCGCTCCAGGACATCATCGCCATCCTGGGCATGGACGAACTGTCTGAAGAAGACAAGCTGGCCGTTGCCCGCGCTCGTAAGATCGAACGCTTCCTGTCGCAGCCGTTCTTCGTCGCCGAAGTCTTCACTGGTTCGCCGGGCAAGCTCGTCGCTCTCGAAGACACGATCAAGGGCTTTAAGGGCCTGGTCAACGGCGAGTACGACCACCTGCCGGAAGCTGCCTTCTACATGGTTGGCTCGATCGAAGAAGCGATTGAAAAGGCCAAGAAGCTGGCTGCCGAAGCCGCTTGATAGCACTGTTAAGCCTCGGCGCTGCACAAGCGCCGAGGCTTTCATCCTGTCCTTTCGCAAGGATAGGGAAGACATGCACAGCCGCCTCTCAGGTGGCGCGCCCACAAGAAGTGAATGGTCATGGCCGATTTCAACTTTGAGCTTGTTTCCCCCGAGCGCCTGCTCGTCTCCGAAAAGGTGACGGAAGTCGTCATTCCGGCGACCGAGGGCGAGATGACCGTGATGGCCAATCACGCGCCGACGATGACGACGGTGAAGCCCGGCGTGGTCACGGTGAAGCTGGCCGACGGCAAGACGGAGCGCTTTGCGGTGTTTGGCGGCTTTGCCGACATCCTGCCGACCGGCTGCACGCTGCTCGCCGAATCCGCCGTTCATGTCGATGAACTCGACCGCACGGCTCTCGAAAGCCGTATCGACGCGGTTCGTGCCGAGCTGGAAGGCGCCGGCGACGAAAAGAAGACCCGTCTGGAGCAGTTCGTCGCCGAACTGACGAAGCTCGGCGAGATCGTGATCCCGGCCTGAAAGGGACACCCGGAAGGGTGAAGCGAATGAGAAAGCCCCGCCTTCGAGCGGGGTTTTTTGTTGCCTGTTTTGTCCGATCTTGTAACCAATAGCAGCCGGACCGGCCGCTTTAGCCATTCTTCATTAGAGCTGCTGTACTGAGCCGGCATCGTTCAGCCTAGGAAGAGAGACCGCTGGCATGACGTCGAAGATTGTTCCTGTCATCATGGCCGGCGGAAAGGGCACCCGACTGTGGCCGCTCTCGCGCTCCGCCGCGCCCAAGCAGTTCCTGCAGATTCTTTCCGAGCGATCGCTGTTCCAGCAGACGCTCGAACGCGTGGGCGACCGCACGCGATACGAACCTGCCATCGTCGTCACCAACAGCGACTTTCGCTTCATCGTCGCCGAGCAGGCCCGTACGATCGAGGCTGAGCTCGGCGACATCCTCTTGGAGCCGGTGGCGCGCAACACCGCACCGGCCCTTGCCGCCGCCGCCTTTGCAGTCCTTGGCCGCTACGGCGAAGGGGCGATCATGCAGGTGCTTGCCTCCGATCACGAGATCGATGCCGGCGTCCTCTACGAGGACTGCATCCTGCGAGCGCAGGAGGCCGCCGGGCGGGGAGAGCTGGTGACCTTCGGCATCACGCCGACCGAGCCGGCCACCGGTTACGGCTATATCGAGTGTGGCGACGAGCTGGCCGAAGGTACGAACCGGGTGGTGCGTTTTGTCGAGAAGCCGGATCGGGCGAAAGCCGAGGCGATGATCGCGACCGGGCGCTATCTCTGGAACTCCGGCCTGTTCATGCTGCCAGTAATGCTCTTTCTCGACGAGTTGAAGCGCTTTGCGCCCGAAGTCTTCGACGCAGCGAAGGCTGCCGTCGAAGGTGCCTACAAGGATCTCGATTTCACCCGGCTGCACGGCGAGAGCTTCGCAGCCGCTCCGGATATTTCCGTCGACTACGCCGTGTTCGAAAAGACCGACCATGCAGCCGTTGTGCCGTCGTCCTTCCCCTGGTCGGATCTCGGAAGCTGGGATGCGGTGTGGAAGACCGGGCGCAAGGATGACGACGGCAATGTCGTCACGGACCGGGCGACGGTGTCGAACACCCGCAACTCGCTGGTTCTGTCACGCGACATTCACCTGGCGGTGCAGGGGTTGGAAGACGTGGCCGTCATTGCCGGCGAGGACGCCGTCTATGTCGGGCGGCTGGACGACAGCCAGAGCGTCGGCCATATCGTCAAGGCGCTGGCGCGTTCTCCCAAAACCGCGGCGCTGACGGAGGTGCACCCGACCTCCTACCGCCCCTGGGGCGCGGTGGCCGCGCTTTCCGACGGCGAGCGCTTCTCGGTGAAGCGGCTGCGTGTGACGCCCGGCAAGAAAATCTCCCTGCAGAAGCACCATCACCGCGCCGAGCACTGGATCGTCGTGCGCGGCATGGCGGAGGTCACCATGGGCGGCGAGACGCGGCTCCTGCACGAGAACGAGTCGGTGTTCATTCCGCAGGGCACGGTGCACCGGCTGCACAATCCGGGCAAGATTCCGCTGGAGCTGATCGAGGTGCAGACCGGCTCCTATCTCGGCGACGACGACACCGTTCGCATCGAGGACGAATTCGGCCGCAACTAAGCGCATCGCATCGTTGGCGGACCGTGAAACGAAAAATACCCGGGCTGAACCCGGGCATTGAAGTCGGCGCATCAGGACTGATTGGCTCAGCCGGCGACGCGCGCGCTCTCGCCCTTCTGGGCGTAGTAGTGACCGAAGCGGTTGGCGAGGAAGGTGTCGAGGCCGATGTCTTCCTGACGAACGAAACCCTTCTGGGCGATCTTGCCTTCGGCGAGCAGATCGAGCACGGCGCAGATGCTGCCGGCCGTGGTGATCTGGATGCCGCTCTGCATGCGACCGGCAACGACGCCGCTATAGACCTTGTTGGCGTAGGTTTCCTGGATCAGGCGACCGTCGCGGAAGCCCGAAACGGTAACGAAGATCACGACGACGTCCTGGGTGGTGGTCGGCAGCGAATTTTCGAAGATGTCCTTGAGGACTTCGCGGCGGTGACGCAGGCCGAGGTCGTTCAGCAGCGCCTTCATGATGGCGGCGTGACCCGGGTAGCGGATCGTCTTGTAGTTCAGCGTGCGGACCTTGCCCTTCAGCGTTTCGCAGAGCGTGCCGAGGCCGCCCGAGGTGTTGAAGGCTTCGTAGGTGACGCCATCAAGCGAGAATTCTTCGCGTTCTTCCATGGCCGGAACTTCGATCAGGTTGCTCTCAACGATCGCCTCGCAGGGCTCGATGTATTCGTTGATGACGCCGTCGGTGCTCCAGGTGAGGTTGTAGTTCAGAGCGTTCGATGGGTACTGCGGCAGGGCGCCGACGCGCATGCGCACGCTTTCCAGCGTCTGGAAGCGGCTGGCGAGATCGTTGGCGACGATCGAGATGAAGCCCGGTGCGAGGCCGCACTGGGGGATGAAGGCGGTGTTCGCCTTGGCGGCGATCGCCTTGACCTGGCGGGTGGATTCGACGTCTTCGGTAAGATCCAGGTAGTGGATGCCGGCTTCGGCAGCGGCTTCGGCGATTGCGACCGTCAGGTGGAACGGAGCGGCGCTGAGCACGGCGAACTTGCCGGAGAGAAGGGCGACGAGCGCCTTCTTGTCGCCGATGTCGACGGTTGCCGTCGTGATCGCGGCATGCTTTTCGACCTGTTCCAGCTGCTCGGCGGCGCGGTCGGCGACGCAGACGCTGTAGTCGCCGGTGTGGGCCAGCATGCGAGCGATGGTGGAGCCGATCTTGCCTGCTCCGATGACGACGATATTCTTCATTCTTTCCCCCGGGGTATGAGAACTGTTTGTGTCTCTATTGTCGAGGGAGGGACTGTTGATTTGAAGCGCTAATATGACTAAATCGCCTATCTAAATTCGGCAGATTGCCCAACAGGACAGACGAAATGCAGATCACCGACAAGGATCGCGAGCTTCTCGCCATCTTGAGCGAGAACGCCCGCATGCCGACGGCGACGATTGCCCGAAGGCTTGGTCTGTCGCGCACGACGGTGCAGGCCCGTATCGAGCGGTTGGAGCGCGAAGGCATCATCGCCGGCTATGGCGTGCGCCTCTCGGAAAGCTACGAGAAGGGGCTGGTCAAGGCGCATGTGCTGATCACCATTGCGCCGCGGGCGCTCTCGCGCGTGACCCCGGAACTGAGCGCCATCCGGGAAATCCAGACGCTGCATTCGGTCAGCGGCAGCTTCGACCTGATCGCCGTGGTCGCCGCGATGTCGATCAGCGAACTCGACCTGCTGATCGATCGGATCGGCGAAATCGACGGTGTCGACCGGACGCTGTCGTCGATCATCCTCTCGACGCGGATCGACCGCTAGGCCGTCCTTCGGCTCAAGCGACAAGCGACGCGGCCGTCAGGGTGGGCTAACGGACGGCGCGGATTCCTCTTTGTTGCTACCCGTTCCGTCGGGCACCTTGGCTGGAGCGTTCCAGGCGCTCGGTCCCCGAACGAAACTGCGCAGGCTGCCATCGCCATAGGCGAGCCACTTGCTGCGGTCGAAATATTGTTCGGCAATGTTCTTCGGGCGGGCGCGGGCGGGTTGATTGGCGAGGAAATTGTAGCGCTGCGTCTCCTCGTCGGATTCACGCTTGAGCTGGATGCGGCTGCCGAAGCGCTTGAGGTCGAATTCCCTCAGCGCCTGGATCTGCAAGGTGACGCTGGCCGCATCCGCCCAGCGCACGTGGTCGAGGAACACGGATGCCGCGCGCGCCGCCGCCGTCGTCACCGCCTGGCTGTCCTCCTGGCGCTCGATGTTGAGCTTGACCCGGAACGATGAGATCTCTTCCTCGCCGCTGCCCTTGACGAAGATGAAGATCGAGGAGGGTTTGTCCTCGCCCGGCCGGGGGAAGGAAATGAGCGAGGAGCATTCCCATTGAGCCTGTTCGCCGGCGCTCGATTTCCATTCGAGTTCCCGAAAGCCGGCGTCGCGCAACTCGTCGCAAAGCGCCTTGGGGTCGCTGCGGATGGCGCGCAGGAACGGCTGCTCCGGCGTCTGCAGATCCTGGAAGATCCAGGCGGGCAGGGCGATGCGCGGTGGCACGCGCCTCGCGCGCTTCGTGCCCGTCGTCTCGTCTGGCTTTCCCCGTTCGAGGAAGGTCGTCGGCAGGCCGAATGCGAGCAGAACCCTTTTCAGATTGCGCTGCTCGTTGGCGAGCAGGGCCGTCGCGACGATGGCGGTGACGATCAGCAGCAGGGCCACGATGAAGAAGCGCAGACCGGTGCTGCGGGCCGGCTTGCCGGCGGGCGTCTTGCCCTTGGCCGTGCTCATGCAGCCTCGCCCGCCCGATGATGGGCGATGAGCTGCGGAGCCTCCAGCGAAGGGCGATCGGTCTGCCGGGTTTCCATGATCTCAGGCTAGCAAGATGTCCAAGCTTCCTTCATCCTCGAAATCCGTCGCGGCGGCAATATGCAACCGCCGATAACCGCGCGGCGACTATTGCATCCCGGCACAACGCGCCGGTGAATGGTTGTTGGCGTGAACTAAAAAGTTGAAATCCGGAAGCGATTGCATAGCTTGCGTCCGCAGACATTCAAACGGGACGTACGTTCGTCATGACAGAGCTGACATCCGCAACTCCCTCGATCGACGTACCGCTGGTGCGCCGGCTGCTCGCGGCGCAGTTTCCGCAATGGTCGGAACTCGACGTACGGCCGATCGAACCGGGCGGCTGGGATAACAGGACGTTTCGCCTCGGCGACCGGATGACCGTCCGGTTGCCGAGCGCCGAGCACTACGTTTTGCAGGTGGAAAAGGAACATCGCTGGCTGCCGCTGCTGGCGTCGCAACTGCCGCTGCCCATTCCGGTGCCTCTCGGCAAGGGCGTGCCGGGAGAAGGTTTTCCCTGGCCCTGGTCGGTCTATCGTTATCTCCCCGGGCAAACACTGGCTGTCGAGCGGGTCGACGATATCAGTCAGGTGGCGAAGGACCTGGCGCGGTTCCTGCGCGCGCTGATGCAAGCGGATGCCATCGGGGCACCCTTGCCCGGCGATCACAATTTCCATCGCGGCGGGCCGCCCGCCTTCTATGACGCGCAGACGCGTCAGGCGCTCACGCTGCTTGCGGACAATGTCGATACGACAGTGGCAGCAGAGGTGTGGGAGGCCGCACTTGCCGCGCCTTTCGAAGGAGCGCCTGTCTGGTTTCACGGCGATATCGCCTGGGGCAACCTGCTGGTCGAGAACGGCAGCTTGAGCGGCGTCATCGACTTCGGCACCTCCGGCGTCGGGGATCCGGCCTGCGATCTGGCGATCGCCTGGACGTTTTTCGACGGCGAGAGCCGCGAGGTTTTCCGCGACGGCATGGCTCTCGATCGCGGCGCCTGGGCGCGCGGCCGCGGCTGGACCCTGTGGAAGGCGCTGATCGTCCTTGCCGACATGACTGGCGCGCCCGCGAGCGAAAAGGCAAAGCAGCGCGTGGTGATCGACGAGGTGCTTGCGGATCACCGTCGCTACGGCTGAGACCGGTTGGGCGGCGGCCAAGCGCCGACTTGACCCCGGCGCAAATTGCCTCTAGGTCAGGCGCACGCGGGACGACCCGCGTCGGTGTTTCGCCTGGGGACGGCCCCATTATCTCGACCGAGATATTGGAGACGATCGTACCATGCAGCCCCGTAGCCCGCGGCACGTCCGCGTGACCAATTCCTTCATCGAGCAGCCCGATTGCCCCGCCGGAAGCCATCGTTTCGTGGAACGATCTCGGCCGCCGATCGCTTTCCCAACATATTGAAGCGCGCAGGTGGCCGCCTGCGCGCGCCGCCGACGTTTCGTCACCAACGCACGAGGTTGATGATGGCCGGACCCATCGAACAATTTGAGATCAAGTCGCTCTTCCCGATCGCCGAAGTCGGCGGCCACCAGATCAGCTTTACCAACTCGGCCGCCTACATGGTGCTGACGATCGCGATCGCCAGCCTCTTCCTGATCCTGTCGACCAGGAGACGCGGCCTCGTGCCGAACCGGGCGCAGTCGGCTGCCGAAATCCTCTATGAGTTTGCGGCAAAGACTTTGCGCGACAACGCCGGCGAAAAGGGCATGCGCTTCTTCCCGCTGGTGTTCTCGCTGTTCATGTTCATCCTGACCGCCAACCTGATCGGCATGTTTCCCTATGCCTTCACGGTAACGAGCCATATCGCCGTCACCTTCGCGCTGGCGATGCTGGTGTTCCTGACGGTCACGCTCTATGGCCTCTACCGGCACGGCCTCGGCTTTCTCAGGCTGTTCATGCCCTCAGGCGTGCCGTTGATCCTGGCACCGATCATCATCCCGATCGAGGTGGTCTCCTACCTGTCGCGCCCGGTCAGCCACTCAGTCCGTCTGTTCGCGGTCATGCTCGCCGGTCATATCACGCTCAAGGTTTTCGCCGGCTTCGTCGTGGGCTTGAGCGGTTTCGGCGCGCTTGGCATTCTGGCGGCGATCATGCCCCTGCTGATGACGGTGGCGCTGACGGGGCTGGAGCTGCTGATGGCCCTGATCCAGGCCTATATCTTCACCATGCTGACCTGCATGTATCTCAACGACGCGCTGCATCCGAGCCACTGAGAAAAGGCAAGAGGCTCCCCCGCCAAGGGGAGCCTCTTTTTCATTCGGCCGCCACGCGCCGGGCTTCGTTGCGGTAGGTCCGCCAGGACGACCAGGCGAAGGCCATCAGGAACATTGCGGTCATCAGGAGCACGATGGTCGGCGCCGGCGCGCTGTCGATGAAGAAGGACAGATAGACGCCGGTGAAGGACGCCGTCATCGCGATCAGCACGGCGACGATGAGCATCATGCCCATTGTCCGGGTGATCAGGAAGGCGATGGCGCCGGGCGCGATCAGCATGGCGATGGCGAGGATCAGCCCCACCGCCTTCAGCGCACCGACAATCGTCAGCGACAGGATCGCCAGCAGCCCATAGTGCAGCCAGTTGACCGGCAGGCCGACCGCCTTGGCCTGGGCCGGGTCGAAGGCATGCAGCAGGAAATCCCGCCACTTGACCGCGAGGATGCCGGCGGCGACGAGCGCGATCGCGCCGGTCTCGACAATGTCCGGCCAGCCGATGCCGAGCATGTCCCCGAAGAGGATGTGATCGAGGTGCACGTCGCTCTGGATCTTGGTGTAGAGCACCAAGCCGAAACCGAACATGCCGGAGAAGACCACGCCCATGACGGTATCCTGCTTGATGCGGCTGTTTTCCTTGAGATAGCCGGTGAGCAGCGCGCAGGACATGCCGGCGGCAAAGGCGCCGACGGCGAGCGGCAGGCCGACGATGTAGGAGATCACCACGCCGGGAAAGACGGCATGTGAGATCGCATCGCCCATCAGCGACCAGCCCTTCAGCACCAGGAAGCAGGAGAGCATCGCGGTCGGGATCGCCACCAGCACCGAGATCAAAAGCGCGTTGCGCATGAACTCGAATTCGAACACGGCAAGCATCATGTCGAGCGAGATCATCGGCCGGCCTCCACCGGTTCGGCGCCGCGCCGGCGGGCGGCCAGAAGCCCGTGCTTCGGGGCAAAGACGAAGGCCGTCAGGAAGATCAGCGTCTGCAGCACGATGATGATGCCGCCGGTGGCGCCATCGAGGAAATAGCTGAAATAGGCGCCGAAGAAGCTCGTCAGCGTGCCGATGGCGACGCTGATGAGGATCAGCCGCGGAAAACGATCCGTCAGCAAATAGGCGGTGGCGCCCGGTGTTACGACCATGGCGATGACGAGAAAGGCGCCGACGGTCTGGAGGGCCGCGACCGTGCAGGCCGAAAGCAGCGTGAAGAACAAGACCTTGAGGAAGGTCGTCGGGATGCCGATCGAGCGGGCGTGGCTCTCGTCGAAGAAGGTCACCATCAGGTCCTTCCACTTGGCCGTCAGGATGACCAGCGAGACGATGCCGATGATCGCCAGTTGCAGCGTGTCGGCGGGCGTGATCGCCAGGATGTTGCCGAGCACGATTGTCTGGATGTTCACCGACGTCGGCGACAGCGAGACCATGAAGAGGCCGAGGCCGAAGAAGGAGGTGAAGATCAGCCCGATGATCGTGTCTTCCTTGAGCCTTGTGCGCTGATTGAGAAACAGCATGGCGCCGGCGGCAAGGGCGCCGGAGAAGAAGGCGCCGAGCGAGAAGGGCAGGCCGAGCATGTAGGCGCCGGCAACGCCGGGCACAATCGAGTGCGAGAGCGCGTCGCCGATCAGCGACCAGCCTTTCAGCATCAGATAGGAGGACAGGAAGGCGCAGACGCCGCCGACCAGTGCGCTCACCCACATGGCGTTGAGCATGTAGCCGTAGGTGAAGGGTTCGGAGAGCGTGGCGATCATTTGCCGTTCTGTTCCCCGTTGGTCTCGGGCTTTGCCGGTTGCGCCACCATGCGGTCCTTGTCGCCATACATGACGAGCGGACGCTCGTCGTCGGTGATGACGGCAAGCTGGCGGGGATCGGCGTCGTCGTGCAGGCTATCGCCGCCGAGCACGAAGTGCCGCAGCACGCCACCGAAGGCGAGCTCGAGGTTCTCGCGGGTGAAGGTCGTCTCGGTCGGGCCATAGGCGAGCACGGTGTTCTTCAGAAGCACGGTGCGGTCGCAGAATTCCGGTACGCTGCCGAGATTGTGGGTCGAGACCAGCATGACCCGGCCCTCGTCGCGAAGGCCGATCAAAAGCCGAATGATCGCGTCCTCGGTTTTGACGTCGACGCCGGTGAAGGGTTCGTCGAGCAGGATGACCTTGCCGTCCTGGGCAAGGGCGCGTGCGAGGAAGACGCGCTTCTTCTGGCCGCCGGAGAGTTCGCCGATCTGGCGCTTGCGGTAGTCGCTCATGCCGACGCGGGCAAGGGCTGCCTCGACCGCTTCGTGATCGACTTTCTTCGGGATGCGCAACATGTTCATGTGGCCGTAACGGCCCATCATGACCACGTCCTCGACCAGCACCGGGAAGTTCCAGTCGACTTCTTCGGCCTGCGGCACATAGGCGACGAGGTTTTTCTTCAGCGCGTCCGGCACGGAAAGACCGAGGATCGCGATCTCGCCGCGCGACAGGCGGGCAAAGCCCATGATCGCCTTGAACAGCGTCGACTTGCCGCTGCCGTTGACGCCGACGAGCGCAGTGATCGTGCCGGTCGGGATCTCGAAGCTGGCGTCACGCAGCGCCCGCAGGCCGTTGCGGTAGGTGACGGTGGCACCCGCGACGCGGATGCCGCTTCCTTGCTCACCGGAAGAAGGTGCTGGCCCGGAGCGCGTCTTCACCTGAAGGTTCATTGTGCAAGACCCTTGGCGATGGTTTCCGATGTGACGCGCAGCAGGTCGACATAGGTCGGAACCGGGCCGTCCGCTTCGCTCAAGGAATCAACGTAGAGCACACCGCCGTATTTTGCACCGGTCTCGCGCGCCACTTGTTCTGCCGGGTCCGGCGAAATCGTGCTTTCGGAGAAGACGACCGGGATATGGTTCGCCCGGACGGCGTCGATCACCTTGCGGACCTGCTGCGGGGTACCCTGCTGGTCGGCGTTGATCGGCCAGAGATAGAGTTCCTTCATTCCGAAATCGCGGATCAGGTAGCTGAAGGCGCCTTCGCTCGAGACCAGCCAGCGCTTGTCCTCGGGGATCTTGGCGATCTCGGCGCGGATCGGTGCAATGGTCGCCTCGATCTTCTGCTTATAGGCCTCGGCATTGGCCTTGTAGGTCTCGGCATTATCAGGGTCGTACTTCACGAAGGCGTCGCGGATGTTGTCGACATAGATCAACGCGGCCGATGGCGACATCCAGGCATGCGGATTGGGCTTGCCGGTATAGGGGCCCTCGGCAATGCCCATGGGGTCGATGCCGGTCGAGACGACGACACCGGGAACATCGTCGAAGTTCTGGAAGAATTTCTCGAACCAGCGCTCCAGGTTCAGGCCATTCCAGAGGATCAGCTTGGCGTCATGCGCCTTCAGGATATCGCGCGGCGTCGGCTGGTAGTTGTGGATCTCGGCGCCCGGCTTGGTGATCGATTCGACGATGGCCGCGTCGCCCGCGACGTTCTTTGCCATGTCGGCAATGACCGTAAAAGTCGTCACTGCCTTGAATTTCTCCTGCGCGTAAGCGGCGCCTGGAACGAGCGCAATGGCTGCGACGGCCGTCATTGCCGCCAGGATCGCGCGCCTCGTCTGATCGATCATTCTCTACTCCCAGATGTTGATGCTCACAGGAGTAGGGGAATGATTTGCATAAGTCAATGCAAATGAGAAGCATTCGCAACTGGCTATTTTCAAAGGCCGTGCCCTTGGCTAGTGTACGACCATGAAACAGAACAAGAATCGTGTCGAAGAACTGGAAGGCGTGTTGAGGGATGGCGGCGTGCGCGTGACGCGCCAGCGTGCCGCTATTCTGAAGATCCTCGCCACCGCCGAAGACCATCCGGATGCAAACGAACTGCATCGCCGGGCGAAGGAAATCGACGCCACCGTCTCGCTATCGACGGTCTACCGGACGTTGTCTGCGCTTGAGCAACAGGGCGTGGTGCAGCGCCATGCCTTTGAGAGTGCGACCGCTCGCTTTGAGACCGCCGACGCGCCGCACCACGATCATCTGATCGATATCGACACCGGTGCGGTGATCGAGTTCCGCTCCGACAAGATCGAGCAGCTTCAGGCGGAAATCGCCGCCGAACTCGGCTATGACCTCGTACGTCACCGGCTGGAACTCTACTGCCGCAAGCGCAAGGACTGAGGCGTCGGCAATGGCGCGCCAGACGGCGCGCGCAATCTCTTCTCTTTATCCGTAAGTGGCCTCAGCCGCGGTCGGCGATCGTCGCGGCGACGCGTCGCCGCGCCGGAATGGTCATGGCCGCGACCCCGACGATGACGCAGCCAAGGCCGATCCAGGCGGTGTCCGACAGCCGTTCGCCGAGGAAGAGCGCGCCGATGGCAACGCCGATCGGCACGCGCAGATAGGCCTGTGCCGTGGCGCCGACCGAGCCCAGTGTCTGGATCAGCCGGAAGTAGATGGCAAAGGCAAGGGCGGTCGAGAAGACGGCGAGGCCGAGCAGTGCCAGCAGCGACTCCGTCGACGGCGCAAGCGCCCAGGGCCTGTCGACGACGAGGCTTACCGGGATCAGCAGGGCAGCACCTGCGATCAACGAGCCGGCGGCGGGCATCATCGGGTCGAGTCCCTTGAAGCCGCGACCGAAGATGGCGGCGCCCGCGTAGCAGACGGTGGCGAGCACCACGGCCAACTGTGGCAGCAACTGTTCCCCGAGGCCGCCGAAGGCCTCCATGCCGATGATCAGGCTGATGCCGGTCATGCCGGCGACGATGCCAACGAGCTTGCGGGCCGTGACCGCTTCGTGGCGGGTGATCAGCGCCGTCATCAGGAAGGCGAAGATCGGCGTCGTCGCATTGAGGATCGAGGCGATGCCGGCATCGATCGTCTGCTCGGCCCAGGCGATCAGCGTGAAGGGCACAACGCTGTTGAGGCAGGCCTGGAACAGGAAGCGCCGCCAGGTCGCCGCGTCACGCGGCAGGCTGAGACCACGCCAGCGCAGAACGGCAAGAAGAAGCGCGCCGGCAATCAGGGTGCGGGCGGCAATCAGCGTAACCGGCGGAATGGTCTCGATGCCGATCTTGATGAAGGTGTAGGAGGCGCCCCAGAGCGTTGCGAGCGCAAGAAGCAGCAGGAGTTCGAGAGAAAGGTTGGTCTTGGCCATCGGGATCGCATCCTTGTGTCGTCATTGTTGCCATCGTTCTAGCGCGACGCTTACGGCGGATGCTTCGTTGGCGATCGAAGTATCGGGATCCTCCGAGATGTGGAAAAGCGAAACCCCGGCTTTCGCGGGAAAGCCGGGGTTCCGTGATTGCGGGTGGCTCAATGGTTGTCGGCGAGCTTGGCCGCGTTGACGCTGGCTGTGCTTTCGAAGCTGAGGCCATTGAAGAAGGCGTTGAGCACGACGGCCGAGATCGAGGCAAGCACGATGCCGGACTCGATGATCGGGTGGATCGCATGCGGCAGCCAGATCAGGAAGTTCGGCGCGATCAGCGGGATCAGGCCGAAGCCGACCGAGACGGCGACCACGAACAGGTTGTTGCGCGACGACTTGAAGTCGACGGTCGACAGGATGCGCACGCCGGTCGCAGCGACCATGCCGAACATCACCAGGCCGGCGCCACCGAGCACGAAGGTCGGAACCGCTTCGACCAGTGCGCCCATCTTCGGGATCAGTCCGAGCGCGATCATGATGACGCCCCCCATCACGCAGACGTAGCGGCTCTTGACGCCGGTGACGCCGACAAGCCCGACATTCTGCGAGAAGCTCGTGTAGGGGAAGGTGTTGAACAGGCCGCCGATCATGGTGCCGAGGCCATCGACCCTGAGCCCCGCCGTCAACTGCTGCCGCGAGACTTCGCGATTGGTGATTTCGCCGAGTGCCAGGAACATGCCGGTCGATTCGATCATCACGACGATCATCACGAGCGACATGGTGGCGATCAGCACCGGATCGAAGATCGGCATGCCGAAGCGCAGCGGCGTGACCACCGCAAACCAGCCGGCATCGGCCACCCGGTCGAAATGCATCATGCCGAGTGCTGCGGCGACGACGCAGCCGACGACGACGCCGGTCAGCACCGCGATGTTGCTGATCAGTCCGCGGCCGAAGCGTGCAATCACGAGAATGGAGAGAAGCACGAAGCCGGCCAGCGCAATGTGGCTCGGCTCGGCGTAGAGCGGGTTCGGGACGCTGGCGCCAAGCACCAGGCCGTCCGGTACCGCCGGGCCTCCGGTGGCCGCGGCCTTCTTGAGCTCCGCCAGCCATTCCGCATGGCTCGGATCGACGAGCTTGGGTGCGGTCGGACCGAAGGGATTGCCGAAGATCCAGTTCACACCGACGCGCATCAGCGAAACGCCGATGACGAGAATGATCGTGCCGGTGACGACGGGGGGGAAGAACCTCAGAAGCCGGCCCATGACCGGCGCGAGCAGGAGCGCGACGAGGCCGGCGCCGATGATGGCGCCGAAGATCATCCGAGCACCCTCTTGCCCGGGTGTCATCGCCGCCATCGAGACCATCGGGCCGACCGAGGCGAAAGTAACGCCCATCATGACCGGAAGCCGGATGCCGATGCTGCGGCCGAGGCCAAGCGACTGGATGATGGTGACGAGGCCGCAAACGAAAAGATCGGCGGAAATCAGGAAAGCGACGTCCTGGGGGCTGAGCTGCAAGGCGCGGCCGACGATCAGGGGCACCGCGACGGCGCCGCCATACATGACAAGGACATGCTGCAACCCGAGGGTCGCAAGTCTGCCCACGGGCAGCCTCTCGTCCACCGGGTGTATGCTGGAAACGTCGCTCATGGTTCCTCCTCCCATTACATCGACCAGTCCGGCCCCCCCGTCCTCCAACAGGGGAAACGCTATCTTCGGTTGTCGAGACAGAATGTCGCAAGTATCGCCGGAACGAAAACACTTTCCGGATTTCGGGGGAAATTGTCGAGGGGTGATCGGGGCGGGAAAGGTTCGGATTTGACCGTCGAACGGCTCCGACCGGGCAGGTATTGCCGAAGAAGGCCTCAAGGCGCGCCAACGAACAGCTTGATCCTAGCAACGATGCAACGTTGCTGCAATGCGAAGCGACGATGGTTCGTCGCGCCGGGTGCGAAGGCTCCGCCGCGGTTCGTTTGGGATCATGTCGATGAAATCTTGCAGATTGGCCTTTTCGTCTCCCTGTCGTGCGCTTTTCGCGCTGCTGATCGTTCTCTGGCCGGCGGTCGCCGGGGCGAGCGGCGTCAGCTTCCAGGGGCAATGGCAGCAGGTCACGTCCGGCGCCGGTGACTGCGAGAGCTGCTCGGTCGAGATCCGGCGGAACGGCCCCGTGCTGAAGGTGACGGGGAGGGATGGATGGTTCGCGGTGACCCATCTCGGGCGCGTCGGCGGCGGTTCGAGCGCTGCGGGCATCGGGCGCTGGAACGAGGCCGGCGCCGGCCGCTATCGCGGCAAGCCGTTCGACATCCGCATCACGATCGTCGACGAGCATCTCCACATGGATATGAGCGTGCGGATGGATGATGGCTCGACGCAGGCGGTCAGGGCCATCTTCGACAAGCGACGATCCGAGAAATCCGGACGCCTGCGGCTTGCTCACATGTAGGCGCGACAGGTCCTTTCACGCCCATGGGCAAAGAAATACCGGGGCCGTTGCCGACCCCGGTGCCGCATCTCCCGAGGAGAGGGCCGCCCGTTTTGCAGGCGGCCGTTGGTTTCTTACTTCTGCCAGCTCTTGACCAGATCGTCGTAGTTGACGGTCTGCGGCTTTTCCTTCTCGTTCTCGATCTTCAGCTGCGGAGCGAGGTTGCCCTTGGAAACGGCATCCTTGTTCCAGTACTCGAGATCGTGCTCTTCGGCGAGCTTCGGACCGATGTCGCCCTGAACGCCCGAGCGTTCGAGACGGGAGAGAACCTTCTCCTGCTCGGCGCACAGCGAGTCCATGGCTTCCTGAGCGGTCTTGGCACCCGAGGATGCATCGCCGATCGCCTGCCACCAAAGCTGAGCCAGCTTCGGATAGTCAGGAACGTTCGTGCCGGTCGGCGACCACTGCAGGCGGGCCGGCGAACGGTAGAACTCGATCAGACCGCCGAGCTTCGGAGCGCGGTCCGTGAAGCTCTTGTGGTCGAGCGTCGACTGGCGGATGAAGGTGAGGCCGACATGGCTCTTCTTCACGTCGACGGTCTTCGAGGTCACGAACTGCGCATAGAGCCAGGCGGCCTTGGCGCGGTCGTCAGGCGTGGACTTCAGCAGCGTCCAGGAACCGGCGTCCTGGTAACCGAGCTTCATGCCGTCCTTCCAGTAGACGCCATGCGGGCTCGGAGCAAAACGCCACTTCGGCGTGCCGTCCTCGTTGACGACGGGCAGGCCCGGCTTGACGAAGTCGGCGGTGAACGCCGTGTAGGTGAACATCTGCTGGGCGACTTCGCCCTGCGACGGAACCGGGCCGGATTCCGAGAAGGTCATGCCCTGCGCAGCTGCCGGTGCGTAGGCCTTCATCCAGTCGAGATACTTCTGGATGGAGTAGACAGCGGCCGGGCCGTTGGTGTCGCCACCGCGGGCAACGCAGGAGCCGACCGGACGCGAGTTTTCGTCGACCTTGATGCCCCACTCGTCGACCGGCTTGCCGTTCGGGATGCCCTTGTCGCCGTTGCCGGCCATCGACAGCCAGGCGTCGGTGAAGCGCCAGCCGAGCGACGGGTCCTTCTTGCCGTAGTCCATGTGGCCATAGACTTTCTTGCCGTCGACTTCGCGACCGGTGAAGAACTCGGCGATATCCTCATAGGCCGACCAGTTGACCGGAACGCCGAGGTCGTAGCCGTACTTCGCCTTGAAGTCCGCCTTGTTCTTCTCGTCGTTGAACCAGTCGTAGCGGAACCAGTAGAGGTTCGCGAACTGCTGGTCGGGAAGCTGGTAGAGCTTGCCGTCCGGTGCTGTCGTGAACGACTTGCCGATGAAGTCGTCGATGTCGAGGTTCGGGTTGGTGACGTCCTTGCCTTCATTGGCCATGAAGTCGGTCAGGCTGCGGGCCTGCTGGTAGCGCCAATGGGTGCCGATCAGATCCGAGTCGTTGATGTAGGCGTCATAGACGTTTTCGCCCGACTGCATCTGCGTCTGCAGCTTTTCGACGACGTCACCTTCGCCGATCAGGTCGTGGGTGATCTTGATGCCGGTGATGTCGGAGAAGGCCTTGGCCAGGGTCTTCGATTCGTATTCATGAGTGGTGATCGTTTCGGAAACGACCTTGATTTCCATGCCGGCAAAGGGTTTCGCTGCATCGACGAACCACTGCATTTCGGCTTCCTGGCCGGCGCGGTCGAGCGAGGACATGTCGCCGATCTCGCTGTCGAGGAATTTCTTGGCTTCGTCCATGCCGGCAAAAGCGCTGCCGGTGAAAGCCAGCAGCATAGCTGCCGTCGTAGTCAAAAGATGCCGTCGCATAATTCCCTCCCTTAGGTTTGCGAATGCGGTTCTTTATCTTTCGAGGGGCCGCCCGTCTGGCGGCCCCTCAAATCGGTTCGCCTCAGACGTAGCGGAAGACGCCGACGGCATAGACCAGGGAGAGCGCGAGCGCCCACCACAGGTTCTGCCCGCCGACGAAGCCGAGCCATGCGAGGTGAATGAAGGCGCTGCCGAGCAGTGACACGAAGAGGCGATCGCCCCGTGTCGTCTCGAAGCGCAGGATGCCGACGCGCGGGTTGCCACCGGGCGAGGCATATTCCCAGACCGCCATCATCGACAGCAGTGCGAAGATCGTCAGGAAGAACATGGCCGACGGAAACGACCAGGCCATCCAGCCACCGGGGATGAGCGGCGCGAACCAGTCGCGCGCGCCGTCCTTGATGGGCAGCATGCTGAAGAGCAGCCCGGCAACGGCGGCGTAGACGACGAGAACGGCGGCAAACGGCAGTTGCCAGCGGGCGTTGCGAACGGGTTGAGCGGTCATCATACCCTCCCCAGGGCAAAGCCCTTGGCGATGTAGTTGCGAACGAAATAGATCACGAGTGCGCCCGGAATGATGGTGAGCACGCCGGCGGCCGCCAGCACGCCCCAGTCGAGACCGGAGGCGGAGACCGTGCGGGTCATGGTGGCGGCGATCGGCTTGGCGTCCGTGGTCGTCAGCGTGCGGGCAAGCAGCAGTTCGACCCAGGAGAACATGAAGCAGAAAAACGCAGCGACACCGATGCCCGAGGCGATCAGCGGCATGAAGATCTTCACGAAGAAGCGCGGGAACGAGTAACCGTCGATATAGGCGGTCTCGTCGATCTCCTTCGGCACGCCCGACATGAAGCCTTCCAGGATCCAGACCGCGAGCGGCACGTTGAACAGGCAGTGCGCAAGGGCAACCGCGATGTGCGTGTCGATCAGGCCGAAGGCCGAATAGAGCTGGAAGAAGGGCAGCGCGAAGACGGCCGGCGGCGCCATGCGGTTGGTCAAGAGCCAGAAGAACAGGTGCTTGTCGCCGAGGAAGCGGTAGCGCGAGAAGGCGTAGGCCGCCGGCAGCGCTGCCGTCACCGAGATCACCGTGTTCATGACGACGTAGATGATCGAGTTGATGTAGCCGTTGTACCAGGAGGGGTCGGTGAAGATCACCTGGTAGTTCCGGAGCGTCGGATTGACCGGCCAGAGCGAGAAGGTGCTCAGGATCTCGCTCGTTTCCTTGAAGCTCATGTTGACGAGCCAATAGATCGGCAGGAGCAGGAAGACGATGTAGACCGTCGGCACCAGCCAGGAGAGGCGTTCGGTAAGTGGTTGTTTTTGCATTTTGTTTCTCCTCCCGCCTTTGTCAGCCCTGCGCGTCGCTCGTGGTCATCACGGTGTAGAAGATCCACGAGAGCAGCAGGATGATGAGGAAGTAGATGATCGATAGCGCTGCCGCCGGACCGAGGTCGAACTGGCCGATGGCCGTTTTGACGAGGTCGATGGACAGGAAGGTTGTCGAGTTGCCGGGACCGCCGCCGGTGACGACGAAGGGCTCGGTGTAGATCATGAAGCTATCCATGAACCGCAGCAGGAAGGCGATCAAAAGCACGCGCTTCATCTTCGGCAGCTGGATGTAGCGGAACACCGACCAGCGCGAGGCGCCGTCGATCTTGGCCGCCTGGTAATAGGCGTCGGGGATCGAGACGAGACCGGCATAGCAGAGCAGGACGACGAGGCTCGTCCAGTGCCAGACGTCCATGACGATCAGCGTGACCCAGGCGGCAACGGGGTTCTGCACGTAATTGTAGTTGATGCCGATCGCTTCGAGCGTGCGGCCGAGCAGGCCGATGTCGACGCGGCCGAAGACCTGCCAGATGGTGCCGACGACGTTCCACGGGATCAAGAGCGGCAGCGCCATCAGGACGAGGCAGACCGGCACGCCGAGACCCTTCTTCGGCATGTTGAGCGCGATGATGATGCCGAGCGGGATTTCGATCGCCAGAATGATCGCCGAGAAGATCAGGTTGCGGCTGAGCGCGTCCCAGAAGCGGTCCGACGTCAGCACCTGCACGTACCAGTCGGTGCCGGCCCAGAAGAACTGGTTGTTGCCGAAGGTGTCCTGGACCGAATAGTTGACGACGGTCATCAGCGGGATGACGGCCGAGAAGGCGACCAGCACGAGGACCGGCAGCACCATGAACCAGGCCTTGTTGTTCCAGGTTTTCTCCATGGTCAGGCCTCCTCGCCGACGCGCCAGGAATCGGCGTAGATATTGATGGCTTTCGGATCGAAGGTGACGCGCGGCTCGGCGGGGATCTCGCCGTCCTCGTCGACGATGATCGAGATCGGCTGGTCGGCAAAACGGGCGCGCACGATCTTGTGGCGGCCGATATCCTCGACCTTGGTGATCGCGACCGGCATGCCTTCGCGACCGAGCGAGACGAATTCCGGGCGGATGCCGAGCTCGGTCTTGGCGCCGGCCTTGACCTTGGGCTGGAAGGTGAGGCCCAACTGCTCGCCGCCGATCGTCGCGGTGCCGCCGTCGAGCTTGACCGGCAGCACGTTCATGCCCGGCGAGCCGATGAAGTAGCCGACAAAGGTGTGGCGCGGGCGCTCGAAGAGTTCCGCCGGCGTGCCGATCTGCACGATCTGGCCGTCATACATGACGACGACCTTGTCGGCGAAGGTCAGCGCCTCGGTCTGGTCGTGGGTGACGTAGACCATGGTGAAGCCGAACTGCTTGTGCAGGCGCTTGATCTGTGAGCGCAGCACCCACTTCATTTCCGGATCGATGACCGTCAGCGGTTCGTCGAAGAGGATCGCGCTGACGTCGTTGCGCACGAGGCCGCGGCCGAGCGAGATCTTCTGCTTCTGGTCGGCGGTGAGGCCCCGAGCCGTCTTCTTCGCCCAGCCGCCAAGGCCGATCATCTCGATCGTTTCCTTGACGCGGCGGTCGACCTCGGCCTCCGGCACATGCCGGTTGCGCAAGGGGAAGGCCAGATTATCGTAAACCGTCATCGTGTCGTAGATGACCGGGAACTGGAACACCTGGGCGATGTTGCGTTCCTGGGTCGACAGATGCGTCACGTCCTTGCCGTCGAAGAGGATCTCGCCTTCGGACGGGTTGATCAGGCCAGAGATAATGTTGAGCAGCGTGGTCTTGCCGCAGCCGGAGGGCCCGAGCAGCGCATAGGCGCCGCCGTCGTTCCACTCGTGGTGCACTTCCTTCAGCGCGTAGTCGTTTTCCGACTTCGGCTTGGCGCCATAGGCGTGGCGGATATGGTTGAGATTGATGCGTGCCATGTTTTCCTCCCAGCGCCTCCTTTAGGCCGTGCCGCCGATGGCGCGTCCGTCCGGCCCGAAGGCCATGAGATGGCGGGTATCGACGAAGACCTCGAGGGTTGCGTCGGGTTCGATGTCGTGAATGCCCGGCGCCAGCATCACCCAGCGCGCATTGGCAAAACCGACGTGAATGAAGCTTTCGGAGCCGGCAATTTCGGAGATCGCCGTCTTCACCGTCAGGGCATCGCCGCCACCCTGCGGGCGGTCAAACGACAGGTGATGCGGCTGGAACGCGACGGTGCAGGGACCGTTGCCGATGCCAGCCAGATGTGCCGGGACGGTGAGCACAGACTTGCCGTCGAGCGTGAAGGCCGAGCCCGCTTTGACCAGCTCGATGCAGTTCAGCGGCGGATCGGCGAAGGTGCGGGCGGTGATCAGGTCGACCGGGCGGCGATAGACGTCGATTGTCTTGTCGAACTGGGTGATGCGGCCCTGGCTGAGGGCTGCGGTGTTGCCGCCGAGCAGCAGCGCTTCCGAAGGCTCGGTCGTCGCATAGACGAAGATGGCGCCGGAGGCGGCGAAGATCTTCGGCAGTTCCTCGCGCAGTTCCTCGCGCAGCTTGTAGTCGAGGTTGGCGAGTGGCTCGTCGAGCAGCACCAGATCGGCGTTCTTGACGATGGCGCGGGCAAGTGCCGTGCGCTGCTGCTGGCCACCTGAGAGGTTCAAGGGCGTGCGGTCGAGATAAGGCGTCAGCTTCAGCAGATCGGCCGCCTTGCGCACCTCGCGGTCGATGGTGGCGGTGTCGGCGCCGTTGATGCGCATCGGTGAGGCGATGTTTTCGTAAACGGTCATCGCCGGATAGTTGATGAACTGCTGGTAGACCATGGCGACCGAACGCTTCTGCACCGGCAGGCCGGTGACGTCGGCGCCGTCGAAAAGGAGCGAACCGGAGGCGGGCTTGTCGAGACCGGCCATCAGCCGCATCAGCGACGTCTTGCCGGAAAGGGTCGGGCCGAGCAGAACGTTCAGCGACCCCCTCTCCAGCACCAGGTCGGTCGGGTAGATATGCGTCTCCCCGCCTACGACCTTGGATATCTTCTTCATTTCAAGCATTGAATTCTCCACCCAGCCTGTCGGCAGTCCGAGCGTTTTCCACCCCAGCGCGGAAACGCTCTATCTCATCGGTTTTCTGCATTTCCGGGCGCGCGCGCCCGTGTTGGAAATGCATTGAATGCGAGCGTTGTCAGGCGGCTGCGTTGGCCGCGCCTCGCATGTATTCCTCCAGCGCTGCCGCCTCGCCCGGCGTCAGCTTCAATCCCAATTTCGTGCGCCGCCACAGCACGTCCTCGGCGTGCCGCGCCCATTCCTGCGTCATCAGCCACTTGACCTCGGCCTCGTAGAGATCGGCGCCGAAATGGTGGCCGAGACCGGCCTCGTTCGACGCCGAACCCAGAAGTGCTGCGGCGCGCGTGCCATAGAGGCGCACGAGGCGACGCGCATGCTGGGGCGCAAGGAAGGGATATTGCTTCCGCAGTCTTGCGACTTCGTCGGCATAACCCTGGGCGGGAAAATCGCCGCCCGGAAGCCTGGAGCCGGCGGTCCATTTCGAACCCTTGACGCCGATCGCCTCGCCGATCTTTTCCAGTGCGGATTCGCCGAGGCGGCGATAGGTCGTGAGCTTGCCGCCGAAGACGTTGAGCAGCGGTGCCGCACCCTTGTCACCCTCGACCCGCAGCACGTAGTCGCGCGTCGCTTCCTGCGCCTTGCTGGCGCCGTCGTCGTAAAGCGGGCGAACGGCCGAATAGGTCCAGACGATGTCGTCCTTTTCCACCGGCTCGAGGAAATACTCGCTTGCTGCCCGGCAGAGATAGTCGACCTCCGCGTCGCTGATGCGCACCTCGCCCGGATTACCGGTGTAGTCGCGGTCGGTGGTACCGATCAGCGTGAAGTCTTCTTCGTAAGGGATGGCGAACATGATGCGGCCATCCGGGTTCTGGAAGAAATAGGCGCGCGGATCGTCGAACTTCTTCTTCACGACGATGTGGCTGCCCTGAACGAGGCGGACATTGTGCACGTCGTTCTTGCCGAGCGCGCCCGAGAGAACCGCGTCGACCCAGGGGCCGGCGGCATTGATGAGCATGCGGGCCTTGAGCGTCTTGCGTTCGCCGGTTGCCTGGTTCTCGGTTTCGATGGCCCAGAGCCCACCGTCGCGACGTGCAGCGACGACGCGGGTACGGGCCATGATGACGGCGCCGCGGTCGGCAGCGTCGCGGGCATTCAAGACCACGAGGCGGGCGTCGTTGACCCAGCCGTCGGAATATTCGAAGGCCTTGTTGAACAGGCGCTTCAGCGGTTTGCCGGCGGGATCGCGGTTCATGTCCAGCGTCGCCGTTGCCGGCAGCAGCTTGCGGCCGCCGATATGGTCATAAAGGAAGAGGCCGAGGCGGATGAGCCAGGCCGGGCGCAGGCCGCCCTTGTGATAGGGCAGCACGAAGCGCATCGGCCAGATGACGTGCGGCGCCATTGCCCACAGCACCTCGCGCTCCATCAGCGCTTCGCGCACGAGGCGGAATTCGTAATGTTCGAGGTAGCGCAGGCCGCCGTGAATGAGCTTGGTGGAGCCGGAGGACGTGCCGGAAGCGAAATCGTTCATTTCGGCCAAGGCGACCGAGTACCCACGGCCGACCGCGTCGCGCGCGATGCCGCATCCGTTGATGCCGCCGCCGATGACGAAGACGTCGTAGATTGCCTGCTCTGACACTGCTGTTTCCCCTCCACATTTCGCGATGCACAAATTGATGCGTCAGCGAAAGTGAAATCAGTTAAAACGAAAACATATCGAATGTCAAACGAATGCTCCCCGAATCTTTAGGGGTGGCTAAATCTCCCGTTTCAGGCGTCGGTTTCGATCAGGCGAACGTCCTGTTCAACACAGATTTTCCTGACGTTTTCGAGCGTGCAGCGGTCGGTGATGAAGGTCTGGACCTGCGATATATGGCCGATGCGAACAGGCGCGGTTCTTTCGAATTTGGTCGAGTCGGAAACCAGAATGACATGGCGCGCATTGGCGATGATCGCCTGGGCGACTTTCACTTCGCGAAAATCGAAATCCAGCAGCGCGCCGTCATGGTCGATCGCCGAGGCGCCGATGACGGCGAAGTCGACCTTGAACTGCTTGATGAAATCGACGGCGGCCTCGCCGACGATGCCGCCGTCCGAGCCGCGCACGACGCCGCCGGTGATCACCACCTCGATCGAGGGGAAAACGCGTAAGCGATTGGCGACATTGATGTTGTTGGTGATGACCATCAATTCCTTGTGGTCGAGCAGGGCCTCGCCCACAGCTTCGGTGGTGGTGCCGATATTGATGAACAGCGACGCGTTGTCGGGGATGAGTTCGGCGGCGGCCTTGCCGATCGCCTGTTTCTCCGGTGCCGCGATCTGGCGGCGGGCGTCGTATTTGACGTTTTCCTTGCCGCTCGGGAAGATCGCGCCGCCATGAATGCGGTTCAGGATCTTGGCGTCGCAGAGGTCGTTCAGGTCCTTTCGGATGGTCTGCGGCGTGACAGAAAAGCGCTGCGCCAGCTCCTCGACCAGTACCCGGCCCTCGCTTTTTGCCAGTTCCAGGATCTCCTCCTGCCGACCGGTCAAATACATTCCATCCTCCCCATTTTCGTTTTGTTTCATAATATGCAAAAACGAAAGCCGCGCAATTTCAGAATCGGCGTTTGCGGCGAAATCGCTTTCGCAGCGGGTCCAGGGTGTCGGCGCGCGTTGCATTCGCTACGGCGATAGGCGACCCTGCCTTAGGAGTGAAGAGGGGAAAGACATGTTTCATCCGGCCTTGTTCAAGGGCATGACCGTCGTGATCACCGGTGCCGGGCGCGGCATCGGGCTCGAGGTTGCCCGGCAGTTCCTGAATTGTGGCGCGCATGTACTCGTCCATGCCGGCCGGTCGATCGGCGACCTGCCCGATTTTCTCGAATCTGCGGCGACGGAAGGCCGGGCCTATGTGGCGACGGCGGATTTTCTCGCGCCGGATGGTGTCGAGGGGCTGGCCGACGTGGTGCGCAGCCGCTTCGAGAGCATCGATATCCTCATCAACAATGCCGGCACGATGGTCGGCCGCTTCCCGGCGGCGGAGCTGTCCGACGAGCAGTACCAGACCGTCGTCCAGCTCAACCAGACCGCGGTCGTCGAGATGACGCGGGCGATGCTGCCGCTGTTGCGCAAGGGTACGCATCCGGCGATCGTCAACACCGTCTCGATCTCTGCGGTTACCGGCGGCAGCGCCGGATCGTCGATCTATTCGGCGACGAAGGCGTTCGTTTCCACCTATTCCAAGGCCTTGGCGCGGGAACTCGCGCCCGAGGGCATCCGGGTCAACTGCGTTTCGCCGGGGACGATCACCACCGAATTCCACGAGCGCTACTCATCGCCGGAGAAGCTGGAGGCGACCCGCAAGACCATTCCGCTTGGTCGGCTCGGGACGGCGGAAGACTGCGCGCCCGCCTATCTCTTCCTCGCCTCGCATGCGCTGTCGGGCTACATCACCGGGCAGGTGCTGGAGGTGAATGGCGGGCAGCTGATCGTTTGAGCGGTAGATGAAGTCGGCTACCCCTCATCCGCCTACCGGCACCTTCTCCTCGCTTGCGGGGAGAAGGAAGGCTGCGGCGCCCGCTCGCGTCCCCACTCCATTCGGGGCCTGCATCATGAAGGGGCGACCTCGCGAAGCGCCACGTCCCGCAAGCGGGAGAGGGTTAGGGTGAGGGGCAGAGCCACAACAACTGAAGGCCGGACATGATCGACAAGCTGGAAATGTTCCTCGTTCTCGCCCGCGAAAGGCATTTTGGTCGCGCGGCGGAGGAGTGTGGGGTGACGCAACCGACGCTGTCGGCGGCCATCCGCCAGCTTGAGGATCAGCTCGGCGTCATGCTCGTCAGCCGCGGGTCGCGCTTTCAGGGCCTGACGCCCGAGGGCCAGCGCGTACTCGAATGGGCGCGGCGCATCGTCGGCGATACCCGCACCATGCGTGAGGAGATGCGGGCGGCGCGCAAGGGTCTTTCCGGCCATATCCGGCTGGCCGCGGTGCCGACGACACTTGCCATGGTGCCGATGATCACCGCGCCATTCCAGGAAAAGCACCCTGATGTCACCTTTTCCGTGCTCTCGACGACATCGGTGCAGATCCTGGCGCTGCTCGAAAATCTCGAGATCGATGCGGGGCTCACCTATCTGGAGAACGAGCCGCTCGGCCGGGTGACGAGCGTTCCGCTCCAGGTCGAGCGCTATCACCTCGTCACCGCCGCCGGAACACCGCTTTCGGAGCGGGAAAGCGTGACGTGGAAAGAGGTTAGCGACGTTCGGCTTTGTCTATTGACGGCCGATATGCAGAACCGCCGCATCATCAACCAGCATTTTTCGGAGGCCGGTGCCGTCGCCAAGCCGACGCTCGAATCGAACTCGATGATCGTGCTTTTTTCGCATGTGCGCACCGGCCGCTGGGCCAGCATCATGCCATTCAACGTCGCGAAATCATTCGGTTTTCACGAAGATATCCGGATGATCCCGATCGTCGATCCGGACGCCCGTCACACGGTCGGCCTGGTTGCGACGCATCGTGAGCCGTTTACGCCGCTGGTGTCGGCCTTGCTTCACGAAGCACGCATTCTCGGCGAGCGGAATCAGGCTCAATAGATTTTTTCTATCGATCGACGGAACAGCCTTATTGACCCATGCGGCCATAAGCGCGAAGCTTTTTGATCATGGCCGGAGACCGCCGAGGAACGGCCTTCGCCAGAAGTGAAATGTCGGCTGGGCCGGTCGTCCGTTTCGGGTGCTGCCGCCTCGCCCATGAGCCGGGAGGGCTCCCGTTGAACATCCATCAGCCGCGCGCCGATATCGCGGAAACCACGCTCGCCATCGTCGAGGAGCTGAAGCGGCTGGAAGGGCCCTTGCTGCCGATCCTGCACGAACTGCAGGAAGAGTTCGGCTATGTGCCGCAGGAATGTCTTCCGGTGATTGCCCGCGAACTCAACCTCTCGCGCGCCGAAGTCTATGGGGTGATGAGCTTCTACCATGATTTCCGCGATCACCCCGCGGGGCGCCACGTGCTGAAGCTCTGTCGCGCCGAAGCCTGTCAGTCGATGGGCGGCGACCAGCTGGCCGAGCGCGCGAAGCGGCTGCTCGGCATCGATTTTCACCAGACGACCCCGGATGGCGCGGTGACGCTGGAGCCGGTCTACTGTCTCGGGCTCTGTTCCTGCGCACCCTCCGCCATGCTGGACGGAGAGGTGCATGCCCGGGTCGATGCCGCCGATCTCGAAGCGCTCGTTCAGGAGGCGCGTCGATGACCGCAAAGATCTACATTCCGCGGGACGCCGCGGCCGTGGCGCTCGGCGCCGACAAGGTAGCCAAGGCCATGGCCGAGGCGATCGGCGCACGCGGCCTCGACGCCACGATCGTGCGCAACGGTTCGCGCGGCATGCATTGGCTGGAGCCGCTGATCGAGGTGGAAACGGCTGACGGCCGTGTTGCCTATGGCCCGGTCAAGGCACATGACGTTTCGTCACTGCTCGATGCCGCCCTGCTCGACGGCGGCGATCATGCCCTCTGTCTCGGGAAGACCGAGGAGATCCCCTTCCTGAAGCAGCAGACGCGGCTGACCTTTGCTCGCTGCGGTATCATCGATCCGCTTTCGCTCGACGATTACCAGGCCCATGGCGGGCTCGCCGGTCTGCGCAATGCCATTGCCATGGCGCCGCAGGACATTGTCGCGCAGGTGACCGAAAGCGGCCTTCGCGGCCGTGGCGGCGCAGGCTTTCCGACCGGCATCAAGTGGAAGACCGTTCTCGATGCGGCGGGCGATCGGAAGTACATCGTCTGCAACGCCGACGAGGGCGATAGCGGCACCTTTGCCGACCGGATGATCATGGAAGGCGATCCCTTCGTGCTGATCGAGGGCATGGCGATCGCCGGCATCGCGACCGGCGCGACCAGGGGCTTCATTTACACCCGCTCCGAATACCCGCATGCGATCGCGGCGATGGCTGAGGCGATCGAGATCGCCCGCAAGGCCGGCGTGCTCGGCACCTCGGTGCTCGGTTCCGGTCGGGCCTTCGATATGGAAGTGCGCGAGGGCGCAGGTGCCTATGTCTGCGGCGAGGAAACGGCGCTGCTCAATAGCCTCGAAGGCAAACGCGGCATCGTGCGGGCCAAGCCGCCGCTTCCCGCGCACAAGGGCCTCTTCGACTGTCCGACCGTGATCAACAACGTGATCTCGCTCGCCTCCGTCCCCATCATCATGGACGAGGGCGCCGCCTATTACCGCGACTTCGGCATGGGCCGGTCGCGCGGCACGATCCCGATCCAGATCGCCGGCAACGTCAAGCATGCCGGTCTCTACGAAACCGCCTTCGGCCTGGCGCTCGGCGAGATCATCGATCACATCGGCGGCGGCACGGCGAGTGGCCGGCCGGTCAAGGCCGTGCAGGTCGGCGGTCCGCTCGGCGCCTATTTTCCCCGTGCCCTGTTCGACACGCCGTTCGACTACGAAGCCTTCGCCGCGCGTGACGGTCTGATCGGCCATGCCGGCATCGTTGTGTTCGACGACACCGTCGACATGCTGCACCAGGCGCGCTTTGCGATGGAATTCTGCGCGGTAGAAAGCTGCGGCAAGTGCACGCCCTGCCGCATCGGTTCGACGCGCGGTGTCGAGGTGACCGACAGGATCGCCGCCGGCATCGAGCCGGAGAAGAACCGCGAACTGCTCGCCGATCTTTGCAACACGATGAAGTTCGGTTCGCTCTGCGCCCTTGGCGGCTTCACGCCCTATCCGGTCATGAGCGCCATGACCCATTTCCCGGATGATTTTCAGCCGGCACCGCGCGTTCAAGCGGCGGAGTGAGGAAAAGACCATGTCTCTCATTCATGAAATCGACTACGGCACTCCGGCCTCCAAGTCCGAAAAACTGGTGACGCTGACGATCGACGGACGCGAGGTCACCGTGCCCGAGGGCACTTCGATCATGCGCGCGGCGATGGATGCCGGCATAGAAGTGCCGAAGCTCTGCGCTTCCGACATGATGGATGCCTTCGGCTCCTGCCGGCTCTGTCTCGTCGAGATCAAGGGACGCGCCGGCATGCCGGCCTCCTGCACGACGCCGGTTGCAGCCGGTATCGAGGTCTCCACCCAGACGCCGCGGCTGAAGGACGTGCGCCGCGGGGTGATGGAGCTCTACATTTCCGACCACCCTCTCGACTGTCTGACCTGTGCTGCCAATGGCGATTGCGAGCTGCAGGACATGGCCGGCGCAGTCGGCCTGCGCGACGTGCGCTACGGCTATGAGGGCGAGAACCACGTCACGGCGCGCAACAATGGCGAGATCAACGCCAAGTGGATGCCGAAGGACGAGTCCAATCCCTATTTCACCTACGATCCGGCCAAATGCATCGTCTGCTCGCGCTGTGTGCGCGCCTGCGAGGAAGTGCAGGGCACCTTCGCGCTGACGATCGGCGGCCGCGGTTTCGACAGCCGCGTTTCGGCCGGGATGGCGGAAGACTTCATGTCGTCGGAATGCGTCTCCTGCGGCGCCTGCGTCCAGGCCTGCCCGACGGCGACGCTCATCGAAAAGTCGGTGATCGAGATCGGCCAGCCCGAACATTCCGAAGTGACGACCTGCGCCTATTGCGGCGTCGGCTGCTCGTTCAAGGCGGAAATGCGCGGCGAGGAACTGGTGCGTATGGTGCCGTGGAAGGATGGCCAGGCCAATCGCGGCCATTCCTGCGTCAAGGGCCGCTTCGCTTACGGCTATTCCAACCACAAGGACCGCATCCTCAACCCGATGATCCGCGAGAAGATCTCCGATCCCTGGCGCGAGGTCACCTGGGAGGAGGCTTATGCGCATGTGGCCTCCGAGTTCCGGCGGATCCAGTATCAGTACGGCCGCGATTCCGTCGGCGGCATCACCTCGTCGCGCTGCACCAATGAAGAGACCTATCTGGTGCAGAAGCTGGTGCGCGCCGGCTTCGGCAACAACAATGTCGATACCTGCGCCCGCGTCTGCCATTCGCCGACCGGCTACGGCCTCGGCCAGGCCTTCGGGACCTCGGCCGGTACGCAGAACTTCGACAGTGTCGAGTTCACCGACGTCGCCGTCATCATCGGCGCCAACCCGACCGACGGCCATCCGGTCTTCGGCTCGCGACTGAAGAAGCGGCTGCGCGAAGGCGCCCAGTTGATCGTCATCGATCCGCGCCGCACCGACATCGTGCGCTCGCCGCATGTGGAGGCCGCCTATCACCTGCCGCTCCAGCCCGGCACCAACGTCGCGATCTTGACGTCGATCGCCCATGTGATCGTCACCGAAGGCCTCGCCAACGAACAGTTCATCCGCGAGCGCTGCGACTGGTCGGAGTACGAGGATTGGGCCGCCTTCGTCGCCGAACCCTACCATAGCCCGGAGGCGACCGAAGCCTATACCGGCGTGCCGGCCGATCTCGTGCGGGGCGCGGCCAGGCTCTATGCCACCGGCGGCAACGGCGCGATCTATTACGGTCTCGGCGTCACCGAGCACAGCCAGGGATCGACGACGGTCATGGCGATCGCCAACCTCGCCATGGTCACCGGCAATATCGGCCGGCCGGGCGTCGGCGTGAACCCGTTGCGCGGCCAGAACAACGTGCAGGGTTCCTGCGACATGGGTTCGTTCCCGCACGAGCTGCCGGGCTACCGTCACATCTCCGACGATGCCACCCGCGAGACCTTCGAGAAGCTCTGGGGCGTCGAGATCTCCAACGAGCCGGGCCTGCGCATCCCCAACATGCTCGATGCCGCGGTCGACGGCACCTTCAAGGCGCTCTACATCCAGGGCGAGGACATCCTGCAGTCCGACCCGGACACCAAGCATGTGGCAGCCGGCCTCGCCGCGATGGAATGCGTCGTCGTGCACGACCTGTTCCTGAACGAAACGGCCAACTACGCGCACGTCTTCCTGCCCGGTTCGACCTTCCTCGAAAAAGACGGCACCTTCACCAATGCCGAGCGCCGCATTAACCGCGTGCGCAAGGTGATGACGCCGAAGAACGGTTATGCCGACTGGGAGGTCACGCAGAAGCTCGCCCAGGCCATGGGCCTCAACTGGAACTACCGCCATCCGTCCGAGATCATGGACGAGATCGCCGCGACGACGCCGAGCTTCGCGCTGGTTTCCTACGATTATCTCGAAAAGATGGGCTCGGTGCAGTGGCCCTGCAACGAGGCGCATCCCGAGGGTTCGCCGATCATGCATATCGACGGTTTCGTGCGTGGCAAAGGCAAGTTCATCCGCACCGAATATGTGGCGACGGATGAACGCACCGGCCCGCGCTTCCCGCTGCTTTTGACGACCGGCCGCATCCTTAGCCAGTACAATGTCGGCGCCCAGACGCGACGCACCGACAACGTCGTCTGGCATGCGGAAGACCGGCTGGAGATCCACCCGCACGATGCCGAGCAGCGCGGCATCCGTGATGGCGACTGGATCCGGCTCGCAAGCCGCGCCGGGGAGACGACCCTGCGTTCGCTGATCACCGATCGCGTCGCGCCCGGCGTCGTCTACACCACCTTCCACCACCCGACGACGCAGGCAAACGTCATCACCACCGACTTCTCCGACTGGGCCACCAACTGCCCGGAATACAAGGTGACGGCGGTGCAGGTGATGCCGTCGAACGGCCCGTCGGACTGGCAGGTCGACTATGACGAGCAGGCCCGCCAGTCGCGCCGGATTTCCGGAAAGCTGGAGGCGGCGGAGTAATGCCTTTCGCTGCGACCGATCATGGCGACGTTTAGGACATCCAAGACCGTTCCCGAGGCCGCTCGCCGCAACGGCGCGCTTCGGGACGGTGCGCGCGCCGTGCCGGAGGAGACGCCGGTCGCCTTCAGCTATGGTGGTTCGACCCATGCGGTGATGATGGCGACGCCCGGCGATCTCGAGGATTTCGCCGTCGGCTTCAGCCTGACCGAAGGCATCATTACCGATCCCGGCCAGATCGAAACGGTCGAGGTCGTCTCCGAGACGGTCGCCGGCAATCTCGGCATCGACTTGCAGATCGTGCTTCAGGACGAAGAGAACGACATGCTGCGTCAACGCCGACGGCACATGGCGGGGCCGGTCGGTTGCGGTCTTTGCGGCATCGAATCGATCGAGCAGGCGGTACGGCCGACGCCGGACGTTTCCCGTTCGAGACTGACGTTGTCGCAGGAGGACGTGGTTTCGGCCGTAGCGCTGCTCAATGGCCAGCAGCCGCTGCATTTCGAAACGCGCGCCGTGCACGGTGCCGCCTTCTATGTGCCGGGCCGCGGGCTGATCGCTGTGCGTGAGGATGTCGGCCGCCACAATGCGCTCGACAAGCTGGTCGGTGCCGCCGCACGCGCCGGCTTCAAGGGCAGCGAGGGCGCCGTGGTCGTCACCAGCCGCGTGTCCGTCGAGATGGTGCAGAAGACGGCAGTCGTCGGCAGCCCTGTGATCATCGCCATTTCGGCGCCGACGGCGCTTGCCATTCGCACGGCGGAAGCTGCGGGCATGACGCTGATTGCGCTCGTGCGCGGCGACGAATTCGAGATTTTCACCCATGCCGAACGCATCAAGTCCGGAGCTGCCGTCGATGTCGCATGACAATACCAACGCCAAGCTGATCTATATGGCGAACCAGATCGCCACGTTCTTCAAGAGCCAGCCCGAGAGCGAGGCGGCGCAGGGCGTTGCCACCCATATCAACAAGTACTGGGAGCCGCGCATGCGGCGCAAATTGTTCGAGCATATCGACAATGGCGGCGAGGGGCTGACGCCGCTGGTGCTGGAGGCGGCCGCAAAGATCAAACGTCCGGAAGCGGCCTAGCCTGCATTCTTTACCCGCCAGCGCTTTCTGCACGCTCATCGAGGGCGCGTTTTCCTAAGCGGGCACTCTCCTGAAAAGATTTAAGGGAAGGCGGCTACCGGTCGCCGCCCTCCCCATTCCCGAGCGCGGGGTGCAGGGATGTGCGCTCAGAAATTCTGCCAGCCATCCGCAGCCGGTGCCGCGGCCAGGCTTGTTCGTTGTCCGCCGCGCATGGCGCGGGCGGTGGCATGCAGGCGTGATGGCTGCGCGCGATCTTCGAGGAGGCGGTTCGCGTCGACGACCTGGGCCTGCTCGCCGTAGCGGAACTGCCGGAGCAGTTCGTGCAGGGCTTCGGCCTCGCGGGCCATGGCGTGGCTTGCGGCCGTGCTTTCCTCGACCATCGCGGCGTTCTGCTGGGTCGCCTGGTCCATCGAGTTGACCGCCTGGTTGATCTCCTTGAGGCCGGTCGACTGTTCGCGTGCCGCCTCGACGATCGCCGAGACGTTGGCGTTGATCTCCTGGACCTGGACGAGGATTTCCTCAAGCGCCGCCCCGGTCTGGCCGACCAGCGACACGCCGTTCTTGACGTGTTCGGTCGAGGTGCCGATCAGCGACTTGATGTCCTTGGCGGCACTGGCGGAGCGTTGGGCCAGCTCACGCACTTCCTGGGCGACGACGGCGAAGCCCTTGCCGGCTTCACCGGCGCGCGCCGCCTCGACGCCGGCGTTCAGCGCCAAAAGGTTCGTCTGGAAGGCGATGTCGTCGATCACGCCGATGATGTTGGAGATTTCGCGTGACGACTGTTCGATCTGGTCCATGGCGCCGATCGCACTCTTGACCACATTGCCGGAGCGTTCGGCACCGGCCTTGGTCTTGGCGACCAGGCCTCCGGCCTCCTCGGCGCGGCGGCTGGAGTCCGAGACGGTCGTGGTGATCTCGTCGAGCGCTGCGGCGGTCTCTTCCACGGAAGCGGCCTGTTGCTCGGTGCGCTTCGACAGGTCGTCGGCGGCAGCCCGGATCTCGCGGGCGCCGGAGGCGATCGCGCTGGCATTGTCGCCGACGGTTCGCATCGCCCCGCGCAGCTTTGCGGTGGCATCGTTGAAGTCGATCCGCACCGCTTCCATGCTTGGTACGAAGGGCGTGTCGAGGTTGCGCGTCAGATCGCCTTCGGCGAGCGCCCGCAGGCCCGCGCCGAGGCTGTTGATGGCGCTCATGCGCTCGCTGACATCGGTCGCGAACTTGACGACCTTGTAGACCTTGCCGCTGAAGTCGCGGATCGGGTTATAGGCCGCCTGGATCCAGATCTCCTTGCCGCCCTTGCCGTAGCGCACGAACTCGTTGGAAAAGAACTCACCGGCGGCGAGCCGCTTCCAGAAGTCGGCATATTCGGCGGTGCGAGCATAGTTGGGCTCGCAGAACATGCTGTGGTGCTTGCCCTGGATTTCCTGGAGGCTGTAGCCGAGCGCGGCGCAGAAGTTTTCGTTGGCGGTCAGGATCTCGCCCGATGGCGTGAACTCGATCACCGCCTGGGAGCGGGAGATCGCGTCGAGCTTGCCGGCATCTTCCGTGGCCCTTGCCTTGGCGGCAGTGATGTCGCTTGCGAACTTGACCACCTTGTAGGGCTTGCCGCCCCGAAGCACCGGGTTGTAAGTCGCCTGGATCCAGATTTCGCGGCCGCCCTTGGCGACACGCTTGTAGGCATTGGCGTCGAATTCGCCGCGGCCGAGCCGGGCCCAGAAGTCGCGGTATTCCTGCGTCTGGGCGTAGTCGGCGGGGCAGAACATGCGGTGGTGATGCCCGACGATTTCGCTGAGGTTGTAACCGAGTGCCTGGCAGAAATTCTCATTGGCGGTCAGGATCTTGCCGGTCAGGTCGAACTGGATGATAGCCTGCGACTTCGATAGCGCGGCGATGATCTGGTTCGCGTCTGCAATTTTTCCGAGAGCGAACATTGTAACCCTCTTCTCGTTTGTTGGCTCAAGCCGGGGGCTTCGTGCCTTCTTTGACAGGGTTTGCGGAGCCGAAGCGGCGCAAACTCCCGGACTAAGACAAATGCCGGCCTGCCGAAACATGTCTGGTCGTCCCGCGCCGGCCCACCGGGTCAGCGATTTAGTGCTTCGTGAGGGGAGTTCGAACTGGCGGGCTTCATGCCCAGGCGCCGTGTTTATGCAATCTAGGTTAGTGATAGGACTATTAAGCAGGTGTTAAAATAGCAACTATCAAATTTCAGTTGTAAGAACTCGTAGATCCCAATTTTAGTTGAATTAGTTTCTCCTGTTTTTCTAAAATATTGCCCTCCGGCTGAGCAAATAACCAACAAAAAAGCCGCCCGACGAGACGTCGGACGGCCTTGAATATCGCTGAGCTGTTGCTTTAGGCGGCCAGTTCCTCGACCTCGCGTTCCTTGAACATGCGGGCAAGGTTCAGGAAGCAGATCATGCCGGTTTCGTTGGCGATGATGCCTTCGGCGAAGCTCTTGTCGAAGGAGGCCGTCACTTCCGGCACCGGCTGCACCTGGCTGCCCTGGACCGTGAGGATATCCGACACGCGGTCGACGACGAGGCCGATGACCATGTTGTGCACTTCGGCGACGACGATGGCGCTGCGCTCGTTGGCGGTGGTCGATTTCATGCCGAGCTTGTGGGCGAGGTCGATGATCGGGATCACCGTGCCGCGCAGGTTCATGACGCCGATCACTTCCGGCGGCGAATGCGGGATAGGCGTCGAGGGCGCCCAGCCGCGGATTTCACGGATCGTCGTCGTCTTGACGCAGAATTCCTGATCGTGGAGGCGGAACGCAATGATTTCCAGCGTCTCGCCGTCGAACCCGGCCGTCCTGAGTGTGCTTGTCATCGAAGGTCCTTCCAGCTTTCCGGTCGACGCCTCTGGGCGCGACACCGCCAAACTCCAGATCTCTCCGCATGGCTGACGGCGCATCAGGCGCGGTCAATGATCCGTAAAGGAGAGATCCTTCCAGTCCGCCGATCACATCCGGCAGGGCGCAGCTGCATCATGCGCGGAGGAACCGCTTTGCGCTTTGGGAAAGGACTATAGGCCGGGATTCGTTAAGACTTGCTTTTGCAAGTGCTTACGAAGATCTCGCCCCGGGCGTGACCCAGGGCGGAAGCGATTTGCGATCAAGCGGAGGCGAGAACCTTGGCAAACTGTTCGACCGCCCAATCCACCTGCTCCGCGGTGATGACGAGCGGCGGCGCGATTCGGATCGTGTCGCCGTGGGTGTCCTTGGCAAGGATGCCGAGCTGCTTCAGCGCTTCGCAATACTTGCGCGCGCCGCCGGCTTCCGGCACCAGTTCCACCGCCAGCATCAGGCCGCGACCGCGCACTTCCTTGATGATGTTGGAACGGATGTCGGTGAGGCCCTTCTGGAAGCGCTCGCCCATCTTTGCCGAGTTCTCGATCATGCCTTCCTCGGTCAGCGCCTTCAGCGCCGCGCGGGCAATGGCGCAGGCGAGCGGATTGCCGCCGAAGGTCGAGCCGTGCTGGCCGGGCTTCAAGACGCCGAGCACTTCGGAATTCGAAAGCACCGCCGAGACCGGATAAAAGCCGCCGGACAGAGCCTTGCCGATCAGCGTCACGTCGGCTTCGATCGCCTCATGCTCTTCGGCAAGCAGCTTGCCGGTGCGGCCAAGCCCGGTCTGGATCTCGTCGAGGATCAGCGTGATGCCGTGCTTGGTGCAGAGCTCGCGCACCGTCGTGAAGTAGCCGACCGGCGGGACGATGACGCCGGCTTCGCCCTGGATCGGCTCGACCAGGAAGGCGACGGTGTTTTCGTTGATCGTCGCACGGAAGGCGTCGATGTCACCGAAGGGTACGACCTTGAAGCCCGGCGCAAACGGGCCGAAGCCGGTGCGGGCGTCCGGATCGGTCGAGAAACCGACGATGCCCATGGTGCGGCCGTGGAAGTTGTTGGAGCAGACGATGATCTCGGCCTTGTTCTCGGCCACGCCCTTGACCTCGTAGCCCCACTTGCGCACGGCCTTGACGGCGGTCTCGACGGCTTCGGCGCCGGAGTTCATCGGCAGCACCTTGTGCGAGCCGGTCAGCGCAGCGATCTCTTCGTAGAAATGCGCCAGCTGATCGTTGCGGAAGGCGCGGGAGGTCAGCGTCAGCTTCTGCGCCTGCTCCATCATCGCCTTCAGGATCTTCGGGTGGCAATGGCCCTGGTTCACGGCAGAATAGGCCGAGAGACAGTCGAGGTAGCGGTTGCCTTCCATATCCCAGACATAGACACCTTCGCCTCGCGAAAGCACCACGTCGAGCGGCTTGTAGTTATGGGCGCCGAGCCGGTATTCGGTTTCGATCAGGGCAGCCGTCGTGTTCATATATCGTCCTCCGGTGTTTCTTTGTCTGAGCGGGATGAGGAAAAGTGTGCGCGGTTTTCCGCCCGCATCCCGCTCTGACTAATGAGAGCCGTTCACGCTTATGATCTTGGATCCAGTCGACCCAAGATCTCCGTGATCTAGGCGCTGCGGGTCGGCCGGTCGAGGACGCGGCGGCCGAAGAGGCTCGCCGTCAGTTCGACCAGGATGCGCGCGCTCTTGCCGCGATCGTCGAGGAAGGGGTTGAGCTCGACGACGTCGAGCGAGGAAACGAGCCCGCTTTCCCAGAGCACTTCCATGATCAGGTGCGCCTCGCGGAAGGTGGCGCCGCCCGGAACGGTGGTGCCGACGCCGGGCGCCAGTTCCGGATCCATGAAATCGACATCGAGGCTGACATGCAGCAGGCCATTGGCGGCGCGGACCTCTTCGAGGATCTGGCGCATGATGTGAGCCATGCCGAGTTCGTCGACGGCGCGCATGTCGAAGACGCGCACGCCATGTTCTGTGATCTCTTCGCGCTCGCGGTCGTCGACCGAGCGGATACCGACCTGGAAGACCTTCTTCGGATCGACGAGCGGACGGTCGGACGGCAGGATCGGGGCGAATTCGGCCTGGCCGCAGAAGAAGGCGACCGGCATTCCGTGCATGTTGCCGGAGGGCGAGGTCGACGGCGAGTTGAAGTCGGCATGGGCGTCGAGCCAGAGCACGAACAGCGGCCGGCCGACGTCTGCGGCATAGCGCGCCATGCCGGAGACGCTGCCCATCGAAAGCGCATGGTCGCCACCCAGAATGATCGGGAAATGGCCCTTGCGCGCGGTGTCGTGCACGGAATCATGCAGGGCGCGGGCGAAGGCTGCGACGATCTGCAGGTTGTTGGCGCCGGGATGGTTGGCGAGATCGCGCGCCGGCAGCGGCTTGACGTCGCCTTCGTCGTGAACCGTATGGCCGAGATCGCGCAGCACCGTATCGATGCCGGCGATGCGCAGGGCCGTCGGGCCCATGGCCGCGCCGCGTCGTCCAGAACCTTCCTCGATGGGTGCGCCGATCAGCGTGATGGTCGTCATGTCCGCCCGATTCCTTTTCAAGATGATTCCCATGTGATCCCGTCCGGGATGTGTGGATTATGGCCAAAATGGGCGTCAGCAAAAAGATGGAAAACTGCCGATTAGTGAGCTAGTTTCGACAGATTGCTAAGTCCGATTTTACAAAGTGGCAGGCTATGGATGATCTCGACCAGGCGCTGATAAGCGCTCTGCGCCAGAATGCGCGCATTCCCGTTTCGACGCTATCGGAAATGACGGGCGTGTCGCGGGCGACGGTGGCGGCCCGTATCGACAGGCTGGTCGCCAATGGTACGATCGCCGCCTTCACCATCCGCACCGGTGCCGAAATCCCGGCCTCCGGGGTGCGCGCCGTGGTCATGATCGAGGTGCACGGCAAGATGGCCGATCGTGTCGCCGAGCAATTTCGCGGACTGCCTCAGGTGCGGGCGCTGCACAGCACCAATGGCCGCTGGGACTTCATCGCCGAGCTTCAGGACCGCGATCTCGTCTCTTTCGACGAAACGCTGCGGCGCATCCGCCTGATCGACGGCATCACCGTTACGGAGACGAATATCCTGTTGAAAACCAGTAAGATGAGCGGGGCGTTCTGAGCATTTCTGGCCGCCCGAAGCGGTGAGGAAATTGCCTCTCAGAGTCGAATTGTTCTTGCTTTGTTCTAGTACTTCGCTATGATGGCCGCCTCACCCAAGATGGAGGATGTCATGGTTGCCAATGGCGGCAGGCTTGCCGATCGGCAGATCTGTGTGAAGCTGTTCGTCAGGCATGGCGACGAGGATCGCGCCATCGCCTTCTATCGCGAAGCACTCGGCGCCGAACTGCTGCAAAGGCATGAATGGCCGAGCGGCATTCTGACGAGTGCGGATCTGAGGATCGGGGAATCGGTGTTCCGTATTGCCGGGGCCAATCCGCGCCGCGATGCGGAACCCAAGCTCGGCGGGCCGCGCTCGCCGCATGCGCTCGGCACCACGGCGGTGATCCTGGAACTGCATGTGCGCGACGTCGATCGCGTCATCGGCCGAGCGATCGGCGCAGGCGCAAGCCTTCGCAATGCGGCCGAAACCTTGTCGACGGGCGATCGCGTCGGCGCCTTCATCGACCCCTTCGGCCACATCTGGGCGTTGTTCAACGCTATGGAAGATGCCGACGTCGTCGATCTGAGCATCGAGGCCCGCAACGCCGCCTGAGGCGTTGCGGGCCTTTCGCTGCCCGGGCATGTGCTCTGGGTGGATTTTATGCCTGCTGCCTGACGATCAGAAGAACTCGTCGAGCAGGCAGTAGAAGTCACGTTTCTCCGAATCGTCCTTGTCGAGGCCATAGCGGGTCAGAAACGGCTGAACCCACTCCTCGCCGAGATTGTGGACGATGCTGCGGCAGGCAAGAGCGATGTCCTGGTAGGGGTCGGCGACGCCCAGCCGGCTGCAATCGATGAAGCCGGAAAACCGGCCGTTCTTCTCGATGATGTTCGGCAGGCAGGCGTCGCCATGGGTGACGACGAGTTCGCCGGGTTGGGGCTCGCGCGCCTGCAGTTCGGCAAAGAGATCCGCCGTCGTTCGGCCGAGCCGCGTCTCGTCAAAGTCGCTTTCGATCACGCCTGCCTGGGTGCGCGCCTTCGCGATGGCGATGCGCACTTCGATCCGGTGATCGAAGGGGCAGTTGGCGATATCCAGCGCATGCAGTTGCTTCAGCGCGTCCGCGAGGATGACGATCTGGTCCTTGGGCGAGAGCGTCGTGGAGGCGAGGTCCGTTCCTTGCACTGCTTGCAGCAGCAGCCAGTTCGTCTCGGCGCCGAAGGCACGAGCGATCACCCGCGGGCAGGGCACGTCCTTTGATGCCAGCCAATCAAGCCGCGCCGCCTCGTCGACGAACTCGCTGAACGGGCCGGCTTCCTCGAGCTTCAGCACCAGCATGGGTCGATCGGGCGCCTTCAGAAGAAAGATGCTCGAGTCGGATTGCCCGAGCAGATCACGGTTCCACTGATAGCCAGCGACAAGAGGGCGGAATGGTTCGGGCAGTTCGGGACGCGGAAAAGAAGAGGGCAAGGCAATCACCTGAAAAAAGGAATGAAACAACGGGGCGCGCGGTCGCGCCTGGATGCCGATGTAGGTTTGGCAAAGTGGCATTTCCACGGAGCGGTCCCGCAAGTTTTGACGGCGCGTGCCGGTAAATCGCCTTTCACGGTGCGTCTTCGCCAAATCTCCATCAAAGCTTCGCAAAGCCCGCTCGGCTCGACCGCAAAGTCACCTTTTTAGAAGTGTTTCGAAGAGGTGCTCATGGGCGTGAACCACAATGAACTGCTGTCGGCGGCCGAATGCGCCGACCGTCTTGGCCTTACCATCCGCGCTCTCAAGGTCTATGAGGACCGCGGCCTGATCACGCCGCGGCGGACGGAGAAGAAGTGGCGGCTCTATGGTGCGGTCGAAATCGCGCGGCTGACCGAAATCCTGGCTTTGAGGCGGCTTGGCCTTAGCCTCACCCGGATTACCGAAATGCTCGCCGGTACTGCGCCGGCCCTCGGACAAACGCTAGCCGTCCAGCAATCGGCGTTCTTGGACCTGCGCGACCGTGTCGAACACAGCCTGTCCTTGATCGATGCGGCGCTCCAGAAGATCGAGCGCGGCGATGCCCTGTCGATCGACGAACTCCTCATGCTCGCCCGAAAAACCGAGATGACCGGCCTGTCGCCTGACGCCGTCGCATGGAACCGCTACGAGCTGACGCGCCCACGCCGCGAGGTCTCCTTCGTCCCCGAGAATGGCTGGGCCTGAAACAGGCGCAAGAAGGGCAGCGCGCTCCGCGCCGATGACATGCGACCGATCACGGCTTCAGACGCCGCCGGTGCCTCCAAAAGACCATAGTGAGTTTGCTGTCGAGCGGGCAACACAGGGGCTCTGGAGCCGGTGGATCGCGATCGACCCACCGGCTTCCTTGTCATGCGGGCGGGACAGGCGTGTTTACGCCCGCCGCCGCTCAATATTCCTTTTCGAAGAAGACGCCGCCCGAGGCCGAACCGTCGCCGGCGGCCGAGCCCTTGAGCTTCACGCCCTTGCCGACATCGAGATTGATGACCGCCTTGCTGGAGGCGGAATCGGAACCCTGCTGCAGCTCGATATAGGTGCGGTCGTTGAGATACTTGCCGGCGCGCACGGACGCGCCGCCATTCTCGTCGGTGGTGACGTCGAGATCGTCGACGCCGAGCTTGTTGCGCAGGCCGTCGAGCAGCGAGGTCGAGCCGCCACCGGCGAGCTGGCTGACGGCGGAGGCGAGCTGGGCGATCTGGAAGGCCGAGAGGTTTGACAGCGATCGGTTGAAGATGAGCTGCGCCAGGATTTCGTCCTGCGGCAGGGCCGGGGAGGACGAGAAGGCGATCTGCGGATTGTTGGCGAGGCCCGCGACCGCGACGGTGATGGTGGTCGCGCCGACGCTGGAGGTCGCCTTGAGGTCGAGCGTCGGGATCAGGTCGCCGCCAAAGCCGATATTGCCGTCGGTGAAGGTCAGGCGTTTGCCGAGGATTTCGAGCCGTCCGCGGCGCATCTCAAAGCCGCCGGAAACAATTGGCTGCACGGCGGTGCCACGGATCGTCAGGTCGCCGCCAAGCTCCGCGTCGATGCCGCGGCCGCGCACGAAGATCTGGTGGGCGTTGACGCCGAGATCGAAGGCAATCACGCCGCTGGCATTGGCACCTGCGGCCGGCACTTCGTCCTTGCGCAGGTCCTTGACCATCTTCCGCACCTTGGGCGGCGCATTCTTGTGCTTGATGTCGATGGCCGAAAGCGACGTCGGCAACTTCTCCGGAATGGTGATCGATGCCTTGCGGATCGTCACCTTGCCGCCGAGCGTCGGGGTCGCGACCAGGGGACCGGTCAAGGTCATCTCGCCGGCAACGTTGGCGTTGAACAGGGTGCCATCGACGTAGGTCGCGTTGTTCAGCTTGATCGTCAGGTTGGCCGGGAAGCCGGAACCGGGTACGGTGCCGACGGTACCGCTGGCTTCGACCGAGCCGCCGGTCGCGAGATTGGCCGAGAGCCTGGAGATCGTCGCCTGCTTGCCATCGAGCGCGACATTGGCGGTCAGGTCGTTGAGCGCCAGGTTGCGACGCACGTCGACGAGGCGCCCGCCTGACGTGGTGATCGTGCCGGCGATCTGCGGCGCCTTCGCGGAACCGGAGATTGCCACATCGACATTTGCCTGGCCCGTCAGCGTGAAGCCTTTCTCCGCCATCAGGTTGGCGATGAGGGCGAAGGGGACGTTGCCACTGAACTTCATCGCGATCGGCATGTTGCCGCCGATGTCGACATTGCCGCCGCCCTTGAAGGAAAGTCCGCCGGCGCCCGAAAGCGTCGTATCGAGCGTCACTTTGTTGTTGGCAAACTTGCCGTCCGCCGTCACATCGAAGGCCGCAACGCCCGCGGTGCGGGCTGCCGCGAGCGAGGCGCCCGACCATTTGAGGTCGTAGGCGACGACCGGGGCAGACGCTGCGCCCTCGACATCGACGGTGCCGGCGATCGTGCCCTCGGCGCCGAGGTCCGGTGCGAAGGCGTTGACCAGTGCTGCGGGCAGGGCGTTGAGCTTCGCAGTGATGTCGAGCTTTTCGCCAGCCGTGCCGTTGACTGCGATCGTGCCTTTCGATGCCTGGATCGTCAGCGCGTTGAGACGGACGGTGCCGTTTTCGATGGCGATCACCGTCGGCTGCGCCAGTTTCAGGGCAATGCCCTTCGGCGTTGCGCCAAAGGATGCGAGGCGGATTTCCGTGCGGCCCTTGGCGCCCGCGAGGTCGCCCTTCACCGTCAGCGGTCCGCCGTCATATTTGCCGTCGATGGCAAAACCGGTGCGGCCGGCCTGTTGCTCGAAATCGACGGCAAGTCCGGAAACACGGTTTTCGTCCTGCGCCACCGTTTCGGCGCGGATGCTGCCCTTGATCGCCAGGGCCGCGAGGTCGGCGATGGTGATGTCGGCGGTCGGCCTGGAGATCGTCAGTGCGTCACGTTTGATGCCGCTGCCGCCGGCCTTGACGACGACGGAGGTGATGCCGTTTTGAGTCTTGATGGCCGCCGAGCCGTTGAGGTCGCCGGATGCTTTCTGCCCGGCCATGGCGGCCAAGAGGCCGATATCGGGCAGGTCGAAGCTGACCGTGCCGTCCGGCTTGAAATCGGGGGTGAAGCTGATTGCCCCGGTCAGCTTGTTCTCGCCGATCCTGGCTTCGAGCACCGGGATTGCGGTCTGGCCATCCTTCGAGACGACGTCGGCCTTGACGTCGATGGCCTGGCCGTCGAGTGCACCGGTCGCCGTCAGGCTTGCCTGCGGGCTCGAAGGGTTGGCCTTGGCGTCGGCCTTGACGTTGAGGTCGCTGAGCGTGCGTCCGGCCAGTGTCGCGCCGCTCGACGTCAACTCGGCCTTGATGCCGAGTTCCGAAAGCGGGCCGGTCACGGCGGCGGTAAAGTCGGCCTTGCCCTTGGCATCGGCAAGCAGCTTGCCGAGATCAGGCAGGGTACCCCTAAGGTCGGCCGTCAGGTTGCTCTGCGCGAGCGCAACGGTGCCGGCGGCCTCGATCGTGCCCGACTTGAGCTCGAGGCCCTCCACGGTGACGCCGCCGTCGGTTGCCGTCTTCACTTCGCCCGAGAGTGCGATCGTGCCATCGAATTTCGCGGCGGCCGCCGGCGGCAACGCGTCCGGAACGGCAAAGAGCTTGAAGGCCGCGGAAACCGTGTTCTCGTCGCGATAAAACGCGCCGGTGAGCGAACCGCCGATACCGGGGCTTTCGATCGTCACCGGGTTGAAGGCGATGTTTTCCTTCGTCACGGAGAGGATTGCGTCCACCTTCAGCGGCACCTGGACCAGGCGGGCAAGGTTGGGGTCGTTGAAGCCGGCTTCGCCCACCTCGATTGCCGCCTTCACCGGACCGGATTGCGCCTGGAGATTGAAGCCGTCGCTGCGTGCCGAAAGCTTGACTGCGCCGAGCGCCACGTCGGGCACCGCCAGGGAGGTGACGTCTGCGGTGAGATCGAGGATCGCGGCTTGCGCGTCGCCGATCAGCGAGAAATCGACGGCATTGATCCTGGCCTGCGCTTCACCCTTCTGCAGCGGCCAGCGGAAGTCGACAGGGCCGTTGGTGCCGGCAAGCCTGGCCTTGAGGTTGTTCTCGCCCTTGCTGTCGTAGGTACCGAAAGCGGCAAAGGAGAGCGCGCCCGTCGTCACATGAGCCTTGTCGACCTGAACCAGCCCCTGGTCGTTGAACGCGGCGGCGATGTCGAGACTGGTGTCACCCTCGAACATCGGGCGCAGCGCCGGCGGCATCAGCGAGCCGAAACCGCCGCCGCCGTTGACGGTCAGCCGGTGCATTCCGTCGGGCGTCTGGACGTGGCGACCGTCGAGCTTGAGAATTTCGCTGCCGTCGAGTGCGGCCGTGGCGCTGCCGGCCCAGTCGGAAAGCGGGCCTTCGCCGGTCAGCTTGATGTTGACTGCGGGCTCGTTGGGCAGGCGAAGCAGCTTTGCCAGCACGCCGTTGTTGGGCTCGTCCACGGTCGCCTCGAGCTTCAGCTCGTTGCCTGCCGGATTGAAGACGATATCGGCAACCGCGCGCGCCTCCGGCCGGTCGCGCTGGGCGGCCGCAAGCTGAAGGGCGATGCTCTCGTTGGTCGCGTTCACCTTGCCGCTGGCGGTCAGGAACTGGTCCTCGCCGGTGATCGCCTTGCCGATGATGATCTCCTTGAGATCGATCGCGTCGATCTTGACGTCCACGGGAAGCGCAAAGGTCGAGCGGACTTCCTTGGTCTCGGTGGAGGGGATCGGCAGGCGCTCGACGCGCACCGAGCCGGCCGAGAGCGCCGCGGCTTCGAAGCGGAAGGAGAGAAGGGCGGCGGGCGACCAGGTGAGATCGAGGTCGCGCACTTCGGCATAGACGCCCTCGCCATCGAACAGCGTGATGCTTCCGGCCGTGAACTTGCCGGTCAACAGCGCGCTCGGATCGGCGATCCGCACGATCTGGTCAGGGGTTGCCGCATACTTCTCGATTGCCCAGGCGACGAGCCTTGCGCCGGGTGTGGTAAAGCCCACGAAGGCGACGAGAAGAAGGGCAACGACCGCAATCACGCCAAGCACACGAAGGCCATAGCGCAGCGTCGCGCGAAGGAAGCGGACGACCTGATTCATGATCTACCCATAACGCAAGTTGCTCCCAAGCGGAATCGCCGCCGGCAGAAACTATCCGGCAATGGCGGCGATTTGCCGGTTCTGATGGAAGAAACGGCCCGGATCAGAAGGATTGGCCGATACCGGCATAGATGCCGTACTTGGTGCCGCCGGGATATTTGTTAAGCGGAACGGCAAAGTCGAGGCGGATCGGGCCGAAGGGCGTGGCGTAACGCAGGCCGATGCCGGCACCGGCGCGGATGTCGGAGAAGTCCGGCGTCGTCTTCGCAGACACCGTACCGGCGTCGATGAAAGGCACGACGCCGATGGTGTCGGTGATGGCGATGCGGGCTTCGAGCGAGGCATTGACATAGGAGCGTCCGCCGGTCTCCTCGTTGTCGGAATTGCGCGGGCCGATCTCCTGGTAGGAATAGCCGCGTACCGAGCCGCCACCGCCGAGATAGAAGCGGCGGTTGGCAGGAATGTCTTCGAGCCCGCTGCCGCCGACGAGCATGCCGGCGCCGATCTTGCCGGCAAGCACGAAGCGCTTCTCGTCGCCGAGCGCATGGTAACCGGATGCCGAGGCTTCGAAGGACGAGAAGAAGGTCTGCCCCTTGATTTCGTAGCTCGGCTTGGCGTTTATCATCGCCCGGTAGCCTTCGGTCGCGTTCAGCTTGTCGTTGCGGGTATCGCGCACATATTCGAGCGGGATCGCGGCCGTCAGATAGGAGTTCGAGCCGAAGGCGTCGTCGATATTGGCCCAGCTGAGCTCGCCGCCGCCTGAGACGGTGTCGGTGTCCGAGAGCTCGAAGGTGGCGCCGGCCGCTGCCGTCAGGATCTTGGCGCGGTAGGCGTCTGGGTCCTGGATGTTGGCCTTGACGCTCGCGGTAAAGGTGGAAGCCGGGCCGAAGGCACCGGGTTTGGCAAACAGGATGCCAACCGAATAGTCGAGCTTGTCCAGTTCCTTGGTCTCGCCGATGCGGTCGACCGATCCTTCGATGCGCAGCGATTCGGCGCGGCCGAAAAGGTTGCGGTGTCCCCAGTAGCCCGAAAGCCCGAGGCCGTCGGTGGTCGAGACCTGGGCGCCGAAGCCGAAATACTTGTGCTTGCCTTCGGACACCTCGATCTTCATCGGGAGAGATCCATCGGGCGAAAGCGCATTGGCCTCCTTGATGGTGACGCTCGAGAAGACGCCGAGCTGGCGCAGGCGCTCGGAGGCTTTGCGGATGTCCGCGGGCGAATAGGGACGGCCTTCGTTGAGGCGTGAGTAGTCGCGCACGAAACCCGGGTCGACGGTCTTCGTTCCGTCGACGCTGACTTCGCCGACTGGGGCAACCGGGCCGCCGCTGGCGCCGATGACGATGTCGACGGTCGAGTTGGCGTGGTTGGCGACAGCGCTGCGTTCGGTGAGCTTGGCCAGGGGGCGACCCTGCTCGCGCAGATCGTTCACGACCTTTTCGCCGGCCTTGATGATCAGGGTGGAATCGGCACGCGCGCCGGCGGGCAGGCCGTAATCAGCGGGACTGAAACCGGCCGCATCGCCTTCGAACTTGACGGAACCGACGTTGAAGACCGGGCCCGGCGTCACGGTCACGGTGACCGGAATCGGCTTGCCATCCGGGAAAGACGGATCCGGCGGCAGACTGTCGATATCCTGGCCGTTGATGCGGATCGCGATGGTGCCGCCGTAGCGGGCCTTTTCGTAGAGTGCGGCAAGCAGCCGGTCGCGGTCGTCGCGCGCCCGAATTGCCAAGCCAAGATCGCCGGAGACAGGCTTTTCCTGGCCCTGCACGAGCTGCGAGCTGTTTTCCAGCGCTTCCTTCAGTTCCTTGTCTTCGGTGCCGGCGTCGAAGGTGAGGGTATAGTTGACCGGGTCGATGACCGGCGCCTCTTCCTCGTCGCTCTCGAAAAACTTCATGCCGAAGAGCTTGAAGGCATAGGCCTTCTCGGCGGAAAGCGGGCCGAGCGCGCACGAAAAGGCAACAGCAAGCGAAGTCGCTGCCTTCCAGTACGCAATACTCGACCGTGGTGGGGACATTCGCTTCCGCATCCCGTCTTCAGGCGACCCAATACAAACTGCCTGCTTATGCGGCTGGGTCACTATCGCATGCCTAAGGTTTTCCATCTGTTAACGATGACGATCCGCTGCATCCACCCCTGATGCCGAATTTCGGTGCCGATTCCGTCGAAAAAGCGCGGAAATGTTGTCGGCGCAGCACAACCACCGCCGACAACCAGTAGGGCGCTGCGCCTTTTGGGAGATTTAAATGCCGCCTTGTCCGCTGTATCGAGCCGCTACGCCGCCTCGGGCAGCGCCCGCAATTGCGGTACGCCGGAAGCGATGATGACGAGGAACTGGATGAGGAAACCGACCGCTGCGACGGCAAGGCACGCCTCGACGCCGAAGCGTGTGGCGACGACGGCGCCGAGCGCTGCACCGATCGGCCGGGCGCCGAAGGTGGCGGTGGTGATGAAGGCCGATACGCGCCCGAGCATCGCATTGGGGGTGACGGCCTGCCGCAACGTGAGCGTGGCGATCGACCAGAGCACCGGGCCGGCGCCGAACAGGAAGAAGCTCAAACCGGCAAGGGCGCCTGAGGGAACCCAGATGGTCGAGAGCATCACGGCCGCAGCCGTCAACCCGCCGAGCGGGCCGAGGGCGATCATCAGGCCGAAGGGGATCCGGCGCGCAATGGCGGGGGCTGCGAAGGCGCCGATCATCATGCCGGCGCCATAGATGCCAAGCGTGATGCCGACGCCGGTCGCCGTCAGCCCGAGGGTCTGAATGGCATAGGCGACATAGACCGCCTGCAGCACGAACCAGGCCGTGTTGAAGACGATGGCGGTCACCAGAATGGGCCTGAGTAGCGGGTGGCCGCCCAGGAACCGGGCGCCTTCGGCGAGATCTTGAAGGAGGTTGCGCCTGGGAGCGGTCGGTTGCTGCTGGTCGCCAAGGCCGGCGAGCAGGACGACAGAGAGAAGGGACAGGGATGTGGCGGCGACATAGGCGAGCGATGCGCCGGTCCATGCGACGATCGCGCCGCCGATCGCCGGTCCGCCGGAATAGGCGAGACTGCGGGCGAGCTCCAGCCAGCGATTGGCGTCGGCGAGTTGGTGACGGGGCACGATCGCCGGCACCAGGGCTGGGGCGGCGACATTGTAGCAGACCGTGCCGATGGCGCCGACGAAGCCCATGACGGCGAGCAGCGGCAGCGACAGCAAGCCGGCGAGCATCAGCAACAGCGTGACAACCAGCGACAGCGCGCGCAGCATCTCCGAGGAAACCATCAGCCTGCGCCGCGATGCGCGGTCGGCAACGAGACCGGCGGGAATGGAGAGCAGAAGGAATGGCAGCGTCTGCGCCATCTGCAGCCATCCGGTTTCCGCAGGGCCTGCGGCGAGCAGAAGCACGGCGGCGAGCGGAGCGGCGGCCAGCGCCATCTGCTCGGAAAACTGTGCGAACAGGTTGGACCAGCCGATGCGCTTGAAGGCCGGTGGCAGGGTGTCGCGTGGTGGGTTTGGCATGGAAGAACCTCGATCATGAAACGTCGAGGTCAGCAGACGGGATTGCTTCGGCGGTTGCCACCCGATTTCGGCGCGTTCGTTGGCCGCTGCGCGTTGTGTGCGGCAGAGGATGCGGTTGCCGCAACGAAAAACCCCCTCAGGGCGGTCAGCCGTGAGGGGGAAACATCAAACCAGGCCGTCGGGCGGCTCAAGCTGCAGCCGACGGCAGGCTGCCTGTCGCCTTAGCGCGGGCAGGAGTCGATGTAGCGGCGGCCGTAGCGGTCGCGATAGTAGCACTGGCCGGGCTGCTCGGTGACGTTGCCGATGACTGCGCCGGAAACACCGCCGATTGCCGCGCCGACTGCAGCGCCACGGACGTCGCCGGTAACAGCGCCGCCGATGATCGCGCCGGAAACGGCACCGATGCCGGCGCCCTTTTCCGTCTGGGTGCAGCTTGCGACCGCCAGGGCGACCAGCACAAGTGCGATGGCTTTCTTCATGTTGTTCTCTCCGATGTCTACGGATCTCAAGCCTATCGCTCAGTCCGTCCCGTGGATGATGGCGAAGCCGGGAACATCCCGCTCCACCGGAACTTGCGGTTCGGAAAATACGCGGTCCCCATCGAAAGTCTACGGGAGCGCTGCGGTTTCTTCCTGCCGGCAAGATAATGATATCGTTCCTGAACGGGACATGAAGGCAGTTCCCTTCGGCACAACCGGCGTGGAAAAATTTTGTCGTTCGGCGGGCAGGGGCGGTTGCGGCATTCCAAAAAAAGACAAATGATACAAACAAGCCTGCGAAAATCCGGAGGAGCGGATCCGTGGGCGACGGGCATTGATATCAGTTGGCGCGTACCCTAGTCGCGTGAACCATCTCACCCGACTTTCCGGCCGCGCTCGTGTTGGCATTGACCGACCCCGGAGGAGCGAAATGGCGAAAGTAACAATGACGGTCAACGGCCGTCAGGTGAGCGGTCATTGCGACGACCGCACATTGCTGGTGCAATTCATACGCGAAAATCTCGGACTGACCGGCACCCATGTCGGCTGCGATACCTCGCAGTGCGGCGCCTGCGTCATCCATTTGGACGGAAAGTCGGTCAAGAGCTGTTCCATCCTCGCCGCGCAAGCCGCAGGCTCTACGATCACCACCATCGAAGGGCTGGCGGCTGATGGCGAGCTGCATCCGGTGCAGGCGGCCTTCAAGGCCAATCACGGCCTGCAATGCGGCTTCTGCACGCCCGGCATGGTAATGACGGCCGTCGACATGATCCGCAGGCATCAGGGTCAGCTGGACGAGGCGACGGTGCGCGCCGAGCTCGAAGGCAACATCTGTCGTTGCACCGGTTACCACAATATCGTGAAGGCGATCCTTGCCGCCGCCGCCGAGATGAGCGGCGCCCGCGTGGCCGCAGAATAGCGGCAGAACGGGGGCGGGATCTCGCCCCTGACGCATGTCACTCAGGACCGATGCATGGCCGTCGGGACTGTCGCTGGATATCTCGGGAGGAGATAGGCAATGGGCGTTGAAGGCATTGGCGCGCGCGTGGCGCGCAAGGAGGACAAGCGGTTCCTGACCGGCAAGGGCCGCTATACGGACGACATGTCCGTGCCGGGGATGAAATATGCGGTGTTCGTGCGCAGCCCGCATGCGCATGCGAAGATCCTCAAAGTCGACGGGTCGGCGGCGATCGGCATGCCAGGCGTGATCGGCGTGCTCGACGGCAAGCAGTTGCTCGCCGATGGTATCGGCAACCTGATCTGCGGCTGGATGATCCATTCCAAGGACGGATCGCCGATGAAGATGGGCGCCTGGCGGCCGCTCGCGCACGAGACCGTGCGATACGTCGGCGATGCTGTGGCGATCGTCGTTGCCGACAGCGTCGCCGAGGCGCGTGATGCTGCCGAAGCCGTCGTCGTCGAATACCAGGAGCTTCCCGTCGTGATCGACGCCTCAAAGGCGCTTGAGTCAGGACAGCCGCAGCTTCACCCGGAAGCGCCTGGTAACCTGATCTTCGACTGGCAGATCGGCGACGAAGCGGCGACCGACAAGGCGATCGGCGCTGCGGCGCATGTCACCGAAATCACCATCCACAACAACCGGCTTTCGCCCAACCCGATGGAGCCGCGTGCGGCGCTCGGCATCTACGACGCCGGAGACGACCACTATACCTGCTACACGACCAGCCAGAACCCGCATGTGGCGCGGCTGGTGATGAGCGCCTTCTATAATGTCGCGCCGGAAAACAAGCTGCGGGTGATCGCGCCCGATGTCGGCGGCGGCTTCGGCTCGAAGATCTACATCTATCCGGAGGAGATCGTCTGTCTCTGGGCGTCGAAACGCACCGGCGTGCCGGTCAAATGGACGTCGGACCGCACCGAAGCGTTCCTCACCGATGCGCATGGTCGCGACCATGTGTCGAAGGTGAAGATGGCCTTTGACGCCAACAATCGCATCATCGGGCTCAAGGTCGATACGATCGCCAATCTCGGCGCTTACATGTCGCTGTTCTCCTCGGCGGTGCCGACTTATCTCTATGCGACGCTGCTTTCCGGGCAGTACGACATCCCGGCGATCCATGCGAATGTGCGCACCGTCTATACCAACACCGCGCCCGTCGACGCCTATCGCGGTGCCGGGCGGCCGGAGGCGACCTATCTCTTGGAACGCACGATGGAGACGGCGGCCCGCGAACTCGGCGTCTCGCCTGCCGAATTGCGTCGGGTCAATTTCATCCGCTCCTTCCCGCACCAGACGCCTGTCATCATGAACTATGACGCCGGCGACTACGACGCTTCGCTCGAAGCGGCGATGAAGGCGGCCGACTGGAACGGCTTTGCCGGTCGCAAGGCGGAAGCCGCCGGTCGCGGCATGAAGCGCGGCATCGGCATGAGCTGTTACATCGAGGCCTGCGGCATCGCACCGTCGGCAGCGGTGGGTTCGCTCGGTGCTGGCGTCGGTCTTTGGGAATCGGCCGAAGTGCGGGTCAACGCCGTCGGTACGATCGAGGTCCTGACCGGCTCGCACAGCCATGGCCAGGGCCACGAGACGACCTTTGCCCAGCTTGTCGCCGACCGCTTCGGTGTGCCGATCGACAGCGTCAACATCGTGCATGGCGATACCGACAAGGTGCAGATGGGCATGGGCACCTACGGCTCGCGCTCCGGTGCTGTCGGCATGTCGGCCGTCGTCAAGGCGCTCGACAAGGTCGAAGCCAAGGCGAAGAAGATTGCCGCTCACCTGATGGAAGCGGACGAAAGCGACATCGTCATCGAAAACGGCGAACTGAAGGTCGCCGGCACCGACAAGACCGTGCCGTGGTTCCAGATGGCGCTTGCCGCCTACACCGCCCACAATCTGCCGGCCGGCATGGAGCCGGGGTTGAAGGAGGGGGCCTTCTACGACCCTGCCAACTTCACCTTTCCGGCCGGCTGCTACATCTGCGAGGTGGAGGTCGATCCGGAAACGGGCCGAACCAAGATCATCCAGTTTGTCGCGGCCGACGACTTCGGCAACATCATCAACCCGATGATCGTCGAGGGACAGGTGCATGGCGGTATTGCCCAGGGCATCGGCCAGGCGCTGCTCGAAGGCGTGCATTACGATGCCTCCGGCCAGCTTTTGACGGCGAGCTACATGGACTACGCCATGCCGCGCGCCGACGACCTGCCGTCGTTCCAGGTCTCGACCTCGAACACGCCCTGCCCGAACAATCCGCTGGGCATCAAGGGCTGCGGCGAGGCCGGCGCCATCGGCTCGCCACCGGCGCTGATCAACGCCATCACAGATGCCATCGGCAACAACGCGCTTACCATGCCGGCGACACCGCAGAAGGTGTGGGCGGCGGCGCACGCGGCCAAGTGAACGGGAGGACACCTCATGTACGAGACCCAATATCACCGGGCGTCCTCGGTTCAGGACGCCGTCAGCCGAATGGATGCGGCCGGCGAAGGCAAGTACGTCTCCGGTGGCATGACCCTCATTCCGACGATGAAGCAGCGGCTGGCGTCGCCGAGCGATCTGATCGACCTTCGGCACATCGCCGAGATGCAGGGCATCTCAGTCAACGGCCGATCCGTGCGGATCGGCGCGGCCACGACACATTATGAGGTCGCCTCGTCGGCGGCGCTCAAAGCTGTGTGTCCGGCGATCTGCAGCCTTGCCAGCCATATCGGCGATCCGCATGTGCGACACATGGGCACGATCGGCGGCTCCATCGCCAACAACGATCCGGCGGCGGATTATCCGGCAGCGATGCTCGGGCTCGGCGCGACGATCGTGACCAACCGGCGGGAGATCGCGGCCGACGATTTCTTCACCGGTCTGTTCGAAACGGCGCTGGAAGACAGCGAGATCGTCGTCGCGGTCAGCTTCGACGCCCCGGCAAAGGCCGCCTACCAGAAATTCGCCAACCCGGCCTCGCGCTACGCGATGACCGGTGTCTTCGTCGCCAAGCGCGACAATGGCGAGATCCGGGTCGCGGTCACGGGTGCGGGCGCAAATGGCGTTTTCCGTCAGGCGGAGATGGAGGCAGCCCTTGCTGCCAACTGGACGCCGGATGCGCTCGGCAATATTAGCGTCGATGCCTCGGAGCTGCTCTCCGACATTCACGCGGATGCGGCCTATCGCGCCAATCTGGTGAAGGTCATGGCCAAACGCGCCGTTGCGGCGGCATGACCAGCCTTCGCCGTCACACCAACATTGAAAAAGGACGGCTTCGGCCGTCCTTTTTTCATCCTTGCTTGACTTCGATCAAGCTTGACGTGATGAACATGCACTAAGGCTTTCTTTGGAATGTTTCAAAACTAGGGCTGTTCCCGTTGAAACGGTTTCAGTGAAAGCAGCGAAGATGCTCAGGCTCAAAAATGCTAGATCATCTCGGATGCACTCGCTGGAAAGGCAGCGCGTCAAGGGCCTTTTGCCGCAGTTGGCAGATGCCGGGCATTCCGAGGTTGACCCCAGGTCGCTTTGATTGAAGAAAGCGGCCGGGCACTGGAGAAAATGATGGATTTCGAGAATTTCTTTAAGAACGAGCTGGACGGGCTGCATCAGGAAGGCCGCTACCGGGTTTTCGCAGACCTCGCCCGTCATTGCGGCCAATTCCCGAAGGCCGCGCGCCATACGGCTGAAGGCGTTCAGGAAGTCACCGTCTGGTGTTCGAACGACTATCTCGGCATGGGCCAGCATTCTGTCGTCACCGAGGCGATGAAGCGCGCCATCGACGAATGCGGCGCCGGCGCCGGCGGCACCCGCAACATTTCCGGTACCAACCATTACCACGTCCTGCTTGAGCGCGAGCTCGCGGACCTGCATGGCAAGGAATCGGCACTGCTCTTTACTTCCGGCTACGTGTCCAACTGGGCCGCGCTCGGAACGCTCTGTTCCAAGATTCCCGGTGTTATCGTCTTCTCGGACGCCGGGAATCACGCTTCGATGATCGAGGGGATCCGTCACTCCAAGTGCGAACGCGTCATCTTCAAGCATAATTCGGTCGCTGACCTCGAGGCCAAGCTCGCTGCCGCCGATCCGCGTGCGCCGAAGCTCATTGCTTTCGAGTCCGTCTATTCGATGGATGGCGACATTGCGCCGATCAAGGAATTCTGCGACCTCGCCGACAAGTACGGCGCCATGACCTATCTCGACGAAGTGCATGCGGTCGGCATGTACGGTCCGCGTGGCGGCGGCATTGCCGAGCGCGAAGGCCTGATGCACCGCCTGACGGTGATCGAAGGCACGCTCGGCAAGGCTTTCGGTGTCATGGGCGGCTACATCACCGGCTCCGCCGCACTCTGCGACTTCATCCGCTCGTTTGCCTCCGGCTTCATCTTCACGACGGCGCTGCCGCCGACGCTTGCCGCCGGTGCGCTCGCCTCGATTCGCCACCTGAAGGAAAGCCAGGTCGAACGTTTCGCGCACCAGGAGCGTGTGCGTCGTCTGCGCTCGCTACTCGACCAGCGCGGCATTCCGCACATGCCGAACCCGAGCCATATCGTGCCGGTCATGGTTGGCGACGCTGCCAAGTGCAAGTGGATCTCGGATCTCCTGCTCGACAATTTCGGCGTCTACGTGCAGCCGATCAACTATCCGACGGTGCCGAAGAAGACCGAGCGCCTGCGCATCACCCCGACGCCGCTCCATTCGGATGCCGACATCGACCATCTCGTCGGCGCGCTGCATTCGCTGTGGTCGCGCTGTGCGCTGGCCCGCGCTGTCGCGTAAGGCCAATCTTGCCGGCGCCATGCGCGCCGGTCAGAAAGCTCTGAATTACCGAAGCAGCCCGGCCGCCAAGTGCCGGGCTTTTTCGTCGGCGGCAAAGACGTCGTCCATCGTTGCGGCCCCCGGCAGGTCGGCAAGCTTGTCCATGACCTTTTCGACGATCTCTGCCATGGCGAGAAAGCCGGTGCGGCCGGCGATGAACGCGTCGAGCGCGGTTTCCTTGGCGCCGTTGAGGACCGCACCCTGCACGCCGCCTTCGACCATGGCGCGCCGCGCCAGGCGGATGGCCGGGAAGCGCACTTCGTCCGGCGCCTCGAAATCGAGGCGCGACAGCTTGGCGAAATCGAGCCGCTCGATCGGCAGGCTGCAGCGGCTCGGATAGGAGAGCGCATAGCCGATGGCGGTGCGCATGTCCGGGCAGCCGAGCTGGGCGAGCACCGATCCGTCGGTATAGCCGACCATCGAGTGGATCACCGACTGCGGGTGCACGATCACCTCGACCTGCTCGGGCTGAAGCGCGAAGAGATGTCTCGCCTCGATCATCTCCAACGCCTTGTTGAACATAGAGGCGCTGTCGATCGAGATTTTCAGGCCCATCGACCAGTTCGGATGGGCGCGCGCGACGTCAGCCGTCACGTGACGCATTTCTTCCAGCGACTTGGTGCGGAAGGGGCCGCCGGAAGCGGTCAGGATGATACGCTCGACCGCATGGCGCTGGTGTTCTTCCAGAACCTGGAAGATGGCATTGTGTTCGCTGTCGACCGGAAGCAGCCGACCGCCGCCTTTCTTCACCGCGTCGATGAACAGACTGCCGGCGGAAACCAGGCACTCCTTGTTGGCAAGCGCGATGTCGGCGCCGCGGCGGGCCGCGGCAAGCGTCGGCGCCAAGCCGGCATTGCCGACGATCGCCGCCATCACCCAGTCCGCGTTGCGCTCGGCCGCTTCGATCAGGCCGCTCTTGCCGGCGGCAACCTGAATGCCGGTGCCGGCGAGCGCGGCCTTCAGGTTTTCGTACTGGCTATCGTTGGCGGTGACGGCGAGTTCGGCGCGAACTTTCACGGCCTGCTCGGCGAGCAGGGGAATGTTGCCGTTGCCGGTGACGGCGACGACGTCGAAGCGCTCACGGCCGCCAAGGCGCTCGATAACGTCGAGCGTGTTGGTGCCGATCGAACCGGTCGAGCCGAGGATCGTCAGTCGGCGCTTCGCACTGTCGTGGGATGCCATGCCAATACCCATGTTCTTCTTTTCGGACGGAATGCCCGGCTGAGCCTTCGCCGCGGGCGCATGATCTTCACGAGATCGATCCGAGTCTTTTATGTTGTTTGCTAGGCTCTACAGGCGAAATCCGCCGGCAACAAGGGTGCGGTCTTCATTCCGTCTCGTCCGCAGGCTAAGAATTGGGTGCCTTGAGTCGGGGTCCGGAGGAGTTCGCGATGCTGAAAATCATAACCGCCGTTTCCTGCGCCTGTGTCGCGATCGAAATGGCATCGATGCAGCCGGTTGCGGCGGAAAACGTGCCGCCGCAGCTCGTCGCCACCTGGCTTGCCGAAGATATCGGTGGGGGTGGGGTCATCGACAATCTCCAGTCGACCCTGGAGATCCGCGAGGACGGGACCTATGGCGGCATGGCCGGCTGCAACCATTTCACCGGTACTTTCAGTCTCTCCGGCTCGAAGATCACCTTCGGCCCGGCGGCATCGACACGCAAGATGTGCGTGCCCGCGGTGATGAACCAGGAGCAGAAGTTTCTCAAGGCGCTCAGCAACGAGCTTTCCTGGTCGGTGGAAGGATCGAAGCTCGTGCTTGGCAAGGCCGGCGGCGGCATCGCCCTGAAACTGGCGTCTATGACGGCAGCGTCTGGAGGCGCCGACGTGACGATCCGCGTTCCCGGCGCCGATGCGGTGGACCGGCAATCGGTCCGCTACGACTGCGGCGGCAAGGCGATCGAGGCGGAATACATCAATGCCGGCCCGGTTTCGCTGGTGACCTTCACCATCGACGGCACATTCGTCGTCGCCTCAAACGTGATAGCTGCGTCCGGAGCCAAATATGCCGGCGGGCAATATGTCTGGTGGACGAAGGGCGAGGAAGCAACGCTGTATGATGCCACCAAAGGCGACGAGGATCGGGGAACCGCCTGCAAGCCGGCATCCTGAGCCGGCTTCTCGCCTGAGCGGAAACACCAGGCTCGGCCTGCGCCTGGGTGAACGAGTGGCATAAGTTGTCGCCTCGATTGGAACTTTTTCCTTCGCGTCCTAGTTACAATCCCGACGCCATCGCGGCGCTGTTGTGTGAAAATGGGAGTGTTCCATGGGGCTGCTTATCGGAATTCTGATTACCTTCCTCGTCATCGTGCTGGTGCTCTATCTCGTCCAGCGTCTGCCGCTCGACGCGCGCGCCAAGCAGATCGTCCAGATCATCGTCATCATCATCGGCATCATCTCTCTGTTGAAATATCTCGCCGTCTTCTGACGTGTCGCCTTCCAGCCAAAGGCCGCCGGATCGCAAGGCCCGGCGGCCTTTGGCTGTCCGGTTGATGCTGACAGGATCTGACAGCGGCAGTGCCTAGGGTCCGAGCATCGAAAAGGAGACCCGACGATGCTGTCACCGAACCTCATCCTGCTCTATGTCGAAGACCCAACCGGAAGCGCTGCCTTCTATACCGGCCTGCTTGGACGCGAACCTGTTGCATCCTTCCCGACCTATGTCGCCTTCCAACTCGAAAACGGGCTGACGTTCAGTCTCTGGTCCACCGGTGCACGGGATTTCGTTTCGTCGGGAAGCGGTCACCGCTCTGAAGTCGCCTTCATGGTGAAGGACGATATCGAGGTCGAGCGCCTTTATGCGGAATGGCGCAGCAAAGGGATCACGATCGAACAGGAACTGAAGACCGCCGTCTTCGGCCGCACCTTCGTCGCGCTGGACCCGGATGGACATCGGCTGCGCGTGTGCCGGCCCGATGATTGAAATCATCAGGTTTTGGTGGACCGAACGCGGATAGCAACGCTTATTGCGCGGCCGTCGGCGCTCTGCGGTCAAGGATGGCCTGGAACAGGGCGGCCTGACGCTCGGTCGCGGCGCGGATCGCGCTGAGCTGCCGCAGCATCGAGCCGAAAGCCGCGAGAAGTATGCCGCTCAGTATCGCGCTCAAGGCCCAAGGGAGCATGACGAGCGCACGAAGCTGCGCCGTTGCCGGATCGGCAACGAGCAGCGCGATCGCGGCGGCCAGAGCGGCCAGGATGATGACGATGCCGATGATTTGCAGAAGCTTACCCATGGTGTCCTCCCGTCATGCGCGCACCGTCAGGCAGACTGCATCTCCTGTCAAGCCAGCCGCCCAGCGCGGCAACCTTGCGATCGTGATCGAAGGAACGGGACCGGCCCAACAAAAAAGGCCGGGGCAAACCCGACCTTCCTCATCACCTTCCGTCGATGCCAGTTCATCCGTGGTCATCAGGAAGATGTGAGTGTTGTTTAGCGGTCGTTCGTGACAGGCGCATGACGTCAGCGCGTTTCTTTTCCCCTGCGCTGCTCTGCGCCAGCAACGGGCGCTCCCACTCTACCATTTGCCCAGATGCGCGCCGCCGTCCACGTTCAGCACCTCCCCGGTTATGCGCGGCGCCCTGGTCAGGAACAGGACGGCATCCGCGATCTCGGCCACGCTGGAAATGCTGTGCATCGGCGAGAGCGTGTTCAGGAAATCCCGCGGGTTGTCCTTGTGGAGCGGCGTGTCGACGACACCGGGGGCCACGACGTTGACGCGGATTCCGTCCCTTGCGTATTCCATGGCGATGTTCTTCGAGATCGCGTTGATGCCGCCCTTGGTCAGCATGGCGACCGAAGCGTTCATGCCTGCAATCGGTCGGTCGGCAAGGGGTGTCGTGATGCTGACGATGCTGCCGCCTCTTTTCTGCGAAAGCATCTGCTTGATCACAAGCTGGGTCGTGTGGAGGAATCCCTCGATGTTGGTGGCGCTCAGCTGCCGGTAGTCTTCGGCGGTGTAGTCGACGAAGGGCTTGGTGAAGAAGATGCCGGCATTGTTGACGAGCGCGTCGATCGAGCCGAACCGGGCGATCGCGGTTTCGACCACGCGTTTCGCCGTCTCCGGATCGGCGATATCGCCGTCGACCCGGGCCAGCCGGTCCGATTCGGTGATTTCGCGCGATTGGCTGACATTGCGCGAGGTTGCGACGACGCTGTAGCCCTCTGCCAGAAAAGCGTTTGTGAGGCCCGCGCCGATGCCCTGGGATGCACCGGTGATGATGGCGACTTTGTTTGTCATCTGATCTCTCCGTGGATGGACGGTTTCGGTCAGATCAATATGGCTGCTGCCAGATTGTGGGATTAGGCGGAAATATCTGGAATTACTTTTCCAGCGATGCAAAAATCTTCCCATGGTCGATCTGAACGATATCGCGGTCTTTGCGGCCGTTGCCCAATTCGAGAGTTTCAGCCGGGCGGCACGTTCGCTCGGGATGCCGGTCTCCACCGTCAGCCGCAAGGTCACGGCGCTCGAGGAGCAACTGGGCGTCACGCTCATCCAGCGCACGACGCGCAAGCTCAGTCTCACGGCGCCGGGGCGCGCCTATTATGCGGAATGCGGCGAACCGCTGAAGCAGCTTCGCGACGCGGAGCGGGTGCTGAGCGAGGCACAAAGAAGACCGGAGGGGTTGCTGCGGGTCACCGTTCCCATGACCCTCGGGCAGCCGCCCTTCTTTGATTTCCTGTCCGCATTTCTGAAGACGTATCCCGAGATCGAGGTCGATCTGCTCGTCACCAACATGTTCATGGACCTCGTTGCCGAAAACATCGACGTCGCAGTGCGGTTCGGCGAATTGCGCGATTCGTCGCTTGTCGCGCAGCGTTTGGGTCGAAGCACCCATTTCCTGGTGGCCGCACCCGGCTATCTCGACAAACATGGCACCCCATCGCGACCCGAAGACCTGAGTGGCCACCGCTGTGTCCTGGTCAATGCCCGGGGCAACGAGGTCGAATGGCATCTGGTCAAGGGTGGCGAAGCGGTCAGCCTGCGTGTGACCGGGGCGGTGTCGGTCCACGATATCCAGTCGGCGAGTGCCATGACCGAGCGCGGCCACGGCATCGGCCGGCTCCCGCCGATCTTCTGCGACAGCCTGCTTGCGAGCGGCAAGCTTCTGCGCGTGCTTCCGGGATGGTCCGCGCCGGATGTCTTTGTGCATGCGGTCTATCCGACGCGGCGCTTCCTGCCATCGCGGCTGCAGGTGTTTCTGCAGGAACTCAAAGCCTGGCGCGGCCCGGCGTGGCAGCCGCTTCGGTGAGCGTGCGTTAGGGCACGATCTCCTCGAGCTTCTGCGCAAAGGCGCTGAAGCCGGCGCGGCGATAGGTAGCCTGCGCCTGCGGATGATCCCATTCGTCCGTATATAGCCAGATCCGGTTTGCGCCACGGTCCCAGACGGCGCGCAGCGCGCTATCGAGCAGAAATGGCCCCAGCCTTTGGCCGTAAACATCCGGGATCAGGCCGAAATGGGTGAGCTCGACATCCTCGGTATCGGCGCGGTCGAATTCACAGAGCCCGACTGCGCGGCCATCCAGCCGGAGGATGTAGAGGATCGTGGAGGCGCTTCTGAGAAAGTCGTCGAGATCGGCCGTCGGCATGCGCAGCCGCTGATCCCAGCGTAACGGTTCGCCGACGGCGCGAAAGAGCGAAAGAAACGCAGCGGCATCCGGACGTTCGGACGCGACCACCGCTTGCGCGATCGGTGCCGGAAACGCATCGCCCGCCGGACGTTCGAGCATTTCCATATAGGTCACGAGCAGATGAACCGTGTTTTCTCCGGAGGGGGTTGCTTTGCTGTCATCCACGGCGTCAGCACGGCGTGCGCCGCGTCCAATTCCATTAAGAGGGGTCTTGGAAAATGGTGATCCCGCCGCGATTCGAACGCGGGACCCCCAGATTAGGAATCTGGTGCTCTATCCTGCTGAGCTACGGGACCACTTGAATAGCACCCATACAAAAGCAAGGGCTCTTCGCCAAGTGTTTTTGCGTGCGTGCCCGCGGAAATGCAGGTGGCGGCGAGCTTGGGTCGTCTCGTCCGGGTGGTGTGCCGACGCGGACCGGCAGGCTTGAAAACGACGATGAAACGGGGGCTGGTCTTCCATGTCCTCTGAATGCTAAGCAAAGCAGGCGCCGGCCCGAGGAAGCTGGCGCTCCCCATTGAGTCCTTCATCAGAGACCTGATCCACATATGTTCATCGGAATAGATTGGGGTGGCACAAAAATGGAAGTCATCGCGCTTGGCCGCGATGGCGAAACACGCGCCCGTCATCGCGTCTCGACCCCGACCAGCGGCTATGACGATTGCATCCGCGCCGTTCTCGATCTGGTTGCTGCCGCCGAGCAGACGGCGGGCGAACAGGGCTCGATCGGCATCGGCATTCCCGGCAGTCCCAATCCGCGCACCGGAATCGTGCGCAATTCCAATGCGGTGCTGATCAATGGCAAGCCCCTTGGGCGTGACCTCGAAACGGCGCTTGGCCGCCCGGTCCGGCTTGCCAACGACGCCAATTGCCTGGCGGTCTCGGAGGCGGTCGACGGCGCCGGCAAGAATGAGCATGTGGTCTTCGGCGTTATCGTCGGCACCGGCCATGGCGGCGGCCTTGCGATCGACAAGAAGGTGCACGCCGGCTACCAGGGCGTTGCCGCCGAGATCGGCCATTATCCGCTGCCCTGGATGACGAAGGACGAATATCCCGGCCACAAATGCTGGTGCGGCAAGCACGGTTGCCTCGACATGTATGCCTGCGGCACGGGTGTCGAGCTCGACTATCGCCTGACGACCGGCGTCGAAATGCGTGGGCGCGACATCATCGAGGCGAAGCGGGCGAGCGATCCGGTTGCAACGGGCGTCTATGAGCGCTTCGTCGACCGGCTGGCGCGCAGCCTGGCGCTGCTCACCAACATCGTCGACCCCGACGTCTACGTGCTTGGCGGCGGCATGTCGAATGTCGACGAAATCTATGACGACGTGCCGCCACGGGTGGTCAACTACCTCTTCGGCGACACGTTCGAAACCCCCATCCGCAAGGCCCTGCACGGTGACAGCTCCGGCGTGCGCGGTGCGGCCTGGCTCTGGAAGGACTGACCCCCATGAATATCGACAAGGACCTCGCCCGCATCGCGCGGCAGGAACAGGAATTGCAGTTCGAGCGCTTCGATCTCGATGCGGCGTGGGAGCTTGGCTCACTGCTGCGCAAGATGGCGGCCGAGCGCAAGCTTGGCGTCGTCATCGACATCACGCTCTTCTCGATGCAGGTGTTCTACGCCGCGCTCGACGGGGCGACGCCGGATAATCCGAACTGGGTGCGCCGCAAGCGCAACACCGTGTTCCGCCTGTTCAAGAGCAGCTATGCCACCGGCCGCGAGCTCGCCAAGGCGCAGACCAATCTGCAGGCCAAGCTCGGCCTTGCCGATGCGGATTATGCGGCGCACGGTGGCAGCTTCCCGATCGTCGTCAAAGGTACCGGCTGTATCGGTGCCGTCACCGTATCCGGCCTGCCGCAACGCGAGGACCACAACATGGTGGTCGAAGCGCTCTCGGCCTTGCTCGGCAAGGATCATGGCGCCTTGAAGCTCGAGGACTGAGAATTGGCATTGGATATAATTTCGCAATCACGCGTGCTGTCGGATTGGCTGGCAGACAAGGCCCTGCCGCTCTGGCGCGACAAGGGTGTCGATCATTCAGGCGGCTTCGTCGAGACGATCGATATGGCAGGCGAGCCGACCCGCGCCAACCGGCGTGCACGCGTTCAGCCGCGGCAGGTCTACTGTTTCGGCGAGGCCGGGCGGCGCGGCTGGTCCGGTGATTGGCGCGGTGCCGCCGAAGGCGGGCTTGCCTATTTCGATCGCATTTTCAAGCAGCCGAGCGGCTTTTACGGCGCGCTCGCCGATGCCGACGGCAATCTGCTCGATCCGTCCTTTGACCTCTACAACCAGGCCTTCGCGCTGCTTGCCTTCGCCTATCTGGGCGAGGTCGTGCCGGCCCGCAAGGCCGAGATGATCGAGCGCAGCAATGACCTTCGCTCGCGGATCGAGGCGCATGTCAAGCATCCGGTCGCGGGCTTCGAGGAAGACAATCCCTCGCGCCTGCCGCTCTGCTCCAATCCGCATATGCATCTCTTTGAGGCGTGCCTGGCGAGCGAGACGGTCGAGGGCTTCGATCGGGTTGGCTGGGCGAACCTCGCCGACGAAATTGCGCATCTGGCGATGGATTATTTCATCGATGCCGAGAGCGGTGTGCTGCGCGAATTCTTCGATCACGACTGGGCGCCGATGGCAGGCGAAAAGGGCCGGATCGTCGAGCCTGGACATCTGTTCGAATGGGCGTGGCTGCTTTTGCGCTGGGCGGAGCGCCGCGGCAGCGCCGAGGCGATCGTCAAGGCACGGCGGCTGTTCGATATCGGTGAGGCCCACGGCATCTGCGCGAACCGCAACGTCGCGATCATGACGCTTCTCGACGATCTGTCGGTGGCCGATCCGATCGCGCGGCTTTGGCCGCAGACCGAGTGGCTGAAGGCGGCCGTCCGCTTTGCCGCACTCACCAATGGTGCCGAGCGCGAGCGTTATCTTGCTTCGGCCGCGCGAGCAGCGGCGGCCCTTCAGACGTTTCTGGCGACGCCGGTTGCGGGCCTTTGGCGCGACAAACAGAAGGCCGACGGCACCTTCGTCGAGGAGCCGGCGCCGGCGAGCAGCTTCTACCATATCCTCTGCGCCATTTATGAAACCGAGGACTGCCTAGCCCGGATCTGATTTGCCGATCCAGAGTATCGCTTTCATTATGGCCCGTCGCGATTGCGGCGGGCCATTTTCTTTGCTCCGAGAGGTAAATGTGATTGCTGCATATGTTGACATAAAGATATCTTTATGTGATTGACTTGCCTTAGTGTTTGTCGTTTTCAGAACGGGAGATTTCCCATGTCCGCCATCGACGCCCTTTTCGGCGATGTTTCCTGCAAGCCGGATGGCTCCGAGATCAAGCGGGCGCTGGCCCAGGCTGCGCGCGAACGCATCCTGATCATGGATGGCGCGATGGGCACGGAGATCCAGCAGCTCGGCTTTGTCGAGCAGCATTTCCGCGGCGACCGATTCGGCGGCTGCGCCTGTCATCAACAGGGCAACAACGACCTTCTGACGCTGACCCAGCCGAAGGCGATCGAGGACATCCATTACGCCTATGCCATCGCCGGCGCGGATATCCTTGAAACCAACACGTTCTCCTCGACCCGCATCGCCCAGGCCGATTACGGCATGGAAGACATGGTCTATGATCTCAACCGCGATGGTGCCCGAGTGGCTCGGCGCGCGGCCAAGCGGGCCGAAGCCGCAGACGGTCGCCGCCGTTTCGTCGCCGGCGCGCTCGGGCCGACGAACCGCACGGCGTCGATTTCGCCCGACGTCAACAATCCCGGTTATCGCGCCGTCACCTTCGACGATTTGCGCGTCGCCTATGCCGAACAGATCCGCGGTCTGATCGACGGCGGCGCCGACATCATTCTGATCGAGACGATCTTCGACACCCTGAACGCCAAGGCGGCGATCTTCGCGACCAAGGAAGTCTTTGCGGAGAAGGGTATCGACCTGCCGGTCATGATCTCCGGCACGATCACCGACCTCTCGGGCCGCACCCTGTCCGGGCAGACGCCGACGGCCTTCTGGCACTCGGTGCGCCATGCCGAGCCTTTCACCATCGGGCTCAACTGCGCGCTCGGCGCCAATGCCATGCGCGCCCATATCGACGAACTTTCAAGCGTTGCCGATACCTTCGTCTGCGCCTATCCCAATGCCGGCCTGCCGAACGAGTTCGGCCAGTACGACGAAACGCCGGAGCAGATGGCCGCCCAGGTGGAAGCCTTTGCGCGCGACGGGCTGCTCAACATTGTCGGCGGCTGCTGCGGCTCGACGCCGGCCCATATCAGCGCGATCGCCAAGGCCGTTGCCAAGCATCCGCCGCGCGAGATCCCCAAGGTCGAGCCGCTGATGCGGCTCTCCGGGCTGGAGCCCTTCACGCTCACCTCCGACATTCCCTTCGTCAACGTCGGCGAGCGCACCAACGTCACCGGCTCGGCGAAGTTCCGCAAGCTGATCACTGCCGGCGATTATTCGGCCGCTCTCGACGTCGCGCGCGACCAGGTGGCGAACGGCGCCCAGATCATCGACATCAACATGGACGAGGGCCTGATCGATTCGAAGCAGGCGATGATCGAGTTCTTGAACCTCGTCGCCTCCGAACCCGATATCGCCCGCGTTCCCGTGATGATCGATTCGTCGAAGTGGGAAGTGATCGAGGCGGGCCTGAAATGCGTTCAGGGCAAGCCGCTGGTCAATTCCATCTCGATGAAGGAAGGCGAAGAGGCGTTCCTGCACCATGCCAGGCTTTGCCGCGCCTACGGTGCCGCCGTCGTCATCATGGCCTTCGACGAGGTCGGCCAGGCCGACACCCAGGCGCGCAAGATCGAGATCTGCACACGCGCCTACAAGCTCCTGACGGAACAGGCGGGCTTCCCGCCCGAAGACATAATCTTCGATCCGAACATCTTCGCCGTGGCGACGGGCATCGAGGAACACAACAACTACGGTGTCGACTTCATCGAGGCGACGCGCGAGATCATCAAGACCCTGCCGCACGTGCATGTGTCGGGCGGCGTCTCCAACCTCTCCTTCTCGTTCCGCGGCAACGAGCCGGTGCGCGAGGCAATGCACGCGGTGTTCCTCTACCACGCCATCCAGGCGGGCATGGACATGGGCATCGTCAACGCCGGCCAGCTCGCCGTCTATGACGCCATCGATGCCGATCTGCGCGAGGCCTGCGAGGACGTGGTGCTCAACCGCCGCGCCGATTCGACCGAGCGCATGCTGGAGATCGCTGAGCGCTATCGCGGACAGGGCGGCTCGCAGGGCCGCGAGAAGGATCTTTCCTGGCGCGAATGGTCGGTGGCAAAGCGCCTCGAACATGCGCTGGTCAACGGCATCACCGAATACATCGAGGCTGATACCGAGGAGGCTCGGCTTGAGGCAGCGCGGCCGCTGCATGTCATCGAGGGCCCGCTGATGGCCGGCATGAACGTCGTCGGCGACCTCTTCGGTTCCGGCAAGATGTTCCTGCCGCAGGTGGTCAAATCCGCACGCGTTATGAAGCAGGCGGTCGCCGTGCTCTTGCCGCACATGGAGGCAGAAAAGCTCGCCAATGGCGGCGAGGCGCGCGAAAGCGCCGGCAAGATCCTGATGGCGACGGTCAAGGGCGACGTGCACGACATCGGCAAGAACATCGTCGGCGTCGTGTTGGCCTGCAACAATTACGAGATCATCGATCTCGGCGTCATGGTGCCCTCGGCGAAGATCCTCGAAGTGGCGCGCGAGCAGAAGGTCGACATCATCGGTCTCTCTGGCCTGATCACGCCCTCACTGGATGAAATGGTGCATGTCGCCTCGGAACTTGAGCGCGAAGGCTTCGACGTACCGCTGCTGATCGGCGGCGCGACCACCAGCCGCGTGCACACGGCGGTCAAGATCAATCCGCGCTACGATCGCGGCCAGACGGTCTACGTGACGGATGCCAGCCGCGCCGTCGGCGTCGTATCGAGCTTGCTCTCGCCCGAAGCGCGCGACAATTACATGGAGACGGTTCGGGCGGAGTATCGCAAGGTCGCCGACGCGCATGCGCGCAACGAGGCGGAAAAGCGCCGGCTGCCCCTGTCGCAGGCACGTGCCAATCAGCATCGGGTTGACTGGTCGAATTATCAGGCCAAGACGCCCTCGTTCCTCGGCACGCGCGTGTTCGAAAGCTGGGATCTGGCGGAGCTTGCCCGCTACATCGACTGGACGCCGTTCTTCCAGACGTGGGAGCTGAAGGGCGTCTATCCGAAGATCCTCGACGACGAGGCGCAAGGTGCGGCTGCCCGCCAGTTGTTCGACGACGCGCAGGCGATGCTGAAAAAGATCATCGAGGAGGAGTGGTTTGCGCCGAAGGCGGTCGTCGGCTTCTGGCCGGCGGGCACGGTCGGTGACGATATCCGGCTCTTTACCGGAGAGGATCGGGCCGCTGAACTTGCGACCTTCTTCACGCTGCGCCAGCAACTCAGCAAGCGCGATGGCCGTGCGAACGTGGCCCTTTCCGACTTCGTCGCGCCTGTTGATAGCGGCTCCAATGACTATGTCGGCGGTTTCGTTGTCACAGCCGGCATCGAGGAAGTGGCGATCGCCGAGCGCTTCGAGCGCGCCAACGACGATTACTCCTCGATTATGGTGAAGGCGCTGGCCGATCGTTTCGCCGAGGCCTTTGCCGAACGCATGCATGAATATGTGCGCGCCGAACTCTGGGGTTATGCGGCGGACGAGACGTTTACGCCCGTGGAGCTGATTGGAGAGCCCTATGCCGGCATCCGCCCGGCGCCGGGTTATCCGGCCCAGCCCGATCACACGGAAAAGGCAACGCTCTTCCGGCTGCTTGACGCAGAAGCAACGATCGGCGTCAGCCTCACCGAGAGCTATGCGATGTGGCCGGGTTCGTCGGTTTCCGGCCTCTATATCGGCCATCCCGAAGCCTATTACTTCGGTGTCGCCAAGGTCGAGCGCGACCAGGTCGAGGACTATGCGACACGTAAACGCATGCCGGTGCGCGAGGTCGAGCGCTGGCTGTCGCCGATCCTCAACTACGTGCCGATGCCGGAGACCGAAGCGGCCGAGTAGCGTCGCCGGAGGGCGAGATGACGAGCCGACAAGGGCTCGTCACTCCCGTCATTGCGCGTCGCCTTTGGGCTCGTCTTCGAGTGCGACAAGGAAAGCCGTGAGCGCGGCATTGAAGCGGTCGGGCCGCTGCAGCGGGGCGAAGTGGCTGACGCCGTCGAGAAGGATGAACGCGGCGCCGGGAATGCTGTGGGCGAGATGGTCAGCATGCTCGTGTTTGATGAACTCGTCGTTTTCGCTTTGGACGATCACGACCGGCACGCGGATCTTGCCGAGATCTTCCGCCGTGTAGTTCGGCTCGGTTCTCTGCATTTCGCTGACGGCGTCGACGAAGGCGCTGAAATCGTCGGGCGTCGCCGACAGCGCGCGGTAGTCTTCGGCATGACGGCTAAAGCAACGGTCGAGCACCGGGCTCGGCTCGATGTCCTTCGTTCCGCTCGGGTCCATGTTGCAGGCGAAGAAGAAGACGCCGCTGACGCGTTCCGGCGTCTGTGAGGCGAGGGTAAGTGCGATGCAGGCGCCATCGCTCCAGCCGGCAAAGGCGGCCTTCTGAATATCCAGCCTGTCCATCACGGCAAGCACGTCCGCCGCCAACAGTTCGTAGGTGTAGGGCTTTCGGTCGCGGGTGCTGCGGCCATGGCCGCGGCTGTCGATCAGGATGACGCGGTGGCCAGTGTCAAGCAGGGCCGGGACTTGAAAGCCCCAGTTGCCGCTGTGGCCAAGGCCGCCGTGCAAGAGGATAACCGGTTCGCCCGATCCATAGGTCGCATACCAGATTCGTGCGCCGTCACGCTCGACACGGCCTTCACCCGTTGCTGCGGGCAGGGGCGTTGCGCCATGCTCGGCGAAGGCCGCAAGGTTGTCATCGCTGTGTTCCATGCATGCGGCCTCCGCTGCCAAATTCGCGGCACGCCTAGTTTACCGGCTGCGGCTCGGGAAAGTGCCAGGTTCCGTCGAGGATTTCCTTGCGCGGCCGGTAGAGCCGCACTGTATAGTTCCAGCCGTCGACCACGGGCAGGCAGTTGGCGATCTTGCCGTCGCAGCCGCCGAACTGGATCGAGACGCTGCCATCGTCGCCCTTCTTGGCGGTGATGTTGTTGATCGCGTAGGCATTGTAGGCGTTCTTTTCGTAGAAGCCTTGCGCGTCGTAGACGCTGACCGACCAGAAGGCATCGACCGGTACGTCCTTGACGTCGAGCTTGTAGATGGTCTTGCCGTCGTTCTTGGCGGGCGTGACGTTGAGATAGGACGCGTCCTTGTCGGGGTTGCCGCCCCAGCCGGTCGCGGTGCCGATCAGATGGCGGATCGGGTCGACGTCGGCCTTGGTGCCGAAGGCCTTCTTGAAGTCCGGCATGGTGGCGCCGAGCGCAAGCAGGGCTTCGCGCACCTTCTTCTGGCTGGCCGGGTCCCAGGCCGGGATTTCGAACGTGCCTTCCTTCTCCTGGGTCACCTTGATCGCATCCTGCAGGGCGTGGACTTCGGCGATATCCTTCTGGTCGGTCGGATCGACCAGGGTGCGGACGCCGACAACGGCGTAGCGCGTGCCGACCTTTTCCTTGGTCAACGTCACCTCTCCGGCGCCGTAGACGACCTCCGGCACATAGTGGTCCTCATTGACCACCTGCAGCGACATGAAGCGTTTTCCCGCGTCCGGCATGGTGGACCGTAACCGGGCCCGCGTCGAGATCGAACACGGCCGATGAATAGAGCGTATCGCGGTTGAGGCGGATGACGGTCTGATTGTCGATCGAAGCCGGTTCGCGCCGATGCACGAATTTGCCGAAGGCGCCGTCCTTGACCATGGAGGCGAGGTACATGTCGCTCTCGGCACGAACGAAGTTGTCGACACCGACGGTTCCGGGGTCGGCGGCGCTTGCCTGGGTTGCGGCAGCCATCGCCAGTGCACTGGCAATGAGGAACGAACGATAGTGTTTCATATTCAAATCCTCGTTGATCAGTTGGCGCGCCGCATCGGCGGCGCTTTCCATTTTCCGTCCAATGCGTCCGGCTTTGGCCAGTAGAGCCGCATGGCAGTGAAGAACGGGCCGCTCGGCGCCGGCAGCCAGTTTGCTTCCTTGTCAGGCCCAGGGCTCTCGTGCTGGACGTAGAGCGTCACGCCGCCATCGGCGTCCTTGTGCAGGTTCGGTAGCATCGGCGAGTTGATGAGATAGCGGTTAAGCGGATTGGCGTAGAGCAGGCTCGACGGCAGTTCGTAGAGGGTCAGCGACCAGAAGGCGTTGACCGGCGGCAGTTGCCCGGGTTCGAAGCGCAAGGTGTAGTGGCCCGACCCGGTCAGCGGCTTCTTCTGGTCATCGACGAAATAGGCGGGATAGAGAGCTTCGTCCTTCGAGTTGCCGTAGATACCGAGAACCGCGCCGGACATGCGCTGCATATAGTCGTTCTTCAGGAACTCCCGCGTGCCGAACGCGTCGGCACTCGAAGCCTTGCCGGTGTCGATTTCGGTTTCCTTGTGTTCCTTGAACGCCGCCCAGGCGTCCGCCATCCCGTCAGTGATCGCCTTCTGGATCTCCGGCGAGAAAGCCGTGATGTCGAACGTCTTGCCCGCACCGATGTTCAGATCGGCGAAACGCTGCATCAGCGCCGTTTCGGACGGGTGCGTCGGGCAGTACTGCAGGATAAAATTCAGGACCCTGTAGAAGTCAGGCGAGGTCTTTTCGTCAGCCGCGCTCAACGGGGCGATAAAATCGACGGCCGCGGCCGGTGCCGGAGCCGGCTGACCAAGGAAGCTCGACAGCAGCTCGACCCTGTAGCCCGCCTGGATCTTCTTGACGTTCTCGATGTCGGCGGGATCAAACATCTGCGTGCGGTAAAGCACGAAAGCGAATTCCGTTTCCGACCGGATCACCGCCTTGATCCCGGGCGGGGTTTCACCCTTCCAGCCCGGTCCCGCCAGCAGGAAGGTGCCAGCCTCGCTGCCGGTGGCGCGACTTCCGACATAGGCGAAATTGAAGGTGTACATGTCGACGAACTGGAGCGAGTAGTAGCGCTCCTTCTCGACCGCCGGCACGGTCAGGACCAGCGGCTCGGCGCGCAGGTCCGCGCCCAGGAAGGAGTAGGGCGTATCGGAATTTGGCGTCTGGATCGCCTTGTCGTCAGGCGTATAGACCCGCGCGGTATTGTTGAGCGTATTCCAGCCGCTCTTGAACTCGGGATTGCCGTGATCGACGAAATAGGAATGCTGCACCCTGTAGCTGTCGACCAGCGGGAAACCGTAGATATAGGCGTCCTTGGCAATGGCGCGCGCCTCGTCCGCAGAGAGGCCTGCATCGGCAGCCCTCGCGCTCGTCAACTTGAGTGCGGGAAGTGCCGTGGCAAGAGCGCCGAGCACCAGCAGAGACCGTCGTTTGAGCATGGCAGCTTCCTTCGGATGATCGCCTGTAATCGTGGCACTTCAGCGAGGTCCTGCAAGTACGTAACGGTTACGGCCTGGTCGACGCGTCTCATCCATGCGTGCCGATGGCGCCGCCCGCCAAGCTGCGGTACCATTGCCGCTGGAGTACATCGCACGTTGAGAGCCCGTCGATGGAGCGCCGTCTCGCAGCCGTCCTGATCGCGGATGTCGTCGGTTACAGCCGCTTGAGCCGGCTGGACGAGGAAGGGACGCGCTTGCGATTCCAGTCGGATCTCGGCGATATTCTCGAGCCGCTTTTCCGCGAGCATCACGGGCGTCTGGTGAAGACGATGGGCGATGGCCTGCTCGTCGAATTCCGCAGCGTTGTCGACGCGACCCAATGCGCAGTCGAGATCCAGCGGCGCAAGGCGGAGGCGGAAGCCGACAAGGCGCCAAATGGCGAGAGGCTGGACTTCCGCATCGGCATCAATCTTGGCGACATCATCGTCGAGGGTGACGACATCCATGGCGACGGCGTCAACATCGCCGATCGGGTCCAGGGACTTGCCGAGCCGGGTGGTATTGCGATCTCCGGCACGGCTTACGACCAGGTCAGCTCCAAGCTGAAAGTCGGATTTGCGTCCCTGGGTCAACAGACGGTCAAGGGGCTTGCCGAGCCGATCCGGGTTTACCGGGTCCTCCTCGATCCGGGGGCCGCCGGCAGGACGGTTGTCGAGAAGCCTCGACGCAATGCGGCCTGGGTGAAGGGATCGGTCGTTGGTCTCGTCGCGATTGCGCTGTCGACTGCGGTCGCCTGGTGGCAGCCGTGGACGTGGATCGGGCAGGAGGGGATGGCGCAGCGCTTCGCCTATCCGCTGCCGGACCAGCCTTCGGTTGCCGTGCTGCCCTTCATCAATGTCAGCGGCGACAGCGATCACGACCATTTGGCCGAGGGGCTGACGGACGATCTCATCACAGAACTCTCGAAAGTGTCCGGCCTCTTTGTCATCGCGCGCCATTCGGTGTTCGCGCTGAAGGGCAGTACCGACAAGATCCAGGACGTGGCCGCCGAACTTGGCGTACACTATGTGCTGGAGGGCACGCTGCAGCGGGCGGACCAGCGGTTGCGCATCAACGTCAAGCTGATCGATGCGATGAGCGGTCTTTCGCTCTGGGCCGAGCGTTACGATCGGCAATACGCCGACCTCTTTGCGGTTCAGGACGACGTGATCGGCAAGATCATCGCAGCGCTCGAGGTCAAGCTCAGCGAGGGCGAACGCGACCAGCTGGCGCGCATTCCGACGGACAATCTCGAGGCCTACGACAACTACATGCGCGCCGAGCAGCAGGGCTTGATCTGGCGCGACGTCGACACCTATCGCCAGACGCTTTCCTATTATCAGCGGGCGATCGATCTCGATCCGAAGTTCGCCGATGCGCATGCCGGTATCGCCCGGGTCGCCGTCGACGTCTGGCGCAACGACTACAACTATCTCTGGTCCGCGGCCGTGGCGCGCAAGATCGCCTATGATGCGGCGGGACAGGCCCTGAAGCTCGACGCCAACAACGCCCGCGCCCATACCGTGCTGGCGCTGCTGCAGCTGGTGGACGGCCGTCCCCTTGAGGCAAAGGAATCGGCGCTTCGAGCCGTCTCGGCGCAGCCGGGGGATGCCGAGGCGCTCGCCAATCTGGCGCTGATACTGGCCCAGACCGGTGAACACGAGCAGGCGCTCGACGATATCGAGCGGGCGCTGAGGCTTGATCCGTCGCCATCTTCGAGCCTGCAGCTGCTTTCGGGCATCGTCTATTACACGACGCGTCACCTTGAGAAGGCGATCCCCCTGATCGAAGCGGCCGGCGCATCCTTGCCAAAGGCGGAGGCGGTGCGGGAGTATCTGGCGTCGGCCTATGCCCAGCGCGGCGACCAGCAGAGTGCGGCCGCCGAAGCGGCCGAGCTGTTGAAGCTCTTCCCGGACACGAACCTGAGCTACTACGGCTATCTCTACGACTACTGGCGCGAAGAGGATCTCTATCGCCACCTCTTCGGCCTTCGCGTCGCCGGTATTCCGGAATGGCCCTTCGGCTTCGTCGGCGCCGCCAGCGACCGGCTCGGCCCGGCCGAGCTGAAACAACTGACCACCGACAAGACCTGGGTCGGCGTGCACAAGAACGGCACGGGCTTTGCGCAGTTCTTCGACAAGGACGGCAACACCGCCTATCGCACCAGCAACACCAACATCACCGGTCGGATTGAAGTGAAGGGCAACCAGCTCTGCGAAAAATATGACGGCTATTTTCTCGACCGCATGGTCTGCGGCTATGTCTACCGCAATACGGCAAAGGGCGAGCGCACGGCGGACTACATCAATGTCACGCCGCAGTCGCTGAAGTTCTTCTCGATCGAGAAGTGACGGTTGTCATCGCCGAGCCGCCGGCCTTCAGGGCCGGGGCTGCGTCCAGTTGATGTTCGCCTTCTCGGTGAGCAACGTCTGCTCGACCTCGGACCAGTGCTTGCGCGAATCGACCACCTTGTTCGGGTTCTTCACCAGTCCGTCGGCTGCGCCCGGATCGTAGCTGAGATAGAGCTTGTCCTTGATGATGCGCCAGGCCTTGGGATCGATGTTGGTCGTGACCGTGCCGAAGGAGACCCCATCGGCGCAGTAGCCGCCATATTGCGGCGCATAGCGGGTCGGCTCCTTGATGAACTGGTCGCGATGCTCGGCGCTGGCAAACTGCCAGGTGGCGCCAAGCCAGCGATAGCTGAATTCGGGTGATCCTTCGACAGCCTTGTTCTCGGTGAAATAGGCGACGGGATCGTAACCCTTGATCGCCACGTCACCAAAGTAGCCGGTGTTCACGGGCTCTTCTGCCAGTGACGGGACGGCCGGCGCAAGGAACGCCGCTGACGCCGCGATTATAAATCGTATGGAGTGTCGAGACATGCCGTTTCCTCCGTTTCCGGATCTATTGACGTTTCGTGCATTCGCCGTAGAGCCATTCGCCGACAAGCTCGGCCTTCTGGCAGGTGGCGCCGGCCTTCAACAGAAGTTCGGCGGCCGGCCAATAGGACCGCCAGCCGGCCTGGGTGAGCGGCGTATAGCCGTTGCGCTCCTTGGCTTCGATGTCTGCCTTGTTGGCAAGCAGGAAGGCGACCACTTCGGCGTGGCCTTCTTCGGCCGCCGCATGCAGCGGCGACATCTTGTAGAAGTTGGCGACGTCGTTGACCGCCGCGCCCTTGGCGACGAGTAGTTTGACGGTTTCGAGATTGCCGCCATAGGCCGCGGCGTGAAGCGCGGTGAGACCGCCCTTGTTGCGGATCTCGATGTCGTTGCCGCGGTCGATGAGAAGGGCGACGACCTCGGCGCGACCCTTGAGAGCGGCAATCAACAGCGCCGGTTCACCGGCCGCATCCGGCTCGGTTATATCGGTTCCCTGATCGAGCAACTGTTTGACGCGTTCCGTGTCGCCGTCCCGTGCCGCGTCATGCAAAGGACCCGCGTTCGCCGCCGCGGCGAAGAACGCCACCGCGACCAGCGAAGCAAAGAGAGATTTCATCGCGTAACCTCCGCCCCAGCTTCGGTCTCGCCAATTAGGAAGGGCGAAAATACCACAGGGCGGCCGGCGGAAACAGGCATTAGCGCCGCCCGATCCATACTCCTTTTGGGTGTCTGCGATGAGGAGTGCCTGTCAGGCGGCGACCTGCATCAGGTCGAGCATGCGGCCGATTGCGCTCGGGATGGGGGCGATGATCGGCGTCGAAAACATCGGCTGGAGCTCGTCGGCCGCCTGGCCGAGCGGGCCGCCGCCGATGATGACGGCCTCGGCGCCGTCGAGCTCGATGCATTGGCGGACCGCCTCGCCGAGAGCCGAAAGCAGCCGATCCGGGTGGGCGGAAAGCGCCAGCGGATCGCCCGAAGTGCAACGGATGCCGGTATATTGTTCCCAGACGCCGAGATCGCGGGCGCGGTCGTCGATCGCCTGGATCAGTTCCGGCGTCGTGGTGGCGACGCCGAATTTGCGGCCGCCCTGTGAGGCCTCGATCATCGAGGCCTCACAGATTCCGATGACGGGGATATCGAGCCGGTGCTTGAGCGCGGCAAGGCCGGGATCGCCGAAGGCGCTGACGACGATGCCGAGGCATCCGGCCTCATGCTTTTCGCCGATCTCGACGACCTCGGCAGCGGATGCGTCCAGCTGCTCCGGCGTGACGATCATCGGCGGGTTCCGCATGGCCGTGGCGACTGCCACGGCCATGCGTCCTGATGCCGCCCGGCGTGCGATGGCGACCATCATGTCGCTGGTGGCACGCGAACTGTTCGGGTTGATCAGAAGGATATGTGCGCTCACGTTCTCAGTTCCACGCCGACTTTGATTTCAGAAGTGTCAGCCTTTGCGAGGTCCGCATCGGCAGGCTGGGTGAGGTCTTCCATCGACATGCCGTAGGTTTCGGGGCCGAGCTGGATGCAGAAGGCAAAGACCGCATACATGCCGGCGGCAAGCCCGAAGACACCGACCATGCCGTAGACGTCGAAGAGGGCGCCGGCGATGGTGGGGACGAAGGAACCCGCGGCCGAACCGGTTGCCAGGATCAGCGCCACGCCGAAGGCGCGGATGCGGGTCGGAAAGAGTTCGGGCGCATAGATCCAGATCGAGGTGTTGAGCAGCAGCACGAAGAACTGGAAGATCGCGCCGAACATCAGCACCAGATAGATGTTGGTGCCGAGATAGGCGATCGAGACCGCCGCGAGGCAGGCGAACACGGCGCCGAGCGTCAGCACCTTTTTGCGCGGGAAGTAGTAGCCGAACATCGAGGCGGCGATGGCGCCAAGCACGCTGCCGCTCTGGATGATCATGCTGTAGAGCAGGCTGCCCTGCAGCGTGTAGCCCATGGAGACGAAGATGATCGGCATCAGCGTCAGCACGGAAAGCTGAGCGCCGTAGCTCATCAGGATGGCGATGGCGACGGGGATCGTGCGGCCGATGAAGGGGGCGCGGAAGAGTTCCTTCCAGTCGCTCTTGGCCGGCTCTTCGTCCTTCAGGTGATCCTTGGTCAGATATTCCTGGACCTTGAGATTGCGCGGGCGCAGCGAGCCGGAGGCAAGGATGGAGAGCACCTTGTTGGCTTCGTCGATCTTACCCTGCGAAGCCAGGAAGCGCGGGGTCTCCGGCACGAAGCGGCGGTAGAAGACGACGAGCAGGGCCGGGAGCGCGAGGGCGGCGAAGAGCCAGCGCCAGCTGTTTTCACCCGGGAAGAGGGTGAAGATCATCAGGCCGAAGGCGGGCGCCAGGAAGTTGCCGAAGCCGCCGGCGCCGACATTGACGAGGCCGGCCGCCGTGCCGCGGAATTTCGGCGAGCAGAATTCCGACAGCATGGTAACGGCCGTCGAGATTTCGCCGCCGACGCCGAAGCCGACGATGGCACGGGCAAAGCAGAGCGTGGCGAAGTTCGGCGCCATGGCGCAGGCGGCCGAGCCAATGGTGAAGAGCAGGAGGTTGATGGTCAGCATCACGCGTCGGCCGTAGCGGTCGCCGAGGATGCCTGAAAGCAGGCGGCCGATCGCCGCGCTGCCAAAGGTGATGGTGTTGAGGAAACCGATGTCGGTGCCGGTAAGGCCCCAATGTTCTTTCAGGATCGGGCCGGCGACGCCGATGGTGTTCTGTTCGAAGCTGTCGAACAGGCAGCCGATGAGCACGAGGGCGAGGATCTGCTTGTGGGCGCCGGTGACGCCGATCTTGGTGAAGGCTGATTCCAACTGTCTGATGACCGGCGATGACCTGCCGGACGGTACCATATTTTCCGCTGCCATGGTTCGTTCCCCTTTATGGCTTAACAACGTGAAAATGTGAAAACTCAGTTTCATGAAATCTACATCATGAAATCTGAGTTTCATAGGAGATTCTATGACGCGCTGCGAAAGGAATTGGCCGCTCGCAACCCAGGTTATGAAATGCAGATTTCGTGCCAGTCCGTGAGAAACGATAGTTTCTCGTTTGCTGTCAAAAGCTTGGCGACAGATTGCACTCTAACGGGCGGTTGAAACTCAGATTTCTTGTGCTCGAAAAATGTTCTGCCGTTTCAGGCAAATGCCCAATCGGCGCTCACAATTCGTCGAGCGCGTCGTTGATCGCCTCGATGCCGCGCAGGCGGTTTCGGCCGGCGGGACCGGCGATTTCGATGCAACGTGTGGTGAGCAGATGGCAGAGCGCCATCACCGAGACGTGGTTGAACAGGGGCCCCGGCGCCAGCGTCTGGCAGCGGAAATGCCATTCTGCCTGGTTGAGGAAGGGAACGCCTTCGTCGGTGATATAGAGCAGCCTTGCGCCCGATTTTTCGAGCTGCGCGAGGATCGGTTCCATCAACGTGACGCGCCGGCGCAGGCCAAAAAGGATGACGACGTCGTCGTTGTTGATGCTGACCAGATGTTCGCCGAGCGTCTGGCCGCCGCCGGGAATGGCCGAGATGTGCTCGACCACCTGTGTCATCTGCCATTGCAGATAGGTGGCGAAGGAATGGCTGGCGCGAAAGCCGATGACCCAGACTTTGCGGGCGCCAAGGATGGCGGTTGCTGCCGCCGTCACCTGGGTTTCGGAAATGGCGAGAAAGGTCGCTTCGATATTGGCCACGCCCTGCGCCACATGGGACGTGAGCGACTGCTCGCCGCCGCTGTCGGTGGCGGTTGCAAGGAACAGGCGCGAACCGGTCTGCTTGTCGGCGCGGGCATGCCGACGCGCTTCTTCGTAATTGTCGTAGCCGAGCCGCTGGATGAAGCGAGAGACCGTCGCCTTCGACACATGTGCGAGCGCCGCCAGTTCCTGGGCTGAGTAGCTGGCGACCTCGCCTGGAAAATCGCAGAGGAAGTCGCCCAGCCGCCGCTCGGCCGGATGCAGTTCCGGCAGCACTTGGCGAACACGGGTGAGGAAGGAACGTTCTTTCGGGCTCATGCGATGTCCATGAAACTGGCGTTTCACGGCAATCTCTGATTTTCGCAGGGATATTGCAAGCGAGGCGGGCGGATGCCGCCTCGCTTTCAATGGCTGCAGACGCGGGCAGTTGCCCGCGTGCGTCAGTATTTCGACGGCACGTAGAGTTCCGGCGGCAGAACCTTGCGCTCGTAGTCCGGGTTGAAGACGCGTTCCGGCAGGGAGATTTCCTCGTGCGGCACGTCCTCGTAGGGGATCTGCCTCAACAGGTGGTCGATGCAGTTCAGACGGGCGCGCTTCTTGTCGTTGCCTTCGACGATATGCCAGGGCGCTTCCGGGATGTTGGTTCGGGCGAAGGTCTCCTCCTTGGCCTTGGTGTAACCTTCCCAGCGCACCCGCGACTGCAGATCCATCGGCGACAGCTTCCACTGCTTCAACGGGTCGTGAATGCGCACCAGGAAGCGCATCTGCTGCTCCTCGTCGGTGATCGAGAACCAGTACTTCACCAGCCGGATGCCGGAGCGAACCAGCATGCGCTCGAATTCCGGCACGTCGTCGAAGAACTGCTCGACCTGGTCCTCGGTGGCGAAGCCCATGACGCGCTCGACGCCGGAGCGGTTGTACCAGGAGCGGTCGAAGAGCACGATCTCGCCGCCGGCCGGCAGGTGCGGCACGTAGCGCTGGAAATACCATTGCGTCTTTTCGCGGTCGGACGGTGCCGGCAGCGCGACGACACGCACGACGCGGGGATTGAGCCTCTGGGTGATGCGCTTGATGACGCCGCCTTTGCCAGCGGAATCGCGGCCCTCGAAGATCACCACCACCTTTTCCTTGTGATGGACCACCCAGTCCTGAAGCTTGATCAGCTCCGACTGCAACTTCAGCAGCGAGCGGAAGTAATCGATGCGCGGGATCGATGGCGGGTGGTTCTTGCGGTAGATCTTGCGGATCTCTTCCGACAGCGCCGGTTCGGAAAGCTCGAGTTCGTAGTCCTCGTCGAGCGTGTCGGCCAGTTCTGCTTCCAGCCAGTCCTGCGTTTCGATCTCGTCGTTCGACCTGTTCATCTGACCCTCCGGATTGCGTGTGTTCGACGACAACTTTGCGTGATGCCATCGTTAGTCGGCTTATTTCACAGCCGCATGAAGGGAATTTGACGCTGACCTCCACGCCCCGATCGGTGCTATCCCTTGATGTACCAGCCCCAGGGCTCGTCGGCGTCGAAACTGGTGATCTGCTTGGTCTCCAGATAATTGGAAAGGCCCCAGCGGCCGAGCTCACGGCCGATGCCCGATTGCTTGTAGCCACCCCAGGGTGCTTCGGTGAAGGTCGGCTGCGAGCAGTTGATCCAGACGATGCCAGCGCGAAATGCGCGGGCGACGCGCTCGCAGCGGTCCCTGTCGGCCGACATGACGGCGGCTGCAAGACCGAAGCGGCTGTCGTTGGCCATGCGGATCGCGTCGGCCTCTTCGCCAAACGGCTTGACGCAGACGACCGGACCAAAGATCTCCTCGCGCCAGACGTAACTGTCTTCGCGCATATCGGTCAGCACCGTCGGTTCGATGAAGTAGCCGCTGTTGAGGCCGGCCGGGCGGCCGCCGCCGGCAGCCACCGTGGCGCCGTCCTGGCGGGCGCGGTCGATCGCGCCCATGATCTTGTCGTACTGCCCCTTCGAGACGATCGGCCCGAGCAGGGTGCCGTCTTCCAGACCATTGCCGATGGTGATCTTCGCCGCTTCTTCGCAGAGGCGCTTGACGACGGTCTCGTAGATCGGCTCCTCGACGAGCACGCGCGAGGTCGCCGAGCAGACCTGGCCCTGGTTCCAGAAGATGCCGAACATGATCCATTCGACGGCCTTGTCGATGTCGCTGTCGGCAAAGACGACGAAGGGTGACTTGCCGCCGAGTTCGAGGCTGACATTCTTGATGTCCTGGGCACCGGCCATCATCACCTTGCGGCCGGTGACGACGGAGCCGGTAAAGGCAAGCTTGTCGACCAGCGGATGCTCGGTCAGCGGCTGGCCGGCGTCCTGGCCGGTGCCGGTGAGGATGTTGAGCACGCCGGCCGGCAGCCCGACTTCCTCGGCGATGACGCCGAGCTCAAGTGCTGTCAGTGGCGTCAGCTCCGACGGTTTGAGCACGATGGTGCAGCCGGCGGCCAGCGCCGGAGCCACCTTCCACGACACCATCAGCAACGGATAGTTCCACGGGGTGATCGCGCCGACGACGCCCAGCGGTTCGCGCACAGCGCGTGACGTGAAGCGGCTGTCGCCGACGGCGATCGCCTCCTCAGGGCTGGTGTCCAGTTCCTCGGCGAGGCCGGCATAATAGCGGAAGCAGCCTGCGGCATCGTCGATGTCCCACAATGCTTCCGGCAGCGGCTTGCCGTTGTCGGCGACTTCGAGCCGGGCCAGCGAGTGGCGCTTTTCCTCGATCTTGGCGGCGATTGCACGCAGATAGGCGGCGCGCTCGCTGCCCGAAAGTTTTGGCCAGGGGCCGCTGTCGAAGGCGATGCGGGCCGCCTTTGCGGCCCTGTCCACGTCTTCGTAAGTTGCCGCAGGCGCACGATGGATGATCTCCTCCGTCGCCGGATCGATCACGTCGAGCGTGCCGCCGCGCCGCGGTTTTTCCCATTTGCCATCGATGAACAACCGGTCCTGCATGCAATACCCCTTTATAGCCCGGTGCGAGTATGGCCAGTCAAAGTGAAACACGCCAGCCGTAAGTTACGGCTGGCGTTGATCTTTTTGCCGCGAGACACTGCTCTGACGGTCGGTCGCCGACCCGCGCCACGCGAGGAACGGCAGAACCGGAAGCACGGCGCAGGCGCTGGCAAAGAGCCAGAACTGCCCGAGGGTCACGAGATTGCTGGTATAGAAGGCTCCCGAGACGATGCCGGCGATCAAGCAGGCATCCATGAGTGGCAAGCTCACGGCGTAAAACACTGCCTGGCGCTCCAGGGACAGGCAGCGTTGCACAAGGGTAAAGTAGGTGGCGAAAGCGATCATCTCCGGTATGCCGCCGACGATCAGCAGTCCGCTGGCCACCAGGGAATTGGGGGCAAAAATCAGCGCGAAGGTCGAAAGGCCTTCGAGCAGGCTGGAGAGAAGATAGGCGCGAAGCAGCGCCTGCGTACTGGTCAAAGCTCCCGCCAATCGGTGCGAGACGACGGCACCAATCAGGGCGCCGGCGCCCTGTGCCGCCAGAAGCAAGGTCCACATGTCCGGGCCGAGATGAAACTGGTCACGATTGAGCCAGAACAGGAACGGCTGCAGTGTCCCGAGCGAGACCATGTAGCCGAAGGCCGGGAGCAGCAAAGCCCAGAGCAAGGGGTTCTCGCGAAACATCGCAAGGGTTTCCCGTCCGAAGCCCGATGCGTGCGAGGGTGCCGCGTTCTCTTGCACCGGCTTGTCGCGTGGTTGAAGCACCAGCAGAAGGGCTGCCCCGATCTGGGCAAGGGACAGCGCAAGAAGGGTTGTCACGATCGAGGTGGAGGCAGCTGCCAGACCCGCCGCCGGCGGACCGAAAATCTTGGCGAAGCGGTCGATCGCCTGGAAGGCGGTGTTGGCCTCCATGTTGCGGCCGGCTGGAACGACGGCGGCGCGCAGCATCAACAGACCCGGCGTGACCACCGCGTCCGCAGCGCCGATGACCAGGACGATCATGTGCAATGTCATTGCGTCCGGCGCGAACGCAAGGCCGGGAATGGCGATGGCGGTCACCGACAGGCAGCACAGCACCGGAAGCTGCGGGCCGCTGCGCCGTAGGAGCGAGGCGACGATCGGCGCAAGCAGGAGGCTCGGCAGCAGACGCAAGGCAAGACTGCCGACCAGTTCCGCACCGGCGCCGAAGCGGCTTGCAACGACGAGCGGCAGCGCGGCGACGAGCATCCAGGAGCAGAAGGAATCGACGGTGAGGACGAGGCTGATGCGCCGGAAGGCGGCATCGCCCCAAAGATTGGATTTGTCCATAGGAGAGCCCGATGAGACGCAATCGATCTCGGGTCTGCTGTATTGGGCAGGTTTGATGAGATCGAATGCGAACAGGATAAGCCCGCGCAAGAGGCGGACGGTTCTGGGCTCACAGATGCAAGCCCCGCCTTGCGGGGCAAATCAGGCCATCAAATGGGGTTCGCTCGACATGGTCAGCCATTTACCATGGGTGCTTCTCAGGTGACAAGCGGCAGCCTTGATCGTCATGGCTGCCGCTGCCGAGATGCGGCTCTGTGCTATCGCGGCGCGTTGGCCAAGGCCGGCGTGACATTGGCGATCTGGGTGATCACCATGCCGCCGACGATGAAGAACAGGCCGGTCAGCCGCGCCGCATTGACCGGCTTTTGCGGGAAACCCATCAGGCCGTAGTGATCGATCAACATGGAAATGACCATCTGGCCGGCGATGACGGCGACAATGAAGCTTGCCGCGCCGAGCTTCGGCGCAAGGAGAAGAGCCGCAGTGATGTAGATCACGCCGGCGAGGCCGCCGACCCAGATCCACCACGGACCCTTGAATGCCACAGCCAGGCTGGGCAACGGCGCCCGGAAGGCAATCAGCATCGGCAGGATGAGCGCGAGACTGACGCCGAGCGAGACGACCGTCGCCCAGAGCGGATGGCCGAGGAGGCGGCCAAGGTTGGCATTGGCGCCGGCCTGGAGGGGGACGACGGCGCCGGCGAAGATCGCCACGGCAAGCAACAGGAGGGAGGAGAGATTGGGCATTGTTTTTCCTTTTTGTTGCGGCGATCCTCCATCATCTATCTTGGGAATGGAAATTCCAATTTTTCACGTGCTATATTCGTATGATGAATAATCTTGGCGCAATCGACCTGAACCTGCTCGTGGTGCTCGACGCGCTCCTGGCGGAGCGCCACGTCTCGCGCGCGGCTCTGCGGTTGAACAAGAGCCAGCCTGCCGTCAGCCATGCGCTGGCGCGGTTGCGCGCTCTGTTCGACGATCCCTTGCTGGTTCGCCATGGCGGCCATCTCGAGCCGACGGTGCGGGCGCTGGAGATCGCGCCGCAGCTTGCCGAAGCGCTCGCGCATATGCGTCTGCTCATGGGGTCTCAGCCGTTCGATCCGGCGCGCGAGCCCCACGTCTTCCGGCTGGCGATGTCCGATTACGCTGCGCTTGTGCTGCTGCCGCAACTGATGACCGTGCTGCGCCGGCAGGCGCCGAACGTCGATCTCCTCGTCAGCCAGGCAAGCCGCGAAGTGATGATGGCACAGGCCGTCGACGGCGAAATCGATCTGGCGCTCGGGGTTTTCCCGACGCTTGCCGAGGATCTGAGGACATCATTGCTGTTCGAGGAGCACTTCGCCTGCCTGGCCGATCGCGCGAGCCTCGGCGGCGAAACGACGATGGATCTTTCGGCCTATCTGCAGCGGCCGCATATTCTCGTCTCCCTGCGTGGCGATACCGGCAACGAGATCGACCTTGCGCTTTCGGCTATTGGACACAAGCGCCGCATTGCGCTGGCCCTGCCTCATTGGAGTGCGGCGCCGGGTCTCGTTCCCGGAACCGACCTTGTGCTTACGGTTGCGCGCCGGATCCTGCCCCGCGACGGGGAGACCGGGCCGCTCGCCATCTTCGCGCCGCCCTTCGCGATCCCGCCCTTCGCCTTCCGGCAGATCTGGCATCGGCGGCGCGACGGCGACCCCGCCCATCGCTGGCTGCGGGATCTGATCACCGGCATCCTCGCGCCGTCGACTGTGGCCCCCGCGGCCGTGTGATTGGACAAGCCTGAAAACGGAAAGGCCCGGTGCGGCGATGCCGACCGGGCCTTTTCTATAGGCTTTGCTGCGCGTCAGTCGTGGCTGACGCCCTGGATCGCCGAAACCTGCCATTCGGCACCCGGCTTGCGCACGAAGGTCCAGAGCTCGACGGCTTCCGTCAGATTGTCCGGATCGCCGCTGATCACCTTGCCGGTGGTGCGGTCGCGCATGACGTCGATGCTCTCGTAACGCATGGCGACGGTCGCAAATTCGGTTCCGTTTTCCGACCACGCTTCGGCGACGTCGCCCTGAACGAGGTGCACGTCGCGCACATCGTTCTTGACGCCGCTCGTGGCGTTGTCGCTGAGCTCTTCGGCTAGGTACGACATGGCTTCCGGCGTCGTCAGGCGACGCAGCGTGCCGTAGTCTTCCGCGGCGTAAGCCGCCTGCACGTCCTTCAGCATCTTTTCGAACTGCTCGAGGTCGGACCCCTGGACGCCGATTTCATCGGCCGGGCCGTCGGTGACGGGCGCCGCCTGAGGGGCTGCCTGGGGTCGAGCCTGCGCCTGACCGCTTGCCTGGCCGCCGCCGATGCTCGGGATCTTGAACGACGGCATGCCGTTCGATGGCTGCTGGCCCGACGAGCGCTCGGACGGGCCGGCATAGGCTGTCTGCTGGCGGTTGCGGTTAAAGAAGCGCATGGCGAGCATGATCAGGCCACCGATCAGGAGCATCTGCACGATCAGGCCGAGGAAGCCGGCAGCGCCGCCGAAACCGCCGCCCATCAGCATGCCGATGAGGCCGCCGACCATCAGGCCACCGAGCAGCGAACCGCCGAAGCCGCTGAAGAAGCCCGGACGGGCGTTCGGCTGGGTGGCGTTCGGGCGCGTCTGGCCGGCTGCCGGATTGGTCGCGGCCGGGCCTGCGTCCTGGCGCGGCGTTATCGAACGGTCGATCGGTGCCGCGTTGGTCGGCGCGGTACGGGTGACCGGCGGCTGCGAGAAGGTGCGGGTGCCGCGGCTACCGAAGCCGCCGCCCGAACGCCGCGCTTCGGCGACGTCCACAACGGTCAGCGCGACGACCATGCCGATCGCCATCATTGCCAGAGTTCGTCCAAAACGCCCAAATCGCTGCATTGCCATCACAACCCCTAAATCTTGCTTGGGCTCAAACCGAGCCATCAGGACATGATATAGGGGCTCAACGCCTGAGATTTAAGCTTTTCGCGTCGCTTTTCGGCCAGTTTACCGTTATCCGACACCGCTAGCTGGCCGAATCCGGCATGGAATCAGCATCTTCGACGGGCGCCCGAGTGCTGCCCGCCCTTGCCGCTGACGCCTAACGATTGACTGCCAGGATCATCGTCGCCGCCTTTTCGGCGATCATAATCGTCGGCGAATTGGTGTTGCCCGAGGTGATCGTCGGCATGACCGAGGCGTCGGCGATGCGCAATCCCTTCAGGCCGCGCAGGCGCAGTTCCGGATCGACGACGCTGTCCTGATCGGCGCCCATGCGGCAGGTCCCAACCGGATGAAAGATCGTCGTGCCGATATCGCCGGCCGCGCGCTTCAGATCGTCCTCGGTCTCGTAGGACGGGCCCGGCTTGAACTCGACCGGGTTGAAGCGGGCGAAAGAGGGTTGCTTGACGATCTGCCGCGTCAGTCGGATGGCGCTGACCGCGACATCGCGGTCGGCCTCCGCCGTCAGGTAGCGCGGCCTGATGTCCGGTGCGGCGGCAAAATCCGGACCCTTCAGATGTACCGAACCGCGGCTTTCCGGGCGCAGATTGCAGACGCTGGCGGTGATTGCCGGGAAGGAATGAACCGGCTCGCCGAACTTGTCGAGCGACACCGGCTGCACGTGATACTGCAGATCCGGCGTTTCCTTTTCCGGTCCGGAGCGGGTGAAGATGCCGAGCTGGCTCGGCGCCATTGCCATCGGCCCGGAACGCTTCAGCAGATATTCGAGCCCGATCGACGCCTTGCCGAACAGCGAGTTTGCCTTTTCGTTGAGCGTCGGTACGCCGGTGACCTTGTAGGCCATGCGCAGCTGCAGATGATCCTGCAGGTTTTCGCCGACCCCGGCGCGTTCGTGGCGAAGCTCGATGCCGTTTGCCTGCAGCACGTCACCACGGCCGATGCCGGAGAGTTCGAGGATATGGGGTGAGCCGATCGCGCCGGCGGAGAGCACAGTTTCGCGGGTTGCGCCGGCGCGCTTGACTGTGCCGTCATGCTGGAATTCAACGCCGGCGATGCGATCGCCCTCGATGACCAGCTTGCGCACATGCGCCTTGGTCAGAACTGTGAGGTTGCCGCGCTTCTGCGCCGGGCGCAGGAATGCCTTTGCGGTGTTCCAGCGGATGCCGGAACGCTGGTTGACATCGAAATAACCGGAGCCTTCGTTGCTGCCGCGGTTGAAATCCGGCGTCTCGGGAATGCCGGCTTCGCTTGCCGCCTTCTGAAAGGCGTCGAGCACGTCCCAGCGCACGCGCGCCTTTTCCACCCGCCATTCGCCGCCGGCGCCGTGCATCTCGTTGGCACCGCGATAGTGGTCCTCGGATTTCCTGAAGAGCGGCAGCACGTCGTCCCAGCCCCAGCCGGTACAGCCGAGCTGGCGCCAGTGGTCGTAGTCCTCAGCCTGGCCGCGCATATAGATCATGCCGTTGATCGACGAGCAGCCGCCGAGCACCTTGCCGCGGGGATAGCCGAGTGAACGGCCGTTCAGGCCCTCTTCCGCTGCGGTCGTGAAACACCAGTCCGTGCGCGGATTGTTGATGCAATAGAGATAGCCGACCGGAATGTGGATCCAATGGTAGTTGTCGCGGCCGCCGGCTTCGAGCAGCAGCACGCGATGCCCCGGGTTTTCCGAAAGGCGGTTGGCAAGCACGCAGCCGGCGCTACCTGCCCCAACGACGATGAAGTCGTATATGTCCATGGTTCTCCCTCGATATGTACGGCGCGACCCTTCAGATCCCGGGTTCGGGCGACATCGCTCCTTCAGCCGCGCCCCGGCGCCGCATTCTTGAGCTTCGTCATCTTGTCTTCGTCCTGAACCGCCAGCCGCCGCGAACGAACGCAGGAATACTCCGGCGCCGGATGGTGGCCGCCGGGGGCGTTCGTTTCGGTCTGTTCATATTTGGCCAGACATGCTCCTCAGATGTCCGCTCTGACGCGTACAATCGGGAAAAAACCGCTTGGATGCAAGCGTCCGGAACCGTAAATTGCAAAACAGGATCTGTTCATTTTCGGACAGACGGGGAGTAGGCATGAATCCGAATTTCACCTGGGACGATCTGCAGTTCTTTCTGGCGGTGGCCCGCACCGGGCAACTGTCGACGGCGGCGCGGCGCTTGAGGACCAGCCATGCCACGGTGTCTCGTCGCATCGACAGGCTGGAATTCGCGCTCAAGGTCAAGCTGTTCGAGCGCAATCCGCGCGGCTACATCTTGACCGGCATGGGCCAGCGCTTCGTCGAAACCGCCGAGCGGATCGAGCGCGAGACCGAACAATTGCAGCTCGACATCAATGACGGTCTGACGGCGCAGCGCGGCGTCGTCCGTCTCAGCACACTCGAAGGCTTCGGCAACTTCTTTCTGGCCGACCGGCTGGCGGACTTTGCTGCGCGCTATCCGAACGTCTCCCTGGAGATGCTGGCGATCCAGCAGATCATGTCTCTGTCGCGCAAGGAGGCGGATATCCAGGTGGCCCTGACGGCGCCGAAGGCTGGGCCTTACCAATCCGAGGTGCTGACGCCCTATACGCTGCATGTCTATGGCGCCCGCAGCTATCTCTCGAAGCACCCGCCGATCACCGGGCGCAACGACCTCGCCGCACACCGCTTCGTCGGATACATCGACGACATGATCTTCGCGCCGGGTCTCGATTACCTGGGGGAGCTGCAGCCGGGCCTGCATGCCCATTTCCAGAGTTCGAGCATCCTGACGCAGTTGAAGGCCGTGCGGCAGGGGCTGGGCCTTTGCGTCTTGCCACACTTCATCGCGCAGCAGGAAGACGACCTGGAGATCGTTCTGCCGGAAGAGATCGAGCTCAAGCGCACCTACTGGCTGGTTTGCCATAGAGACCTGGTTGCCGTCCCGCGGGTAAGGGCGGTGCGCGAATTCCTGATGCAGAGCGTCAGGGAAAACCGCGGCCATTTCACCCGTGAAATGGCACTGCCGACCACAGACGTTAGGCACCTGTCGCGCTCCTAAATCCTGCCTGATTGTGGCGATATATGATCTTGCAACCAAGGGCAGTGGTTTGCGGACCGAAAGACCGCGGTCTCGCGGATCAAAATCGACCTAGTTTATCAACAGCTGGAATTATTGTGTAAATTCAGAGAGTTGTCGATTTTTGAAGTTTTTTTGAACGTGGCTGTTGACGTCTGTGAGGATGGGGGTCTATAAGCCCGATCACTGAC
>NZ_JACVBC010000014.1:0-173106 GCF_014852205.1 Ensifer sp. ENS06 | reverse complement strand
GGCGGGTGTTGAGCACGATGCCGAACAGGATCGGGTACCAGAACAGTCGCGACCACTCGATCACCCGGCGGTCGGTCAGAAACTCCTTCAGGTAGCGGCGCATCGAGGTGTAGTCGGTGCCATCAGGCGTGCCGAGATTGACCAGCAGGATACCGACCTTTCCGGATTTGACGGACGGGTGGTTGGCAGGGGTGGTCACGGCAAGCTGATCGGTCATCTTCATCCTCGTCGGGTCCCCGTATCGGGACGCCGCTTTCGTTCCTTCGGTTTCCAGTCCTTCTAAAAAGAAAAGCCGGCGCGGGGAAGCCGCGCCGGCTCTGAAAGTAGAGGCAAATTGTCTTACTTTGCCGGAATCTCCAGTTCCTTGCCGACATGCAGGTGGCGCGGCGCCGGCTTGCCGTTGGCGTCGGAGATCTTCTTCCAGAGCGCGCCTTCGCCGTAGAAGGCCTTGGCGAGATCCCAGAGCGTGTCGCCCTTGGTGATCACGTGCTTCTGCGGGCCGCTCGCTGCCGCCGTGCCGCCGGCCGTTGCCGCCGGCTGGGCTGCCGTGGCGTCGGCAGCAGGCTTTGCGTCCGCCGCCGGCTCGGCCGTTGCCGCACCGGCCGCCGAAGCGACCTCGGTGATGCGGCCGTCGGTATAGGGCTTGAACGGCTGGTGGGCGGCAAGGTAGTCGGCAAGCACGGTTTCGAGGCCCGGACCGTAGTCGTAGGCGTTTTCACCCTTCTCCTTGAAGACGTCGTAGCCGTCGCCGCCATTGCGCATGTAGTTGTTGGTGACGAGCGAATAGGTCTTGGCCGGATCGAGCGGGACGTAGGCCTCGCCTTCCTTCACCTCGACCGAGACGACGCGGCTGCCGACCGGCTTCGACTTGTCGAAGGAGAACTTCATGCCGGCCACCTGCGGGAAACGGCCGCCGCCTTCCTCAAGCTTGCTGAGACCGTTTTCCAGGGCTTCACGAATGCCGTCGCCCTTCATCTGGAAGGTCGCAACCGTGTTCTGGAACGGCAGGACCGTAATGGCTTCGCCCATCGAAACGTCGCCGGCATCGATGGAGGCGCGCAGGCCGCCGCCGTTGGTGATGGCGATGGTCACACCCTGGCCCTTGACGCGGTCGAGCATGGCGTCGGTGAGCAGGCTGCCCATTTCGCACTCTTTGGTGCGGCAATTCTCGCGCGAGCCGTCGATCGGTGCTTCGGTCTTGGCGATGATCTTCGAGCGCAGCTCTTCGATCGGCTTGCCGAGTTCGGCGACGCGGGCGAGCACGGCCTCATCCGGCTTGACCGAGCTGTCTACCAGGATCGGATCGCCCTTGGCAGCCTTGACCACGCCCTTGTCGTCGAAGGTAACGACGAGGTCGCCAAGATATTTGGTGTAGGAGCCGGCCTGGACGACCGGAACCTTGTAGCCGCCTGGGTTATCGACCATCGTCGGGTAAGGACCCTCGGCTTTTGCATCGGTGTTGGACAGCAGGCTGTGCGAGTGGCCACCGACGACGACGTCGACATCCGGGATCTTGGCGATGGCCGCGAGGTCGCGCGGATAGCCGACATGGGTGAGCGCTATGATCTTGTCGACGCCCTGCTTCTTCAGCTCCTCGACGGCTGCCGTGGTGGTGGCGACGTCGTCGCCGATCAGGATGTCCGGGCCGGGGGAAGAGAGCTCCGGCGTGTCGTTGGCAACCGCGCCGACGATGCCGACCTTCTGGCCACCGACATCGAGCACGATCGACGGTTTGATGCGGTCGCCGATCTTCGACTTCTGGCTCGGCAGCACGTTGGCGGTGACGACCGGGAAGGCGATCTTGTCGAGGAAGCCGGCAAGGCCGTCCTCGCTCTCGTCGAACTCATGGTTGCCGACGGTCATCGCGTCGAACTTCATCAGGTTGAGGAATTCGGCTTCCGCGAGGCCCTTGTAGGTGGTGAAGAACAGCGAACCCTGGAAGTTGTCGCCGGCGTTGAGCAGCAGCACGTTCTTGCCCGAGAGGTCCTGGCGCTTCTGGTCGATCAAGGCCTTGAGGCGCGCGACGCCGCCGAAGCACTCGTTCTTGCCCTCCTCTTCCGCCGAGCAGGTGGAATCGAACTTGTTGATCGATTCGATGCGGGAATGGAGGTCGTTGATATGCAGGATGTTCAATTCATAATCGGCGAAGGCTGCGCCCGAGGAGAGGGCAAGAATGGACGCGGTCATCAGGCCGGTCCGCACGTGTCTGATCATGATGTTCTCCTGTTTTGCCGGTTGTCGCCCGACCGCATCCGGTCCGCCGAAACGGATCCGGTCCCCACGGTCGGGGTGGCTTTGCCGGGCCGGATGTTTTCATCACTTGAAGGCGACTTCAAGCGCTAAAACCATGCCCTGGTTGTCGGGTTTACCGTTAAGGTTAAGTCGTGGCCCGCAAACGAAAAAAGCCTCCGGACGGAGGCTTTTGCAATTTCGTGTTTTCTGTTTTAGCCGCGACGCGCGAGCGAGAACTGTGCCCCGGCGTCGGTGGTGCAGTTGAGCTGGTTCTGCGTGACCAGAGCGCAAGCGACCTTCGACTGGGTGTTGCGCACCAGCGAGGTCATATTGATCTCGACAAGCGTCGGGCTCGTCTTGACGTAGTTGCCCGAGGCGAGCAACTGGTTGGTGTCGGTCGTGCGCGTGGAGAAGGTACCACCGGCAAATGTCGAGACGATACCGTTCGGGTCTACCCAGGAGCCCTCGACGCCCGAAGCCTGGCGTGCCGGCTGCCCACCCTCATCGATGATCCGTGGCGACGACTGGCAGGAGGCAAGCGCGGCCGCGGTTGCGATTAGGGTCAGAACGGCGAATGGCTTCATAGGCGATTTCCCCCGCGTTTGGGTCGAGCGGATTGTTTCATTCCGGCAGACCATGCCGCGATCATGAGTTGAAAGCAAGAGCGACAGGCCGCGGCCTCGGGCTTTTCCGCCAGAGATGAAAAGGCCCGGGGCACGTTCGTGTCCCGGGCCGGATGCGCTTACGTCTCAGCAGCTTAGCGAACGAGGATGTTCTTGAACTGCCACGGATCCTTGGTGTCGATGTCTTCCGGGAACAGGCCCGGGCGACCGTCGAGCGGGGTCCAGTCGGTGTAGTGACCTTCGACCGGGCCGAGGTAGGGCAGTTGGACTTCGAGGCAACGCTTGTAGTCCATCTCGTCGGCTTCGACGATGCCGGCCTTCGGGTTCTCGAGAGCCCAGACCATGCCGGCGAGAACGGCCGAAGTGACCTGCAGACCGGTCGCGTTCTGGTAAGGCGCGATGCGGCGGGTTTCTTCGAGCGACAGGCGCGAGCCGAACCAGTAGGCGTTCTTGTCGTGGCCGTAGAGCAGCACGCCGAGTTCGTCGACGCCGTCGACCAGTTCCTTTTCGTCAAGGACGTGGTGCACCGGCTGGGCGTTGCCGCCGTTGCCGAACATTTCGTGCAGCGACAGAACGGCGTCGTTGGCCGGATGGTAGGCGTAGTGGCAGGTCGGGCGATAGGTGACTTCGCCTTCCTTGTCGCGAACCGTGAAGAAGTCGGCGATCGAGATCGCCTCGTTGTGGGTCACGAGGAAGCCATACTGCGGGCCGGGGGTCGGGCACCAGCTGCGCACGCGGGTGTTGGCGCCCGGCTGCTCCAGATAGATCGCTGCCTTGCAACCCTTCTTGTGCTTCTTGGCGTTCTTCGGCATCCAGTTTTCATGGGTGCCCCAGCCGAGTTCGGCCGGCTGCAGGCCTTCCGAGATGAAGCCTTCGACCGACCAGGTGTTCCAGAAGGTGTTGAACGGCTTCGGGTTCTTGGTGCGCTGGGTGTCGCGCTCGGCGATGTGCACGCCCTTGACGCCGACCTTCTTCATCAGCTTGGCCCAGCCTTCGCGGTCGTCCTGATGCGGCTCTTCGAACTTCACGCCAAGGTCGTTGGCGAGGTTGAGGAGGCCCTGCTTGACGAACCAGGAGACCATGCCGGGGTTGGCGCCGCAGGTGGAAACCGCGGTCGTGCCGCCCGGGTTCTTTTCCTTTTCCTTGCGCACGGTTTCACGCAGCGCATAGTTGGTGCGCTCGGAATTGTCCATTTCGGCGTCGAAGTAGAAGCCGAGCCACGGCTCGACGACCGTGTCGACGTAGAGCACGTCGAGCTTGCGGCACATCTTCATCAGGTCGAGCGAGCCGGTGTCGACCGACAGGTTGACGCAGAAGCCCTGGCCTTCGCCTTCGGTCAGAAGCGGCTTCAGCAGTTCCTTGTAGTTGTCCTTGGTCACATGCGCGCGAACGTGACGAACGCCATGGCGTTCGAAGATCTCGTTGTCGGCAGCATCCTCACGGGGCTCGACCACGATCAACCGGTTCTTGTCGTATTTGAAGTGGCGCTCGATCAGCGGCAAGGTGCCGCGACCGATCGAACCGAAACCGATCATCACGATCGGACCGGTGATCTCGCCATAAACCGGATAGGTGGTATCTGCCATTTTTGTCTTACTCCTGAGAAAACTTTCCCTGTGGCGGTGGGTGACTAAGCATGAGGAAGCGGCTGTGGCCGCTGTTCTGGCTCGTATGAATGTGCCGACGGCCGCGATGCCCGTGGGGCACGCGGCGCTGTAGAGCATAGATTGCTGTCACAATAAAGAGCCGGCGGGTCAACCGCTATTTGCGTCTGTGCTTAACCGGCGATCGTGAGCAGTGCTTCAATCAGCCCGTCCCGCTTGCTGACAAGCCCCTTGTAGGCGGCCTGCGGCAAGGTCAGGGCGCGCAGCTGCTCGACGAAGGACGCGGCCAGCGCCGCGGCATCCGGTCGCTTGCGCAGCATCGTCAGCGGGTCCGAATAGATGCGGATGGTGAAGACGAGCGCACCGGTCTCAGGCAGCTTGCGCAGCGTCTGCCGTTCGATGCGGATGAAGGTCCGCTCCTCGGTCATCTCGATCGCACCGGCGGCGATGCCTTCGGATTTCGATTTCGGCAGGTGCAGCGCGCCGTCGACATTGACCGCCCAGTTGAAGCGCTCGACGAAGCGACCCGGCGGCAGGTTGTCGAACATGCGGGCAATCAGTTCGGCATTGCGGGTGCCATGCTCGAAACCCGGGACGGGGCCATGGATCTCGTTCATGGTGCGGCCGTATTTTTCGGCGAGCGACCAGGACGAGGGAAAGGCGACATAGGCGGCGTTGAGACGCCAGCCGTCTCCGGTCTTCTGCATGATGGCGAGGTCGTCCTGAACGAGCGAGCCGGAAACGACCAGCGGCACATCGCCGTCGAGCGGCACGGGCGCATCTCCGACGATCATGCTGTCGCCGTCGCGGCGGTAGATCTCGGGGTAGGCGGTCGGCAGGTAGTCGATCAGAATGCCGAGCAGTTCGCGCTGGGCGTCCTGCGTACCGTCGGCTGCGGCAAACACGGTACCGCGCGCTTGCGCAAGCAGCAGCTTCTTTTCGGAGAGATAGTGCTGCAGCTGGTCGTCCGGCTCAATCCAGCGATCGGGGTCGAGCTGGGCAAGGCCGATGGTGAAAGGTTTTGAAGAACCGTCGTAAGGCGTATGCTTCATGCGGAGCGACCGGTCTAGGTTGCGATTTAACCATATTCCCTATCGTTTCGCACGGTGAAACGCTTGTCACAAGCGGTTCGTGCTATAGCTACGGTAGAAGCATCCGCTTCGCGCCATAATTGATTAGTTCCCGGAGGCGTGACAGACCGTGACCGGTAGTCATCTCAAGGCTCTTGCGGCCCTACAGAGTAAAACACCCGTGCTGATCGCACTTTATGATCAGCACGATCGACTGCGCTTCGCCAATCCGGCGTTTCGCGCGGCCTACCATGTCGGTCCGGACGAGAGCCCGACCTGGGAAGAGATCATGCGTCGGAACCATGCCGCCGGACAGGGCACCATCCTGAAGTCGGAAGACATCGATGCCTGGATCGCCTCGACATTGCACCGGCGCGGCAAGGTGCCGTTCCGCGCCATGGAAACAGACCTGCACGACGGTCGCTGGCTGTGGATGACGGAGACGGTGGATGCGGATGGCTGCATGCTGTGCATCGCCGTCGACGTCACGACGATCCATGCCGAAGAACGGGAACTGCGCCAGGACCGCGACTTTGCGCTTCGGGCCGCCCAGGTCGACGAGCTGACGAGCGTGCCCAACCGCCGCTACACGATGGGGCGTCTCACCGAGTTCATCGCCAACTGCGCCGAGAACCCGCATATGTGGGGCTGTGTCGCGATCATCGATATCGATTACTTCAAGGCGATCAATGACCGCCACGGCCACCAGCGCGGCGACGAGGTTTTACTCGACTTTGCGCGCCAGATGCAGGAGTTCGTGCGCCGTTCGGACTGCTTCGGCCGGATTGGCGGCGAGGAATTCATGCTCATCCTGCCTGATACCACCATCAGCGAGGGCCACCGCATTCTCGATCGTCTGCTCGAACGGGTGCGCAATTCCCGCCCGCTCGAGAACATCCCGGAGTTCTTCTACACCTGTTCGGTCGGGGTTGCGGAGTATCGCGACGGGGACACGGTCAGCGACCTCTATGCACGCGCCGATCAGGCGCTCTATCTCGCCAAGCGCGATGGACGGGACCAGGTCAGGCGCCACACGCTTCCCGGCTCAGACCAGGAGGTTCACCCGGATCAGGCCCCGTAGCGAGTTGCCGAGATAAAGGTCGCCGCGGGCGAGGTCGTTAAGCGAAAGCCGCGCAACTCGCGCGCGGCGCTGGCAGATGAGCTCGGTACGCAGCACGCCGGCAAGCAGGCCGCAGGCGATCGGCGGCGTCTTGAGGATGCGGCTGCCGTCGTCGAGGAAGACGGAGGTGATCGTGCCTTCGCAGACCTCATCCTTCTCGTTCAGAAGCAGAACTTCGTCGGCCTCGCTCGGGCCGAACTCGCCGCGGGCTGCCTCATAGGCGGCGCGGCGACTGGTCTTGTAGCGCAGCAGCGGATCGCCCGACTTGAGCCGGGTGCTGGCAACCCGTACCCGCCAGACCGTATCTTGGGGGAGCGGAGCGAAGGGGGCGGTCTTCACCTCGATATGGCCGTCCGGGAAGAGCTCGAGGCGAACGCGAAGCGCGGCGCCGCCATGGCCGGCCTTGACCGCTGCAAGCAGCGCGGCCTGCGCGCCATCGGCGCCCGAAATGCCGAGACGACGGGCGGATCGGACCAGCCGGGCGAGGTGCAGACGCAGGCGGATGAAACCGGCTTCGGGCTCGTAGCGCAGGGTTTCGATCAACGAGAAATCCGTCATCGGACGACCGCGTCGTCGGCGGGCGCGACATCGCCTTCGCCGAGCGCGATCCTGTCGTCGCCAACGGCAAAGCGGGCCTTCAGGAGGCACTCTTCGTATTCGGACTGGGCGGTGCTGTCGAAGACGATGCCGCCGCCGACATTAAAGACGGCATTGCCATTTTCGAAGAGCGATATCGTCCGGATCGCGACGCTGAACCGCATCACGCCGTTCGGGGCGATGAAACCGATGGCGCCGCAATAGGCGTCGCGGGGACCGTCTTCCAGGTCGTGCAGGATTTCCATGGCGCGCATCTTCGGCGCCCCGGTGATCGAGCCGCAGGGGAAGAGCGCCGTGAAAATATCCTTGAGGCTGATCTCGGGCAGGAGCTTTGCTCGGACGTGGCTCACCATCTGGTGCACGGTCGGGTAGGTCTCGATGTCGAAGAGCTTGGGGACATCAAGCGTGCCGACCTCGGTGATGCGCGAGATGTCATTGCGCAGGAGATCGACGATCATCCGGTTTTCGGCCTGGGTCTTTTCGTCGGCGCGCATGGCGGCGATGATCTCGGCGTCTTCCAGCGCCGACGCGCCGCGCTTGGCCGTGCCCTTCATCGGGTGGGTCTCGATCCAGCCGTCCGCATCGACACGGAAGAAAAGCTCCGGCGAGCGCGACAGGAGCACTGGCCCGTCGAGCGCGACGAGCGCGCCGTACTTGACCGGCTGTCGGTCGATCAGCGACCAGAAGGCGGCGCGCGGGTCGCCGGACCAGCGGGCATGGATCGGCATCGTCAGGTTTGCCTGGTAACAATCGCCCTTTCGCAGATGCAGGTGCAGGCGGTCGAAACGTTCGCGGTAGGTATCGAAATCCCAGCCGGCGCGCGGTTCGCTCAAGAAGGGTTCGTTCTCGGTTCGCCGCTGCGGCTCGGCGAGGGGATGATCCTCGCTCGGCGCATCGAAGATGCCGAATGACATCAGCGGCGTCTTGCGATTTTCCTCGGCAAAGCCTTCGAGCTTCTCCTCGAAGAGATGGCCGGCCTCATAGGACATGAAGCCGGCAATCCATTTGCCTGATTTTTGCGCGCGTTCAAGCTCGGCAAGGCCGCGGACAAATTCGGCCTTCGTGCGGGCCGTTATGACGCGCGAAGGCGATGCGAAAACCGTGGTGCGGCTTTCGCTGTCGTCCCGGAACAGCACATAGGGTGCAGTGTCGTTCATAAAGTCGTCTTGTCGATCGCGCCGCGATCCGGACCCTTGTCCGGATCAGGCCTTATCAAGCGCTTCGAGTTCGTCGATGAGCCCTTCGATCATCGACAGTCCCTGTGCCCAGAACGACGGATCGGTGGCATCGAGGCCGAAGGGGGCGAGCAGTTCGGAATGGTGCTTGGTGCCGCCGGCCTTCAGAAGCTCGAAGTACTTGTCCTGGAAGCCCTGTTCGGCGTTCTGGTAGACCGCGTAGAGCGAGTTCACCAGGCAGTCGCCGAAGGCATAGGCATAGACGTAGAAGGGCGAATGGATGAAGTGCGGGATATAGGCCCAGTAGGTCTCGTAGCCTTCGGAAATCCGGATGGCCGGGCCAAGGCTCTCGTTCTGCACCGACAGCCACAGCTTACCGATATCGTCGGCCGTCAGCTCGCCTTCCTTCCGCGCGGTGTGCACCTTGCGCTCGAACTCGTAGAAGGCGATCTGGCGCACGACCGTGTTGATCATGTCCTCGACCTTCTGGGAGAGCATGGCCTTGCGCTCGCGCTTGTCCTTCGTCTGGTCGAGAAGCGCGCGGAAGGTCAGCATCTCGCCGAAGACAGACGCGGTTTCGGCGAGCGTCAGCGGCGTCGAGGCCATCAACGCGCCCTGTCCGCCGGCAAGCACCTGGTGCACGCCGTGGCCGAGCTCGTGGGCGAGCGTCATCACGTCGCGCGGCTTGCCCATGTAGTTGACGAGCACATAGGGGTGAGCCGACGGCACCGTCGGGTGGGCGAAGGCGCCCGGCGCCTTGCCGGGCCGCACCGGCGCGTCGATCCAGCGCTCGTCGAAGAAACGGCGGGCGATATCAGCCATTTCCGGCGCGAAGGCATTATAGGCGGAGAGCACCGTGTCCTTGGCCTCGTCCCAGGAGATCAGCGCGTTCGGCGTTTCCGGCAGCGGCGCGTTGCGGTCCCAGAAATCCATCTGCTCCATGCCGAGCCACTTTGCCTTCAGCGAATAGTAGCGGTGCGACAGGCGCGGATAGGCGGACTTGACCGCTTCGGCGAGTGCATCGACGACCTCGCGCTCGACGCGGTTGGCCAGATGCCGGCTGTCGGCAATATCCTTGAAGCCGCGCCAGCGGTCGGAGATTTCCTTGTCCTTGGCGAGCGTGTTGGTGATCAGCGTGAAGGTGCGGATATTGGCCTTGAAGGTTTCCGCCAGCGCCATCGCCGCCTTCTTGCGAACGTCGCTCGACGGGTCCTGCAGCAGGTTCAGGGTGACCTCGAGCGGCAGCGCTTCACCGTCGACAGTGAAGGTGAGGCTTGCCATAGTCTCGTCGAACAGCCGGTTGAAGGCGGCGGCACCGGTCATCGATTTTTCCAGGAAAAGCTGCTCCAGCTTGTCGTCGAGCTGATAGGGCTTGTCCATGCGCAGGTCGGTCAGCCAGGGCTTGTAATGGGCGGCGATCGCGTCTGTTTCGAGTGCCTTGTCGAGGATCGCGTCGTCGATCCGGTTCAGCTCCAGGGAGAAGAACAGGAGATGCGCCGACATGTCGGTGAGCTTCGACTGCACATCGCCGTAAAGCTTGCCATTCTCCGGCTTGGACGTGTCCGAAAAATAGGTGAGGCCGGCAAACGACGCGATGCGGCCCATGATGTCTTCGAGCGCTTCGAATTCCCGCACGGCAGCGCCGATGCCGGCTTCGCCGCTCTTCGTCGCCGCTTCGGCCAGCTTGCCCTTCCACTTGGTCTCGAAGGCGATCGCGTCGGCATCGGCCTTCTTCATATCGTTGCGAAACGCATCCGAGGAAGCGGAGGCATAAAGATCCTCCAGCCGCCAGGAGGGCAGGTCACCGAGGTCGGCGGCGGCGCCATGGCTCTGGCCGGCGGCGGCGTGGACAACAAATTGCTCGGGGGCGAAGGGGCGGAAGGTCATCGTCGGATTTCTCTCGTTCGTGACAGGAAGAGGCAGCGATATGGGCCCCATTGCTATCGCCGGCAATGGATAAAATGCAAGCATTTCTCAAAACATGATGTTCAGCCCTTTATGGCACAGATGCCTGACGTGATTTGGCACATGAGGTTGGCCAAAGAGTACCGCGTGTCCAGAGCAGGAGGCTTCCGTGACATCACACATTCTGGTCATTGATGACGATCCGGTGCAGCGCCGGTTGCTGACGAACATGATCGAGCGTCTCGGTCATGTGGCGCATCTCGCCGATAACGGCCGCAGCGGTCTGGAGCTGCTGGAGCGCAAGGGCGGCATGATCAATGTCATCCTTCTCGATCTCCTGATGCCGGAAATGAACGGCCACGGCTTCCTCGAAGCGCTGGCTGAGCGCGGCGTCGACACGCCGGTCATCGTCCAGACCGGACAGGGCGGCATCGAGACCGTGGTGCACGCGATGCAGGCCGGCGCCTTCGACTTCCTGGTCAAGCCGGTCTCTCCGGAACGGCTGTCCGTGGCCATCAGCAATGCGCTGAAAATGGCAAGTCGTGACGGCAAGGTCAAAACCTCGCGCCGTCCGCGCGGTGGCGCCGTCGGCTTCGACGATATCGTCTCGGCAAGCCCGGCGATGATCCGGGTGATCGACCTTGCGCGCCGCGCCGCGCAGTCCAACATCCCGATCGTGCTCGAGGGCGAATCCGGCGTCGGCAAGGAAATGGTGGCACGCGCCATCCAGTCGGCAAGCGACAGGGTCGGCAAGCCCTTCATCACCGTCAACTGTGGCGCCATCCCGCACAATCTGGTCGAGAGCATTCTCTTCGGTCACGAAAAGGGTGCCTTTACCGGCGCGACCGAAAAGCACACCGGCAAGTTCGTCGATGCGGACGGAGGAACCCTGTTCCTCGACGAGATTGGCGACTTGCCGCTCGAGGTTCAGGTGAAGCTGCTGCGCGCGGTTCAGCAGGGCGAGGTCGAGACGATCGGCGCGCGCCATCCGCAGAAGGTGAACGTGCGGCTGATCTCGGCCACCAACAAGGACCTGATCAACGAAGTGCGCGAAGGGCGGTTCCGCGAGGATCTCTACTACCGCCTCAATGTTTTCCCGATCACCATTCCGGCGCTTCGCCGACGCAAGGAAGATATCCCTGTGCTAGTGCGCTCCTTCGTCGAGCGTTTCGCCGCCGAGCAGCGGCTGAACCAGCCGCTGACGGTATCGAGCGGTGCGCTCGCGCTTCTGACCGCCTATGATTGGCCGGGCAACATTCGCCAGCTCGAGAACGCGATCTTCCGCGCCGTCGTGCTTGCCGAGGGCAACGAACTGACGGTGAAGGATTTCCCGCAGATCGCCACTCAGATACCCGGCTACGTGATTTCCGATCGTTCGGGCTTCTCCTGGGGCGAGGGCGGACCGGAGCGGGCGCCGGCTGGCGGCGAGACGGCATCAAGCGTCTATCCAGACTTCGTGAGTGCGGCGAAATCCATGGAGGCGGAAGCCTCCAGCGACCCGCGCATGGAGAATGCGATCGCCAGCGTCGACGAGGGCGGAGACGTGCGCAAGCTTGCCGAAGTCGAGGAGGAATTGATTCGTTTTGCGCTGAAATTCTACCGCGGCCAGATGAGTCAGGTGGCCCGAAAGCTCGGTATCGGCCGGTCTACCCTCTACCGCAAGCTGAAGGATTATGGCATCGATCCCGATAACCCTTTGAGAGAGGCGGCATAAAATCGACGCATTCACGATTCATTAGCCGTGCTATTCAGTCACCGCCGTTTAGACCTTGTTAGTGAAGTATTCACTATATTATAAGGGGCGGTGACGACTGTGGCAAAATTGCCATGCTGTCACCTTATTTGACAGTCATCTGAGACAGCGAAGCACGGTTGTCCGTCGGACGGGGATTGAATGCCAAATTTGTTCGGTTTTAAGAAGCCGCTCGGCTCCTTAGCGAGAGTCTGCGCGGCGGTCACCCGCCGGGTGCCGCAGGTTCTGACATCCGTTGCTCTTGCGGCTGCCCTCGTTACGCCTGGTTTTGCTCCTCCCGTGGAGGCCGCAGGCCAGACCCGGACACTGAAGCTCTATTTCATTCATACTCAGGAAAAGGCGCAGATCACCTTCAAGCGCAATGGCCGCTACGACGCCAAGGGTCTGCAGGAAATCAACCGTTTCCTGCGCGACTGGCGTCGCAACGAGCCGACGAAGATGGACCCGCGCCTGCTCGATCTCGTCTGGGAAGTCTACCAGAAGAGCGGATCGCGTGATTACATCCACGTCGTTTCGGCCTATCGTTCGCCGGCGACCAACGGCATGCTGCGTTCGCGTTCGAAGGGCGTCGCCAAGAAGAGCCAGCACATGCTCGGCAAGGCGATGGACTTCTATCTGCCGGATGTGAAGCTGAAGACGCTGCGTGAAATCGGCGTGAAATTCCAGGTGGGCGGCGTCGGTTACTACCCGACTTCCGGCTCGCCTTTCGTCCATATGGATGTCGGTGGCGTTCGCGCCTGGCCGCGCATGAGCCGTGCCGAATTGGCGCGCCTGTTCCCCGACGGCAAGACCATGCATCTGCCGTCCGACGGCAAGCCGCTTCCGGGTTATGACCAGGCGGTTGCCGACTACAAGCGTCGCGTCGGCGCGTCGGCGATCCAGGTCGCTGGTGGCGGCGATACGGGCCCGGGCGATACGGCGAGCGGCAAGCGCCGCGGCAACCTGTTCGCCATGCTCTTTGGCGGCGGCGGTGATGAGGATGAAGAACCCTCGGCAATCGCAGCTGGCCCCGGTGCCGACGATGAAGGTGGCGCAGCTCCTGCTGCCAAGGTGCAGACGGCTGCCGCGCCCGCCGCTCAGGAAGCGCTGCCCGGCGTCGCCGGTTCTGTCGCCGCCGAGCCGACGGTTGCTGCCGAACAGAACATCAATGCGCCGGTCCCGGCGGTGCGGCCTGCCTTCAAGCAAGCGCCTGCCGATGGTGGCGTAGCCGTGGCCCTGGTGGCGCCGGAGAAGAACCCGGCGCAGGAAGCCCTTGCTGCCGCCCTGCCGCCAACCTCGGAAATGCCGAGCGAGTTTGCCGACCTCGGCTCGATGAAGGTTCCTGTGCCGCAAATGCTTGACCGCCGCGACATGAACACGCTCGTCGCATCCGCCGATGCCGAGCCGGACATGCAGGCGCTCGGTTTCGTGCCGGTTCCGGCCGTGCGTCCCGCGGGTGACGCGGCGCTTGCCGCCGTTGCCGATGCACAGGTCGTGATACCCTCCTTCGCGGAGCGCCCGGTCGTGGCATCCGCCGAACCGCCGCGCGACGTGGCGGCCGAAGCCAAGACCCGTGTCGCGCTTGCCCAGCCGACGCCAGCTGAACGTCAGCCGGTTGCCCAGCCGCAGCCGATCGAGATGGCAGCCTATGCGCCGCAGTCGGGTACAAATGCGCGCGCCGCGATCTTCGACAGCGCCTTCGACACGCAGGCGGAAGCTCCGGCCAAGGGCGGCCGACCGAAGAAGAACGACGCCGATGCCGCGACCCGCTCATCGGTGCGCGCCGAGCCGAAGCTGACCCAGAAGATCATTTCCGAATGGGCGCTTTCGACCGGCCGCGTCGCAACGCTTTCCAAGCCGGTGAAGGCGCCGCGCTTCGTCAGCAAGTCTCTGCGTACTGCTCCGACGACAGTCTATGCCGCCGGCTTCTCCAGCAGCGCCGGACCAAACGTCGACACGGCCCGGTTCAGCGGCAATGCCGTCAACTTCATGGAAGTGAAGAAGTTCAGCACCAACTGAGCTTCCACCAAACCCTAGACACGAAAAAGCCCGCCGACCTGGCGGGCTTTTTCGTATCTGCATTCTGTCTTCGCCTTATGTCGGCTCCCGGCTGTATTGAGAGCCTCTGCTGCCGGCGTTCACGCGCGGAAGGCGAAGGCCGCCGCCAGGCGGCCTTCAAAAAGGCTTGCTTATTCCTCGTCGGCTGCCGGCACCATGCCGAGCGCCTGGAGGTAGGTGTCGAGGATCGCTTCCTGTTCCATGCGCTCGTCGTGGTCCTGCTTGCGGATCGAAATGACCTTGCGCAGGATCTTGGCGTCGAAACCTGTGGACTTGGCTTCGCCATAGACGTCCTTGATGTCGTCGGCGATGGTCTTCTTTTCTTCTTCCAGGCGTTCGATCCGTTCGATGAAAGCACGAAGCTGATCGCGTGCGACGCCGTGAGCATCCGACATGGTCTTCTCCTTGATAGGGGGAATGGAATTTCTTGGGTGCCGTGACGTGCCGCGAACGGCCGCCAAGGTCAAGGGTGATTGCGCAACAACGCGGTCATTTCCGTGGCAGAGGCGGGCGAAACGACCCTATTCCTTTGATCACGACGGTTTGCGTCGGCTCGATCCAGCCATCATTTTGAAGCGGCTTACGAGTTAGAGCGGAATGCCGCGGAAAACCGCATACGCCTTTCCTCACTCAGCTTTGGGCCGGTTGAGCTCGAACGCCGCCTTTTGTTCTGCGGATGCTTCCCTCTGGTTGCGCTCGCGCCATTCCTCGTAGGGCATGCCATAGATGATCTCGCGCGATTCCTCCTTGGCAAGCGGAACGCCCGCCTGTTCGGCGGCTTCGCGATACCAATTGGACAGGCAGTTGCGGCAGAAGCCGGCGAGGTTCATCAGGTCGATGTTCTGGACATCGCTGCGCTCGCGCAGATGGTTGACCAGCCGGCGAAAGGCGGCGGCTTCGAAGGCGATCTGTTGCTCCGGGGTCAGTTCGGTCATGGTCGCTCGTCCTCTTCATCATAGGCGCCGGTGCGCGAGATGTGCCGCTCGTACCGATGCAGTTCGGGCATGGCGTTCAGGCTTGCGAGGATCGGCGCCAGCCGCTCGGCCCAGGCGGCAACGCCTTCAGCGTCGGCGATCAGATCCTGCCGCACCTCGATCAGGGCATGCGCAATGCCCGGCACCATGCAGTGCCGGAACATGGTATCGCCGCGCAACGCGCCGTCATAGGGTTCATTGTTGCCGACGACGATATCGCCCGGTGCCTCGAGCCTGTCGATCAGTGGCCGAACGGCGCGGCCGTCGCTGTCCCAGAGGACGGCGGCGTGCCAGGGACGGGCGACGCCCTTCCAGGCCGGCGTGTAGGAATGGATGGAGATGACCAGCGGTGCTGCGCCATGCGCCTCGGCGCTTCGGCCGATCGTCTCGGAGACGGCGCGGTGATAGGGACGATGGAACCGGTTCAGCCGGTTTTCCCACTCCTTATCGGTGATGGGATGGTTTCCCGGAATGATCGCTCCGTCGGAAATCCGCATGATCAGCGTCGGGTCGTCCTCGCCGCGATTGGGATCGATCAGCAGGCGCGAGAAGCAGCCGAGAACGGCCGGCGCATCGAGCATCGCAGACAGGCGCCGCACGAGCGCTTCGACACCGATATCATAGGCGATGTGCCGCTCGAAGGCCGCGGCGGGAAGGCCGAGACTGCCATATTCGGCAGGCAGCCGGTTCATGGCGTGATCGGCAAGGAGCACGAGCCCGGTTGTGGGCTTGGCTTCGATAATCTCATAGGGAGAATAGTGTTGCATGCCGTTCCAGTCCGTTTCAGCGCCCCGTCTCGCTGATCGCACGCGAGGGCGTCAATCGCAAGAAAAACGCAACTGTTTATCGAAATCCGAAAGCAATTTACCGATTGTAATCGATTAGAGTTACGTTGACTTTCGGGGCTGCCCGTCGCAAGAAAGTGCCACGCAAATCAAAACGGAGTTCCATCGGAAACCGTGTCCAGATATCCTTTTTCCAAAGCGAAGCCGGGGCTGACGACACTGGGAGGCATCCTCCTGTTTCTCCTGGCAACATCAAGCTCATTTCTTTTCGCCAGCGACGCACGCGCCGACTTCCGCGTGTGCAACGGCACCCAGACACTGGTCGGCGTAGCCATCGGCTACCGAGCCAAGGACGGCTGGATGACGGAAGGCTGGTGGCAGGTGCCTGCCAACACCTGCGCGACCCTGATCGAGGGCGAGCTACAGTCACGATATTATTATCTTTACGCGGAAGATGCGGCCCGTGGCGGCCGCTGGACCGGTGACGTCAACATGTGCGTTGCCGAGAACGAATTCAAAATCACGGGCGTGCAGGACTGCTTCGCCCGCGGCTTCCAGCGCATGGGATTCAAAGAGTACGACACGGGACGGCAGGGAAGCTGGATGGTTCAGCTTTCGGATCCGTCCGGCACGCAGGAAAGCCAGAATTGATGAAGCGGAACAGAAAAGTCAAAATCCTCGCAACGCTCGGACCGGCGTCTTCGGACGAGCAGATGATCCAGAAGCTGCACGAGGCCGGGGCCGATCTGTTCCGCATCAATATGAGCCATGCGAGCCACGACGTGATGCGCACGCTGGTGCAGCGCATCCGCGCGGTCGAGGCGCGCTGTGGCCGGCCGATCGGCATCCTCGGCGACCTGCAGGGACCGAAGCTGCGCGTCGGCAAGTTCGCGGAAGGCAAGGTGGACCTGAAGGTCGGCCAGACCTTCACGCTCGACAACAAGGACGAGCCTGGCGACAACACCCGCGTCTATCTGCCCCATCCGGAGATCCTCGAAGCGGTCAAGCCCGGCCATCGCCTGCTGATCGACGACGGCAAGCTGCACCTGAAGGCTGAAAAGACCGATGGCAAGAGCATCGTCACGACGGTCGTCGCCGGCACGAAGATCTCCGACCGCAAGGGCGTCAGCCTGCCCGATACGCTGCTTGCCGTCGGCGTGCTGACCGACAAGGACCGTGCCGACCTCGACGCCGTTCTGGCGACCGGTGAATTCGACTGGGTGGCGCTCTCCTTCGTGCAGCGCCCGGAAGACCTGGCCGAAGTTCGCAAGATCGCCCGCGGCCGCGTCGGCCTCATGTCGAAGATCGAGAAGCCACAGGCATTGGACCGGATCGACGAGATCATCGAGCTCTCGGACGCGCTGATGGTTGCCCGCGGTGACCTCGGCGTCGAGATGCCGCTGGAATCGGTGCCGGGCCTGCAGAAGCAGCTGACGCGCGCATGTCGCCGCGCCGGCAAGCCGGTAGTGGTCGCCACGCAGATGCTGGAATCGATGATTTCGGCTCCGGTCCCGACGCGTGCCGAAGTCTCCGACGTCGCGACGGCCGTCTTCGAAGGTGCGGACGCCGTCATGCTTTCGGCAGAATCGGCCTCGGGCGAATATCCGGTGGAAGCCGTTTCGACCATGGCGTCGATCGCCAGCAACGTCGAGCGCGACCCGCATTATTCCAGCATCATCTACGCGCAGCGCACGCCGCCGGAAGCCACCGGTGCCGACGCGATTTCGCTCGCTGCCCACCAGATCGCCGAGACGCTGCGGCTCTCTGCCATCGTCTGCTACACCTCGTCGGGTACGACGGGTCTGCGCGCCGCCCGCGAGCGGCCGCAGGTGCCGATCATCGCGCTGTCGCCGATCGTGCAGACGGCGCGCCGCCTTTCGGTCGTCTGGGGCCTGCATTGCGTCGTCACCGAGGATGCGACTGACCTCGACGACATGGTCAACCGCGCATGCCGCATCGTTGCCTCGGAAGGCTTCGGCAAGCCGGGCGAACGCATCATCATTTCGGCCGGCGTGCCGCTCGGTACCCCGGGCGCGACCAACATGCTGCGTATCGCCTATATCGGCTCGGACGGCATGAGCGGCGTCTGACGCCCGCTCTCTTTCTCGGACTGCAACGAAACCCCAGGAGCGCTGATCCGCTCCTGGGGTTTCGTGTTTTGTTGATGATGGCAGCTAGCGGGATAACGGGCGCGCCGAGAAAGGCTGCCAGATGAGGTGCGGCCCCAACGGATGGCCTGGCACGATCAGGGTGTCTTGGCGGCGGCAAGTCTTTCTTCGGCGCGCTTTACTGCCGCATCCAGATCCCCGGGCTTGCCGGCCAGCTTCTCCACCGCGGCGACGATGACATCGGTGACCACATAGTCGGGCTTATGGCCGAGATTGCCGATCCAGAGCAACTCGGCGCCGGGGATATCGCGCGCCAGCCCGCGTGAGTGGATATCGGCCAGCACGATGCCATCGCTGTCGCCGGTGATGATCACCGTCGGTGCGGCGATCTCCCGGTAGCGCGGCGCGGTCGCGGTCAGATAGGCGTGCAGGTTGGCGATGTCGCGGGCATTGCTGAGGAAGGTCGAGGGACGCAGCACGAGATGCGGGCCGGTCTTGTCGATGTAGTCGGCCGGCCGTGGATTGGGCGAAAAGATCGAGTGCGTGCCGCCCTCGATGCGCCGCTGCCCGAGCGGCGTCACCAGCGTGTGGGCGAAGAGCCAGCCGACGAAGGGCAGGGCCGTCAGGCGGTAATACCAGTCGATGCCGCCGGGCCAGGGATGGGTCGCCGGCGCCAGCAGGACGAGGCCGGCGGTCTTGTCCGGGTGGTTGAGGGCGAAGCTCGCTGCAATCGCGCCGCCGAAGGAGTGGCCGACGATCGCGGCGCGACGGATGCCGCGCTTGTCCATCAGCTTTGCGATCGCATCCGCCTGACCGTCCGGCAGGTCGTTTTCCGGCCCGCCGCGCTCCGAGTAGCCGTGGCCCGGGCGATCGACGAACAGCATCTCGGCGCGGCCGTCAAGGGCCGGTGCGAAGGCATGCAGCTGGTCGAGCAGGTTGCCGCTGGCGCCATGGATGAAGACGACGGGCAAGAGGTCGGCTTGTCCGCCGGCGGGCAGGTGCACGCTGTTCATGCGGTAGCCGCCGATGTCGATCAGTTCGCCGACATTGGGAAAGCGCCGGGCGAAGCTACGCGCGTGCCAGAGACTGTAGGCGACGCCGGCGAGTATCAGTGCAAGGGACAGGAGCGCAACTGGGAACATAGTCTCTATTTGTCTTCCGGCGCCCGGCTTTCAAGGCGTAAGCGAACCCTTGGGGCCACCGGCACTTATTCTTTGCCATTGCGGCCAGATGTCGTCCACGGCGCGCCGGCGGGCCAGCACGAACTCTGGCAGTGCCCCATCCCGGTTGCCTTTGTTGTAGCGGTCGTCCGTGCGATCGACAACGAGGACCGGAGGCGCGCCGAATTGATCGGCTGTGATGTCGACGATGAAATCGCCGCATTCGACCCAGGCGTGGCTTTGCCAGCTCTTCGCGCAGAGGAAGCCGAACGGTCCGATTTCAGGCTCCAACGGCCCGCTGCGCGGCCTTCCGCAGACCCAGTCGGCGTTGAAGCCTTGGGTCTTCAAGACACGCTGCAGGAACAGGCTCGTGCGGCCGCAGGTGCCTTGCGAGACGATCGTGGGGCGGTCCACGCCGGCGTGACGATGCCATTCCATCCAGATCGGTGCGATGAAACGGCGCGCGGCTGTCGCGATTTTCAGAAGCGACGTCCTGTCGGAGGGGATGGGCGTTGGCGGGCTTGGCAATCGACTGGAACGCGCGTTGTCAGGTCTTGCTGCCGGCAAGTTTCTCGGCAAGTTCGCCCAGTTGTTCCTGCGCCTTGCGATCGGCGGGATAAATGTCCAGGAACTGTTCCCAGGCCCGCATGGCAAGCTCATCCTTGCCGGAGGCGCCGAGGATTGCCGCCATGCCGGCAAGTGCGCCAAAGTGGCGGGGCTCGATCGACAGTACGCGATTGATGTCCGACATGGATTTCCGGTAGTTGCCCATCGCGTAATGCAGTGTCGCGCGGCGGTTCCAGCCTTCGACATAATTGGGTGCAAGGGCGATAACCTGGTCGAGGATATCGAGAGCGGCCGGCTGCTTGTTGTCGGTGATCGCCTTGTCGGCCCATTGCATCAGCAGGTTGACGGTGGCGCTGCCGGAATCCTGCCACTCGATGCGGATCTGGTTGGAGAGCTCGCGTGCCTTGTCGGGGTCGCGTTCCTTTTTCAGGTCGGCGAACAGGGTGTCGAGGCGCTGCTTCGGGGTGGTGAGGCTGGTTGCTTCCGGTTGGGTCGAGGCTTCCGCCGCGAAGGAAACATTGCCAGCTCCCGTGGAGGTGGCGAGCAGGGCGGAACACGCCAGAATCAAGGGTATAAAAACTCGCATGGCGAGCATGTTAGCTCGCCACGGAATAACTTCAAAATCAATTCTGGGACATCGCTTGAGCGCTGTCCCCAAGTCCCCTGTCGGGTATCAGCCCTGACGAGCCTTGAAGCGCGGGTTGGACTTGTTGATGATGTAGATGCGGCCCTTGCGACGAACCAGACGGTTTTCGCGGTGGCGGGTCTTGAGCGACTTGAGCGAATTCTTGATCTTCATTTTCCTGATCCGCAGGTTTCGGGGAATGAAAATTCGCCCGGTATCTCTAACAATCAAAAGCGCGCCCGTGAGCGCGCTCCTTTAAGGTGGGATGGCAAATACCGTGTCACCCCTGGTGTGTCAACCACAAGACGCCCCATTTTGGTGTCTTGCCCCGCATTTCTATGGTCCTCAGCCGCGGACGAGCCGCGTGACGTGGCCCATTTTGCGGCCGGCGCGGGCCTCGGTCTTGCCGTAGAGGTGCACCAGCACGTCATCCTCGGCAAGCCATGTGGGGACCGTGTCGAGGTCGTCGCCGATCAGGTTCTGCATGACGCAGTCCGAATGGCGACGCGGATTGCCGAGCGGCAGTCCGGCGACGGCACGGATATGCTGCTCGAACTGCGAGACGACGCAGGCAGCTTCCGTCCAGTGGCCGGAATTGTGCACGCGGGGCGCCATCTCGTTGACGATCAGGCTGCCGTCGGCGAGCACAAAGAACTCGACGCCGATGACGCCGACATAGCCGAGCGCGTCGAGGATCGCCTTGGCGGCAACCCGTGCCGCTGCGCCGGTCGCTGCACCGATCTCTGCCGGGACCGTCGAGGTATGGAGGATGCCGTTGCGATGCACGTTTTCCGCCGGATCGAAACAGGAAACGGCGCCATCGGGTGCGCGGGCGGCGATGATCGAGATTTCGCGCTCGAAGGGCACGAAGCTTTCGAGGATCAGCGGTACGCCGCCGAGTGCTGCGAAAGCGCCCGCCGGGCTGTCTGCCGTCGAGCGGAAGACGCGCTGTCCCTTGCCGTCATAGCCGAGGCGACGGGTTTTCAGCACGCCGGTCCCGCCGAAATCCGCAAGTGCCGCTTCAAGGTCGGCCTGGCTGTCGACGGCATGGAAGCACGCCGTGGCAATGCCGCAGCCGTTGATGAAGCGCTTCTCGGTGAGGCGGTCCTGCGCGACTTCCAGCGCTTTCGGTGGCGGGAAGACGGGGCGTTTTGCCGCCAGTCGCTCGGCAGCCGCGACCGGAACGTTCTCGAATTCGTAGGTGATGATGTCGCTGACTTCAGCAAGCTTTCCGAGCGCGGCTTCGTCGTCATAGGCAGCGACGATCTGGTCGTTTGCGACCTGGGCAGCCGGACAGTCGACCTGCGGCTCGAGGATGACCGTGCGGAAGTTCAGTCGGGCGGCTGCCATCGCCAGCATGCGGCCGAGCTGGCCGCCGCCGATAATGCCGATGGTGGTCATGCCTCGTCCACCGGATACTCGGCAACGGCAATGGTCTGCTGTTCGCGCCAGTCGTCGAGCCGGTCGGCGAGGTCCTCGTCGCCAAGCGCAAGGACGGCTGCGGCAAGGAGTGCAGCGTTGACGGCACCGGCGCGGCCGATCGCCAGCGTTCCGACCGGGATGCCGGCCGGCATCTGGACAATCGACAGCAGGCTGTCCTGGCCGGAAAGCGCCTTCGACTGGACGGGGACGCCGAAGACCGGCAGCGGCGTCATCGAGGCACACATGCCGGGCAGGTGCGCAGCACCTCCGGCACCGGCGATGATGACCTTGAAGCCCTCGTCGCGGGCGCCCTTGGCGAAGCTGACAAGCCGATCGGGCGTGCGATGGGCCGAAACGATGCGTGCCTCATAGGGAATGTCGAGCGCGTCGAGCGTATCGGCGGCGTTCTTCATCGTCTCCCAGTCCGACTGGCTTCCCATGATGATGGCGACGGGTGGGGTCGTGGTGTCGATCACGTCTGTCCTGTTCCGCGTTCAGGCGATGATATCGGGAATGATCTGGTCTTCGATCTTGCTGATCTTGTCCTTGATCGCCAGCTTCTTCTTCTTCATGCGCTGCACTCTGAGCGCGTCGCAGCCGGTCTCGATCATGGCGTTGATGGCAGCATCATAGTCTTCATGTTCCTGCCTCAGCCGCGCGGCGGTCAGTCTGAGTTCGGCCTGGTCCTGGTCCGGCATGCAAAGCGATCCCCATCAGCCCGGTTGCGAAGTCCTCCTCGAACCGGAATTTCATGCGCCGCTCTATCACATCTTGGGCGGTAACGGGAAGTTATCCCTCGTCATCATTTCGCCTTCGACAAATGAAAAATGGCATGGCACAGTAGTAAGGTTACAACCATGAAACATCCGGCATTTGCGTGCCGGATGCAAGCAAAAGGAAGGGACTGCCAAATGACTGTTGAGGCTCATCTTGCAACGCTTGAGAAAAAACATGGCGCCCTGGAGCAGGAGCTCCACGTAGCGATGAATCAGCCGTCCGTGGAAGACGAACTGATTACCGATATCAAGCGAAGGAAGCTGCGCATCAAGGACGAAATCGAAAGGCTTCGCTCCTCGACTCACTGATTATCAACGGTATTTCCCAGAACCATCGGGAAGCGCCATCTCCCCTCTGAGTAGGCGCAACAAGGTTTAGAACCAATCCCCCACAGTGGAATATATGGAATTTCGGGCCGGGCTTGACGCCCGGTCCTCTTGTTTTCCGGGTCGTCGCTTCCAAGCTCAAGACCAGAACTGGTCGAGCCAGAGGTTGAGGCGGTCAAACCCCGGCCGGTTGATCGCATAGATCCGCCGCGTGCCGCTCGCCGAGACCGAGACCAAATTGCAGTCCAGCAAGGCTTTCAGGTGCTGCGATACGGCCGGACGGCTGATCGGCAAGCCTTCGGCCAGCTCGTTCACGGTTTTCGGCGCGCGCCGCAATTCCTCCAGCAGGTGGCGCCGGTTCGGGTCCGCAATGGCATCGAAAGGGTCCGCGATCGTCATGGGCGGACGTTAGGCGAATTTTTGCAAGGCAGCAAGAATTTTGTGCGGTGCGAAACGCTAATTTTGCTTTGCAATATTTCCGTAATACTTGGGTGGCGGCTCAGCCGCCCGCAGCGAGGCCGACGATACCGTCCCAGAGCAGCTTCGAGCCCGCGATGAAGGCCATGCTATACATGAAGGGGTAGAAGATCTGCGGCTTCATGCGGCGAACGATAAAGGCGCCGCACACGGTCGCGACGATCGCCAGCGGAAAGAGCGTCGCCGAGATTTTCAGGTTGCTGAGGTCGAGTTGCCCGAGCGCGAAATAGGGAATGAGCTTCACCGCGTTCAGGATCGCGAAGAAGCGCACGATCGTGCCGGTATATTCGCGCGGGTCGAGCTGCAGTGGCAGCGCGTAGATCTGGAAGGGCGGGCCGCCGGCATGCGCAACGAAGCTGCCATAGCCGGCGAATGAGCCCCAAAGCGCCGCCGGCCCGGCCCGCTGCGTCTTCGGCGCGATGGTGATGCCGAGGCGCATGCGCCAGATGTTGTAGACGTAGCGAAGCACGAAGAGCACGGTGATCAGGCCGATGATCAGGCGGAGCAGGTCACGCGAGACATAGGCGGAGGTTGCCCAGCCGATGACGATGCCGGCAATGGCGCCGGGCAAAAGCATGAAAAGGGTCTTGCGGTCGCCATGCTTGCGCCACATCCAGAGCGATACAAGATCCATCGCGATCAGGATCGGCAGGAGAAGGGCGGCGGCCTGGACGGGCGACACCGCCATCGACAATATCGGTACACCCATGAGCGAAAGTGCTTCCCCCATGCCGCCCTTGCTGAGGCCGACAAGCAGAACGGCCGGGATGGCGATAAGGTAGAAGTCGAGATCCGGAAGCATGGGTGGCTGTTGATCCTTTTGCAGTCTCCGTCTATCGGTTTTCGGAAATGAAATCGAGCGCTGGTTTCGCGGCTTACGCGGCACAGCCGGAAATGGATATCTGAGCATGACAACAGAACGCTGCCGCCTGGTGCTGATCGCGCCCGACATGCCCGATGCGGCGGAACGTGCCAAGGTGCTAGCCGACGCGCTCAAGGGTGGCGACGTCGCCTCGGTGATCGTGCCGCAATACGGGCTCGACGATAGCGAGTTCCAGAAGCATGCCGAGCGCCTGGTGCCGGTCATCCAGGAGGCGGGCGCCGCAGCACTGATCGCGGGTGACTCGCGCGTTGCCGGTCGCGCCAAGGCGGATGGCCTGCATGTTGCCGGCAATGCCGAAGTGCTCGGTGAGGCGGTCGAGAAGCACACGCCGAAGCTGATCGTCGGCGGAGGCAACGCGGCCGACCGCCACCATGCGCTGGAGATCGGCGAAGTGCGCCCGGACTACGTGTTCTTCGGCAGGACCGACGGCGACATCAAGCCGGAGGCGCATTCAAAGAACCTCGCGCTTGCCGAATGGTGGGCGTCGATGATCGAGATCCCGTGCATCGTCATGGGCGGCACCGATCCGCAATCGGCGCTTGCAGTGGCGGAGACCGGTGCCGAGTTCGTGGCGCTTCGTCTGGCCGTCTTCGGTGAGCCGGGGCAGGCGCCCTCCGTCGTTGCCGCGGTCAACGCGTTGCTTGACGAAAAAGCGCCACGGTTTGAAGATTAAGACGTTTCGATGTTGAACCGTCCGTCTTCCAGATTGAGTCGAGGTCTTTCCCTTGTCGCCCTGGCCGTTGCCCTGGCGCTGCCGGCGCATGCGCAGGAGAAGCCGTCCGCAAGCGACGATGCCGGCGTCGAAAAGCGTGGCCGGATCACGCCCTTCAACGGCGCGGCGATGCCCGAAGGAGCCGAGACTGGCGACAAATCGAACGCGGCTTCGGACAAGAAGCCGGCGGACGGCACGGCGCCATCTGGAGGCGTGGGTGTCTTTGATCGCATGGGCGCCGAATTGCCGGCGCTGCCGGCAGAAAAACCCTTTGCCGGCAAGGTCGACGACGCCTACGGCGCGTTTCAGCGCGGCTATTACCTGACCGCAATGGATCTGGCGCTGCCACGGGCGCAGCTCGGCGATCCTGCGGCACAGACGCTCATTGCCGAAATCTTGCAGCAGGGGCTTGGCGTCGTGCGCAACCCGCAGCAGGCCGCCTTCTGGTACGGCCAGGCGGCGGAAAAAGGCGACCCGGCGGCGATGTTCAAATATGCCCTGATCCTGATGGAGGGGCGCTATGCCAAGCGTGACCGGAAAAAGTCCGAAGAGCTGATGAAGAAGGCGGCCGATCTCGGCAATGGCTCGGCACAGTTCAACTACGGCCAGACGCTCGTTGCCGACAATCCCGGGCCGAAGGGATTGAAGCTGGCGATGCCCTATTACGAGAAGTCGGCCGAACAGGGCATTGCCGACGCGCAATATGCGTTGTCGCAGATCCTGGTCAATGTCGACGGCATCGAGGAAAGCAAGCGGGCGCGTGCCCGCGAATGGCTGATCCGTGCGGCGCGGGCGGGCTTCGATACCGCCCAGTTGGACATCGCGATCTGGATGATCGAAGGCATTGCCGGTGATCGGAACCTGGAGGACGGCTTCGGCTGGATGCGCCGGGCGGCCGAGGGCGGCAACGTGGTGGCGCAGAACCGTCTCTCGCATCTCTATGTCAATGCCATCGGCACGAGGCCCAACCCGGTCGAGGCGGCGAAATGGTATGTGCTGTCACGCCGTGCCGGTCTCAAGGACGATGCGCTCGAGGACTTCTACCTCGGTCTCAATGAAGAGCAGCAGAAGCAGGCGCTGAGTGCGGCCAACAGGTATCGCCGGAGCTGAGCGAGGCGGAATCCCGTCGCCGCCGGCCGGCAAAAATGCTATTTCGCTTGAACTCGCGGGGCTTTTGTGGTTCTGAGGCCGCGGTTTTGCTCGTGGCGCCATGACAGTGGCAGCAATGCGCGAGCGGAGTGAGACTTCACTCGGTTTTTTGACGACGGAACACGGTTTGCAGCTTGCCCTTGGGGCCGGCAATGCGCCTATGTTTCGTCAAGCAGGTTCAACGTCCGATCGAACGCGTTCGATCGGCCTTCGTTTTTCAAGGGATCGCCAGATGGCCCGTTCAGCACTTCTCAATGTCATGGTTCAGGCCGCCTTCAAGGCGGGCAAGTCGTTGTCCCGCGATTTCGGCGAAGTCCAGAACCTGCAGGTCTCGCTCAAGGGACCGGGCGACTATGTTTCGCAGGCCGATCGTAAGGCCGAAAAGCTCATTCGCGAAGAACTCCTGAAGGCTCGCCCGACCTATGGCTTCCTCGGCGAGGAAGGCGAAGAGATCATCGGCACCGACGGTGCGCACCGCTGGATCGTCGATCCGCTCGACGGCACCACCAACTTCCTGCACGGCATTCCGCATTTCGCAGTTTCGATCGCACTGGAGCGCCAGGGCGAGATCGTCGGCGCTGTCGTCTTCAACCCGGCAACCGATGAACTCTACACGGCCGAGCGCGGCGGTGGCGCCTTCCTCAACGACCGTCGTTTGCGCGTCGCTGCACGCAAGCATCTTTCCGATGCCGTCATCGCCACCGGCACGCCGCATCTTGGCCGCGGCAACCACGGCAAGTACCTGATCGAACTGCGCCATGTGATGGGCGAAGTTGCAGGTATCCGCCGCATGGGCTCGGCTGCGCTCGATCTTGCCTATGTCGCTGCCGGCCGTTTCGACGGCTACTGGGAGCGCGACCTTGCCGCTTGGGATATTGCCGCCGGTGTGCTTCTCATTCGCGAAGCCGGTGGTTGGACGCACGATATCAACGGCGGCGCCCGCCCGGTCGATGACGGTTCGGTCATCTGCGGCAACGAATACATCGTCAAGGCGCTGACGGAAGTCGTTCACCGCCCGGTGCCGACGAAGTAAGTCGCAATCCCGTTCGTTCCGAAGCCTCCGATGCGCACCCCGCATCGGAGGCTTTGTTTTTGGCGCGAAGCTGGGCGGTGCAACACGACACCGCCACAGGCCTGTGCCTAACTGGCGACCTGCAGGCCGTGGCGTGATCCCGGCTGCATACACAAATTGGCCCTTGAATCGATTTCGGTTTCAGGAATTATGCGATAGGCTCCGGGCCGGCGCGGCGCCGTTCCGTCAAGTGAAGCGGGAGATACTCATACCCATGACGAAACTGCATCTGTCCGGGTGGAACGGTCGGGAAGGTATGGAAGACGGCTACAACCCGCACAAGCTCTCGAGCCCCATGCACTATTTCTGGACGATGGTGGTCTTTCTGATCATCGTCGGCTTCGTGGGTGCAATCCTCTTCCGTCAGGCCCAAAACGCCTTTCTCGCCAATCCGGGCCTCAACGGCCTGATCCTCGGTGTCCTTCTGATCGGCATCCTGCTCGTCTTCAACCACGTGCTGGGCTTGCGCCCCGAGGTGCGCTGGTTCAACTCGTTTCGTGCCGCCGGCAGCGCCGACAAGGTCGGGCGCGATCCGGTGCTGCTTGCGCCGATGCGGGCGCTGATCGGCGGTCGCCAGACGGCGATCTCGACCACGGCGCTGCGGTCGATCCTCGATTCCATCGCCACCCGCCTCGACGAATCGCGTGACATTTCGCGTTACCTGACCGGGCTTCTGGTGTTTCTCGGCCTGCTCGGCACCTTCTGGGGCCTTCTTGGAACGATCGGCTCGATCAACACGGTCATCCAGTCTCTGGATGCCGGATCGGGAACGACGGAAGACATCCTCTCGGCGCTGAAGAATGGCCTGTCGGCACCGCTCACCGGCATGGGCACGGCGTTTTCGACGTCGCTTTTCGGCCTTTCCGGTTCGCTGATCCTCGGCTTTCTCGATCTGCAGGCCGGGCGCGCGCAGAACCGCTTCTACACCGAGCTTGAAAACTGGCTCTCCTCCGTGACGGACGTCGGCTCGGAACTTTCGCCGGCGCTCGATCTGCCCGCCGGCGCGCCGGTCGAGGAGCTGAAGAGGCTCACCGACCAGCTCGTCCGCCTCAACCATGAGGGCGGCGCGAACCAGCGCACGACCGCGGCCATGGCAAGCCTCGCCGAAGGCATTCAAGGGCTGGTCAAGAACATGCGCGGCGAACAGCAGATGCTGCGGGATTGGATCGAGGCTCAGCAGGACGAAGCCAAGGCGATGCGCAAGACGCTCGACAAGCTGGCATCGCGGGTCGGCATCTCCGACCGGTCGCCTGCGCATGACAAGCCGGCCGTGTCGGCCAAGGCGCGCGTGGAAGAGGCCGGAGGAGAGTAATCCATGGCGCTTGCCCGAAAAGGCCGCTCTCAGCGCACGATCGACTATTGGCCGGGCTTCGTCGACGCACTGTCGACGCTGCTGCTGTCGATCATGTTCCTGCTGACCGTCTTCGTCCTTGCACAGTTTCTGCTCAGTCGCGAAATCAGCGGCAAGGACGAGGTGCTGACGCGGCTGAACAGCCAGATCAACGAACTCACCCAGCTTCTGGCGCTCGAAAAGAGCGGCAAGCAGGATCTCGAGGATTCGCTTGCCAATCTGCAGGCGTCGCTCGCCACGTCCGAAGGCGAACGCTCACGGCTGCAGGCCCTGCTCGACCAGGGCGCCGGGAGCACGGACGCCGCCAACCAGAAGATCGGCCGTCTCGGCTCTGAGCTTGAGACCGAGCGTGAAGTCAGCGCCCGGGCCATGAGCCAGATCGAGCTGCTGAACCAGCAGATCGCCGCGCTCCGCAGCCAGATCGCCGCCATCGAAGTCGCGCTTCAGGCGTCGGAAGCCAAGGACCAGCAGTCGCAGACCAAGATCGCCGATCTCGGACGCCGGCTGAACGTGGCGCTTGCCCAGCGGGTGCAGGAACTCAACCGCTACCGCTCGGACTTCTTCGGACGCCTCCGGGAAATTCTCTCCGACCGTGAAAACATCCGCATCGTCGGCGACCGCTTCGTCTTCCAGTCGGAGGTGCTGTTTCCCTCTGGTGGCAACGACCTCAATCCGGAAGGGCAGGCGGAAATGGCCAAGCTCGCCACCGCGCTGCTCGACCTCGCCAAGGAAATCCCCGCCGAAATCAACTGGGTGCTGCGCGTCGACGGCCACACGGACAATGTGCAGCTTTCAGGCGCCGGGCGCTTCGCCGACAACTGGGAGCTTTCGTCGGCGCGCGCGACCTCCGTGGTCAAGTTCCTGATCTCGAAGGGCGTGCCAGCAGATCGGCTAGTGGCTGCGGGCTTTGGCGAGTACCAGCCGATTGCACCGGGTGAAACCCCTGAGGCGCGGGCGCAGAACCGCCGCATCGAGCTCAAGCTGACCGAGAAATAGACTTCGCTCTCCGCGTATCCCGTCGTCGGGCGACGCAGCCTGACGCTTGAATTGACCTTGACGTACGCGTAACAATTTCTGCAGCCATCTGAATGGCTGCGGCGGCCTTTGCGTGTCAGTGCGTGGGGGGCCGGATGGGATGCGAGGGGGAGAGCATTTCATGGATTGCGACGTTTTGGTTATCGGCGCGGGGCTTGCCGGCCTTGTCGCCGCAGCGGAGGCGGCGGCACTCGGCCGCAGGGTCATCGTGCTCGACCAGGAAGGGGAACAGAATCTTGGCGGACAGGCCTTCTGGTCGCTTGGCGGCCTGTTCTTTGTCGACAGCCCTGAACAGCGCCGCATGGGCATCCGCGACACCCGCGAGCTTGCCGGGCAGGACTGGGTGGGCTCCTCGCAGTTCGACCGTCCGGAGGACCACTGGCCACGGCTCTGGGCCGAAGCCTATCTCGACTTTGCCGCGGGCGAGAAGCGCTCCTGGCTGCACTCGCTCGGCATGCGCTGGTTTCCCGTGGTCGGCTGGGCGGAGCGTGGCGGTGGGCTCGCCCACGGGCACGGCAATTCGGTGCCGCGCTTTCACGTCACCTGGGGTACCGGCCCGGCGGTGCTCGAACCGTTCATCCGGTTGACGCGCGAGGCGGAAAGTCGTGGTCTCGTGCGCTTCCGCTTCCGCCATCGGGTGGATGAACTTGTGACCACCGACGGCCGCGTGACGGGTGCGCGCGGTGCGCTGCTCAAGGACGATCCGGTCGGGCGCGGTAAGCGCAGCTCCCGCGACATCGTCGGCGATTTCGAGATTTCGGCGGGCGCGATCGTCGTCACGTCAGGCGGTATCGGCGGAAACCATGATCTGGTGCGCCGCAACTGGCCGCGCAAGCGGCTCGGCCAGCCGCCGGCGACGATGGTCGCGGGCGTGCCCCACCATGTCGACGGGCGCATGCTGGAGATCGCCAGCCAGGCGCGCGGCGCGGTCATCAATGCGGATCGCATGTGGCACTATACGGAGGGGTTGAAGAACTTCGATCCGATCTGGCCGGACCATGGCATCCGCATCCTTCCGGGGCCTTCATCCTTCTGGTGCGACGCCGACGGCAACCGTTTTCCGGCGCCGGCCATGCCCGGCTTCGATACGCTCGGCACGTTGAAGGCGATCCGCGACAGCGGTCATGATTACAGCTGGTTCGTGCTGACGCGGGCGATCATCAAAAAGGAGTTCGCGCTTTCCGGTTCGGAGCAGAATCCCGATCTCACCGGCAAGAGCATCGCCCTTCTGTTAAAGCGGCTCGGCAAGAACCCGCCGGGGCCGGTCCAGGCGTTTATGGACAAGGGCGAGGATTTCATCGTGCGCGACCGGCTCGAAGACCTGGTGCCGGCGATGAATGCGCTGACCGGTGAGAACCGGCTGTCACTGGAGCACTTGCGGCAGCAGATCGAGGCGCGCGACCGGGAAATTACCAACGCATTCTCCAAGGACGCGCAGGTGACCGCGATCCGCGGTGCGCGCGCCTATCGCGGCGACCGGCTGCTGCGCACGGCCAAACCGCATCGGCTGCTCGATCCCAAGGCCGGCCCACTGATTGCCGTTCGGCTGCATATCCTGACGCGCAAGACGCTGGGCGGGCTTCAAACCAACTTGTCAGGCCAGGTGTTGGAGCAATCGGGCGAGCCGGTGCCCGGTCTCTACGCTGCCGGCGAAGTCGCCGGCTTCGGCGGGGGCGGCATGCATGGCTACAACGCGCTCGAAGGCACGTTCCTCGGCGGCTGCATCTTTTCCGGCCGGGCCGCGGGGCGGGGTGCTGCCGGGGTGTGATGGCTCCTTGCCGCGTATTTGCCCCTCATCCTAGCCCTCTTCTCGTCAAGCGGGGAGGTGACGGTCGATTGTGCAACGATACCCTCACGTGTAATCGCCGCCGAGGCGGCGCGGTACATCGAGGTTCAGGCAACCGAGTAACATCGTATGTGCTGGCGCATACGCACGGACCGCGCCACAAGTCCCTTCTCCCCGCCTGCGGGGAGAAGGTGGCGGCAGCCGGATGAGGGCCCCCGCTCGTTCTGATCGTCAATCCATCTGCACATTGGCGTCACGAACGACCGGCGTCCACTTCGCCAATTCGGCTTTCACATGGGCTTCCAGCTCTTCCGGCGTCGAGCCGACAATAGTGGCGCTGAATTCCTTCATGCGCTCGACGACAGCGGGATCCTTCAGCGCCTTGTTGGCCGCCTCGTTGAGGCGGGCGACGACCGGCTGAGGCGTGTTGGCCGGGGCGAAGAGCGCGTTCCAGGTGTAGGTCTCGTAGCCCGGAATGCCGGCCTCGGCGACTGTCGGCACATCCGGGAAGGACGGTGCCCGTTCCGCCGTGGTCACCGCAAGCGCCCTCAGCGTTCCCGCCTTGATGTGGCTGGAGGAGGAGGGGAGGTTGTCGAACATGATCGGCACCTGGTTGCCGATGACATCGTTCAGCGCTGGGCCTGCGCCCTTGTAGGGGATGTGCTGCATGCTGACGCCGGCCATCTTCTTGAAGAGTTCGCCGGAGAGGTGCAGCGGCGTGCCGTTGCCGGAAGACGCATAGCTGTACTCGTCGGGCTTGGCCTTCAGGAGTGCCAGCAGTTCCGCAACGTCCTTGGCCGGGAGTTCCGGATTGACGACGAGCACGTTGGGCACGACGACGAGCAGGGAGATCGGCGCGAAATCCTTTTCGGGATCGTAGGGCTTGGTCTTCAGGATCAGCGGATTGAGCGCGTGGGTGGCGACCGTGCCCATCAGGATCGTATAGCCGTCCTGATCGGCGCGGGCGACGTTGTCTGCGCCGAGATTGCCACCGGCGCCGGCAACGTTCTGGACGATCACCTGTTGGCCGAGGTCCTCCGACATTTTCTGCGCGACGATGCGGGCAACCACGTCGGTGGAACCGCCGGCGGCAAAGGGAACGACGAGCGTTATCGGCCGGTCGGGGAAGTCCTGGGCGAGTGCCGTCGAGCCAAGGGGCAGCGCCGTCAGCGCCATCAGGCCCAGCGCCAGAGTGGCACGCCGGGTCAGGTGCGAAAATGCCATGCGGTAGTCCTCCCGATCAATTCAGCAGAAAGCGATACCGGCCTCCTCGGCCGGCCCCCTAACAATAGGGCTCGGCCTCCCGTCGGCAACCGCTTTACGGCAAATCGGAGGACGCTTTTCGCGCCGTGCGGTGCGTTTAGCTCTGCACGTTGACGAACAGGGCCTCTGCGCCATGGTTGAACTGCAGCCGCGCAAGCTTGGCGTAGAGTCCGCCCTGACGGATCAGGGAGGCGTGGGTTCCTTCCTCGACGATGCGGCCATGATCGAGCACCAGGATACGATCGGCCTTCAGCACGGTCGCCAGCCGATGGGCGATGATGATGGTCGAGCGCTCGTGCAGCAGGCCGTCGAGCGCCTTCTGGACCAGCGTCTCGCTCTCGGCGTCGAGGGCCGAGGTTGCTTCGTCGAGAAGCAGCACCGGCGCGTTCTTGAGGATGGCGCGGGCGATGGCGATGCGCTGGCGCTGGCCGCCGGAAAGTGTAACGCCACGTTCGCCGACATAGGTGTCGTAACCCTTGTCGAGCCTGTTGATGAACTCGTCCGCCTGCGCGGCGACGGCGGCGGCACGCACCGCCTCGCGGCTGGCATTCGGCATGCCGAAGGCGATGTTGTCATGCACGGACGAGGCGAACATCGTCACATCCTGCGGCACGATCGCAATGCGGTCGCGCAGATCCTTCGGATCGACGGTGCGAATGTCGACGCCATCAACGCGCACGGCGCCCTTGGCAGGGTCGTAGAAGCGAAGCAGCATGGAGAACACAGTGCTCTTGCCGGCGCCGGACGGTCCGACGATCGCAACGGTCTCGCCGGGCGCGATGTTGAAGCTGAGGCCGTTGAGGCTCTTGTAGTCGGGTCGCGACGGGTAGGCGAAATGAACGTCGTCGAAGGCGATGGCGCCGGTCGCCGGGACCGGCATGGCGACGGGATTTTCCGGAGCCTGGATCTCGGGAATTTCGGTCAGAAGCTCGTTCAGCCGCTCGGCAGCACCCGCTGCCTGCGAGAGTTCGCCCCAGACTTCCGAGAGCGAACCGAGGCTGCCCGCGGCAAAGACCGAATAGAGCAGGAACTGGCTGAGCGTGCCGGCGGAGAGATTACCTGACAGTACGTCGTGCGCGCCAAACCAGAGCACGGCGACGACGCTGCCGAACACCATGGTGATGGCGAAAGCGGTCAGCACCGAGCGCGCCTTGATCGCGGCGCGCGCCGCGCCATAGGCATCCTCGACGGCGGCTCCGAAGTGGCTGTTGGCAAGCCCTTCGCCATTGAAGGCCTGGACTGTGCGCGATGCGGCAATCGCCTCGCCGGCATAGGCCGAGGCGGCAGCGAGCGTGTCCTGCGCCTGGCGCGAGCGGCGGCGGACGGAACGGCCGAAGCCGACGAGCGGGAAGACGATGATCGGAATGGCGATCAGCACCAGGCTCGACAGCTTGGGGCTGGTATAGACCATCATGCCGATGGCGCCGAGACACAGGATCAGGTTGCGCAGCGCGACCGAGGCGGTGGCGCCGACCGCGGATTTTACCTGCGTCGTGTCGGCGGTCAGCCGCGAGACGATCTCGCCGGACTGGTTGACGTCGAAGAAGGAGGCGGAAAGGCGGGTGACGCGATCGAAGACATTGCGCCTCAAGTCGGCAACGATGCGCTCGCCGAGCGTGATGACGAAGTAGTAGCGCGCTGCACTTGCCAGCGCCAGCACGATGGCGAGCATCATCAGCATCGAGAAGTAGGTGTTGATGAAGCCGCTGTCGGGACTGGAAAAACCGTTGTCGACCATCCGCCTAACGGCGAGCGGCAGCGCCAGCGTGGTCACGGCAGCGAGGATCAGCGAAATGCCGGCGCCGACGACCAGATGGCGGTAGCGGGCGAGATAGGGGAGGAGCGTGGCGAGCGGGCGGATGGACTTGCGCGCAGGCGCCTGGTTTTCTCTTGACGACACTTGACCCCTTTCGCCAGACACGGAGGAAGGGATTGCCCATGAGTCTTCCGTGCGGCACTTGTTATCGCGCAGACCTTGATGTATAGGCACGGCATCGAATTGGGAAGCCGTGGCCGTTCAGCCGGTGCGCGGCTTCATTTACGTGTTCGGTCTCGAAGTCGCAATGCCTTGCGACAATTGGACCCTGGAACTCTAGGAAGATCGTTATGAAGGCAGACATCCATCCCGATTACCACGTCATCAAGGTAGTCATGACCGACGGCACCGAATACGAAACCCGCTCGACCTGGGGTTCTGAAGGCGCCACCATGAACCTGGAAATCGACCCCAAGTCGCACCCGGCCTGGACCGGCGGCAACCAGCAGCTCATGGACCGCGGCGGCCGCGTCTCCAAGTTCAAGAAGCGCTTCGAAGGCCTCGGCCTCTAATCGAGCGCCTCTTCGGCAGATTCAAGAAGCCTGGGTCATTTGGCCCGGGCTTTTTTCTGTCTTGGTTCTGGGGGATAGGCCGGGCGAGGCGGTGACATGGACGCGCTGTGGCCACTGGCGCTCCGTCGCTGTGCCAGGCAGGGAGCAGGATGACGGCGTTATGTCGCGGTTCCTGACCCGACCAGCCGGCGCTTTTCGCAAGCGGTAACGCCTCTTCCGTCAGGAGATCGAGATGCCCTTGTGTGGCGTCGATCGGATAGGCGCCCTCGGTGAGGTTTCTCCAGGAGTTTTCGCAGTCGAGGCCAGGGCGCGCCAGCGCCGCCATGTGCTGCCGGTCGCAACGAAAAACCCGCCGGCAAATGCTGTTGCGGCGGGTTTGATTTCTCAGGTCTATTTTCTGCGCGGCGTCAGTTGGTTCCGAAGGCCGTCTGCAGCAGCTTGATCTGCGCCTTGACGCCGTTCTGGTTGTCCGGGACGATCGCGGCCGCTTCGTTCGGGCGATAGATCTCGCGGTCGAGCAGGGCGACGCGGTTCTGCAGGCGCAGCGAGCGCTCGATCAGGTCGCGGAAGGATTCCGGCAGTTCGGCCCAGCCGGGAGCCGCCTTGTCGACGTTGAAGCTGTCGAGGCGAACCTTGCTCTTTTCCGACATCACCTGATCGCGGCTCATCTCGCCGTTGTTGACGGCGCGCTGCAGGAGCAGCCAGGAAGCCATCTGCATCAGGCGGGTGGTGAGCCGCATGGATTCGGCTGCATAGAGAACCGATGCCATGCGCGGCAGGACCTTGGAAGCGGCGCGGCCCGGTCCGTCGAGATAGGTGGCCGTTTCCTCGACCAGTCCCATGCCTTCCGAATAGAGGGTCTTGAATTGTGCCGAGGACGCCGCGTGTCCTGCGAAACTGACCGTATTCAATCCTCTCTCGGACATGACCTGTTTTCCCTGGTTCAAACGCATCACGACAGTCAGGTAGTGGACGGTTATGGGAAATAAATCCTTGCCCGTCTCTATGCTTGAAGAATGATCCGATAGCGCATTTCGCGCAAGGGCATTCTTAAGAAAGGGTTAATCTCCACAGTTCTTTGGATAAACCTATGCCAAAACAAAAAAAGAGCCGCGGAAAGCGGCTCTCAAGGTAAAACAGGGAGAAAAATCAGACCCATTCGCCAGTCGGTGAAATTGTCTGAAACCGGAAAGCTCCGGATGCCCTGACAATCGCAGATAATGCTTAATGCCGCGTTAAACGCGCTTCGTTTTGCTGCGGTGCGACCTTACGCCGCCGGATCAGCGAAACAGGTTCTCGGCGGCCGAGCGGCTAGCGGACTTGCGTGTCCGCTCCGCCTCCAGCCGTGCAATCTCCTCGGTCAGAAGGGTGATGCGTTGCGTCAACTCGTCAACCGACAGCAGCGCGAGATCGCTGCCAATTTCATGGGCCACCTTCTTTTGCGGCCGATCGTCGTCAAACAGGCTCATCGGACTGATCCTCCCATTCCGGACCTTTGTCTGGCTCGTTGCGTGTTTCGTCAAACGGCGCCGCGCGCGGCGAAAGCTGCAGGCTTTCCGGCGTCGTCGGCGTGCCGGCGTTGACCGGCGAGAAGGCGTCGCGGTCGGAGACCGGGACCGGTGCGCGCATCCGGCTGCGGATGATGGCGTAGGCGGTGATCAGGATATGGGCGCAGGCGGTGATCATGAACAGGCCGTAGGGGCCCGCCGCCATCATGACCGGGCCGCCGATCGTCGGGCCGATGATGGTGCCGATGCCGTAGAGCAGCAGCAGGCCGCCGGAGACCTTAACGAAGTCCTCGGCCGTCGCGAAGTCGTTGGCGTGCGACACGGCGATCGGATAGAGCGCGTTGGCCGCCGCACCGTAGATCGCAATCAGCGTCAGCACGATCCAGACCTGGGTCGGCTCGACCAGGAAGATCAGCAAGCCTGCGAGAGCGCCGACTCCGGCAAGTGCTGCCAGGACGTAGCGCCGGTCGATCCGGTCGGACAGCCGCCCGGCCGGTAACTGCATGACGGCGCCGGCAAAGATCGCCACGCTCATCATGGCGGCGACGGTGCTGTCGGAAAGTCCCGCCTGGCGGCCAAAGACGGCGCCGAGCGTGCCGAACGCGCCGTTGGCAATACCGACGAGCAGGATGCCGAGGAAGGAAACCGGCGAGTTGCGGTAAAGGCCGCGCAGGTCGAGACTCACCTTCTTCAGCGGTTGCGGCGAGGCAGCCTTGGACAGAAGCGTCGGCAGCATGGCGACGCAGTAGAGGATGCCGCAGATCATGAATAAGATGGTGGTGGAAGTATCGCCGAAGGGGATCATCATCTGGCCGCCGACGACGCCGAAGAGCGTGATGGCAATATAGAGCGAGAAGATGACGCCGCGGCTCTCGTTGGTGGCGCGCTCGTTCAGCCAGCTTTCGATGATCATCGAGGTGCCGGCAGTGGAGAAGCCTGTCAGCGCCCTGAGGATCAGCCACCAGGTCGGATCGATCAGGATGCCGGTCATTAGCGCGACGATGGCGATGAGCGAGGCAAAGACGCTGAAGGCGCGCACGTGGCCGATGCGCTTGACGACCGTGGGCGCAAAGAAGCAGCCGAGAACGAAGCCAGCAGCCCAGGATGTGCCGATCAGCCCGAGGACGGTGGTGGGATAGCCTTCAGCGGTGCCGCGCACGGGAAGAAGAAGCCCCTGCAGACCATTGCCCAGAAAGAGAAACAGCGTGCCGAGCAGGAGGGCGGCGACCGGGAGCAGGTTCTTTCTCATCATTCATCCGAAATTCGTTCTGCCGTCAGCAAGTTAGGGCGGTGCCTGGTGAATTGCCAGCCGGTTTCTGATTGCAGCGTCTGGCAGTGCCGCAGGTTTTGTCCTTCGATGGGAGACGAATGACGCAACATGCGGCGGCCGGTCATTGCAAATCGCCCGCGGAAACACTAGCCCTTTTTGCCAAGCGCAACGTATCGCTAGTCCTCGGGGGAGGCGGTGCTGCGTGCGACGAAGAGTGCCGGTGTTGCGAACGCTTCACCGGTTGAGGCAGCCTCCCGGTAGACGAGGGCAACATGCAGAAGGCGATCGCCCTTTTTCTGCTTCTGATCATGGCCATTCAGCTCCTCTGGCCGATCGGCATTCCGGGGCTGCGCCGCCGTCGCGATTTCTGGAAGATCGCGGTCTTCGCCATCGTGATGATGATGGTGACGGTGTTGATCCGTCCCTGACCCGGCCGCCCCGCCGCAACTCCCCGTTACCTTTGGAACTCCATCGCCTCCGGCTCGCCGCTACCTTGGTTGCGAAACCTGTCGTTTCAACCAGAAAAGGGCGCAGGACAGATGGGAAAGAAAGCGCTAAAGTGCGAACCTCATTCGGGAGATGACTTCGAGGGTTTCTTGGAACGCCGGCTTGCTGCCATTCTCGCTGCCGATGTCGTGGGGTACAGTCGCCTGATCGGCGCTGACGAAACCGGCACGCTGGCCGCCATGAAACGGCACAAGAGCGAACTCGTCGATCCGAAGATCACCCGTCACAAGGGACGCATCGTCAAGCTCACCGGCGACGGCATCCTGGTCGAGTTCGCAAGCGTCGTGCACGCGGTCGCCTGCGCCGTCGATATCCAGCGCGGCATGCTGCTGCGCAACGAAAGCGTGTCGCCGCTGAAGCGCATCGAGCTCAGGATCGGCGTGCACCTCGGCGACATCATCGTCGAGGATGGCGACATCTTCGGGGACGGCGTCAATGTCGCGGCGCGTCTCGAAGGCCTCGCAGAGCCGTCGGGCATCGCCGTCTCGGCTTCCGTGCGCGATCATGTAGGGTCGCGCCTGGATGTCGGCTTCGTCGACAAGGGCGAACACACGCTGAAGAACATCGCCGCCGGCGTTCACGTCTATTCGGTGGCGCTCGGCGCCCCGACGAAGGTCGCGTCGGCACCGAACGGATCGTGCCCGGTGGTGCTCGACGATGGCTACGGGCTCTCGGTCGGCGTGCTTCCTTTCACCAATATGAGCCACGATCCGGAGCAGGAATACTTCTCCGACGGCATCACCGAAGACATCATCACCGATCTCTCGAAGATCTCGAAGCTGCACGTCGTCGCCCGCAACACCGTGTTCACCTACAAGGGGCGGTCGGTGAAGGTGAAGCAGGTGGCCCAGGAATTGGGCGTCCGCTACATCCTCGAGGGGAGCGTGCGCAAGGCGGGCGCGCGGGTGCGCATTACCGGCCAGTTGATCGATGCGCTGACCGGCACGCATCTCTGGGCCGACCGCTACGACCGGGACCTGACTGATATCTTCGCGATCCAGGACGAAATCACCCATGCGATCGTCGACCAGTTGAAGATCAAGCTGCTGCCGGCGGAGAGGCGGGCGATCGAAAGCGACCCGACGACAAGCGTCGAGGCCTATACCTACTATCTGCGTGGCCGGCAGTTTTCCCACGCCTGGACGCGCTCCTATCTCCTGCTCGCGCGGCGCATGTTCATGAAGGCGGTGGAGCTCGATCCGGATTTTGCCCGCGCCTATGCCGGCATTGCCGACTGCGAGTCGGCACTTCGCGACTGGCACGAGGGTGAATTTCCGCTGCAAGGCATCCTGTCCATGACTGACAAGGCGCTGGCGCTCGACCCAGACCTCGCGGAGGCCCATGCGTCTCGCGGTCTCGTGCTGCACCAGGACGGCCAATGCGACGAAGCCGTCGCCGCCTTCGAGCAGGCGCTTGCGCTGGATGCCGGGCTCTACGAGGCGAATTTCCACTATGGCCGCTTCCTGTTCATGCAGGGCGCGTTCGAAATGGCGATTCAGTTCTTCAAGCGTGCCGCCGATATCCGGCCGGACGACTACCTGTCACCGATCCACCTGATGAGCGCCTATCGCACGCTCGGCCGGGATACTGAACGCAAGCAGTGGGCGCGCATCGGCATCGCCCGGGCAGAGCGGGCGCTGGAGCTCAACCCGGAAAACTCGGGCCCGGCCCACCGCGGCGCGCTGGCGCTTGCCCATATGGGCGAGGCCGACCGTGCGCGCGAATGGGCAGCGCGGGCGCTGGCAATCGATCCCGATGACGTGGTCGCCCGCTACAACACGGCCTGCGTCTTTTGCATCCTTGGCGATATCGACGCGGCCCTCGATCTTCTCGAAACCTTGCTGCCGCAGAGCTCCTGCTACCAGTTGCTCTGGTTCAAGCAGGATTCCGACCTCGACGCGGTGCGCCACCATGTTCGCTTCCAGGCGATGGTCGAGGCGATCGCGAAATGCGAAGCCGGATTGCGCTGACCGCCGGACCGTCGTTTCCATCCGGCGGCTCGAAGCTTGCTGTTAGTGGTGGCCCGCCTGGCGGGATCCCTGAGGGGCGCTGACGCGCCCGGCCGTCAGCCACCAAATGGCCGCCCCGGTCACGAACAGCATTGCTGTTGCCACCATCACGACCGCGGTAAACGCTCCTTCGAAGGCGAGGCGGGCACGGCTCACCAGTTCGCTCGCCACATCCGCCGGCAGCTTCTCGGCGAGAAGCAGGGCTTCGTCGAGGCTGTCGCGCGCCATCGGCGGGATTGCAGCCCCCTCCGGCAGGACGAGGAAGGCGGTGTAGACGACCGACATGACGGTGCCGAGCACGGCAATGCCGATCGCGCCGCCAAGCTCGAACGAGACCTCCTCGATCGATGCTGCCATGCCGGCCCGTTCCGGCGGGGCGTTGAACATGATGGCGCTGGAGGCGGCGGTCATGGACGCACCGATGCCGAGGCCGAGGACGACGAGGGTGACGATCTGGGCGAGCGCGCCGGTTTCATGGACGAGCAGATAGCCGCCAAGACCGAGAGCCGCCAGGATGAGGCCCGAGCGCAGCACCACTTCGGCGCCCAGGCGCGGCAGCAGGGTGCCGGTCAGCGGGCCGGCGACGAAAGCCGCAAGGGGGATCGGCAGAATGAAGACACCGGCCTCGAGCGGCGAAAAGCCCTCGACCAGCTGCAGCTGCTGGCTCAGCACCAGTTCGATGCCGACGATCGAGGCGGATGCCACGAGCGCTGCGGCAACGCCGGAGGAAAACACCGCATTGCGGAAGAGGCTGAAGTCGATCAGCGGATGCGGGCTGCGGCGCTGGCGGCGCACGAAGAGAAAGAGCGCGATAGCGCCGATCACGGCGGCAGCGAGACCCGCTTCCAACGACGGCTCGCGCTTGCTCGTTTCCTTGACGGCATAGGCAAGGCCGATGAGGCCGACCATGATCTGCAGCGAACCGATCGCGTCCCAGGGGTGTTTCGGATTGCCGGCGTTGTTCGGCAGCACGACGAGGCCGAGCACGAGGGCCATCGCGACGACCGGCACGTTGATGAGGAAGACCGAGCCCCACCAGAAGTATTCGAGCAGGAAACCGCCGAGCACCGGGCCGATCGCGGCACCGCCCGAAGCGATCGCTGCCCAAACGCCGATCGCCAGCGCGCGTTCGCGTTCGTCGGTGAACGTGAGCCGGATGATCGACAGCGTCGCCGGCATCATGAGGGCAGCGCCGACGGCGAGCAGGACGCGACCACCGATCAGGATCGCCGGTGTCGGCGCATAGGCGGCGATCAGCGAGGCGATGCCGAAGACGGCAAGGCCGACGATGAAGGGCTTCTTGTGGCCGAGCCGGTCGCCGAGCGTGCCGAGGCCGGGTAGAAGACCAGCGACGACGAGAGCATAGGCGTTGACGATCCAGAGCTTCTCCGACGCGGTGGCGCCGAGATCATGGGTCAGGCGGGGCAGGGCGGTATAGAGCACCGTCATGTCGACGACGATCAGAAAGAGCGCGCTCGATACTATGGCCAGAATGAGCCAGCGATTTTGCGGAAGCATGGTACACCTCGGTGGCCGCCACTGGGAAATGGGGGCTGGGCCTTGTTTAAATCAGGGTCGTTGGTTATTTGAATACGTACGTATGGATTTGAAATAGGAAGTCAAGATGGGACGGCGACGAACAATCGATCGGGACAAGGTTCTGGACGCGGCGGAGGCGGTGGTGAATTCCGTCGGCGCGGCCGGCCTGACGATCGATGCCGTCGCCAAGGCTTCCGGCATCACCAAGGGCGGCGTGCAATATTGCTTCGGCAACAAGGACGGCCTGATCGACGCGATGATGCAGCGTTGGTTCGACGAGTTCGATACCGCGGTAGCGGCGGAGGGTGGCGACGATCCTGATCCGATCAAGGCGATGCGTGCCCATGCATCGGTGACCGCCCGGATGAACACGGCCGACAATGCCCGCACATCCGGCATGATGGCGGCGCTGCTGCAGCGGGAAGAGCACATGGCGAAGAATCGCGCCTGGTACCGCACCCGCCTCGATGGTCTCGACCTCTCGACGGAGGAGGGGCGCAGGGCGCGAATGGTGTTTCTCGCGACCGAAGGCGTCTTCCTGCTGCGCGGCTTCGGCTTCCTCGAGATGGACGACGCCGAATGGCAGGATATGTTTGCCGATATCTTGAAGCTTCTGCCGGAGCGCGACCGCGCCTGAGGGCGAGGAAGGACGCTCTAGAGGTCGATCAGCCCGCGCATGGCGCTGACGCAATGGCCGGAAAGACTGACCTTCCGAACGACACCACCCTGCTTTCGGACATGCGCGCCGATGAGGCTGCGGCGCCCCATCTCCACACCCTGCTCGATGATGATCTCGACATCGATATCCTGCTCCTGGATGAGCGAGACGAGATAGGCGGAAAGTGCTGCCGAGGCGCTGCCGGTTGCCGGGTCCTCGTTGACATTGTCGAGCGGCGCGAACATGCGCGCCCGGATCTGCCATGGCGCCTCTGCCGAGCGAGCGTAGAGGAACAGGCTGAAACTGTCTTCCTCGGGTTTGTAGCGCGCATTGGCCGCCTGGAAGGCGGTGACATTGGGTTGGGCGGACGACAGCGTCGCGACATCCTTGATTTCGGCGACGGCGAAGGGCAGCCCGACGGAAAGCCGGGTCGGCGCATGCACGCGTCTGCTGACGGCTTCAGGCGCGAGCGACGCGCAGGCGGCGATGGTGTCGGCGTCGATTTCGGGGCCGACGGTCAGGCTGCGCGGTACGACGATGGTGGCGCCCACCACTACACCGCCTTCCCGCAGCAATGTGGCCTCGACAAGACCGGCCTTTTCCTCGAACCGCAGGATTTTACCGGGCGCGCGGCCGAAGATTTCCTTTTGCCCGCCGAGCACGAAGGCCGTGCCGACATTGGGATGACCGGCAAAGGGGATCTCCGTCGTCGGCGTGAAGATCCGGACTTCCGCCGTGTTGGCGGGGTCGCGCGGCGGCAAAACGAAAGTGACTTCGGAATAGCCGAATTCGGTCGCGATCGCCTGCATCTGACGATCGCTCAAGCCGCGGGCGTCGGACATGACAGCCAACTGGTTGCCGGCGAAGCGCTCGTCGGTGAAGACGTCGACGGTGACATAGGCAACGGATTTCGGCGCGGTGTCAGAGGTCATGGTCCTGGCTTTCGCTGGTTGGGCGCCGTTGGCGCTCATCGTGTCGGCTCTGAAGCCAAGGCTTAAGGCAGCCGACACACCGCACAAAGACGCGAACTTGTCCGGGTGACAAGTTCCCCGACGCCGACGAAGCCGTCACCTCGCAGGCGCGCCAACCTTTGGAAAAAAAGGGGGCCGGCGGACGGCCCCTTCTCATCCGGTAGACCTGGCTTAGGCAGCCTTCTCGAGTTCCTTCTTCCACGTACCCTTGGCGGCAAGGCTGCACATCTCGGCGCGATGCGAGAAGGCGCGCTGGCCGGCGCCGATGTTGTCGGCCTTGCCGTGCCAAGCATTGAGCGCCTCCTGCTGCAGTGCGCGGCCATAGGAGAAGGTGAGCTTCCAGGGCAGGTCGTGGCTGGCATTCATTGCCGAGAGGTGGGCGGTCGCTTCCTCGGTCGACTGGCCGCCCGAGAGGAAGGCGATGCCCGGTACCGCCGAAGGCACCGTGCGCTTCAGCACCCGGATGGTGCGCTCGGCCACTTCGGCGACGGAGGCATTGCGGGCCTTCTTGCCGTCGATCACCATGCTCGGTTTCAGGATCATGCCTTCGAGCTTGACGCGCATGGCCGCCAATTCTTCGAAGGTTGTCCGCAGCGTCCACTCGGTCACCTGTTCGGAGCGATCGATCGAGTGATCGCCCGGCGCGCCGTCCATCAGCACTTCCGGCTCGACGATCGGCACGATGCCGGCGTCCTGGCAAAGGGCGGCGTAGCGGGCGAGCGCATGGGCATTGGCGCGAACCGCACCGGCGGTGGGCAGCGTATCGGAGATGGAGATCACGCCGCGCCACTTGGCAAAGCGTGCGCCGGCCTCGTGATATCTCGCCAGCCGCTGGGCAAGGCCGTCGAGGCCTTCGGTGATTGTCTCGGCCGGGAAGTTCGTCATCGGCTTGGCGCCCGCATCGACCTTGATGCCGGGGATCGAGCCGGCCGCCCGGATGATGTCGACGAGCTGGGTGCCGTCGACCGCATGCTGGAACAGGGTTTCTTCGTAGAGGATGACGCCGGAGATGTATTTGCGCATCGCCTTTTCGGCGCGCAGCAGCATCTCGCGGTAATCGCGCCTGGAGGTTTCTGTGGATTCGAGACCGATCGTATCGAAGCGCTTCTTGATCGTTGCCGTGGACTCGTCGGCGGCAAGCAGTCCGCGGCCATTGGCGACCATGGCGACGGCGATGTCTTCCAGTTTTTCCGTCATGCTTTTTCTCTCCCTAGACAGCGCCGATCATCAGGATCAGGCGAACACTGAAACAGTTGCAGGGCCGACGGTGCACGGAGCAACCGCCACGCTCCCAGCAGGAGCGCGAGTAACAGGTGAAATTGTCCAGGAAAATGGCGGGAAAATCGACTGAAACGATTTAAAATTTTTTAATCGTTTGAATAAATGAGGTTTTTTCTTGATGACCGGCGCGTGAGAGTGCTTCCCACGCGCCGGTTGTATGACTTACTTCTGCTTCAGGATGTCGACACCCGGAAGCGGTTTGCCTTCCATCCACTCCAGGAATGCGCCGCCGGCGGTCGAGACGTAGCTGAAATCGTCGGCGACTTCGGCATGGTTCAGCGCCGCGACGGTATCACCACCGCCGGCAACCGAGACCAGCGAGCCCTGACGGGTGCGGGCAGCCGCATGCTTGGCAACGGCAACGGTGGCCTTGTCGAAAGGCGCGATTTCGAAGGCGCCGAGCGGACCGTTCCAGACCAGCGTTTCGGCCTTGGAGATCCAGTCATTGACGGCCGCGATCGACTTCGGGCCGACGTCGAGAACCATGGCATCGGCGGGAATGGCGTTGATGTCGACGACTTCGTTGTCGGCGCCGGCCTTGAACTCGCGGGCGATCACGCCGTCTTCCGGCAGCACGATGGCGCAGCCGGCCTTGTCGGCAGCGGCGATGATCGCCTTGGCGGTGTCGGCGAGGTCATGCTCGCACAGCGACTTGCCGACATTGATGCCCTTGGCAGCGATGAAGGTGTTGGCCATGCCGCCGCCGATGACGAGCGCATCGACCTTGGTCACGAGGTTCTGCAACAGGTCGATCTTGGTCGAGACCTTCGCGCCGCCGACGATGGCGACGACCGGGCGCTTCGGCTGGCCGAGACCCTTTTCGAGCGCTTCGAGTTCGGCCTGCATGGTGCGGCCGGCATAGGCCGGCAGGTGATGGGCAAGACCTTCCGTCGAAGCATGGGCGCGGTGGGCGGCCGAGAAGGCGTCGTTGACGTAGATGTCGCCATTGGCGGCGAGCGCCTTGACGAATTCGGCCTCGTTCTTTTCCTCGCCCTTGTGGAAGCGGGTGTTTTCCAAGAGCAGCACGTCGCCGTCGCTCATTTCGGCGATCGCGTTCTTGGCCTTGTCGCCGATGCAGTCGGCGCCGAAATGAACGCGCTGGTCGAGCACGTCTTCGACGGCCGGAGCGATCGTCTTCAGCGACATGTCGGCGACCGGCTCACCCTTCGGACGGCCGAAATGGGCGAGCAGGATGACCTTGGCGCCCTTCTCGGACAATTCGCGGATGGTCGGCGCGACGCGCTCGATGCGGGTCGCGTCGGTGACCACGCCGTCCTTGACCGGCACGTTGAGATCGACGCGCACCAGAACGCGCTTGCCGGCGATGTCGGTCAGATCGTCGAGGGTCTTGAAAGTCATCAGATAGTCTCCGGTGATAGTCTTTGGAAAAGGGTGGGGTAGTCGATGACGAGGCCGTCCTCGTCTACGGGCAGTTCCGCGGCAAAACTGCGGTCCTCGGCCTCGTAGCGATAGAGCCTGAAATCATCGAGGCAGGTGTAGTGCTGGCCGTCCACAACAGGCTGAAACGTGTCGAACGGCACGTAGAGCATCTTCAGTCTGGCGGTGCCGGACTGGCTCACAAGGCCGAGGCGGCGGATCGGCAGCGTGTTGGTGAAGGGCGTTCCCGCGAGGTCGATATCGATACAGCCGTCGAATTCGGGGAGGGGCGTGCCGCGTGCCGTCGCCCATTCGCCCGGAACGTCCGAGCGCAGATGCAGGCTGCGGCCATCGGTGGTGTCGACCATCAATTTGCGAACGTGCCAGCTGTCGTCGCAGTCGATCCGGTAGCGCGCGCCATAGGGCGTGCCGCCGCGGCTTCCGATCAGAACGCCGACGGCGCGGATGACCGCGCCGTCGGTGGTGTCGATTTTTGTCAGCGTCAGGTGTTCGAGCCCTTCCCCTTCCAGCGGACGCCAGCGGACCGTCGTTGAGGAGAGGGCGCGAAACATCTGTCTTAGATGAGCTTGGCGAACGCGACCGCCGTGTCGGCCATGCGGTTCGAGAAGCCCCACTCGTTGTCGTACCAGGTGAGGATACGCACGAAGTTGCCTTCGACGACCTTGGTCTGGTCGATCGCGAAGATCGAGGAGTGGCTGTCATGGTTGAAGTCGCGCGAAACGAGCGGTTCTTCCGTGTAGCCGAGAACGCCCTTGAGCGCGCCATTGGAGGCGGCCTTGATGGCGTTGGTGATTTCCTCGACCGAGGTGTTGCGCTTGGCGACGAACTTGAAGTCGACGACGGAGACGTTCGGGGTCGGGACGCGGATCGACGTGCCGTCGAGCTTGCCCTTCAGTTCCGGCAGAACCAGGCCAACGGCCTTGGCGGCACCGGTCGAGGTCGGGATCATCGACAGAGCGGCAGCGCGGGCACGGTACAGATCCTTGTGCATCTGGTCGAGCGACGGCTGGTCGTTGGTGTAGGAGTGGATCGTGGTCATGAAGCCGTGGCTGATGCCGATGGTATCGTTCAGGACCTTGACGACCGGAACCAGGCAGTTCGTCGTGCAGGATGCGTTGGAGATGACCAGGTGGTCCTTGGTCAGCTGGTCGTGGTTGACGCCGTAGACGACCGTCAGGTCGGCGCCGTCGGCCGGAGCCGAGACGATGACGCGCTTGGCGCCGGCAGTCAGGTGGGCTGCAGCCTTGTCGCGGGCGGTGAAGATGCCGGTGCACTCCATCGCGATGTCGATACCGAGTTCCTTGTGCGGCAGCGTTGCCGGATCCTTGATCGCGGTCACCTTGATCGGCTTGCCGCCGTTGATGGTGATCGTGTCGCCTTCGACCTTGACCTCGGCCGGGAAACGACCGTGGATCGAGTCATAGCGCAGCAGGTGAGCGTTGGTCTCAACGGGGCCAAGGTCGTTGATCGCAACGACTTCGATGTCGGTGCGGCCGGATTCGACGATCGCGCGGAGCACGTTGCGGCCGATGCGGCCAAAACCGTTGATGGCGACTTTCACTGTCATGGGTCTCTCCCTGTCTGACTGACGTGGTACGAAAAAAAGCGGGGCGCACCTTTCGGCGCGCCCCGCAGATTGATCAGGCGAGCTTCGTTTCCGCGGCGGCGACCACCGCCTCGGGCGTGATGCCGAAGTGCTTGTAAAGCTCCTTGTAGGGGCCGGAAGCGCCGAAGCTCGACATGCCGATGAAGGTGCCATCGCTGCCGATGAAGTGATCCCAGCCCTGACGGATGCCGGCTTCGACGGCGATCTTGACCGGCGAGTTGCCGATGATCGCCTGCTGGTAGTCTTCGCTCTGCTCGGCGAAAAGCTCGAAGCAGGGAACGGAGACGACACGGGTCGAGATGCCCTTGGCGGTCAGCGTCTGGCAGGCCTTGACGGCGATTTCGACTTCCGAGCCAGTGGCGAAGATCGTGACCTTGGCGTCGGCGGCCGAGATCAGGTCATAGGCGCCGCGGGCGCAGAGGTTTTCTTCCTCATACTCGGTGCGAACGGCCATCAGGTTCTGGCGCGTCAGCGCGATGCCGGACGGGCGGTTGTGGCTTTCGAGCGCCAGCTGCCAGCACTCGGCCGTTTCCGTGGCGTCGGCCGGGCGGAACATCAGGAGGTTCGGGATGGCGCGCAGCGCTGCCATATGCTCGACCGGCTGGTGCGTCGGGCCGTCTTCGCCAAGGCCGATGGAATCGTGCGTCAGCACGTGGATGACGCGGATGCCCATCAGAGCGGCAAGGCGGATCGACGGACGGCAATAGTCCGAGAAGATCAGGAAGCCGCCGGAATAGGGGATGACGCCGCCATGCAGCGCCATGCCGTTCATGGCTGCAGCCATGCCGTGCTCGCGAACGCCCCAATGGATGTAGCGGCCGGAGAAGTCGTCAGGGGTGATCGACTTGGTCTGGCTCGTCTTGGTGTTGTTCGAGCCGGTCAGGTCGGCCGAGCCGCCGATGGTTTCGGCCAGAACGCCGTTGATGACTTCGAGCGCGTCTTCGGAAGCCTTGCGGGTTGCCGGCGACGGCTTGGTTTCGGCGAGCTTCTTCTTGTAGTCGTCGATGGCGGAGGACAGACGGCCTTCGAGCTCGCCGGAGAAGCGGCGAACGAACTGGGCCTTCTTCTCGCCCTCGCTCTTTTCAAGACGGTCTTCCCACTCCTTGCGCGCCTTGGTCGAGCGCAGGCCGGCCAGACGCCAGGCGTCGAGAACGTCCGAGGGAACGACGAAAGCTTCGGCTTCCCAGCCGAGTGCCTTGCGGGTGGCGGCGATTTCCTCGGCGCCGAGCGGCGAGCCGTGAACCTTGTGGGTGCCGGCCTTGTTCGGTGCGCCGAAACCGATCGTCGTCTTGCAGGCGATCATCGTCGGCTTGTCGGACTTCTGAGCCTGGTCGATCGCAGCGGCGATCGCGTCCGGATCATGGCCGTCGACGGCAATGGTGTTCCAGTTGCTGGCGCGGAAGCGGGCGTGCTGGTCGGTCGAGTCGGCGATCGAGATCGGGCCGTCGATCGAGATGTTGTTGTCGTCCCAGAAGACGACCAGCTTGTTGAGCTTCAGGTGGCCGGCGAGCGAAATCGCTTCCTGGCTGATGCCTTCCATGAGGCAGCCGTCACCGGCGAGCACGTAGGTGTAGTGCTCCATCAGGTCGGAGCCGAATTCGTCGCGCAGCTTGCGCTCGGCGATCGCCATGCCGACGGCATTGGCAATGCCCTGGCCGAGCGGACCGGTGGTCGTCTCGATGCCGGCGGCGTGGCCGTATTCCGGGTGGCCGGCGGTGCGGGCGCCGAGCTGGCGGAAGTTCTTGATCTCGTCGATGGAGATGTCTTCGTAGCCCGTCAAATAGAGCAGCGAGTAGAGCAGCATCGAGCCGTGGCCGGCCGACAGCACGAAGCGGTCGCGGTTCGGCCAGGAGGGGTTCTTGGGGTCAAAGCTCAGATAGCGCGTGAAGAGGACTGTCGCTATGTCGGCTGCACCCATGGGCAGGCCAGGGTGGCCGGAATTTGCCTTCTCGACGGCATCCATGGAGAGGAAACGGATCGCATTTGCCATCCGGTCGTGTTTTTCGCGAGAGATCATGACTGTTCCGTTTGCGTTCGGTGGTCAGGGAACGGTCTCTATCCTCCAAAGACCGCGCAAGAAGCGGCTGACACATAGCAGGTGCGCCGTGCGAGTCAATAAATACGGGGCTTCCGCGGCCATTTGACGGCAGCTTGCTTCGGTCCCTGCCCGAGTGCTTGTTCCGCAATGCAATAAGCCTGCTGCACTGCCGTTGAAGAAAGCCGGCTACGCAATCCATCCACAGCTTCCGCTGTTGTTTGCTGTACTTGGCATTGTTGAGACTTACGTAATAGGTTTAAAAAAGATCGAGCCGAAGCGGCGGACGGGATTCGGGCGATTCGGCCTCATGGGCGAGGTATTCGGAACACATGCCGGCAAAGACTGTCAAAGCGGCGATCGACGAACTGCGAAACGCAGTGCAATCCCTGGAGAATGCGATCGACGGTCGGTTTGACAGGGAGCGGGACTTCAGCGAGTTCGAGGGCGAGGTGCGACGCGTCAACACCGACCGGTCGCGGCTGGCGCAGGAACTCGATCAGTCGCAGTTCCGGGCAAACCGGCTCGAGGAGGTCAACCGTGAGGTTTCCCGTCGCCTCGTGACGGCGATGGAAACCATTCGGGCGGTGCTCGACCGCTAGGAACAAGCGACATGGCGCAGGTGACAGTTTCGATCGATGGCAAGGCCTATCGCATGGCCTGCGAGGAAGGGCAGGAAGATCATCTGATCGAGCTTGCCACCAATTTCGATCAGTATGTCGGACACCTCAAGACCCAGTTTGGCGAGATCGGCGATCTGCGCCTGACCGTCATGGCCGGCATCATGGTCATGGACGAGCTCAGCGAGGTCAATCGCCGGCTGAAGAACCTCGAAGCCGAGGTCGGAAACCTGACGAATGGGCGCGACGCCGCGCTTTCGGATCAGCTGAAGAACGAGGAGGCACTGGCCTCGGCGCTCAGCGAAGTGACCCAGCAGATCCACGGTATCGCCGCCAAGCTGAACGGCCGCCCCACGACGCCGTCGAGCTGACAAGGTTTCGTCGGCGAGCCACTGGCGCGAAGCACCGAGACACTTTATATATCGTATGCGGTCTGCGCTCCCCGACAGGAACCACAATCCCCGGGGCCATACTCGATCCTAAGGGAGCTGTCCCTGTCCGGACCCGTGGGTTCGGACACATGGCGCCCACCTACTTTGTAGGCACCCGGGATCGTAAAATATCCATCGGTTGTGTGGATCGCACTTCTCCCTCTTTCCGTTGCTCGTTCACTCCCCGGCAAAGGCCCGGCGGATGGCGTCGGCCATGGCCTCGACGATCCGGTCCTTGCCGTTTCCGGCCTTTGAAATCCGCAGCACGACATTCGAGTGATCGATCACCGTGTAGCCGTCATCAGCGGTCAGTTCGCGGCAGCCGGCCGGAATGCTGCTGCGGGCAAGCGGCGCGATGGCGAGGCCGGATACCACCGCCGCCATCAGGCCGCCGCTGGTGCGGCTGACATAGGCGACGCGGTTGTCGATGCGGCATTTCCTCAAGTTGCGCTGGGCGAGGTCGTCGCACCAACCGCCTTCGAGATAGGTATAGGTCGCGATCGGTACCGGGCGGCGCTCGTCGGTCCGGTGCTGCTCCGACGTCACCCAGACGGTCGGATCCATCATTAGCACCTCGTTCCTCGTCTTTCCGCCGGGCTCGAAGACGACGGCAAGGTCGATCTCGCCCGCTTCCAGCGCTGCGACATTGGTCATCGACGCGCCCTGCTGCACGGTCACTTCGACGCCCGGGTGGATGGCGGCGAAACTGCCGAGCGCCTTCGGCAAGGTCGAGTTGATGTATTCCTCCGGCAATCCGATCCGGACCGCGCCGTCGAGCGCGGGTTGGCGGAGCGCGGCGGCCGTGTCGTCGAGCAGGGTAACGATGCGCCTGGCATTGTCGACGAGCCGCAGTCCCTGCGGCGTCAGCACCACACCGCGCGAATGGCGCTCGAACAGGGCGTCGCCGAGCACATCCTCGAGCTTCCTGATCTGCATGCTGACCGCCGACTGGGTGCGCCCGACGATGTCTGCGGCGCGCGTGACGCTGCTGGTATCGACAACCGCGAGAAAGGTTCTGAGCAGATCGCTATCGAGGGGAAGGGGCATGGCTTCAACCATCAGATTTTCTGATGACAGTCATGCTTGCAATTCGTTTGTCAGATGTCAATGCGAGGACGAAGATCGTCCCGTCAGATCATCTTGCGCCCGAGTCCTTTCCATGAGCGTGCTTGCCGTTCTCGCCTTTTCCGAAACGTTCGTTATCGCCCGACGCAGGGCAAGGCAATGGACTGTCGATTTGCTGTTTGTCGAGGCGTCCGTCGAGGTGCCGGCAGACAAGCCGTTGCTGCTGCGCGACGTCGGGATCTCGGCAGGCGACCCCGACCTTCGGCAGCGGGAGCGGATCTTGGGGCAGGCGGTCTATCGGTCGCACTGGATGCTCTAGGCCGTGCCCGCGCCAATCCTTACGAGATGAGATCGAGCCTTGCGGCACGAAAGACGGCTTCGGCCAGATTGCCGGCCTGCAGCTTGCGCATGGCGTCTTCCAGCGCGCGGTCGATCCGGTCGAGCGGAATGTCGGTTTCGCGCATCATGTCCTGGCGCGTGCGGCCGCGGGCTGCAAGCGTCAGGCAACGCAGTTCCAACGGTTCGAGTTCTTTCATCTGGTCCTTCATGGACGTCGGCTTTTCCACTGCTGCCTGCAGGAGCGCGTCCATACATCGAACGCGGGCATTAGTTCCTGCTAATTATTTGAAATCGCGTCTTTATTTGCATGCGGTCGCCAATGCGCGAAAGCGGAACCGTCGTCCATGATGAACGGAACGCTAATGCTGTGCCGAACCGGGAAGGCGCTGGCAGTGCTGTCGCAAACCGCGGCAAAAGCGGCGATGCGGGTGAATGTGCACGGGCGACATCGGGTATATAGGCTGGTGATTGAGCCGGGAATCGGCGAGAAAGTGACGGGTTGTGCCATTTCGGGAGGAGAATTCGTCCGCGACGATGGCATGAGGCAGGAGAGGGCACGATGTCACCGAAAGACCTGAAGGCGGCGCTGCGCAACGAGCGGCTGGCATTGCGCGATGCGATGCCCGCGGAGATACGCATCGAGGCGAGCCTGACCATGGCCGACCATGCCGGCGACGTCATTGCGCTCGATCCGGGCCACATCGTTTCCGGCTTCTGGCCCATCCGCTCCGAGGTCGATATCCGGCCGCTGATGGCGCGGCTGAAGAGTCGCGGCGCCCGGCTCTGCCTGCCTGTGATCATGGACAAGAAGACGATCGTCTTTCGCGAACTGCTCGATGGCGTCGACATCATCTCAACCGGCTTCGGCACGACGGGGCCTGGCCCGGATGCTCCGGTGCTCGACCCGGATATCATGCTCGTGCCGCTTTCTGCCTTTGACGCGACCGGTCACCGGATCGGCTACGGTGCCGGTTATTACGATCGGGCCATCGACCGGTTGCGCAACAAGGGGCATCTGCCGAAACTGATCGGCATCGCGTTCGACTGCCAGGAGGTGGCTGCCGTGCCGGCCGAACCGCACGATGTGGCGCTGGATGCCGTTCTCACCGAGAGCGGATTCCGGCATTTCTAGGTCATTGACGAAGCTGAGCGACGGCCCGGCGCTTTGAAATCGCGCGGGCCGAGGCGGAAGATTGGTTCGCGATCCCACGCGGAATCGATCTTGGGCGTTTCCTGTCGGCCCAGGATCGTGTAGACGCTCTACCTCTTTGTTTTACGCAGGTCCGGCCGCCACAACCGCTGACGCGCTTCCGCCGGAACTGCCCTGGTGGGATTTGAGCGAGCATGAGGCTTCTGTTTCTGGGAGATATGGTGGGCAAGACGGGCCGCACGGCGGTCTGGGAGCGGCTTCCGGGACTGATCGGCGACCTTAAGCTCGATTTCGTCATCGTCAACGGCGAGAACGCCGCGGGCGGCTTCGGGATCACCGAAGACATCTTCCTCGAGACGATCAACGCCGGCGCCGACGTGGTGACCACCGGCAACCACGTCTGGGACCAGAAGGAAGCGGTGGTCTTCTGCGAGCGGCACGACCAGTTCCTGCGCCCGGCCAACTATCCGGCCGGCACGCCCGGCCGCGGATCCAACCTGTTCTTTGCCCGCAATGGCGCGCGCGTGCTGGTCGCCAACGTCATGGGCCGCGTCTTCATGCATCCCGAACTCGACGACCCCTTCAAGTCGGCCGAGGCCATCCTCGATGCCTGCCCGCTCGGCGAGCAGGCGGATGCGATCGTGTTCGACTTCCATGCGGAGGCGACCAGCGAGAAGCAGTGCTTCGGCCATTTCGTCGACGGTCGCGCCAGCCTCGTCGTCGGAACGCATACGCACGTGCCGACCGCCGACCACCAGATCCTCAACGGCGGCACCGCCTATATGAGCGATGCCGGCATGTGCGGCGACTACGATTCCTCGCTCGGCATGGACAAGGAGGAGCCGCTCAACCGCTTCATCTCGAAGATGCCGAAGGGGCGCTTCGAGGCGGCCTCGGGTCCGGCCACCATCTGCGGTCTCGGGGTCGAGATCTCCGATCGCACCGGGCTCGCCGAGAAGATCGCGCCGCTGCGACTGGGGCCGAGACTGGCGGAAACGATCCCGGATTTCTGGTCTTAAGGCCAAGTCAGGCGGCATTCTGAACGCAGCGCGAAGCGGCGCGCGGGCACCTTTGGTTGTCCCGTATCGCCTTATTGGAGTTGATTTTTTTCAAGGTGACAACCCCATCAAATGATGGCAGGTTATCGCGAAATCACGCCGGGCCGGGGCGTGATGTATTCGTGGGTTTTTGCAGAATGAATGGTGTGCGCAGTCCTGGATTGCGGGCATGTGCTGTTGTCGCTGCGCCACGGGCAATTGCTCGCTGCCCAGCGAATTTGACCTGACAGCGTTCGCGGGCCGAAGGGCGCAAGGCCGCTGTATCATTTGATTGCTTGTGTGACTTTGCCTCTCGGATCGCTGCCGATCCGAGGATTTGTGCGGAGCGGGACGGGTAATGCGGCTGTTTTGCGCACAGGCCCCGCTCTGAAATATTCAAAGCGATCGCGGTGGTCTGGTCGATTGGCTGCCCCTCGTGATCCAAGTGCATTCGGAGGGCATGCATGTTGTCTCAGTGGCATTTGCCGATGATCGTCGGCGCTTCTCTTTCCCTTCTATCCGCAATCGGTGCCCAGGCGCAGGACGCGCAACTGCCCGTGGTGACCGTCGCCAAGCCAGTCGTGCGGGACGTCATCGACAGCGACGAGTTCATCGGCCGTTTCGAGCCCGTCGACGAGGTGCAGGTTCGCGCCCGCATCGGCGGCTATCTCGACGAGGTCAATTTCACCGATGGTGCCCTGGTGAAGAAGGGCGACAAGCTCTTCGTCATCGACCAGCGGCCCTATCGTACGGCTCTCTCCCAGGCCGAATCGACGCTGGAATCGGCGCGCTCGTCGCTGGAATTCGCCGAGGCCCAGTTCAAGCGGACGCAATCGCTGACGGGCACCGGCACGCTTTCGGTCTCGACGCTCGACGATCACCGCCGCGAACTCCTGTCGGCGCAGGCGCTGGTGCGCGGCGCGGAAGCGGCGGTCGAGCGTGCCAAGCTCGACCTTGACTACACCACCATCACCGCGCCGCTCAGCGGCCGCGTCGACCGGCGCCTGCTGTCGACGGGCAATCTCGTCCAGGCTGACCAGACGGTGCTGACGACGATCGTGTCGCTCGACCCGATCGATTTCTACTTCGACGTCGACGAACGGCGGCTGCTTTCTTATGCACGGGTCGCGCGCGAGCGCGGCAGCGCGTTGCAAGAAGGCGGCGGCTCGCTCGAAGTGCTGGTCACCATCGCCGACTCGCAAGAGGAGCCGTTCAAGGGCAAGCTCGACTTCGCCGAAAACCGCGTGGATCCGCAGAGCGGCACGATGCGCGTGCGCGCCCGTCTCGATAACCCGAGCCTCGTGCTGCAGCCCGGTCTCTTCGGCCGTGTGCAGATCGAAGGCTCGAACACCTACAAGGCCGTCCTCATTCCGGACGAAGCGATCGGCGCCGACCAGAACGAGCGCATCGTCTATGAGGTGACCGGGGATGGAACGGTGGTGACCAAGCCCGTGCGTCTCGGCCCGAAGCTGCATGGCTACCGCGTCATCCGCTCCGGCATGACCGGCGACGAGACCATTGTCGTCAACGGTCTGATGCGGGCGCGGCCCGGCACCAAGGTAAAGCCCGAGACGGTGCAGCTTCCTCCCGAAGCGCAAGCAGCGGGGGCGGCGCAATGAGGTTTGCTCACTTCTTCGTCGACCGGCCGATCTTCGCGTCGGTGCTGTCGATCGTGCTGCTGATCGTCGGCAGTATCGCCTATTTTCAGCTTCCCGTGGCGCAGTACCCGGAAATCGCCCCGCCGACCATCGTCGTTCGCGCCGCCTATCCGGGTGCTGACGCCGATACCGTTGCCAACACCGTCGCGACGCCGCTCGAACAGGAAATCAACGGCGTTGAGAACATGCTCTACATGTCCTCCTATTCGACCGCCGACGGCTCGATGGCGCTGACGATCACCTTCAAGCTCGGCACCGACCTCGACCAGGCACAAGTCTTGGTACAGAACCGCGTGTCGATCGCGGAGCCCCGGCTGCCGGAAGAAGTCCGGCGGATCGGCATCACCACGGCCAAGAGTTCGCCCGACCTGATGATGGTCGTGCATCTTTTGTCGCCGACCGAACGCTATGACCAACTCTACGTCTCGAACTATGCGCGCACTCGTATTCGCGACCTGCTCGTCCGGCTCGATGGCGTCGGCGACGTCATCCTGTTCGGCGAGCGCGAATATGCGCTGCGTGTCTGGCTCGATCCGGAGAAGCTGTCGGCCTATGGCATGACGGCCGGTGACGTGGTGCAGGCTCTGCGCGAGCAGAACGTGCAGGTCTCCGGCGGTTCGATCGGTGGTCCGCCGGCGCCGGGCGACAGCGCGTTCCAGTACACGGTCACGACGGACGGCCGCTTCAGCGACGCGCGGCAGTTCCGCTACGTCATCGTCAAGGCGACGGAAAGCGGTCGCCTCGTGCAGCTGCAGGACGTCGCGCGTGTCGAGCTCGGTGCTCGCGAATACGTCAACAACAGCTATCTCGACGGCAGCCCGGCGGTGGCGCTCGGCATCTTCTCGCGGCCGGGCACCAATGCGCTCGACGCCGCCGAGCAGATCCAGAAGGTGATGACCGACGTTTCCAAGGACTTCCCCGACGGGCTCGAATACCGCATCGTCTACAACCCGACAGAGTTCATCTCGGAATCGATCAACGAGGTCTACAAGACGATCGCCGAGGCGGCCATTCTCGTTGCCATCGTCGTTCTCGTCTTCCTGCAATCGTGGCGCACGGCGATCATCCCGATCGTCGCCATCCCCGTGTCACTCGTCGGCACCTTCGCCTTCCTCTATGCCTTCGGTTTCTCGCTGAACATGCTGACGCTGTTCGGCCTGGTGCTGGCGATCGGTATCGTCGTCGACGATGCGATCGTGGTGGTCGAGAACGTCGAGCGAAATCTCGCGCGAGGGATGACCCCGCGCGAGGCGTCGCATGTGACCATGGACGAGGTGGGGGCGGCCGTCATCGCGATCTCGCTGGTGTTGACCGCGGTGTTCGTGCCGACGGCCTTCATCCCCGGCATCGCCGGCCAGTTCTACCTGCAGTTCGCCGTGACGATCTCGGTCGCAACGGTGATTTCCGCCTTCAACTCGCTGACACTGTCACCGGCGCTGGCGGCTATCCTGTTGAAGCCGCACGAGAACGGCCATCATGAAAGCCGCAATCCGCTGACGCGCTTCGGCAAGGCCTTGGCGAACGGCTTTAACAACGGTTTCGACCGGATGGCGTCGGGCTATGCATGGGTCGTGCGCAAGCTCGTCTCGACGAAGGTGGCGCTGGCCGCGGCCCTTCTCGTCTTCGTCGGGCTGCTGGGGGCCACCTGGTACATGGCGCAGATCGTGCCGCGCGGCTTCGTGCCGACCATGGACCAGGGCTATGCGATCGTCGTCATCCAGCTGCCGGACGGCGCATCGCTCGACCGGACGGACGCCGTCGTCAAGCGGGCCTCGAAGATCATCCAGGACGTGCCGGGCGTGAAAAGTGCTGTCGCCTTTGCCGGCTTCAACGGTGCGACCTTTACCAACGCGTCCAATTCGGGCGTGGTCTTCGCCTCCTTCGAAAGCTTCGAAGAGCGGCTGAAGAACGGGCAGGGGGCCAACCAGATCATCGGCCAGCTCTATGGCAGCCTGCAGAGCATCCAGGAAGCCTTCATCATCGCCGTGCCGCCGCCCTCGGTGCGTGGCATCGGCAACTCCGGCGGCTTCAAGATGCAGATCATGGACCGGCAGAGCTCCGACATGCGCCGCGCGCTCGGGCTTGCCTACCAGATGATGGGCGCTGCCAACCAGACGGAAGGGTTGACCGGGGTCTTCACCACCTTCTCGGCCTCCAGTCCGCAATACTTCCTGGCGATCGACCGCGACAAGGCGCGCACACTCAACGTGCCGATCCCCAACATCTTCGAGGCGCTGTCGATCAACCTCGGTACGTCCTACGTCAACGACTTCAACGCCTTCGGCCGCGTCTACCAGGTGCGGGCGCAGGCCGACCAGCAGTACCGCGTCGAGCGCGACAACATCCTGGCGCTGAAGGTGCGCTCGGCAACCGGTGCGCTGGTGCCGATGGGTACGCTTGTCGAGATCCAGGATACGGCCGGTCCGACGCTGGTGCAGCGCTACAACATGTACGTCTCGGTGCCGATCCAGGGTAACCCTGCGGTCGGGGTCTCGACGGGTACGGCTCTCGACAAGATGGAGGCGCTCGCCGCCCAGATCCTGCCGCAGGGCACGACCTTCGAGTGGACGGAACTCGCCTACCAGGAGCGCCAGACAGGCAACACCGCGGTGTTCATCTTCGCACTGTCGGTCGTCTTCGTGTTCCTGGCGCTGTCGGCCCAGTACGAAAGCTGGGTTCTGCCGCTGGCGATCATCCTGATCGTGCCGCTCGGCGTGCTGGCCGCATTGGTCGGGGTGTTCATCCGCGGGCTCGACAACAACGTGCTGACCCAGATCGGGCTCATCGTTCTGATCGGTCTTGCGGCCAAGAACGCGATCCTGATCGTCGAGTTCGCGCGGCAGGGCGAAGACGAGGGCAAGACGCCGATCGAGGCGGCTGTGGAAGCGAGCCAGCTGCGCCTGCGCCCGATCCTGATGACCGCCTTTGCCTTCATCCTCGGCGTGGTGCCGCTGATGATCGCGACCGGCCCGGGTGCCGAAATGCGCCAGTCGCTCGGCACGGCGGTGTTTTCGGGCATGCTCGGGGTAACGTTCCTCGGCCTGTTCCTGACGCCGGTGTTCTACGTCGCGCTCCGGTCGTTCCGGCGACGCAAGGCGGCGGTGAGCGAACCGCCGCCGCACCCGGCCGAATAGGGCAGGCCCGACGATAATCTGACGAATGCCCCGGCAGCAATGCCGGGGCATTTGGCTTTGACGAGGCTATCGTTGCCTTATCGGCCTCAGGGCCGGTGACGTAAACGTGAGCACCGCCTGCCGTTTGTAACTGGACGTGGCCGGGCCCTTGAACAATTCTTTCCGCGCCCCGTGACGCCACCGTTCGGTCGAGCGAAGGCAAAGGCTTCCATTCGCTGTTCAATACCTGCCCGCCGCGTGCCCCCAAAGGCCCGAGGTCAGGCGGCAAGTGAGAGAGGTGAAGGCTGATGCTCCGGTACTTTGTCTACACATTCGCCGCCATATGGTTCATCCACGCGTTCTGGCCATCGGTCGCCCATGCGCAGCAACAGCCGCGCCCTGTCAGCCAATGCCAGGCGATCGCCGAAACGCTCCCCCAGGCAACCTTTGCCAGTTTCACGCCCGCGGCTGCCACCAAGGGGCAGACGACGGCCGGCGAGGTGACGATCAGCTATCTCGGCCATTCCACCTTCCTGATCGAGACGCCCGGCGGCGTCTCGATCGCAACCGACTATAGCGGCTGGTATGCACCGTCGATGCCGCCGATGGTCGCGACCATGAACAAGGCGCATTCGAGCCACTACACGCTGACGCCGGATCCGGCGATCAAGACCGTGCTGCATGGCTGGAGCGATAGCGGCCAACCGGCGCGCCACGATCTCGTGGTCGGCGACGCCCACATCCGCAACGTGACGACCGACATCCGCGCCGGCGGCGGCGCCATGGAGCACGACGGGAACTCGATCTTCATCTTCGAGGTGGCGGATCTCTGCATCGGCCATCTGGGCCATCTGCACCATGAACTCGACGACAGCCACTACAGCCAGATTGGCCGGCTGGACGTGCTCATGGTGCCTGTCGATGGCGGCCTGACCATGGGTGCCGAGAGCATGAGCCGGGTGGTCAGCCGGCTGCGCGCCTCGCTGATCCTGCCGATGCACCGCCGTGGCCCGCCGATCGACGCCTTTCTGGACATGTTCGGCGACGACTACGACAAGCGTTACGCCGACAGCGCCAGTATCAAAGTATCCCTGCGTTCCTTGCCAAGCAAACCACTGATTTATATCCTCAAGGGCGTTTGAACATCCTGGGATCGCCCGATGAAGTTGCTCGTGGTTGGCGTATCGTTCTTTCTCTCCTTCTCGACTCTTGCCGAGGCCGGTGGCGCGCCGCCGCCGCGCATGCCGTCTCCCGAGGGGCAACAGCCGCAAAGCCAGCCGGAGACCACGGTCCGACCGGCGGGTGAGCCGGAGATCTTCGCGATGCCCTCGGGCAATATCGGCTGTATCTACACGCCGGCTGGCGGCACGTCCGTCTATCAGCCCGCCGATGGCGGTCCGGAGCTGGCCTGCGATATCGTCGCGCCGCGTTATGTCAGGGCGACCCTTGGCCGGGCGGGAGCAGCCACGCTCAATCACGCCGTCGGCGATCCCAGCTGCTGTTCGACTGGGACTGTGCTCGACTATGGGCAAAGCTGGTCGCGAGGGCCGTTCTCCTGCGTGTCGGAACGCACTGGCCTTTCCTGCCGCCGTGACGACGGACACAGCTTCCTCTTGAGCCGCGCGCAGGTCTCGGCCAACTGAAAAACCGCCCCCCGGCTGGACGGAAAGCGGCAATAAAACTATAAGGCGCCCCATTCCATTCAAATTAATGCATGCAGAGGGTGCCATGGCTGGCCATTCACAGTTCAAGAACATCATGCACCGCAAGGGCCGTCAGGATGCGGTGCGCTCGAAAATGTTTTCCAAGCTCGCGCGCGAAATCACGGTTGCCGCCAAGTCGGGCATGCCCGATCCCGCGATGAACGCGCGCCTGCGCCTGGCGATCCAGAACGCCAAGGCGCAGTCGATGCCGAAGGACAACATCGAACGGGCGATCAAGAAGGCCTCCGGCGGCGACGCGGAGAACTACGAAGAAGTCCGCTACGAGGGTTATGGCCCGGGCGGCGTTGCCGTCATCGTCGAAGCCTTGACCGACAACCGCAACCGCACCGCCTCGAACGTGCGCTCGACCTTCACCAAGGCCGGCGGCGCGCTCGGCGAAACCGGCTCGGTTTCCTTCTCCTTCGATCGCGTCGGCGAGATCACCTACAAGCTCTCCGTCGGTGACGCCGACAAGGTGATGGATGCGGCGATCGAAGCGGGTGCCGACGACGTCACCACTGACGAGGACGGCCACACGATCATCTGCGGTTTCGAGGCGATCGGCGAAGTGTCCAAGGCGCTCGAAGACACGCTCGGCGAAGCCGAGACGGTCAAGGCGATCTGGAAGGCACAGAACACCGTTCCGGTCGATGAAGAAAAGGCGCAGTCGCTGATGAAGCTCATCGACATCCTTGAAGACGACGACGACGTCCAGAACGTCTATTCGAACTTCGAAGTCTCGGACGAGATCCTGGCGAAGCTGTCGGCCTGATTGGGACGACCGTCGCTCGCAGAATTTTCACCCGCGTCCGAAAGGCCGCGGGTTTTTCTTTGGATGGCCCGATGACCTATGAATTCGCGATCTTCGATTTCGACGGCACGCTTGCCGATACGGCGGCGAGTTTCATGACGGCGTGCAACGCGGCTGCACGGCGCTACGGCTTCCGCGAACTCTCGGTCGAGGAGTTCCAGTCGTTGCGCACCATGGGCAGCCGCGAGATCATCGCGCATCTCGGCGTGCCCGTTTGGAAACTGCCGCAGATCGCCACCTTCATGCGCCGTGCCATGGCGACTGAAGCGGCAAGCGTCCGGCTGTTTCCGGGCGCCGCTGAGCTTCTCTGGAAATTGAAGGCGGCGGGCATCGGCATTGCGATCGTGAGTTCGAACGCGGAGCAAGGTATTCGCGCCGCACTCGGCGAGGCGGCAGCGACGGTTGATCTCTTCGAATGCGGTGCCGCGCTTTTCGGCAAGGCACAGCACTTCAAGCGTGCGATCCGGCACTCCGGCCTCGATGCGGCTCGCATCCTGGCGATCGGCGACGAGGCGCGCGATATCGATGCGGCGCGAAAGGCGGGCGTGGCGGCCGGTGCGGTTGGCTGGGGCTATGCCGACCCGGTCTTCCTGCAAGGGCTCGGGCCGGATCGGTTCTTTGCCAATCTGGAAGAGATCGCACCCGCTTTCGGGGCGATCTGATCGGCCGGCTTTACGCCGCCTTGGTGAGATCGCGCTGGGCGTCGGCGAAGAGGCGAAGCGAATTCAGCCGCGCCTGCATGTCGAAGATCGGCATGGAGATGATCAGTTCGTCGGCCTTTGTCTGCTCGAGGAACGCCCCGATCTTGCGCCGGATCGTCTCTGGCCCTCCGACCACCGCATACATCATCGAATGGTCGACGAAGATCTTCTCGTCATAGCTCCAAAGCCCATCCATCGACTGGACCGGCGGCGGAAACTGCCCGCGCGCGTTGCGGCGCAGGGCCACGAAGGATTGCTGCATGGAGGTGAAGAGGTAGTTCGCCTCCTCGTCCGTATCGGCGGCAACCCCCATGACGCCGACCATCACCTGCGGCTTGGCAAGGGTCTCGGAGGGGGTGAAGCGCTCGCGGTAGATCTCCAGCGCCGAGAGCAGCATGTCCGGCGCGAAATGCGAGGCGAAGGCGAAGGGCAGGCCGAGCATGCCGGCGAGATGGGCGCTGAAATGGCTTGAGCCGAGCAGCCAGATCGGCACATTGGTGTCGGCGCCGGGTACGGCGATGATCTTCTGGTCCTCGGCGACGGGGCCGAGCAGTGCCTGCAGTTCGACGACGTCGTTCGGGAAGTTGTTGCCGCTCGCCTCCATGTTGCGTCGGAGGGCCTGGGCGGTGCGCATGTCGGTTCCGGGCGCACGGCCGAGGCCGAGGTCGATGCGGCCGGGGTAGAGGGCGGCGAGCGTTCCGAACTGTTCGGCGATGACAAGCGGCGAGTGGTTCGGCAGCATGATGCCGCCGGAGCCGACACGGATCGTCTTCGTCGCTGCCGCCACGTGCGAGATCACGATCGAGGTCGCCGCACTGGCGATGCCCTTCATGCCGTGATGTTCGGCCAGCCAGAAGCGGGTGTAGCCGTTCTCCTCGGCCGCCTGGGCCAGACGGCGCGAATTCTCCAGCGATTGGGCGACGCTGCCGCCTTCAGTGATCGGGGAAAGATCGAGGACGGAGAAAGTCGCCATGGCAAAGGCCTTTATTGAGAGAAATTGATGCAAGGCTATGTAAGCTCAATTTTCCTCAATCCAAGGGCGGTGCCGAAGAAAACCTGAGGCCGCGCCTCAACTGTGCGTATGTTTTTGTTTTGTTCACTTTTTGCTGGCAGCGTCCGGACTGACATCATAGGGTGAAATTCATGCAGACCACGATTCGCATCATCGGCATCGATCCGGGGCTCCGTCGTACCGGCTGGGGCATCATCGAGACGCTCGGCAATTCGTTGCGTTTCGTCGCCTCGGGCACGGTGACGTCGGATGGCGACATGGACCTCGCCTCCAGACTTTGCCAGCTGCATGACGGCCTTGCCGAGGTGGTGCACAGCTATCAGCCACACGAGGCGGCGGTGGAGCAGACCTTCGTCAACAAGGACGCGACAGCGACGCTGAAACTCGGCCAGGCGCGCGGCATCGCCATGCTGGTACCGGCACGCGCAGGCCTCAGGGTCGCCGAATATGCGCCGAACGCGGTCAAGAAGGCGGTGATCGGTGTCGGCCATGGCGAGAAGCAGCAGATCCACATGATGCTGAAGGTTCTGATGCCGAAGGCCGAGTTCAAGGGCAACGATGCGGCGGACGCACTGGCGATCGCTATCTGCCATGCCCACAACCGGCAATCGGTGACGAGCCGGCTTGCCGCATTGATGGCGTAGTTGCGCCCGACACGATAATTTCCGATGGTCCGATGACCATCCAGAACCCACCGCGAGAGACGCCACATGATCGGCAAATTGAAGGGTACCATCGACGAGATCGCCGAGGATCACGTCGTGCTCGATGTGCATGGCGTCGGCTACGTTGCCTTTTGTTCGGCGCGCACGCTGTCCAGGCTCGGATCGGCGGGCGAGGCGGCGGTGCTCTTCATCGAGACGTATGTGCGCGAAGACCAGTTGAAGCTGTTCGGCTTCCTGACGGCACTGGAGCGGGAATGGTTCCGGCTGTTGCAGAGCGTGCAGGGGGTCGGCTCGAAAGTGGCGCTGGCCGTGCTTTCCACCCTGACGCCGGGGGAATTGGCCAATGCGATCGCGCTGCAGGACAAGACCTCCGTCTCCCGTGCGCCCGGTGTCGGACCCAAGGTGGCGGTGCGCATCGTCACGGAACTGAAGAACAAGGCGCCGTCCTTCGCCGGCGAGATGTCGGCCTCGATCGGCCTCAAGCAGGAGCTTGGCGAAGGCGTCGCCTCCGCGCCGGTTTCCGATGCGGTTTCGGCGCTCACCAATCTCGGCTACTCGCGCGACCAGGCGGCCAATGCCGTTGCGGCGGCCTTGAAGAACGGCGGCGAAGGCGGCGACAGCGCCAAGCTCATTCGCCTTGGCCTGAAAGAACTGGCGCGATGAACGCTTGCCTTGGCCGGGCACAGAAGGCAGAACGCATCGTGCCCGGCATGATGACGGGTTGCAGCGCTGAGCTGCCCGACCGAATGGAACGAACGCATGACTGACGCCGCACGCCTGATAACGCCGGAAAAGCGCGGTGAAGACCTCGATGCGACCATGCGCCCGCAGACGCTGGATGACTTTACCGGCCAGGCGGAAGCGCGCGCCAACCTGAAGATCTTCATCGAGGCGGCGAAAAACCGCGGCGAAGCGCTGGACCACGTGCTCTTCGTCGGCCCTCCCGGGCTCGGCAAGACGACGCTGGCGCAGATCATGGCCAAGGAGCTCGGCGTCAATTTCCGCTCGACCTCCGGCCCTGTGATCGCCAAGGCCGGCGATCTCGCAGCCCTGCTCACCAATCTCGAAGAGCGCGACGTGCTCTTCATCGACGAAATCCACCGGCTCAATCCGGCCGTCGAGGAAATCCTCTATCCTGCGATGGAGGACTTCCAGCTCGACCTCATCATCGGCGAAGGCCCGGCGGCGCGGTCGGTGAAGATCGACCTTTCGAAGTTCACGCTGGTGGCGGCAACCACCCGCCTCGGGCTTCTGACGACGCCGCTTCGCGACCGTTTCGGCATTCCGGTGCGGCTCAATTTCTACACGGTCGAAGAGCTGGAATCGATCGTCCGGCGTGGCGCCCGGCTGATGGGCCTCGGCATGACCGACGACGGCGCCCGCGAGATCGCCCGCCGCGCCCGCGGTACGCCGCGCATCGCCGGCCGGCTGTTGCGCCGGGTGCGCGACTTCGCCGAAGTGGCGCGTGCCGAAGCCGTTACCAAGGAGCTCGCGGACGAGGCGCTGACGCGGCTGCTCGTCGACAATATGGGCCTCGACCAGCTCGACCGGCGCTACCTCTTCATGATCGCGCAGAACTTCGGCGGCGGTCCCGTCGGCATCGAGACCATCGCTGCGGGCCTTTCGGAGCCGCGTGATGCGATCGAAGACATCATCGAGCCCTATCTGATCCAGCAGGGCTTCATCCAACGCACGCCGCGCGGCCGTATTTTGACCGCCAATGCCTGGAAACATATCGGCCTTAATCCCCCCAAGGAGATGGAGGCGACCCAGTTTCGCCTGACATTAGAGGACGACGACTAGATGATCAGCCGCCGCGGATTGTTGAAACTAATCGGCGGCGGTATCGTCAGCATGGCGGCACTGGGCGGCTACGCCTTTGCCGTCGAACCTCTGGCCCGGCTGAACGTCACCCGATACAAATTGACGCCACCCAATTGGACACCGGGCCTCAAGCTGCGCGCCGTCGTGCTCACCGACATCCACGCGTGCGAGCCCTGGATGCCGGCAAGCCGTATCGCTTCGATCTGCCGGCAGGCCAACAGCCTTGGCGGCGATATCACGCTGCTGCTCGGCGACTATGTGGCCGGCATGAACCTCGTCACCAGCTATGTGCATTCCAGCGAATGGTCGAAGGCGCTGGCCACACTCGAGGCGCCGCTCGGCGTCCACGCGGTCATGGGCAATCATGACTGGTGGGAAGACCGGACCGCGCAGAAGAACGGCGGTGGGCCGACCTTCGGGCACAAGGCGCTGCAGGACGTCGGCATCAACGTCTATAGCAACCGGGCGGTGAGACTGGAGAAGGAGGGACAGGGCTTCTGGATCGCTGGCCTCGAAGATCAGCTTGCCTTGGTGCCCGGCAAGAAGTGGCAACGCAAGCGCATGAGCGGTCTCGACGATCTCGACGGTACGCTCGCCCAGGTGAGCGATACCGATCCGGTCATCCTCATGGCGCATGAGCCGGATGTCTTCCCGCGTGTTCCGTCGCGTGTCGCGCTGACACTGTCGGGCCATACCCATGGCGGCCAGGTGCGGTTTCTCGGCTATGCGCCGGTCGTGCCCTCGCGTTTCGGCGAGCGTTACGCCTATGGCCATGTGACCGAGAACGATTGCAATCTGATTGTTTCCGGCGGTCTCGGCTGCTCGCTTGCGCCGGTTCGCTTCGGCATGCCGCCGGAGATCGTGGTGATCGATCTCGGCTGAGCGACAAATTCCGGGTTCGTTCGGTCTTGCGCTGAAAGAGCCTGGCATCAAGACGACGCCAGGCCTGTCTGCTTCCGCCCGCCCGCTCTGGAGCCGAGCAGGGCGCCCGTTTGTCACGGTGCGTCAGGCGGCCCTGATGGCTCCGCTTCGCACTGCGCCCCGCAGGCCGGACGCCACCTCATAGGTGTCGGTGACCAGCAGCAGGCCGTCCGCGCACTGGTACCATTCCCCCTCGCTCATGCTCTTTACCGACGCACTGAGTGTTGCCAGTTCAACAGAGCCGGGCGGTGTGCTGATGATCCGTTCGGCGACCCAGCTATCGAGCCAGGCTTGGTTTGCCGGCGAAACGGCCTCGAGCGCGATTTGCGGGTGCTGGTCGAAGTAGGTCTGGACGGCCAGGTTGGTTGGCGCGATGACGATCTGGTCAAGATTGCTGTCGCCGAGCGCATCGATCACGCGAGAGTTTTCCAGCGCTGCCAGGAAGGTGTCGGTCTTGCCGTCCCGACCGGTCGAAGAGGCGAGGGAGCGCAATGTCTCCAGTATCGTCGGCAGCGGCGGAATAACCTCGATGTCGCTGGTGCCCGTCCTGGTAAGGGACTGGTAGACGAGATCGATCTCGGGCGTGAACGACCGCTTGCGAATGCCGCGCGTCCAATTGAACTCGAAGTCCACTTCGAAGCGCCCTTTGAAGTTGGGCGTCGCGCCTTGCGGGACCTCGATGATCGCGGCCGCATTCCAGATGTAACCGGCATAGGACGGGCGACCGGGATTTGCCGGCACTCCCGCCGAAACCCAGCCGACATGGGGCAATCTCGCCTGCCACTCGATCGATTGCGTTGCGGGGCGTGCCGCAAACGAAACCTCGGAGGCCGTGAAGCTGACACCGACATTGGCGCTGAGCGAGGCGCCGCCCTTCGGGCCTTCCTTGCTGTATTCGGCGCTGAGCTCGCCGCCGATCGAGAAACTGATCGTCGCTTGCTCGACGGTGCTGTTCGGCCCGAACGTTACGAGCCGCGCCTGCTGCGAGTTCGTCTCGAGGCGCAGCTTCATGTGATTGGCGTAAAAGCCGACCGATACCCAGTTGGACGACGGAGTGGACGGCGAACCCTGGATGCCGTGATAGACATCCCCGACGACGAGGTAGTAGTCGCGCGTCAGATTCTGGTTGCCGCGCATCAGTTTGTAGACCGAAAGCAAGGCGTTTGCAGTCAAGGTCTGCGATGAGGTCTTGACCGTGCCCCAGCCGAAATCCTTGCCGCCATTCGTTTTCCATTCACCGTTCAAAGTGCCGACAAGCTTCCAGACTTCAGGATTCAACGTCTCGATAGGCATGATTGATTTCCTTCGAAGCGCCGTCGATCGACGGGAGGGTTGAGCTTTTTACACGGACCGGAACCGTTCCGCGCGGCCAACATAGCTCGGATTTTCGGCGGCAACCTGAGGTATTAAATTGTAAATTAATACTCCTTAAAGGAGTCCTTGATCGACACAGAACGGCTCTACGCAGCGTCTCAGCCGAGCAGCTTTTCGATCGTCTCGTGCAGCCGCGGGAGCCCGCCCGGCGTCCAGCCGAGCGCGCGCAGACGGCCACAGTCCATCGCGTTGAATTCGGTCAATGCGGCCGGTTCGGGCAGGTCGTTCATACAACCGGTGATTTGGCGAACGATTTCCAGAATGATGCTGTTGTCGACGAGGATATCGGAGACGTTGAAGACCGAAACCGGCAAGCGGCGCGTTTCCGCTTCGAGCACGAGGCGCACGGCGGCTGCGACATCGTCGCCATGCACTTCCGTGCCGGCCCGCGGTGCAACCGGGCGGCCCTGCAGATAGTCGTCGAACAGGGCCAGCCATTTGTGCGACGCCCCGTTGCCCGGTGCTCCGTAGACGCCGGTGACGCGTAGGCTTGCTGTCCTGAAGTCGTCCGTGCCCAGCAGTTCTAGTTGCCGCTCCGCCGCAAGCTTGAGCGCTCCATAGAGGCTCTCGGGATGGCAGGTCGATCCCTCCGACAGCACGGCGCCTGCTGGGTGCTTTCCGTAGACCGCGCGGCTCGACAGGAAGATGCAGCGACCTACGCCCTGTTCGCGTGCCGTTTCGAAAAGCCGGACCGAACCATCGAGATTGGCGCGGCGGAAGCTCTCGGGATCATCGCCTTCGCCGCCTCGATATCGGCCAGGGATGTGCTGGAAGGCGGCATGGACGAAACACTGGACATTGCCAAAGGCCGCGCTGTGATCGCTCGTCGGATCGAGCGACAGGGGCACGAAACCAACAGGCCCGCTGAAGAAGGTGTTTGGGGCCCGCGTGCGACCGCCGATCACAACCTCGTACCCCGCCTGCAGCAGATGCTCGACGATGAAGCGGCCGACGAAGCCCGTGCCGCCGGAGACAAGCACGCGGGTCATCGGCGGACCGGGTTGGTGAGCGATGCGATGTGCGGAATATCGTCTCCTGTCAGGTAGCCATGCCAGAGATCGATAAGCGGCTGCAGGGCCTCCCGGCGCGGATGATCCGTCTCCCAGGGCTTTTCATACTGGTAATGCAGCACGCCGATTGAGCCCCAGTCCCAGAGTTCGGGCAGGTTGAACCAGACATATTGCAGCATGTTCATCGTCACTGGCAGACCGTGCCAGTCCGAGAAGAAGGCTTGCAGGAAGGTCTGGTCGGTGCGCGGCCAGAAGGCGTCCGGCGCATCAAGCTGGGTGATCATCCTGTCGAAGGTCGCCATTGACGGTTCGGCGACGAAGACGCCGGAATTCAGCCGATGAAAGTCCGCAAGGCTTTCGTAGACATTGGGGGCAGCGGAGAATTCCGGATAGGCAAACAGCCGGTCGATGTTCCGGAGCACGACCGCATCGGCGTCGATGAAGACGCAGCGCCGATATTCGGTAAGCTGCCAGAGCCGGAGCTTGCAGAAGTTGTCGAGCGGCGAGTGGAAGTCGGGCTTTCGGCCTTTCGTGAAGGGCGCCTTATCATGCACGTTCCGCCGCTGGTGGCGCGCGTTGAAGGCGTCGGAAAGCGGCAGAAGGTCGGTCTCCACCAGCCGGCAGCCGAATTCGGCAAGCGGCGCCAGTACATCGACAGAAACGCCGCCCGTGTGCAGCACGACGATATCGGCCCTCGTGCCCGTCCGTGTTATGGAGCGCGCCAGTGCGCGGGCGCCAAGCGCATAATCGGCATTGGTGACGAGCGTCACATAGGCATGGTCGGCTTGGGGAGGCGAGGAGGGGCGGAGCCCCTCCGAAGGATCGTTCGATGTCATGAAACGGATTTCAGCCGCTTGCCCTCTGGGTCGTGGTTGATCAGCGGCGCGATGTCCTTGGTCCAGGCGGAGACGGCGGGCACGCGCGTTCTGTCGACACGATAGGCGAATTTCTTGGCGACATCGACGATTTCCGAAAGCAATCCGTCCTGCAGCCGCGTCGGGTTGAGACCGAGGCTCAGGAATTTCTCGTTGTGCACGACGAGTTCGTTCTCGGCAGCTTCCTTGCGCGGGTTCGGCAACCGGGCGATCTCAGCCCCCGATATCGAGGCGATCATTTCGGCGAGATCGCGCACCCGGTGGGTCTCGGTCATCTGGTTGAAGATCTCGACACGGCTGCCGCGCGCCGGTGGGTTCGTGAGTGCCAGCTCGATGCATCGCACCGAATCCTGGATGTGAATGAAGGCGCGGGTCTGGCCGCCGGTGCCGTGCACGGTCAGCGGATAACCGATTGCCGCCTGGATGAGGAAACGATTGAGCACGGTGCCATAGTCGCCGTCATAGTCGAAGCGGTTGATGAGCTGGGCGTGGCGGCGCGTCTGCTCGGTATGCGTACCCCAGACGATGCCCTGGTGCAGGTCGGTGATCCGAAGCCCGTCGTTCTTGGCATAGAACTGGAAGAGCAACTGATCCAGGCACTTGGTCATGTGGTAGATCGACCCGGGATTGGAGGGGTAGAGGATCTCCTGGCTGACGGTCTCGCCGCCCATCGTTTCGATGCCGACAGGCAGATAGCCCTCGGGGATCGCCGCGCCGATGGTGGAGTAGCCGTAGACGCCCATGGTGCCCAGATGCACGAGGTGGGCGTCGAGGCCGAGTTCGACCAGCGCGTTCAGAAGATTGTGCGTGGCGTTGACGTTGTTGTTGACCGTGTAGTTCTTGTGGCGGTCGCTCTTCATCGAATAGGGCGCGGCACGCTGTTCGGCAAAATGCACGATGGCGTCAGGGCGATGGTCGGCGAGCCAGTTCTTCAGGAGTTCGTAGTCGCGGGCGAGATCGATCAGGTTGAAATGGATGCGCCGGCCGGTTTCGGCATGCCAGATACGCGTGCGTTCCTGGATCGAATCCATCGGCGTCAGCGATTGTACGCCCAGTTCCGTATCGATCCATCGGCGGGAGAGATTGTCGAGGATATGAACGTCGTGACCAGCATCGGACAAATGAAGGGCCGTGGGCCAACCGACGAAACCGTCGCCGCCGAGAATCGCAATCTTCATGCACGTTCTCCTGATCGCAAAGGAAGTCCGTCACGTGATAGGATAGGATTGTGACAAGGCTGCAATGCTTGCAAACGGCTTTTTGTTCCTGCACAGGAAACGGGAAATTCTTTCGGAGAAAAGTATGTCCCTGATTTCGCTCGCAGGCGAACTGACCGAAAACGGCCATCAGCTGATCCAGCGCGTCTATTACGAAGACACCGACTTTTCCGGCGTCGTCTATCACGCCCGCTACCTGCATTTCATGGAGCGCGCCCGCACCGATTTCCTGCGACTGCTCGGCGTCGAGCAGGCAACGCTGGCGATCGAGGGCGACAGCGAAGGCCTCGTCTTCGTCGTCCATCGCATGGAGATCGACTTCAAGCTGCCGGCGCGCATGGATGACATCCTGACGATTACCACCGTCACCGAGAAGGCCGGCGGCGCCAAGATGGTGCTGCAGCAGGAGATCCGCCGCGGCGAGCAGCTGCTGATCGCCGCCAAGGTGATCATCGCCGTGATCAACGGCCAGGGTCGGCCACGGCGGCTGCCCGAGGCGCTCGCCTACAAATTCCATCATGCGAAGGAGAGCGCGGGCTAGAGCTCTCCTTCAGTCGAACGGAGACACGGCGCCCCTTCCAGGGGCGTTTTTCGTTGGTGGACGCGCGTTTTCACTGCATTCGATTCAGTGCATTGACAATAATACGTACGTACGTATTATTTCGCCATGTCCAGAAAATCGATACGTGAAAATCTTCTGAAGGCGGGCGATCAGCTCGTATGGAACACAGGCTACGCCGGGACCGGCGTACGCGACATCGTCGAGGCTGCGGGCGCCCGTCCTGGGTCCTTCACCAATCACTTCACGTCCAAGGAAGACTTCGTCATCGAGGTGCTCGATCGCTACTTCGCCTATGTCTCGGGCCTCGTGGAAGAGGCGCTTGGCGACAGAAGCGTGCGCCCCGTCGACCGGTTGCGCCGCTACATCGACCTTATCACCGGCAAGCTGGCTGACGCCGACTACAGCCGCGGCTGCATGATCGGCAATCTCAGCCTCGAAGCCTCCTTCGACAATGAACGGCTCAGGGCGCATCTGTCGGAACTCTTTGCGACGTGGCGCGGTCCCTTCGAGGCCTGCATCGCCGAAGGGCTGGAGAAGGGCGAAATCGCTCCGCTCGGCTCGGCGGCCGAGCTTGCCGACTTCCTGCTCAGCGCCTGGCAGGGGGCCATGCTGCGCATGAAGGTCGATCGCAGCCCGGCGCCGCTTGCAACGTTCAGGACGATCGTTTTTTCAACCGTGTTTGATGGAGGGAAGCATGCGTGAAGAGGCATTCGCAGCGGGCAAGTCATTCGTCGACATTTTCGGATCGTCGATGGCCTATATCGAAAAAGGCACGGGACCGACGGTCCTGTTTCTCCACGGCAACCCGACGTCGTCCTATATCTGGCGGAACATCTTGCCGCATGTGACACCGGTCGGGCGCTGCGTTGCACCGGATCTGATCGGCTATGGCCAATCCGACAAGCCCGACATCGACTACACCTTCCTCGACCAGTTCCGCTATCTCGAAGCCTTCATCGAAAAGGTGGTCCCCGGTCCACTTTTCCTGGTCGCGCAGGATTGGGGAACAGCGCTTGCCTTCCACTTTGCCGCACTCAATCGGGAGAAGGTGCTCGGCCTCGCCTTCATGGAATATATCCGTCCGGCTGAAACTTATGAGGCGTTTCATCAAAAGCCGCAGGCCCGCGAACTGTTCAGGGCGTTCCGAACTGAAGGCGTCGGCGAGCGGCTGATCCTGGAGGAAAACGTCTTCATCGAACGGGTCGTACCGAACGCGATCCTGCGTCAACTGAACGACGAGGAAATGACTGCTTATCGGGCACCGTTTCCGGATCCATCTTCCCGCCGCCCCGTGCTGCGCCTGCCGCGCGAACTGCCGATCGAGGGCGCGCCTTCTGAGTTCTACGCTATCAGTACGGCAGATCACGCCACGCTTCGCGCCTCAGGATATCCCAAGCTGTTGTTCTCGGGCGACCCTGGTGCGCTCATCTCGCCGGCGGAGGCGGAAGCTTATGCCGACGAGCTTGCGAATTGCCGCCTGGTGAAACTCGGCGCGGGCGCGCACTACCTGCAGGAGGATCATCCGCACGCGATCGGGACGGCATTACGCTCGTGGATCGAGGGATTGCGCGGGGCGTCGGCGGCCTAGTCCGCCTCGTTCACGCCGATTTTGCCCAAAATCGTCTTGGTCAGGGATTGCCTGATCTTGGCCACATCCTGCCAGGGGTCTGCGCCATTTTCGATCCGCTCGAGGATGTCCGGGATGTGGAAGCTGTTGGCCGACTTGAGATCGTCCAGTTCATCCCAGTTGATGGGCGTCGCCACCGGTCCGTCAGCGCGCGCCCGGGTCGAGTAGGGGGCAATGGCGGTCGCGCCGCGCTCATTCCTCAGCCAGTCGATGAAGATGCGTCCTTTGCGCTTTTCCTTCGACATGGTGGCGATGAACCGGTCCGGTTCGCGATCGGCGAAACCTTGCGCAAAGGTCTTGGCGAAGGCCTTGGCTTCCGGCCAGCTGGCGCGGGCCGTCAGCGGCACGATGACGTGGACGCCCTTGCCGCCCGTGACCATCGGAGCCGATTTCAGCCCGATCTCGTCGAGCGCATCGCGCAGGGCCACGGCCGCACCCTTGACCATCTCGAAGTCGAGACCCTCGTCAGGATCAAGGTCGAAGACCAGTCGATCGGGGATCTCCAGCTTGTCGACATGCGATCCCCAGATATGGAACTCCAGCGTGCCCATCTGGACCGCAGCGACCAGCCCCTTGGCGTCGCGCACATACATGTAGTTTTCCGTTTCGCCGGAGCTTTCCTCGACGGGGACTTCCTTGATCTCGTCGGGAAAACCGTCGCTCGCATGTTTCTGGTAGAAGCGCGGACCCTTCACGCCCTGCGGCGCACGCACGAGCGACAGGAGACGCTCGGCCGCATGGGGCAATATGCGATCGGCGACGACGGCGTAGTAGCGGGCGAGATCGAGCTTGCTGATGCCCTGGTCGGCAAACAGGACGCGATCCGGATGGGTGATGCGCACCCCAAGCACGGTTTCGTCCGATATGGCTTGCTTCGCCTTTGCCGGCTTTGCTGCTCTGTCCTTGGGCTTCGTTGCGGTTTTGGATGTTTTGACTGTCACGGCCTTCGCCTCCTTGTCCTCCCCCTTGGAGGTCCAGACATGCTTCTTGCGTTCGCCCTTCCCATCGGCAATCTCGGCCATGGTGCGGCCGGTGCTGACGCTCGTCAGATGGTCCTCCAGCAGAACGTTGCCATCCTCGGCTGCAATTTCGTCACCCTCCTTGATCAGCAGCCAGTTCTCGCGCTTTTCGCCGGGGCGTGACCGCATCCGCACCAATGCCCACCCGCCTTGCATCCGCTGACCGTGAAGATGGAATGTCAGCTTGCCGTCGCGCAAGCCCTCGTCCGGATCGGTTTTCCGGCTCCCACCAGCCGCTGTCCCATAACATGACGGTGCCGCCGCCATATTGCTTTTCGGGGATTGTGCCTTCGAAATCGCCATAGGCCAGCGGATGATCCTCGGTTCTCACGGCAAGTCGTTTGTCTTCCGGATTGAGGCTTGGTCCGCGGGTGACCGCCCAGCTCTTCAAGACACCGTCCCATTCCAGCCGCAAGTCGTAGTGGAGCCGGGTGGCGTCATGCTTCTGCACGAGAAAGCGCATGCGGCCGGACCGGCCGCGACCAAGCTTGCCCTTTGGTTCGCGCGTCACGCCGAAGTTGCGGCGTTTGTTGTATTCGGCAAGCGGGCTGCGAAGGGACGTCATCACCCGCCTCCACGGAGACCCCGGACGGTCGGCGCGTCCTTAGCCAGAATTGCGGACCGGGCCGCATCGAGGGCGAGGACCCGTTCGATGCGAACAATGTCCTCCTCGGTCACCACGGGAACTGGATCGGAGATGATGGCCTGGAGGATTTCCAGCGACACGACGCCGTGGGCGAGTGCGTCCTCCAGGGCGGCGCGGGTTTCCCGCTCGGCCTTGAGCTCGGCGTAAAGGGCGAGGATCAATCGCTCCCGGGGATCAAAGTCCGGTGAGGACTTTCCTTCGCTTCGTTGTCCTGTCGTTCGTTGGGCCATCCCTAGGAACGTACTCGGCCACGCTAAGTTCCGACCGCCGGGTGATACTGCAAAGACACACAACGGTAACGGTCTCTTAACCATAATGGTGTCTTAATCATCGCATCAGGATTTGTGCAGTGCACGTCATCCTTTGACCAAAATTGACGGCAAGAAGGCAACCTAAAGCTAATTAAGGTCGCGATGGTGCGATCTGCGGCGGTGCCGGGCACTCTTGCAAACAGGACGTTTGGGCTACCCGGTCACGAGCATGAACCGCTCTTGCCGGGTGTTTGGATTCGGGGACTGAAGACGATGGAACAGGTTGGATTGGCCGCGGCAACACACGATGTGAGCCTTTGGTCGCTATTCATGCAAGCGGGCTTCGTCGTGAAGCTGGTCATGCTGGGGCTGGTCGCAGCCTCCGTCTGGACCTGGGCGATCGTCGTCGACAAGACGCTGAACTACGGCCGCGTCCGCCGCCAGCTCGACAGCTTCGAGCAGGTGTTCTGGTCCGGCCAGTCGCTGGAAGAACTCTACCGCACGCTCGCCGACCGCCAGACGGCCGGCATGGGTGCGATCTTCGTGTCCGCCATGCGCGAATGGAAGAAGAGCTTCGAGCGCGGCGCCCGTTCGCCGATCGGCCTGCAGATGCGTATCGACCGCGCCATGGACGTGACGCTCGCCCGGGAATCGGAATCGCTGGAAGCCCGTCTCGGCTCGCTCGCGACCATCGGTTCGGCCGCCCCGTTCATCGGCCTTTTCGGTACGGTCGTCGGTATCATGACCTCGTTCCAGGCGATCGCCGGTTCGAAGTCGACCAACCTTGCGGTCGTGGCGCCCGGTATCGCCGAAGCACTGCTCGCCACCGCGATCGGCCTGCTCGCCGCTATCCCCGCGGTTATCGCCTACAACAAGTTCTCGGCCGACGCCGGCAAGCTGTCGGCACGCATGGAAGCTTTCGCCGACGAATTCTCCGCCATCCTGTCGCGGCAGATCGACGAGAAGCTGCAGAACCCGCGCCAGGCCGCGCAGTAATCGCCAGAGAGTACGGAGACCACGCTGATGGGTATGTCGGTTGGCGGAGCCAAGGGTTCGGGTGGCGGACGTCGTCGCCGCGGCGGCAAGAAAGCCATGATGAGCGAGATCAACGTGACGCCGTTCGTCGACGTCATGCTCGTGCTCCTGATCATCTTCATGGTGGCAGCACCGATGATGACGGTCGGCGTGCCGATCGATCTGCCGGAAACGCAGGCAAAGGCGCTCAATTCCGATACGCAGCCGATCACTGTCTCGGTCAACCCGGCAGGCGAGATCTACCTGCAGGAAACCGCGATCGCCATCGACGAAGTGGTGCCGAAGCTCGAGGCGATCGCCACCACCGGCTACAACGAGCGCATCTATGTGCGCGGTGACACCAATGCCGACTACGGCACGGTCATGAAGGTCATGGCCCGCATCTCGGCCGCCGGTTTCAAGAACCTCGGCCTCGTCACGCTGCAAGAACAGGAAAAGTGATCGTCCACGATGAAGGGCAGTCTCGCTACATCTGCTGTCCTCCACGCCATGGTCTTGACCTGGGCGCTGGTGTCGCTTGGCAGCCCGGCTGACTTCCAGGTCGCCGACGTCGAGGCTTTGCCTGTCGACATCGTTCCCTATTCGGAGATGACGCAGGTTCAGCAGGGCGACAAGAAGGCGCCGAAGAAGGAGACCTCGTCGCCGGTTCCGACCAAGCGGCCGGAGACCAACCAGCCTGCCGAAAACATCGGCGACAACGATACCGACCTGAAGACGCCGCCGACGCCGAACGCCAAGCCGTCGAAGAGCGAAGCCACGGCCTCTCCGGAAAAGAACGAGAAGCCCGAGCCGACGCCCGATCCGGTCGAGCAAGAGATCAAGAAAGTCGAGGAATCCAAGCCCGCCTCCGAACCTGCGACCGAAGTTGCCGCTCTGCCCGAACCGAAGCAGGAAGTGAAGCCGGAGACGAAGCCGGAGCCGGCACCCGCCGAGGAAAAGCCGGCCGAGAACCCGGAAGCCGAAGCGCTACCTGAGAAGGTGCCGACGCCGGCGGCAAAGCCGAAGGTCGAAAAGCCCGCCCAGAGCGCCAAGACGCCAGACCGCAAGAACGAGGCGACGCCGAAGGAACAGAAGAAAGCTGCCTCCACCGAGGAAAGCAAGTTCAACGCCGACGAGATCGCCGCCCTTCTCAACCGGCAGGATCCCTCCGCCGGTGGTGCCAAGCGCTCGACACAGGAAGCGGCGCTCGGCGGCAAGAAAACCATTGGTGTGGGCTTGAGCGCCAACGAGATCGATGGCGTCAAGGGCCAGATCCAGGGCAACTGGTCGCTGACGCCAGGCCTGACCGGCGTCGAGGAAGTGCGTGTCACGGTGCGCGTGCAGCTGGATCCCGCCGGCAATATCGTCGGCACACCCGAGGTTACCGCAACCGGCGGTCCGGAAGGTACGCGCCGTGCCGTTGAAAGCAGCACCTTGCGCGCGATCCGCCGTTCGGCCCCGCTACAGAACCTCCCGCCTGAAAAATATGAGGGCGAAAAAGGATGGAATACCCTCGTGCTGAATTTCGACCCCTCGGAATTCGCACTCTAGAGCTGCCGGGATTGGAACCCATGCCGGATAGCAAACCACCCCTGCAAACCCTTCGTACGAAGCTGAAAGGCTTGTCCCTATGATCAAGGTCTCTCTTTTCCGCGCCCTGATGGTGGCCGCGGGCATGTTAGCCGCCGTCGTGGCGGCGGTGACACCGGCAAATGCTGAAGTTGAAATCAACATCAACAAGGGCAACGTCGAACCGCTGCCGATCGCTGTCACGGACTTTCTCCAGGGCGAACTCGGCCAGAAGATTTCCGACGTGGTTGCGGCGGACCTGAAGCGGTCGGGCCTGTTCGCGCCGATCAACAAGGGAGCGTTCATCGAGAAGATCAGCAATCCGGATGCGACGCCGCGCTTCGAGGACTGGAAGGTCATCAACGCCCAGGCGCTCGTCACCGGCCGCGTGACGCAGGAAGGCGACGGCAGGCTGAAGGCCGAGTTCCGCCTGTGGGATACGTTCGGTAACAAGCAGATGACCGGCCAGCAGTTCTTCACCCAGCCGGAAAACTGGCGCCGCGTGGCCCACATCATCGCCGACGCCATCTATCAGAGCGTCACCGGCGAAAAGGGCTATTTCGACACCCGCATCGTCTATGTCGCCGAAAGCGGCCCGAAGACGGCACGCAAGCGTCAGCTCGCCATCATGGACCAGGACGGCTTCAACGCCCGTGCGCTCACCAATTCCAACGACATCGTTCTGACGCCGCGCTTCTCGCCGAACCGCCAGGAAGTCACCTACATGTCGTTCGAAAACCAGCAGCCGCGCGTCTACCTGCTGCAGCTGGAAACCGGACAGCGCGAGGTCGTCGGCAACTTCCCCGGCATGACCTTCTCGCCGCGCTTCTCGCCGGATGGCCAGCGGGTCATCATGAGCCTGCAGCAGGACGGCAACGCCAACATCTACACAATGGACCTGCGCTCGCGGACCACGACGCGCCTGACCAACACCGCCGCGATCGATACCGCCCCGTCCTATTCGCCGGATGGCAGCCAGATCGCCTTTGAAAGCGACCGCGGTGGCCGCCAGCAGATCTACGTCATGGGTGCCGACGGCTCCGGCCAGCGCCGCATCTCCTTCGGCGACGGCTCCTATTCGACGCCGGTCTGGTCTCCGCGTGGCGACCTCATCGCCTTCACCAAGCAGTCGGGCGGCAAGTTCTCGATCGGCGTGATGAAGACCGACGGTTCGGGCGAACGTATCCTGACCACCGGCTTCCACAACGAAGGCCCGACCTGGGCGCCGAACGGCCGTGTCCTGATGTTCTTCCGCCAGGGTGCCGGTTCCGGCGGACCGCAGCTCTATTCGATCGATCTGTCGGGTTACAACGAGCAACTGATCCAGACGCAGGGCTTCGCATCCGACCCGGCCTGGTCGCCGCTGCTCGAGTAGTTCACGTGGCTTTGGGTGGCCCGATCCAAAGCCAGTAACGTGATCGCCCTCTCGTCCGCTTAAGGGCGGGAGGCCGGCGGAAAGCCGCCTCCTTTTTTCCTGATCCCGCTGCATGCTGATCCGATTTGCGGCGGGAAAATGTGGCAATGATGCCGCTTTCTCGCCGCAAAGTGCTGGTCTAGCAGGGCCCGAGCCGAAATTATCGATTTGTTAACCATAACTGTTGAATAGCGATTAACCGCTTCCGGTTACAGTCTGGCAACCGTGAATTCAGACACTTCTCAAGGAGACCGGCGTATGAGCCGAATTGACACCCCGGCCGCAGGCCGCATGCAGACCATCGCTCGCAACCCGGTCATGATCGCCCTGGTCATGACGCTTGCCCTGGCTGGCTGTGCATCGAAGAAGAACCTGCCGGGCAGCGCTGGCGAACTCGGTCTCGGTGGCGCCGGTTCGGCAACGCCGGGCTCGCAGCAGGACTTCACCGTCAATGTCGGCGACCGCATCTTCTTTGACACCGACTCCACCTCGATCCGCGCCGACGCGCAGCAGACGCTCGCTCGTCAGGCCCAGTGGCTTGCCAAGTACCCGAACTACGCGATCACCATCGAAGGCCATGCCGACGAACGCGGCACGCGCGAGTACAACCTGGCGCTCGGCGCCCGCCGTGCGGCCTCGACCCGCGACTACCTGATCAGCCAGGGCGTTCCGTCGAACCGCATGAAGACGATCTCCTACGGCAAGGAAAAGCCGGTCGCCGTTTGCGACGACATTTCCTGCTGGTCGCAGAACCGCCGCGCCGTTACCGTTCTCGGTGGCGCCGGCATGTAATGATGCCGCGGCCGCGCGCATTGTGTGGCCCGCAATCACGACTTGATCCCAGGAGGCGTTGCGTGTTCCGGAGATCACAGATCGCTAAATTAAAAGGGCGGCCCTTGGCCGCCCTTTGCTTTTTTACCACACTTTGGCCGAACTCCGTTGCTTTTTCAGGGCAATTGGAAAACTGTGCGGCAATCACCCAGATGACTCGGCGAGATGTATTGCGGGCCCCTGGTCAAGGGTGGGACAACCGGTATTCGAACAGGACAAATGAAATGAAGAAATTTGTCGTGGCGGGCCTGATCGGTCTTGCGACCCTTGCGGGTCTCGGCCAGACGGCGAACGCCATGCCTCTTTCAGGGCTGCTGGCCCGAACGACTGAGACCAACAGCGGCGCGCAGAACCTGCCCGTCGTAAAGGTGCAGTCGGCCGAAACCGCACGGATTGGCCAGCTCGAAGAACAGATCCGCTCGCTTAACGGGCGTATCGAGGAAATGAGCTTCCAGCTCTTGCAGATGCAGGAGCAGATCCGGAAGTTCCAGGAGGACAACGAGTTCCGCTTCCAGGATCTGGAAAGCGGCAAGGCCTCCCCCAAGAAGAGCGGCGCTCTGCAGACGCCGAAAACCAGCGATCAGGCGTCCGTCACCCCGGGGGTGACGGATAGCCAGACCATGGCGCCCGCAGCCGGCGGCAACGACATGGCGTCTTCGGGCGTTTCGCCCGGAGGAAGCCTGGGCGGCAACGGCGCGGCCCCGCCGTCGACACTCGGACAGATCGTGTTCGACGAGAACGGCAATCCGGTCGCAGCGACGACGGATGGGCGGCCGGGCGCAAACGCCACGCTTCCCGGCGTCGATTCCGGCGCACCGGCCGACGGCGGCTTGAACAGCAATCCCGGCAGCCAGCAGACTGCATCGCTCGACAATCCCGGCGACCTCTACCAGTCGGCCTACGGTCATGTCCTTTCGGGCGACTACAGCACTGCCGAGCAGGAATTCGGCGACTACCTGGCCGCATTTCCGAAGGGCGACAAGGCAGCCGATGCCAGCTTCTGGCTGGGTGAAGCCCAATATTCGCAAGGCAAATACAGCGACGCCGCCAAGACCTTCCTGAACGCGCATCAGGCCCACGGCAAATCGCCGAAGGCGCCCGAAATGCTCTTGAAGCTCGGCATGTCGCTCGGTGCGCTCGACAACAAGGAAACCGCCTGCGCGACGCTGGGCGAGGTCAACAAGCGCTATCCCAAGGCCTCGCCTGCGGTGAAGGCGAAGGTGACGAGCGAGCAGAGCCGCTTTGGCTGCTGAGGCTCCAGCGCCGACAGCCGTTGTCGAAACGGCAAAACGATTTCTCGCCTCCTGTCTTCGCCCGATGCGTATCCTCGTTGCCGTCTCCGGCGGGAGCGATTCCAAGGGTTTGCTTCTCGCCCTGAACGAGGCGATCGAGGCAAGCGACCCCAACAGATTTTCCCTGGCCGCATGTACGGTCGATCACGCCCTGCGGCCGGAATCGGCTGCGGAAGCGAAAGGCGTTGCCGCCTTCTGCGCAAGCATCGGCGTTCCGCACCTCATCAAGCGTTGGGATGGCCCCAAACCGCTGACCGGCATTCAGGCGGCGGCGCGCGAGGCGCGCTATCGGCTACTGGCGGATGCCGCCGAGCGGCTTGAGGCCGGCTGTATCGTCACCGGCCACACCAGCGACGACCAGCGCGAAACGATCCTGATGCGGATGCAAAGGGCGCAGGGGCCGGGCGCTTCCGGCATGGCGAGTGCCACCCTTTATGACCGCCGGATCTGGGTGGTGCGGCCGTTCCTCGACCTAGACCGAGCGTCGATCCGCGCCTATCTCGCGACGCGCGACGTGACCTGGTTCGATGATCCGAGCAACGCCAACCCGACCTTCGAGCGGGTCCGCGTCCGGGCCGAACTGGCGCAATCACCGCGGGCGGAAGAGGGTGTATGGGATGCTGGAACCAGGGCCCGGTCGTCGGCAAGGGCTGCCGCCTTCATCACCCGCCATGTGCGCGTGCATGCAGGCCTGGTGGTGGAGATCCCGCTTGCTCTCGACGACCATCGCGACAACGTCGATTGGCAGCGGGCGCTGCTCGCGCTGGTGGCCGTGGTCGGCGGCCGCGCGCATATCCCCGCCGCAGATACGCTGAAGCGGGTGGCGGCGTTTCTGCGAGAGACAACGCTCGGTAGGATGACGGCCGGAAGATGCGTGTTCGACCGCCGCGCAAGCGGGCTTTACCTCTATCGCGAGGCGCGGGGCCTGACGACTTTGACGCTTGCAGGCGGCGAGACCGCAACATGGGATGGCCGCTTCCATGTGCGAAATGGCGGAAGCGCGCCCATCTCCGTCGCGGCAGAGGGCCGAGGCGGGCCACAACAGCAGAGACTTATTGCCGCAGGCTTGCCACCGGGCGTTGCCGGTCGTGCATCGCTTACGGCGCCGAGGGTCCTGTCTGAGAACGGCGAAAGTGTCGCATCCATCACAATCGAGCCGCGGATCGGGCTCTACGACACCTTTTTGCCGGGTTTCGACCGGATCATGGCCGATCGGATCGCCGGATTGTTCGGACGAGGGCCTTATCCTCCGCCGCCGGTTCACGATCTATTGACAGAAATGGAACGGTAGCCGGCGGTTTGCCTTGGCAATACGTCACCAGAACCCTATGTTAGGGAGCAAGACAGCGGCTCGCGAAATGCGCGGGTCGTGACAGGTTCCGGGGAGTTCGATGAACCCTAATTTTCGTAATCTTGCCCTTTGGGCAATCATAGCGCTTCTGCTGATCGCGCTGTTCAGCATGTTCCAACAGCCGACGGAGCGCACCGGCTCGCGCGAGATTCCGTTCTCGCAATTCCTCAAGGACGTGGATGCGAGCCGCGTCAAGGAAGTCGTGATCACCGGCTCGAAAGTGATCGGCAGCTATTCCGAAAGCGGCGCAACCTTCCAGACCTACGCGCCTTCAGTCGATACGGCGCTGACCGAGCGCCTCGAAGCCAAGGACGTGACGGTCACGGTTCGCCCGGAAACCGACGGTTCGTCCGGGTTCCTCAGCTATATCGGTACCCTGCTTCCGATGCTTCTGATCCTCGGCGTCTGGCTGTTCTTCATGCGCCAGATGCAGGGCGGCTCGCGTGGGGCGATGGGTTTTGGCAAGTCCAAGGCCAAGCTTCTGACCGAAGCGCATGGCCGCGTCACCTTTGACGACGTCGCCGGCGTCGACGAAGCCAAGCAGGACCTGGAAGAAATCGTCGAATTCCTGCGCGACCCTCAGAAGTTCCAGCGCCTCGGCGGTCGCATTCCGCGCGGCGTGCTGCTCGTCGGTCCTCCCGGTACCGGTAAGACGCTGCTGGCCCGCTCGGTTGCCGGCGAAGCCAACGTGCCGTTCTTCACGATCTCCGGTTCGGACTTCGTTGAAATGTTCGTCGGCGTCGGCGCCAGCCGTGTGCGCGACATGTTCGAACAGGCCAAGAAGAATGCGCCCTGCATCATCTTCATCGACGAAATCGACGCTGTCGGTCGTCATCGCGGCGCCGGTCTCGGCGGCGGCAACGACGAGCGCGAACAGACGCTCAACCAGCTGCTGGTCGAGATGGACGGCTTTGAAGCCAACGAAGGCATCATCCTGATCGCCGCGACCAACCGTCCTGACGTTCTCGACCCGGCCCTTCTGCGTCCGGGCCGCTTCGACCGCCAGGTCGTCGTGCCGAACCCGGATATCAACGGCCGCGAACGCATCCTCAAGGTGCATGTGCGCAACGTGCCGCTGGCGCCGAACGTCGACCTAAAGGTGCTCGCCCGTGGTACGCCCGGCTTCTCCGGTGCCGACCTCATGAACCTCGTCAACGAGGCCGCCCTGATGGCCGCCCGTCGCAACAAGCGTCTTGTCACCATGCTCGAGTTCGAGGATGCCAAGGACAAGATCATGATGGGCGCGGAGCGTCGTTCGTCGGCGATGACCGAGGCCGAGAAGAAGTTGACCGCCTATCACGAAGCCGGTCACGCGATCCTCGCGCTCAACGTTCCCTCGGCCGATCCGCTGCACAAGGCGACGATCATCCCGCGCGGTCGCGCGCTCGGCATGGTCATGCAGCTGCCGGAAGGCGACCGCTACTCGATGAGCTACAAGTGGATGGTCTCGCGTCTTGCCATCATGATGGGTGGACGCGTCGCCGAAGAACTGACTTTCGGCAAGGAGAACATCACCTCGGGCGCATCCTCGGATATCGAGCAGGCCACCAAGCTTGCCCGTGCGATGGTGACGCAATGGGGCTTCTCCGACCAGCTCGGCCAGGTTTCCTATGGCGAGAACCAGCAGGAAGTCTTCCTCGGCCACTCCGTTGCTCAGCAGAAGAACGTGTCGGAAGCGACCGCCCAGAAGATCGACAACGAAATCCGTCGTCTGATCGATGAGGCCTACGAGACCGCCCGCAAAATCCTGACGGAGAAGAACCACGAGTTCGTGGCTCTTGCCGAAGGGCTGCTCGAATACGAAACGCTGACCGGCGAAGAAATCAAGGCGCTGATCCGCGGAGAGAAGCCGGCACGTGATCTCGGCGACGACACGCCGCCGCATCGTGGCTCGGCCGTTCCCTCGGCCGGTGCCAAGAAGGAAGGCTCGGCGGGCAAGGGCGAAGAGTCCGAAGGCGGGTTCGAGCCGCAGCCGCAATAACCGACACCTGTCGGCCATGTATTGAAGCCGCCGTTCCTTGAGTGGAGCGGCGGTTTTTCGTTGGCGATCTTGCACCTGGCATTTGGTAACGGGATGTAATGATTTCTGATGCTAGGCTCGCTGCCGTTTGCTGCGCTTTTGTGTCAAAGAAGACTCATGTGTCGCGATCGCATGGCCATAGGTGGGCACGGCGATCGGAGGCGTACGGCAACCGCCGATATGAAATGAGGTCCGGTCAATGAAACCCAGTCGCGCACCCCGCAGACAGGCGAAACTGGCAAAGCCAGCGCTGACCCGGCAGAACGATGGAGCTCTTATGAAGCGCAAGTATTTCGGCACCGACGGTATTCGCGGCCAGTCCAATATGTTTCCGATGACACCGGATCTGGCGATGCGGGTCGGCATCGCCGTCGGTACGATCTTTCGCAATGGCGCCCATCGCCACCGGGTGGTGATCGGCAAGGACACGCGTCTTTCCGGCTACATGCTCGAAAACGCGATGGTGGCGGGCTTCACCGCGGCCGGTCTCGACGTCTTCCTGCTCGGGCCGATCCCGACGCCGGGTGTGGCCATGCTCACCCGCTCGCTGCGCGCCGATATCGGCGTGATGATTTCGGCGTCCCACAATCCCTTCCAGGATAATGGCATCAAGCTGTTCGGCCCCGATGGCTACAAGCTCTCCGACGACATCGAACAGAAGATCGAGGCGTTGCTCGACCAGGATCTCTCGGGCCAGCTGGCGAAGTCGGAAGACATCGGCCGCGCGAAGCGCGTCGATGGCGACATCTATCGCTATCTCGAACATGCCAAGCGCACGCTGCCGCGCGACGTCACGCTGCAGGGCCTGAGGATCGCCGTCGATTGCGCCAATGGCGCAGCCTACAAGGTGGCGCCGACCGCCCTTTGGGAACTGGGTGCCGAAGTCGTTACCATCGGTACGGAGCCGAACGGCCTCAACATCAACCTCGACTGCGGCTCGACGCATCCGGCTGCTCTTTCCAAGAAGGTCCATGAAGTGCGCGCCGATATCGGTATCGCGCTCGACGGCGACGCCGACCGCGTGCTGATCGTCGACGAGAACGGTACCGTCATCGATGGCGATCAACTGATGGCCGTCATTGCCGACAGCTGGGCCGAGGACGGCATGCTGCGCGGCGGTGCCGTTGCGGCGACCGTGATGTCCAATCTCGGTCTCGAGCGTTACCTTAAAGGGCGCGGCATCGACCTGCGCCGCACCAAGGTCGGCGACCGCTATGTCGTCGAGCAGATGCGTCAGGACGGACTGAACGTCGGCGGCGAACAGTCGGGGCATATCGTGCTTTCCGATTTCGGCACCACCGGCGACGGTCTTGTTGCGGCCTTGCAGATCCTTGCGGTGATCAAGCGTCAGGGCAAGACGGTGAGTGAGGTCTGCCACCGCTTCGAGCCAGTGCCGCAGGTGCTGAAGAACGTGCGCATTTCGGCCGGCAAGCCGCTTGAAGACGCGACCGTGCGCCAGGCGATTGCGGACGCGGAAGCGGAGCTTGCGAAATCCGGTCGTCTGCTGATCCGCCCGTCCGGCACGGAGCCGCTTATCCGCGTGATGGCGGAAGGCGACGATCGCGGCCAGGTCGAGCGCATCGTCGACGAACTGGTCAATGTCATCGGCAGCGTGCGCAACGCCGCTTAAGCCGGTACCAATCGACTTCCCTCCAGGGCCGGTGCGAAGCGCCGGCCTCTTTTTTTCCCGTTGCCTGTTGCTTTTGCCCGGTAGTGTCGCCGCAGTCCGGGCCATTTTCCCGTTAGAACTCCGCTGGGGAACAGAACCTGCAACCATCACGACAAAAGAGAGTGTTGTTCTGCCGTTCTATTTAGCTCTACCTTATGTGATCTCGGGCAGCAGGCAGTAAACTGCACGACAACTACAAGAATATGCCGATTCCTTAACAAACGCGGTAAACGTTTGTAGTTAATCGGAACTTAACCTTTGCTCCTCATTATCCACAACAACAACGGGATTTGGGCACCGCTTTCACGGTGATCCAAGCAACGGAATCTATTGGAGTGGGCCATGAAGAGAATTTTGAGTGGCGTTGTTGCGATCTTGCTCAGCGGCACGGCAGCTTTTGCTGCGGATGTCTATCAACCGCCTATCGAGCCGGTGCCGGAACAGCCGGTCGAAGTCATCCAGACCAGCGGCTGGTACCTGCGCGGCGACGTCGGTTACGCCTGGAACAATCTGCGCGGCGCGAACTACTACCAAGGGGGGCCTGGCGGCTCCATCACCAGTTTCGAAACGGCCGATATCGATGATTCCTGGGTCGCCGGCGTTGGTGTCGGTTACCAGTTCAACAACTATCTGCGCGCCGACATCACGGCCGACTACTGGGGCGGCGCCGACTTCACTGGCTCGACTTTGGGCAACTGCGGCAGCGTGGTCGGTCCTTGCCGGTCGCGTGACGTCACCTCCGTTTCCGCCTGGAGCCTGATGGCCAATGCCTATGTCGACATCGGCACCTACGGCGCCTTCACGCCTTACGTCGGTGCCGGTATCGGTGCCACCCACGTCAAGTGGGACAAGCTGCGCAACACCAGCTGCAGCATCGCCGATCCCAGCCAATGCGACCCGACGACCGGTCATGACGGCGAGAGCAAGTGGCGCTTCACCTATGCGCTGATGGCCGGTACTGCCATCGATCTCACCTGCAATCTCAAAGCCGACGTCGGCTACCGCTTCCGCCAGGTCGACGATGGCGACATGTTCGGCTACGCCAACGGTGGCGGTCCGGGCTCCGACGAAGGCTTCTACATCCACGAGGCGCGCGCTGGTCTGCGCTACTCGTTCGGCAGTGTCTGCGAAGTGCCCTACGAGCCGGAGCCGATCGTCTACAAGTGATCGGCCGGACCAGATGATACAAAAGGCCACCTTCGGGTGGCCTTTTTCGTTGCCGTCATTCTTTGCTTGTTTCCTAACAGGCATGGTTAACCGGGGGTTAACCAGTCGCTGCCAATAGTTAACGCTGAACGAAGCGGTGACGGCAGCGCGCCATCCCGCACCGATAGCAGTGGTGAAAGGGCATGGGCATGGATTGGCGAAACGGGTTCTGCGGGGCCGCTTTTGGTGCCGGCCTGCTCCTTTCCGGCGCGGCATTCGCTGCCGATGAGGATCTCCTGAATGCGCCGGAGATCACCATCGAAAAAGAATCGGCTGGCGCGAGTGCGATCTATCTGCGCGGCGATATCGGCTATGCGCCTTGGCGTAGCGAAGGCGATCCCTATTACCGGACCTTCGATGCGGGCACGTCGACCTACGACAGCACCACCTTCGACAACACCCGTTTCGACAAGCCGTTTTCCGGGTCGCTTGGCGTCGGCTACCAGTTTACCGACACGTTCCGCGCTGACCTGACGGCGGAGTATTTCGAGGGCCGGTTCAACGGTTCATCCTCATCGGCAAGCCCGTGCGCGGGGCAGGGGGCGGGAACATCCTGCGCGTTTTCGACCGGGGCCGACTATTCCGCTCTCGGCCTGATGGCGAATGCCTATGTCGATTTCGGCACGCTTGCCGGCTTTACCCCCTACGTTGGCGCCGGTCTCGGCGCGACGCGTCTCAACTGGGATACGGCGGTTGAAAAGGCGACCTGCGTTGCCGGTGGCGGCGCCTGCGCCGGAGCGGCCGGCTCCACCTCTTACGAGGGGCGCGACAGCTGGCGGTTCACCTATGCGCTGATGGCTGGCGTTTCCTACGACCTCAGCGATCAGCTGAAGCTCGATGTCGGCTACCGCTACTCCCATATCGCCGACGGCGAGATGTTTGGCTTCGGCACTGAGGCGCTTGCGGGCGCACGTGGCGACAAGGGCTTTGACGACGGTCTTTCCCGTCACGAAATCCGAGCGGGCCTGCGCTTCTCGTTCTAGCGCCATCGGCCGCGGGAAAGTCGAGCAGGTTTGCTTTTCCCCAAGTGATTCAACCTGTTGCCCACATGAAGGCGTTGCCTGGCAATAATCGTTCGGCGGTGGCCGCCTGTCTTTTCATATGTTGCCCGCTACGCCATTAATTTTGTCGATTGCGACAAAGCGCTTGACTTCCGATCCCGCCGCCAATATCGACGACGGCGGGACACCCTTCCCCAACGAAGGGCTATCTATCTGGAAGGATAGCACATGGCAAAGCCTGCACAGCCGGACCTCCGTCCGAACAATACCCATTTCTCTTCTGGCCCTTGCTCGAAGCGCCCCGGTTGGACGCTCGACGCTCTCTCCGATGCTCCGCTCGGTCGTTCGCACCGCGCCAAGATCGGCAAGACGAAGCTGAAGCAGGCCATCGATCTTACCCGTGACATTCTTGAAGTGCCGGCCGACTACCGTATCGGTATCGTGCCCGCTTCCGACACCGGCGCCGTCGAAATGGCGCTCTGGTCGCTGCTCGGTCCGCGCGGCGTCGACATGGTCGCCTGGGAAAGCTTTGGCGCCGGCTGGGTGACCGACGTGGTCAAGCAGCTGAAGCTCGCCGACGTACGCAAGTTCGAAGCCGGTTACGGCGAACTTCCCGACCTTTCGAAGGTCGATTTCGACCGCGACGTGGTCTTCACCTGGAACGGCACGACCTCGGGCGTGCGTGTGCCCAACGGCGACTTCATCCCGGCTGACCGCAATGGCCTGACGATCTGCGATGCGACCTCTGCCGCGTTTGCGCAGAACCTCGATTTCGCCAAGCTCGACGTCGTCACTTTCTCCTGGCAGAAGGTTGTTGGCGGCGAGGGCGCCCATGGCGTCATCATCCTGTCGCCGCGCGCCGTCGAACGGCTGCTGACCTGCGTGCCGGCCTGGCCGCTGCCGAAGATCTTCCGCATGACCTCGGGCGGAAAGCTGATTGAAGGCATCTTTACCGGCGAAACCATCAACACGCCGTCGATGCTTTGCGTCGAAGATTACATCGATGCGCTGCTTTGGGCACAGCAGGTCGGCGGGCTCAAGGGCCTGATGGCCCGGGCTGATGCCAATGCGCAGGCAATCTTCGATTTCGTCGCCGCCAACGATTGGATCGCAAACCTGGCGGTCAAGGACGAGACCCGCTCCAACACCTCGGTCTGCTTGAAGATCGTCGACAAGGACGTGCTCGCGCTCGACGCCGACGGACAGGCGGCCTTTGCCAAGGGCGTGGTTGCGCTCCTCGAAAAGGAAGGCGTCGCCTTCGACATCGGCCATTACCGCGATGCCCCGTCCGGTCTTCGCATCTGGGCCGGCGCCACGATCGAGGCCGCCGACATGAAGGCGCTGATGCCATGGCTGACCTGGGCTTTCGAGACCCAGAAGGCAACGCTGGCACAGGCCGCGGCCTGATTGGACAAAGGGTGAGGACAATGAACTTCGCCCGCATCTCACACTGATTTGAGTGATCCGCTTCGCTCCCGATGGGAGCGAGGCCTGGCTACCCGCATTCCCATTCAGACCTGATCTTTAAGGAGGCCTCCCATGGCACCTCGTGTTCTCGTATCCGACGAACTGTCGGAAACCGCCGTCCAGATCTTCCGCGACCGCGGCGTCGAAGTCGATTTCCAGCCGAAGCTCGGCAAGGACAAGGACAAGCTCGCCGAAATCATCGGTAACTATGACGGTCTTGCCATCCGTTCCGCCACCAAGGCGACGGAAAAGCTGATCGCCGCTGCGACCAACCTCAAGGTCATCGGCCGCGCCGGCATCGGCGTCGACAATGTCGACATCCCGGCCGCTTCGCGCCGCGGTATCATCGTGATGAACACGCCCTTCGGCAACTCGATCACGACCGCCGAACACGCGATTGCGTTGCTCTTTGCCGTTGCCCGCCAGCTTCCGGCCGCCGACACCTCGACGCAGGCCGGCAAGTGGGAGAAGTCCCGCTTCATGGGTGTCGAAATCACCGGCAAGACGCTCGGCGTCATCGGCGCCGGCAACATCGGCTCGATCGTCTGCTCGCGCGCCATCGGTCTGAAGATGCATGTGCTTGCCTACGACCCGTTCCTCTCCAAGGAGCGTGCCGAAGAAATGGGCGTCACCAAGGTCGAACTCGACGAACTGCTCGCCCAGGCTGACTTCATCACCCTGCACGTGCCGCTGACCGACAAGACCCGCAACATCCTGAGCGCCGAAGCGCTTGCCAAGGCCAAGCCGGGCGTGCGCATCGTCAACTGCGCCCGTGGTGGTCTGGTCGACGAGAAGGCGCTTGCCGAAGCGATCAAGTCGGGCCATGTCGCCGGCGCCGGTTTCGATGTTTTCGAGGTCGAACCCGCAACGGAAAGCCCGCTTTTCGGCCTGCCGAACGTCGTCTGCACGCCGCATCTCGGCGCTTCGACCACGGAAGCCCAGGAGAACGTCGCGCTGCAGGTGGCCGAACAGATGTCGGACTATCTGGTCAAGGGTGCGGTCTCCAACGCCATCAACATGCCGTCGATCACCGCTGAGGAAGCACCGATCCTGAAGCCGTTCATCCGGCTTGCCGATGTTCTCGGCGCCTTCGTCGGTCAGGTGACCGAAAGCGCGATCAAGGAAATCGAGATCCTCTATGACGGCTCGACCGCCGGCATGAACACCAAGGCGCTGACGAGTGCCGTGCTTGCCGGTCTGATCCGGCCGCAGGTCGCCGACGTCAACATGGTTTCGGCGCCGGTCATGATCAAGGAAAAGGGCATCATCCTGTCCGAGGTCAAGCGCGACAAGACCGGCGTCTTCGACGGCTACATCAAGCTGACGGTGAAGACGGCGAACCAGACACGTTCGGTCGCCGGCACGGTGTTCTCGGACGGCAAGCCGCGTTTCATCCAGATCAAGGGCATCAACCTCGATGCGGATGTCGGCAACCACATGGTCTACATCACCAACACCGACGTTCCCGGCATGATCGGCTTCATCGGCATGACGCTCGGCGATGCGGGCGTCAACATCGCCAACTTCCAGCTCGGCCGCGAGAAGGAAGCCGGCGACGCGATCGCGCTGCTCTACGTCGATGGCGCTGTTTCCGAGGCCGTGCTTGACAAGCTGCGTGCCAATCCGGCAATTCGCCAGGCAAAGCCGCTGGTCTTCAACATCGATTGATGCCAGCCCAGCAAGTGGCAGCACGGTCTGCCACTTTGCCGACCCACTCACGGGACATATCGAGGACGCACCGGCCGACCACCGGTGCGTTTTCCTGTTTCGAACGCATGTGACGAGAAATGACCGAAATGACATTCCGCTGGCGTGAGGCAAGCCTGCCCGACCTCGCATCCGTATCGGAGATCCAGCTCGTGGTTCACCAGGCCTTTCCCGAGGATGACGCCGTGCTCGCCGACCGCATCGCGCTCAGCCCTGCCGGTTGTTTCATGCTGGACTCAAAGGGCCTGTCGCGCGGCTATGTGTTGAGCCACCCCTGGCTTCGCTGTGCGCCGCCGTCGCTGAACAGCATGCTTGGCGAAATCCCTGAGGCTGCCGATACCTGGTACATCCATGACCTCGCCCTTCTGCCCGAAATGCGTGGCTCCGGGGCAGGGGGCGGCGTGTTGCCGATGCTTGCCGATGTTGCACGGACGGAAGGGTTCCGGTCGATGTCGCTCGTTTCCGTCAACGGATCCCGCCGCTTCTGGGAGCGACAGGGCTTCGAGGTTCGCATGGACGAACGGCTGGTGCAGAAGCTTTCAAGTTATGGCGATGATGCGCTCTATATGGAGCGGCATCTCGTCTGAATGAAAATGGCGCCGATTGGCGCCATTTTCGTCTCGGGATGGATCAAGCTGCGCGCTGCGCAGCGGACCGCCATACCTTCTCCTCGACGGTAAACTGGGCGAGCCGACCGGATAGCACGTTGCTTTCGCCGGCGAGCGCCTGGCTTGCGGCCGAGGTCTGCTCGACCATGGCGGCGTTCTGCTGGGTCATCTGGTCCATCTGGTTGACGGCGGTGTTGATCTCCCGCAGCCCGACCGACTGTTCGCGGGCGGCCGTCGCAATGGCGACGATGCGGTCGTTGATCTCGTTGACCCGCCGCTCGATGTCGCCGAGCGCCGAGCCGGTCGCCTCGACCAGACGCACGCCGGCCGAAACCTCGACGCCCGACGCGGTAATGAGCCCCTTGATCTCCTTGGCCGCCGTTGCCGAACGCTGCGCCAGTTCCCGCACCTCCTGCGCGACAACGGCAAAGCCCTTGCCGGCATCACCGGCGCGTGCCGCCTCGACGCCGGCGTTCAGCGCCAGGAGGTTCGTCTGGAAGGCGATGTCGTCGATGACGCCGATGATCTCGCCGATCTTCGAAGACGAGTTTTCGATGCGGCCCATGGCGGTGATCGCGTCGCGAACGACCTCGCTCGAGGTGGCCGCACCCTTGCGGGCCTCGGCGACCATGCGGGTCGCCTCCTCGGCGCGGTTGGTGGAGTTCTGAACCGCTGAGGTGATCTCGTCGAGGGCGGCTGCGGTTTCTTCGAGCGACGCTGCCTGCTGCTCGGTGCGCTGCGACAGGTCGTTGGCTGCCCTGCTGATCTCATTGGCATTGCCGGTGACAACGGAGGTGGAAGCGGCGATCGCGCTCACCGTCGAGCGAAGGGCCGCAACGGCAGTGTTGAAGTCCTGGCGCAGCTTTTCGTAGTCTGCGCCGAGATCGGGGACATGGGTCGTCAGGTCGCCGCTCGCCAGCCGCTCGAGCGCACCGCCGATCGTGCTGACGACATGGGCCTGCACGCGGGCGGTCGCCTGCTGCATTTCCTCGTTGGCGCTGCGTTCTCCGTCGAGCGCCACCTGCTGTTCGCGCTGGCGAACTTCGAGCGCGTTGCGCTCGATCACCGAAGCGCGCAGCACGACGAGGGCATCGGCCATGTGGCCGATCTCGTCGCGGCGGTCGGTATCCGGAACTTCCGAACGGGTGTCGTTATTCGATACTTCGAGCATCACGTCTTTCAGCCGGTTGATCGGCCGGCTGATCGAGCGGCCGATCGCCATGGCGGCAGCAAGCGTCGCGATCGCGGCGATCGCCGTGGTGATGATCGTCATCAGCAGAGACGCATTGTACTTGGCGGCGAGATCGTCGGCATAGACACCGGTGCCGACGCCCCAACCCCAGGGCTTGAAGCCCTGAATGTAGGAGTACTTCTCGACCGGCTCCTCATGGCCGGGCTTGTCCCAATAGTAGTTGACGATGCCGCTGCCGGGGTTCTGCGCCAACGCGATGAGCTCGACGTTAAAGGCTTTGCCGTTGGTATCCTTGAGGCCGCGCACGTCGGTGCCGACGAGCTTCTTGGCGAGCGGGTGGGCGATCATCATGCCGTCGAAGCCGTTGATGAAGAAGTAGCCGTCCTGGCCGAAGCGCATGGCCATAACGGCGGAAATAGCGCGGCTCTGGGCTTCCTCATGCGAGAGCGTGCCATTGCGCTCCTGCTCCTCGAAGCTTGCGATCGTCGAGATCGCCGCTTCGGTGACGTTGCGCAGCATCTGCCGGCGCTCGTCGCTGACTTCCGAGTTGGCAACTTGAGTCTTGTAGGCCATGGCGGCTGCCATGAAGACCAGCGCCATCGCCGTCAATAAGTAGATACGTGTCGAAATTCTAATATTTTTCACTGCCTTAGCCCCAAGGAAAATCCTGGCGGCGACAGAAACACCCATCTGCTAATCAAGCCTTAAGTCGCCTCCCGAGTTCTAGCGATTGCATCGCCCGAAACTTGCCCGGCAGGCGCGAGACTTCTCTAGCGCGGGCGACCTTTTTCGGCGATCGCGATCCCGCCGAGCACCAAGAGCAGAGCGACGAGGTGGAAGAGGTGAAAGGTCTCGCCGATCAGCATCACCGACAGCAGCGTGCCGAAAACGGGAATGGCGTTGATGAACAGGCCGGCGCGGTTGGCGCCGATCATCTCGACACCGCGCACATAAAGCACCTGCGACATCAGCGACGGGAAGATCGCGGCATAGAGAACGATGACCCAGCCCGTGGTATCTGGGACTATCGCCGTGCCTGTGCCGATCTCCCAGAACAACAGCGGGATGGCGCTCAACAGCGCGCCGAAGGCGGGGGCGGCGATGAAGCTCTGCCAGTGCATGGTCGGCTTGTAGCGCAGCGCCACGGTGTAGCCGGCATAAACGATGCAGGCCGCGATCATCAGCGCATCGCCGAAGTTGAATTCGAGCGACAGCAGGCTGGTGACGTCGCCATGGGCCGCCGTCACCAGCACGCCGACGAGGGTGACGGTAAAGCCGATCACTTGGGCGATCGACGCCTTGGTGCGGAAGAGCACGAAGTTGAAGAGAAAGATCAGCATCGGGATGCCGGCCTGCAGAATGACGGCATTGATGGCGCTCGTATATTTGAGCGCCGAGTAGAGCAGGGCATTGAAGGTGGTGAAGCCGATCGCGCCATAGGCAAGAAGTTGCAGCCAGTGCTTGCGGATCTTGTCCCAGTCGCGGCGGATCTGCGGCGTCATCAGCACCAGGATGACGATGAGCGCGAAGACCCAGCGCAGGGTCGTCAGCATCATTGGGCTCACATGGCCAACGGCCATCTTTCCGGCGACGGAGTTGCCGCCCCAGAAGAGAGCGGTGATGCACAGATAGAAGTAGGCCCTGGAATTCACGATGGTCAGACCTGCATGGGGATGGCGACCGGTTGTCGCGATGGCGGGAGAGCGGAAGATATAGGCTCTATATCCCGGCCTTGTCATGCAAAAAGGGCGGAACGCCCGACATAACGGGGTCGCTTTCCAGATGACAACACAGTATAGATGCGCGGGTTTGAGAACAGCGCAGCCTCGGTTGCGCGCCTGAACAGGAAGAGAATTATGACGAATGTCGTAGTGGTCGGCTCCCAATGGGGTGACGAAGGCAAAGGCAAGATTGTGGATTGGCTCTCCGAGCGCGCGGATATCGTGGTGCGCTTTCAGGGCGGTCACAATGCCGGCCATACCCTGGTGATCGACGGCGTCAGCTACAAGCTGTCGCTCCTGCCCTCCGGCGTCGTGCGTCCCGGCAAGCTTGCCGTCATCGGCAACGGCGTCGTGATCGATCCGCACGCGCTGATCGCCGAAATCGACAAGCTCGGCAAGCAGGGCATTGCGATCACGCCGGACAATCTGCGCATCGCCGACAATGCCACCCTGATCCTGTCGCTGCACCGCGAGCTCGACGGCATCCGCGAGGACGCCGCCTCCAACAGCGGTACGAAGATCGGCACCACGCGCCGCGGCATCGGTCCGGCTTACGAAGACAAGGTCGGCCGTCGCGCCATCCGCGTCATGGATCTTGCCGACCTTGACACGCTGCCGGCCAAGGTCGATCGCCTGCTGACGCACCACAACGCGCTGCGCCGCGGCCTCGGCGAAGCCGAGATCAGCCATGACGCGATCATGCAGGAGCTTTCGTCGGTCGCCGCCAAGGTGCTGCCGTTCATGGACACCGTCTGGGTGCTGCTCGACAAGGCTCGCCGCAAGGGCGCCCGCATCCTGTTCGAAGGCGCGCAGGGCACGCTGCTCGACATCGACCACGGCACCTATCCGTTCGTCACCTCGTCGAACACGGTCGCCGGCCAGGCTGCCGCCGGCTCGGGCATGGGCCCGGGTTCGCTCGGCTATATCCTCGGCATCACCAAGGCCTATACGACGCGCGTCGGCGAAGGTCCGTTCCCGACCGAACTTACCGATGAAATCGGCCAGTTCCTCGGTGAAAAGGGCCATGAGTTCGGCACGGTCACGGGTCGCAAGCGTCGCTGCGGCTGGTTCGATGCGGCTCTGGTGCGCCAGTCGGTCGCCGCCAACGGCATCACCGGCATCGCGCTTACCAAGCTCGACGTTCTCGATGGTCTCGACGAACTGAAGATCTGCATCGGCTATACTCTGGATGGGCAGCAGATCGACCATCTGCCGGCAAGCCAGGCGCAGCAAGCTTCGGCAAAGCCAGTGTATGTTACGCTTGAAGGATGGAAAGAATCGACGGTTGGCGCGCGCAGCTGGGCAGATCTTCCGGCGCAAGCGATCAAGTATGTCCGCCAGGTGGAAGAACTGATCGGTGCACCGGTTGCTCTTCTTTCGACCAGCCCAGAGCGGGACGACACAATACTTGTGACGGACCCCTTTGAGGACTAGTGTCGGCGAACTGACATTGCGTCGTGATCGCAAAGACATACCTGGGCGTATGAGAAAGTACTAATGGCGGACTTTGTTGCAGTTATTCGCAGGACCGTTGACGGCCTGTCGGAAAACACACCTGAAATGCGGGACAGGGTATACGAGAAGGCGCGCGCGGCCGTGCGCCGCCAACTCGAAAACATGAACCCGCGTCCGTCGGACGACATGATCAATCGCCAGCTGGCGAAGCTCGAAAATGCGATCGCCGAGGTCGACAGCGAACATGCCGAGGCCCTGCCGGCGCTCGACGAGCCGGAGGTAGCCGAGGCGGAGACCGTCGAACCGGTTGCCTCGGACGCTGCAGTAGACGAGCCCGTTCCGGAACCGGAACCGGAACCGGAACCGGAACCGGAGCCGGAACCGGAAGCTCCGTCTGCGCCGGTTGCCGAAAGCGAACCGGTGGCCGTTGCCGAACAGGTCGAACAGCCGGCCGCGGAACCGGAAAGCGCCGCCGAGCCCTACCACCATGTCGAGGCTTATGAGGAACCGACGCATGTCGTCGAGCCTCATGCTGAACTGGCCGAGGAAACTCCGGTCGAGCCGGTAGAATACGAACCGGTCGTTGAGCCTGCCGAAGCCGTTGCGGCGCCGCTGGACGAAAGTCCCGTCGTGGCTCAGCCGCACGAAGACGCGCCAGCCTACGAAGCGCCCGAGTATTCGGAGCCGGTGGCAGAAACGCAGGACACATCGGAGCCTTCCCCGTCGGTCGAGGCGCAGCACCATGCCGCGCATGAGCCGGCCTGGGAGGAAGCGCCGGCGGCAAACGCCGAGCAGAAGCCGGCACTCTCGGAGTGGGACCTGCCCGAGTGGGAGACCGTTGGTCCGACTTCGACCGTCGCTCCGGTTGCCGAACACCTCAGCGACGAGCGTGCCGCCGAGGCCCACGAACCGGATAACGCGCCCGAGCTCCTGGGGATGCATCCGGTCGCCGAGCCGGACCAACATGCGCCTGAGGCGACGCCCAAGGCGGACCCGGTGCGCGGCTGGTCGTTCGACGACAATGACCCCTTCGCGGCGATCGAAGAGCGGCGGGCCGAGAAGACTTCCGAACCGGAGATCAGCGACTGGTCATGGCCGGTCGAAAAGCCAGTTCAGGCTACTGCCGCACCGGCGGCACAGAACCAGCAGGAACGCGCTGGTACCGCTTGGGATCATATCGACGACCTGCTCGGTTTCGAGGACGCGGCCAATACTGCTGCGGCGGGAGCCGGAGCTGCGGCCGCAGCACGCGAGCCGGAACGGGCTGGCGAAGCAACCCCGGCGGCGCCGAGGCCGACATCTTACCGGGCCACGCCGAAGCCGTCGCGCTTCAGCATTAAGCGTCTCGCGATTGCGGGCGTCGCCCTGCTGGCGCTTGGCGGCGGCGGGTTTGCCTACTGGCAGAACCGAGAGGCCGGCAATGCCTGGATCTCCGGCATGGTGGCGTCGATAACCTCGGTGGTGTCAAACATCGGCGGAGCGCCGGCAGAACAAAGCACGCCGCCGCAGCCCGCTGGCGAAACCGCCACGCAGGAACCGGCTGCGCACGACGATACCGTCGCTCCGGACAACAGCTCGACCAAGTTCACGCAGCGCCTGATGGCGGACGGATCGGAGACCGACGACGGCCCGGCCAACCCAACCGGCGAGAGCGCGGCGCAGGAAGGCAAGTCCGTGGCGCCGCAGACCGAGGCAGGCAAGCCTGTCGAAGCGGCCGCCGGGCAGGGCGGCACGGCCGGCCAGGCCGGCGCGCCGGCGACAGGACAGCCGTCGGGTCAGCCGAACCAGCCTGAAGTCGCGCTTGCGACCGGCGAGAAGATGTTCCTCTACGAGGAGCGTCTTGGCCAGTCTTCGCCCACGGCCGTTCCGGGAACCGTGGCATGGACGGTGAAGGAGGAGTCACCTGGCGGCGACGCCAAGCCCGAACCGGCAATCCAGGCCCAGATCACCGTTCCCGACCGTGGCCTCACCGCGCTGATGACGATCAAGCGGAATGCGGATCCGTCGCTGCCGGCAAGTCACGTCATCGAATTCGTGTTCTCGCTGCCGTCGAACTTCGAAGGCGGCGCTATCGACAGCGTCCAGCGCGTATCGATGAAGCGGACCGAGCAGGACCGGGGAGACGCCTTGATCGCGGTTCCGGCCAAGATCACCGACGATTTCCACATGATCGCGCTGAACGATGCGACGGACGCCATCGGCAACAACACCGAACTGCTGCGTAGCCGCAGCTGGATCGATATTCCGCTCACCTATCGCAACGGCCGCCGCGCGCTGCTGACGCTTGAAAAGGGGCAGAGCGGTACGGATGCCTTCAATCAGGCGATGCGCGCCTGGTCGACGACGGGAACGGCTGCCGAAAGCAACAGCCAGTAAGCTCGATAAGAGCGGTAGATACAGAAAACCCGGCGGAAGCAACCGCCGGGTTTTTTTGTTGGTTTTCGCGCTCTTGAAGCAGAACCTTTGTTGAAGTGCTGCAGTCGCCTCAGGCGCCTTCGACGACGCGCAGGGAATTGGCGCGCTCCAGCGCTGCCTTGCGCACGGCATCCTGAACCTTTTCGAAGGCGCGAACTTCGATCTGTCGGACGCGCTCGCGGCTGATGTCGAACTCGGCCGAAAGATCTTCGAGCGTCAGCGGATCTTCGGTCAGACGGCGTGCTTCGAAGATGCGACGCTCACGGTCGTTGAGCACCTTCATCGCGTTTGCCAGCAGCGCCCTGCGGCTTTCGAGCTCGTCCTGCTCGATCAGGATTTCTTCCTGGTTGTCGTGATCGTCGACGAGCCAGTCCTGCCATTGGCCGGAATCGCCCTCGCTCGCCTTGATCGGCGCATTGAGCGAGGCGTCGCCGGACAGGCGGCGGTTCATCGACACGACTTCGTCCTCGCTCACCTTGAGCGTGGTGGCGATTTCCTTGACCTGCTCCGGCTTCAGGTCACCCTCATCGAGTGCCTGGATCTTGCCCTTGAGGCGGCGCAGGTTGAAGAACAGCCGCTTCTGGTTGGCGGTCGTGCCCATCTTGACCAGCGACCACGAGCGCAGGATGTACTCCTGGATCGCGGCCTTGATCCACCACATTGCGTAGGTGGCGAGACGGAAGCCGCGATCGGGTTCGAACTTCTTCACGGCCTGCATCAGGCCGACGTTGCCCTCCGACACGACTTCGCCGATCGGCAGGCCGTAGCCGCGATAACCCATCGCGATCTTGGCGACGAGGCGAAGGTGGCTGGTGACGAGCTTGTGTGCCGCTTTGCGGTCGTCATGTTCCTGGTACCGCTTGGCGAGCATGTACTCTTCCTGCGGCTCCAGCATCGGGAACTTGCGAATTTCGTCGAGGTAACGATTGAGGCCGCCTTCTCCAGCGGCAATGGACGGCAAATTGTTTCGGGCCATATGAAGCACCCCCCTTTTTAGTCTCCGGCCTCCGGTCGGCAAGCCGGGCATGTGGGTCTTCGTCAAGACCCCACGAACGTAGAAAATAAGTACGGCGAAAGCATGATTCAAGGAGTCCGGTTCACAAGCATGTGACGCCGGAGCGACGGAAATGTCACGAATAGAGGCTCGCCTTAGATCGGAATTCTCTCGCCGGATTTCAAGGGGCGGTCATTCCCCGCTGCGCAGCGCGTCGATCAGCGCTGCCATGTCGGCCGGCATCGGTGCTTCGAAATGCATGGTCTCGCCGGTCGAGGGGTGTTCGAACTGCAGCATGAAGGCATGCAGCGCCTGGCGGTGAAACTGGTTGACGACGGTCTTGGCGGCCTCCGGCAGAAGGTTCGCCTTGGTTCTGAAGGCGGCGCCGTATTCGGGATCGCCGATCAGCGGGTGGCCGATATGAGCCATGTGCACGCGGATCTGGTGGGTCCGGCCCGTTTCCAGGTGGCATTCGATGGTCGAGGCGAGCGAGGTGCCGTCGGGTTTTTCGAGATAGCGCTCGACCACCTCGTAATGGGTAATCGCCTCGCGGGCGTCGTCGCTGTCCTCGCGCTTGACCGCGCGCTTCGTCCGGTCGCCGGCGCGGCCGAGCGGCGCGTCGATCGTACCCTTCAGTTGCCGTGGCCGCCCCCAGACGACCGCCCGGTAGGCGCGCTCGAGCGGGCCGGTGCGGCCGTGGTCGGCAAACTGGTCCGAGAGATGGCGATGGGCCGCATCGTTCTTGGCGACGACCATGACGCCGCTCGTCTCCTTGTCGAGGCGATGGACGATGCCGGGGCGCTTGACGCCGCCGATGCCCGACAGGCTGCTGCCGCAATGGTGGATCAGGGCGTTGACCAGCGTGCCGGTCCAGTTGCCGGCGCCCGGATGCACGACAAGGCCGGCCGGCTTGCACAGCACGATCAGGTCGCTGTCCTCATAGAGCGCGTCGAGGGGAATGTTCTCGCCCTTCGGCTCGGGATCTTCCGGCTCGGGCAGGTCGATCTCGAAAACGTCGCCCGGTTGTACCTTCTTTTTCGGTTCGCTCACCGGCTTGCCGTTGACTGACACCGCACCCTGTTCGATCAGGGCCTTGATGCGGTTGCGGGAGAATTCACCCGAAAGTGCGTCCGTCAGGAAGGAATCGAGCCGCCCTGCGGCATCCTCGCCCGCCGTCAGGACTTTCCTATTGGCCGTTGCTTGTTTAAAGGGGTCGTTCATTCCGCTAAAAATCCGAAAAAAGGCCAGCCATGACCGCAATCGAGCCCGACGACCAGGAAGACAAGCCGCTAGATCCGGCGATGGAAAATGTCCGCCGCAAGATGGTGAAGCTGCAGCTCGTCTCGGCCGGCGTCATGTTGGTCATGCTTATGGCTGTCCTTGGAACGATTGTCTACAAGCTGACACGCACGGATGAGAAAGCGCCGGCCCAGACGTCCGCTGCCGTCGTCCCGAGCGAGGCACCGCTCAACGCCGTTGCCGCGCTGCCCGCAGGCTTCACCGTGACGAATGTCGCGCTTTCGGGCTCGCAGGTGCTGTTCTACGGCAACCTGCCCGGCGCCGAGCCGCGCGCCATCGTCTTCGACATCGGCACCGGCCGCATCGTTGCGGATATTACCGTTCGGACGAACTGACGGCATGCCAGGCGCCCTCCCGCCCGTCTTGCGCATCGACGATCCCGCCGATCCCCGGATCGCCGGTTTCGTCTCGATCAAGGAGCGCGATCTGACGGGGCGGCAGGGTCGCTTCATCGCCGAAGGCACCGTGGTGCTGCGCATGCTGGCTGCCGCGCACGAGACCGGCCGTGGCTTTGCGGCCGAGGCCCTCCTGCTTCTGGAAAACCGTCTGGAGGGCGTTGGCGACATTCTTCGGCGTTTCCCGCCTGACGTGCCGGTCTATGTGGCGAATGCGCAGGTGTTCGACGCGATCGCCGGCTTCAACATGCATCGCGGCGTGCTGGCACTCGGGCGCCGCGAAGGCGAGCCGGATCGCGACGCGCTGATCGCGTCGCTACCCGCGTCGAGCCTGGTGCTGGCGGCCTGCGGCATCTCCAACCACGACAATATGGGTGCGCTTTTCCGAAACGCCGCGGCCTTCGGGGTCGATGCGGTGCTGATGGACGAGACGAGCTGCGATCCGATGTACCGCAAGGCCATCCGCGTTTCCGTCGGTTCCGTGCTGACGGTGCCTTTTGCCCGCGAAGGGTCCGTTGCCGTCATGCTGCAGCAGCTGCAGGATGCGGGCTTTGCAATCTGGGGCCTGTCGCCGGCGGGAACGATCGACATCGGGGCGATCCCGGCGGCACAGCGCACGGCGCTTCTGATGGGGACCGAGGGCGAGGGGCTGCCGCAATCGGTGATGACGGCGATCCAGACGGCGCGCATCCGCCAGCGTCCTGGGCTCGACAGCCTCAATGTGTCGACCGCGGCGGGCATCGCATTGCACCAGGTGGCATTGATCAACGGCCGGATCTGACGGTTCGCACTGGTGTAAGGGCAGATGATTCCGACCGCTGCGCGCACTACTCGCGCGGCAGGATGTCCTTGACGCGCTTTGCCAGGCTTTTCCTGTTACCGGTGCCTTCTTCCTCGCCCGAGAGCAGGCCGAGGATGGGGGAGGCGGCGCCTTCGTTCGTCGCCGTCAGTGCGACCATGCCCGCGGCGATTGCTGCGACTTCATCACGAAGCGCCTCGTCATGGGCTGCGGACTTGGAGTTGGTTAGGCGCTCCGAAAGGGCGGTGGCGCGATTGCGCAGGTCGTCGGCGGCGACGATGGAGCCGGGCTCCCCTCCTACGGATTGGGCCGGTTCCGCGGCGCCGTTGGCGGCCGGTTCGGATGCCGGCTTGCGGTCGCGGCGCAGGGGAAAGGCGACGCCCGCGGCGCGGAGAGCCTTGGCGGCGTCACGCATTTCCTGGTTGGTGTCCTTGACCTTGGCTTTCAATCTCTCGATTTCCCCGGCGCGCCTTTCGAGCGCGCTCTCGCGATCGGCGCTGGTCGCCATTTCGCGCGCAAGCTTGTCTTCCAGCCGGTGAAGGCGGGTCCCGTCGCGCGACAGGCGGAGCTCCATTTCCTTTGCATGGGTGGTCTCGGTCTTCAAGTCGCTGCGCAGGGCTTCGCGCTCGTCGCGCAGCGTGGCAATCCGGCTCTTCAGATGCTCGACCTCGGTCTCGCGCGCAGCCAGATCGATCCGCAGATTGTCGGTCTGGGCCGCATCCTGGGCGAGCTGGGCGTCGCGCTTTCTGATCTCGTCAGCCTTGCCGGCGTTGTCCCGCTCGACGCTGTCGAGGGTCGCCTTCATGCGTTCCAGCCGCTGTTCGAACTGGCGGATGGCCGAGCGCATGTCTGCCGCCTCAACGTTCATGTCGGCCAGCTGGGCGTGCAGATCGGCGTTTTCGCCACTGAGGCGACGGGCTTCCTGCAGGCTCTTCTCGTTGGTCAGCATCAGCGACACGCCCTTGTCCCGTTCGCGCTTCAGGGCCTGAAGCGTGCGGGCATTCTCGGCGGCAAAGGCGGCGCGGGCAGCATCCTTTTGCGCGCGCACCTCCTGAGGGCTAAGCGGCATCGTCGCTTTCAGCCGGTCCTCGGCGAAACGCACGATACGGCGGTGGATCGCCGGTGCGACCAGGAGACCGATGATGATCGCCGTCAGAAAGCCCAGGGCAAAGAGAAGCGAGAATTGGATCACGAGCTGGCCGTTTCGAAACTGGACCGGAAACCGAACCGCCTGCCCGGCCACAAAGGGCGCGGCAGGCGCTCCATCTTCCGCTTCCTTGCACTAAACATGACGTTTCGTGCGCTGCAAGTCTATGGTGCCGGATTTTGCGACAGGCAGGTCCGGCAACGGTCTTAGAAGGGATTCCAGGTGGGGGTCTGGGTCATCTTGAGGTAGCCGACGTTGACGCCGAGGCGCGCGCCGATGCCGGTGCGGATCGGCACCACGACGATGTTCTCGTCGGTCAGCACCGTCATGCCGACGCCGGCAACCACATAGGCCGAGCCGGAGACGCCGCCGAAGCGCTTGTAGAGCGCCGGCACGCTCGGCAGATTGTAGACGAGCATCATCGCGCGGCTGCCCTGGCCACCCCAGTCGATGCCGAGCGACGGACCCTGCCAGAAGACGCTGTGCTGTCCGGCATTCTTGGTGTTGAGCTCGCCTTCGCCATAGGTGAGGCCGGCGATGAACGCGCCTGAGCCTTCCTGCCCGAGAATGTAGCCGTTCGGCAGGCCGTAGCGTTCAAAGGCACGTTCGACGACCTTGGCAAGGCCGCCCGAGGTTTCGCCGAAGAAGCCGTGACCGGCATCGACGATTTCCTGCATTGTGTATTGGCTGTTGTTGTTCGCCGACTGGGCGTGCGCAGCGGACAGGGCGCCGGCGACCAGAAACATCGTGGCCAGGACAACACGGCCAGCCGATGTGGCTGCCTTCATGATCTGATGCATCATATCCTCCGTCAGGCGCGAAAATTGCTCGCTTGCGGGTTTGCAGTGGCCGACAGTCAGATCACTGCTCGGCCAGTTGGGGTCTGGACCAATGCCATGCAATTTGAACTGATGGTCTTAACAATCGGTTTACCAAATGTGGTGTCATTATGTTCCACTGATGAACGGCTGCGCCGGGCAGCTCATGACTTGCGTCTTCACGCGTGAGGGTTTACCGGCGTGACCACGGCGCGTGCTCCAGGCGACGGCCGATGGCACCAAACAAGGAACTAAGATGGCAACGAATCCGAACCTGACATTGACGGGACCCGATCTGGCCGCGCTTCTGTGCAGCCGGGTTTGCCACGACATCATTTCCCCGGTCGGCGCCATCAACAACGGCCTGGAACTGCTCGACGAGGGCGGCGCCGATGCCGATGCGATGGACCTCATCCGCACGAGCGCGCTCAACGCCTCTGTCCGGCTGAAGTTTGCGCGCCTCGCCTTCGGTGCCTCGGGTTCGGTCGGCGCGTCGATCGACACCGGCGAAGCGGAAAAGGCCGCCAAGGATTTTGCCGCTGCCGAGAAGAAGACCGAGGTCAATTGGCACGGCCCGCGGGCGATCATCGCCAAGAACCGGGTCAAGCTGCTTCTGAACCTCTTCCTGATTGCCTACGGCGCCATTCCGCGCGGCGGCTCGATCGACGTGACGCTCGAGAATCCGGAATTCGACGCCGCGTTCACGCTCGTTGCGAAGGGCCGGATGATGCGGGTACCGCCGAGGCTGGTGGAACTCCTGTCCGGCACGCCGGAAGAGGCGGTCGATGCCCATTCGATCCAGCCCTATTACACCGTGCTTCTCGGCGAGGAGGCGCGCATGGAAATCGCCGTTACCTCGACCGGCGAGGAAATCATCTTTACGGCCAAAATGCAGCCTGAGGTTTAATTAGGCTGCGCCAGGTATTCCGATTTCTTGACTTCTCTACAGCCGCCGGGTGCCATCGCATCCGGCGGAAACGTATCTGCCATATGCGTTTCGATCTCGCTCGCATTCTGGAAAATTTAATGTTTTCAGAGTGTTGATCCCGCATGAAAAAGCTTCGTTAAGCAAACTCTGTAACGAAATCTTTCCCAAATTTGTATAGAGTTGTTTCAGGAATGCCGATACGCGTATAGGTAAGTGGCGAAGGGAGTTGGACATGCGACGTTTGATGATTGCCGACGGCTCGGATGTCGTGCGGAAAGTTGGAAAACGTATCCTCTCCGGCATGGGCTTCATGGTTTACGAGGCGTCGAACAGCCTCGAGGCGCTTGTGCGCTGCGAAGCGGAACTCCCGAACATCCTGATCATCGACGCGGGTCTCGAAGGCGCGCTCGAGCTCATCGGCAATATTCGCCGGTTGCCGAACGGCCCTTCGGTGCGGATCTATTACTGCGTCGTCGAGGCAGACCTGAAGAAGATGATGGCCGGCAAGCGCGCTGGCGCGGACGACTTCCTGCTGAAGCCTTTCGACCGCAAGATCCTGACCAGCGTTTTCGCGAGCCAGTCGATGGCGGCCTGAGCCGCCTTATCCTGATCTGTTTGCAGCAAAATCAAGCCGTGGCATTTGCCGCGGCTTTTTGTTGTGTGCGGAGCGGGCGAGCGGATCAGATTTTCGAGCGTCGGGGAAGGGGAGGGTGCAGGCGCGCGCAACCCTGGCATCCGCCGGGCATTGCAGGATCGGCAAGCGTGGTTGTTTGCGCGCAAAACAAAACCCGCCTCATAAGGCGGGTTTTGCGAAACTCTTGAATGTCGGGCCCGCATCATGCGGGGATCGGTGCAAGCCCTGGCGGGGAATCAGGCAGTTTCGGCGTATTCGGCACCATCCGGCTCGCGCAGCACATAGCCGCGGCCCCAGACGGTTTCGATGTAGTTGGCGCCGCCGGCGGCGTTTGCAAGCTTCTTGCGCAGCTTGCAGATGAAGACGTCGATGATCTTCAGTTCCGGCTCGTCCATGCCGCCGTAGAGGTGGTTCAGGAACATTTCCTTGGTGAGCGTCGTGCCCTTGCGCAGCGAGAGCAGCTCGAGCATCTGGTATTCCTTGCCGGTCAGGTGGACGCGCTGTCCGCCGACTTCAACCGTCTTGGCATCCAGGTTGACGATGAGCTCGCCGGTGGAGATGACCGACTGGGCGTGGCCCTTGGAGCGGCGGACGATCGCATGAATGCGAGCGACCAGTTCGTCCTTGTGGAACGGCTTGGTCATGTAGTCGTCTGCGCCGAAGCCCAGGCCGCGAACCTTGTCTTCGATGCCGGCCATACCCGAAAGAATCAGGATGGGTGTCTTCACCTTGGAAAGACGCAGCGTTCTCAAGACTTCGTAGCCGGACATGTCCGGCAGATTGAGGTCGAGAAGGATGATGTCATAGTCATAAAGTTTGCCGAGATCGACGCCTTCTTCACCGAGATCGGTGGTGTAGACGTTGAAACTCTCGGACTTGAGCATCAGCTCAATGCTCTGAGCCGTTGCACTGTCGTCTTCAATTAATAGAACCCGCATATTCTTCCCCTTTTCCGCCGCCCAAGGTTGTCGTGGCACCCTTACGCGATACGGATCCAGTCGTTGCCTGATTTGGAGGCTGCCACCAAATGGTTAACAAATTCTGATTCCCTCTGGCAAGGTGTATCGAGTTTGTTAAATATTTTTAGCAGTCTCCTGATTTCAAACGTGAATCCAGAACGGCTAATCTCATGTGAAACATGAGGAAATGCCGTTATCTGACTCTTCTGACTCGTTAATGCCGGGGCGGTCACATTTCGTGCCTCAGCATTTACGGAGCCTTAAATCATCACGCCTATGATTAACGATGCCCGTAAACGAAAGGTTACCAGCGGTAGGCTTTTGTTAATATCGCTGAAGATTTTTCGTTTCCGGCCCTGTTCGGGCCGGCTCGCGGGCAAATCAGTAACCGGGGTCTCGTTATCCACGGGAGTATTGCGTATGAAAGCACGTGAGAGCCTTGTCCGCCTGAAGGAATTTCAGGTCCGGGAGAAGCAGCGTCAGCTGAACCAGCTTCAGATGATGATGGCTGAGTTCGAACGGATGACCAAGGATCTGGAAAATCAGATTATTTTCGAGGAGAAGAAGTCGGGTATCTCCGATCCCCAGCACTTCGCCTATCCCACCTTCGCCAAGGCCGCACGTCAAAGAGCCGACAATCTTCAGGTTTCCATTCGCGAACTGAAGACGCAGCAGGATGCTGCCGAACTCGCGCTCGAAGAAGTGCAGGCTGAATACGCGAAGGCGGCGGCCCTCGAAGAGCGGGACACGTCGACCCGCCTGCGGGCATAGCTGCGGCTCCTGCGCCAAAATCCGGCGCAGCGGGCCGTAACGCCTTGTTCCAAAGGGCGATTTGAACCCCGAGCCGGATCCGGCAAGGGGGATTTGTCCGTTGGACGGGCCGATTGCCCGTTTCGGAGCAGATGGTTCCATCCTTGACGGATCATGCGGCTGGCATGATCCGATCCGGCACGATTCGTGACAAGACAAAAAGACCCGCCCGATGCCTCGGCATCCGGGCGGGTCTTCTCATTTTGGGGCCTGCAGGGCCGCGCCTCTTTCAAGACGCGCCAAGGTCGCGATTTCGATTTAAGATTTGTGCCGTGGCTGCCGCGGTTGTCTCAACCCTGGATGACATCCTGCCATTCGGGATGCCGCATCGCCTGGGCCTTCATGAAAGGGCAGAGCGGAATGATCTTCCAGCCGCCCTTGCGGGCTTCCTCGATCGCATGCTTGGCCAGCGCCTGGCCGACACCCTTGCCGCGCAGAGCATCCGGAACGAGCGTATGATCGACGATGATCAGTTGAGGCGAGGTGCGCGAATAGGTCATTTCACCGGTATGGCCTTCGACTGATGTCGAGTAGCGGCCGTGCGATCCGGTTTCCTCGTGCATAATTTCCATGGCAGCCTTCCTTGATGAACGGGTTTGTCTGCGTGGAAGCTAGCGCAGTTTTCCGCAAATCGGAATCGCCTGCCCCGCCATCGCCGGTGCACAGAGCGTTCGTTAAACGCAACCAATGCCGGTGCGCGCGGGACCTGGAAAAACGACGGCGGCGGCCCCGGGAAACCCGGAGCCGCCGCGCGACCTATGGCCCTGTGATGGGCGAATTAGTGGCGATACTGCTGGATGCGAGTGGTGCGCAGGCCGGCGAGACCGTGATCGTTGATCGACGACTGCCAGGACAGGAACTCCTCGACGGTAAGGGTATAGCGTTCGCACGCCTCTTCCAGGCTCAACAGGCCACCGCGCACGGCGGCAACAACCTCAGCCTTCCTGCGGATCACCCAGCGCCGGGTATTAGCCGGCGGAAGATCCGCAATCGTCAGAGGGCTGCCATCGGGGCCGATGACATATTTCACGCGTGGTCGCATCATTTCGGTCATGGGACTCTCTACACAAACTCAAGACCATATGACCGTGACCTTAGCCTGCCACATTTAACATTTGCCTAAGCGTCAAGTAACAATTTGCTCATAATTTGAGACACTTCCGGTGGGCTTTTGCCCGTGTGCGGCGCCCCTTAGATTTTGGGGCAATATTTCCCCGACTTGTGGAAACGCTTGAGAACAATCCGGATTCTCCCGGAATTGACATGGGAGCCATGCAAATACCACATTTCACTTTAACTAAAATTTTTGGTAACGAAGCCCCGAAATAAGGATGAGCGTCGTATGTACGCTCCCGCATTCATTCTTGGTGCATCGTCATAGTTTTCACAACCGGGCGCGTTTCTTTCGCGGGCAGGCCGGGAGCGGCAGTTTTATTTCGCCTGTCCGGTGAATTTCATGCTCCTGAAGATGTGGGGCGTTGTTTGTATTTCTCTCGACCGGTGCGGTGGCGCCGGGGATGTGGTGATCGCAGATGAAGGAATCGCATGAACCGGCCTTGCTGCGCGAGGCTGAAACGGTGGAGATGTTTTCGGACATCGATACGGCCACCGTCCGCACCGAGTACGAACTTCTGCATCTCATGCGGCGGTTGATCGCGCGCTATGGCTTCGGCCATTTCATGATCGCGCGCATGCCGCTGGCCGAACAGCAGCGCTTTTCCGAGCGGCTGGTGCTCAGCAACTGGCCGTCCGAACTGGTGCGCCAGTACGACGCCTGCGAGACTTTCCAGTCGAGCGGGCTGGTCGAAAAGTTGCGGTTCACCAAGCTGCCGGTGACCGGCGGGGCCGAGCTGCTCGATGTTGCGGCCAAGCCCGCGGACGAGGCCATGGTGCACCGCCTGCTGGCCCATCCGGAGATGGCGCGCCATTTCGCGGTGCTGCTGCACACGAGTGGCGGCGATCCCTTCATCGCCATGCTTTCGGGCCGCCGCGAGGCACCTGCCGGCGTCGAGCGGGCGACGCTGTATCTCACGCTGGTCCAGCTTTTCGAATGCCTGGAGCGCACCTTCGACACCGGCAATACGGCACGTGAAAAACTCTCGAGCCGCGAGTTGGAATGTCTGCGCTGGGCGGCTGCCGGCAAGAGCAGCGACGAGATCGGCATCATCCTGGGGATCTCGACCTACACGGTCAGCAGCTACTTCAAGAGCGCGACCCGCAAGCTCGATGCCGTCAACCGCATGCAGGCGATTGCCCGCGCCATGCGATTGAAGCTCATCTGACGCCTTTAAGGCCGGGCAGCGGCAGCGGCCGGCCTTGCCGCCGGACGGACAAGTTTCTATATGTCGCGGAACTGAAAGTACTGCGACGCGCTCTATGCATCCGATTGATGCCGGCCGCCGCGGAGCCGAAGATGCCGTGGGCCGAGAGTTCCTCGGCAAAGCATCGCATGAAGCGTGAAACAGGGCAGGCGCAAGGTTGCCGCCCGAAGGCCGGATTGGATCCCGTGAACAGTCTCGATTTTGACCGCAAGCCCGAAGATACGCGTGTTGTCGTTGCCATGTCCGGTGGCGTCGATAGTTCCGTCGTTGCCGGCCTGCTCAAACGCGAGGGCTACGACGTTCTCGGCATCACGCTGCAGCTCTACGATCACGGCGCCGCCGTGCACCGTGCCGGCTCCTGCTGTGCCGGCCAGGACATCGACGATGCACGCCGCGTCTGCGAAACGCTCGGCATTCCCCACTACGTGCTCGACTACGAAGCGCGCTTCCGCGAAACGGTGATCAATCCCTTCGCCGAAAGCTATATCGCCGGCGAAACGCCGATCCCTTGCGTCGCCTGCAACCAGACGGTCAAGTTTGCCGACCTGCTTTTGACCGCCAAGGAGCTTGGCGCCGATGCGCTGGCGACCGGCCACTATATCCGCTCGCGCCCGAGCCCGAACCCGCGCTATGCCGGCCAGCGGGCGCTCTACCGGCCGACGGATGCCGATCGCGACCAGAGCTACTTCCTCTTTGCAACGACGCAGGAACAGATCGACTATCTGCGCTTTCCCTTGGGGCATCTCTCCAAGGCCGAGACCCGCAAGCTCGCCGAGAAGATGGGCCTCGTCGTTGCCCAGAAGGCAGACAGCCAGGACATCTGTTTCGTGCCCCAGGGCAAGTACAGCGACATCGTGTCGAAGCTGAAGCCGAATGCAGCGCTTTCCGGCGAGATCGTGCATCTCGACGGCCGCGTGCTCGGCACGCATGAGGGCATCCTGCACTACACGATCGGCCAGCGCCGCGGCATCGGCGTAGCGACCGGCGAGCCGCTCTACGTCGTCTATCTCGATGCCCGCTCGCGCCGCGTCATCGTCGGCCCCAAGGAGGCGCTGGAAACGCGCCGCGTCTACCTGCGCGACGTCAACTGGCTGGGTGATGAGGACGTCGAAGTGGCCGCTGCGCGGGGCTTTGAATGTTTCGCCAAGGTGCGCTCCACCCGCCAGCCGGCGCCTGCCGTGCTCGCGATGGACGAAGAGGGCATCTATGTGGAGCTTGCGGAAGGCGAAGCCGGTATTGCACCCGGCCAGGCCTGCGCGCTCTATTCCGGCGTCGGCGAGGATGCGCGCGTCTATGGCGGCGGATTTATTCGCAAATCGGAACGCGAAGCCGGCGCAGAAGCCGCGCTGAAGGCGCTGCTTTCGGCGCAGGCAGCCGCCTGAAGCCCTTGATTTCCGGGCTGTTGTGAAAACTTCACATTTTCCCGGAGACTTGGGTTGACAGTGGGCGGAGGCGGGCCGTATAAGCCGCCCGTCCAGTCAAGACGGCTTCCCCTTCGAAGCCCTGACGCGGTACCCGGCGGAGTAGCTCAGTAGGTTAGAGCAGAGGAATCATAATCCTTGTGTCGGGGGTTCGAATCCCTCCTCCGCTACCATTTGTTCCCGAAGGAATCGATAATAGTTTGCTTGTACGGCATGCGTTGCCACCTCGCGGCGAATGAGGTGGTCGATTCCTTACGCGCGCTGAATAAGTTGCTGAAAAGGCGCCAAGCGGGCACTCTGTTTGAGTGCTCTTAGCCATCCGCTGTGTGCAAATGTACACGTGCTGCGGTGTTCGGCAGGAAATCGATGACGGGTACTCTCAGCCTAAAATAAATCGGTCTTTCCGTACCGTCTTCATACTGTCCGTTTACAATGATCTCAGCGATCGTTGCAGTGCTAAGACCCCCAATGAGATCGATGAAGTCTTCAACTTCTTCCTGGAAGAGCAGTTGGAAGTCGAAGATATCTGGACGACCTTGTCTGTCTATCCAGCCTTCTACGCCGGGCACTGTGTTGAGCCATCCTGCCGCATTGATCCCGCAGTCGTTGACGACTCCGCCGGGCGTGAATTGGTCCTCAGACCAGCGAAACTTGATCGGCATGGGAATTGCGACATCCGCGCACCGGATCCTGATCCGGTGAATGGCGAGGGTACGCCTATTCCAATTGATGAAGCGCAGAACCGCACGTGTGTGGTCGAAAGCGTAGACGTGGACCTGAAAGACGGGATCGCCATCTCCGAGCGCGAATGCAGTTTGTCGCCTTTGTTCCGCCAATTGGTGATAAACGAAGTATGCGCCGACCGCGGCTGCGAGAAATCCCACCCAGCCTGCCGTCGCTGCCAGCCAATCCTGTACGGTGCATCTCGACGCTTCGCAAAGCTCCCAGTTCGTCACATCTGGAAAGAAGCGAATAAGCAGTACAAAGGCGGCCAAGGTCAGCGCGCTTAGAACCGGAATGTAGAAGCCTCTGTCGTTCATAGGCATATCCCCCATCCTACGCATGGTAAGCGGGGACGGTTCCATTCCGCAATCTGGAGATGACTGCTCGTGGCTGGCCGGTTACGGCATCAATCTCTAACGATTTTAAGATTGCAATGATTGATGAGGGAGATCTGGCACGAAAGCGCTCGTCTGAGGCACGCACAATCGCCGTCAATGGTGCGGCGGCTTCAAGGGCAATGTCAGCGCCGGTCCGCTCTTGACCCCGAACTGTCTGCGGAACTGCCTTGACGCGCTGCCGTCAAAGAGCGATTGCGGCAGCGGGGCGCCGATGGCCCATTTGTATTTGGCGTCCTGATCGTTGCTCAGCGCCTGATGCGCCACGGCGCTCAGGGGCAGGACGTATTCCGGCTTGCGCAGGCCTCTTTCGGAATTGCCGAGCCAGGTCAGTACCACCAGGATTTCGCCGCCGAGTTCCAACGCATCGAGTGCGAGCGGTTTTCCGCCGACGGAGGCGCGGACGGCCTGCTCGTGGAACTTGAACGCGCTGAGTTTCAGTTCGTTTTGCGGATCCGTCATTTCGGGCCTTCCTGGATATGCTGCCAACGCTGTCTTGAGCGGCGATTCGTTCAGTCAGCGTTCCCTATCATAATCCCTTTGGCCATACATGGAGCCGATGATCGATGCAAAAGGCGCCGCCATCATCGATGGCAGCGCCTGCAGATGCGGCTTGAGAGGGTGTGCGTAGAAACCAGTCAGGCATGCTGCCCGGCTGCCGCCGCGGGGTAGGTCGCTTCAGCGATGAATCGACGAAGTGATCGTCGTGTAGTCCGGCAGGTCGATGTTGGCGATTTCGGCTGCGCGATATTGGGACAGGGCGAAGTGCATGATGGCGATCACGGTGATCGAGAAGACCAGTACGGTGACGTTGACGCCGAAAGCGGTTTTGATCATGTCCTTGTCCTCCAGTCCCTGCGTTCGTTGATGTGTGGCTAAGAACCGTGACATGGAGACTATCGTGTGGCGTCAATCGTGCTGTTCCCCGGGGAACATGGAATATGGTTGCTGAATTCTTAACCGGCGTGGCCTGAAAACCGCAGGTGCGGAGATCGCTTGCGATCGTCGGGGCTGCGGATAAGGTGCGCGGTCCGGGACCGGATCAGGACCGGACATCTTCACAGGCTGACGCCCTCGCAAAGTCGCGTTGGCCACAGCCGGACGCGCGGCACGCCTCGCGCTGCCGCATTTTCAGAAGCGATTGCATCATGACCATCTCCATCCGCCCCTCCCGTCCATCCGATTTTCCGCGCACCTTCGAGATCTGGCGCAGCGCCGTTGTCGCCACCCATGATTTCCTGACACCGGAGGATTTTGCTGCGATCGAGGTGCTGGTGCGCGACCAGTATCTGCCGGCCGCCGAGTTCTGTATCGCCGCGGATGAAAATGACCTGGCGCTCGGTTTCATGGGCATGAGCGGGGCGCAGATCGACTCGCTCTTCGTCCACGCCGAGGCGCGCGGCGCTGGCGTCGGTCGGCGGCTTGTCGAGCATGCGATGAGCCTGCATCCGGTGCTGACGGTTGACGTCAACGAGCAGAATGTGTCCGGCGCCGGTTTCTATCGGCGAATGGGTTTTGAGGTGGTCGGGCTTTCGCCTGTCGACGATGCAGGCCGGCCCTATCCCCTGCAGCATCTGAGGCGCGGCTGAACGACGCGAGACGGCGCCCGATCAGGCGGCCGGCTTGTCGATGGTGATCAGGAAGAGGACGGCAGAGGCCGCCGGTTCGATGGTTAAGGAGGCTGCGCCCGTCAGCACGGCCGTGTCGCCCGCTGCCAGGTCGGCCGTGGCGTCACTTGCGGTCAACCGCACGGCGCCGCCGTGGCATAGCACGAGGATCGTGCCCCCCAGGTTTTCTGCCCTATGCGGATGATCGAGTGCCAGTCGCTGAACCGAGTGCGTGAGCCTGCCGCGCCGTGTCATGACGTTGAGGTCGACGATCGGACCGTCGACGAGGGTCGCTGATGTTGCGACGTCGGCCGGGAAGGGGAGCGGCGCCGTCTCGCCGGTCATCAAAGCGGGCTTGCGACCCTCGATGATCAGCCGCACACCCTTGCCCTGAAGGATCGACAGCGTGCGGTCGATACCGGGGAAGCTGGAGAAGGGGCCATCGGTGGCGACGGTCGCCATGCTGACGCGCCAGTCGAAATCGGCAAGCGACGCCTTCTCGGGGAAAATGGCGATCTCCACCGTCTCACCGCCGCCGTTCTTCCAGGGCATGCGCTTGTAGTCTTTCGCGCGAAGCAGCTTCATGGCGTGCCTCCTTCGATCAGTGTGCGCATGCGGGCGAAGTCGCCGTTGAGCGGCCGGTCGTCGGCATAGGTGGGGATTTCCGAGCGAATGCGCCGGTAAAGCGCGTCGGTGCGTGCGGCGCGGCCACGCGGCTGCAGGTCATAGGCCTGCGACGCCGCAAGCAGTTCGATCGAAAGGATCGTTTCGAGGTTGTCGGCGATGGCAAGTGCCTTCCAGGCGGCCGGCGTCGCATGGGTCAGGATGTCCTCCTGCAGCGCCGAGGTGATGCCGCCATCGAGGCTGGCGGGGGCGGCCAGGCGTCGGTTTTCAGCGGCAAGTGAGGCGGCGGTGTACTGGGCGATCATGAAGCCGGAGGCAACACCGCTATCACCGGCGAGGAAGGCCGGCAGGCGGCTCACCAGCGGATTGACGAGCCGGTCGATGCGGCGCTCGGAGATGGCAGCGACTTCGGCGACGGCGACGGCCAGGCTGTCCATGGCAAGGCCGAGGGCAGCCCCGACCGCATGGGCCTGCGAATGTACCTCCGGCGCCTCAGACGTGCCCGACACGGCCGGGTTGTCGGTGAGGCTTGCAAGCTCGCGGTCAACGACTTCGGCGACGTGGGCCAGTGCATCGCGGGCAGCGCCATGCACATGCGGCACGGCACGAAGGCTTAAAGGATCCTGCGTGCGGGTGCCGGCGGTCTCGGCGAGCATCGGGCTGCCGGCGAGAAAATCGCGCAGGGATGCTCCGACCTCATCCAGCCCCTTGGAGCGGCGAAGCGCCAATGGACCGGTGGCAAAGGCATTCGCCTGGCTGCCGAGGTTTTCATAGGTCATCGCGGCGGCGGCATCCGCCCAGTCGAAGAGGTGCGTAGCGCGCGACAGTGCCAATGCCGCAAGGCCGGTGGCGCAGGGCGTGCCGTTGACAAGGCTCAGGCCCTCCTTGGCTTCGAGCCTGAGCGGCTTCAGCCCGATGCGAGCGAGCGCCTCGGCGCCGCAGATCTTGCCCTTGCCGTCGTCGACCGTTCCATGGCCGATCAGCACGAGGCCGATCGCGGCCGCATGGGTGAGATAGCCGACCGAGCCGCGCGAGGGGATGTCGGGGATGAGGTTGGCGTTGAGCAGTGCCAGCAGCGCCTCGACCGTCTCGATGCGCACGCCGGAATAGCCGTGGGCGAAGTTGGCGATCTGGGCGGCCATCACCGCCCGGGCTTCGGGCCGGGCGAGCGGTTCGCCAACGCCGCAGGAATGGCTGAGGATGATGTTGCGCGACAGCGCCTGCTGGTTCTCGCGGTCGATGACGACGTCGCAGAGCGCGCCGACACCGGTGTTGATGCCGTAGCCGCGGATGCCGCGCTCGACCAGAGCGTCGACGACCCGGCGAGCGTGGACGATGCGCTGGCGTGCTGCATCGGAAAGCGCGAGCGGTGCGCCATTGGCAACCGCTGCGATTTGCTTCCAGGTCAGCGGCGCATCGAGGACTACTTTCTCACTCATGGGCTTCCGGCCGTCCCTGTCGGCGTTGCACGAAGCGGGCAACATAATCGTTGGCCGGCCGTTCCAGAATATCGTCCGGTGTGCCAACCTGCACCACCTGGCCGTCCTTGAGGATGGCGATTTCCGAACCGATGCGCAGCGCCTCGTCGAGATCATGGGTGATGAAGACGATGGTCTTTGAAAGGTTCTGCTGCAACTGCAGCAACTGGTCCTGCATGTCGGCGCGGATCAAGGGGTCGAGTGCCGAGAAGGCCTCGTCCATCAGGATCACATCGGTATCGGCGGCCAGCGCCCTAGCCAAGCCGACGCGCTGCTTCATGCCGCCGGAAAGCTGATGCGGGTACTTGGCGTCGTAGCCGGCAAGGCCGACGGTCTCGATCCATTTCATGCCGATTTCGCGGGCCTCGGCCTTGGGCAGGCCGCGCACGCGCTGGCCGTAGACGACGTTCTGCAGCACCGTGCGATGCGGCATCAGCGCAAAACTCTGGAACACCATGCTGACGCGGTGCATGCGGAAGGTGCGCAGCGCCTTGGCGTCGAGGTCCAGGATGTTGCTGCCGTCGAAGGCCACTTCGCCGCTGGTCGGCTCGATCAGCCGGTTGATGTGGCGCACGAGGGTCGACTTGCCGGAGCCAGAAAGCCCCATGATTACGAAGATCTTGCCGGCGCCGATCGTCAGGCTGACATTGTTGAGGCCGACGCTGCAGCCGGAGCGGGCGAGGATTTCGGACTTGTTGAGCCCTTCCTTGGCCATGGCGAGCGCGGCTTTCGCGTCCTGCCCGAAGATCTTGTAGACGTTGCGGATCTCGATATCAGCCATTGCGGGGATCCTCCGTCCGGCTCTTGCCGAAGCCTTGCGTGATGCGGTCGAGAACGATCGCGAGAATGACGATGCCGATACCGGCTTCCAGCCCCTTGCCGACGTCGAGCGTCTGGATGCCGTTCAGCACCTGCTCGCCGAGGCCGCGGGCGCCGATCATCGAGGCGACGACCACCATCGACAGCGCCATCATGATCGTCTGGTTGAGGCCGGCCATGATTGTCGGCGCGGCGAGTGGCAGCTCGACACCGAAGAGGATCTGGTTGGGGCTGCCGCCGAAAGCGGTCGCTGCTTCCACCACTTCATGGTCGACCTGGCGGATGCCAAGATCGGTAAGGCGAATGAGTGGCGGCACGGCATAGATGATGGTGGCGAGGATCGCCGGGACCTTGCCGAGGCCGAAGAGCATCAAGGCCGGGATCAGGTAGACGAAGCTCGGCATGGTCTGCATTACGTCGAGCACCGGCAGGGTGATGCTGCGCACTGTCCGGCTCTTGGCGACGAAGATGCCCATCGGCACACCGATGACGACGGAGACGATCGTTGCCATCAGCATAAGGGCGAGCGTCTGCATCGTCAGGTCCCAGAGGCCGAGCACGCCGACGAAGAACAGCAGCACGCCGACGGCGACCGTCAGGGTCCAGCGCTTCGAGCTTTGCCAGGCGAGCGCCATGAAGATCAGGATGACGACCCACCAGGGCAGGCCGCGCAGGATCCATTCGATGAATAGAACGGCTTTCAGAATGACGGCGCTGATCGCCTTGAAGACCCAGCCATAACCGCTGACCAGCGCCTGGATGAAATCGTTCACCGGCCCGCGAATGGAGAGATTGAGAGAATCCGGAAACATCGGATGCGTTCCTTGCTCGGGCTGCCAGCGGACACAGATCGGCCGCCGGCGGCACTTGCCACGGGTATGTGGCCGGCCGCCGGATCAAGCTCCTGCGCCGCGTTAGACGCGGCGATGAAGCCCAAGTCAGCGGCTGGTCGCGATTACTTGAGGCTGGCTTCGATCTTGCCGCGGGCTTCGTCCGAAACCCACTTGCCCCAGACATCGGCCTTGGTTTTAAGGAACTCGGCGGCCGCTGCCGTCGCGTCGACCTTGTTGTCGGCCATGTAGGCGAGACTGCCGTTGACGGCGTCGAGCGGGAAAGTCGCCTTTTCGAGGATGGCGATGATTTCAGGGGCTTCCTGCGCGAAGGTGCTGTTGACGCCGTAGGAGACGTCGACCGACGGGAAGGCGCAGCCCTGCTCGCGCTTGCCGTTGGCACTCGAAAGCTCCTTCCAGCACTCCTCGCTATAGGCCGGCTCCTCGAGTTGCACGAGCTTGAACTTGCCCATGATCGCCGTCGGCGACCAGTAGTAGAAGAGGATCGGTTCGCCCTGGAGGTAAGCGGACGTGATGGCGGAATCGAGCGCCGTGCCGGTGCCCGGGCGGAAGTTCACATAGGTTTCGCCGAGCTTGTAGGCTTCGAGCTTGGCGGAGCTGACGCCCTCGCAGGTCCAGCCCGAAGGGCAGTTGAGGAAGCGGCCCTTGCTGGGCTCTTCCGGATCGGCGAAGAGCTCGACGATCTTCGGATCGGAGAGCTGCGACACGCTCTTCAGGTCCGGCGCCTTGGCTTCAAGGCTGCGCGACGCATCGCCCTTGATGACGTATTCCGGCACGAACCAGCCTTCGCTGGCGCCGACGAAGGTCTTGCCGACGGCGACGACCTTCTTTTCCTCGACCGCCTTGTTCCAGACGTCCGAACGGCCGAGCCATTCCTCGGCGAAGATCTGGACGTCGTTGTTGGCGGTTGCCTGTTCCAGCGTCACCGAGTTGCCGGGGATCGAATCCACCTGGCAGTCGTAGCCCTTGGCAAGAATGGTCTTCATCACTTCGGTGATGAAGGCGCCGCTTTCCCAATCGATGCCGGCGAACATGACGGTCTTGCCGTCGCCGCAATACGAAGCGCTGGCGCTGCCGGTGGAGGCCGCGAGCACGAGGCCGGTTGCGGCCAGGGTGAGTTTCAATTTGTTCGACATTAAGCTGTTCCCTGATTTGATTTTTGGCTTTGACGATTACTTCAGTTTCATCAGCACCCGCGCAAAGGCGCGGTCGATATCGTCCTCCCGGTCGTGGCGTCCGTTCCGGATCTTCCACGCGCCCGCGACCATGACGTCGCGGACAGTCTCGCCGCCGAGTGCAAAGAGCCAGCGGTCGAGGATCTGGTTGTCGGTGGCGGCGGCGATGTAGGGATTGCTGCCGTCAAGCACGACGAAATCGGCGCGCGCGCCGACGGTGATGCCGGCCGCCTTCTGACCGGCGGCCTGGGCGCCGCCCTTGAGCGCCGCGTCGAAGATGGTTCGGCCGATCGAGGCGCCCGGCCCGGTGGCCAGCCGGTTGCGGCGGCGGTCGCGCAGGCGCTGGCCGTATTCGAGCAGCCGCAACTCCTCGGCGACGCTGGTCGCCACGTGGCTGTCGGTGCCGACGCCAATGACGCCGCCTTCGGCCATGAAATCGACCGCCGGGAAAATGCCGTCGCCGAGATTGGCCTCGGTCGCCGGGCAGAGGCCGGCAACGGCGCCCGAACGCGCCAGACGCTGCCGTTCGCTTTCCGTCAGATGCGTTGCGTGGATTGCGCACCAGCGTGCGTCGACCGGCATTTCATCGAGCAGCCACTCGACCGGGCGGCGGCCGCTCCAGGCGAGGCTGTCGTCGACTTCCTTGGTCTGCTCGGCCACATGGATGTGGATCGGACCGGCAACGGGTGCGGCATCGAGGATGATGCGCATCTCCTCGGGCGTTGCGGCGCGCAGCGAATGGATTGCGTAGCCGAGCGTATGGCCGGCGTCGCGGCAGAGCGGCGCGAGCCGCTCAAGCAGTGCGAGGAAATGATCAGGATCGTGCAGGAACGGCCGCTGGCCGGGATTGGGCGCGACGCCGCCGAAATTGGCGTGGGCGTAGAAGACAGGCAAATGCGTGAGGCCGATGCCGGTCGTGCGGGCGGCAGCGAGAATGCGCAGCGACATTTCGGCCGAGTCGGCATAGGGGGTGCCGTCGGCCTGGTGGTGCAGATAGTGGAACTCGGCGACGTGGCCGAAACCGCCCTTCAGCATTTCCATATAGAGCTTGGCGGCGATCGCCTCGACGTCGTCAGGGGTTACCAGCCCGACGGTGCGATACATTTCCTCGCGCCAGGTCCAGAAGCTGTCGTCACCGCTGCCCGCCACTTCGGCAAGGCCGGCCATGGCGCGCTGGAAGGCGTGGGAGTGAAGGTTGGCGATCGCCGGGATCAGCGGGCCGGCCGTGCGCTCGTCGCCGCTAGCGGCGGTGGTGCCGGTTTCGATCGTTGCGATGCGACCGGAAGCGTCGAGCGAAATCGCGACGTTTTCGGCCCAGCCGCCGGGCAGGAGAGCCCGTTCTGCAAAGATCCGGTTGACGGGAAAACTAGCCATGTGCATTTTCCTGTACGTAGTTGTATATGGAACTATAGATATTTTACGCTGGCGCGCAAGCGTGAAATGAACGAAAAGATTCGAGGGCGAATGCGCATGATTTGTTCGGCGGCGCGGAAAGGCGGGGCTTGAGTTGATGACGGCACTGGGAAAACGGAACGAGACAATCGCTTTCGAAGACGGCCCGATGCCGCGCTACGAGGCGGTCAAGCAGTTTATCCGCAGCCGCATCGAGAGCGGTGAATGGCCCGCTCATCATCGGATCCCCTCGGAAAACGAGATCGTCGCCGACCTCGGCGTCAGCCGCATGACCGCCAACCGGGCGCTCAGGGAGCTGGCAACCGAAGGCGCGATCACGCGGGTGCAGGGCGTCGGTTCTTTCGTCGCCGCGCACAAGGGCAGCACCGCGCTGCTTGAAGTCCGCAACATTGCCGACGAGATCCATGAACGTGGCCACGCCCATACGTCGTCGATGACGCTGCTCAAGGAAGAGGTCGCGACGCCTGACATCGGCTATGCACTCGGGCTTGCCACCGGCGCCCGCGTCTTCCATTCGATCATGGTGCACTCGGAAAACGGCCTGCCGATCCAGATCGAGGATCGTTTCGTCAATCCGGCGATCTGCCCGCGCTATCTGGAGCAGGATTTCCAGGCGATGACGCCGAACGCCTATCTGACGGCGATGGCGCCGATCACCCGCACCGAGCAGATCGTCGAGGCGGTCGCACCGCAGCTCTGGGAATGCAAGTTGCTCGGCATCGACCGCAACGAACCGTGCCTGATGATCCGGCGCCGCACATGGTCGGACGCAGGCAATGTGACGACGGCGCGGCTGCTCTATCCCGGCACGCGCTATCGGCTCGAAGGCATGTCGCAGTAGGTTGCGGGTGGGTGTAATCGGGAAACCGCACATCTTTTCCTTGATCCCGCTCTATTCTCGACAACATTCCGGTCGATTCGGAGGATCGACCGCCTAAGGGGAGGATGACGAGATCATGGTTGAGGACCCGCTGAAGCTTCGCACCGAGCTCCCGAGACCCGATGTCGGCGCCGAGGAGGCGCGTTCGCTGCTCGCCGAACACTATGGCCTGTCGGGCACGATCAGCGAACTCGGCAGCCAGCAGGACCGCAACTACCGTCTCGACACCGGCGAGCGGCGCTATGTGCTGAAGATCTGCCGGGCGGAATACGAGCCGCTGGAACTGGAAGCGCAGAATGCGGCCTTGCGGCACCTTGGCAAACGTCTGCCGACGGCACGCGTTGCGGAGGTCGTGCCCTCTCTCAAGGGCGAGGCGATCGAGAGCGTTGCCGTCCGCGGCGCGGATTATCGCATCCGCTTGCTCACCTATCTCGAAGGCGAACCGCTCACCCGGCGCAAACATCTTTCGCGCGAAGCCGTGGCTGCCCTCGGCGGCCTGGCGGGTCAGCTCGCGTCGGCATTGGAGGACTTCGAGCATCCGGGGCTCGAGCGGGAACTGCAATGGGATCTGAGGCGCGCCGGCCCCGTCGTCCTGCCTCTGCTTACCGATATGGCGGACCAGCAGCGCAAGAAGCGCATCGCTGAACTGATGGTCGGCGCCATGCGGCGGTTGCAGCCGCTTACCCCTGAACTCAGGACCCAGGCGATCCACCATGACGTCACCGACGACAATGTGGTCAGCCGGCTCGACGCCGCCGGCCGGGCGATGCCGGACGGCGTCATCGATTTCGGCGATATCCTCAATGGCTGGCTGGCTGCCGAACTCGCTGTCACCTGCGCCTCGCTGCTGCATCATGCGGATGGAGACCCCTGGTTCATCCTACCCGCGGTCAAGGCGTTTCATGCGGCATGCCCGTTGACCGAGGTGGAACTGAAGGCGCTTTGGCCGCTGATCGTCGCGCGCGCTGCGGTGCTGGTCGCAAGCTCCGAACACCAGCTCTCCCGCGAGCCCGACAATGCTTACGTCGAGGGCAATGCCGCGCATGAGCGGGAGATCTTCGAGGTCGCGTCATCGGTGCCTTCTGCGCTGATGGAGCACGCCATTCTTTCGGCCGTCGGCTTCGCCCCGGTATCGGCCCGAGTGACCGGTGAGAGCCTGATCCAGGGGCTCGGCCCCACTGACGTGCGCCAGATCGACCTCTCGATCCTGAGCCCGCTGTTGCCAGAGGAGCGCTGGCAGCACCAGGGATTGCCGATCTCGCTGCTGCAACACGCCGCCCATGCAATCGGCATCGCGACCACGCGCTATGGCGAATACCGGATGACGGAGACCCAGCTGCGGTCACCGAAGCCCGATGCCACCTTCGCACTGCATGTCGATATCTGCCTGGAGGCCGGTCGCGAGATTGTCGCTCCCTTTGCCGCCCGTATCGTCCGGCAGGACGGGCTGCTGGTGCTCGAAGGTGCCGAAGCCAGCCTGTTTCTCGAGGGCGTGGAAGCCGGTGCCGACCTCGAGGAGACGATCGTTGCTGGTGCCGTGCTGGGCGTCGTCTCCGGTGAACAGCACTCCTACGGCCTGATCCGCGTCCAGCTTTGCCGCGAGCATGGTCTCGTGCCTCCGCTTTTCGTCGTGCCGCGTCAGGCGGCGGCGTGGAAGCACCTGTGCCCGTCGCCGGCCGGCGTCCTCGGCTTCGAATGCGATGGGCCGGAGCCGCACAGCGAAACACTGCTTGCCCGCCGCCAGCAGCACTTCGCCAAGCCGCAGAAGAACTACTACCTGAAACCACCGCAGATCGAGCGCGGCTGGAAGGACCATTTGTTCGACATCGAGGGCCGCAGCTATCTCGACATGGTCAACAACGTTACCATTCTCGGCCATGGGCATCCGCGGCTTGCAGCCGCGGTGGGGCGGCAATGGTCGCTGCTCAACACCAATTCGCGTTTTCACTATGCCTCCGTCGCCGAATTCTCGACGCGGCTTGCAGCGCTCGCGCCGGATGGGCTTGACACGGTGTTTCTGGTCAACAGCGGCTCGGAGGCGAACGATCTGGCACTGCGGCTCGCCTGGGCCTATTCCGGCGCGCGCAACATCGTGAGCCTGCTCGAGGCCTATCACGGCTGGACGGTCGCGAGCGACGCGGTGTCGACCTCGATCGCCGACAATCCGCAGGCGCTCGAAACCCGCCCGGCCTGGGTACATCCGGTCACCGCGCCCAACACCTATCGCGGCGAGTTCCGCGGCGCCGACACGACCGACAGCTATGTGCGCTCCGTCGTCAAGAAACTGACCGAGCTGGACGCGGCGGACGAGAAGGTCGCGGGCTTCATCTGCGAACCGGTCTACGGCAATGCCGGCGGTATTCCGCTGCCGAAGGGCTATCTCGACGCGGTCTATGCCATGGTGCGGGCCCGCGGCGGCGTCTGCATCGCCGACGAGGTGCAGGTCGGGTACGGCCGCCTCGGAGACTATTTCTGGGGCTTCGAGGAGCAGGGCGTCGTGCCCGATATCATTACCGTCGCCAAGGGCATGGGTAACGGCCATCCGCTCGGCGCCGTCATCACCCGCCGCGAGATCGCCGATGCGCTGGAGAAGGAGGGGTACTTCTTCTCGTCCTCGGGCGGCAGCCCGGTGAGCTCCGTCGTCGGGCAGGTGGTCCTGGATATCCTGACCGAAGAACGGTTGCCGGAAAACGCACAGGTGGTCGGCGGCTATCTGAAGGCGCGGCTCGAAGCGCTAGGGCAGCACTTCCCGCTGATCGGCGCTGTGCATGGCATGGGACTCTATCTCGGCGTCGAATTCGTGCGCGATCGGGAGACCCTGTCGCCGGCGACCGAGGAGACGGCGGCGATCTGCGACCGCCTGCTCGATCTCGGCGTCATCATGCAGCCGACCGGCGACCACCTGAACGTGCTGAAGATCAAGCCGCCGCTCTGCCTATCCCGCGAGAGCGCCGACTTTTTCGCCGACATGCTGGGCCGGGTGCTGGAGGAAGGCTGGTAAGCGAAAACGCCGCGGGGAGGGCCGCGGCGTCTCGTTGGCGCTTTTCCTTGGATGAGCAATTCCAAACGGGAGATTTTGCCGGAACTGCTCCTGGGGATCAGCGTGCCGGCGGGGCGTACATCAGGCCGCCCTGGCTCCAGAGTTTGTTGAGACCGCGATCGATCTTCAGCGGGCTGTCCTTGCCGAGGTGGCGTTCGAAGACTTCGCCATAGTTGCCGACGGCGGAAACCACCTGGTAGGCCCACTTCGGATCGAGCCCCAGCGACTTGCCGGCTTCGTTCTCGATGCCGAGGAAGCGTTTCTGGGCGTTCGTGCCGCTTTCGAGAAGCTTTGCGGCATTGTCCTTGGTGATGCCGAGTTCTTCGGCTTCGGTCAGCGCGAACAGCGTCCAGCGCACGATCTTGAACCACTGATCGTCACCCTGGCGGACGGCTGGACCGAGCGGCTCCTTGGAGATGACTTCCGGCAGCACGACGAAACGATCGGGGTCGTTCAGCGTCAGGCGCTGGGCATAGAGCGCAGAAGCGTCGGTCGAATAGACGTCGCAGCGGGCGGTGTTGAAGGCCTGGATCGTTTGGTCGGCCTTTTCGAAGGCGACCACCTGGTACTGGATGTTGTTGGCGCCGAAGTAGTCCGCCATGTTCTGTTCGGTCGTCGTGCCGGTCTCGGTGCAGACGGAGGCGCCCGACAGTTCCTTGACGCTCTTCACGCCGAGATCGTTGCGCACCATGAAGGCTTGGCCGTCATAGTAGTTGACGCCGACGAAGCTCATGCCGAGATCGGTGTCGCGCGACAGCGTCCAGGTGGTCTGGCGCGAAAGCAGGTCGGCCTCGCCCGACTGCAGCGCGGTGAAGCGCTCCTTGGTCGAGAGCGGCACGTATTTCACCTTGTCGGGATTGCCGAGTGCTGCGGCTGCGACCGCGCGGCAGAAATCGATGTCGAAGCCCGCCCATTCGCCCTTGTCGTTGGGCGCGGAAAAACCGAGCACGCCCTGGCTGACGCCGCAGCGAAGCTCACCGCGTTCCTTGATGACGTCGAGCATGCCGGCGTTGGCGGCGGTGCCGGCAAGAAACGCCGCGCTCGCCAGTGCCAGAACTCCAGGTTTCACTCCAAGTTTCATTGTCCTGTTCTCCTCTTTCATTGTTTTAGGGCATGCGTCTTCGCTGTCGGGATGGGTTTACATCCCGGCTGGTCGGTTATGGTTCGGCGGTATCGCGCCCGGCGTCAGCCGAGCTTGCTGCTCACATCCGCGAAGGTTTCTTCGAGCACGGCGATGAGATGGTCGGCATCGCGTTTCGAGAAGATCATTGGCGGACGCATTTTAAGAACGTTGTCATGCGGACCTTCGGTGCCCATCAGCACGCCGCGGCGGCGGGCACCGTTGGAGACGGCGCGGGCGAATTCGGTGGCCGGCGCCTTGGTCTTGCGGTCGGACACAAGCTCGATGCCGAGGAACAGCCCCATGCCGCGCACGTCGCCGATCACCTCGTAGCGGAACTGCATGGCGCGGAAGGCGTCGATCAGATAGTTGCCGATCGAGAGCGCGTTGCCGCGCAGATCCTGCCCTTCGATCACGTCGAGTACCGCAAGACCGACGGCACAGGAGACCGGGTTGCCGCCGAAGGTGTTGAAATACTCCATGCCGTTGTTGAAGCTGTCGGTCACCTCGCGCGTCGTGACGACGGCGGCGAGCGGATGGCCGTCGCCGATCGGCTTGCCCATGGTGACGATATCGGGCACGACGCCTTGCGTTTCGAACGCCCACCAATGGCTGCCGACACGGCCGAAGCCCACCTGCACCTCGTCGGCGACGCAGACGCCGCCGGCTTCGCGCACGAGGCGATAGACTTCTTTCAGGTAGCCTTCCGGCAGGAACACCTGGCCGGCGACGCTCGGGATCGATTCCGCGATGAAAAAGCCCGGACCTTCGCCCTTGGCCCGCATCGCCTGGATCAGCTCCGCGACGCTTTCGGCAAACCGCTTGCCGTGTTCCTCGGCCGGCCAATCGGCCGGCGCATGGTAGCCGTCCGGGACGGCGGCGACGTGGACGTGCGGCTTCGGCCCCTTGCCGCCCTTGCGGCGGAACTTGTAAGGGCTGATGTCGATCAGCTCTTGGGTCGTGCCGTGATAGGACCAGTCGAGCGTGATCGCATTCTCGCGGCCCGTATGAGCGCGCATCAACCTCAGCGCCAGGCTGTTGGCCTCGGAACCGCTGTTGACGAAGCCGGCGACCGTCAATTCCTTCGGCAGCGTTGCCGTCAGCCGCTCGGCGTAGGCGACGATGTTGTCGTGCAGGTAGCGGGTGTTGGTGTTGAGGGTCGCCGCCTGCTTTGCCATCGCCTCGATGACCGCTGGATGGGCGTGGCCGATGTGGCAGACATTGTTGAAGCAGTCGAGATAGGCGCGGCCGCTGTCGTCGATCAGCCAGACGCCTTCGCCGCGCACGAACTTGATCGGCTTGTCGTAGGAGATCGAGAGGTTCGGCAGGAGCAGTTCCTTGCGGCGCTTGACGATTTCTTCGTGCGAACGACCTTTCTTCTCGTAGAACTCCTTGGCGATGCCGGCGAAGGTGCGCGCATCGGGGAAGAGTTCGGCCCAGACGTCGAGGAACTGCGGCTCGCCGACGCCGAGGATCTCGGTTGCCGAGAGGCTGGTGTCGGTCGAAAGCTGCAGATGCAGATGCGGCGCCCAGCCGCCGTTTTCCTTCGGCGCGCCCATTTCGCCGACGAGTGCGCCGGCTTCGAGTTGGTCGCCAGCCTTGATGCGACCCATGGCCTCGTGCGCCATATGACCCCAGAGCGTGACGAAGGGCGGGCATCCGTCCGGCTCGTGGCGAAGTGCTATCAGGCAGCCATAACCCAGCGGGTCCTTCTCGATTTCGACGCTGACGACGGTTGCGGCAAGCGGGGTGTAGAGCCTGGTGCCGGCGGCCATGAACAGGTCGAGCCCGAGATGGCGGGTGCGGCGGGTGTGATCGATGAAGCGCGAGACGAACATTTCACCGGCATAGACGGTGCGTTCTTCGCCAAAGGGTCCGATGCCGAGCGCGACGCCATGTGCGCGGCAATAGTCCTCCCAGATCGCCTGGGCTTCATCCGGCTTTTCGCCCGCGGATTTCACCGTCATCGGGTGGGTGGGGTCGCCATAGGGGACGAGCGCTGCCGGATAGGTGGCGGCGGGGCGTTCGAGCAGCGGTTTCAGCGACTTGCGGTTCGCGTTGATCCAGGCGGCAACCTTGCGGGCGCCGGGTGCTGCCTCGAAGCCGCAGGCATGCCGCAGGATGGCGGTGGCGAAACGCGGGTTCATTCGGTCGAGCTTGCGCAAAAGCGTCCAGGCCGGCCGTTCGCTGATCGCGAGATAGGGATTGTCGTCGGTGTGCGCCCGGCGGGACGCCGAGATCGTGACCGACGTGACGAGGCGCATGACGATGAGATCGAAGAGCAGATCGACCTCTTCTTCCGCCAGCGGATACTCCGCATGGAAGCCGCGGGCGATTGCCGCAGCGGCGCCGATCGGATCAGGATGGTCGAGCCCGGCATAGGCGGCGGCGATCGCCACCTCTGCAATCACGGGCGCATGCAGGGCGTCGCCGAAATCGATGAGGCCGGAAATGGTGTCGTGATCGACTTTATCGACCAGCACGTTCCAATCGTTGGCGTCGTTGTGAATGACGGCGGCACGAAGGGTTGCAAGTCGTGGTGCCACGGTCTTTTCGAAGCGGACAAGGAAGCGTTCGAGCAAAGCACGGTCTTCGGCCGAGGTGACGTGGTGCAGCCGGTCGGCCGAGCGGCCGGCATGGCGGATATCCCAGTCGAGATCGCGCAGCGCGCCCGGATGCATGAAGCCCTTGAGCGAGGCATCGAAGCGGCCGAGCATCCGTCCGAGCGACTGTAGCGCCGCATCGTTGCGCCCGGTTTCGGCAAGCGGCAGGCCCTCTACCCAGCTGACGAGCCGCAGGCGGTGGGTGACGCCGCGCGTGCTCGTGGTCGAAGCAAGGCTCGCGCCTGACAGCGTCGGGCGGATATGCGGCACCGGCAGGTCGGCGGCATGGGCGCCGACGTGGCTGAGCAGTGCGGTCTGGAAATCGCTTTCGACCTCGGGCTCGGCACCATTGATGATCTTCAGAATGGAGATGCTGCCGTCCTCAGCCTCGACCTTGAAGTTCTGATCGCGTTCGCTGGCAAGCAGCGAGAGTGCGCCGGAGAGGCCGTAATGCTCCTTCAGCAAGGCGGCTGCCGCTTCGGTCGAAAAGTCGGGCGTGGTCTTCAGCATATCGTTCATGGGGATCCTCATCTCGATGACGAGATTTGCATGGGCAGTGCTCCGATGCATCCGGCAATATGCCGGTTGCACCGGCACTATGTTTATAATAACCGTCATCTTGTCGGCGGGCACGGAGGAGGGGACATGCAGGACATCGACGCGATCGACCGCACCATCCTCAGCATTCTGTCGCAGGAGGCGCGGATTCCGATGAAGTCGCTGGCGGGCCGGATCGGGCTCTCCAGAAGCGCGACGACCGAGAGGGTCACGCGACTGGAAAAGGCCGGCGTCATTCGCGGCTATCGCGCCGATATCGGCCAGCTGGACGAGGGCACGATTCAGGCCTTTCTGCTGGTGACGCTGAAGCGCACGCCATCGATCGGCGTGCTCGACCGGCTTGCCGGTTTCTCTACGGTCCGCAAGGTGTCCTCCGTCAGCGGCCAGCTGGATCTCGTCGTCGAGGTCGAGGTCGGCTCGATCAATGCGCTCAACGAGCTGCGCAACGAGGTGGCGACGATGGACAATGTCGAGGATCTGACCACCTCGATCGTGCTTAGGCGGGATATCGAGCGAAGCTGATACGCCGCCAGCGGAACCGAGGGCGCCTCGTCAGCCCTCGCTCAGCAGCTCCGCCTGCGGAGCAAGCCGTTCGAGCAGCGAGCGGCGCACGCGGCCGATGTCGCGCATCGGTGGCTCGCCGAAATGGCGGGCATATTCGCGACTGAACTGCGACTGGCTTTCATAACCCACCTGATGGCCGGCATCGCCGGCGTCGAGACTCTCCTCCAGCATCAGCCGCCGGGCCTCCTGCAACCGAAGCTGTTTCTGGTATTGCAGGGGGCTCATCGCAGTGATCGCCTTGAAGTGATGGTGCAGCGACGAGACGCTCATGGAAACACGGTTGGCGAGATCGTCGATCCGCAAGGGCCGCGAATAGTGTTCCTTCAGCCAGGCGACTGCGCGGCCGACCTGATGCGGCTGGCTGTCGGTCGTCGCCATCTGTCTGAGGCGATGGCCGTGCGGCCCGGTCAAAAGCCGGTAGAGGATTTCCTGCTCGATCAGTGGCAGCAGCGCAGGGATATCGTCCGGCCGCTCGAGCAGACGCAGCAAGCGAAGTGCGGCATCTTCGAGTTCGACAGTGATCTTGCTGACGCTCATGCCGCGCACGGAGGCGGCGGGTGTCGGCAGCTGCGACAGGGACGCAAGCAGCGCCTGGATCTTACCGGGATCGAGCGTGAAGGCCATGCTGAGATAGGGCTCGTCTGCAGAGGCCTGGCAGACTTGGGACAGAACCGGCAGGTCGATCGACGTCAGCAGATAATCCGAGGCGCCGTAGATCAGCGTCTCTTCGCCGAGCACCACGCGCTTTGCTCCTTGCACGATGATCGCCAAACTCGGCCTGTAGGCGGAGCAGTTGACCGGGGCGTCGCCGCCGTGGCGGTGCAGGCTCAGGCCGGCAATCTGCGTCATGTGATCACCGTCGGTTTTGGCAAACCGGGCAATGACGTCGATCATCTCGGGACGGGCGGTCTGTCGCGTGGCTGTCATAATCTCAGGTCTTTCCAGCGGCTTAGCGTTGTGCGAGGCAACGCTCAGATAGGGTCTCGACGTGCCATCTCCAGGATGTCGCTGTCAATCTTGTAGGATCGTGCAAAAACTTTGCAGGATCGCTCTAACGCTTGCAGCGTGCGCACCCTCATAGTCCTGATGCGTCAGGCCGGGCTCCCTCCGGACCTGCACCCTTTCCCAAAATGAGGACAGACTGATGGCCATTGCAAGAGGATATGCGGCGACCGATGCGTCGAAGCCGCTGACGCCCTTCACCTTCGAACGCCGCGAACCGCGCGACGACGACGTGGTGATCGAGATCAAATATTGCGGCGTCTGCCACTCGGACATCCACCAGGCCCGCAACGAATGGGGCAACTCGGCGTTCCCGATGGTTCCGGGCCACGAGATCGTCGGCATCGTCACGGCGGTCGGCTCCAAGGTGACCAAGTTCAAGGTCGGCGACCGCGCCGGCGTCGGCTGCTTCGTCGATTCCTGCACCACCTGCGCTACCCGCGATCTGGATCTGGAACACTACATGCCCGGCCTGGTCGTGACCTACAACGGCGTCGAAGCCGACGGCAAGACACCGACCCAGGGCGGCTACTCCGACAGCATCGTCGTCAAGGAAGGCTACGTTCTGTCGATCCCCGAGAACCTGCCGCTCGACGCTGCGGCACCGCTGCTTTGCGCCGGCATCACGCTCTATTCGCCGCTGCGCCACTGGAAGGCCGGTCCCGGCAAGAAGGTCGCGATCGTCGGCATGGGCGGTCTCGGACATATGGGCGTCAAGCTGGCGCATGCCATGGGCGCAGACGTGACCGTTCTCAGCCAGACGCTTTCCAAAAAGGAAGACGGGCTGAAGCTCGGCGCCGATCACTACTATGCCACCAACGACCCCGAGACGTTCACGGCGCTGGCGGGCACGTTTGACCTGATCATCTGCACGGTTGCAGCCGAGATCGACTGGAACGCCTACCTCAACCTGCTCAAGGTCGATGGCGATCTCGTGCTGGTCGGCATTCCGGAGAACGCCGTGCCGGTGCATGCCTTCTCGCTGGTGCCGGCGCGCCGCAGCATTTCCGGCTCGATGATCGGCTCGATCAAGGAGACCCAGGAAATGCTCGACTTCTGCGGCGAACACGACATCGTCTCGGAAATCGAAACGATCCGCATCCAAGAGATCAATGAAGCCTATGAACGCGTCGTCAAGAGCGACGTGCGTTATCGATTTGTCATCGACATGGCATCGCTGCAGGACGCCGCCTAAGCTGAAAGCAGACGGCCCGGGATCTGTGTAGATCCCGGGCCGTTCTTTTATTTTTCTGCGACAGAGGCTCACACCAGCGGCAGCGGCCCGTCGTTCTTGATCTCTTCCATGACAGCATAGGTGCGGGTCTCCTTGACGCCCGGGAGCGTCCAGAGAACCTGGCCGAGGAAGTTGCGGTAGGCCGCCATGTCCTCGAACCGCGTCTTGACCAGATAGTCGAAGCCGCCTGCGACCATGTGACATTCGAGCACGGCCGGCGCCTGTTTGACGGCGGCGGCGAACTGGTCGAAGACGTCGGGCGTCGTCTTGTCGAGCATGACCTCGATGAAGACCAGCAGCCCAAAGCCGAGCTTCTGCGGGTCCAATCGCGCGCCGAAGCCCGAGACGTATCCCTCCTTCAACAGCCGGCGCAGGCGTTCGCTGGTCGCGGTCGGCGACAGGCCGATGCGATCGGCAAGCTCCAGATTGGTGATGCGGCCGTCCGCCTGGAGAATGTTGAGAATTCGTCGGTCAATCTTGTCGATCTGATGCATCGTGCCTCCCAACCGTGCCTCAGGCGGCAAGTCGCGTTTCCGCGAGCTTCACCCAGTAGGAAATGCCGTGCGGGATCGCCTCGTCGTTGAAGTCATAGGCCGGGTGATGCAGCCCGGCGGTGTCACCGTTGCCCATGAAGATAAAGGCGCCGGGGCGGGCAAGCAGCATGTAGGAGAAATCCTCACCGCCCATCATCGGATCGAGCGACGGCTGGACATTGCCGGCACCGGCAATCTCGGCTGCCGCCTGCAAGGCATAACCGGTCTCGTCGGCATGGTTCACCGTTACCGGATAGTTGCGGTTGTAGGAGACCTGGACGGTCGCGCCGTAGATCTGGGCAACACCCTCGGCAATCGTGCGGATGCGGCTTTCGCCGATCTCGCGCACCTCAGGCATGAGGGTGCGCACGGTGCCGCCAAGCACGGCTTCCTGCGGAATGACGTTGTGGGCGAAGCCGGCATTGAACTTGGTGACGGAGACGACGACGGAGGCGAGCGGATCGACTGTGCGCGACGCAATCGTCTGCAAGGCGGTCACGATCTGCGTTCCGACGATGATCGGGTCGATCGTCTTGTGCGGCTGGGCCGCATGGCCGCCACGGCCCTTGATGGTGATGGTGAACTCGTCGGTCGAGGCCATGATCGGGCCGACGCGGCTGCCGAACTGGCCGACGGGCATGCCCGGCATGTTGTGCATGCCGTAGACTTCGGCAATGGCGAAGCGCTCCATCATGCCGTCCTTGACCATCTCGTTGCCGCCGCCGCCGCCTTCTTCGGCAGGCTGGAAGATCACCGCGACTTGGCCGGCGAAGTTACGGGTCTCGGCGAGATACTTCGCCGCGCCGAGAAGCATGGCCGTGTGGCCGTCGTGGCCGCAGGCATGCATCTTGCCGGATGTCTCAGAGGCCCAGTCCTTGCCGCTCGTCTCGGTGATCGGCAGCGCGTCCATGTCGGCGCGCAGGCCGATGGTGCGGCCCGCGCCGAGATTGCCGCGGATGAGGCCGACGACGCCGGTGCGGCCAAGCCCCGTCACGATTTCGTCAACGCCGAACTCCTTCAGTTTCTTTTCGACGAAGGCTGCCGTATTTTCGACCGCGAACAGGAGCTCCGGATTCCTGTGCAGGTGGCGCCGCCATTCGGTGACTTCATTCTGGAGCTCGGCGGCACGGTTAAGTATCGGCATCGTTTCGTCCTGTCGGTCTGTTCGATCACTAATTGTATCTGCGTATCGGTGTGGATTGGCACGACTGCCCGTGAATGGGCTTTGCCATCTCCTCGCCATATAGGCTAAATAGCCGGACGAGACGAGGCAACAGCGGATTTTCGAGGTCCTATCGTGGTGACAGCAGGATTTTTCACGCGTGGCAAGATGAAGGCGCTCGGAGTGACGGCGGCGACATGCGCCACGCTTCTTGCGGCGCTGCCGGCTGCGGCCAATCCAAGGCTGGTCGTCGACGTCAATTCGCTGAAGGTTTACGAGCACCAGGATATCTTCCAGAAATGGTATCCGGCGTCGCTGACCAAGCTGATGACGGCCTACACGGCCTTCCGCGCCATCAAGTCCGGTCAGCTCACGCTCGAGAGCCCGGTCATCATGACCAAGAACGCCGCCGCCGAGCCGCCGAGCAAGATGTTCTACAAGCCCGGCCAGGCGATGACGCTCGACAGCGCGCTGAAGATGATGCTGGTGAAGTCGGCAAACGATGTTGCGGTCGCGATCGCCGAAACGGTCGCCGGTTCGGAGCCCGCCTTCATCGAGCGGATGAATGCCGAGGCCCGCCGCATCGGCATGACCTCCTCGAACTTCATCAATCCCAACGGTCTGCCTGGTCCCGGCCAGTACACGACCGCCCGCGACCTTGCGGTACTCGCGATCACGCTCAAGCGCGAGTTTCCGCAATACGCCTCCTATTTCTCGCTGGAAGGTTTCACCACCGGCAAGAAGGATTATCCGAACTACAACATGCTGATCGGCCGCTTCGAAGGGGCTGACGGCATGAAAACCGGCTTCATCTGCGCCTCCGGCTTCAACCAGGTTTCATCCGCCACCCGCGAGGGGCGCAGCGTCGTCTCGGTCGTGCTCGGCGAGGACAGCCTCGGTGCGCGTGCGGATGAGTCCGCACGGCTCCTGCAGATGGCACTGACGACGAACGGCAACGGCAAGCCGTCGCTGGTGCAGATCCCGGCCTATGGCGAGACGCGCGACATGGTGGCCGATGTCAGCAAGCAGATCTGCTCGAAGGCGGCCGCGAAGGTTCGCAGCGAGGGCCGCGACGAAGCCGGCCGCCAGAAGCTGCTCTCGCCCTATATCCACGAAATCAACCGGCCGCTGAAGCTTGCCTTCGCCGGGCTGATCGCCGGCAGCGGCGAAAAAGCGCCGAAGCTTGCCGGCGACCCGGTCGGCCAGGGCGATGTCGCCAATGTGCCGATCCCGGTGCCGCGGCCGACCTTCTGATCGGAGTGCATGATGGTTAGTCCCTTGTCGGCGGTGCCGGTCTCGATCCTTACCGGCTTCCTCGGTGCGGGCAAGACGACGCTGCTCAACCGGCTGCTGAAGGATCCCGATCTCTCGGATACGGCCGTTATCATCAACGAGTTCGGCGACGTGTCGATCGATCATCTGCTGGTGGAAGCCTCCAGCGACGGGGTCATCGAGCTTTCCGACGGCTGCCTCTGCTGCACCGTGCGTGGCGAACTGGTCGATACGCTTGCCGATCTCATGGACCGCATGCAGACCGGCAAGATCAGGCCGCTGAAGCGCGTCGTTATCGAAACCACCGGCCTTGCCGACCCAGCGCCAGTGCTGCAATCGGTGATCGGCAATCCGATCATTGCGCAGAACTTCCGGCTAGATGGCGTGGTCACCGTCGTCGACGCCGTCAACGGCCTGCAGACGATCGCCAACCACGAAGAAGCGCTGAAGCAGATTGCCGTTGCCGATCGCATCGTCATCAGCAAGACAGGCCTTGCCGAAACGTCGGAGCGTGATGCGCTGACGGCGCGGATCCGCGCGCTCAATCCGCGCGCGCCGCTGATCGATGGCGACAGCGCCGAAGCCGGGCGCGCAGAGCTGTTCGATTGTGGCCTCTACGACCCGTCGTCGAAGATCGCCGATGTCGGCCGCTGGCTGCAGGACGAAGCGCACCACGACCACGATGATCATGATCATGACCATGATCATGACCATGACCATGACCACGGTCACGATCATCACGACCACGATCACCACCATGATCATGGTCACGATCATCATCACCATCACGATGTGACGCGACATGGCGGCGACATCCGCTCCTTCAGCATCGTGCACGACCGGCCGATCGAGCCTATGGCGCTCGACATGTTCATCGATCTCCTGCGCTCGGCGCATGGCGAGAAGCTGCTCCGGATGAAGGCGATCGTCGCGGTTGCCGACAGGCCGGACCGGCCGCTGGTGCTGCATGGCGTGCAGAACGTCTTCCACACGCCGGAGCGGCTCGCCGCCTGGCCGGACCCGAACGACCGTCGCACGCGCATGGTGCTGATCACCAAGGGGTTGGAAGAGGCCTTCGTCCGCGACCTCTTCGACGCCTTCACCGGCAAGCCGCGCATCGACCGGCCAGACGCCCAAGCGTTGTCCGACAATCCGCTCGCCGTGCCAGGCATGCGGTTCTAAATCACCTCAGTAATCGAAGCGTTGCCGCGCGGCAGACGTGGCGTCTCACGAGCCCTTGCGGATGAGGAACCGGTGGCCGCCGTCGGCGGGTGCGGCCTCTACAAGCTTGTGGCCGTCCTCGTTGCAGAAATGCGGAATGTCGATCACCGCCAGCGGATCGGTGGTCTCAATCTCCAGCAAAGCGCCCGGCGCCAGCGAAGTCATGCGTTTACGCGTCTTCAAAACGGGAAGGGGGCATTTAAGCCCCCTCAGGTCATAGACGATCTTCTGTTCGTCCGGCATCAATTGCCCCAGATCTTCCAGAACGGCCGCTTCTTCGGCGGCTCTTCCGTCATAACAGGCGCTTCGGCGGCCGCATCGGCTGACGGTGTCGTTGCCGTGGTCACGGCAGCGGCCTGCTGCTGGGCGGCAGGGGCCGGCGCCTTCGCCTGCTTTGCCGTCGTTGCCGAGGCGGCTTGCGTCAGCGGTGCGGCAGTAGCCTGCTGTTCAGGCGTGATGACGACCGGGGCCGGCATCTGCAATTCCGGCTCGCTCTTGGAGAACAGGCTCCAGAAGGATTTCTTCGGCTGCTCGACGGCCGCCTGCATCACTGGCTGCGGAATGGGATTGGCGGCCGGGACCGGGACGTGCTTGCCGCCATCGGTCGCCTTTTCGAGTTCCTTCTTCTGGATCTCGACGGCCTGCTTGGTTTCTTCCGCTTCCTTCTGCAAGGCGATCTTCTTTTCGAGATCGCTCGCCTTCATCATCTTGCCGGCGTCAAGCGAGTTGCCGGTCGGCGCATAGGCGAGTTCGCGGCCGACGCGCTGCTTGGCGACGATCGCCTTGCGCTCGGCTTCGCTCGGTTCGTACCAGACCATGCCGTCATACTTCTTCATCGCCTTGTCGTAGTCGGTCTGGTAGCTCTTTTCGAAGCTCGCCATCGCCACCTGCAGGGCCGGCGGCGTCGACATGGCGGGGCACTGGCCACCCGGATTGAACGGGCCGGAGGCCTGCTGGTTGAAGACGTACTTCTTCTCGCAGACATTGACTTCCGGCGGACGCTTGGTGACTTCGAACTGGTCGTAGCCGACCTTCAGCATCTTCCAGAAGTCGATATTCGGATTGTCGCGGTGCCGCGCCATGTTCTCCGCGGTCATGCGGAAGGGGAAGGCCTGCAGCTGAACACTTTCCTGGCCGCCCTTGAAGCTATCGCGGGCGAGCGCAAAGATCTCGATCATCTGCTCGTCGGTCATCGAGTAACAGCCCGACGACGAGCAGGCGCCGTGGATCATCAGGTGTGTGCCCTGGCGACCGTTCGCCTTGTCGTAGGCGTTGGGATAGCCGGTGTTGATCGCCAGATAGTAGTTGGAATTGGGGTTCATCTGGCGCGGGAAGAGCGGGTAGAAGCCTTCCGGCGCCTGCCGGTCGCCTTCCTTCACCTTGGGCCCAAGCTTGCCGGACCAGGCGCAGATCTTGTAGGTCTTCAAAAGCTGGAAGCGGTTGGCGGTATTGGCCTTCCAGACCTCGAGCGTGCCTTCTTCCTTGAAGATGCGCAGTGCGATCGGGGCTTGCTTCTGCATCCCGAGCTCGCTCATCTTTTTGACCATCGGGGCAGAGACCTGATACTCGGTCTTGTTCCTGACGGACTTGATATCGACCGATGTCGTCGCATCCAGCGTTTCGTTGGTGCAGCCGGCAAGCGCGGCGACAATGGCGGCGGAAGCTAAAAGGTTCCAGAAACGCATCAGCAGAGGCCCGTTCAAACCCAAACTCGACTAGGAAAGCCCAAGTCCGCGAGGGTGGGCCTTTTAGAGAATCACTAAGCGATTATACTTCACGAATTCTTAACCCTGCAGGGTGGCCCTGCCGATGCGCTGTTCATGACCTCATGAATATGGCCAAGATTTGGCCACACTCCGCTTTGCAGTTGCGAAATCCGCTTCCGCAATCGCGGGCCATCAGATCGGGCGAGGGGAAGGTCGTGGGATTTCCGCCCCGCTCCCGCTTAAGGACTGCCGATCCGGCTTAGAGGTTACGGCCGATATTCAGATATTTTTGTCGGCGATCGGTGCGCAACTGGTCGCCATCGCGTCCGGAAAGTTCCTTGAGCGCGTCGGCGATCACGGTTCCGGTGCGGCCGATGACCGCGTTCGGGTCGCGGTGCGCGCCGCCGACCGGTTCCTGAATGATGCCGTCGATGACGCCGAGCGCTTTCAGATCCTCGGACGTGATCTTCATGTTGCTGGCCGCTTCCTTGGCGCGGGTGGAATCGCGCCACAGGATAGAGGCTGCACCTTCCGGCGAGATGACGCTGTAGATCGCATGCTCGAGCATGTAGACGCGGTTGCCGGTGGCAATCGCAATCGCACCGCCGGAGCCGCCTTCGCCGATGACGACGGTGACGATCGGCACGCGAACGTTGAGGCACATCTCGGTGGAGCGGGCAATCGCTTCCGCCTGGCCGCGCTCTTCGGCGTTAACGCCAGGGTAGGCGCCTGCGGTATCGACCAGCGTGATCAGCGGCAGGCCGAAGCGGTCAGCCATTTCCATGACGCGGATCGCCTTGCGGTAGCCTTCCGGACGGGGGCTGCCGAAATTGTGCTTGATGCGCGACTTGGTGTCGTTGCCCTTTTCCTGGCCGAGAACGGCGACCGGCATGCCGCGGAAGCGCGCAAGGCCGGCCTGGATGGCGTCGTCGTTGGCGAAGTTGCGGTCGCCGGCAAGCGGCGTGAACTCGGTGAAGAGCTCGGCGGCATAATCCAGGAAGTGCGGGCGCGAGGGGTGGCGGGCGACCTGGGTCTTCTGCCACGGCGTCAGCTTGGAATAGATCTCGACCATCGCGTCGCGGACGCGCGTCTCCAGGCGTTCGATCTCATCCGAAGTGTTCACACTCTCGTCTTCGCCGGCAAGCTTCTTCAATTCGAGAATCTTGCCTTCGAGGTCGGAGATGGGTTTTTCGAAATCGAGATAGTTGTGCATGAGATGCGTTTCCGATCATTTTGCGACAAGGGTCTGCGGGCCGAAACCAGCCTGCCCGGCGGTCCTAATCCTGTTTTTTCGCCTGTTTGGCAAGAGGGTGATGGTTTTGCACCAGGTTGTGCAGCCGTTCTTCCAGAACATGTGTATAGATTTGTGTCGTTGAAATGTCCGAGTGACCGAGCAGTTCCTGCACCGCGCGAAGGTCGGCGCCATTGGCCAGCAGGTGGCTGGCGAAGGCATGTCTAAGCACGTGCGGGGAGATCGTGGCGACGCGAATGCCGGCGCGCGCGGCCAGCGATTTCAGATCGCGGGCAAAAACCTGGCGCGGCAGGAACCCCTGCTTGCCCGAGGAGGGGAAGAGCCACGGGCTCTCTCGGTTGCCACTTTCCTCGCGCGCAATCTCCTCGGCGAGCGCCTCGCCATAGGCCCGCATGGCCCGGATCGCTGCCTGTGATAGCGGAACGAGGCGGTCCTTGTTGCCCTTGCCGCGGATGACGAGGAAGCGGCCGTTCTGGGCGAGCACGCTTGCGGGCAGCGACATGAGTTCGCTGACGCGCATGCCGGTCGCATAGAGCAGTTCGATCAGCGCATGCATGCGCAATTTGGCGAGGTGGTCGGTACCGCCGGCTGCCGCCTCGGTCTCCGCCTGGCCGATCAGGCGCGAGACGTCGTCGACGCTCAGCGTCTTCGGCAGGCTACGTCCCTTCTTCGGCGCGTCGAGGATCCCGGTCGGGTCGTCGCCGCGCATGCCTTCGGCGTAGAGGAATTTGTAGAACTGCCTGAGCGCCGAAAGCCGCCGCGCTTGCGAGGAGGCCTTGAAGCCCTGACCGGCGAGATGGGCGAGATACCCGCGAAGGTCATCTGGTGTCGCCCCGGTCAGCCCGGTTCCGAGCGTGCGCAGATGCGAGGAGGCATCTTCGAGGTCACGCTCGTAGGATTGCAGCGTATTGACCGCTGCACCCCGCTCGGCGCTCATCATTTCGAGGAAAGCCTCGACATGGGCGGCGGAAAGATCGCTCATTGGGTCTTGTTCACCCGTTCGGACGGGATCTTCACGGTGACGTCGCGCTCCGTCGGCTCGACGAAGGTGACGAGAGAGATCATCGTGCCGTACACTATCCCGGCAATTACGGCGCAGAAGAACAGGAACCGGAAGAGGGTCGGCATTTCAATCTCCTGTGCATGTGCCTTTCGATCGAAGCGGACGCAAGGATACATGCAGGCGTTCAAACGGCCAGTGCGTTTCAGGCGCTCGGAATGAGCGCGCGACGCTGTGGCGGGTGCCAGACCTATATGAACGCCGCTTCCGCCGAGTTCAAGAACCGTGAGCGGACGCGCGCGACGACTTGACGCTACACCCTGATTTGTCGATACCGAAAGGGAATGGGGAATAAGAAGTCCAATGAACGACGTGATCGAACCGGTTTCCGCAACGCTTGCCGAGCGGGCGAAGCTTGTACTCGGTAAACGTAATCTCGTGTTCATCGGCCTGATGGGCGCCGGCAAATCGGCAATCGGTCGTTTGACGGCTCAGGCGCTTGGCATTCCCTTCGTCGATTCCGACCATGAGATCGAGCGCGTCTCGCGCATGACGATCAGCGATCTCTTTGCCCGCTATGGCGAAGACGAGTTCCGGGCGCTTGAAACGCGGGTGCTGAAGCGGCTCTTGCGCAGCGGTCCGCGCGTGGTCTCGACCGGCGGCGGCGCTTATATCAACGAGCGCTCGCGCCGCCAGATCAAGAAGGGTGGCCTGACGGTCTGGCTGAACGCCGAGCTCGACGTGCTCTGGGAGCGGGTCAACAAGCGCGACACCCGGCCGCTGCTGAAGACCGAGAACCCGAAGCAGACGCTCGAAAACCTGATGAATGCGCGTTACCCGATCTACGCCGAAGCGGACCTGACGGTGCTGTCGCGCGATGTGAAGAAAGAGACGATGGTCGAGGATGTCCTCACCGCCGTCATCGACTACCAGGACAAGAAGACCCATGAATAGCCATGCGATGCCTGCCGCCGAACGCAAGGTCCGTGTCGACCTCGGTGACCGTTCCTACGACATCCTGATCGGTCCCGGGCTGATTGCTGCGGCCGGTGAGGAAATCGCCGCCCGCCTCAAGGGGCGCAAGATGGCCGTCATCACCGATGAGAACGTCGCGCCGCGCTACCTTGAGCCGCTGATGGCGAGCCTTGGGGAGTGCGACATCGACGCCGTGTCGCTGGTGCTTCCCGCCGGCGAAAAGACCAAGAGCTTCGAACATCTGATTCCGGTCTGCGAAACGGTGCTCGGCGCCCGGATCGAGCGCAACGATGCGGTGATCGCGCTTGGCGGCGGCGTCATCGGTGATCTCACCGGCTTTGCCGCCGGCATCGTGCGCCGCGGCTCGCGCTTCATCCAGATACCGACCTCGCTTTTGGCGCAGGTGGATTCCTCCGTCGGCGGCAAGACCGGCATCAATTCGCCGCGCGGCAAGAACCTGATCGGCGTCTTCCACCAGCCGGACCTGGTGCTGGCCGACACCGACGTGCTCGACACCTTGAGCGAGCGCGAATTCCGCGCCGGTTATGCCGAGGTCGCGAAATACGGGCTGATCGACAAACCGGACTTCTTTGCCTGGCTCGAAAACAACTGGCAAGCGGTCTTTGCGGGGGGTAGCGCCCGCATCGAGGCGATCGCAGTCAGCTGCCAGGCCAAGGCGGACGTCGTGGCGGCGGACGAACGCGAAAATGGCCTGCGCGCGCTGCTCAATCTCGGCCACACCTTCGGCCATGCACTGGAGGCGGCGACCGAATACGACAGCGCCCGGCTGGTGCACGGTGAGGGCGTTTCGATCGGCATGGTGCTGGCGCATCAGTTCTCGACGCGCATGAACCTTGCGAGCGCCGACGATGCAACCCGTGTCGAGGCGCATCTGAGGGCGGTCGGCCTGCCGACGCGCATGTCGGAAATTCCCGGTACACTGCCTCCGGCAGAACGGCTGATGGACGCGATTGCCCAGGACAAGAAGGTCAAGGGCGGCAAGCTCACCTTCATCCTGACGAAGGGTATTGGCCAGTCCTTCGTCGCTGATGACGTCCCATCCTCCGAGGTTCTGAGCTTCCTGAGGGAAAAGCACCCGCAATGACCGGCGAAGCCTTCATTGCCTTCCTGGCGGAGTACTGGCTGTCGATCCTGTCAGTCTTCTGCCTGCTTGTGCTTTCGGGCTTCTTTTCGGGTTCGGAGACGGCGCTGACCGCCGCGTCGCGCTCGCGTATGCATACGCTGGAAAACAACGGCGAAGAGCGCGCCGGCATCGTCAACCGGCTGATCGAGCGTCGCGACCGGCTGATCGGCGCGTTGCTAATCGGCAACAATCTCGTCAACATTCTTGCCTCGTCACTGACGACGAGCCTGCTGATCGGTCTCTTCGGCGACAGCGGCGTGGCGATCGCCACACTCGCCATGACCGTGCTGCTCGTCATCTTCTCGGAAGTACTGCCGAAGAGCTGGGCGATTGCCTCGCCGGATCGTTTCGCGATTGCCGTGGCACCGCTCGTCCGTCTCTTCGTCGCCGTCGTCGGCCCGGTTTCGAGCCTCGTCAACGGCATCGTCCGGCGCCTGCTCAACATCTTCGGCATCAACCTGGCCTCCGACATGTCTATGCTGTCGGCGCATGAGGAACTGCGCGGCGCCGTGGACCTGCTGCACCGCGAGGGCTCGGTGATCAAGGCCGACCGCGATCGGCTCGGCGGCGTGCTCGATCTTGGCGAGCTTGAAATCTCCGACATCATGATCCACCGCACCAGCATGCGGGCGATCAATGCCGACGAGCCGCCGGAAACCTGCGTCCGCGATATTCTCGAAAGCCCGTTCACGCGGCTGCCGCTCTGGCGCGGGTCGACCGACAACATCATCGGCGTCGTGCATTCCAAGGATTTGCTGAGGGCGCTGGCCGAACCCAATGTCGAGCCGGAAAACCTCGATATCGTCAAGATCGCGCAGAAGCCCTGGTTCGTGCCGGACACGACCAACCTCAAGGATCAGCTCAACGCGTTCCTGCGTCGCAAGCTGCATCTGGCGATCGTCGTCGACGAGTATGGTCAGGTTCAGGGTCTGGTGACGCTGGAGGACATTCTGGAGGAAATCGTCGGCGATATCGCCGATGAGCACGACCTCGACATTCAGGGCGTGCGCCAGGAAGCCGATGGCTCGATCGTCGTCGATGGCTCGGTGCCGATCCGCGATCTCAACCGCGCGCTCGACTGGTCGCTGCCGGACGAGGAGGCGACGACGGTGGCCGGTCTGGTCATCCACGAGTCCAAGAGCATTCCGGAGGAGCGCCAGGCCTTCACCTTCCACGGCAAACGCTTCATCGTGATGAAGCGGGTGAAGAACCGCATTACCAAGCTGCGCATCCGTCCGGCGGAAGAGGGTGCTCCGCCTGCGTGATGGCCGCGATTGCCTCTACCAGCGGGTCGGCTCGCCGGGGGCTGCCGGCTCGACGGCGAGCGCATGCAGGCCGGCGTCGAGTTCTGGCTTCAGGAGATCATTGATGGCGCGGTGGCGGGCGACGCGGCTCATGCCGGCAAAGGCGCTAGAAACGATACGCACGCGCATGTGGGACTCGCCGGTACCATCGAACCCCGGCTGATGGCCGGCATGCTGATGGCTCTCGTTGATGACCTCGAGCCGTTCAGGGTGGAAGGCCTCGATCAGCTTCTTTTCGATGGTCTCGGTGAGCGACATTCTTCCGTCCCATTTTGCTGTTTGCTTGGCGCCCCCTCGCAGTTAAGAACCCGGTAATCGCTGGCACGGCGGCGCAAAATGCCCGCACAAAGCCAGCAACATTCCGCTTTGTCAATTCTTGTTGTGACTCCCGCCAAACCCCATAATGAGCGCCATGAGACTCGATTCAAAATACTTCGATCGCATTCGAACCCGGCGCAAGGTCGAGCCGCAGGCAGAGCCGGCGGCTCCCGTCTGTCAGTGGGACGGCTGCGATCAGAAGGGTGTGCACCGGGCGCCCGTCGGTCGCAACGCCGAGGGGCAGTACTTCATGTTCTGCTTCGAGCACGTGAAGGAATACAACAAGGGCTACAACTTCTTCTCCGGCCTCTCCGACAGCGAGGTCGCCCGCTACCAGAAGGAAGCGATCACCGGTCATCGGCCCACCTGGACCGTCGGCGTCAACAAGAACGCCAAGAACGGCCCGACCCAGTCGCAGACGCGGTCTGGCTCTGCCGGCGCCCAGGCCCGCATGCGCGATCCCTTCGGCTTTGTCAGCGAGGCACGGGCGCGATCCGGTCGTCCCGAGCCACGTCAGCGCAAGCTGAAGACGCTCGAGGCGAAGGCCTTCGAAACGCTTGGTCTCGGAGCCTCGGCGACCACTGCCGACATCAAGGCGGCATACAAGGACCTCGTCAAGAAGCATCACCCCGATGCCAATGGCGGAGATAGAGGATCGGAAGAGCGTTTTCGCGCGGTTATTCAGGCCTACCAATTGTTAAAACAGGCTGGTTTCTGCTAACAACCCGGATTAATACAGAAGCACTTTTGCAGGCGAATGCGCGGGTGCCGTCCGGTGGCCGCTCTGGAGACATGATGAGCAAGATTGACCTCGACATTTCCAACCTCCCCGACACCACGATTTCCGTCCGGGAGGTTTTCGGCATTGATACGGATTTGCGCGTTCCTGCCTATTCGAAGGGCGACGCCTATGTCCCGGATCTGGATCCGGACTACCTCTTCGACCGCGAAACGACGCTCGCCATTCTCGCAGGCTTCGCCCACAACCGACGCGTGATGGTGTCGGGCTATCACGGCACCGGCAAGTCCACCCATATCGAGCAGGTCGCCGCGCGCCTCAACTGGCCGTGCGTGCGCGTCAACCTCGATAGCCATGTCAGCCGTATCGACCTCGTCGGCAAGGACGCGATCGTCGTCAAGGACGGCCTGCAGGTCACCGAATTCAAGGACGGCATCCTGCCCTGGGCCTACCAGCACAATGTCGCGCTCGTCTTCGACGAATACGATGCCGGCCGCCCGGACGTCATGTTCGTCATCCAGCGCGTGCTGGAATCCTCCGGCCGCCTGACGCTGCTCGACCAGAGCCGTGTCATCCGTCCGCACCCGGCCTTCCGCCTGTTTGCGACCGCCAACACCGTCGGCCTCGGCGACACGACCGGCCTCTATCACGGCACGCAGCAGATCAACCAGGCGCAGATGGACCGCTGGTCGATCGTCACCACGCTGAACTACCTGCCGCACGACAAGGAAGTCGACATCGTCGCCGCCAAGGTCAAGGGCTTCACTGCCGACAAGGGCCGCGAGACCATCTCCAAGATGGTACGTGTCGCCGACCTCACGCGCGCTGCTTTCATCAATGGCGATCTCTCGACCGTCATGAGCCCGCGTACGGTCATCACCTGGGCCGAGAACGCCCACATCTTCGGCGACATCGCTTTCGCCTTCCGCGTGACCTTCCTCAACAAGTGCGACGAGCTTGAGCGGGCGCTGGTCGCCGAGCACTACCAGCGCGCCTTCGGCATCGAGCTGAAGGAAAGCGCTGCCAACATCGTGCTCGAAGCCACCGCCTGATCCCACGGCCTGCCGTCCCCTTTGGGAGGGCGGGTCATGACGCTGTGGCAAACCGGATGACGCCCCACTGGGGCGCCGTCGCCTCTGGCTGAAGAAGGAACTGTCGTGAGCTCGAATTCGAAGGCAAAGCCAACCACGCGCGAGAATGCTGCGGAACCGTTCAAGCGGGCGCTTTCCGGCTGCATCCGATCGATCGCGGGCGATGCCGAGGTGGAAGTCGCCTTCGCCAACGAGCGGCCGGGCATGACCGGCGAACGCATCCGTCTGCCGGAACTTTCCAAGCGCCCGACCCTGCAGGAACTTGCCGTGACCCGCGGGCTCGGTGACAGCATGGCGCTGCGCAAGGCCTGTCACGATGCGCGGATCCACGCGACCATGTCGCCGCAAGGGGCGGACGCCCGCGCGATCTTCGATGCGGTGGAGCAGGCTCGTGTCGAGGCGATCGGGTCGTTGCGCATGGCGGGTGTCGCCAAGAACCTCAACGTCATGCTCGAAGAGAAATACGCCAAGGCGAATTTCGCAACCATCGAGCGCCAGGCGGACGCGCCGCTCGGCGAGGCCGTAGCGCTGCTGGTGCGCGAGAAGCTGACGGGCCAGAAGCCGCCGGCGTCTGCCGGCAAGGTGCTCGACCTCTGGCGCGAGTTCATCGAGGGCAAGGCTGCCGGCGACATTGAGCACCTGTCGTCGACGATCAACAACCAGCAGGCCTTTGCCCGGGTCGTTCGCGACATGCTGACCTCGATGGAAGTCGCCGAGAAATACGGTGACGACGACAACGAGCCGGACGAGCAGGAAAGCGAGACCGACGAAGACCAGCCGCGCAGCCAGGAGCAGGACGAGAACGCCAGCGACGAGGAAGCCGGCGACGATGCCGCACCCGCCGACGAGAACCAGGCTGCCGAAGAGCAGATGGAAGAAGGCGAGATGGACGGCGCGGAGATCTCCGACGACGATCTCCAGGACGAAGGCGACGAGGACAGCGAAACGCCCGGCGAGGTCAAGCGTCCGAACCAGCCCTTCGCCGACTTCAACGAGAAGGTCGACTACGCCGTCTTCACCCGCGAGTTCGACGAGACCATCGCCTCGGAAGAGCTTTGCGACGAGGCCGAGCTCGACCGGCTGCGCGCCTTCCTCGACAAGCAGCTTGCCCATCTTCAAGGCGCGGTCGGCCGGCTTGCCAATCGGCTGCAGCGCCGCCTGATGGCGCAGCAGAACCGCTCCTGGGAGTTCGATCTCGAAGAGGGCTATCTCGACTCGGCGCGACTTCAGCGCATCATCATCGATCCGATGCAGCCGCTCTCCTTCAAGCGCGAAAAGGACACCAACTTCCGCGATACCGTCGTGACGCTGCTGATCGACAATTCCGGCTCGATGCGAGGCCGTCCGATCACGGTTGCGGCCACCTGCGCCGATATCCTGGCGCGCACGCTCGAGCGCTGCGGCGTCAAGGTCGAGATCCTCGGTTTTACCACCAAGGCGTGGAAGGGTGGGCAGTCACGCGAGAAGTGGCTGGCCGGCGGCAAGCCACAGGCCCCGGGTCGCCTCAACGACCTGCGACACATCGTCTACAAGTCTGCCGACGCTCCGTGGCGCCGCGCACGACGCAATCTGGGCCTGATGATGCGGGAAGGCCTGCTCAAGGAAAACATCGACGGCGAGGCGTTGATTTGGGCGCATGAGCGGCTGATGGCGCGGCGCGAACAGCGGCGCATCCTGATGATGATTTCGGACGGCGCGCCGGTCGACGACTCGACGCTGTCGGTCAATCCAGGAAACTATCTGGAGCGTCACCTGCGCGCGGTCATCGAGCAGATCGAAACGCGCTCGCCGGTGGAACTGCTGGCGATCGGTATCGGCCACGACGTGACGCGCTACTATCGCCGTGCCGTCACCATCGTCGATGCCGATGAGCTTGCCGGCGCGATGACCGAACAGCTGGCCGCACTCTTCGAGGACGAAAGCCAGCGCCGCGGTTCTTCGCGTCTTCGCCGCGCCGGGTGATGCTTCCCCCTTGGGGGCGGTGGAACATCGCCTGCGAGCTGCCAATCGGCACCTGCACGCATCGCTGGCGGCCGAAGTCAATTTACGGACATAGTTTTACAGTCTACCAAGCTACCATGCGTGGCGGGCTCACTGTGAGCGCACGCCGCGTCATTCCCGATGCCCCCCTGAAGGTACTTCTCTTGATGCTTGGCCGCGGTCTCCTAGCCCTTTTCCTCCTGGCTTCGGCCTGCCCGGCATGGTCCGCTTCCGATAGCGAAGACCTGCCGATCCGCAGCCGCCAGATCAGTAATTTCGCTGTCGGCTCCAGCGCCACCCGGTTTGGCGCCCTGGAGTTTCTCGGCGGTCTGGAGATGACCTCGTCAAATCCGCTGTTCGGCGCGGTTTCGGCAATCCGCTTTCGTCCTGACGGCAGCTCTTTCGTCGCCGTCATGGATACCGGCCACTGGCTGGAAGGTGCGGTAACCCGCGACGAGCAGGGTCGGCTTTCCGGTATCACCAACCTGACCGCCACGCCGATGGCGGATCGTAACGGTGATGTCGGCCTGGCGAAATGGAAGGTGGATTCCGAAGGGCTTGCCCTTCGAGAAGGCCAGGCGATCGTCAGTTACGAGCAGGCCCATCGCATCGACATCTATCCGGATCCGGGTTTTGCCGGCTCGAAGCCGATCGGAAGCCTGGCATTGCCGTTTCCGATCAGCGAGCTGCGCAGCAACGCCGGCATTGAGACGATCGCGGTCTCGCCGAAGGACAGCCCCCTCGCGGGCGCCATGATCGCCATTGCCGAACGCAGCGTCGACAAGGCGGACAATCTTTTGGCCGGTATCCTCGACGGGCCACAGCGCGGCGCATTCAGCGTCGTGCGCAAGGATCCCTATGCGGCAACCGATGGCGCCTTCCTGCCGAACGGCGACCTCTTGCTGCTGGAGCGACGTTTCTCCTTCGGCTCGGGTCTCGGCATGCAGATCCGTCGGGTCCCAGGCGATAAGATCAAGCCCGGCGCGGTCGTCGACGGCGAAGTCCTCTTCGAAGCGGACATGGGCTACCAGATCGACAACATGGAAGGCCTCGACGTCGTCGTGCGTCCCGACGGCGAAGTGCGGGTCATCGTCGTCTCCGACGACAACCATTCGATCCTCGAGCGCAACCTGATGCTGGAGTTCCGGCTCAACACCGCGCTGACACAGTAAGCCAGCCAACTCCTGAACAGTGCGATCCGCCCGATCGTGTGGAGATCCGGCCAAGAGCCGGTGAAGGATCGAGCCGTCTCGCTCGGCGCGGCTGCGCAGAGGCCCGAACAAGCCCGTCCGATGCTTGACGGTGTCCCGGCAAAGGCCTATTGGCCGATTGTCCGTTGAAGGAGATTTATGCGCAGAGGCTGAAAATTTACCCGCATTCGCGGTTGTTCAAGGCGCCGAACAGGCGTCCCTCTTGATGCATATCTATTGAACGGAAAAACCATGAAAAAAATGGATGTGATGATCCGCGCCTATCGTGCTGCGGATTTGGAAGAACTGTCGGCCATCTGGTTCGAGGCCTCGATAACGGCGCACGCATTTGTCGGCGAGGCGCGGTTGCGTGAACAGCGCCTGTTGATCGAGACCGTCTATCTGCCGAACGCGGAGACTTGGGTCGCCATCCGGGGCGGCGAACCGGCCGGGTTCGTCAGCTTGCTCGACGATTTCATCGGTGGGCTGTTCGTCTCGCCGCGACACCAGGGTGCCGGCATCGGCCACTTGTTGGTTTCGCATGCCCTGCAGCTGAAGGGGCAGCTCCGCTTGGAGGTCTACACCGCAAATTCGCAGGCCTATGCCTTCTACGAGAACCTCGGCTTTGAAGAACAGTCCCGGCGGTCGGAAGACGACGAAGGGCTGCCATTCGAAAACGCTCAGATGCTTTTGAAGCAGCGCTAGAAGGTGAGGCGCGGGGAAGGGCGGCTGCTGCTCTTCCCCGCGCCTTGCAATCGACGCCCGGTCGCCGCTTCGGCGCGGGCCGAGGCGTGCCGGCAGGCGGCCCTTAGGCCGCCTGCTTTTCCGCAGCGGGCATGGGCTTCACGATGCTCATCAGCGCGCCATAGGGGAGCAGCATGACGAGGCCGCAGAGGATCTTCACGCTCAAGTCACCGACCGCCCAGGAGATCCAGCGCGGTGCTTCAGCCGCAAGTACGCCGAGGAGCGGTGCGGTTTCCAGCGCAAAGCTGTCGTTCGGGCCGAAGAACACGAAGAACGGTGCGAACGCAAAGGAGAAGAACATTGCGGTATCGAGCGCCGAGCCGATCAGCGAGCCTGCGAGCGGCGCATGCCACCAGCTCTGACGGCGGAGCCGGTTGAACACCGAGATGTCCAGGAGTTGACCGAACAGGAAGGCCGAGCCCGACGCGATAGCGATGCGCGGCGTGGCGGCGACGATGGAGAGCAGAATGGCGACGATGAAGCCTGCGACTACCACGCGGCGCGCGATGCGCGGCCCGAACTGGCGGTTGGTAAGGTCGGTCACCAGGAAGGCGAAGGGATAGCTGAAGGCGCCCCAGGTGAGGAGATCGCCGAGCTGCATACCGGCAATCGAGCCCGGCAGCGGAAACTGAACGAGGATGTTCGAGGCGACGACCACGAGGGTCATCAGCGCGACATAGACGAAGAAAGTGCGGTTGATCAGCATTTTTTTATCCTGGGGTATGCCACCAGCTAGAGGGATGAAAGCAGGGCAGTGCACCCGGCCGATGAAGGCAAAAGCGCGTATCGGTTAAGAAACGTGCGCACGAGAAAAAGGCTTGCCGGATGAACCCGCAAGCCTTTTAAACGCGTGTCAAAGACGGTGCGCTGGCGCCGATTAGGCGGCTTCAGCAACCTTCTTGACGATCTGGCGACGCAGCAGGCGAGCGCGCATGCTCAGCTCGTTCTCGTCCGACTTCAGCAGGAAGGCGTCGAGGCCGCCACGGTGTTCAACCGAGCGGAGAGCAGCTGCGGAAACGCGCAGGCGGTAGCGCTGGCCGAGAGCATCGGAAATCAGCGTGACGTTGCACAGGTTCGGAAGGAACCGGCGCTTGGTCTTGTTGTTGGCGTGGCTTACATTGTTGCCCGACTGGACGCCCTTGCCGGTCAATTCGCAACTACGGGACATGGTACACCTATTCTCTTTATCGCCGCCGGACAATGCGGTAGCGGGCCCAGAGCCCAGGCCGCGTTCCTAGGCCATTATTGGAAAGTCGCGGTTCTATAGTCAGAGACGGCCCGCCCGTCAAGCCAAACCTCTTGCATTCTCGGAAAACCGCGGTTTTTCCCGGCCGATCTGCCCATGCGAAGCGCTGTCCGGGCAACAATAATGGTGCGTGAGACCCATTCCAAGCGGTTTTGCTATGCGCTATTTCTTGACCGAGGACACACGACGGTTTGGTTCCGTGATTGGACCGACCGCGTAGCCGGCGACAGCGAAATGGCGCAGAAAAGCCGTAAACACCCTGCATTTCAGGGTATTGCGGCGATGTTCAAGTGATGGATTCCTAAAGGCATGAAGTTGCGAAATGGCTTTCGCGGGGCAATGCTGCTTTCGGCGGTCTTGTTTTCCACAGCATCATCGGCCGCCGATGCCGAGCATCTGACGGATTACAGCATCTCGCTGTCCGGTCTGCCGGTGGCGCGCGCCTCATTCCACACCGAGGTTCAGAAGAATCGCTACACGATATCGGGGACGCTGAAATCGGCGGGCCTGCTCGATATCCTCAGCCGCACGTCGGGCCAGACACAGGTTTCCGGCGTTGTCGACAAGGATTACCTGCGCGCGTCGCAATATTCGATGTCCTATCGCAGCGGCTCGAAGAGCCGGGCGATCAGCGTTACCTACCGCAACGGCAATGTCGTGCATGCGAGCATGACGCCGAAGCGCACGCCTTTGCCGAAGAACTGGGTGCCGGTCACCTCGCGCGACATGCGCAACGTTCTCGATCCGCTTTCGGGGCTGATCATTCCGGCGCAAGCGCGCGTCTGCCCCAACACCCTGCCGATTTTCGACGGCGAGTCGCGGCTCGACATCAAGCTTTCGCCGAAGGGCACCAGGCCTTTCAAGACGAAGGGCTTCGAAGGCGAGGTGATCGTCTGCGGCATCCGCTTCGTGCCGAAGGCCGGCTACAAGAAGGGCCGCGAGGACGTCGAATATCTGCGGCGACTGCAGACGATGGAAATCTGGTTCGCCAAGGCTGAGACCATGAATGTCTATGCCCCCGTCTATGTCCGCATCCCCACCAAGCTTGGGCCGGTCACGGTCTCGGCGACGCGATTTGGTGGTTGACGCGCGATCGCGTGCAACTAAAAGGTTAAATACCAGCAAGCACCGTGATTTTGACGGCGCAGGTTTCCGTTGAGAGAAATCGCGCCCGGGGACGACTATGAAACTCAAGGCAACTCTGATCGGTTTTTCGGCCATCCTGATGTGGTCGCTGCTCGCGCTGTTCACGGCGGCATCGGGCAAGATGCCGCCGTTCCAGCTTTCGGCAATCTGTTTCCTGATCGGCAGCCTGCCCGGCCTTGCGGTGCTTGTGGCAAAACCGGAGCGCCTGGCGCTGCTCAAGCAGCCGGCGAAGGTCTGGATCACGGGCATTGCCGGCCTCTTCGGCTATCACTTCCTCTACTTCACGGCGCTGCGCAATGCGCCGGCGGTGGAGGCCGGGCTGATCGCCTATCTCTGGCCGCTCTTGATCGTTGTCGGTTCGGCACTGCTGCCGGGGGAGCGGCTGCGCTGGTATCACATCGCCGGCGCGCTTGCGGGCCTCGTCGGCACGATCCTGATCGTCGCGCGCAACGGCGTCGCCTTCGACGATGCCTATCTCATCGGCTATGGCGCGGCCTTCCTCTGCGCCTTTACCTGGTCGGGTTATTCGCTGATCACACGCCGCTTCGAGGCGGTTTCGACCGATGTGGTCACCGGCTTCTGCCTTGCCACCTCGATCCTGTCCTTCGTCTGCCATCTCGCGCTCGAAACGACGGTCTGGCCGGCGACGACCTTCGAGTGGCTGGCGGTCGCGGGCCTCGGCCTCTTGCCGGTGGGGGCGGCCTTCTATGCCTGGGACTTCGGGGTGAAGAACGGCGACATCCAGCTTCTCGGCGTTTCGAGCTATGCAGCACCGGTGCTCTCGACGCTGATCCTGATCCTCTTCGGCTTTGCCGAGCCATCCTGGCGCATAGCGCTTGCCTGCCTGTTCGTCACCGGCGGGGCGGTGCTCGCCGCCCAGGATCTGATTTTGCGCAAGGATGCCGCAGTCACCCAGCCGGCGGAGTAGTCCGAAAGATCGCTATCGGGTCGGCGGCTGCCAGTCGGGGGCTGCCATCTCGAAGGCGGCAAAATCGAAGGCCGGCGCGACCGTGCAGCCGACCAGCGTCCAATCGCCGAGCGAGGCAGCCGACTGCCACCAGTTGGCCGGTACTACGCCCTGCGGCCGCTCACCGTCCCGGATGTCGGGCCCAAGCCGCAACGTCTCGGCGGGCTTGCCGTCCTCGGCAATGCTGAGTTCGAGCGGCGCGCCGGCGTGGTAGTGCCAGATCTCGACGGCGTCGCGGACGCGGTGCCAGTGCGAACGGTCGCCACGCTCAAGCAGATAATAGATCGCCGTCGAATGGCCCCGCGGGCCGCCGGCCGTGTCACGGAAGGTCTCGATGTACCAGCCGCCCTCCGGATGGCGTGTGAGGGCGAGCGTCTCGATGACCTCTTCCGCCGTCTGTGCTTCAGCCATCAGAAGTTATCCTTCCGCTTGCGGATTTCCGCAAAGACCGCGGCATCGTCGGCATCTCGCAGGCCGAGATGGGCGCGAATGCCGGGATCGGCGGCGCGCAGGAACGGGTTCGTACGCTTCTCCAGGCCGATTGTCGTCGGCGCGGTGAAGCCGCCGTCGCAGCGGATTTCCTCGATCTCGGCAGCGCGTGCCTTGAGTTCGGCATTGTCGGGATCGACGGTGACCGCGAAGCGGGCATTGGAGAGCGTGTATTCGTGGCCGAAATAGACGGTCGTGTCGTCCGGCAAGGCCATCAGCCGGCTGAGAGACTGCCACATGGTCGCCGGCGTCCCCTCGAACAGACGGCCGCAGCCGAGCGCAAAAAGCGTGTCGGCGGCAAAGAGCAGCTTGTCCTGTGGAAAATGGAAGCAGATATGGCCGGCGGTATGGCCGGGTGTTTCGATCACCTCGACGTTGCGGCCCGCAAACTCGAAGCGTTCGCCATGACGCACCGTCTTGTCGAGGCCCGGAATTTTCGCGGCCTCGTTGAACGGACCGATGATGATGGCGCCGAAGCGGGCTTTCAACGCGTCATTGGCCGCGACGTGGTCGCCATGATGGTGCGTCGTGAGAATATGGCTGAGCGTCCAGCCGCGGCGTTCCAGCGCCTCCAGGATTGGCGCCTCCTCGGGCGCGTCGATCGAGGCGGTCAGGCCGCTTTCGGGGTCGTGGATCAGCACGCCGAAATTGTCGGTGCGGCAGAGGAAAAGATCGAGTTCGAGCGCGGCCATGGCAGGTCCTCCGGTCAGGAGAGGGGAGATGCTGCCGAATGTAGCGAGCCTTACCTTGAAGTCTACCGCTTCGAAGCTAACATGTTGCGAATGCATACCGATATTGTCGACCTTCGCGAATTCTATCACTCCGAGCTTGGCCGGATGGCGGAGCAATCCGTCACCATGGCGCTTTCGTCCGTCTGGGCGCGGCTGCCGGACGAGCGGCTGGTCGGCCTCGGCTATGCCGTTCCCTATCTCGAGCGGTTCCGCAAGGACACGGAGCGCACCTTCGCCTTCATGCCTGCGGGCCAGGGCGCGGTGAACTGGCCGGTTGCCGAGCTTTCCTCGACGGCGCTGGTGTTCGACGAGGAATTGCCGCTGCCGGACGCATCGATCGACCGGGTGCTGATGGTGCATTCGCTGGAATTTGCCGAAAGTCCGCGCGAGACGATGAAGGAGATCTGGCGGGTGCTGGCGCCGGGCGGCCGGCTCGTGATCGTCGTGCCCAATCGACGCGGCGTCTGGGCACGCATGGAGCATACGCCCTTCGGCTCCGGCCGACCCTATTCGCGCGGGCAGCTGACGGCGCTGTTGCGCGAGACCAACTTCACGCCGGGGGCTACGGCCGACGCGCTGTTCTTCCCGCCGTCGAAGCTCCGGGCGATCCTGCGGCTGCGCCGAGGCTTTGAGCGGCTCGGCCGCTGGCTCTGGCCAGTGTTCTCAGGCGTCATCGTCGTCGAGGCGCAGAAGCGGCTTTACCAGGGGCTGCCGGTCGCAGCGCGCGCGTCCCGCCGTGTCTTCGTGCCGGTGCTGGCGCCGCAGGGCGTGCCGAGCACACGCGAACGGCCACGCCTCACCCGATAAGGCGCTGCGTACAGGCGGCGGACCCTCGACAAAAGCCGCTTGCGCCGGTAATGGCTTGACCTCTTTTCCTGCCTATAGCGCCCCGCGCCTCCCAAGGCGCGACAAAGGTCGCTGTGGCACCTTGATGGCCATAGAAAGCTGACCCGATGAGCCTTGCTTCGAAGAGCCCTGAGCCGCGTCCCGGCATCCTTGACATTGCCGCCTATGTGCCGGGCAAGGAGCATGCGCCGGGTGTCGCCAAGGTGCATAAGCTCTCGTCGAACGAGACGCCGCTCGGTGCCAGCCCGAAGGCGATAGAAGCCTTCCAGGCGATGGCCTTCAATCTGGAGCGCTATCCGGACGGCCAGGCGCGGGCGCTGCGGGAGGCAATCGGGGCCGTTCACGGGCTCAATCCGGCAAACATCATGTGCGGCAACGGCTCGGACGAACTGCTCGGGCTGCTGTGCCACACCTATCTCGGCCCCGGCGACGAAGGCATCATCACCGAGCACGGTTTCCTGGTCTACAAGATCCAGATCCTGGCGGCCGGTGCGACGCCCGTGACCGTCGAGGAAAAAGATGCACGCGTCGATGTGGACGCCATCCTTTCCGCGGTCACCGAGCGGACCAAGATGGTCTTTCTCGCCAATCCCGCCAATCCGACCGGCACCTATATCCCGGTCGACGAAGTCCGCCGGCTGCATGCGGGCCTGCCCGAGGGCGTGCTCCTGGTGCTCGACGCCGCCTATGCCGAATATGTGCGCCGCAACGACTATGCCGCCGGTCTTGAGCTCGTCTCGGCCAGCCGCAACGTGGTAATGACCCGCACCTTCTCGAAGATCTATGGTCTTGCCGGCCTGCGCATCGGCTGGATGTATGCGCCGCCGGAAGTGATCGACGCGGTCGACCGTGTCCGCGGGCCGTTCAATCTCAGTGCGCCTTCCATTGCGGCGGGTGCGGCGGCGATCCGCGATCAGGCTTTCGTCGCAACGGCTGTCGATCACAATCTCACCTGGCTTGCCCGCGTTGCCGAAGCGCTCGAGGCGATCGGGCTCCGCATCACGCCGTCGGTCACGAATTTCGTGCTGATCCATTTCCCCGACGAGGCCGGCAAGCGGGCGGAGGAGGCCGATGAGTTCCTGACCCGCCGCGGCTATATCCTCAGGGCAGTCCGCAGCTACGGCTTCCCGAATGCCTTGCGCATGACCATCGGCTCCGCGGAAGCCAACGAGGGCGTCATCGCGGCGCTGACCGAATTCATGGGACGGAAATAATGGCTCAGCAGTTTGAAACGATCGCCCTCATCGGCATTGGTCTGATCGGCTCGTCGATCGCGCGCGAAATCCGCGAGAAGCAGCTCGCCGGCACGCTCGTGGTCTCCACGCGCAGCGAGGCGACGCTGAAGCGGACGCAGGAACTCGGGCTCGGCGATCGCTATACGCTGTCTGCGGCGGATGCCGTTCGCGACGCGGATCTCGTCATCGTCTCGGTACCGGTCGGCGCGTCCGGCGCTGTTGCCGCCGAGATCTCAGCGCATCTGAAGCCAGGCGCCATCGTCACCGACGTTGGTTCGACCAAGGGTTCGGTGATCGCACAGATGGCGCCGCACTTGCCCGAGAACGTGCATTTCGTGCCGGGGCATCCGATTGCCGGTACCGAGCATTCCGGCCCGGATGCCGGCTTCGTCGGCCTCTTCCGCGGCCGCTGGTGCATCCTGACGCCGCCCCCTGGCGCGGATGAGGAAGCGGTGGCGCGGCTGCGGCTTTTCTGGGAAACGCTCGGCTCGATGGTCGAGGAGATGGACGCCGAACACCACGACAAGGTGCTGGCAATCGTTTCGCACCTGCCGCACATCATTGCCTACAACATCGTCGGCACGGCTGACGATCTCGAGACCGTTACCGAATCCGAAGTCATCAAATATTCGGCTTCGGGCTTCCGCGACTTCACGCGTCTGGCGGCATCCGACCCGACCATGTGGCGCGACGTCTGCCTGCACAACAAGGATGCGATCCTGGAGATGCTGGCGCGGTTTTCGGAAGATCTCGCCTACCTCCAGCGGGCGATCCGCTGGGGCGACGGCGACAAGCTGTTCGATCTCTTTACCCGCACCCGGGCCATTCGCCGCTCGATCATTCAGGCCGGCCAGGACACGGCGATGCCGGACTTCGGTCGCCATGCCATGGATCAGAAATAGCCTGAGCAGATCAAGGAAGACCGTGGAGCGGTCTTCCTTCCTGTGAGGTGTATGACCGTAGCCTAGAGGGTCGGCAGGACGCCGATCGGGATGAAGGCGAGGAATGCCGTGCCGTCGCGCACGTTGAGCTTCACGGTCGCCTCGTTCTTGCCGTTGGCGAGAGCCTTCAGCATGTTGGCGGTGTTGTCGACGAGGTTGGCATCATCCGGGATCAGGGTGACCAGATTGGCGCGCCAGGCCTCGATATTGGTCATCGTCAGCGAGAACTCGCCAGAAATCAGTCCCTGATCATTGACCGAGAACGGCCCGGAAAGCTTGGCGTTCATGCCCGAGCCGAGGTCGAGGGTGAGCTGTCTCAGCTCGCCCTTGCTGCCGCGAAACATCTCGGGCGTCGGCGGGGTTGTCATCCATCCGGCCCGGTCGGTGAAGGTCAGGTCGGCGGCGACGGTCGCCGGCGGTGCGAGGCTCGGGCCTTCCTCGGGCCGAACGTCCAGTTTGTCGACGCTCAAGGCGGCGTCGAGATCCGCGCCGTTCTGGCGCAGGTGCAATTCGCCGTGGCTGGCGCCGAAGCCAAATCCGTCGCCTTCAAGCGGCAATCGCAACCGGCCCGTCAGGTTGTCGTAGGTTAGCGACGTGCGGTCAACGCCGGACAGGGTCGCGCGCACGCTCGCATGCAGCAACGTCCAGTCGGCGAAGATGTTGAGGCCGGGGGAAGCCCGGATCTCGGCCGGGCCGTCAAGCTCGATCACCGCATGGCCCGGCTGGTAGACCTGGGCAGCGGTCCTCAGCGCTCCGAACGAGGCCGAGGTGCCGTTGCGGGTGTCGTCCAGATGGACCTTGTCGCAGAAGAGGCCGATGCGGAACGGGAAGCCGCGCACGTCCATGTTGGTGCATTCGCCGCCGAGGCCGGCCGCCTGTCCTTCAGCGAGGCGGGTCGCAAGCCGCTTCTCGATCTGGTCGGCGGCGAGAAACCAGCCGGCCGAATAAACGCCGGTGACAAGCACGATGCCTGCCAGGAGCCAGCGGAATTTCCGGCTGACCGGCGATGGGTTGGAGACTGCGGTGGCCGACATGGGCGGGGGTACCTCATTCAAAACAGGATGGAGGCTGCCTTTCGGGTGGCGCCATCGATCCGCAAAACTATTCTTTCCTTCGGCCGCAGGAGGACGACCTTGTCTCTTTCGTGCCGGGATGCTGTGCCGTAGAAACCGAAAATGGCTCACCGTCCCACGCGACCGATCGTGATTCGGCAGTGAGAACAGCAGTGCGGGTTGAATGACAGTGGATATGGACGAATTTTGGGTGTTTGGCTACGGCTCGCTGATGTGGAACCCGGGCTTTGCCTTCGAGGAGAAGCTCACGGCACGCGCCTTCGGTTTTCGCCGCTCACTCTGCGTGCATTCCTGGGTTCACCGTGGCACCGAACAGCGGCCGGGGCTGGTGCTTGGGCTCGACCGCGGCGGCTCCTGCATCGGGACGGCGTTTCGCGTCCAGCGCGGGCAGCAGGCGGATGTCGTCGATTATCTGCGCGAGCGTGAACTGGTGACCCACGTCTACAAGGAACGCACCATGCCGGTGCTGCTTGCCGACGGCCGCCGCGTTCCGGCGCTCGCCTACGTCATCGACCGCGCCCACGTGCAGTATGCGGGCTCGCTGACCACCACGGAGGCGGCCGGAATCGTCGCGGTTTCGACGGGAAAATCCGGGCCGAACAGCGAATACGTGTTCAACACGCTCGCCCATCTCAAGGAAATGGGCATCCGCGATCACTGGCTGGAAGAGGTGGTCGGATTGCTGCGGCAGGCGCCGCGTTCAGCCCGGGCCTGAAGGCTCAGGCCCGGCCTTCTGCCTTCAGTTCCTTCAGCCGCTGCTCGGCGGTCGGCGGCAGCGGCAGGTGCGGATTGGCCTTCACGGTTTCGACGAGCAACTCGTCGCTCGCCCTCTCGGTTACCTCGACGAGCTTCGCCAGGAAAGCGTCCGGGTCCATGCCGGCCTCGATGGGCGGCAGGATGCGAACCTTGAAGTGGCCGGGGAAGCGCAGGAACTTGCGGCGCGGCCAGAAGAGGCCGGGATGCATGGCGACCGGCACCACCGGCACGCTGAGGTCGCGGTAGAGGCGGGCGATGCCGTATTTGTATTCCGGCGGAGCGCCCGGCGGGCGACGCGTGCCTTCCGGGTAGATGATGAGCTCGCGGCCGGTTGCCATTTCCTGCTTGGTGCGGTCCATCACGCCGGTCATCGCCTTGCCGCGGGCCGCGCGATTTACCGGAACCATGCGTTGCTTGAGCACATACCAGCCGAAGAGCGGGATCCAGGTGAGCTCGCGCTTCAGGATATAAAAGGGATCGGTGAGCCAGGGGAGCAGCGCATAGGCATCCCAGAAGGACTGGTGCTTGGGAGCGAAGATATAGGGAACCTCGGGGATATTCTCCAAGCCTTCGATCTCGAAGGTCGTGCCGACCATCTTTTCCATGAGCCAGTGGTTGCTGCGCACCCAGTTCTTCGGCACGAACCACGCCTTCTTGCGCGGCAGCAGGAAGTAGATCGGGGTCAGCACGATCATCTGGACGATCAGATTGGCGTAGAACACCATGTTGAAAAGGATCGAACGCAAGACGATCATCAGGCACGCTCTCGTAGGCGAGGTCTCAAGGGGACCGGCGTCTTTGAGCCGGTTGATCGCTGCCTACACGATTAAGTGCTGAAGGAAAACTGCTCTGTTTCACTTTGCAGCGGCGAAGACTGTTCCTGCTGGCCCTTATTCTTCGGCGGGCGTCGCTCGCGATGCGTCGGTGCGCAGGCCGCTGGTCGGGCGGGCGCCGGCGAAGTCGCGTATCGAAGCCACCGTATACTTGCCGAATTCCAGAAGGATCGACTTCAGCACCATCGGATTGCGCAGCCAGTTTGTGGTCTTCAGATCGGAGTTGACGACCGGGTAGGGGATGAACTCCGTTTCCGGCCGGGCGCGGCGCAGTTCCAGGAGGCTGCGCGGCATGTGATAGTTGTTGGTGACGACGAGCACGCTCGCATAGCCGCGATCATGGATCCATTGTGCCGCTTCCGTGGCATTTCCGATGGTATCGATCGCCTCATGGCCGATGTCGACGCAGCACTTGAAAAGGTCGGCCGAGCTCTGGGTGTTGCGGCGGATCTGGCTGCCTGTGGTCGTCGGGTGAACCCCGGAGATCAGCAGGCGCTTGCCGGCGCCACCCTTCAGAAGATCGACCGCCTGGTCGATGCGCTGGAAACCGCCGGTCAGGACCACGATCGCGTCGGCCTTCGGATGACCCGGCGGCTGCAGGGAGGCGACCGTGTCCGCAAAGTTCAGGAAGGCGGCGATCAGGATTGCCAGCGGCAGGAGCAGGACGAAGAAGGTTCGGCGGAGGATTTTGCGCAGGAGACTGCGGGACCGCCGGCGATCGTCGGCTTGCCCGTGCCATTTATCTCCTCCGGCCATTCCGTTCCCGCGTAGCTCTCGCGCCATCATGATTCTCTTCACATAGCCGCAGATTGCGGCAAGGAATAGATCGAGTGGCGGCGAAACATCAGGCGGCTCAGCTTTGGTAGAGGTCGGTACGGCCGGGGTCCGAACGGATGAGGTCGATTTCGTAGATCGTGCGGGTAACCGTCAGCCGCGCCGTAACGGTCGTCAGGATGGCGATGACGACGATGATCGCGGCAATGCCGAGATAGCCACCATAACCGATGGTGAAGGTACCGAAGAGGGCCGTGGCCTGATCTGTCTCGGGGGTCGCCAAGGTCCGTGACTGCCAGAAACCCGCGAGCGCAAAGAAAAGTGCTGCGAGCAGACCGCCGGCGCCGGCGCCCTTGAGGCTGATCCTGAGGAAGTGCTTCTGGAATTCCGACGCGACGAAGCCGGCTTCGGCACCGACGAAATGCAGCACCTCGACGATATGGCGATTGCCCGACAGCGCGCCGCGCGTTGCGAAGACCACTGTCAGCACCATGGCGGAAAAGACCAGGGTCAGCACGCCGGTGCCGATCATGGCCGTGGTGTTGGCCATGGCGACCAGCCGGTCGACCCAGGTGCGGTGGTCGTCGAGGAAAGCCTGCGGGATTATTTCTGTCAGCGCCTTGCGCATGGCCGCAAAGTCCGGCGGATTGCTTTCGTCGATGGTGATGATGACGAGGCGCGGCACGGGCAATTCGTCAAGATCGAGGCCTTCGCCGAGCCAGGGTTCGAGCAGGCGGGCGGTGGCGGCCCGGTCGACGATCTTGCCGTCCGTCGTGCCACTGAAGGTCAGCGCCAGGTCGCGGGCATCCGCCAGCGCCTTTTCCATGTCGAGATTGTCGTCGGGCTTGATCTGGATGGTGATCTCGCGGGAGATCTGCGACTGCCAGCTCTGGGCCGTGGCTCGCACCATGCTGACGCCGCCGAGCGTCAGGCAGGCGAGGAACGACATGATGGCGATGACGCACATCAGCGCATGGCCCGACACATTGCTCGACGGCACGATCGGGCCGGTCGGGCGCACGCGCATTTCCGTCCGGCGCTGTTGTGCCTCCGGTGCCTGTTCGGGCACATCCTTTTGGTGTTTCGTGCGGCTGTCACTCATAGATGTCGAGCCGCCCTTGCGAAAGGATCATGCGCCGCGCCTCCACCTGGTCCATCAGCGACAGATCGTGGGTGGCGATCACGACCGCCGTGCCGAGCCGGTTGAGCTCGAGGAAAAGATTGAGCAGGCGCCTTGCCATCGGCGGATCGACGTTGCCGGTCGGCTCGTCGGCAAGCAGGATCTCCGGCCGGTCGATCAGCGCCCGAGCGATGGCGGCGCGCTGTTTTTCACCGCCGGAAAGGACCGGTGGCAGCACGTTGATGCGCTCGCCGAGACCCACCCATTTCAAAAGCTCCAGCACGTCTGCACGGTAGCTCGTCTCCTCCTTGCCGCGCACGCGCAACGGCAGCGCGACGTTCTCGTAGGTGGTGAGATGATCGAGCAGGCGAAAGTCCTGGAAGACGATGCCGACGCGCCGGCGCAGCATCGGGAATTCTTCGCGCGGGATCGACGAAATGTTGCGGTCGAACATCCGGATCAGGCCGCGTGTCGGCTGCAGCGAGAGGAAAAGAAGCCGCAGCAACGTGGTCTTGCCGGCGCCCGACGGACCCGTCAGGAACTGGAATGAACGGCGTGGAATGTCGAAGGTCAGGTCCCGGAGGATTTCCGGTCCCATGCCATAGCGCAGTCCGACGTTCTCAAAGTGAATCAAGCGGCAGCCCAGTCTCTCTCACGGCCCTGCAACCGACGGCCGGTTCCGGTCCTCCGCGCATAGGACGACCAGCCAAGAAAGGCAAAACCGCCAGCGGAATCATGGTTAAGTGACGGTTAATTTTTCATGAAAAGGCGCCGCTTTCGCGACGTCTTTCCGAAACATTAACCATTCCGGTTTACGTGTCGGAAAGATTTGATGCAATGCCTAGTTCTTGCACCGCATGAGGCTTGGCATTGCCCGAGGGTTGCGCAGACAAACTGGCCGCCTGCGGCCGTGTTCTCTTGCGGGACAGGAGGAAATGATCATGCAGGCATTCCGGACCAAATCCGCCAGCAACAACGCCGATACAGATTTCCTGCCGCCCGAGCGCGGCGGACGCGACGGGGCTTCAGCGCCGAGGCGCGCCGACTATGTGGATGCGGAATTCGAGGTGATATCCGCTTCGTCGCGCCGCACGCCCTATCCTGTTTTCAACGACAATGCACAAACGGGCAGCCGCAGGCGGCCGACGCTGACGGTCGTGGAGCAGGAGCCGTCGCTCGGCGCTCGATTGTTGCGTCTTGCCGAAATGCGGCTGCGCGACATGCCGGCACGCCGCTTTGCCGGGATGGTCGCGGGCGTTGCGCTTGCTTCCTTCCTGGCGATCGTCGGCTTTGCCGGCGATGGACAGGCCGACGTCCAGCCGCTGACGATATCGGGGATCAAGAGTGGGCTCGACTACTCCGGCGGCATGCGTGTGCTGTCCGTCTATGGTTCGATCGACAATCGCTCCGATATCGAGCAGCGATTGCCGCTCGTCGTGGTGGAGATTGCCGCCAACGGGCGCAAGGTCACGACGACACGGGTGATGCCCGAGGGTGCTGCCGTCGCGCCCGGTGAGAGCCGTCATTTCATGACGAGACTGCCCTATGCGGGTGGAAAAATGCCGGATGTGACGGTTTCCTTCGCCGAAAACGGTGTTTCGGCCCGCTGATTGTGCTAAGCGGCGCCAAAGGGAAGGCTTAAGGTCTTCCGGATGAAACGCTGGAGAAGCCTTGATGCCCGTTGTTCGCGGTAAGAATATCGAACCTCTCTATACGGCCGAAACCATCGCTGCCCGCAACAGCGAGCTCGCCGGAATGATCGTCAACGGCCCGCACAAGGATCTACTGGTGATCGCGGTGCTCAAGGGATCGTTCATCTTCGCGGCCGATCTGATCCGCTCGATGCATACGGCCGGTCTGGCACCGGAAGTCGAGTTCATCACGCTGTCGAGCTACGGCACCGGCACCGTTTCGCAGGGCGTCAAGATCACCAAGGATATCGACAGCGACGTGCATGGGCGCGACGTTCTGCTGATCGACGACATTCTCGAATCCGGCCGCACGCTGCGTTTCGCCAAGGAACTGATGTACGAGCGCGGCGCCCGCAACGTCACGATCGCCGTGCTGCTCGACAAGCGGGTCAAGCGCAAGGTCGAGCTCGAGGCGGATTATGTCGGCTTCGAATGCCCCGATCACTTCGTCGTCGGCTACGGCATGGACGTCGCCTATGCCTTCCGCGAGCTGCCTTTTGTCGGTGTTGTCACCGGCGACGCCGAGTAAACGTCTCGATTTGGGGCATGCGCCCTGAAATCCAGTCGTTCGGCGTTTACCGAACACAAACGAAAAACTGGTTGTTTTGGTGCGTGCCGCAGTGATTCTCGACGGGGATCGGCGGCGCTGCAGCGCCAGTGTGTCTCCCGATGATCCACGCCCGCTGTACTTTTGGATCAGGTGCGGGTGCCGGCGTGAACGCCGGACTCGGAAGCGAACGCGGAGGCCATGATGGCGAAGATCCTGATTACCGAGGACGAGGATGCATTGCGTTCCTTCGTTGCGCGGGCCCTGAGGCTCGACGGCCACGAGACGGTCGAAGCGGGCGATGGGGCCGATGGCCTTGCCTGCCTGGAGGCCGAGGCGTTCGACCTTCTGCTCTCCGATATCCGTATGCCCGTGATGGACGGCATCGAGCTGACGCACCAGGCGTCGGCGGCCTTTCCGGCCATGAAGATCCTGCTGATGACCGGCTATGCCGAGCAGCGCGAGCGGGCTGACGATCTCACCGACAAAATCGTCGACGTCATCTCCAAGCCCTTCTCCCTTCCCGATATCCGCAAGGCAGTCGCGCTGGCGTTGGCCGCCTGACGGCCAGACCTGCCGGCCCACAGCAACAGGACTGCGACCCGGCGCATCGATTGGATGCGACGGGAGCCGTTGTCATGTTCTGCCGTGATGAGGCAAAGGGCTGAGCCGGGCGCTCGGCTCAGCGCATGTCGAGCAGGCGTTCGAGGTACTGGCGCTCCTGCTCCGGCGACAGGCTGTCGCCCAGCCTGCGGCGAATCTCGTCAAGGATTTGTCGGGCGCGCTGAGAATCGATCTCGTCTGGAACCTTGACCTGGTCACCGAAATTCGGGCCGAGATTCTGTTGCCGTCGTCCCAAAGGATCGCGGCCGTTTTGACCGTATTGCGGAACACCCATGCCAGGGCCGCCCTGACCTTGGCCCTGCATCTGGTTCATCATATCCTGGGCGCCTTGGCGCAGGGCCTGTAGCGCGCGGCCCTGATTGCCGACGGCTTGTTCGCCCTGGCCCTTGCCGAGCGCGCCGGAAGCGCCGTCCATTTCGCGCTTGGCTTCGCCGAAGCCCTTGCCGGGCTTGATGCCCATGCTTTCCAGGCCCTTGTTCAGCTCACCGAGCTGTTTTCCGAGTGCGTCCTGCTGCTCTTTCAGCTGTTTCAGTGCATCCTTGAGCTGTTCGGCGGTCATGTTGTCAAGCGGGCTGGGCTGACCATTCGGATCGCCCTGCTGACCTGGGTCCTGCGGCATTTCCTGACCGAAGAGCTCGTTGTCTTCGCCCTGCAGCGGGTCGCCCCGCTGCATCCGGTCACGCAGGGCCTGATCGAACTTGAAGGTCTCGTCCATCAACTGCTGCTGTTGCTGCATCAGCTTGCCGAGCTTGTCCATCTGCTGGCGCATGGCGTCGTTCTGCTCGCCCATCTGCTGCTGGCTGCGGCCAGCCTGGAGGTTGTTCATCATGCGCTGCAGTTCCGAGAGCATCTGCTGTGCCTGATCGCGCGCGCCCGAGCGCGCCAGATTCTCGATCTGGTTCATCATCTTCTCGAGGTCCTGCTGGCGCAGGATGTTGTTCGGGTCGAGCTTGCCGGTCATGCGTGGATTTTTCATCGCCTGCTCGGCGAGCGCCTGCATGTATTCCTGCATCGCCTGGCGCAGTTCCTGCATCAGCTTGGCGATTTCCTGGTCCGAAGCGTTGCGCTCCAAGGCGTCCGACAGCGCCTGCTGGGCTTCGCGCAGGCGGCGCTCGGCAAGCGACAGGTCGCCGTCCTCGATGCCGAGCGCGATCTCCCAGAGGTATCCGGCAGCATCGCGCAACATGTCGTCGTTATAGGCGAGCGCCATACGGGTGCGCGCCGATTTCAACAGCAGGAAATGAGTGAGGTTCGGGATCCAGTCCTCGGCAAGCGAGGTGACGGCGTCGTTGAGGTCGATGGCGCGCGGCAGGTCGTTGGCATTGAGCGCGAAAACCTGACGCTGTTCGGCGACGGCGCCGGCGAGCGGCTGCGAGAACTGGCGGGCAGGCAGGATCATGTCGTGCGGCGGGCTGCGGCCTTCCTGTCCGGCAGCATCCCGGGCGACGAGCGTCACCGCTACCCGCTTGCCGGCGAGCGGATGCTCGCTGAGGTTTCGGCTGGTCGTGCCCTTTGCCTCGCGCGCGTTACGGCGCGGCAGATCGAGCCGGTATTCCGGTAGCGGATAGAGCGCGCGGGCGCCTTCCGCCGGTTCGTCGAGCGGCTTGAGCTCCGCCCAGGCCTGGGCGATGCCGTAATCGTCGTTGGCCGTAAACGTGATTTCGAGCGCCGCGTTGATGGTCGGATGGGGGATTCCGTCAAAGGCGATCTGAGGCACGCCGTCCGGGGTGATCTTGAACGCCCAGCGCTGGCTGCCGACGATAAGTTCGCCATCCTTGACGACCTTGTAGACGTGGTTGCGCACGGCATTCGGATTGCGCGCCGGCTCCGTTGCAACCATTTCGGCGACCTTCGGGCCGGTATCGTCCACTTTCGGCTTGCTCTGTTTCTCCTCGGCCTTTTCGCCGGCCACCGGAATGGCGATCGGTTTGCTCCCGCCGGTTTCCGCGTAGCGCACTGGCGCGTCCGCACCGGCGCCGGTGATCCGGACGGTGATGTCGCTGAACTGCGGGATGGTGATCGCCGCGGCGTCTTCATTCACGGCAGCGGCGGCTTCCGGCTTGCCCGTCAGGAAGATTGGCGCCCGCCCGGTATAGGGCGGCGGCGTCACCCAGGCATCGACGCGGATGTTGGCAGCCTCGATCGACGTCTGCGGCAGCCGGAACGCATCGCTCAGCAATCCGGCGCGGTTGGAATAGGAATAGGCAAAGGCGACGCAAGCGAGCAGCACAGGCACGGCCCTGAGCGCGAAGGGATCGTGCCTGGCGATATCGGGCCGCGGCAGGCCAGTCTCGAGGGTGCCGATCATGCGTGCCATGCGCGCCTGGTGTTCGCGCCAGAGCGCCTCGCCCAGAGGGGTGTCGGTCGCGGGGCGATCGTCCTGGACGCGGATGGCCTGATGCGGCAGCGCATTGCGCTCTTCGAGCATGCGATCGGCATCGGCATTACCGGGAAGCCGCAACCGGCTGAGCGGTACGAGAGAGGCGAGGAAGGTTAGCGCAAAGGCAAAGAGCGCCACCGCATGCAGCCAGAAAGGTGCAGCGCGAAAGAAGCCGAGCCAGGCGAAGGCAAGAAACAGAAGGGCGATCGCGCCGGGCAGAAGGATACGCGGCAGGACCTGCTCGGCGACCAGCACCGCGCGCGCCAGCCATCTCTTCAGCGCCAGAGTTCTCGAAAACGGCTTCGGTTGTGGCGTTTCATCCTGCCGGAATTGCGTCATCCGCCCAAGTTTCCTTTCGGTCGCCCATCAACGCTTGTGGCTGACCCAATATAGTGAGGCGACGGCCGAGCTCAAAAATGCACGCAACTTCGCCTATCCCGCTTGCGTTCAGGATACCATCGTTTGTGGCGAAGACGAGGGCGCAAACACAATCGTGATCGGCCGGGCGGCCGATCCACAGATTGTCGTTGTCGCGCCCGGACGGGTCAGTCGAGCCAGTCCGGCACCGAATCGAGACCGATCAACGCGTCATAGTCCTGACGCGGGCGAACGACGTGGAAACGGTCGCCCTTGACCAGAACTTCCGGGATCAGGAGGCGTGAATTGTAGGTGCTGGCTTGCACGGCGCCGTAGGCGCCGGCCGAGCTGATGGCAAAGAGATCGCCAGGCTTCGGCATCGCCATCTCGCGGTCGAGCGCCAGATAGTCGCCGGTTTCGCAGACCGGGCCCACGACGTCGGCGCGGATGCGCGGCGCGTTGGCGGCGGAAATGCGGACCGGGCGGATCTCGTGATAGGCCTCATAGAGGGTCGGGCGGATGAGATCGTTCATCGCACCGTCGACGATGACGAAGGTCTTGTCGCCACCGTCCTTCACGTAGATGACTTCGGTCACAAGAATGCCGGCATTGCCGACGATCAGCCGGCCCGGTTCGGTGACGATCTTGCAGCCGAGCGACTGCAGCTGGCTCTTGACGATTTCCGCATAGGCGTCCGGCAGCGGGGGCGGATTGTTGTCGTCCTTGTAGGGAATGCCGAGGCCGCCGCCGATGTCGACGTGATCGATCGAGTGGCCGTCGGAGCGCAGGGTATCGACCAGTTCGCGCAGCAGCTTGAAGGCGTCGTCGAAGGGCTGCAGTTCGGTGATCTGGCTGCCGATATGCATGTCGATGCCGGTCACCTCAATGCCGGGCAGCGTTGCGGCATGGGCGTAGACCGCACGGGCGCGCTCCCAGGAAATGCCGAACTTGTTTTCCTTCTTGCCCGTGGAAATCTTGGAATGGGTCTTCGCGTCAACATCAGGGTTGATGCGGAAGGACACATGGGCGCGCTTGCCGGCACGAACGGCGCGCTGGTTAAGGACCTCAAGTTCCGGCTCGGACTCGACGTTGAAGCAGTAGATGCCGGCTTCCAGTGCGAGATCCATTTCCAGCGGCGTCTTGCCGACGCCGGAGAACATGATGCGGTTTGCCGGGATGCCGGCCGCCAGCGCCCGGCGCAGCTCACCGCCAGAGACCACGTCGACGCCGGCGCCGAGGCGGCCGAGCGTCTTCAGTACCGCCTGGTTCGAGTTGGCCTTCATCGCATAGCAAACCATCGCATCCACATCGGCGAAAGCCTTGGAGAACACCGTGTAGTGGCGCTCGAGCGTGGCGGTCGAGTAGCAGTAGAAGGGTGTGCCGACGGCGCGGGCGATATCGGTCACCGGCACATCTTCGGCGTAGAGAATTCCGTCGCGGTATTGAAAATGGTTCACGTCACGCAGCTCGGCTTTGAGCAATTCCAGGAAAGTGCGAAGCGGCTTCCGTTCGGAATTGCGTAATTTCTACTAGAGGAGGGGATCGAGCAGGAACGAACGCTCGTCTGCTTTTTCCTTCTGCTCGACAGTTCCTGCCGGCGCCTTGGTGTTGATCGGCGCGGTCGAGCCGGGGCGATCGAGGTCGCCCTTGCGTCCACAACCGACAAGAACCAGCCCGGGGATCGCCAGCAGAAGTGCAAGCCGGGCCGCCTTCGTGAATGTCATCGTGATTTTCCTTCGCGGGAACTGATGCAGGTGCGATGTCTTACCGATTTTTCAGGCACTTGTGCACCCTGTTTCTGCGGGCGAAGAGGCGCCCGCAGCGGGCTTGGGAGCAGATGTCTTAGTTGCGGGCGCGCCACCAGGCGATCTGCTTGCGAACCTCGTTGGGCGCCGTGCCGCCGAAGGAGGTACGGCTGGCGACGGAGGCTTCGACCGTCAGAACATCGAAGACCTTCTCGGTGATGTCGGCGTAGATCGACTGCAGGTCGGCAAGCGAAAGATCCGCGAGGTCGCAGCCCTTCTGTTCGGCAAGCGCCACGGCGCGGCCGGTCACATGGTGGGCGTCGCGGAAGGGCAGGCCCGCCTCACGCACCAGCCAGTCGGCAAGGTCGGTCGCGGTCGAATAGCCGGAGCCGGCGGCGGCCTTCATGCGATCGCTACGGATGGTCATGTCACGAACCATACCGGTCATGGCGGCGATCGCCAGCTCGAGGCTTTCGGCTGAGTCGAAGACCTGTTCCTTGTCTTCCTGCATGTCCTTGGAATAGGCGAGCGGCAGACCCTTCATGACCGTGAGCAGCGCGATCAACGAACCGTTGATGCGGCCGGTCTTGGCGCGCACCAGTTCAGCGGCGTCGGGATTCTTCTTCTGCGGCATGATCGAGGAGCCGGTCGAAAATGCATCCGACAGGCGGATGAAGCCGAACTGCGGCGTCGACCAGATGACGATCTCTTCGGCCAGCCGCGACAGGTGCGTGGCAGTGATCGAGGCCATCGACAGGAATTCGAGCGCGAAGTCGCGGTCCGATACCGTGTCGATCGAGTTGCGGGTCGGGCCGGCAAAGCCGAGCGCCTTGGCGGTCATGTGACGGTCGATCGGGAATCCGGTGCCGGCAAGGGCGGCGGCGCCGATCGGGCTCTCGTCCATGTGCTCGATGGCGTGACGCACGCGCGAGCGGTCACGGCCGAACATCTCGACATAGGCCATGCAGTGATGGCCGAAGGTGACGGGCTGCGCGGTCTGCAGATGGGTGAAGCCGGGCATGACGGTATCTGCATGTTCCTCGGCGCGGTCGAGGAAGGCGGCGATCAGCGCCGTCAGCGCTTTCTCGGTGCGCTGCAGCTCTTCCTTGACCCAGAGGCGGAAGTCGAGCGCCACCTGATCGTTGCGCGAGCGGGCGGTGTGGAGGCGGCCGGCAGCCGGACCGATCAGGGTCGCGAGCCGGGCCTCGATGTTCATGTGGATGTCTTCGAGGCGGCGCGAGAACTCGAACGAACCACTTTCGATCTCTGACAGGATCGTGTTCAGGCCGTGAACGATCTTGTCTTTGTCGTCGGCCGAAATGATGCCTTGATGCGCCAGCATCGTCGCATGCGCTATTGAGCCGCGGATGTCCTGGGCATAGAGCTTCTTGTCGAAGCCGATCGAGGCATTTATTTCCTCCATGATCGCGTCCGGACCCGAGGCAAAGCGACCGCCCCACATCTGGTTGGAGGATTTCGTCTCGGAATTGCCGTCAGCCATGAAGAATGCCCGCCTTGGAGAATGAAATGCGCGACCAGAAGAAATCCCCCCCGGCCGTGAAACTGTTCGCGCTCGCCGCCCTGTTCGGCGTGATCGTCGGTGCGGCAGCGGTATACGTGAAGGAGACCGGGTCTGGCAATGGTGAGGCAACCGAAACGGCCTCCGCCAGTTGCCCGCTGACCTCGGCCAAGGTCGCTGCGCTGACACCCTTCATGAAGGGGCAGGTCGCCGCGATGTCGCCGGCGTCGTCGCCGCGGCCGATCGCGCTCGACTTCAACGGTCCGGACGGCAAGCCGACCAATGTCTCGGCCTTTGCCGGCAAGACGCTGCTCGTCAATCTCTGGGCGACGTGGTGCGTTCCCTGCCGCGAGGAAATGCCGGCCTTGAACGCCCTGCAGAAGTCGCTCGGCAGCGACAAGTTCGAAGTGGTGGCGATCAACATCGACGTCGGCGACGACGAGAAGCCGAAGGCTTTCCTCGACGAGACGGCCGTGCACGAGCTTGGCTATTATCGCGACGCCTCGATGGGCGTGTTCAACAACATGAAGAAGGAAGGCCTGGCCTTCGGCCTGCCGGCAACCCTGCTGCTCGACGACAAGGGCTGCCTGATCGGCTCGATGAACGGGCCGGCCGCCTGGGACAGCGACGACGCCAAGGCGCTGATCAGCGCGGCGCTTGCTCCTGCTGCGGGAAGCTGAAGGAGACTAGATCTGGACAAAGAAAAACCCGGCGGATCGCCGGGTTTTTCTTGTCAAATGCTGACGGAATTAGCGGGTGGGAACCGGCACTTCGCCGCGATAGTCGTAGAAGCCGCGTCCGGACTTGCGGCCGAGCCAGCCGGCTTCGACATATTTCACCAGCAGCGGGCAGGGGCGATACTTCGAGTCCGCCAGGCCGTCATAGAGCACCTGCATGATCGACAGGCAGGTGTCGAGGCCGATGAAGTCGGCAAGCTGCAGCGGGCCCATGGGATGGTTGGCGCCGAGCTTCATGGCGGTATCGATCGCCTCGACACTGCCGACGCCTTCATAAAGCGTATAGATCGCCTCGTTGATCATCGGCAGCAGAATGCGATTGACGATGAAGGCCGGAAAATCTTCGGCGACCGTCACGGTCTTGTCGAGCGTCGCGACGAATTCCTTGGCGGTCTTGAAGGTCTGTTCGTCCGTGGCGATGCCGCGCACGAGCTCGACCAGCTTCATCACCGGAACCGGGTTCATGAAGTGGATGCCCATGAAGTGCTCGGGGCGATCGGTGGCGGAGGCCAGGCGCGTGATCGACAGGGACGAGGTATTCGTCGCGAGAATCGCTTCCGGCTTCAGGATCGGACAAACCTGGCCGTAGATCTTGCGCTTGATCGTTTCGTCTTCGGTGACGGCTTCAATTACCAGATCGGCCTGGGACAGGTCGTTGATATCGGAAGAGCCCTTGATCAGGGCGAGGGCTGCCTTGCGGGCCTCGTCGGTCATCTTGCCGGAGGAGACCTGACGGGCAAGGTTGCCGTTGACGGTTGCAAGACCCGCTTCGATCCGTTCGGCGGCCAGATCATAGATCTGCACCTTGTATCCGGCGATTGCCGAAACATGTGCGATGCCACAGCCCATTTGCCCGGCACCAATAATTCCGACCGTCTTGATCATCGCGGCGAACATCCATCTTCAAGGGTTGGCGGCAAGGCCGCCATCAGACACGCAAACCGGGCCGGTTTGGCCGGCCCGGTAGATTGTTAATGCCAAGTCCCCGCTTTTGCCAGCCCTTTTCATGGGTGCGGAGGGTGGCATCGATTTGGGCTTACAGCGCCTTCTGCAACTCCGGCAGAGCGTCGAAGAGATCGGCAACCAGGCCGTAGTCGGCGACCTGGAAGATCGGCGCCTCTTCGTCCTTGTTGATGGCGACGATGACCTTCGAGTCCTTCATGCCGGCGAGGTGCTGGATGGCACCGGAAATGCCGCAGGCGATGTAGAGATCGGGGGCAACGACCTTGCCGGTCTGGCCGACCTGCCAGTCGTTCGGCGCGTAGCCGGCATCAACCGCAGCGCGCGAAGCGCCGACGGCAGCGCCGAGCTTGTCGGCAACCGGCAGGATCACTTGCCTGAACTTCTCGGAAGAACCGAGCGCACGACCGCCCGAGATGATGATCTTGGCAGACGTCAGCTCCGGGCGGTCGGACGACGACAGCGCGTCGGCGACGAAGGAGGAAACGCCCGGGTTGGCGGCAGCCGAGACGCTCTCGATCGCGGCCGAGCCGCCTTCAGGGGCGGAAGCGAAGGAAGCGGTGCGCACGGTGATGACGCGCTTGGCTTCGGTCGTCTGCACCGTCTGGATGGCGTTACCGGCATAGATCGGACGCTTGAAGGTATCCGACGAGACAACTTCGATGATTTCGGACACCTGGGAAACGTCGAGCAGGGCTGCAACGCGCGGCATGACGTTCTTGCCGACCGAGGTCGCGGCGGCAACGATGGTGTCGTAGTTGCCAGCGAGCGAGACGATCAGGGCAGCGAGCGGCTCTGCCAGGTTGTTGGCAAGCGAGGCGTCGTCGGCGACGAGCACCTTGGCAACGCCCGCAAGCTTGGCGGCCTGTTCGGCTGCAGCCTTGGC
>NZ_JACVBC010000013.1:0-177323 GCF_014852205.1 Ensifer sp. ENS06 | reverse complement strand
ATCCGAACTCACCGATCGCCGGCATGCCGGTGCTCGAAGTCTGGAAGGCCAAACAGGTGTTCGTCTCCAAGCGTGGCCAGGGAACCGGTTACTCCGGCATCGAGAACCCGCTGTTCTACAAGGACAACACCCGCATGTTCTACGGCGACGCCAAGAAGAGCATCGACCAGCTGCTGCCCGCGCTGGCGTGATGACGCCCTGAAAAGACAACTCATCGCTCCGCATATAGGGGCGGTGAGTTCAACTCGGTTGATGAGCGACCGATGCGTCCGATGGCGTCGCCCTAGGCGCCGAGTAGGTCGGGTTTGACGACCATCAGAGCTATTATCAGAGCAAAAAGCGAGATCGATGCCAGGCGGCCGCCCAAAGCGCGCTTGTTTCTAAGAAGCGTTCGGACTTCCATTTTGTCGATCGTGCCTTCAAGGGCTGGATGCACCTGTGCCTCCCATGGCCGCACGACCCTGCTTTCGACAATCATCAAGGCGGCGATCAGGGTGAATGACATCAGTAGCCAGGGTGTCGATAGCGGCCACCCACCCAAAACGATGAGGCCAATGCCTCCGGCAATCCCTATGCCGGTGAGCAGACCTGCAATCCTGTTTGCGGTCAGGGCCAACTTTGCAGCCCCGATTTGCCCTCGCCGGGCAGAAATGAAAAGGAGCTCCCTTGCTGCAAACAGCAGAAATGCCGTGCCCATGGCCGCGGCATGAATCATCACGACGTGTGCGTACATCTCTTTTTACCTTGGTATGGAGCTTCGAGAAGCGGTCGCTCGACCGCTCGTGCTGCATTTGATTTCGACACGAGGTTGGCTGTCGGATTGGCCGCGTGCAGCCTCAATTGTGAGCGATCACTCGCAAAAATCTACTCGCGTTCGAGAAGCTGTCTCTGCGAGCGCTCCCGGTTCATATTCCCCCGGTAGTTCGCGCAGTTGGACGCCGGCGTTCACGGAGCGACATCAAGTCGCCAAGACCCAGCTCGCATCTTGGATGTCTGCTACCCGAAGGCCGTTACTTCAGGTAGCGCGTGATCAGCGTCGTCACTTCGTTGATGAAGGCGTCGACGTTCCCATCGTTTAGCTTCTCTGGACTGTCGACCACCGCGCCGTGCGTCAGCGCCTCCGTGCAGCTGACGCAAATGTAAGCGGCCAGATCCAGATCCATCGGCCGCAGTTCTTCCTTGTGCAATTCGAGATAAGCCCTGATCAACCCGTAGAACTCTCTGTCAAAACCGTCGATCGTACCGATCCGCCCTGCACGTGGCGTTTCCTCGACCAACACCCGATGAAGGTCCGGGTTCACACGATGAGCATCGATCATCGTCTTGACCAGTTCGCGCACGGCACTGTCGAGCGGCAGCGTCGCCACTTTGGCCAGCGTACCCCGCAAGACATCCACCATCTCGCTCTTGTGGCGTTCGATGACGGCAACGACGAGCGCTTCCTTGCCCGGAAAATACTGATAGAGAGAGCCGATGCTGACGCCGGCCTCTTCGGCAATCCGGTTTGTGTTGGCGCGTTCAAATCCTTCTTTGATCAATGCACGCGCAGTCGCTTCGACCAAGGCCTCGATCATCGCTCGCGAGCGTTGCTGCGAAGCGACCTTTCGTGGCGTCAGGAGAGCTTTCTTGTCCATTCGGCTTTGATCCGGTCGCGGCGGCCCACTTTCAGTTGGCGATCGATAGCGACTGACGCGGCGTTTCCATTGGCGAAAACCCGAAGCGCTTCTTGTAACAGGTGGCAAAGTATTGGCTCGATGAGAAGCCGCAATCAAAGGCGATGTTGGTGACCGATTGCGCGCCGCTTTCAAGAAGCAGCCGTGCGGCGTTGAGTCGGAGCGTCTGGAGGTAGCGGACAGGCGTCATGTTGGTCAGCACCTGGCAATGCTGCGAAAATTGCGTGCGGGAAAGATTGCACTCCGCCGCCATGTTCTCGAGCGTCCAGTCCTCGTCGAGCGCATGACGCAGCCGCTTCAGGAAGATCTCGACCGTGCGCTTCGAGCTTGCAAGAGCAAGATCGAGAACCGGTGCCTGGCTTTCCAGCATCTGGCGGAATTGCAGCAGCATCATCGAAATCAAGAGGCGCAGGTGCGCCTCTCCACCGTCGATATCGCCGCCTGCCACCACCTCGTGGATGTCGAGGAAGGTGCGGGTAACTTCGCGGGAGGCGTTGTAGGAAATCTGTTCGTTCTTCGACAGAAGTTCGCTCAGGCGCTTTCGGTCGCGCTCGGGCCAGCCGATCCAGTCGGGCCACAGCCAGGTTTCGTGTGGTCGGCGCACGCCCATATCCATGAGCACCCAGATGATGTGGCTGGCACCGACATTGGGATCGCCGAGCGCGTGCAACTGCCAGGGCCGCACGACGAACATCTGGCCTTCGTTGATCGTCGTCCTGCGGCCATCCATGGTGATCGTCAATGAGCCGCGCGCCAGATAGGCGATCTTGACCCCCTCGTTGCAATGTTCGCGCAGGCCCCAGTCCTGCGGGGTCGTCGCATCCCATCCGCCGACGGAACAGACCTGCGGCAGCGCCGCGCCGAGGTCGATGCCGGGATAGCCGCGTCGCGTCCAGGCGTTGAGCGACACCTGGCCGGCAAGCGAGGCCTTCATCAGGTCCTGGCAATTGCCGGCATAGAGCAGGGCGCCCGGCTCGCGGAAGACCGCGGGCCGATTGACCGCCCGTTCGTTGCTGCTCTTCGTCATCCCGCTCCCCCGCAGATGTATAAAATTTACCAGTCGTCTATTTCGAACGCAGGCAGCGATTTATTGCGCAATGCTTGGACATCATCAAGCGGCATTTTGGAGGCGCTGGTGATTTGCCATTGAAACTCAATGGCATGGGGGAAATTGGGAGGATTTTGCCGGTGCGGATAGGCTTCCACACGGACGCGTTCAACTCGGCCTACTGGTCGTTTGAAAAATGCCTGGAATGGGCGAGCGACAACGATTTGCACTTCATCGAGTGTGGTCTGATCGACGGCGTGAGCTGGATCCACGGACTGGGCTATCAACCGCATGTCGCGCTCTACGAGGACCCGGTCCTCTTGCGTCGCAAGATGGAGCGTTACGGCGTGCGCTTTTCCCAGGTCGATGCGGCCTATCCGCTGTCTGGTGAGGACGGACCGCTCAGAGGTGTGCCCTATGTGCTGAAGTCGATTGCCTGGGCCGCGCAGGCCGGCAGTCCCTGCGTCGACACGACCGACGGGCTCCACATGCCGCCCGGACTTACCGAAGAAGAGTCGATGGCGCTGATGAAGCGCAGCTACGAAAAGATCGTCGAAGTCGCTGAAGCGCACGAGATCGTCGTCAACATCGAGCCTCATGGTCATTTCACGACGCGTCCGGAATTCATGGAGCGCATGCTCGCCTTCGCAGACAGCAAGTGGCTGCGCATGAACATGGACACCGGCAACACCTTCATCGCCGGCCAGGAACCGCCGCAGTTTCTGTCGCGGTTCATCGACAGGGTGTCTCATGTCCATCTTAAGGACGTGTCACCGTCGCTGGCAGCGGCTGCCCGTGGCGGACAGACCGGGATCGCGGTCAGCCATTGTGCGCTCGGCGATGGCGTCAATGCCGAGAATATCAAGACCTGTCTCGCCATGCTTCGCGACCACGGCTACGACGGCGTACTCAGCCTCGAATGCGAAGGCGCCGCCGGCCCGATGATCGAAACGTCACTGGCCTGGATCCGCGCGACGTGTCGCGATCTCGGCATTTCGCTGAAGTGAGCGCGTCATGAAGCTTGGTATCAATCTCCTTTGCCTGACCGATTTCGTCGAGGAGAGGCATCTCGACAATATCGGCCGGTTGCGCGATCTCGGGTATGATGGCGTCGAAGTGCCGGTTCTGTCGGGCAAGGTCAGTCACTACGAACGCCTGGGCCGCGAATTGGACGGGCTCGGCCTTGGCCGATCCACCACATCGATCGTCCCGACGCCTGAGGCAAACCCCGTCAGTTGCGATGCCGAAGTGCGGGCGCGCGGGCTTTCCCATCTCGACTGGGCGCTGGATTGCGCAATAGCGCTTGGTGCTGAAAGCATGGGCGGGCCGTTTCATGCCCCGATCGGCTTCTTTACCGGCAGGGGCGCCAGCGAAGACGAGTTGAAGTATGGGGCAGACGCGCACCATGCGCTGGCGGAGCGGGCGGCGGCCAACGGCATGCATTTGAGCCTCGAGCCGCTCAATCGCTTCGAGACTTATTTTCTCAACACGATGGAGCAGGCGCGTGCCTATGTGGATCGCGTGGCGCATCCTGCCTTCAAGATCATGTACGACACGTTCCATGCCAATGTGGAGGAGCGTCGGCCGGAGGCGGCGATCCGCCTGATTGGCCAGGATATCGGGGTCTTCCATGTCTCCGAGAACGATCGTGGCATTCCCGGGCGGGGGCATATCGAATTTGGCGCGATGTTCACGGTGTTGAAGGAGATCGGCTATGACGGTTGGCTGACGCTTGAGGCATTCGGCGCCGGGCTGCCGGCGATCGCGACGGCGACCCGCGTCTGGCGGCCGCTGTTTCCCGACTTCGATACGCTCTTTTCCGAGAGCGCGACATTCATCCGCAAGACATGGGCTGCTGCATGAACACGAAACACCCCGCTATCGAGATGCGCGGCATCGCCAAGAGTTTCCCCGGTGTCAAGGCGTTGAAAAACGTCAGCTTCTCCGCGCATTGCGGTGAGGTCCATGCGCTGGCGGGAGAAAACGGTGCCGGCAAGTCGACGCTGATGAAGATCCTCTCCGGCATCTATCGGCCGGACGCAGGCGCGGTTGTCGTAAACGGTGAGGAACGGCATTTCACGCATCCGCTTGCGGCGATCCGCGCGGGCATTGCCGTCATCTATCAGGAATTCTCCCTACTGCCCGAGCGAACCGTCGCACAGAACATCTTCCTCGGCCGCGAGCCGACGCGCCGCGGTCTAATCGACCACAGGGCGATGAACGACGAAGCGCGGCGCGTGCTTGCGCTCTTCGGCTCGGCGCACCGGATCGAGCCGAGCACCGTTGTCGCTGACCTCGACGTCGCCAGCCAGCAACTGGTGGAGATCGCCAAGGCGGTGTCGCTAGAGGCAAAGGTGATCGTGATGGACGAGCCGACGGCAGCGCTGAACGAGGCCGAATGCGAGGTGCTCTACGGTCTCGTCGACACCTTGAAGAAAAGCGGTGTGGCGATCGTCTACATCACCCACCGCATGCCCGAAATCACGCGGCTGGCCGATCGTGTTACCGTGCTCAAGGATGGCGAGGTGGCGGTTCGCTTCGACCATGTGCCTGAGCCCGAGGCGATCGTACGAGCCATGGTGGGCCGCGACCTTGGCGATTTCTATGCGGAACCGGCAGCACCGCAGGAGATCGGCGGCGTCGTGCTCTCAGTCCGCAACGCCGGCAACGAACGGCTGAAAAATGTGTCCTTCGAACTGCGCGCAGGCGAGATCGTCGGTTTTTCGGGCTTGCAAGGGGCAGGGCGCGTCGCGCTCGCGCAGGCGATATTCGGCCTTTCTCCCTTCACCAAGGGTGAGATCACCCTTTCCGGCAAGCCGGCGCGGTTCACCAGTCCGCGCGAGGCGATCAGCGCCGGGGTCGGGTTGCTGCCGGGCGATCGCAAGGCCGAAGCGCTGGTGTTGATGCAATCGGTCGTCGACAACGGCATGCTTACGTCTCGCGCACTCTCCGGCCTTTCCGGCAATGCCAATGCGACGCCTTTCGTTTCGGCGGAAGCGATGGAAAAGCTGCTGCGCGAACTCGACGTGCGCGCCGGCAGCTTTGCCCAGGACATCAAGGCGCTGTCGGGCGGCAACCAGCAGAAAGCCATCGTTGCGCGCTGGCTGGCGCTGGCGCCTCGGCTGTTGATCTTCATCGAGCCGACACGCGGCATCGACGTCAATGCCAAGGCCGGGATCTACCACCTGATGCGCGATCTCGCGCGCAAGGGCACGGCCATCATGATGGTCTCGTCCGATCTCCCGGAGGTTCTCGGCGCATCCGACCGCGTCCTTGTGATGCGGAACGGCGAACTCGTCGCGGCGTTTTCGCGCGGGGCCTCTGAAGCCGATGTGATGTTGGCGGCAACTGGCGAGGAGGCGGTGGCAGCATGAACAAGGCAACTCTCACTCGGCGTCCCGCCTGGCGCATGGAACACTACGCGCCGGCGCTTCTGCTCGGTCTGGCCGTCCTGATCTATGCGGCGATTGCGCTCAGCCTCGGCCTGACACGCTTCCTGACACCGGAGGCGACCGTCTCCATCCTTAACCGATCCATCGCGCTCGGCATCACCGCCGTTGGACAGACTTTCACCATCCTCGTCGGCTCGATCGACCTGTCGGTGGCCCATCTCATCTCGGCCTCGGCCGTGGTGTCCTCTGCGATCATGAACGGCGACCCTGCGATGATGGTGCCGGCCGTTGCTGCGGTGCTTGTGATGGGGACGGTGGTCGGAACCCTCAACGGGCTCCTGATCACCCGCCTCGATGTCAACCCGCTTATCGCGACGCTCGGCATGGCGCTGATCATTCAGGGCTGTCTTGCCTCCTTTCATGGCCGGTTCGGCGGCTCGGTACCGGATGCGTTCCAGTATTTCGCCTATGGCGAGGTGCTCGGGCTGCCGGTCAGCCTGGTCGTTCTGGCGCTGCTGGTCCTTGGCGCATGGATCGTCCTGCGCTTCACGCGCTTTGGCTCCAACATCTACTCGGTTGGAGGCAACCGCGACACGGCGCGCGCGGCCGGCATCAACACGACGCGGGTCGTCATGGCGAGCCATATCATCTGCAGCCTTTGCGCGGCGCTCGCCGGCCTCTATTTGGCCAGCCGCCTGAAATCCGGTTCGCCCTGGATCGGCACGGAGGGCGCCTATGATCTGGAATCGATCGCCGTCGTCGTCATCGGCGGCACAATCCTCTCCGGCGGCAAGGGTGGGATCTGGGGCACTGTTGCCGGCGTGATCATTTTCTCGCTGATCGATTCCATCTTCAATCTCGCCGGCATTGACGCCTTCGCCAAGCAGGTAATGCGCGGCATCATCATCGTCGCCGCCGTCGCCTTTTACGCAGTCCGTTCAAAGAGGATAGTGGCATGATCCAGGAAACCGTCGGCTCCGCAAAGACGCGCGGCGTGGCAAGCATTGGGCGGCTGCCGAAGATCAATCCCGTCTTCTTCGTGCTGGCAGCCCTTCTCGTTGCCATCACGTTTTCGAACCCGAACTTCATCGAGCCCACGGGCTACATGAATTTCCTGAAGCGAGCCGCTCCTCTTGCAATCCTTGCGGCCGGCCAAATCTACGTCATCGTCTCCGGCGGTTTTGACCTTTCGGCAGGCTCGCTCATCACGCTGACGGTCGTCGGCTCGTCGATGCTGCTCGACAACAGTGCCGATGCGACCTGGTGGGTGATTGCGGTCATGTATGCGGTGGGGCTCGCCGTCGGCGTGGTGAACGGCCTGGTCGTTTCCTATCTGCGGGTGCCGTCATTGATCGCCACGCTCGGCATGATGATCACGCTCAATGGTGCTGCCTTCATGTGGTCGAGCGGATCACCGCGCGGCTACCTGCCGGAGACGTTCCGCTTCTTCGGGCGCGCCAGCCTTCAGGGCATTCCATTGATCCAGTTCCTGCCGGTGGCATTGCTGGTGCTGTTGGTCGTCGGCTTCGTCTTCTTCTGGCTCATGCATCGCACCAATCTCGGGCGCATGCTGCATGCGCTCGGCGACAATCCGCGCGCGGCGCAAATGTCGGGTGTGCCGATCGAGAGGGTGCGCATCATCGCCTTTGTCGCCTCGTCGCTGAGCGCGGTGACGGCCGGCATCCTGCTCGGTGGATTTGCGGGCGTATCAACCGATGTCGGCGTCGGCTACGAGCTGCAGGCGATCACCGCCTGCGTGATCGGCGGAGCGCAGCTTCTCGGCGGCCGCGGCTCCGTGCCCGCCTCGATTGCAGGCGCGCTGACGCTGACCGCCATCTTCACGCTGCTCAACTTCATCGGACTGCCGAAGCCGACGCGCGATGTCGTCCAGGGCTTGATCCTGATCGCCGCAGTCGTGCTTGCAACCTACCGGCGCAACCGCGCCGGCGGGACCTGATTTCGAGGGTCAGAGCGGGTTGCGGGCGCTTTCCGCATTCCGCTCCAGGCCATCGGGAGGAACTGAAAAATCATGATCAATGGGAGTGAGACATGAAAAAATTGCTGACCGCCGCACTTTCGGCTGCGCTCGTCGCCGGCACGGCGCATAGCCAACAGCTGAACTTCGACGATACTGCCGAGTTCGACAGACAGCGGACGCTGCTGACGGCCAAGGCCAATGGTCCCGACGGGGAGCCTTGGGAGCAGTACTACGGCGACCAGATGGCCGACACCGCAAAGTACAAGAAGCCAGGTCCCTACACGATCTGCTTTTCAAACGCCGGCGTGAACAATGCCTGGCGGGTAACCGGCTGGACGAACATGCAGGCCGAAGTAAAGCTCCATCCGGAAATCAAGGAGCTCATTCACGTCGATGCCGAAGGGTCCGACGACAAGCAGATCGCCGACATCGACGACCTCATCAACGGCGGCAAATGTTCGGCCCTGATTGTCTCGCCGAATACGACGGCAGCCTTGACGCCTGCAGTCGAGAAGGCTTGTGCCAAGCTGCCGGTGATCGTCTTTGACCGCGGCGTCAACACCAAATGCCCGGTCACCTTCATCCATCCGGTGGGTGGTTACGGCTTCGGTATCCAGGCAGGCGAGTTCGTGGCGGCGACGGCACCCGCGGGCGCCGACGTCCTGATGCTGCGCATCGTACCGGGTGTCGATGTGCTCGAGACCCGCGCGTCCGCGGCCAAGCGCATTTTCAAGGAGACAGGGCTGAACGTCATCGGCGAGGAATTCACCGAGGGCGACAATGCCAAGACCAAGTCGATCGTCGAAGACTACCTGCAACGCGGCAAAATCGACGCGATCTGGATGGACGCTGGTGCCACAGCAGTTGCAGCCCTCGAAGCCTTCGAGGATGCGGGCCTGCCGCCCCCGATCATTACCGGCGAGGACCAGCAGGACTTCCTGGTCAAGTGGAAGTCGGAAGGCTTCAAGGCGATAGCCCCGACCTATCCGACCTACCAATGGCGCACGCCAATCATCGCGGCAGTGAAGGTGCTGCAGGGCGAGGCGGTGCCGGGTCCGGAATGGGTAATGCCGCAGCCGGCGATCACGGCAGAAACGCTCGATCAATATGTCGACGCCAAGATGCCCCCGCTGCATCACGCCATGTGCGGCTGCGAGAAGCTGCCGGACTATCCCGCCGCCTGGGGTGGAAAATAAGCTTGAAGACCGAGCCGCTTGCGGCTCGGTCTCAGTCCCATGAGCTGAGTAGCAAGCCCAGCTTTCTCATTGTCTTGAGCGGCCTTCGGCTGACGGCACGAAGCGTGCAGCCGCTACGGCCGTGTCAACAGGATCGAGATGCCCTGTCCGACGCCGATGCACATGGTGGCGATCGCACGCTTGGCACCCTGCGCTTCGAGCTCCAACGCGGCGGTCAACGCCAGGCGTGCACCGGACATGCCGAGCGGATGGCCGAGCGCGATGGCGCCGCCGTTCGGATTGACACGGGGCGCATCGTCGGCAAGCCCCAGTTGCCGCATGCAGGCGAGCGCCTGCGCTGCAAAGGCCTCGTTCAACTCGACGACATCGATGTCGCCGATGCCGAGACCAAAACGTTCCAGGAGCTTGTGCGTGGAAAAGACCGGTCCGATGCCCATGATGCGTGGGGCAACACCGGCCGTTGCCATGCCGTCGACGCGGGCCAAGGGCTGAAGTCCGTAGCGCTCGACCGCGCCGGCTGAGGCGAGAATGAGCGCGGCCGCGCCGTCGTTGACGCCCGATGCGTTGCCCGCGGTTACCGTGCCATTGGCGCGGAAGGGCGTCGGCAGGCTCGCAAGCTTTTCGAGCGTCGTCTCGCGCGGATGTTCGTCGTGTTCGACGTGGGTCGTCTCGCCCTTGCGTCCCTTGATCGCGTAGGCGGCGATCTCGCGGGCGAGACGCCCGCTCTTTTGCGCAACTGCCGCGCGCGCCTGGCTGCGCAGTGCAAAGGCGTCCTGATCTTTGCGGGAGATGGAAAATTCGGCGGCGAGGTTTTCGGCGGTCTCCGGCATCGAGTCGATGCCGTATCGGTCTTTCATGGCCGTGTTGATGAAGCGCCAGCCGATCGTCGTGTCGTGGATCTCGGTGCTGCGCTGGAACGGGCCTTCGGCCTTCGGCATGACGAAGGGCGCACGCGACATGCTTTCGACGCCGCCGGCGACCATGATTTCGGCCTCCCCCAGCCGGATCGCGCGAGCGGCATAACCGACTGCATCGAGCCCGGAACCGCACAGCCGGTTGATGGTCGTTCCGGCGACCGTCTCCGGTAGCCCGGCGAGCAAGGAGGCCATGCGGGCGACGTTGCGATTGTCCTCACCCGCCTGGTTGGCGCAGCCAAGTACGACCTCGTCGATCGCTTCGGCCGGAATGGATGCTACGCGCGCCAGCGCCTCGCGGATGACATGGGCCGCAAGATCGTCCGGGCGGGCGCTCGAGAGTGCTCCGCCGTAGCGGCCGATGGGGGTTCGCACGCCGCCGACGATGTAGGCTTCAGCCATGAGATTTATCCTTTGCTTTGCCCGGCTGCAAACATCGGCCCGCCGTTGTGCGCGGGAAATCCGTAGCCGTTGATCATCACGAGATCGATGTCGCCGGGACGCGCGGCGATGCCTTCGGCGAGCAGCGCCTTGCCTTCGTCGCACATGGCGTTCAGAAGCCGGTTCATGATCTCATCGGATTTAAAGGCGCGCGGCGTGATGCGCTTGGCTGCCCGCGCCGTTTCGATCATCGCCGTGACGTCGGGATCAACGGTGCGCTCACCATCGGGATAGGCGTACCAGCCGCGGCCACTCTTGCGGCCGAGACGGCCGGCCTCGCAGAGCCTGTCGGCGATTTCGACATAGCGTGCGGCAGGATCGCGTGTTGCCGCCTGTCGCTTGCGTCGTGCCCAGGCAATCTCCAGTCCGGCCATGTCGTTGACGGCGAAGATGCCCATCGGAAAGCCATAGGCCTCGAGCGCGGCGTCGATCTCCTGCGGCAGTGCTCCATCTTCCAGCATGAACTCCGCCTCGCGGCGATAGGCCGAGAAAATGCGGTTGCCGATGAAGCCTTCGGTGACCCCGGTTACGACCGGCAGCTTGCCGAGGCGTTTGACGAAGGCAAGCGCCGTCGCCAGGACGTCCGGCGCGGTCTTGGCGCAATCAACGACTTCGACGAGCCGCATCACGTTGGCGGGCGAAAAGAAATGCAGGCCCACCACCCGTGATGGATCGACCGTCGCCGCCGCGATCGTATCGGGGTCGAGATAACTGGTGTTGGTCGCGAGGATGGCGCCCGGTGCGACGATGCCGTCGAGCTTCTGAAACAACTCCGTCTTGACCTGGAGGTCGTCGAACACCGCTTCGATGACGAGGTCAGCTTTCGCGAGCTCAACGGCTTCTGCGGTGGTCTGCAGCCGCGCGAGGCATTCGTCGCGTCCGTCAGCAGTCAATCGTCCAGCCCGCACGGTCTTGTCGAGCGTCTCGGCAATGCGTGCCCGTCCGCCGGCTGCGGCTTCTTCCGTCTGCTCCAAGGCGACCACGCGGTAGCCGGAGATCAAGGCGGAGACCGCGATGCCGGACCCCATCAGCCCGGTGCCGACGACACCGACGATCGCGATCGGCCGAGGCGAAACCTTGTCGAGCCCTTCGACCTTGCCGGCGGCGCGCTCCGCAAAAAACACATGCCTGAGGGCCGCTGACTCGACCGAATCCCGCAGACGCCGGAAAGTCGCGCGTTCCTCAGCCAGTCCTTGCTTCAGGTCGAGTTCACCGGCTGCCTTAACGAGGCGGATTGCCTCGGCGGGGGCAGCCTGGCCGCGGGCCTTTGCCAGAACCTTCGCTTCCACCGCGCCGACGGCTTTGGCGTGCGCAGGCGGGACGGCGATCATGCCGGTCCGACGGAGCGGCTTGCCAGCTTGCTCTTGAACGAAAGCCAGAGCGACAGCGACAGGATCGGCGGCAATGCTGTCGGCAAGCCCAAGCGCCACAGCTTCGGCGGCCTTCACGGCACGACCGGTTCCGATGAGATCGATCGCCATGACCGTGCCGATCAGGCGTGGCAAGCGCTGCGTCCCGCCAGCACCCGGGACAAGCCCGAGCTTTACCTCGGGCAGGCCGAACGACACCTTCTCGCCGGCAATCCGGCCGTGGCAGGCAAGCGCCACTTCGCAGCCGCCGCCAAGGGCGGGGCCGTTGACGGCTGCGGCAACCGGCTTGTCGAAGGTCTCGATGCGCTCGATCACTTCGGGAAGCAGCGGGTCGACCGGCGGCTTGCCAAACTCCCTGATATCCGCGCCGCCGATGAAGGTATTGCCGGCGCCGGTGATGACGAGACCCGCAATCGTCGACCGTTCGGCAACATGGTCAAGCGCCGCCATCAGGCCGGAACGGACATCCGCGGAGAGCGCGTTGACGGGCGCGTTGTCGATGGTAACGAGGAGAACGCCACCTTCAAGTCGGGCGGAAACGCTTTCGGAAAATCGGATCTCGGCCATGCTGCCAAACCTCAATCGGGGACGACGGCCGTTGCCTGGATCTCGATCTTGGCGCGGTCTTCGACGAGCGAGACGACCTGCATCGCAGCCATGGCCGGGAAATGCCGGCCGATGATGTCGCGATAGGCCTGACCGATGCCGCGCAGATTGCCGACATATTCCTGCTTGTCAGTGAAGTACCAGGTCATGGTGGTGATGTGCTGCGGCTCGGCGCCGCCGGCCGCAAGCACTGCGACCACGTTCTTCAGCGTCTGGCGCACCTGCTCGACGAAATCGTCGGTCTCGAACTCGGACTGCGCGTTCCAGCCGATTTGGCCGCCGATGAAGACGGTGCGGCCTTTGGCCGAGACGCCGTTGGCATAGCCGATGGGCTTAGCCCAGCCTTCAGGTTGCAGGATGGTGTGCATCGGTCGTCTCCAGATGTTGTGTCAGCGCGGCGCGGATATCGTCCGGCCAGGCACAAGAAGCGTGATTGTCGAGCGAGGTGGCAACGACCCGCTGTTTTGCTGTCCAGAGCACGGCGCCTCTCGCCGAGACCGTGTGCTCCATGTCGAGCGACGAGCGGCCAATGCCGCGCACCGCCAGCGCGAAATCCAGATCGTCGCCCTGGAAGCCCGGTCGAGAGAAGGTGAGATCGAGGCGCACCGTCGGCACGCCGATCCGCCGCTCGTCGTTCATGGCTTTCCAGGGAAAGCCGAGCGAGGCGAAGAAGTCCTCCGTCACCCCGACAAGAATATTGAGATAGGACGGGAAGTAGGCGATCCCCGAGGGGTCGCAGTCTCCGAACCGCAGTGGTCTCGTGGTCCTGAACATCGATGCCGACCTCAGTTCGCAAAGGCGGCAATGCCGGTGATGGCACGGCCGAGGATCAGCGCATGGATGTCGTGGGTACCCTCATAGGTGTTGACCACTTCCAGATTGACGAGGTGGCGGGCCACCGGAAATTCGTCCGAAATGCCGTTGCCGCCGAGCATGTCGCGCGCAGTTCTGGCGATTTCCAACGCTTTTCCGCAGGAGTTGCGCTTGAGGATCGAGGTCAGTTCGACCGGCGGATTGCCTTCATCCTTCATGCGCCCGAGGCGCAGGCAGCCCTGCAGGCCAAGGGCGATTTCGGTTGCCATGTCCGCAAGCTTCTTCTGGATCAGCTGGTTGGCGGCAAGCGGCCGGCCGAACTGCTTGCGGTCGATCACGTATTGCCGCGCCGTGTCATAGCAGGACTCGGCTGCACCAAGGGCGCCCCAGGCGATGCCGAAGCGCGCGGAGTTGAGGCAGGTGAAGGGGCCCTTCAGTCCTGTCACCTCAGGCAGCATGTTTTCGTCCGGCACGAAGACCTCGTCCATGACGATCTGGCCGGTGATCGATGCCCTTAAGCCCACCTTGCCGTGGATCGCCGGCGCGCTGAGACCCTTCCACCCCTTTTCGAGGATGAAGCCGCGGATGGCGCCATCTGATGTCTTTGCCCAGACGACGAACACGTCGGCGATCGGCGCATTGGAGATCCATGTCTTTGAACCGGACAGCAGATAGCCGCCATCGACCTTGGCGGCCTTGGTGATCATCGATCCGGGATCAGAACCGTGGTCTGGCTCGGTCAGGCCAAAGCAGCCGATCTTGGTGCCGGCAATCAGTCCTGGCAGGTATTTGCGCTTCTGCGCTTCACTGCCGAAGGTATGGATCGGCACGATGACGAGCGAAGACTGCACGCTCATCATCGAGCGGTAGCCGCTGTCGATGCGTTCGACCTCACGGGCGATCAGGCCGTAGGAAACGTAGTTGAGGCCGGCGCCCCCGTATTCCTCCGACACCATCGGACCGAGCAGGCCGAGTTCGCCCATCTCGGCAAAGATCGACGGATCGGTTTTCTCGTGGCGGAATGCCTCCTGGACGCGCGGAGCCAGACGGTCTTCGGCATAGCGCGCAGCGGTCTGGCGCACCATGCGTTCTTCTTCGCTCAACTGCTGATCCAGGTTGAACGGGTCCTGCCAGTCGAATGACGCCTTCGAACCATGCATGTTCGACACCCCTTGTTATCGTCCCGTGCCCTTCATCAGCTCGCGGCCGATGATGAGCTTTTGAACCTCGGTCGCGCCCTCGTAGATTCTGAGCGCGCGGATCTCGCGATAGAGCCGCTCGGTGATCTCGCCGACGCGCACGCCGCGGCCGCCAAAGAGCTGCAGCGCCTGGTCGATGACCCATTGCGCGTTCTCGGTCGCGGTCATCTTGGCCATCGCCGCTTCGCGCGTCGTTGGTCGTTTCTGCACGTCGCGTTGCCACGCCGTGCGGCCGGTCAGGAGTGCTGCCGCGTCGATAGCGGTCGCCATCTCGCCAAGCGTGCTTTGCGCCGTCGGCAGATCGCCAAGGGTCGCGCCGAACATCCTGCGGCTCTTCGCGTGGGCCACCGCCTCGTCAAGCGCGCGCCGGGCAAATCCGATCGCGGCGGCTGCCACGGACGGGCGGAAAATGTCGAGGGTGCGCATGGCGATCTTGAAGCCTTCGCCAGACGCGCCCAGAAGTTGCGACGCCGGGATGCGGCAATTGTCGAAACGAAGGCGGGCGAGCGGATGCGGCGCAATCGTCTCGATGCGCTCGGGGATGGTAAGGCCCGGCGTATCGGCGAAGACCACGAAGGCGGAAATGCCGCGCGTACCCGGCGCCTCGCCTGTGCGGGCAAAGACGGTATAGACGTCGGCGATGCCGCCGTTCGAGATCCAGGTCTTTTCACCGTCGAGTACGAAATGATCGCCATCCCGGCGCGCAGCGCACGCCATCGCCGCGACATCCGAGCCGGCCTCGGGTTCGGAAAGCGCAAAGGCGGAGATCCATTCGCCGCGGGCGACCTTGGACAGGACGGCGTGTTTCAACGCCTCGGAGCCGGACAGGCTGATCGCACCCGTCCCGAGGCCCTGCATGGCGAAGGCAAAGTCGGCAAGCCCGTCTGTGTAGGCGAGCGTTTCGCGGATGAGGCAGAGCGACCGGCTGTCGATCTCGTCGCTAGCACCGCCGAACGCCTTTGGCACGCAATGGCGAAGCACGCCTGCAGTACCGAGTGCCGCGACCAGCTGCTTGCAGGCGGCATCGACATCAGCGTGATCGATCTCGCCGAGGCCGCCACGAGCCACGAAGGCGTCGAGTTCCGCAGCGAGCGCACGGTGACTGTCATCGTAGAACGGCCAGTCGAGATGATCGCGGGAAGGTGGGCGCAAGGTCGTGCCATGGGAACTCATGCTCAGTTCCCCTTGAATTCAGGCTTCGCCTTGGCGGCAAAGGCCTCGAAGGCGCGGCGGAAGTCGCCGGTCGCCATGCAGATCGCTTGCGCCTGGGCTTCCGATTCGATCAGTTGGTCGATACCCATCGCCCATTCCTGGTCGAGCATCTTCTTGGTCATCGCATGGGCAAACCAGGGGCCGTCGGCGATACTGCGTGCAAATTTCTGGGCTTCGGCAAGCAGCGACGGACGCTCATGCAGAGCATTGTAGAAGCCCCAGGCGTGGCCTTCCGACGCGGTCATGACGCGGCCGGTGAAGAGCAGGTCGGCGGCGCGGCCCTGGCCGATGATGCGGGGAAGAATGCCGCAGGCGCCCATGTCGGCGCCGGCCAGCCCGACGCGGGTAAAGAGAAAGGCCGTCTTCGCCTCGAGCGTTGCCACACGGAAGTCCGAGGCCATGGCCAAAATGGCACCGGCGCCGGCGCAGATGCCGTCGACGGCTGCTATGACCGGCTGCGGGCAGGCGCGGATCTGGCGGACCAGTTCGCCGGTCATGCGGGTAAAATCCAGCAGATCGGGCATCGCCATACGCGTCAGCGGCTCGATGATCTCGAACACGTCGCCACCGGATGAAAAGTTGTCACCGGCGCCGGCCAGCACGACCGCGCGCACGTCGCTGGCGCGGGCAAGCGAGCGGAAAAGATCGCAAAGTTCCTCGTAGCTTTCGAAGGTCAGCGGGTTCTTCTTTTCCGGACGGTTGAGGGTGATCGTGGCGACGCGTCCGTCAGCATCCGTTTCGAACAGGAAGTGCTTGGCCTTGTGGTCTTTGAAGGCGCGCTTCTTGGCCTGCATCGGGTTTGTCATCTCTATCCTCCAAGAACTTCGCCGCCGGCGACAGCGATCGCCTGACCAGTGATTGCCGTCGCCTTTTCCGAGACGAGCCACGAGACCGTGTGGGCGATTTCTTCCGGCGTCACCAGGCGTCCCTGAGGGTTGGAGCGAGCAAGGCTGGCGCGCGCTTCCTCGCGCGAACGGCCGGTCTTTTCGCTGATCGTATCGAGCGCGCCGTCGATCAGCGGCGTGTCGGTGAAGCCGGGGCAGACGGCATTGACGGTGACGTCGGTGCGCGCAAGCTCAAGCGCCAGTGCCCTCGTCAAGCCGATGACGCCGTGCTTCGACGCGCAATAGGCCGAAACATAAGCATAGCCGGTCAGGCCCGCGGTGCTCGCAACGTTGACGATCCGGCCGTTGCCGGCCCGCCGCACGGAGGCAAGCGCTGCCTGCGTCACCAGATAGACGCCGGTGAGGTTGATGGAAAGCACCCGCTGCCAAAGCGCGAAGTCGGTCTTTTCGAACGGCGCCGAGGGCGCTTCGCCGGCGCAGTTGACGAGAACGGCAATCTCTCCGGCTTCAGCGATCGCAGCCGTGATACCTTGCTCGACGGCCTGCGGGTTGGTCACATCGAAGCCGTCACGGACAAAGGCCTGTCCGCCGGCAGCAAGGATGTCGCCCCGTACCGCTTCAAGCGGTGCTGCGCGCCGACCGGCGAGGCTGACGATGTGGCCGTCGGCGGCGAGCCTAAGGGCAATCGCCTTGCCGATACCGCTGCCGGCGCCTGTGACGAGGGCGTGCCTTGTCATGGCTTGCCTGCCGTCGTTGCGGCGCGCGCCAGGTTGTTCACGTACTGGGCCCGAGCCGAATGGTACTGTTTCGGCCAGGGCTCGCCGTCATAGCCAATCTTTGCCGCCTCGTGCATCACGAAGGACGGATCGGCCAGATGCGGGCGGGCAATCGCGCAGAGATCGGCTCGACCGGCTGCGATGATCGAATTGGCGTGGTCGGCCTCGGAAATCGCCCCGACCGCAATGGTCGGAACCTGGATCTCGTTGCGGATCTTATCGGAAAATGGCGTCTGGAACAGGCGACCATAGACCGGTTTTTCTTCTTTCACCACCTGGCCGGACGAGCAGTCGATCATGTCGGCGCCCGCCTCCTTGAACAGGCGGGCGAAAATTGCCGCGTCCTCGGGCGTGTTGCCGCCCTCGTGCCAGTCATGGGTCGAGAGGCGAACCGACATCGGCCGGTCCTCGGGCCAGACTTTACGCACTGCGTGGAACACTTCGAGCGGGAAGCGGGCGCGGGCGGCGTGATCGCCGCCATAGTCGTCGGTGCGCAGATTGGTAAGCGGCGACAGGAAGCTCGACAGCAGGTAGCCGTGCGCGACGTGCAGTTCGAGGATATCGAAACCGAGGTCACGGGCCCGTTCGGTGGCTCGCACGAAATCGGTGACGACCCGGTCCATATCCTCCCGCGTCATTTCGCGCGGCATGTCCGAATGCTTGAGGTAGGGCAGGGCGGACGCGGAAATGAGTGGCCAGCCGCCTTCGGCCAAGGGCTGATCGATCCCCTCCCAGGCGACCTTTGTCGCGCCCTTGCGGCCGGCATGGCCGAGCTGGATGCCGATCTTGGCGGGGGTCTGCTGGTGTACGAAGTCGACGATGCGCTTGAAGGCCTGGGCCTGCTCGTCGCTCCAGAGCCCCAGACATCCGGGCGTGATGCGGGCATCGGCCGACACACAGGTCATTTCCGGGAAGACGAGCGCCGCACCGCCCATGGCGCGCGCGCCGAGATGAACGAGATGAAAATCGTTCGGCACGCCGTCGGCTGCCGAATACATCGCCATCGGCGAAACCACGATGCGGTTCTTCAGCGTCAGGCCGCGGAGCTTGAACGGCGTAAACATCGGCGGCGGAACCGCCCCGTTCGCCGCCGGCGCCACACCGGCGCGTTCGGCAAACCAGCGCTCGAAGCCTTCGAGCCAGTCCTTGTCGCGCAGGCGAAGGTTCTCGTGGCTGATGCGCTGCGAGCGGGTCAGCATCGAATACATGAACTGTTCGGGCTCCAGCGTGTCGGCATAGCGCGTGCCGACCACTTCGAACCATTCCATCGCATTGCGGGCCGCATTCTGGATGCGGGCGACATCGACGCGGCGCACCTCTTCGTAAGCCGACAGCACGGCGGGAATGGTTGCCTTGTCGTGGCCCAGAATATCGAACTGGCGGGTGAGTTCGATCGCGTCATCGATCGCAAGCTTGGTGCCCGAGCCGATGGCGAAATGGGCCGTGTGGGCACTGTCGCCCATCAACACGACATGGCTGTGGCCGTTGAAATGGCTCCACTTTTCGCAGATCAGCCGGCCGAAGTTCAGCCAGGCGGAGCCGCGCAAGTGCCGCGCATTGGTCATCAGCTTGTGGCCGTCGAGCGTGCCTTCAAAGAGCTTTTCGCAGAACGCGATCGACTGGTCCTGGTCCATCTGGTCGAGGCCATGGGCGCGGAAGACGTCGTCGGTGGTCTCAACGATGAAGGTCGAGGTGTTCTCGTCGAAGCGGTAGATATGCGCCTGGAACCAGCCATGCTCGGTGCGCTGGAAGTCGAAGGTGAAGGCGTCGAACTTCTTGTCCGTGCCGAGCCAGACATAGCGGTTCGGCCGGATCACCATGTCCGGCTTGAAGATGTCGGCGTATTTGTTGCGGATCCTTGAGTTGACGCCGTCGGAGGCGATGATCAGATCGGCGTCGGCGAACTGCTCGTCGCTTTCCACGTCCTGCTCGAACAGCAGTTCGACGCCGAGTTCGAGGCAGCGTTCCTGGAGGATGTTGAGCATCTTCTTGCGGCCGATGCCAACGAAGCCGTGGCCGGTCGTGCGGATCTTGCGGCCCTTGAAGACCAGCTCGATGTCGTCCCAATGGTTGAAGGAAACCTCGATCGCCTCGGCGGTCTCCGGGTCCCATTGCCGCATCGACTGCATGGTCGCGTCCGAAAAGACGACGCCCCAGCCGAATGTGTCAAAGGGGCGGTTCCGTTCGACGACGGTGACGTGATGCTCCGGATGCTGCCGCTTCATCAGCAGCGCAAAATAAAGGCCGGCAGGCCCGCCACCGATACAGACGATCCGCATGTCGTTCTCCTCCCGAGTTCCGGCTGCGCGTCACCGTCGAGCTGGCACAAGTGGCCATGCTGGACTGTTGCAAGCAGGGTGGACTCGTTCAGGAGAAATTTCAAGCTTAAAATTGTTTTGGGCAGATGGGAAGCCGACGCCGGGCGCTCGCAGCGCCGCCGAGCGGCGTCGCATCGCTTCGAGGCCGGTGCGGCAGAAAGTAAGGCAGTTGTAGGCAGAAGCGCCGTGGACTCAGGAATTTCGCGCGAGCGAGGCGATGATCGACCGCTTGAGTGTGGCAAGCTCATCCATCAGCACGCCGCCTTCCTTGGCCGGAAGGCCGGCAAACAGATCCGAGATCCAGTCGGCATGGCTTGCTGCCATCTTCTCGAATTCGGCGCGGCCGAAGGGGGTAAGCGCGATGATCTGCACACGCCGATCGGTCGGAAGCGTCGTGCGGCTGATGTGGCCGCTCTCGGTCAGCCGTTCCACCAGCACCGTGATGTTGCCGGGGGAGACCATCATGCGCTTGGAGACTTCGCCAAGCACCATGCCGTCAGGCGCACGCTCGAGCTGGGCCATCAGGTCGAAACGCGGCAAGGTCGAATCGAATTCTTCCCGCAACCGCCGACGGATTTCGCTTTCGACAAGTGTCGAACAGGTCAAGAGACGCAGCCATAGCCGGAGCTCTGCACGGTGATCGCCCGGAGCCTCGAGCGCCTTGGTCTCGCCATCGACCCATTCCGGCGAGGTGTCGAACTTGTCTTCACCCATCATTCCCAACGTCCGCTTCCAACCCTTGGCCGCAAATCAGCGGCTCTTTCGTTTTTCTGCTTTTAGAGAGGTAAGCAGGTCTTGGACAGGTTGTCACGGGCCGTCATTTGGACGCAAGCCCAGGTACCGACTGGGCGAGCAGCGGCGACGCGCGACCGCCATCCTCGGACTGGACATAGACGTTGACGGTAAAGCCGATGTGCTCGGCCATCAGGGTGCGGGCACGCTCGATATCGCGATCGAGTGCTGCCTCCATCAGCTCGGTATGGTGCTCGATCGCCATCGCGTCCTCAAGCGCCGAAACGGCCTCCTCGTAGCCTGCGCTCATACCGGCGGCGGCCCTAATCGTCGGCGCCAGACTTAGGAAGCGGTGGTGACGGCGAAGCTGGTCGGAGATCGTCGCCTGAAAGCGCGTGAGCCAGCGCGACCGCGCAGCGCTGATCAAGGCCGTATGAAACCCGGCATGCTTCTCGTCCCACTCGTCGACTTCGCTCTCGGAGAAGCGCTCGACGGAAACCTTGCAGCGCGACAGCCGGTAGTGTGCCGTGACGACGGCGGATTCCCAGGCGCTGTCGCCGTTCTCGATCGACTCGATGAGCAGCGGCATTTCGACGGCAAGGCGGGCGCGGGTGAGGTCGTCGAGTTCCTCGCGTGACACCGGAGCAACAGCAAAGCCGCGATTACTGATGGCGGTCACCAGCCCTTCCGCCTCCAGCCGCGACAGAGCCTCGCGTAGCGGCGTCCAGCCGATCCCGTAGCTTTCGCGCAGCGTGCTCAGCTTCATCGGCGCGCCCGGCTTCAGCCGCGTTGCGAGAATGTCGCGGCGCAGCAACCGGTATGCCGATTCCGTTTTGGTCGACTGTTCGTGGTCTTGCATCAGGTTCCCTTAGCGCCCACACCGGGTCGATACAAATATATATAGTTCTGCGCCTCATGTGAAAATATATATATTAATTTGACAAGAGGCCGGAGCGGTTCCATGATCCGCGCAAGCCGCCGAGGAGGGCGGTAACGCTCGTCAAATTCTGGGAGGGATGTATGAGCAGGCTTAAGAGCACGTGGCTTTCGGGATTGGTTGTCGCCGGTGCAATGGCATGGGGACTGGGAGCAGCGGCCGCTGATCCGATTCGCATCGGCATCGCCAATTTTGGCGAGCATCCGCAATTGAACGCATCGATCGCCGGCTTCAAGAAGGCGCTGGCCGAAAACGGCTTCGTCGAAGGCAAGGACGTCGTCTACACCGAGAGCCACACCAATTTCGACGCCTCGCTGGTGCCGCAGATGATCGCCAAGCTGCAGGCCGAACAGCCGAAACTGGTCTACACGATCACCACGCCCGTCTCGCAGATCGCCAAGAAGGCGCTCGCCGGCTCCGGCATTCCGGTCGTCTTCTCCGCCGTTACCGATCCGGTGGCCGCCAAGCTCGTTCCGTCTTGGGAGGCCGGTGACGACGGCATGACCGGTGCGACCGACCTTCAGGACGTGGCCGCCGTCATGGCCTTCACCCACAAGCTGCTGCCGAACGCGAAGCGCTTTGGCGTGCCCTATAATCCGGGTGAGGCGAACGACCAGGCCCTGCTCGACAAGATCAAGGAAGCAGCGCCTGACGCAGGCTTCGAGGTCGTGGAGGTCGGCGTCGACAATGTCAACGACATCCAGCAGCGCATCGCCTCCTTCGCCGGCAAGGCCGACGTGATCTATACGCCCGCATCGAACCTGCTGCAGCCGGCGATCGGTGCTGTGTCGGCAGCCGCGCGCCAGGCGCAGATCCCGATCGTAAACTCCGACGACGGTGCAGTGCGTGACGGCGTCGTACCGGCAAGCTTTGCGGTCAACTATGAGCAGGTCGGCGTCAATGCCGGCAAGATCGCTGCTCAGATCCTCAAAGGTGCAGACCCGAAGACGATCGCGCCGTCGCGCCCGGCCTATGAGGATCACGCGCCGCTGATCTCGAAGAAGGCTGCCGCTGCCTTCGGCATCGAAGTGCCGGCAGCGCTCGCGACCGAATGCAACTGCGTGGTCGATTGATCTCCGTCTTGTCTCTTCAGTGACGGCGCCCCGAGCGCCGTCATCTCATAAGTTAAGGGGGAGCCAATGCTGGAAATCAGATCGGCCCGCAAAGTTTTCTACAAGGGGCAGGCGGACGAAAAAGTCGCGCTCGACGGCCTCAATCTCAGCCTTGCCACGGGCGAATTTGGCGTCGTCATCGGTTCCAACGGCGCCGGCAAGAGCAGCATGCTCAACGCCATTTCGGGTGCATTGGTGCTCGATAGCGGCCAGATCGTCATCAATGGCGACGACGTGACCGCAACGCCCGTACACAAGCGCGCGATGCGGCTTGCCCGCGTGTTCCAGGACCCGATGCGCGGCACCGCTGCCTCGATGACGGTGGCCGAAAACATGCTGCTTGCCGAATTGCGCAGCAACAAACGCACCCTGCGGCGCGGCCTAAACGCGACGCGGCTCGCCACCTACAGGGAACGCTTGTCGCTGCTCGGGCTCGGCCTTGAAAACCGCCTCGACACACGGGTGGAGCTGCTTTCCGGCGGCCAGCGGCAATCGCTGTCCTTGATCATGGCGGTCGGCGGCGAGCCGGAACTGCTGCTGCTCGACGAACACACCGCAGCGCTTGATCCGCGCACTGCCGATATCGTCATGCAGGCGACGATCCGCGCGGTCGAAGCCCTGAAGCTGACAACGCTGATGGTGACGCACAACATGCAGCACGCGGTGGATTTCGGTCACAAGGTCATCATGCTCGACGCCGGGCGCGTCCGTCTCGAAATCGACGGCAAGGAAAAGGCGCAGACGACCGTGCCGGATCTGATCGGCCACTTCTCCGTCAAAACCGACCGCATGTTCCTGGCGAGCTGACGATCATGGATATTATTCAAAATACCTTCGCGAGCTTCGTCTCGCTCGTTCCCGTCACGCTCGCGCAGAGCCTGATCCTCGCCTTCGTCGTGCTCGGGATCATGATCCCGTTCCGCATGTTGAGCTTCCCGGATCTGACCAGCGAGGGTGCGTTTCCGCTCGGCGGCTGCGTCTGCGGCGTGCTGATGGCGGCGGGCATGTCGCCGCTCGCCGCGATCGCTATCGCACTTCTCGCCGGATTCGTTGCCGGCTGCTGCACGGCCTTCATCCATCTGCGGTTCCGGATCCACACGCTGCTCGCCGGCATCCTGATGATGACGATGCTTTATTCGATCAACCTCAGGATCATGGGTCGCTCGAACCTCTCGGTCTTCGGTGCGCCAACGGTGTTCGACTGGGCGCCGGGGCTGCAGCCGGGCTTCCCCGCAAGCAAGATCGTCGTCGCGGGCCTGATCGCACTCATTGTCTTCGTCCTGCTCTACCACTTCTTCCGCACGGAGAAAGGCACGGCCGTTCGCGCCGTCGGCGCCAATCCCGATATGGCTGAAGCTCAAGGGATCAATGTCTGGATGGCGACGATCGGTGGCGTTGGGCTTGCGGGTGCGTTTTCGGCGGCAGGCGGCGCGCTGATGGTGCAGTCACAGGGCTTTGCTGACGTCAACATGGGCCTCGGCATCCTGATCAACGGCCTTGCGGCGCTGATGATCGGCGAGGCGATCGTCGGCAAGCAGAGCGTGGCGCGCCAGCTCGCTGCGCCGTTCGTAGGTGCGATCGTCTACTACCAGCTCGTCTCCTTCTGCCTGGCCGCCGGCATGCCACCGCCGGACCTGAAACTTGCGACCGGCCTCTTCGTTCTGGCCATGCTGGCTCTTCCGAGCCTCAAGCGAAGCCGCGGCCCTGCGCCCGCCCGCGAAACCGTTCGCGAATAAATGAGGACCACCTTCATGAATGCAGTTCCTGATCTTGCCGCGATAAAGGCCATGGATGTGGCCGATGTGCTCAGCCCGATGCGCGAGCGTTTCATCCTGCCGCCGGGTCTCATCTATCTCGACGGCAACTCGCTCGGCGTTGCCTCGACCGCCGCCTTCGACGAGCTTCGCAAGGCCGCCACCGAGGAATGGGGGCAGGACCTCATCCGCAGCTGGAATACGGCCGGCTGGTTCGAGATGCCGCTGACGCTCGGCGACCGGGTCGGGCGGCTGATCGGGGCGGCCGCCGGCCAGACCGTCGTCTGCGACACCACGTCGATCAACATCTACAAGGCCCTCCATGCGGCCATGGCCTTGCGGTCCGATCGGTCGGTGATCGTCAGCGAAGGCGGCAGTTTCCCGACCGATCTCTACATGGCCGAAGGCGTGGTCTCGACGCGTCCGGGCGCCTCGCTCAGGCTCGAAGGGGTCGATGCGCCCGAGATCGAGGATCTGATCGATGGCAGCGTCGCCGTCGTTCTGGTCAACCACGTCAACTACAAGTCCGGCGAGCTGCGCGATATGGCGGCCCTGACCCGCAAGGCGCACGAACATGGCGCACTGGTCATCTGGGACCTCTGCCATACGGCCGGCGCGTTGCCAGTCGATCTTGACGGCGCCAATGTCGATTTCGCGGTCGGCTGCACCTACAAGTACCTGAACGGTGGCCCCGGAGCCCCCGCCTTCATCTATGCGGCCACCCGTCACCACGGCGATATCCGCCAGCCGCTCACCGGCTGGTGGGGACACGCCCGTCCCTTCGCCTTCGAGAAGCACTATGCTGCCGGCGAGGGCATCCGCCGTTTCCTCTGCGGAACACAGCCGATCCTGTCGCTGCGGGCGCTAAAGGGCGCGCTCGACGTCTGGGACGAGGTCGACATGAAAGCGCTGCGCGAAAAGAGCATCCAGCTCACGGATCTCTTCATCGCGCTCGTTGAGGCGAAATGCGGTGCCCACGGTCTGGCGCTCGAAAGCCCGCGCGACGGAACCAAGCGCGGAAGCCAGGTGTCGTTCAAACACCCGCACGCTTACGAAATCATGCAGGCGCTGATTGCCCGTGGCGTTATCGGTGATTTCCGCGCGCCGACGACGATGCGCTTCGGCTTCACGCCGCTCTATGTGAGCTACGCCGACGTCTGGCAGGCCGTCGAAATCCTGGAGGACATCCTCAGCACCGGTGCATGGCAGGATGCGCGCTTCGCGGTCCGTGCGGCCGTAACCTGATTGATGGCACCGAAGAGCAGCGGGCGGTATTTCGCCCGTTGCCTCTTGTTCAGACACATACCGAGGCTGCCGCCCCGCAGCGGATTCGTTCAGAGCCATTGTGCCTGGAGGCGAGAGGACGGCTAACGGGGGATTTAAGCAATGATCGCGCCACACCGCCCGACCCCGGAGGAAATCGCCGATGCCCGTAAACGCATCGCGCCGCATTTCGCGCGCACACCGCTCGTCAGGCTCGATCTTGGGTTTCCGGACCGTCAGATATTCCTGAAACTGGAGACGCTGTCGCCAATTGGCGCGTTCAAGCTCCGTCCCGCCTTGAACGCTGTGTTGTCGCGCGATCCGGCCGAACTCGAAAGCGGCGTCGCAGTCACCAGTTCCGGCAATATGGCCTATGGCATGGCCTGGGCGGCACGCCTCATCGGTGTGCCGATGGTTGCCTACATGTATCGCGGCGCACCCCAGACCAAGATCGACGGTGTGCGTGCGCTCGGCGGAGAAGTACGGTTCGTCAGTGCCGAGACCTGGTGGGACTACATCACTGGCGCCGATCATCCGGATGCGCCGGAACTGCTGATCAATCCGGTGACCGATCAGGCGGTGCTGGCCGGGAACGGCTCCATCGGTGTGGAGATCATCGAGGATCTGCCCGATGTCGACGTCGTGCTTACCCCGTATGGCGGCGGCAGCATGACCACCGGGGTGGCCAGCGCTATCAAGGCCGCTTCCGACCGCTGCCGTGTCTTTGCGGTTGAAGATGACAGCGCCGCCCCTGTTTCGGCGGCCCTGGCCGCTGGCCAAATCGTGACGATCGAAACCCGCCCCTCCTTTATCAAGAGCATCGGCGCACCGTCGCTGGTGCCACAGATCTGGCCGGTGGTCGGTGACCTGATCGATGGGGCGATTGCGGTCAGCCCGGGGCAGGTGACCGAAGCGATGCGGATTCTCTTCAAGAAGGCGAAGATCGTTGCCGAAGGCGCGGGTGCTGCCTCGCTTGCCGCCGCAATCGCGCGACCGGATCTCAAGGGAAACATCGTCTGCGTGGTCTCGGGCGGAAACATCGACGCGGCTGCCTATTCCACAGTGCTCGGCGGTGGCATTCCCTCGGCCTGAGCGACCGATCAAACGCCGAGATAGCGATCCTGGAGTTCTGGCGTCAGCGCAAGCGGCGCTCCCTCGAATACGGTCGCGCCCTTTTCCAGGACGAAGCAGCGGTCGGCAACGGGCAGGAGTTCCGAAAGCGTCTTGTCGACGACGAGGATCGACTGCCCTGCCGCCTTCAGAGTGCGGATCGCCGACCAGATATCCTGGCGAATGACCGGCGCCAGCCCTTCCGTTGCCTCGTCGAGAATGAGCAGGCTGGGATTGGTCATCAAGGCCCGGCCGATCGCAAGCATCTGCTGCTCCCCGCCCGAAAGCGTGTTGGCATACTGAGCGCGCCGCTCGCCGAGGCGAGGGAAGAGCGCGGTCACTTTCTCGAAGGTCCATTCGTTGCCGCGAGCCGTGGCGACGAGGTTCTCCATGACGGTGAGATTGGGAAAGCAGCGCCGTCCTTCAGGAACGAGACCGAGACCGAGCCTTGCAATCCTGTGCGGGCGCAGGCCGGAGATGGTCTTGCCGGCAAAGGAGATGGCGCCTGAACGCGGGCGCACGAGCCCGAGGATCGAGTTGATCGTCGTCGTCTTGCCCATGCCGTTGCGGCCCATGAGCGCGACGACCTCGCCCTCGCGCACATCGAGGTTGACGCCGAAGAGCGCTTGGGATGCGCCGTAGAAGGTTTCGAGACCTTTGAGTTCGAGCAGGCTCACGCGGCTTCTCCCAGATAGGCCCGGCGCACATCCGGATCGCTGCGGATTTCATCGACTGTGCCTGACGCGATGATGCGGCCGTAGACCAGCACGGAGATGCGATCCGCCAGCGCAAAGACCGCATCCATGTCGTGCTCCACCAAGAGCATTGGCGCTTCGTGACGCAGCCCATCAAGGAACGAAGTCAGCCGCTTGGAGCCCTCCGGTCCCATGCCGGCCATGGGCTCGTCGAACAGAAAGACTTTCGGCGACAGCGCCAGCGCGATGGCGATTTCGAGTTGCCGGCGTTCGCCGTGCGAGAGTTCGGCCGCCGGCACGTGGGCACGCGCAGCAAGATCGACGCGCTCCAGCATCGCCATCGCCGGTTCGGTCAGTTGCTTGTCGTTGCTGACCTGGCGAAAGAAGTGGAAGCTGCTGCCGTGGCGCGCCTGCACCGCCAGCATGACGTTGCGAAGAGCCGAGAATTCCTGCGCCAGCGAGGAGATCTGGAAGCTACGGGCAAGGCCGAGCCTTGCGCGGGCGGCCATATCGAGGCCGCCGATATCCTGGCCGAGAAAACGGATCGTGCCGCTGTCGGCCCTGAGCGATCCGGCAATCTGGTGGATCAGCGTGCTCTTGCCGGCGCCGTTCGGGCCGATCAGCGCATGGATCTGCCCCGGGTGAAGCTCGAGGCTGACGCCATCAGTCGCTTTAAGGGCGCCGAAGGATTTTCTGAGGTCGCGGATTTCGAGAACGGGCTCAGACATGGCGCGGCTTTCCGGAGAGGAGACCCAGCAGACCGCCGCGGGCAAACAGCACGATGCCGAGCAGGATGAGGCCGAGGAAGAACTGCCAGCGCTCGGTGATGCCGCCGAGCACATATTCGAAGAAGACGAAGATCATCGCGCCGGCAACCGGGCCGAACAGTCGGCCTTTGCCGCCGAGGATGATCAGCACGATCAGTTCACCCGACATGTGCCAGGAGAGCATAGAGGGACCGACGAAGCGATTGAGGTCGGCATAGAGCGCGCCGGCAAACCCGGTGATCATCGCCGAGACGGCGAAGGCGACGAGGCGGATGTTGAAAGGTGCGATGCCGACTGCGGCAAGGCGGGTACCGTTCTGTCTCGCCGCCTGCAGGGCGCTGCCGAAGCGTGAACCCTCGACCACGCGAAACAGAAGCAGCGCCGCCATCAGTGCCGCGTAGCAGATCAGGAAATAGGGCAGGGGCTTGGCCGTGTTGACGCCGGGAAAGGCGTTGCGCATCGACAGCGACAGGCCGTCCTCGCCGCCATAGGCCGGCCAGGAGATCGCGAAGTAGTAGATCATCTGCGCGAAGGCGAGCGTGATCATGATGAAATAGACGCCTGAGGTGCGCAGGCTGATCGCACCGATCGGCAACGCGATGAGCCCGGCGACCGCGACGGCGACGACCCAGATCAGCGGCATGGATGTCGTCGCCGGAATGCCGGCAAAGAGCGGCTCGGCATTGAAGGCGTGCGTGGCGAGGATGCCGGCGACATAACCGCCGAGGCCGAAAAAGGCCGCATGCCCGAAAGAGAGCAGCCCACCAAGCCCGAGCGCCATATTGAGGCCGACGGCGGCAAGCGCCAGCACGACGATGCGGGTTGCGAGCGTCACATAGAAGGGTTCGCCCAAGCTTGCAGCCAGTATCGGCGCACCGAGAAGCAGCAGGGCGAGCAGCAGGTTGATTGTGGTTTCGCGGGTCATCTTGGCCTCACGACTGTGCCGAAAACAGGCCACTCGGCCTGAAGGCGAGGATAAGGGCCATGACGACGTAGATCAGCATCGAGGCGAGCGCCGCCCCGATCGTGGTCGCCTGTGATGCGGGCATGGTGAGTGCCAGAAGCGATGGGAGCAGGAAACGGCCCATCGTGTCGACGACACCGACGATGACAGCGCCGACCAGTGCCCCCTTGATCGAGCCGATACCGCCAATGACGATGACGACGAAGGCGAGGATGAGGACCGGTTCGCCCATGCCCACCTGCACCGATTGCAATGCGCCCACCAACGCGCCGGCAAGCCCGGCAAGCGCTGCACCGAGTGCGAAGACGACCGTATAGAGCGTGCCGATGTCGACACCGAGCGCTCCGATCATCTCTCGATCGGACTCGCCCGCCCGGATGCGCATGCCGAGCCGGGTTCTGGAGATCAACAGATAGAGGCCGATCGCAACGGCAATGCCGACGCCGATGATCGCCAGGCGGTAGAGCTGGTACTGGCCGCCGCCCGGCAGCGGTACGGCACCCTGGAGCAAGGGGGGAATGTCGAGATAGAGCGGGAAGGAGCCGAAGAGCCAGCGGGCGCCTTCCGACAGGATCAGGATCAGCGCGAAGGTCGCAAGGACCTGATCGAGATGATCGCGGTCGTAGAGCCTGCGGATGACGGCGACCTCGATGATCGCGCCGACACCAGCTGCAGCTGCAAGGCTGGCGATGAGGCCGATCCAGAAGGAGCCGGTGGCGGCTGCGACCGTGGCGCAGGCAAACGCGCCGATCATATACAGTGAGCCGTGCGCCAGGTTGATGAGGCCCATGACCCCGAAAATCAGGGTCAGGCCGGCGGCCATCAGAAACAGCATCACACCGAGCTGGAGCCCGTTGAGCAGTTGTTCGATCAGAAGTGCGGTGAACAAGAGACCGGTCCAAGCTTGATGTCAGGAGGACATGGATCATCGACCGGATGGCGGCATCAAGGCCGCGCACCCGGGCAAACGACAGGTGCAGGGCACTACATGCTGCACTTCTCGGCGTAGGCGTCCTTGTGGTCTTCGAAGGCGGTGGCGATAATCTTGTTGGTGAGCACGCCGTCGGCTTCCTTCACCACCTCGCGGACGTAGATGTTCTGGATCGGGTGGTTGTTGTTGTTGAAGACGAATTTGCCGCGCACCGACTGGAAGTCTGCTGCCTTAAGTGCTGCGCGGAAGGCGTCCTTGTCTTTGACGCTTGCCTTGGACAGCGCGGCGAGGATCAGGTTTGCGGTATCCCAGCTCTGCGCCGCGTAGATCGAGGGCAGGCGCTTGTACTCGGCCTTGAAGGCTTCGACGAACTTCTTGTTGGCCTCGTTGTCGAGGTCCTTCGACCAGGTCGCCGAGTTCTTGACGCCAAGCGCCGCGTCGCCGATCGCCGGCAGGACGTCCTGGCTAAAGGAGAAGCCCGGGCCCATGACGGGGATGTTCACGCCCGACTGGGCATATTGCTTCATGAAGGCGATGCCCATGCCGCCGGGCAGGAAGAAGTAGACGGTGTCGGCACCCGAGGCGCGGATCTGGGCGATTTCGGCGGCGTAGTCCGTCTGCCCGACCTGCGTGTAGATCTCGCCGGCAAGCGCGCCCTTGTAATAGCGCTTGAAGCCGGTCAGCGCGTCCTTGCCGGCCGGGTAGTTGGGGGCGAGGATGAAGGCGTTCTTGTAATCCTTGTTGGCGTATTGGCCCATCGCCTCATGGAAATTGTCGTTCTGGTAGGCGACGTTGAAATAGTTCGCATTGCAGTTCGCACCGGCAAGTGCCGAGGGACCGGCGTTCGGCGACAGATAGATCACGTCCTGCGCCACCGTGTTCGGCACGACGGCCATCGCAAGGTTCGACCAGATGATGCCCGTCATCAGGTCGACCTTGTCGCCCTGGATCATCTTCTCGGCGATCTGCACCGCAAGTTCCGGCTTCTGGGCATCGTCCTCGATCACCAGCTCGACGTCCTTGTTGCCCGACTGCTTGATCGCCAGCGTGAAGGCGTCGCGCATATCGATGCCGAGGCCGGCGCCGCCGCCCGACAGCGTGGTGATGACGCCGATCTTCACCGGCTCGGCATGGGCAAGGCTTGACGTTGCAAGTGAAAGGCCAAGAAGGCCTGCTGCCAGAATGCGGTTCATGCTGTTCTCCTCTTTGTTGGTTCCCTTTTGGGTTGTGTTCTATCAGAGACCCGTGCGCACGTGCCAGAGCTCGGGGAAAAGTTCCACTTCGAGCATCTTTTTCAGATAGGACGCGCCGGATGTGCCCCCGGTTCCGCGTTTCATGCCGATGATGCGCTCGACGGTCGTGACGTGGTTGAAGCGCCAGCGACGGAAGTAGTCCTCGAAATCGACTAGTTTCTCGGCGAGCTCGTAGAGCATCCAATAGCGCTCGGGATCGCGGTAGACGATCTGCCAGGCGGCGAAGACCTTTTCGCTTTCCGTGCGCGTCTCGCGCCAATCGCTCTTGTCCGCTTCCGCGCCGACATCGAAACCGTTGCGCGAAAGAAGCCGGATCGCCTCGTCGTAGAGCGACGGCGCTGCCAGGATCGCTTCCAGCTTTTCCATGATGTCGGGGCGGTGCGCATGCGGCCCGAGCATCGCGACATTGCGGTTGCCGGCGAGGAACTCGATCGCCCGGTACTGCCAGGACTGGAAGCCGGAGGATTGGCCGAGCGATTCACGGAACGTGGTGTATTCGCTGGGGGTCATCGTTCGCAGCACATCCCAGGCGCTGTTCAGCTGCTCGAAGATGCGGGCGACGCGCGTCAGCATCTTGAATGCGGGCTCCAGCCGGTCGTCGCGGATCGAGCGGACCGCCGCGTTGATCTCGTGCAGCGCGAGCTTCATCCAGAGCTCGGACGTCTGATGCTGGATTATGAACAGCATCTCGTCATGGGCTTTGGAAAGCGGCTCCTGCGCATCCAGTACCTTTTCCAGCATCAGGTAGTCGCTATAGGACATGCGTCCCTCGAACGACATCTGGGCGCCTTCTTTCGAAGGGTCGTATGATTTGCTCATGTTTTCAGTTCTCCGACCGCAATCGGAACCGCTGGATCTTGCCCGTGGCTGTTTTCGGCAGGTTGTCCAGGAACTTTACCGATCGCGGATATTTGTAAGGCGCGATCGTCGCCTTCACATGATCCTGCAGACGCTTGATCGTTGCGTCGTCTGCCGACACGCCAGATATCAGAACGACATAGGCTTCGACAATCTGGCCGCGTTCCTGATCGGGCGCACCGACGACGGCGCATTCTGCGACCTCCGGGTGGGAAATCAGGGCGGCTTCGACCTCGGGGCCGGCGATGTTGTAGCCGGCGGTGATGATCATGTCGTCCGAACGGGCGGCGAAATGGAAGAAGCCGTCCTCGTCCTGATAGAAGGCGTCGCCGGTCAGGTTCCAGCCGTCGCGCACATAGTCGCGCTGTCGGCTGTCGGCCATGTAGCGGCAGCCGGTCGGGCCACGCACCGCAAGCCTGCCGATCGTGCCGCGGGGGACTTCCTGCATGTCGTCATTGACGATCCGCGCTTCGTAGCCGCCGACCGGCTTTCCGGTCGAGGCGGGCTTGCGGTCCTCGAAGCGGTTGGAAATGAAGATATGCAGCATCTCGGTCGCGCCGATCCCGTCGAGGATCGGCTTGCCGGTCTTGGCCGTCCACTCCTCGAAGACCGGACCGGGCAGGGTCTCGCCCGCCGAGATCGCGACGCGCAGTGATGAAAGATCGGCGCCGTTATCCATCGCCTTCATCATTGCCCGATAGGCGGTGGGGGCGGTAAACGAGATCGTCGCTTTGTACTTCTCGATGATCTCCACCATGTTGGCCGGCGTCGCATGCTCGAGCAGTGTCGCTGCGGCTCCAAAGCGCAAGGGGAAGATCGCAAGGCCGCCAAGGCCAAAGGTGAATGCGAGCGGCGGCGAGCCGACGAAGATATCGTCGGGCGTGACCCCGAGCACTTCGCGGGCATAGCCGTCGGCGATCGCCAGGAGATCGCGGTGAAAGTGCATGGTGGCCTTCGGAATCCCCGTCGTGCCAGAGGTGAAACCGAGCAACGCCACATCGTCGCGACCGGTATGCACCGCCTCGAAGACCACTGATTTGTCGAGCGCAATGCGGTCGAGTTCGGCGTCGTGGTTCGCGGTCCCGTCGAAACTCACGACCTGCTTCAGGAAGCGGCTGTCCTTGGCGCAGACGATCATTTCTTCCATCAGCCGCGTGTCGCAAAGTGCCAGGCTGACTTCGGCCTTGTCGACGATCTTGGCGAGTTCCCCGGCCCGGAGCATCGGCATGGTGTTGACGACGACGGCGCCGGCCTTGGTGGCCGCCAGCCAGCAGGCGACCATGGCCGGATTGTTGGCGGAGCGGATGAGCACGCGGTGCCCGGGCTTCACACCGTAATTTTCAACCAGCGCGTGGGCGAGACGGTTGGTCCAATCGGACAGTTCCTTGTAAGTCCGGCGGCGGCCATTGCCGATCAACGCGGTATGATCGCCGAAACCCTTGGCAACCATGGCGTCCGTCAATTCGACGGCGGCGTTGAGGTGATCCGGGTAGTCAAAACCTTCGAGAAGAAACTCCGGCCATTCTTCCTGTGGCGGAAGATGGTCGCGGGTGAACGTATCGACGTGCGAAGTCGGTCCAAGCATGTGGCGGCTGTTCCCTAATTTCGTTCGTGCCTGTTGCCCAGGCATTGTTCAAAGCCGGCTGAAAGTCTTGCGGTGGTTCAAAGCCCTGGTCTGCGGACAAGCGGCAAGCGTCGCGGCACTATTCAAAGTGACACGGGCCGTCGGCGACGCGACTCCAGTTATGGCGATAGGCACAGCGAGACCTCCACTTCTCGGCTGAACATGGGGCAGCATCGCACCAGTCCAAAATTATTTCAAGCCTAAAGTTTTTTTCGATTGCCGGCATTGCCTTTCCCGGTGGGGCAGGCGATTGCTATCTGTGAGGAGACATCAAAGGGAGGATGAAATCGATGCTGGAACACCGCATTTCCGACTGGGACGACGCCTATGCGAACGGCTCGAACATCGCGCGCGGCGATCGCTGGCCGGAAGCCTGGGTCAAACCGGCCGAGGCGTTCCGCAACGCCCTCTTGAGCGCCGGACGCGCCAAACTCGACCTTGCCTATGGCGATCGGCCGAGGAACCGTATGGATCTCTTTCTTCCCGACGGTTCGCCCAAGGGCCTGGTGGTCTTCGTCCACGGCGGGTACTGGCTACAGCTCGACAAGAGCTTCTGGTCGCACCTGGCGGCCGGAGCAGTGGAGCGCGGCTATGCCGTCGCGATGCCGTCCTACACGCTCTGCCCAAAGATTCGCATTGCCGGGATCGTCGAAGAGGTCGCCGCCGCTATAAGCGAGGCATCGAAACGCGTCGAGGGTCCCTTGATGCTGACCGGCCATTCGGCCGGCGGCCACCTCGTCAGCCGAATGATCACGACGACCGCGCCGCTTTCGCCTGATGTCCAGGGCCGGATCCGCAACGTCGTCTCGATCTCCGGCGTGCATGACCTGCGCCCGATCATGTCGACGGCCATGAACGAGAAGCTCGCGATCGACGAGGCCGAGGCACTTTCACAGAGCCCGGCACTGCTGCGGCCGATGCCAGACGCCCGCATCACCTGCTGGGTCGGAGGCGGCGAGCGTGCGGAGTTCCTGCGTCAGAACGCGCTTCTTGCCAATATCTGGACCGGATTGGCTGCAACGACGGCTGCTGTCGCGGAGCCGGACCGGCACCACTTCAACGTCGTCGACGGCCTTGCCGACGCCAAGCATCCCCTGGTGCGGACGTTACTGTTGGGCGTGTGAACGTCGGGCTGGGTCGCTCCCGTATTCCCTTGATAAGGGTATGAAGCGCTTCTATCTGCGCCATATCTCGGTGTTTGTATCGCTACTATATCCGTCAAAACTGACTAGAGTGCTCCTCCCGGTCTCGCCGGAAGCGAGCGACGCAAAATGAAGGCAAGCATGGAGACGCCGTCGACCGTCATCGATCTCGCTTCGATCGTCCAAACCTCGCTGGCGCCCGTCTTTCTTCTCGCCGGCACTGCCGGCTTCGTCAGTGTCTATGCCTCCCGGCTTGGCAGGGTGTCCGATCGCGTCAACGAGATCGGGGAGAAATACGAGCAGAACGACGCGCGGCGGATGCAGCTTGACTATCTGCGCCGGCGGACGCTGGCGCTGGAGATCGCCGTTGCGCTGGGGACTTTCGCGGCGATCTGCACGGGCTGCGCCATTCTCAATCTGCTCGCCGGCGCGCTTGCCTTCGGGTTTCGCGAGGAGAACCTTTTCTGGTTTTTCGGCGGCGCGATCGTCTCGCTCATCGGGTCGCTGTTGGCCTTCCTGTTCGAGATGCTGATCGCCGGGCGGAACATGCTGCGCCAGATGCGCATGGATCAGGCAGCGTCGGGCGGCGACTGATGCCGGTGCCGCCGTCAGCTTTCAGGCGAATTCAACCGTCGCCTGCGCCTCGTTGACCACCCACTCGATAAACACTTTGGCGAGCGGCGAGCTGTCCCGGTTCTTCTGCGTGACGATGTAGTAGCCCTTTGTTGCCGATTTGATGAAACCCTTGAGCGGCCGCACGAGCGCCCCTTGGCCAAGCTCTTCGGCTGCGGTGATGTTGTCGCCCATCGCGATGCCAATCCCGCAGCGCGCCGCGGCCAGATTCTGGTTGAAGTCTTCGAAACTCAGCCGGCGAACCGTTGCGGGAATTTCCTGGCCGTGATGCTTGAACCAGTCGTTCCAATGGGTGGAACCGACGCCGTCGAGGAGCACATGCCGGGTCAGGTCCTTGGTGCGCTTGATGTCGCCATCGCGGTTGATCAGGATCGGGCTGCAGACCGGAAAAAACTCCATCTGCTTGAGCGGTGTCGCTTCGCCCTTTGCGACTGCCGGATCACCGAACACGATGGCAAGATCGGCCTGGCCGTCCGGGAACGGTTCGCCCCATTCCGGCATCGAGAGGATCTGCAATTCCACGCGTTCGTGGCGGTCGTAGAACTTGCCGAGCCGTGGCACCAGCCATCGCGTTGCAAAGGCCGGCATGCACCTGACGGCCAGCCGCCCGGCGATCGGATTGCGCTGAAGGCCGAGCACCGCATCGTTGAGGGTCTCGAAGGATTGGGTGAGCTTGGAGAATAGCTCCTGGCCCTCAGGCGTCAGGACGAAGCTGTCACGTGATTTGACCGCAAGCGCAAAGCCGAAATGCTCCTCCAGCTGCCGGAACTGTTTGCTGACCGCTCCCGGCGTAACGTGCAGCTCATTGGCGGCCTTGGTCAGGCTTTTGTTTCGGGCGCTCGCCTCGAAGGCGCGCAAGGCATTGAGTGGCGGCAGTCTTGTCACGGATCTCGCTCCCCGATCTCGTCAATGCTTGAGAAAACCTCAATTGAAGGCGGAAATCAATTCGTTATGAGGGAGGAAAACGATCCGTTAGCATCTGCTTTAACGAAACGGCGGGCTGATATGACAGCCGGCCAACACCAAGGGAACTACACATGAACGCCGTGCCGCCGAAGAAAAAGGATCTCTACTCCGCGACGATCAAGTATTTCGGCTCTGTCGCCGAGCCCGCTTTCGAGGCGCCCGAGCGGCTGGAAAATCTCTGGGGTCGAAACTGGGGGTGCAACAACGACGTCGGGCAGCTCCGCACCGTCCTGATGCATCGCCCCGGCGAGGAGTTTTCCGTCATCGACCGCACCAAGCGCATCGAGGAAATCGGCACCTATGGCGACCTCGAGACAGGCTGGTACTGGCAGAGCGACAGCATCCCGACGCTTGAGGAACTGCAGGCCCAGCATGACGGCCTGACCGATTTGCTGCGGGCCGAAGGCGTCGAAGTCGTTTATGTCGAGGGCGTTGATCGCGGTCGGTTCAAGTCGGTCTACACCCGAGACTCGTGCATCGCCGTCAAGGGTGGGGCGATCATCCCCCGGCTGGCACCGCGCATGCGTCATGGCGAGGAACTCGCCGTGACCCGGACGCTGGCAAAACAGGGAATGCCGGTGCTTCGCACCCTGCACGGAACGGCCATGGCCGAAGGCGGAAGCTTTGCCTGGCTCAACAGCCGCACCGCCGTCATCGGCCGTGGCATCCGCATCAACGACGACGGCATCAGCCAGATCGCCGAGGTGCTTCGCTACCAGGGTGTCGAACTTCTGGTCGTCGACCTCTGCGGCTACGACATCCATATCGACGGCCATTTCCTGATGATTGACGTCGATCTCGCGCTGATCTGGCCGCGCGGTCTCTCCTTCGTCTTCCTCGAGAAACTCCGCCAGCTCGGCATCCGCACGATCGAGATGAACGAGGATGACAATCCTTGGATCGTCAACGGTCTGGCGATCGCGCCCGGTCGCGTGATCATGCCGCGCGGGCTTTCCGATCGCACGCGCGAGGCGCTTTCCCGCAGCAATGTCACCGTGCTCGAGATCGATTACGACAAGGTGCAACTTAACGGCGGCGGTATCCATTGCTCGACGAGTCCGCTAATCCGCGACAGCGTCGATTGATCGGAGGCAGCCATGCCAGCCCATATTTCCATTCGCGAAGCCTGCAAGTCCTTCGGTAGCTTCGAGGCTCTGAGAAACGTGTCGCTCGACATTGAGAAGGGGGAGTTCCTCACCTTTCTCGGCCCGTCCGGATCGGGCAAGTCGACACTTTTGAACGCGATCGCCGGCTTCGAGCCGTTGTCGTCAGGCGCTGTTTTGAAGGATGGCGAGGACATCGGTGACACGCCTGCCGACAGGCGCAATTTCGGCATGGTGTTTCAGGGCTACGCATTGTTCCCGCATTTGACCGTTGCGGAGAACATCGCCTTTTCGCTGCGCGTGCGGAAGGTTTTGCGCGCCGAGGTCGAGCAGCGGGTGGCGCGGATGGTCGACCTTGTCGGCCTCAGGGGACAGGAGCACAAACGCCCCTCGGCGCTGTCGGGCGGTCAGCAGCAGCGCGTGGCGCTTGCGCGTGCGCTGGTGTTCGAGCCGGAGCTTCTGCTTTTGGACGAACCGCTCTCGGCACTCGACAAGAACCTGCGCGAACAATTGCAGGACGAACTGGTCGATATCCATCGCAAGACGGGAACGACCTTTCTTTTCGTCACGCACGACCAGATGGAAGCGATGGCGATGTCGGATCGGATCGCGATCTTTGATCGCGGCCGCATCGTCCAGCTCGACCGGCCGAACGTGCTCTACGATGAACCCAACACCCGGTTTGTCGCCGAGTTTCTCGGCACGATGAACACGTTGCCGGTCTCGCGGCAGCGCGCCGTTTCCGGCGAGTTTCATGCGCATGTCGGGGAATTCGGTGTACGGGCGGCGCTCCCCGATGCCGAACAGTTGGCGGGCGCACCGGCCGTGCTCGCCATTCGACCGGAGAAGCTGACGCTTTGCCGCCAGCGACCAAAGACCGACCACAATCTGCTGCCGATGACCGTCGATGGCGTCGTCTTCCAGGGTGGTACGACGATCGTCAAAGGCAGCGCGCCGGAGGGAACGGGCCTGACGGTAACGGCGACGCGAGACGCGCTCGGCGTGCCCCCGGCGCGCGGCGAGCAGCTCTGGGTGCACTGGGGCCATATGGACGGGCGGGTGCTCGCCGGCTGACACGCTTCAAATGCATGCGAACCAAACAACAACAAGGGGAAATGCAATGAGTAACGATCTGAAAGCGGAATGCCTTGAACTCCTGAAGGACGGTCATCTTTCCGGTCGCATTGACCGGCGGACGTTTCTGACCGGCCTCGTTTTGCTGGGCGTCGCACCGCATCTTGGCAGCCGATCGGCGAGGGCGGCCGACGGGCAACTGGTCGTCACCAATTGGGGCGGGGACGCCGTCGGCGCTTTCGAGACAGCGCTGACAGGCAACTATGCCGAACAACAGGGCATCGCGGTGAAGATCGACGGCTCTGGGCCGACCAAGGGCGCGATGAAGGCGCAGTTCGAAAGCGGCGCGGTCTCTTGGGACGTCTGCGATGCCGACCCGGGCGCGACGAAATCGCTCGGCCAAGCAGGCATGATCGAGCCGATCGACTACAAGGTGGTCGATCGCGAGAAGGTGCAATCGGGCTTTGCCTATGAATACAGCGTCGCCAACTATTTCCTGAGCTATGTCATCGCCTATGATGCCAAGAAATTCGGCGACAACCCACCGAAGTCCTGGGCGGATTTCTGGAACGTCGAAAAATATCCGGGCAAGCGCTCGCTCTACAAGTGGATGTCGGGCTGCATGGAGGCAGCACTCCTTGCCGACGGCGTGCCGATGGACAAGCTCTATCCGCTCGACGAAGAACGCGCCATCCGCAAGCTCAATGAGATCAAGCCGCATATCGTCAGCTTCTGGGATTCCGGTGCCGAGAGCCAGCAGCTGATGCGCGACGGCGAGGCGTCGATGGCGCTGATATGGCACACCCGCGCCAACCTGGTGGAGAAAGACACAGGCGGCGATGTCAGCTGGACCTATGCCGAAGGTATCCTTGCGCCGTCGGGCTGGGCTGTGATCAAGGGCAATCCGGCGGGGTCCGCCCGGGCGATGGATTTCATCCGCTACTGCCAGGATCCGGCGCGCCAGGTCGAGTTGCTGAAAGCACTTGGCTGCGGCCCTTCCAATCCGCTTGCCCATGATCTCGTGCCGGCGGAGCTCAAGCGGCTGGACTGCAGCTCGGCTGAGAACATGGCACAACAGGTGCTGATGGACATGGACTGGTATTCGGCCCGCGGCGATGCGGCGCTCGAAAAATACCTGGCGATGACCGCGTCATGATCGAGAGGCGTTTCCTGTTGCTTAGGCCTCCCGGCGCGAGCGGATCGCTTTTAATGCTCTGGGCATTGCCGGTGATCCTCTTGCTTGCCTATGTGCTACCCTTTGCCGGTGTGACGCTCTGGAGCGTCACACGGCCTGAGCTCGGCGTCGGCAACTATCTTCGTATCTTCTCCGGTGCGGACTTCCAGGCGATCTTTCTGAGAACCTTCTGGGTGTGCCTCTTGAGCACCGCGATCACTATTCCGATCGCCTATCTGCTCGCCTACTACTGGGTGATGGGCAGTGCGCGCCGCAGCCGGCTAATCGAGATCTGCATCTTCATTCCGTTCTGGATCTCGGTGCTGGTGCGCGCCTTCGGCTGGGTGGTCATCCTGCGCAACAACGGGCTTGCCAGCGACGTCGCGGCGGCCTTCGGTCTGAGTGGACTTTCGACCGGCCGAAACGTCTGGTCGGTGATAACTGGCATGGTGCACTTCATGGTGCCGTTTGCGATCCTGCCGATGGCCTCCGTCATGCGCAAGATCGACAGGCGCGTGCTTCTGGCCGCGCTCGGCCTCGGTTGCCGGCCGCTTGGCGTGTTCTGGCGGATCTATCTGCCAATGTCTCTGCCGGGTGTGTTTTCGGCACTGGCGATGACCTTCATCTTCTCACTCGGCTTCTTCGTCACCCCGATGATCCTCGGCGGTGGTCGGGTGGTGATGACGGCGGAATCGGTGTTCGTACAGATGTTCCAGACGGCCAACTGGGGGCTCGGTGCCGCTCTCGGCGTCGTGCTGCTCGTCGTCGTCTTTGCCATCCTCTGGCTGTCGCAGCGCGTCATGCGCATCGAACAACTCATGTCGCGGTAGGTGGATTATGTTTGGCACATCACGTCTTGGCGGCTTTCTTGCCGGTGTGGCCGGGCTCTTCCTGCTCCTGCCTCTTGCCGCCGTCATCCCGTTTTCCTTCACGGCCAAGCGCTTCCTGTCGATGCCGGACGGGGAGTATTCGTTCAGGCACTACCTGGCGATTTTCGATCCCGATACCTGGCTTTCGAGCATCGGCACGAGCACGCTCGTCGCTCTTCTTTCGAGCGTCATCGCAACGGCGCTTGCTGCAGCCTTCGGCATCGGTGTCTGGCTGCGGCGGCCGGCGAGCGGACGCTTCCTGATCGGCCTCGTTCTGTTGCCGATCATCGTCCCGCCCGTCACCTCCGCGGTCGCGCTCTATTTCCTGCTGGCGCAGATAGGCCTGCTCGACACGATCCCCGGACTGGTGCTCTCGCATGTGGTGATGATTGTACCGTTTGCTGTCATCGCCATCCTCGGCGCGCTCAGTCGGCTGGACCGGAACCTCGAGCTTGCCGCCCGAAACCTCGGGGCAAGCCAGCTGCAGTCGATCTACCGGGTGATCCTGCCGAACATTCGCTTCGGGCTGTTCGCCGCCTGGTTCGTCAGCCTCGTCATGTCCTGGGAGGAGAGTTCCGTCACCCTGTTCGTCAGCGGCGTCAACGTCATCACACTGCCCAAGCGCATTTGGGACAACCTGCGTCTGGATCTCGATCCGGCCGTGGCCGCCATCTCGGTGATCATGATCGTCGCAACCGCCTTGGTCATCCTTTTCCGCAACTCGGAAGCGGGAAGCTGAAAGGAACGCGACCGTCGTTCATGGGGTGAAATGCGATCGTAGACTTAAGCGACAGTGCTCATTGACGCGGTTTTCTAAAAGGCGGCTTGTGGCCGCCTTTTTCGCGTTTCCAGGCATCTGGAGCCGCGGGCATCGGTGGTACCCCCTCTGGGGGACTAACGCCCCACGTCGGCGCCACGCATAGTTTCTCCATGCCGAGCGGTATGTCGCTCCCCTCGGCTCAAGTGGAGGAGAACCATGCAGCGCGCCATCAAACACCCCGATCCAAGGCCGCGGGCCGAAAGCAACATCGTGCCGATGGCTGGTTGCGATCCGGTGCAGCTTCCAAACAGCGTCGCGGCCGAGGTTCGAAGCCTGCGCAAGACCTATAATGCCGGCACGCCGCAGGCCCATGAGGCACTGAAGGACGTCAGTCTTTCCATCCGCGCCAACGAGTTCTTCACCCTGCTTGGCCCCTCCGGCTGCGGCAAGACCACCTTGCTGCGCATCCTCGGCGGTTTCGAAATGCTGACGTCAGGCTCCTGCCGCATCTTCGGAGAAGACGTCAGCCGCCTCCCGCCGGAAGCGCGGCCGGTCAACACCGTGTTCCAGCAATATGCGCTGTTCCCGCATATGACCGTTCGCCGCAACATTGCCTTCGGGCTTGAAATGCTCGGCAAGCCGAGGACCGAAGTCGATCGCACCGTCGAGCGCATGCTCGATCTTGTTCACATGCGCGAATATGCCGATCGCCGCCCGGACACGATGTCGGGCGGGCAGCGCCAGCGCGTCGCACTTGCCCGCGCGCTCGCACCGCAGCCCAAGCTCCTGCTGCTCGACGAGCCGCTGTCGGCGCTCGACCTGAAGCTCCGGCAGAAGATGCGGTTGGAACTGAAATCCCTCCAGCGCGAAACCGGCATTACCTTCATTTTCGTCACCCATGACCAGGAAGAGGCCCTTGCGATGAGCGACCGGGTCGCCGTCATCAGCAACGGCCTCCTGCAGCAGGTCGGCACGCCTGAGGAGATTTATGAACAGCCACAAAGCCGCTTCGTTGCCGATTTCATCGGCGAGTCGAACCTGATCGAGGCGAAGGTTGCAGGGACCGCTGGCAGTGAGGCAGCTCTCGACATCGAGGGTTTTGGCCAGGTGCATGCGCCGATCGCTCAGCATGTCGAGGACGGGCAAGAGGTCTGGCTCTCGATCCGCCCCGAGCGGCTGGTTCTGGGCGTCGGCCAATGCGGCGGGCAAGCGTCGGCAACGGTTGCCGATCGCACTTATCTCGGCAATGCGGTTGAATATCACCTGCGCGCCGGCGGGCACGCGCTGACGGCGCGGTCTCCCCGCGGTGGTCTGCGCGGCCGCCAGGATTTCGCGCCGGGCGATGTCGTCAGCCTCGGTTTTGAGCCCGGCTCCATCAAGGTGCTCCTGTCATGAGCGCCCGGCCTCTTGCTCTTTCCTCGCGCATCCCGCCGGGGCTTGCCCATGCCAGCCTACTGTGGCCATCGCTCGGCATCATCCTGGTGTTCATGGTCGCGCCGATTGCGATCATGCTCACCTATTCGTTTCTCGTGCCGGGCGCCTATGGCGGCGTCGAGTGGTCCTTTACCACCGCCGCCTACGAGCAGATCCTGTTCGAGCGGGATTTCCTCGACGACAGCCTGACCTTTACACCCGACTATCTGATCATCGTCGCCCGCTCGCTCATGCAGGCGACCGTCGCGACGCTTCTCTGCCTCGTGATCAGCGTGCCCACCGCCTACTACATCGCCACCCGCTCCAACCGGGTGAAGAACATCTGGCTGTTCCTGATCACCATTCCTTACTGGGTAAACCTCCTGATCCGCACCATCGCTTTGCTTTTCGTGTTGCGTGACGATGGCCCAATCAACAGCGCTTTGATCGACGTCGGGTTCATCGGCCAGCCCCTGGCACTGAGCTACAACGGCTTTGCCATCTCGCTCGGGCTGATCTACTCGTTCCTGCCCTTCATGGTGCTGCCGCTCTATTCGGCCTTCGAACGGTTCGATTTCCGCCTGCTGGAGGCGGCCTACGATCTCTATGCGAGCCGCAGGGTTGCGTTCTTCCGCATCGTGCTGCCGGTCATGCGACCGGGGCTGATCGCCGGCAGCCTGCTCGTCTTCATTCCCTCGGTCGGCTCCTATCTGGCCCCGGATATTCTAGGCGGCGGCAAGACGCTGATGATCGGTAACCTGATCGGTACGCAATTCCAGGCGGCGCGCAACTGGCCGTTTGGTGCCGCGCTGTCGATGATCCTGCTCACCATCACCCTCATCGTCCTTCTCTGGCTGGCGCGGCGCGCCGCCCAGCAGCAACAGCAGAACTAAGGGGAGGTCCGCCATGTCCACCGCCCGCTTGCGCGACCTTCGTGTCTTTCCCGGTTTCGGTCTTCTCTCCGTCGGCTGCGTCGTCTTCCTCTATGCGCCGATCGTCGTTCTGGCGATCTACTCCTTCAACGACGGCCGGTCCGTCACCCGTTGGGCAGGTTTCTCCTTCCGTTGGTATCAAACGGTCTTTGCCAATCAGAACATCCAGACAGCCGCCATCAATTCGGTGGTGATCGCCATCATCGCCGCGACCGTCGCCACGGTCTTTGCGCTCGGTGCCGCCGTTGCCACGGTCAACCGCAAGAAGGGCGGCGGAGAGGGCGCCTATGTCGTTCTCACCTTCCCATTGATGGTGCCGGAAATCGTCACCGCTGTCGCCTCGCTCGTCTTCTTCGTGGCCCTCGGCATCAGCCTCGGCTTTGCCACGATCCTGATTGCCCACATCGTCTTCTGCATCCCTTTCTCCTATCTGCCGATCAAGGCACGGCTCGAAAGCATGGACGCGACGCTGCCGTCGGCGGCGGCCGATCTCTATGCTTCGCCGGCCAAGGCCTTCCTGCGCATCACGCTGCCTCTGCTGCTGCCCGGCCTCGTCTCCGGCTGGCTGCTCGCCTTCATCATCTCGCTCGATGATTTCATCATCACCGCCCTTGTTGCCGGTCCCGGCGCCACCACCCTGCCGCTGCACATCTACGGCATGCTCAGGCTCGGCATGACGCCCGAGGTCAACGCCATCTCAACGCTGATGCTCGTCGCCTCGACCGTGCTGGTCTTGATTTCGGGATTGCTGGGGCAGGCGGGCCGCAAGCACTGACTTCGCGAAAATCAACGAAAATCAAAACAATGAAGGGAACATCTAATGAAAAAGGCCGCCGTCTTTACTGCCCTGCTTACCTCGACCCTGCCAGCCCAGGCATTCGCGGCGGGCGACCTCTTCATCTACACCTGGGGCGAATACACGCCGCCCGAGATGGTCGAGAAATTCGAGAAAACCTACGGGGTCAAGGTCCATATCGACACCTACGATTCCATGGAGACCATGCTTGCCAAGCTGAAATCGGGGGCCGGCGGCTACGACATCATCGTACCCGGCCACGATACCATGACGATCCTGATCGGCGAGAAGCTGCTCGAGCCGATCAATGTCGCGGCGATGCCGAACTACCAGCATGTCGACGAGATGTGGCGGGACGTCTTCTGGGACAAGGGACGCCTCTATTCGGCACCCTGGGCCTGGGGCTCGACCGGTCTTGCTGTCGACCGCGATATCGTCAAGGGCGATGACACCTCGCTGAAGATCCTGTTCGAACCGGATGACGCGGCAAAGGGCAAGATCAACATGCTGCGTGACGTCAACGACGTCATCAACATGGCGTTGCGCTACCTCGGCAAGCCGCGCTGCAACGACAACCCCGAGGACCTGAAGGCGGTACTCGACCTGCTGTCGACGCAGAAGCAATTCGTCAAGAGCTACAACTCCGAGACCAAGGAATTGCTTGTTTCCGGCGAAGCGGCCGTTTCCATGAGCTGGAACGGCTACGCCATGCGTGCCCGCGACGAACGACCGTCGATCGAATACATCTACCCGAAGGAAGGCTACACCGGCTGGATGGATAATGTCGCGGTGCCGAAGGGCGCACCGGACATCGAGAACGCCAAGCTCTGGATCAATTTCATTATGGATCCCGAAAACGCGGCGATGATCACCAACTATGCCCGCTACGCCAACGGCATCAAAGGCTCCGAAGCCTTCGTCGACAAGGCACTTGCCGGTGCCCCTGAACTCAGCCCGCCCGAAAGCGCGCCGGCGCCGGAATTCCTGACCGCCTGCACGCCCGCCGTCACCAAACTTTACGACCGTGTCTGGACCAAGCTTCTGCGGTGACGCCGATCCCGCAGACCACGCCTCATGCCATTCTGGAGAAGAAAATGACCATCGTTCAATCCGTTGCAGCCGTCGGCTCCGATCGGCCGAACAACCGCTCGGCCTTCGAGAAGGACCGGGATCACGTCCTGCATCCCTATACCGATTTTTCAACCTTTGCCGCGACAGGCAGCCAGATCATCGAGAAGGCCGAGGGCGCCTATGTCGTTGACAACACCGGGCGACGGCTGCTCGACGGGATTGCCGGCCTTTGGTGCGTCAACATCGGCCACGGCCGGCGCGAGATGGCCGATGCGATTGCCGCCCAGGTGCTCGACATGGACTACTACAATCCCTTCGGGGCATCGGGCAACGTGCCCGCAGCCGAGCTCGGCGCGCGGCTCGCGGAGCTTTCGCCCGGCAGCCTCAACCATGTCTACTACACCTGCGGCGGCTCGACGGCGAACGATGCGGCGATCCGCATCGTGCATTACTACTTCGCAATGCGCGGCAAGCCCGGCAAGCGCAAGATCATCTCGCGCAACAACGGCTATCATGGTGCAACCTACGTGGCGGCCGCGCTGACCGGCATTCACGGCACCAAATACGGCTTTGCTCAGGTCGGTGAGGATTTCATCGACCACATCTCAGCTGCCGACTGCTACGCCCGCCCGGAAGGCATGTCCGAGGAGGCCTATTGCGACCTCCTGGTGCGGGAATTCGAGATGCGGATCGAGCAGCTCGGACCGCAGAACGTCGCGGCCTTCATCGCCGAGCCGATCATGGGGGCGGGGGGCGTTCTGGTGGCGCCGAACGGCTACCACGGCCGCATGCAGGCGGTCTGCCGCCGCAACGATATCCTCTACATCGCCGACGAGGTGGTGACCGGCTTCGGCCGTCTCGGGGAATGGTTCGCGTCCGACGCCATCTATCAGACGCAGCCGGACATCCTCGTTTCGGCCAAGGGCATCACCTCAGGTTACATCCCGCTCGGCGCGACGCTGATTTCCGACGAAATCTACGACGTCATCAGCCGTCCGCAGTGCGAAGGCGGCGTCTTTTCGATGGGGCTCACCTACTTCGGCCACCCGGTCGCCTGTGCCGCAGCGCTCGCCAATATTGACATCATGGAGCGGGAGCGCCTGCTGCCGCACGCGGCAAAGACCGGCGCCTACCTGCAACGGCAGGCAAAGGCGCTGCTTGCCCACGACATCGTTGGGGACGTGCGCGGCGCCGGGCTGATGCTCGGCATCGATCTTGTGGCCGACAAGGCGACGAAGGCGCCGCTGCCTGCCCACGAAAAAGCGAGCGAAACGATCTTCCAGGGCTGCATTTCCCTCGGCGTCATCGTTCGTCCGGTCGGCAATCGGCTCATCGTGTCGCCACCTTTGATCGTCACGGAAACCGAATGCGACGCGATCGTTTCCGCGCTTTCAGAATCGATCGCCGCTTTCATGGCATCTCGCCGCGGCGCCGCTTGAGGAGCAATCGACATGAGCGAAGTCACGGTCGCAGCGACGCAGATGGCCTGCAGCTGGAACATCGACGAGAATATCGAAAAGGCCGAGGAACTGGTGCGGCTTGCCCATGAGGATGGTGCTCAGATCATCCTTTTGCAGGAGCTGTTCCAGACACCCTATTTCTGCCTGGAGCAGACGATCCACCACCTCGATCTGGCGGCTAGCCTCGGCGAGGACCGTGCGGTCAGGCATTTCCGGACAATTGCGAAGGAGCTCGGCGTGGTTCTGCCGATCTCCTACTATGAGAAGGCGGGACCGGCGCAGTACAACTCGCTCGCGATCATCGATGCCGATGGCGAGATCCTCTGGAACTACCGCAAGTCCCATATCCCGCAGGCGCCGGGCTATGAGGAGAAGTTCTATTTCAGCCCCGGCGATACCGGCTTTCGGGCTGTCGATACGAAATACGCACGGATCGGCTGCGGCATCTGCTGGGACCAGTGGTTTCCCGAGACCGCCCGTGCGCTCGCCTTGCAAGGGGCGGAACTTCTGTTCTTCCCGACGGCGATCGGCAGCGAACAGAACGTCGAGATCGACAGTTCCGGCCACTGGCGTCGCACGATGCAGGGCCATGCCGCCGCCAACATGATCCCGGTGATCGCCTCCAACCGGGTCGGAAGCGAGGCGGCCGGCGGCAACGAGGCGCTGTTTTACGGTACGTCCTTCATTGCCGACCAGACCGGCGCGATCGTTGCCGAGGCGAGCCGCACCGACGAGACCTATCTGACGGCGCGCTTCGATCTTGATGCGGTCCGCTCCTTCCGGCGCAGCTGGGGCATCTACCGCGACCGCCGGCCGGATCTCTACGGCGCAATCCGCACGCTCGATGGCCAGACGACGATCGGCTGACTTTATTTTCGCAAACAATCAACGATGTAAAAGCCGAATCCTGGCGCTGCCGCCGTCGCAGGCATCGGGACCGGTTAGGAAAGGTATGAAATCATGAAGAACCAGACACCTCGCGAAGCCGGGTTTCGCATGCCGGCCGAATGGGAGCCGCATCGCCGCACCTGGATGATGTGGCCGTGCCGCCATGAGGTCTGGGACGATATCGCCGCGACCCGCCGCGACTATGCGGCGGTCGCCCACGCGATCCGCGAATTCGAGCCGGTGACGATGGCTGCGCGGCCGGAGGATATAGCCGAGGCGCGCGCCATCCTCGACCCGTCGATCGATCTCGTCGAGGCAGACATCGATGACAGCTGGGCGCGCGATGCCGGTCCCTGCTTCCTGACGGCTAAGGACGGCCGGCGCGCCGGAGCGCGCTTCACTTTCAACGCCTGGGGCGGCAAGTATCATCCGTTCAAGGGCGATGCCGCCTTTTCCGGGGTCGTGCTGGAGAAGGCTGGCGTTGCCGGCTTCGTCTCAAATCTGATCGCCGAGGGTGGCGGTGTCAGCGTCGATGGCGAGGGGACGATCATCACCACCGAAACCTGCTTCCCGAACAGAAACCGCAATCCCGGCTGGAGCCGCGACGACATCGAGCGTGAGCTTCTCGACATGCTCGGCGGTGAAAAGGTGATCTGGCTGCCTGGCAATCCGATCGAGGACGAGACCGATGGTCATGTGGATGGCATTGCCGTCTTCGTCGCGCCGGGCGTGGTCTTGATGGAAAGTCCTGGTGAAGGGGGTAGCGAGGAGGAGGAAGAGTGGAACCACTACATCCGCCTGAACCTGGAAGCGATGCAGGGCCAGACAGACGCCAAGGGGCGGCCGATCCGCATCGTTACCATTCCGGAAGCCGTCGATGCGCCGTCGGATCACCCGAAATTCTGCCGCTCCTACGTCAATTCCTACCTCGTCAACGGCGGGGTGATCATGCCGTGTTACGGGATCGAATCCGATACGGTCGTAAGGCAGATGTTCCGTTCGTTGTTTCCGGACAGGCGCGTGCGCGAGGTTCGCATTGATGCCATTGCCATCGGTGGCGGCGGCATCCATTGCATTACTCAGCAGGAACCGCTTTGATCGTCGAAGGGAACTTGACGACAAGGCGGGGAATGGCGGGATTTCCGTTCGAACAGATGACACTGATAGGCGAGGCCGTGGCTGCAATCGGCAGCCCGGCCTTTCCCGATGCGCTCAGGCAACTCTGCCTCGACGTCTATGGGTTCGACAGCCTGTTCGTTTCGGTCTTTTCCGCCGACCAGCCGCCGCTGCAGCTCTATAGCGATCTCGATCCCGAGGCGACCCGCCGCACCGTCGGCCCCTATCTCAGCTTCGCCTATCTGCTGGATCCGTTCTACGGCGTCTATCGAAGCGATCCCGGCGACCGGGTGGTGAGCCTCGACGACTGTGCCCCGGACGATTTTCGCGAGAGCGAATACTACCGCATGTTCTATGCCGAAACCGGGCTCTACGACGAAATCGTCATGCTGGTCGCAAGCACCGAAGGCACCGCGATCGCGCTTTCGCTCGGCCAGCGGACGGAGGACTGCCGTCCCGGGCCGCAGGCCCGCGCCCATCTTGACGGCCTGTTGCCGGTCGTCTCGGAGCTTTGCCGCAAGCACTGGCCGCAACCGGTGTCAGGATCGGCTGCAAGCGAGCCCGCGGCCGATATGGTCTTTGCCACACTGTCGCAGTTGAAGGTGAGCACGCGCGAGGGAGAGATCATCCGGCTCATGCTGAAGGGGCATTCGACCAAGAGCATTGCGCGTATTCTGGGCAACAGCCCGGAGACGGTGAAGGTTCACCGCAAGCGCATCTATTCCAAGCTCAAGATCTCCTCGCAGGGCGAACTGTTCTCGCTCCTGCTCGGAGGTGCCGGCGGGTAAGGACGCAGCGTTCACGCAGGACTCGCGCAAGGCGGGGCCCAGCAATTATGGTCATAGCGCCGTGCGCTCACTTGAACGCACGGCGTTTTTCACGATCAGTTGCCGGAGAAGAGGCCTTCCGCGTCATAGACAGGCTCACCCTGCAAAAGCGTCGCTTCGACGGCGGCCTTGCCGATTTCCTTGACTGGGATCTCGAAGATATCCTTGTCGATAACGACGAGGTCCGCAAACTTTCCGGGCTCGATCGTGCCTGTCTTGTCGTCCTGGTTGAGCAGCTTCGCCGGGTTGATCGTCATCCATTTGACCGCCGTTTCGACATCCGGTGCCCCGTCCTTCTTGCGCTGAAGGGCCGTCTGGATCTTTACGAGCGGCGAAAGCTCGTCGGCATCGAAGTCGCTGCTCATGACAACCGTGGCGCCCGTCTTCTCGATGCTTCCGGCCGGCATCATGGTGTCTGCGCGATCACCGATGAACTTGCGGATGAAGGCGTCATATTCCCGGCTGAGCGAACTCGGCGCGAGCTGGAAATCGGCAACGACGCCCTCATCCTTGAAGCGGCCGTAATCGGCTTTGTCCAGCAGGTAGATATGCGTGAGCCGATGCGGGCCTGGCTCCGGGTCGGACTGCGCGATGGCGTCGAGCGCCAGGCGCGCACCGCGGTCGCCGGTCACGTGATAGTGCAGCTTGAAGCCCTTTTCAGAAAGCACCTTGGAGTAGCGGTCGAGCGTCTCTTCGTCGAAATAGAGGAAGCCACTGTCGAAGCCGTGATCGATACCCGGTCCCTTGTTATAGGGTGCAAGCAGGGCGCCGGTGCGCTGCTCGAGTATGCCGTCCACATAGATCTTCACCTGATTGAATTTCAAAAGTCGGTTCGGATCGTTGCTGTAGTGGCTGGCTAGCTTTTCCACCTGCGCGTCGAACGGCAGGTCGGGATAGACGTAGAGCGCATTGGCGGCTCTCAGCGTCAGCGTGTCGTTCTTCTCTGCCATCTCCCAGGCCTTCAGGTGCCCCTGAGGCCAGAAACCGCCGGCGTCGCTGACGGTGGTGATGCCGTTCTCGGCCATCGTCTTCAGCGTCGGGAGCATGCTTTCATAGGCAAACTTGACGTTTTCAGGCGTATCCGGAAAGGCAAGGTTGCGCAGCTTCTGCTGGGCGTTTTCAAGCACGATCCCGTTCGGAGCGCCAGTCTTCTGGTCACGCAGGATGATGCCGCCCGGCGGGTTACCGTTGATCTTGTCGTAGCCGGCAGCCTCAAGCGCAACGCTGTTTGCCCAGGCGCCGTGGCCGATGTCGTCAAGGATCAGGATCGGCCTGTCCATCGAAATCTCGTCCAGCACGCCGACCGGGTCGTCGGTTTCGTCGAGCAGGTTAGTCATGCTGACGCCCGAGCCGACAACCCATTCGTTGTCGCTCTGCTTGATGCAATCGCGAACGGTGTCCTTGGTCTCCTCAAGAGAGGCGAAGGCTTCAAACTCGCAGAGGCTGGCGTTGACCCCGGCCTCGATCAAATGCACGTGGGCATCCTGGAAGCCGGGCAGGAGCATCCGGCCGCCGAGCTTGACGACGTGGGCGTCCGCTCCGGCTTTCTCAAGCACACGCGCCTCGTTGCCGACGGCAAGGATCACCCCGTCGTCGTCGATTGCCACTGCCTCGGCCAATGGGGCGGCGGGGTTCATGGTGCGGACCTTGGCGTCGGTGATGACGAGCGTCTCGGCGGCGGCGCCGACAGCGCCGCTGCAAAGTGCCGAAGCTGCGAGAAGCAGGCCGGTCAGCGTCTGCAGCGTTCTCCTGGTGTTTGGGGCCATGGGGTTCGTACCTTTCCTGTCGAATTTTCTAAATATCACGCCCCTCACATCAATGCAGATGAACTCTCCGGTAATCGATGCTGAGGGCGTTTGGTGCCGGCAGCCACGTGTCGTGTGCTGTCGGCTGTCGCCGGCGCTCAGTCGAGCGTCACCCAGACGGATTTGGACTGGGTGTTGTCGAGGAGCGCCTGCAGACATTTGTCGCGGCCGTGGCCGGAGAGTTTCCAACCGCCCCAGGGCTGGCTCATGTCGCCGTTCATGTAACCGTTGATCCAGACCATGCCGCATTCGAGGTCGCGGGCGATGCGATGGGCCTTGCCGAGGCTGGACGTCCAGACGCCGGCAGCCAGGCCATAGGGGCTGTCGTTGGCGATCCTGACGGCGTCCTCTGCTCCGTCGTGGGCAATGATCGCGCCGACCGGCCCGAAGATTTCTTCCCGCGCTATCGTCATGCGGCTGTCGACGCCGGCAAAGAGGGTCGGCGCGACGAAACATGTAGCGTCCGGGCTGCAATCGCTCGGGTCACCACCAATGACCGGCTTCGCGCCTTCCTTGCGCGCGCCGTCGATGTAGTCGAGAACACGGCCCTGATGGGCCTTGTTGACGAGCGGTCCCATCGTTGTCGTCGGGTCGAGAGGATCGCCTGGCCGATACTTCCGGGAAGCATGTGCTGCGAGGAGCTCACAGAATTCGTCGTGAATGCCGCGCTCCACCAGGATGCGGGAGCCGGCCGAGCAGACTTCTCCCTGATTGCCGAACAGGCCGTCGGCGACCTTCGCGGCAACAGTCGACAGGTCCTCGACATCGGCAAGCACGATCTGCGGTGACTTGCCGCCGAGCTCGGCCGAAACCGCCTTGAGGTTCGTATCCGCGGCGTAACGATACATCTGCCGGCCGATCGCCGTCGAACCGGTGAAGGCGATCTTTTCCACCTGCATAGAGCGCGCCAGTGCCTGGCCGGCGACTGCGCCGCGTCCCGGCACGACGTTGAGAACGCCGCCTGGGCCACCCGCCTCCAGAAACAGGCGACCGAGCAGGAGCGCGCTCAAGGATGTGTCTTCGGCCGGCTTCAAGACCACGCAGTTGCCGGCGGCAAGCGCCGGGGCGATCTTCCAGACGGCCATCATCAGCGGATAGTTCCACGGCGTGATGCAGCCGACGACGCCGAGCGGCTGGCGCAGGATGTAGTGCAGCGCGTCCGGATTGGTGACCGGTGCGGAGCCTGCGATCTTGTCGATGCTCTCGGCCATGTAGCGCATGGTCAGCACCGCGCCGGGCACGTCGATCGCACACATTTCGGCGATCGGCTTGCCCATCTCCATCGTGTCGAGCACCGCCAGGATGTCACGGTTCTCGGCGATCAGTTCGGAAAACCGGATGAGGATGTCTGTCCGCCGCCGGAGCGGCATGCGCGACCAGACACCCTGTCGAAACCGCTTGGCCGCGATATCGCAGGCTGCCTCGATGTCGGCGGCGTTGCCGCAGGCGACATTGGCGACGAGAGCGCCGGTTGCGGGGTTGATCGACGCCAGCGTTTCATCGCCTGCGGCGGCGCGAAACTGCCCGTCGATCAAAAGCCGCGTCTCGGGGCGCAGTGCGTCCGCAATGCGGTGCCATCGTCTGTCCGGTGTCGTGTCCATGACCTGCCTCCACGGTTGACCTTGGCATGCGTTGTAGCGAGCGGGGGAGAGCCGGGCACAGTCCCCCTCATGGGTGACTGGCGCTCCCTCCAATAGCCACGGACCTTGGTGAGCGACGAATACATGCGTGCGGAGGACAAGATGCGAAGCAGGATCGACGGGGATCGTTTGTGGGCTCGATTGATGGCGATGGCCGAAGTCGGCGCAACGGCGGAAGGGGGCTCGTGCCGGCAGGCGCTCTTGGATGCGGATGAAGCCGGCCGCGCCCTGTTTCTTGGCTGGTGTGGGGCGCGTGGATACGGCATCCGCAAAGACCGGATCGGCAATCTCTTCATTCGCCGTCCCGGTCTCAATCCCGAAGCGTTACCAGTCCTGATCGGCAGTCATCTCGACACCCAGCCGACCGGCGGACGCTTCGACGGCGTGCTTGGGGTGCTCGCCGGGCTTGAAGTTTTGGAGGCGCTGGACGATGCGGCGGTGGAAACCGTCAGGCCGATCGATCTCTGTGTCTGGACCAATGAGGAAGGCTGCCGCTTCCAGCCGGCGATGATGGGTTCGGGCGTTGCCTGCGGCGTGCTGGATCTGGAAAAGGCCCTGTCGGCGCGTGATGGCGCCGGGATCGCGGTGGCCGACGAGATCGCCCGGCATGGCTACGATTGCGAGGTTGTACCCGGCCTACCTGAGGCGGATTGTTACATCGAGCTTCATATCGAGCAGGGCCCGATCCTGGAAGCGGAGGCAAAGACCATCGGCGTCGTCACCGGCGGCCAGGGTATCCGCTGGTATGAAATATTGGTTCGCGGCGAGGAAAGCCATGCCGGCCCGGTGCCGACGGCGCTGCGCAAAGACCCGGTACCGGTGCTTATGCATGTGATCGAGCTCGTGCAGGCGATCGGCGGGGTCGACGAGAATGCGCGCTGCACGATCGGCCGGATCGATCTGTCCCCCGGTACGATCAACGTCGTTCCCGGGCATGCAGACATGACGGTCGATCTGCGACATCCCGACGAAGCCGTGCTCGACAGGATGCACCAACGGCTGATGGACGGGCTGGAGACACTTCGCCAGCGCCATAGCGCGATCGATCTTCAGGGGCGTCTGACCTGGCACTCGCCGGTGATCGTTTTCGATCGCGATTTGATCGCGGCCGTCAGAGCAAGCGCAAGAGAGCGCCAACTCTCCCATCGCGACATCGTTTCCGGCGCCGGCCACGACGCGTTCAATCTGGCGCGCCGGGTCCCGACCACGATGATCTTCGTGCCCTGCCGTGACGGGATTAGTCACAATCCGCGCGAATACGCGTCACCCGGTGATGTCACCGCCGGCGCGAACGTACTCCTCGACGTCACTCTGGATCGTGCGTCGGCGTGATGGGTGGGGAAGAAGTAGTCGGCCCAGGACCGGGAGAGAGTGCCGTTCTTGATAGGACCGGACCTGTCGGGTGAGCCGTAAAGCTGCCGTGGAATGGTCAGCAAATGGCCCCGATACGGCCGCATCGAGCCCATTCCAGCGTTCCATCGTCGCGGCGCATTCGGTATCCGGCCGACCTTAGGGGCGATTGAAAGTCAGTATCGCTCCTGATCACGTCATGCGCATCAGAGAGGAATGAATATGATCACCGGTTACAAACCCGTCGCGTCGCTCGCGGCGGCAGTCTTTAGCTTCATGGTCGTCAGTCCCGCATCCGCCCTTGAGATCGCTCAGGCCGAAACGACCCAGCCGACGCAGGGCCAGGCTGGCAGCAAGGGCCCGGACGCTGCGATCAGCGACCAGAAAATCGAGGCTTTCGCGGTTGCCTATCTTCAGGTCGACAAGGTCAGGCAGGAATATTCCGCCAAGATAGAAGCAACGTCGGATGCAACGGCGAAGAAGGACCTGGAGACCGAAGCCAGCAAGAAAATGGTCGAGGCCGTCCAAGCCTCACCGGCCATTTCGATCGAAGAGTATTCGGCAATCCTTACGGCTGCACAGAGCGATCCCGCAGTCGCCAAGAAGGTTCAGGCAAAACTCCAAGACACCGCTCCGGCACAGCAATAGCCGGGCTCGGACGCAACCAGTTGGACAGCGACAAATGGGTAGCCCGCACCAGGTGCGGGCTACCCGCTACGAAATGGACCTTCACCGATCTGCCGGGCCAAGGTCCAGCCGCTTCAATATCGCCTGGTTAGCCTCTTCCGCTTTCCTGTTGTCCTTTGACGATCGCTTAAGCCCCAGTTCGCGATCTCTCGCGCTGAAACCCGCAATCCGGCAATGAGCGCGTCAGTTCGGGCGCCTGGCAAGAAGTCCGGCGAGTGCTGTAATCTCGCGCTCGAGCACTTCGGGCGTTATTCCGATGAACCGTCCTTCCAGGCTGAGAGAGATTACCCCATGAACGGCCGCGAAGAACGTGCGGGCACGAACTGCCACGTCCTCCTGAGCAGCCTCCGGAAACTGCTGCGCAAGCGGTGCTGCGATGAGACCGATCAGAAAGCCGTGTTCGGCAAGATGCCACTCGGGGACCGGGGCACCCTCGGGCATTCTGTGTTCAAATAGCGCCGACCATAGATTTCGCTCTGCGAGCGCAAAACGGAGATAGGCGAGCGACAGGCTCAGGAAGGCCTCCTGAACATCTGCCGCCGGTTGGACCGCAGCGTTGAGGGCGGCTTCCAGGCGCTTCAATGTACCCGAGTTGATATGCAGGATCAGTCCGTCGAGATCATCGAAGACGGTGTAGAGCCCGCCGAGTGCTGCACCTGCACGCTCGGCTATATCGCGGGCGCGCAGGTTCTTTAATCCTTGCTCCCGGATCAGCTCCGTGCCGGCGGCAATAAGCCTCGATCTCAGATCTTCCTTCTTCGCTTCACGCTTTCCGGCCACTGGCCACCTCATTTTGTTGAACGATGTTCATTTTCAATATTGAACAACGTTCATTTTTGTGAGAGAACATTATTGAACATTGTTCATACATGGAGGTGAGGAGATGTTCAAACAAATCGTAACGCTCTTGCGCGGTCGCGCTCATATGGCGGAGGAGGCCTTCGCCGATCGGCATGCGCTGCCCATTCTTGCTCAGCAGATACGCGACGCTGCCCGCGGTGTCGAAAGCGCGCGACGGGCCGTCGCTGTGGCCATAGCGCAAAATCGCCTGGAAAAGGAAAACGCCGAGAGGCTTTCCGCTCACATCGAGGAGCTCGAAATCCGCGCCATTGCAGCCCTTGAAAAGGGGCGAGAGGATCTGGCCGCGGAAGCCGCAGCCTCGATCGCGCGGCTGGAAACCGAACTGCAGAATGCGCGCCAGGTTCAGGCGGAATTTGCAGACGGAATAGATCGGCTGAGGCAAGCGGTGCGGCAGAGCGAAACGCGCCTGGAGGCGCTGCGCCGCGGCGAACGCCTGGCCGCCGCACGTGACCGGACGCAGCGCCTTTCCAAAGAGGTGCCCGGCAATGATCTCGCGACACTCAGCGACGCCGAGGCAACGCTCACGCGGCTCGAAACGCGTCAGCGCGAGGCCGAATTGACCGCCGAGGCGCTGATCGAGCTGGAAGAGCGGCCGGATCCGGCAGCACTTGCGCAGAAACTGGCTGCGGCCGGTTGCGGACGCCCTCTCGTGACAAGCGCCGACGACGTGCTCGAGCGCTTGCGCGCCAAGATGAACCTTACGCTTTAGAACCTCTGTTTCTCAAAGGACAACGACGATGAACGACAGCCTGATGAAACACTCCCCGGCCTGGACCTCCTTCTCTTATGTTAGCTTCGGGGTGGCCGCTTTCATGGTGGTGATTGGCCTTTACATGATGCCGATCGACCTCTGGGGCAAAGGGTACCTGGCCATGGGCATCCTGATGCTGCTGCAGACGGCCGTGAACGTCACCAAGACGCTGCGCGACAATCTGGAGGCAGAAAAGCTCATCCGCAGGATCGATGATGCCAAGACCGAGAAATTGCTGCTCGGCATTAAGGCCGACGAAGTCTAATCGCTCATCAGCCTTGTCGCCATGGCGAACAACCTGTGGACGAGTGCGTAACCATTTTCATCTAGAACGCTCAAAAAAGGGAGACGTTCCGTGAAAACCAATCTCATGACATCCCGGCGCTTTGCGCCGCTCTTCTGGACGCAGTTTCTATCCGCGTTCAACGACAATTTTCTTAAGAATACGCTCGTCTTCCTCATCCTCGCAACCGTGGCGGCCGATGATGCGGGATCGCTGGTCACGCTGGCCGGCGCCGTCTTCATGGCGCCGTTCCTAGTCTTTTCCGCACTCGGCGGCGAACTCGCCGACAAGTTCGACAAGGCGATCGTTGCCGAGCGACTGAAGCGCTGGGAGCTTGCTGCCGCAGGCGTTGCGGTTGTCGGGATCGCATTCTCCTCCATCGCGGTGCTGCTGGTTGCGCTCTTCCTGTTCGGCGCCATCTCCGCGCTCTTCGGGCCGGTCAAATACGGTATCCTTCCCGACCACCTGGAGCGCAAGGAACTACCGCGCGCCAACGCCTGGATCGAGGGTGCGACGTTCATCGCCATTCTCAGCGGCACTGTCATCGCAGGGATTGCCGCAGCCGACGGCGTCAATCCCTGGCTGTTTGGTCCCATGATGCTCGGCCTGGCGCTCGCCTGCTGGCTTTCGAGCCGCTACATTCCGCGTCTTGGCGCCAAGGCGCCGGACCTTGTCGTCGATCGCAACGTCTTGCGCTCCACCGGCCGGCTCGTTGCTTCGCTGCGCGGCGACAGGCGGCTTTGGCGCACCGCGCTGATGGCCGCCTGGTTCTGGCTGGCAGGCGCTATCGTGCTGTCGCTGCTGCCGCCGATGGTGAAGAACCATCTCGGCGGCGACGAAACCGCAATTACCGCCTATCTCGCTGTCTTTGCCGTGGCCATCGGTGTCGGCTCCGCAATCGCGGCCTGGATGTCTGCGGGCCGTATCGTGCTGCTGCCGGCGCCAGCCGGCACGCTGATCATGGCGCTCTTCGGCCTCGATCTCGCCTGGTGCGTCGGGCATGCCGGTGCGGTCGCCCCGACGGAGACGCTCCCTGCCTTCTTCGCCGGTCCCTACACGGTACGGATCGCCATCGATCTTGCCGGCATGGCGATTGCTGGGGCATTCCTCGCCGTACCGACGCTCGCAGCGCTTCAGGCCTGGGCGCAAGAGGACCAGCGTTCGCGCGTCATCGGTGCGTCGAACGTGCTGTCTGCAGCCTTCATCACCGTTGGCGGCGGCCTTGTCGCGATCCTGCAGGCATTGGGCATGTCGACACCGGTGCTCTTTGCTGGCCTTGCCCTTGCCAATGCCGTTGCTGCCTGGGTTATGCTGCGCACGCTGCCGACCAACGCATTCCGCGATTTCGTCTCCATCCTCTTCCGCGCCTTCCTGCGGCTGGAAGTCGAAGGCCTCGACAATCTGAAGAAGGCCGGTCGCGCACCGATCATTGCGCTCAACCACGTGTCCTTCCTCGATGGTGCGCTGGCGCTGGCACTCACCGAGGAGGAACCGACTTTCGCGGTCGACTACACGATCGCCAAGGCCTGGTGGGTCAAGCCGTTCCTGAAGATGTGCAACTTCCTGCCTCTGGATCCGTCAAAGCCAATGGCAACGCGCACGCTCATCAAGACCGTCAACAATGGTGAGCCGTTGGTGATCTTCCCTGAGGGCCGCATCACGGTGACCGGTGCGCTGATGAAGGTCTATGACGGCGCCGCGATGGTGGCCGACAAGACCGGCTCCATGGTCGTGCCGGTGCGTATCGATGGGCTGGAGAAGAGCTACTTCTCACGCCTCAGTTCCATGCACGTTCGCCGTCGCCTGTTCCCGAAGGTGAAGGTCACCATTCTGGAGCCGGTTCGCCTGTCCGTGCCGGAAGAACTGAAGGGCCGCAAGCGCCGCATGGCCGCGGGTGCTGCGCTCTACCAGGTCATGTCGATGCTGATGTTCCGCACCACCGACACGGACACCACCGTGATCGAGAAGGTAATCAAGACGGCCAGGGAGCGCGGGTTCAACAGGCTCGCCGTGCAGGACCCGGTCACCGGTTCGCTCACCTATGGCAAGCTATTGACCGGTGCGGCCGTGCTCGGCGCGAAGTTCCAGTCGCTCTTCCCGAACGAAAAGGCGCTTGGCGTTCTCCTGCCCAACGCCAACGGTGCGGTTGCCACCATCCTCGGCGTGATGTCCGCCGGTAAGGTACCGGCCATGCTCAACTTCACCGCCGGTGCAGCCAACATCATCTCGGCCTGCAAGGTAGCCGAGGTCCGTCATGTGCTGACGTCGCGTGCCTTCGTCGCCCAGGCGAAACTCGGGCCCGTCGTCGAGGAATTGGCGAAGACGGTGGAGATCGTCTGGCTCGATGATCTGCGCCAGACGATCGGTCTTGCCGACAAGCTGCGTGGTCTTTTGCGAAAGGGGCGGCCGCTCGTCCGGCGCACGGCCGACGAGCCGGCGGTCATTCTCTACACTTCGGGATCCGAGGGTACGCCGAAGGGCGTGGTGCTGACACACCGCAACATCCTCTCCAACGCGGCCCAGGCTGCTTCGCGCATCGATTTTCACTCGGGCGACAAGGTGTTCAACATCCTGCCGGTGTTCCATTCCTTCGGTCTCACGGCCGGAACGGTCCTGCCGCTCATCTCCGGCGTGCCGGTCTATTTCTATCCGTCACCGCTGCACTACCGGATCATCCCGGAGTTGATCTATGCGTCCAACGCGACGATCATCTTTGGGACCGACACCTTCCTGAACGGCTATGCACGAACGGCGCACCCCTATGACTTCCGCTCGATCCGATACTGCTTCGCCGGCGCCGAGCCGGTCCGGGCAGCCACCCGTGCGCTCTACATGGAAAAGTTCGGCGTCCGCATCCTCGAAGGCTATGGTGTGACCGAGGCCGCGCCGGTGATCGCGCTGAACACACCGATGTTCAACAAGGCCGGCAGCGTCGGCAAGATCATGCCGGGCATGGAGTACAGGCTCGATGCCGTGCCGGGTGTCACCGAGGGCGGACGGCTCTTCATCCGCGGCGCCAACGTCATGGCCGGATATCTTCGCGTGGAAGCGCCCGGCGTGATCGAACCGACACCCGATGGCTGGCATGACACCGGCGACATCGTCACGGTTGATGAAGAGGGCTTCATCGTCATCCGCGGGCGGGCCAAACGGTTCGCCAAGGTCGGCGGCGAGATGGTTTCGCTCGGCGCCGTGGAGGCGCTGGCGGGCGAGATGTGGCCCGGCCAGTTGACGGTCGTCGTGTCGCTGCCTGATCCCAAGAAAGGTGAGCGCCTGGTCATGCTCACCGACGCTCCGGGTGCGACACGCGCCGCCTTCCTCCGCTTCGCCAAAGACAAGGGCGCCATGGACATGATGGTTCCCTCGGAGGTGAGGGTAGGTGCCGTACCGGTGCTCGGTACCGGCAAGGTGGACTTCGTCAACGCCCAGAGGCTTCTCGCCGAGACGGCAAAGGCCGAGAACGCCGCCTGAGGATGTCGAAAAGGAAGCCGGCCCTTCAGGCCGGCTTCCCGTCCAGCACGAGATCGCCTGCCGGAAGGCGATACTTCGGAACCGTCGACGGTGCCGGCCCAACGCGCAGCACGTTGATCAGCCGGTGTCCGGGTGGCAGCGCGAAGCGCTCTCGCAACGCCTGCGCAGCGGATGGCAGGTCCGCAAGCACCGCCATCGGCCAGCCGGCAAAACCAAAGCGGGTGAAGCTCAGCCAGAAACGGTAGAAGGCTTGTCCGGAGACGATCGGGCTCTCATTCTCCGGCCGGTGAAACAGGAGACAGGCGGCTGCCGTCATCGTCTTTTCCAACTCCGCGACGAGAGCTTGGCCAAGCCCCAGGCGGTCGGCAATGTCGAAAAGCGGTGAGGCCAGAAGATGTCCCGCCAGTGCACCTTCCAGTCGTCCCATCTGCAAGGCTGCGAGGTTGAGGCCGTCAGTGGAATAGGCCGGATGCCGGGGTGACAGTCGCATCCATCTTACGAGTTCATCGCGGAATGCGCGTTCTCGCATGATTGTGAGGCTTGACCGGTCGTTGAGCGACGCAACGAAGGCAAGGTCCTCGCGACCGTACGCAAGCCTCACATCGACCGCCTGAACGGCCCAGTGTTCGAGCCTCTTAATCTGCTCAGGGGAGGTTGGCGAGAAACGCGCCCGCCATGTGAAGCGCCTGGCGGTCCACTCAGAAAGCGCCGGCGGCACCGCGTCCTCGCCGGTAAGCTGTAGCCGTGCGGCCAACCGATAGCCGGGTCTCCAATCGAGTAGATTGTGCGTCCAGAGATCATCGATCGTCACACCGATCCCGCGGGCTGCGAGCGCCATCGCCATGCCCTCAAGTGCCGCCCCACAGGAAAGCCCCATATCGCGGCTGGTCGGATCGCCGACGCTCAGATGCCGGGAGAGGTCGGCGGCAAGCAGGACGCGTCCCTCCTCGTCGAGCGCCCAGCGCGCGGGCTGGGTGTTGTGGACGGAAGGGGCGAGGTTGGCCTCCGCCGCGAGAACGGCGAGCATGGCGGCATCAACGCGCTTCATAGCGTCTTTCCGAAGAGATGCAGGCGATGAAGCGGCCTTGCGCCCGCCTTCTCCGCCTGTCTCAGGCTCGCCGCGTTGACGTCTGCAATCCAGGTGCCACCGGCGGTGTCATAGCCGGCACGGCGCATCTCGCCCAGCACATGGGCAAGCAGCAGCGGGTTGAGCCCGCGTCCCTGGTGTTCCGGCTTCACACCCTGGAATATGATCACGGCGCGGCGGCGCTTCAGGCGATGCTTGAGCAGGTGCCAGGGCGCAGTCAGCCCCAGCCTTGAGCCCATCGCCTTCAGCATCGGATTGACATCAGGAATGGCGATCACCGCGCCGGCAGGCGTACCGTCCTTTTCCGCGACCGCCGAAATGCGTGGATCCATGATCCACTTCATCTCCTTGGCCTGAAACTCGAACTCCGCACGGCTGACGGGCACGAACATCGGATTGTCTGCGAAGCTCTCGTTGAGGATCAATCGGGAGTCTTCCAGCCTTTGTTCGAGCGTCGATCGCCGGATTGGCGAAAAGCGGAAACCGTCGTCGAAAAGAGCGCGCATCTGCGCGCTGGCAAGCAATCCGTCGATCTCCACGGTGCGAATGTCGATTTCGAAAGTGGTCATCGGGAAACAGGGCGCATAGCCCCGGTTTTCCAACAAGCGAGGCAGATAGGGCGGTCCCCAGATCTGGTCGGTATAGGGCGCGTTCTCGAAACCACCGGTCATGACGCCCACCTGCTGCATGGCCGTCAGGTTGAAGTTTCCAAGGATCTCCCGAAAGCCCTTCGCGCGCGCCCAATCCTCTGCTCGCTCCAGGAGGGCGGCTGCGACCCGTTCATCGTCGGCACAGTCGAAGTAACCGAAATAGCCGCGATCAAGTGCGAACTGCGCGTTCGATGCGCGATGCACATGCGCCGTTATGCGCCCGCGCACGGCACCACCCTCATGGGCCGTGAAGCAGGCATAGTCCGCAGCCGTGTCGAAGAGTGGATTCGTCTCGGCGGAAAGGAAGCGCTTGAGGTCGCTCAGCATCGGCGAGACATAGGGTTTCCGCGCACCGTAGATCTGAAAGGGCGCTGAGAAGAAGGCGTCGATATCGCCGGTACGGATATCAATCATGAAGCGGGTCTCTTTCGGAGATCAGCATGGCCATGCGCTGGACGACCTTCAATTCGGTTTCTGCACCCGGCGTGGCGGAGACGGAAGGCATGTTGAGCGCAATCAGTCGGAACGGCCGGTTGGACACAAGCATGACGTGGGTTGCCTCGTATTTTTCAAGCAGCCAGGACATCTGCTCCGCATCCTCTTGAGGAAGGCCTCCCGTCTCGGCAATGCGCAGCAGTGGGCGGGTCGCAAACAGCGCCTTGACCGTGGGCAAGTCGAGGTCGGAGAGTTCGTCCTCGCCAAGCAGAAGTGCGCCGTCGACCAATGGATGGTTCTGTAGCTCCTCGAGAAAGCCCAGCGTGTCGTCGATGCTGTCCTCCGCCAGATGCCGGATCAGGCTTTGCCGCCGTTGCTCCATGCGCAGGCTGATGCTGTCCTTCCAGATCACGCCGAGCAGGGCGGCACTGAGGATGACGCTTGCCGCTCGCACCAGCGCGGCTGGTTCGAGGCTGTTTTCGACGCCGATGACGAGGGCTGCAAGGAGCGCAACGGAAAGCAGGATGACGAAGGAGACCACCGTGTCACGGTGCCCGACGGCGCGCTGGCCAAGGCTGATCAGCAGCCAGCACAGGAACAGGATGGCGACCCCGCCGAGCCGCACTGGCTGGTCGATGTAGACGGAGCGAAAGTCCGTCACGAGCAGCGGAAGGATCAAAAGCAGCGAGAGAGCAATGCGGTCGACGGCCTGGTTTTCCGCCTTCGACAGGCTCGTCCGATCGCGCGTCACTGTCATGTGACCGGCAAGGGCGAAGGTGACCAGTTGGTAGAGGAACAGCAGTGCGACCCGCCAGGGTTCGGCGAGCGATACCGGCAGGAATGCGAGGACGAAGAAGGTGGCCGCGCCACCGGCCGCGATCCACTTCGTTGTTTTCGGCGCGTGCCGCCGCAACAGGCCCTCGGCAAGCAGAACGGTCGAGAGCGGGACGAGCCCCGCAGTTATGATCGTCGCGGCCTTGAAGATGAAAAGGTCCGTCCACCAGGCGAGCACCCGGCTCGCCATCAAGGCCGCCAGCACCTGCAGACCGAAGAGGAACCGACGGTTCAACGGGCTCTTGGCGTCGAAACTGCGGATCACGCCGATGAGCACGAGCAGACCACCCAGTGCCGCCAGCGAAACAAAACTATCGGCAATAAGCGAGGTGTTCATCACGTCGCCGGAGCTGCAAGTCGGGTCAGGTAGCGCCTTACCAGCGGTCGCAGCAGTGCCGCAACGAGCGCATTGCGGGGTCGCTCGACGCGTCCGGCATGCGGGTTGAAGAACCAGCCGCGGCAATCGGCGGACTGTGGGCGGCCGAGGATTGCATGGATCGCCTCATAGGCCATCAATGTGCCCGTGGAGATCACCATCGGCGCGAAAGACATGCGGCTGCGGGTGCCGGCGATCACTTCACCGGCGAGCGACAGGTTGACATGGTGACGGGACGACGAATGCACCATCACATATTCCGCCTCGCGCAGGAACGCCTCGGCCCGCTGGTCCGGCGTCAACGCGTTCCAGGCGGTGCCGACAGTCGGATAGCCGAGCCGCTCCTCGGGCATCGGATCCTGCGGGCGTGTCACATAGACGGAGGGCAGCGGCGAGGCGTAGGCGTCGATCACCGTCTGGCCGTGATCTCGCGACGTGCGATAGAGCAGCAGGCTGGCGCCGAGATCGTCGGTTCCGTTGATGACGACATCCGCTGCGGCAATGATCGCATCGGCATGGTCGGTCCATTCGGGCCCGTAGACGGTCACGTCCAGGCCGGGATTGATCTTGAGGCAAAGCTCGCGGGTTGCCTGCGCCTTCGGCATGCCGATCGTGTCGGCGAAGCAGAAGACCTGCCGGTTGAGGTTCGAAAGCTCGAAATTATCGATATCGGCAAGAACCAGGCGACCAATCCCGGCGCGCGCGAGCGACTGGACACAGGCGCCACCCATGCCGCCGGTTCCACAGACGAAAACGGTCGCCTGGCTCAGGCGCCGTTGTTCCGCTTCGGTGACGAAGCCGATGTTGCGTGTGGTGAAGGTCTCGTAGGAAAATTGGCTGCTCATCGGCTGGGCCTCAACACGCCCCACTGCCGGCGGCTGTCAGCCCAATGCAACGCGGGCAGCACGAGCCTTTGTACGAGGATGACAATACTTGCAACGGCAAGGCGACCAAGCGCGTTGCGCGGCACGCTTTCCATGAGGTAGCGCTGAGCCGCATTGAGATCCAACTGTCCGATTTGCAGGAGGTCGTCACCGCGATCGTAGTCGAGTTCGGCGGCGCAGAAGTCGTTATACTCCGCCTTGCGGTGCTTCGGGGCCGCCTCGAACGTCTTCTTCAGGTTGTCGGAACCGCCGGTATAGGAATTGGTGATGACGAAACGATCGGCATCGAAGCCGGCGTCAGGGCCGACCCCGAAGACATGGCGATGTGATTCCATGATGGCCGTGGCGATCAGTTGCTGGCGCAGGGATCTGCGTGCGCCACGGGTGGGTGCGGGAAAGACGCCGCTGAAGGTCTCGGCCACCATGCCGGCAACGGCCGGCACCTGGGTGACATTCGAAATCCAGAGCGGGCGAAGCTGGTTGCGCAAAAAGAGAAGGAAACAGGTGAGGCCGTAGAGGATCCAGGAAAGCCCCTGGCTGCGAACCGCCGGGTCGATCATCACGAGCCCCAGATGGAGGACTTCGACCGGTTTGCCGGAAAGAGAGACCTGGAGGACAGGCAGCGCGTTGAAGGCAACCGGCTCACCGTCGGAAACCCGGTAGACGACCGTGACGATCGTTCGGGTGAGCGCATCTTCACGCTCGGAGAAGATGCCGTAGCCGAGCTCCCCATCGGGAACCGACCGTTGCGCGACTTTTCGCAGGTCCTGCCTTAGCCTGGCGACCTCGCGCTCGTTCATCCATAGCCCGGGAGCTTCCACGATCCTTGCGCGGAAGTCTGGCGATGTCTTGAATGAAAGATCGAGGCGCTTCTTCAGAACGACCGATATCAGATTGTACAATGTCCCGTGTCCGCAGCTTCAATTCTGGGGTGGAGCTTCTGCAAGCTTCGGTCGCATCCTTGCGGAAGAGGACAAACATTTGGTTTAATTCCTGGAAGAGATGCCGGGGCGAGCGCAATCATGCTCCCGCCCCACTGGTTGTGCATGGATGTCTGACGCGGCCTTAGAGGCCGGTCGTCTTCAGCAACTGTTCTGGGTAGCGCTCTCCCTCGATCGGGATTGCCGCGGCGGCTGTTTCGATTTCGGCGAGATCGGCATCCGTCAGCGCGACATTGACCGAGGCGAGGTTCTCTTCCAGGCGATGAAGCTTGGTCGTGCCGGGGATCGGGACGATCCATGGCTTTTGTGCCAGCAACCAGGCGAGCGCGATTTGCGCAGGCGTGGCGCCCCTGTCGTCCGCGATCCTCTTCAGGAGATCGACGAGCGCCTGGTTCTTTTCCATTGCCTCGGGCGTGAAGCGCGGCAGGATCTTGCGGAAGTCGCCCTCGCCGAGCCTGGTATCCTTGCTCATCGCACCGGTAAGAAAGCCCTTTCCGAGCGGGCTATAGGGCACAAGGCCAATGCCGAGCTCTTCGCAGGCTTCAAGGATGCCGTTCGTCTCCGGGCCGCGGGTCCAGAGCGAATACTCGTTCTGGAGCGTGGTGACCGGCTGGACTGCATGCGCCCGCCGCACGGTTTGAGCCCCGGGCTCGGACAGGCCGAAGTGCCGAACCTTGCCGGCAGCGATGAGATCCTTCACAGCGCCTGCGACGTCCTCGATCGGCACGTTTGGATCGACGCGATGCTGATAGAAGAGGTCGATGACATCGACGCCGAGGCGTTTCAGCGATGCGTCGCAGACCGAGCGGATGTGCTCCGGCCGACTGCTCAAGCCCGACTGCTTGCCGTCAACGATGTTGAAGCCGAACTTGGTGGCGATGACCACGCGGTCGCGTACGGGCTTCAGGGCCTCGCCGACCATCTCCTCGTTGGTGAAGGGGCCGTAGACCTCCGCGGTATCGAAGAAGGTCACGCCGCGATCGACCGCCTGGCGGATCAGCGTAACGCCCTCCTGCCTGCTGACCTTGCTGGCATAGCCGAAATCCAGGCCCATGCAGCCAAAGCCGAGGGCTGAGACTTCTAGACCCGCTCTTCCGAGAATTCGCTTCTTCATGTCTTTGCTCCGTTCGTGATAGCGGCGAGCGCGCACGAGACCAGCCGGCGCTCTCTTCAAGAGGGCACGCCGGTTCAACGCGTCCTGGCCCCAATCTAGATCTCGCGGAGAAATTCGATTAGATGCTAAATCAAGAATGAACCTATATTGTGGATTCATGAATGAAGCGAGATGAACTGGGTGATCTTGTCGCGTTCCTGACGGTTGGCGAGGAACGTAGCTTCACCCGAGCGGCCGCCCGCCTCGGCACGTCCCAGTCGTCGCTCAGCCATACGGTGCGACGGCTTGAGGAGCGCATGGGCGTGCGCCTCTTGACCCGGACGACGCGCAATGTCGTGCCGACGGACGCAGGGGAACAACTGATGGAGACGCTGCGCCCGGCCTTCAACGACATTCGCAGCCGGCTCGACGCGCTGAGCGCGATGCGCCAGCAGCCGGGCGGCACCATCCGCATAACCTCGAGCCGCCACGCGGCCGAGACGATCCTCATGCCCGCCGTGAAAAGGCTGATGGCCGAGTATCGAGAGATCAGCGTCGAGATCTCGATCGACCAGCGCTTCGTCGATTTGGTCACTGAGCGCTATGATGCGGGTGTGCGGCTGGGCGAAAGCATCGAAAAGGACATGATCGCCGTCCGCATAGGTCCGGATCTCAGAATGGTGGTGGCGGGGTCGCCGGACTATTTTGCACGCTACCCCAGGCCTCAGACACCTCATGATCTGACGGGGCACAATTGCATCAATCTGCGCCTGCCCACGCTTGGCGGACTATACGCGTGGGAGTTCGAACGCGACGGTCGCCCGCTCAATGTCCGCGTCGAAGGGCAATTCGTCTCTAATGATGTGCCGATGATCATCGACGCGGCTTTAGGCGGCCTGGGCCTTGCCTGTCTTCCCGACGATCACTTGGGACCGCTCGTCAAATCGGGGCGGCTGGTGCCCGTGCTAGAAGATTGGTGCCCGCCTTTTCCCGGATTCCATCTCTACTATCCAAGCCGGCGGCTGGCGTCGCCCGCGTTTGCATTGCTGGTCGAGGCATTGCGCTTTCGCGGTGCCTAGCGTGCCGCGCCGGGCCGTGGACGAGCACTATCGATGATGTGGGACTGCGCTCGTTTTAGCGACCGCCAAGGGGCGAGGGAGCCGGGCAGGGCTCGGCTCCCCGTTGGTCCGTAGCGATATCAGGGCTGGTAGTCGGCAGGGGCGATGATCTTGCTGAAATCGTAGGAGGCGACCTTTTCGCGCGTCACCAGCAAAGCGGGGGCTTCAATGCGGCTCAGCACCTTGCCGCCTTCGATCGCGGCGGCCGCCCCGCGCATCGCATCGCGTCCCATCGACACTGCCGGCTGAAGCGACGCGCAGGTGAGCGTGCCCCTTTCAAGGGCGGCGCGCGCGTCGTCGTTGAGGTTCGAGGTCGAGACCTTGATCTTGTCGGTCGCCCCAGCCTGTGTCAGCGACTTGATCGACTCTACCGCCATGGTGTCGGCCGCGGTGAAGATGCCGTGAATGTCCGGGTGGCTCTTGGTCCAGTCGGTCGCCGCGATGCCCGCATCCTTGGTGCCGCCGGCCTTTTCGGCGACGATCTTGATCTCGGGAAATCGGCTTCGATGGTGCTCTTGAACCCGCTGACCCGAAGCTTGGCCCACATTTCGTCCGGACCGGGATTGCGTTCGTGCCGTCATTCCAATTGACAATATACATACGTATGTATATTTGTGGTCAGTATTGCGGATCGGCGACCAGGAGACGGCATGAAGGCGAACGACAAGCGGAGGGAGCGCGGCGATCGCGCCCGGGCGAACATTCTTCATCACGCGACGCAGATCGCGTCGGTGGAGGGGCTGGAGGGATTGACGTTCGGACGGGTCGCGGCTGATGCCGGTGTGGCGAGAGGCAACGTTCAGGTTCTCTTTGGCGACCGGGAAGCCTTGCAGTTGGCGACGATCGAGAACGGCGTGGCACTTTATGCCCAAACGGTGGTTGGCCCCGCGATGGCACTCCCGACAGCGGTCGAGCGCCTGATCGCTCTGATTGAGGGATGGTACACATTCGTTGAGCAGCGAACGCTGCCCGGCGGCTGCCTGGTGCATGCGCTCAGCAGCGAGTATCGCACCCGGCCGGGAGAGATCCGCGACCGTGTCGAGCATCACCGGGCCGAGGCGAGACAGCGAATCGTCGATCTGGCAAACGCGGCGATCAACGCAGGCGAGCTTCAAGGCGGCATTGATGTTGGCGTGCTGGCCTTCGAACTGACGTCCTACCAGGCATCGGCCAATGTGGCAGCGCTCATGGGGGAGCCTGAGCAGTTCGAGCTGGCACGCCGTGCGTCCAGGGAGCGCCTTGCCGCGGCACGGGGTGTGTGATGGACAACGACCCCTTTCACGCCGGAGAGCAGCAACTCCAGAGCCTCTTTGCCGTCCGTGAGCAACTGGCCGGGTCGCGCGCGATACAGGCGAGCCTGCCACCCGGCTTTGCGGATTTCCTTGCGGAACTGCACTATGTCGTTCTTGCCGTGCCTGACCGGGAGGGGCGGATCTGGGTCACCATGGTCTTCGGTCGGCCCGGCTTTCTGAGCGCACCAGATGCCATGCGTGTGCGTGTCGCAGCACGCCCTGACGCCGCAGATCCAGTGGCTCGTGGCATTGTCGAGGGAACTCCGATCGCGATCCTTGCGATCGATCTTTCGACCCGGCGGCGCATCCGCGTCAATGGTAGCGTAGGTCGGGTGGGTCAAAGCGATTTTGTCGTCGACGTGCAGCAGGCCTTTGGAAACTGTCCGCAATACATTCGTCCGAGGGACGTTGAACAGGCGGTCGGCGCAAGTGGAGAGCCGCTTCTGATCTCGGCCGATACAAGTTTGGCTCGACGTGTCGTTGCTGGTGCCGATACGTTTTTCGTTGCGACCCGCGCCGCCTCCGATGCCGGCGGCGATATGGATGTTTCCCATCGCGGCGGTCCGCCTGGTTTCGTTCGGTGGGACGGCGAATGCCTGATCTGGCCGGAATATCGCGGCAACTACTATTTCAACACCCTCGGCAACCTGCTCGTCGATCCTGCCTGCTGTCTGCTGTTTCCTGATTTTGGCACGGGCGAGATGGTGGTCATGACTGGACACGCCGTGCTCGACGGCTTCGACGGCCGCCTGAGGCGCTCGCACGAGGGCATGCCGATGAACGGGCTGGTTCGCTTCAAGCCTGACCTCCTGATGAGCCGCACTGCGCTGGCGCGCCCGTAGTTCGATCCTATTCCAGTTTTGTCATTCGCATCTTGGCGCCGGTCGTAACATGGCCGTGCCGGAAAGGTCTTGTCATGGTCAATGCCACGCTCGAAACCCCGCATGAGGCCGATCAGCCGCAGGCGACCAATCCATGGCTTTCGGTGTCGATGCTCGCCTTCGGCGTCTTCGTTGTCGGGACAGGTGAGTTCGTTCTGGCGGGCCTGTTGCCGCTTCTCAGCAGTTCGCTCGACATCGCGCCATCCGTTGCAGGGCAGGTCATTACGATTTTCGCTTTGACGTGCGCGATCGCGGGTCCGGTTCTCGTGGGCGTGACTGGCGGCTGGGAACGCCGAACCGTTCTCCTCGTCGCAGCCCTTGTCTATCTCTTCGGCAGTGTCTGGACCGCGCTTGCGCCAAGCTATGCGCAGGTTCTGATCGGTCAGGTCGTGGCGGCTCTTGGCGTCGGGCTGTTCGTGCCGACCGCCACTGTCACCGCCGCCGCCATGGTCCTGCGGGCACATCGGGGCAGGGCGATCGCTCTGGTCGTCAGCGGCTTTACAGCGGCCACTGCGCTTGGCGCGCCGCTGGGCACGGCTTTCGGCGGCGTGTTCGGCTGGCGATCGACCATGTGGCTTGCAACCGGGCTGGCAGCCCTCGGCGTCGTCGGCGTCGCCGTCTTCATTCCGAAGTCGATCAGGATCGCAACGACGACGGGCTTGCTGCAGCAGTTGCGGCTGCTGCGTAACCCGCAAATCCTGGCGGTCCTCGGAGTAACGCTCCTCGCCTTCACCGCGGTCTATCTGCCCTACACGTATATGGGCATCATCTTTGCGACCGCCACGCAAGGAAACGGCGTCTATCTGGCCGGCCTGATGGCGACGCTCGGCGTGATCGGCACGATCGGCAACCTGGGTGCCGGCATGCTTGCCGATAGGGTTGGCGGTCAGAAGGTTGTGGCAATCGCCTTGCTTTGGCTCATCGTCAGCATGCTGATCCTGCCGCTGACCACCGAGACACTGGCATCGGCCTTCGCGATCATCGCATTCTACGGGATCGCCGCCTTTGCGATCACGACGCCGCAGCAACACCGGCTGATCTCGCTGAAACCGGAGGCCGCCGGCGTGCTGGTCTCCCTCAATCAGGCCATTCTCTACCTTGCCATTGCGCTATCCGGTTCGATCGGTGGGCTTGGAATAGAGTGGGCAGGTGCTGGCAATCTCGGCTTGGTGGCGGCAGCGCTGGCAGCGGCGGCATTGCTGTTATCGGCGTCGATGAGATCGAGTGCCGATCGGAGCTGACAGGGAGGCAACCCGCCGGGTGTTCGGGCACCTCGTGCCCGGCTTGCCCTCCCAGACTATCCGCCGTGCCGCCGTGCAGGATAGAGCCAGGCAATCAAGAGAACTGCCATGGTGACGTCCGGTGCCGAGGCATCGCCATCGATCCGGACGCTGACCGTGCCACGGTCGGGAGCGCATCAGCCAGGACGGAGGCTGTTCTGAGCCGTGGACGTTTTGGCCAACGGCGTCTTCTCCACATTGAGTATCCAATCCCGGAAGGTCGCAATCTTTGGATTGTCCTGGGCGTGCTCGGGACACACCAGGTAATAGGCAAACTCGTCTATCAAAGCCGCGTCCAGGAGCTTCACCAACTCACCGCTGGCGAGTTCCGCTGCAATCATTGCAGCGGGCAGCAACCCTGCGCCATGGCCAGACAGGATCGCCTTCAAAATAAGGCTGCTATCGTCAAACGACGGACCGCGGGGAGAACGGAACTCTTCCACGCCATTTGCCTGGAACCAAAGGCTCCATCCCTTGCGGTCGGCATCATGGACATGCGGCCAGCGGATGAGATCGTCCGCGCATCGAGGGACGCCGAGGCGATCGACGAGATCAGGAGCTGCCACGGCGACCATCTCGACGGTTACGACGCGGTCGCTGCGCAAGCCCGGATAACGGCCGGCACCATGACGCACCGCGACATCGACGCTGCCGCGGGAGAAATCGGCAAGGGTGCTGCTTGCGACGATTTGGAGATCGATTTCGGGGCTGATCTCCTGGAAGGAATGCATGCGCGGCAAGAGCCATGCCGATGCGAAGAATGGCGTGACGCTGACTGTCAGCATGCCGCTGTCGTTGGAGGCCATGACGCGTCGCGAGGCTTCGGCAATCTGGCGAAAGGCATTGCGGACCGCTGGCAGGTAGTCCCGGCCCGCATCGGTCAAATAGATGCCGCGTGTCACTCGTTCAAACAGCTTCACGCCAAGATGCGTCTCGAGCGATTTCAACATCTGGCTGACCGCGCCCGGAGTGACGCAAAGCTCGTCGGCCGCCATCTTGACCGAGAGATGGCGGGCGGCGGCCTCGAAAGCCTTCAGGGCATTGAGCGGGGGAAGGTGGCGGCTCATGATTTAGATTTTCTAAGTTATAGGGATGATTAAATCTGGTTTGTCGGCCGAGTATGATGTGCTTTATCACATTAAACTGTGCTTGTCTCGCTCCTCACGAGGAACAGGAGGCGCGATTGAAGGTAGATAGATTTTCTAATGTATTTCGCTCACCGCAGTCGGGAAAAATTGAATGACGATAGTTTCGGATGATTTCACTTTGCTCAGCCTCACGGAGATCGGAGACAGAATCAAAAGAGGGAGCATTTCCTCGCTGGCGATCACCGAGGCGCAGCTTCGGCGCATCGCGCGACTGGAACCGGACCTCCACGCCTATGCGCAGGTGATGGACACAAGCGCGCTGGAACAGGCGAAGGTGGCGGATGAGGAAATCGCCGCTGGACGCCATCGCGGCCCGCTGCACGGCGTTCCGATCGCCGTCAAAGACCTGTGCTGGATCGAAGGCGTGCCAACCAGGGCTGGCACACTCGTCCATGGCAATTTTGTTCCGGACGAAGACGCCACTGTCGTCAGACGCCTCAGGCAAGCAGGCGCGATCATTATCGGCAAGACGCAAATGACCGAGGGAGCGTATTCGGACTACCATCCGGCAATAACCCCGTCTGTCAATCCATGGAACGCGGACTACTGGACCGGGATTTCCTCGAGCGGTTCAGCTGTCGCGGCGGCAGCGGGCCTTTGTTTCGGTGCGATCGCGTCCGACACCGGCGGCTCGATCCGCTGGCCGGCGGCCGCAAATGGTGTCACGGGCCTCAAACCGACATGGGGGCGCGTCAGCCGGCACGGCGTTTTCGATCTCGCTCCCTCCCTTGACCACATCGGTACGATTGCGCGAAACGCCATGGATGCGGGGATCATTCTTGCCGCCATCGCGGGAAGTGATCCGAAGGACCCGACGGCGGCAGCGCAACCGGTGCCGGATTTCGCTTCCGCTTCGCGAAGCGGGGTCGGCGGTCTGCGGATAGGCTTTGATCCACGTTGGAACAGCGAGGACGTGGAGCCTCAGACACAGGCCGCACTCGCCGCTGCCTCGGACGTTTTTTCCGATCTTGGCGCGCACATAGTCGAGATCAGGTTCCCGGACGTGAGCCAGGCCGTTGCCGATTGGGTGCCGAACTGCGCCGTGGAGGCGGCAGCCGTTCGCGCGCGAGACTTTGCTGCGAACAAAGACTTGTACGGGCCTATCCTTGCCGGCGTCATTGAAAAGGGCAAAGCCGTCTCGGAGGCGGAGTATCAGCAGATCCTTCTGCGACGCGCGATTTTCCGCCGTGACGTCGAAGCCTTGTTTGCATCCGTCGACCTGATTTTGACCCCGGTTCAGCCGTTCGCTCCCCTGACACTCGCTGCCATCGCGACACTTGGTGAGCAGCCGGATCTGATCGCTAGGCTGCAGCGCTATACCTGCCCCCTCGATATGAGCGGCCATCCGGCACTGACTTTCCCTGCAGGTGTCGCAAAGGACGAGATGCCGATCGGCCTTCAATTGCTGGCTGGTCAGTTCCAGGAACTGACCCTTGTGCGCGCCGGAGCGGCATTCCAGGGGCATACGGCTTGGCACCAGAGACACCCGGGAAAAGGGTGACGGAGACGAACGATCATGAACGCTCACCGCCAGCGCCAAGGCATCTTCTACGGATGGGTCGTCGTCGCCGCGACGTTTACGCTGACATTCGTAGGTTTTGGTAGCGCCTATACCTTCAGCGCCTTCATCGAGGTATTGCAGCAGGATCTCGGGGCATCGCGTGGCTCCGTTTCGCTTGTTTTTTCTTCGGCAGGGTTTTTGTACTTCGCCCTGGGCGTGATTTCCGGTCCCCTTGCGGATCGGTTCGGAGCAAGATCGCTTTGCCTTGTCGGCATGGTGCTTGTCGGCTTCGGCCTTGCCTTGGCGGGCCAGGCGCGCACCATCGCCGAGGTCTATGCCGCCTATGGGCTCGGAATAGGTCTGGGCGTGGGATGTGCCTATGTGCCGGCCCTTGGGGCCGTTCAGCGCTGGTTCGTCGCGCGACGTGGCCTGGCATCGGGTCTTGCGGTCAGCGGTATCGGCTTGGGCACGCTTGTCATGCCGCCGCTGGCGACTTGGTTGATCGCCGCTTTGGGCTGGAGAGAGGCCTATCTGGTGCTCGGTGGAGCGGCCGCGGCCTTCGGCATAGGCGCCGCATTGCTGCTCGAAAACGATCCGGGGCGACGTGGTCTTCGGCCGGACGGAGTCTTCGTCGAACCGGGCGTCGTGAATTCGGCGGCAAAGGAGGGCGTTTCGGTCAAGGATGCGATACGGACTCGGCAATTTGTCGGCATGTATGTCGCATGCCTGTTGAGTGCAGTCGGCGTGTTCGTTCCCTTTGTTCATCTCGTCCCGTTTGCAGTCGATCACCAGATCGCTCCGACGGTCGCCGTCCTCCTCCTGAGCGCGATCGGCGTTGGGAGCACTGCGGGGCGCTTCTGCCTTGGGGGGCTTGCCGATCGTTTGGGTCGCGACACTTTCCTGGCGGCAATGTACGCGGGCATCGCCGTGTCGCTTGCGGTTTGGGCCTCTGCGACCGGGCTTTTGGCCCTTGTTGCCTTCGCTCTGTTGTTCGGATTGTTCTACGGTGGCTGGGTCGCGGTGCTGCCGGCCGTGGTTGCCGATCATTTCGGCCGCCGCAATGTGGGCGGGATCATCGGGCTTCTTTACACGAGCGTCGCAATCGGCACGCTGATCGGCCCGAGCCTCGCCGGCTTTATCTACGACGCCAGCCACAGTTACTTCCCGGCCATTGCGATCAGCGGAGGCGCCAACGCGGTGGCCGCGCTTGTGGCGATCGTGACCATCGGTCTCAAATCAAGAACGGCCGCGGAAGGGCTTTGAACTGGCGGTGCAGTTTTTTCGTCCGTTTCGCAATTGGATATAGCTGCCATGCGTTCGCATTGCTTGCGATAAATTGCTAACGATACAACCAATGAGATATAGTCGAGGGTGAGGGAACGAATGCCGTTCCATCCCTTGAGCGTTTCGCTTGCCGTCACGCATGGCCCCAATCGAAGCCGGCCGAAGAATGGGCCTCGATACTTTGTGAGGGGGCGGTTGCGCAGGTGCCAGGAGCACGAGCCCAACACCCCCCTTTAGCGGGCGTAGTATTTCAGCCAGCCCGTCGGCCACGGACTTCGTCTCGGTGTCGGTCTCCGGCCGTCATCGCGAAGAATAGCGGCTACAGAATTCAGACGTGCGGCCAGGGCCTGCCGGGTGGGATTGCAAAGGACGAACGCAGTGAAGGATCTATCCCTAGAGCCAATCGCGACCGCCTCCGTTGAGAGGGAAGTCGACGCCACTCGTGGCGGTACCGATGCGATGCCCCTTCAGAGGATCGTTGCGGAACTTGGCTTGCCATCCGAGCCTCCGGCTGTCCTGATCGGCTCGGGGCAGAACTCGGTGGCCTACGAGCTTGACGGCAGGATCCTTCGATTGGCGCGTCATTGCGGCGCTCAACGCGACCTGGTGCGCGAAGCCGCGGCGCTTCGCGCGGTGCGGCCGCTTCTCCCGGTGCCGGTACCTGATCTTGAGGTGCGCCGCATCGACGGCCAATTCGTCTCGCTGCACGCCAAGATCTTGGGCGAACCGCTTTCGGACCTGACCGGCCTGAGGATAGGCGCACAGAGGGTTTTGGCCGCGGATCTTGCCGCCTTTCAAAAGGCTCTGCATTCGCTCCCCATCGACAGCGTGGAGGCCGAGCCTGCCGAGGCGTCTTTATCCGAGTGGAATGGCCTTTTGGCGCAATGCGAAGCAGTGGCCTTTCCTCTGCTTTCGCCTGATGTCGTCACCGGTCTGCGGAAGCGCTTTTCCGACTTTTTAGCGACCTGCGACGCGCTTCCGCAGTGCCTTATTCACGGGGATTTTGGGACCGGAAACATTCTCGTCGACCGCGGCAGACTTTCAGGCGTCATCGATTTCTCCGGCTGCGGCCCCGGCGACCCAGCTTACGATTTTGCGAGCCTCGCGGCAGGGCTTGGTGACCCGTTCGTCGACCTGGTGCTCGCGCACTTTTCACCAGCCACGGCGGCAAGGGATCGTATGGGTTTTTATCGAATGACCTTTCCGCTTCTCGACATTCTGTACGGCGTCGAAAACTGCCACCCGGAGACAGTCCGCGCGGGCGTGCACGCCTTTGCGGCGTAGTCCGCTCATCCTCTCACCGGGATTTGCTTCGGCCCACCTCATCCGAACGCGGTTCGATGTCCGCCATTGGGCGCGATGTGGACTTCGCGCCTCGGTTTACAGCATCGAAAAAAGCCGTTCGGCTCTCGTTTTTTTGCGCAATCGGGGAACAGCGGGCCAAGCCTATTCGTTGAGTGAGACGGGAGAATGTGTCGGAACGAGGAGGGGTTCGCGAAGCAATGTCGGGTGAGCCATCAAATCGCCCCGGTGCGTATATTTCGTTTCCCTACGACCGAACCATGCTGGGAGAGTTTCGACGGGCTTTTCCCCGGGCCATATGGAGCGATGATAGGCGCAATTGGTTTATTCCGGGCAAGACTGCCGACCGCCGGTTTACCAGATGGATGGACGGCCAATTGTCGGAACGAGATCCGTTCGGTGAATCAAAGGGCAGGGACGCTTACGACTTCGATCCCATCGGCAGTCCGTATCTGGAGGCAGGCGATGACCTTTGCCTGCGGACACCTTTCTCCCGCACCATCGTTGAGGAATTGCGACAGGTGCCGTGGGCGCGTTGGGATGACAATTCCAGGACGTGGCATGTTCCGTTCCGCTCCTACGAGGAATTGCGGAAACGGTGGCCTGTGATCGAAGCGGCCGCCCGCCGCAATGAACCGGATGCACGAAAGCAACGCCGACTTGCGTCGCGGGGGTCCGCCGAGGAACTGGAAGCGAGAAGTCGCAGCGTCGAACGGAGAAGACGGCGATATCCTGTTCCTGCGGTTTTTCCACCGCGGCTCGGGCGTGCCGTCTCCACTGAAACCTACGGCGTCATAATATTCATCGGGATTTCACAGGAGATTGTCCCTCGAACTTTCTCCTGCTCGTATCCATTCATGAACAATAGCCTGATGGAGTTTGTCTGGGCCTCCTGGCGGCCCGCAACACTACCGGAATTGATCTCTGTATGGCCGGCACGCACCGGTCCCGATCATTGCAGCGGCTGGTGGCTTCCAGATCTGGAGGAATTGCGGGTTTCCAGGAAACAGGCCCGAACTCAAGAGCGCCGGCGCGCGGCATCCCGTTCTCATCGGGCGATTGCCGACGCGGGACGACCAAATGCACATTGATCGCTTTTGAAACAGGCAAAAGGTCATTCTCTGCTGACACGCCACACGACATTGCCGACATCGTCGGCAACCAGCAAACTACCCGTCTTATCGATTGCCACGCCGGCCGGGCGCCCCATGGCGCTGCCGCCTTTGCCGACGAACCCGGTGAGGACATCTTTTGGCCGGCCGCTGGGCTTGCCATTCAAAAACGGGACGAAGATGACCTTGTAGCCGCTGGGTACGCTTCGGTTCCAGGAGCCATGCTGTCCAACGAATGCGCCGTTCGAATAGGTGGGGCCGAGCGACGAGCCCCTCGAGAACACCAGTCCCAATGATGCCGTGTGGGCGCCCAGCGCGTAGTCGGGCTTGATGGCCCTTGCGACGAGGTCAGGACGCTGCGGCCTGACGCGGGTGTCGACGTTCTGGCCGAAGTAGCTGTAGGGCCAGCCATAGAAGGCGCCATCGCGCACGGATGTCATGTAGTCCGGGACGAGATCGTCACCGAGTTCGTCGCGTTCGTTGACCGCGACCCACAGCTTTCCATTCTGAGGGTTCCAGGAGAGCCCGTTGGGATTGCGCAGGCCCGAGGCGAAGGGGCGCATGTGGCCGCTTGCCTTGTCGATCTCGAGCACGGCTGCACGGTGCCGTTCGACGGCCATGCCGTTTTCGGCAACATTGCTGTTGGAGCCGACCGTAACGTAGAGCTTGCGGCCGTCCGGGCTTGCGATCACATCCTTGGTCCAATGGTGATTGAGATCGCCGGCCGGTAGATCCGCGATCTTTTGCGGCGGCGCCGTGATCCGGGTCTGTCCGTTCGAATAGGGGAAGGCGACGAGAGCGTCGGTGTTGGCGACATAGAGCTTGCCCCGCGACAGCGTCATGCCGAACGGCGAGTTGAGACCTTCGGCGAACGTGGTCCGCACGTCGGCCACCCCGTCGCCATCGGTGTCGCGAAGCAGCGTGATCCTGTTTGCGCTTGGTGTGGCGGCGCCAGCGCGCTTCATGGCCGCGCTCATGAAGACCTTCTTCAGGCTGAAGCCCTCGTCGTGTTTGGCCGGAGCATTGCTTTCGGCCACCAGAACGTCACCGTTGGGAAGGACGCGCAGCCAGCGCGGATGGTCAAAATTCGTCGCAAAGGCGTTGACCTTCAATCCTTTGGCAGCGAGTGGATGTTCTCCGCCCCGCCACCCGGTCGCATCGGCGATGTTGACCGTCGGGATCACGGTTGGGCGTGGTTTTGGCAGAACCGGATCCGAACCGTATCCAACCTTGCCGGTGTTGCTCGCTGTCTGCCTGGCTGAGACGTTGGCGCAACCCGCCAGTAAAGCTGCGGTTAGGAGGATGACGACTGCCGCACACGGGAAACGGTTTTGCATTGGAAGGCCTCCGCAGGGATTGGCCCATCTCATCGTGAGACGCAACGGCGCCTCGCAACATTCCAACCACAAAACAGCAAGGGTTGCGACTTGTTCCCGGCGGTAGGAACGTTTGAAGAACTTTCCCCTGTCACAATGCCTGTAAGCGGCCTATAAGACACGAATGGTTCAGCGAGCTGGAAGTGCAGATCTCCCTCTTCATGGCGGCAGGGTTCCCCCGTGGCTCGGCGATCGCATGACGAAGCTCGGGACGATCATCGCCGAAGCCATCGTCATCGAATACGGCCGTGACGAGTTTCTGCGCCGTCTGGCCCATCCTTTCTGGTTCCAGTCCTTCGGCTGCGTCATGGGCATGGATTGGCACTCATCCGGCATCACCACCAGCGTCATCGGCGCTCTCAAGCGCGGTCTCGCTCCTCGTTCGCGGGATCTCGGGATAAGCGTCTGCGGCGGTCGCGGACGACATTCGCGGCAGACGCCAGACGAACTGATCGCCATCGGCAACCGCGTCGGCATCGATGGTGCCGGCCTTGCGGCCACCAGCCGGCTTGTTGCAAAGGTCGATAGTGCCGCGGTCCAGGACGGCTTCGACCTCTACCTGCACGGTTTCATCGTCGCTGACGATGGCAAATGGGTGGTGGTACAGCAAGGCATGAACGGCGATAAACGCCAGGCCCGGCGCTATCATTGGTTGTCGGAGGGCGTTTCCAGCTTCGTCGACTCTCCCCATGCGGCGATCGAGGGAAAAGGTCAGGGGGAAATCGTCAATCTCGCAGACAGACGGGCTGCCGCATCACGCCACGGGCAGCTTGAGCTTTTGGCATCGCTTGGGCCTGACCGAATTGTCCGGGAAGTCGTCGCTCTGGATCCAAAGGTTAAACCGAAGGAGGCCGATCAGCCGTTGCTCCCACATCTCGTGATGCCGGCACATCACGACGTACGGGAGGAAAACGTCAACATGCGACGGCTGCATGCGACACTTTCTGCGGCTGCCGATCGCGGGCCGGAAGATTTCGAGCAGCTTTTGATGGTTCCGGGCGTCGGTGCCCGCACGGTCAACGCGCTCGCGATGGTGGCTGAAGTCGTTCATGGCGCGCCTTGCCGTTTCGCCGATCCGGCCCGGTTTTCGCTTGCGCACGGTGGCAAGGACCGCCATCCGTTTCCCGTGCCCCTCAAGGTGTACGACCACACGATCGCGGTCATGCGATCGGCCGTGACGAAAGCGCGGCTCGGACTTGGCGAGGAACTGGAGGCGCTGAAGCGTCTTGACGACCAGGCACGGCAGCTCGAAAGATACGCCACCGGCCCGGACCTCAAGGAAATTGTTGCCGGAGAGTTTCGCCACTCGCCCGAATGGGGCGGTCGCAGTGTGTTTGGATGGGAGGAGACTGGCGGATCGGCCGAGCAGAAGTCGCTGGAACCGACGCCGTCGAACGCTCACCGTCAGGCACGCTAGAAAATCGAGTGGCCGGCGCTGGTTCAGCGAGATGAGCTTCAGTCGAGGGGCGGGAGCGAGATATTCCTTGGGGAAGGATGCCTTAGCCGATCTTCTCTCCCACCTCCAATAGATAAGCGTCATAGCCGAACAACAAATCCTGGCTCAGGTCCTTGCCGTCGAACCGCGCTATAAAGTCGTCAAGGTCGGCCTGACGCGAGAAGCCCATCGCCATGGCAGACATGCTTTCGATGTCGCCCTCTTCGTCCTCGTAAGTCGCGCTCATCTCCAGGACACCCAACCGATCGAAGTTCGCTTGCATGTGGAATGAAAGCCAGACCAGGTATTCCAGCGGGTAGCCGGGATTCCTCCCGTATGTCACCACAAAGGGATAAGCTGAACGGAACCGGCTGGCCAGAACTTCGCCATCGGTGGCAAAGACGAGCAGATCGCTATCCTCATCGAGGTTGTGAAGTTCGATTGTCAAATCATGCTTGCGCAACGCAACGTAGCCGCCAAGTTGGTCCCACGGCAAGGAAGTCAAGATGATCTCGCGCCATCGTGTGATGGCGACATCGAGATCGGTGCGGACCAAGAACATGAAGAAACCCTACAGCGTCACGACACAATCAAGAGCTTTCAGCCTTGCATAGTGCACGCTATAGTCAATAGATATTAGCGGCGCCTAAATTCATGGTAACGAGGGAGTTATCGTGATTTGAGAGGCGCCGGCGAACATCAGCTTCGCCGGCTGGCGGATCTATCGCCAGTATCCCCGCCCGGTATCGACCGATGACCGTCCCACGACGTAGCCGATGGTAAAGGCGAGGGCGCCGATCAGCAATCCGAGAGTGGTCGCGGTGTGAGGATGATCTGCTGCGGCAGTCGCGACAGCGCTCGTCTCTCTCTTCACTGCTTCGGTGGCTGTCTGCGCAGCTTTGCGAACGCCAGCGAGAGGTTCTTCGGGTGTGCCGGTAAAGCCGGCTTTTAGATCGTCGTCTTTGGCCATCGCCTTCTTCTCCTATCGCGTATGCAGGAGAAACCGAGGACAGCGCCATCGGTTCCGAATCCTTGGAAAGATCTTTTTTAAAGCACCAATTTGCTAGCGACCTTGTGCCCAGAGTTCTTCGGCAAAGTCCTAGTGGGTCGACAAGATCCGGTTGTTCAACGCTCCTTGATACGTCTTCCTGGTCGCAATTTTGTTCTCCAGCGACTCGAGGATGTCCTCGCAGAAGTCGACGTCGTAGAGTTCACGAATGGTCTGGAGACCACCGGGCGTGAACACGTTTATCTCAAGCAGCTTGTCGCCGACGATGTCGAGGCCGACCAGGAACATGCCATCTTCGACAAGCTTCGGGCGTAAGGTCTCGGCGATCGCCAGCATTTCCTTTGTCACATGCGCCCGTTTTGGCGTCCCACGCGCGTGAATATTGGAGCGCACGTCTCCCTTCGCGGGAACGCGCCTGAACGCAGCGTAGACGTCGCCGCGCTGCAAAGGTCGCCCGTTCATGAGAAACAATCTGGTATCTCCTTCCGACGCCTTCGGAAGGTAACATTGCGCAATGAGATAGCCGACCTCACCCACCGCATCGATGATTTGATTGAGGTTGGATTCGGTGCTGCTTCCGACCCGAAAAACGTTCTTGCCGCCAGATCCCTGTAGCGGTTTGATGATTACGCCGTCTGAATGATCGTCGATAAACGCCCTGATCTCCTCGATGTCCTTGGAAATCAAAGTGGTCGGACGAACGATGGCCGGGAAATCCTGGAAGTAAAGCTTGTCTTGCGCCAAGGCCAGACCACATGGGTCGTTGACGACGATCGTGCCTCTTTCTGCGGCAAGCCGACCAAAATTTGCACCCGCATGCGCGGCCCAGGGGCGAGTATCGGCATCCAGCGACGGATCGTTCCGTAAGAACAGAACATCCACCTCTTCAACATTGACAAGGGCTCTTTGCTGTTCGGGCGCGATCAAAGCGCGTAGCAGAGTTTCGGACTTCTTGGGGCGTGCGTCGCCAAGATGTGCCGCCCGGATCATCAATGCGTCGTCGGGCCCAAGTATGAAGTCACCCGGCGTGATGTAGAGGACCTCATGGCCACGAGCAAGCGCAGCAAGCGCCAAGGATGTTGTCGTATAGGACGGCCTTTCGGTTTCGATCGCGTTGACAAGGAAGGCGATGCGCATGGGGGCTCCTGGCTTAAGACAAGGGTGCAACCGGCCACATCCGGTACAATGGCCCCGAAGGCGACTTTAGGGGCCCGAAGCGTGTGGGGCTCGCGTTAGACCCAACCTGAAGACGACATGAAGGATCCGTTGCATTAACGCTCCTCGCTGCTACTGGTTCCTGTCAGTCTTGATTGTCTCCGCAGATGCGCCCTAACCCGATGGCCAGGGTTCCAGCTAGGTGATGTCTCTAATGTTCGGACCGGAGGGTCTGGCAAGTCTCGGACGAGGATTAAGTGCGGGCTCAGCGTCAATCTCCTGGCTATGTCCGCATGGCACACAGCCGCACTGGGGTGCCTGCACGCGGACACACCGACAGGCAGAGGGCGCTCAAGCTCCCTCTGCCTCTTAAATGGTTCAGCGCTTGTGATGGACGCTTTGCAGACCGTAAACCGGCGTCTGAATACCCTCCAATCGTGCCTTCAGTTGCAGTGACAGGTACTGCGAATAATGGCGCGATTGGTGCAAGTTACCACCATGGAACCACAGGGCATCCTGTTGCGTGGGCTTCCACATGTTGCGCTGCTCGCCCTCCCAGGGGCCGGGGTCCTTCGGCGTATCGGAGCCAAGTCCCCAGACCTTGCCGACCCTGTCGGCTGTCTCCTGGTCGATGAGATCGGCGACCCAGCCATTCATCGAGCCGTAGCCCGTCGCATAGACGATGACGTCGGCCGGGATCTCCTTGCCGTCAGCCAGTTTTATCGAGGTTTCGGTGATCTCTTCCACCTGTCCTGCGGCAAGCTTCACCTTGCCGTCGATGATCAGCTGCGACGCGCCGATATCGATGTAGTATCCGGACCCGCGGCGCAGGTACTTCATGAAGAGACCTGAGCCATCCGCGCCCCAATCGAGTTGGAAGCCCGCCTTTTCCAGCGCCGCGTAGAAATCGGCGTCGCGCTCGCGCATCTTGTCGTAAAGCGGGATCTGGAACTCGTGCATGATCCGGTAGGGAAGCGACGCGAAGATGAGATCCGCCTTGCCCGTCGTTACGCCGTTGGCCAGCGCCTGTTCCGAATAAAGCCCACCGAGGCCGATATCCATCAGCGTGTCGGACTTGACGATATGGGTCGTCGAGCGCTGGATCATCGTGACGTCGACGCCCGCCTCGTACAGCGCGGCACAGATGTCGTGGGCCGAATTGTTGGAACCGATCACAACGACCTTCTTGCCCTTGTAGCCATCCGGCCCCGGGTGCTGCGAGGAATGATGCTGGTCACCAACAAAGCGCTCACGGCCGTTGAAATTCGGAATGTTGGCCTTGCCAGACATGCCGGTCGCAAAGACGAGCTGCTTTGGCCGCAACACCACTTCCTCACCGTCGCGGTCAACGACGATGGTCCATTCCTTCGCGGCTTCGTCCCATTTTGCCGATTTGGCGGTGGAGCGTGTCCAGTAGTTCAGCTCCATCACCTTGGTATAGAATTCCAGCCAGTCGCCAATCTTGTCCTTCGGTGCGAAGACCGGCCAGTTCTTCGGGAAATCGATGTAGGGCAGGTGGTCGTACCAGACGGGGTCATGCAGGCAGAGCGACTTGTAGCGCTTGCGCCAGCTGTCGCCTGGCCGGTCGTTCTTTTCGAGGATGATGGTGGGCACGCCAAGTTGGCGAAGCCGGGCCCCGAGCGCAATGCCGCCCTGTCCGCCGCCGATGATCACGACATAGGGTTGCGTCTCATAGCCGAGCGTGCGCTCCTCGTGCTCGCGCTCCTCCTTCCAGGTTTTCGTGCCGACATTCTGGCCGTGCTTGGCGCCAAGTGGCCGGGTAAAGCCGGATTTCTCCTCGTGGCCCTTGAGTTCGGCCAGTGCCGTCAGCAGCGTCCAGATCAGGCCGTTCTTGATGCGCACGAGGCCGTAGCCGCGTCCGGTTGCCGTCTCGAACGAGATCCAGCTTTCAAGCACGCCATCCGCCTCGGTTGCTTCTTCGCCGGCGGCGACGCGCCAGTTGGAGGGTTTTGCAGAGGCAAGCTGTGCCTGAAGCATGTCGCGCACCTCGTCCCGGCCTTCGACAGTCTTGAGGTTCCAGGTGAAGGCGACGAGGTCGCGCCAGTAGCATTCCTCTGCAAAGAGGTTGACCGCATCGTCGATACGGCCGGTTTCGAGTGCAGCGCCAAGGGCATCAAGCTGTGCCTGAACGCGGGTGGTGGGGGTCTTCTCGAGCATCCTTTATCCTCCTGCTCTGTGATGACAAACGGAACGGCTCCTCAACCGTCCCGCAATGGGGACCGGCCTAACGCTTGAGGTCGATCAGTATTTTCAGGTGCGTACCGGCGGGATCGAGCAACTGGTCGAACCCTGCCGAAACAGCTTCGCTCAGTGAGACATGTTTGGTGACGATGCGGCGAGCCGGTATTTGGCCGCTCGCGATCAGGCGCGCCACGCGCGGCCAGTAGTGGGTCGGATAGGCCCAGGAACCGCGGATATCGATGTCCTTGAAGGTCACGTCAAACCAGTTCAGCGGGTTCTCGCCTGGATGAAGGCCGGTCTGCACGACGACGCCCTGCTTGCGCACTGCGCTCGCGCAGTTCTTGAGCGCATGTTCGTTGCCGACGCATTCGATGGCGACATCGCAGCCAACGCCGCCCTCGGTTTCGGCCTCGATCTTGGGATTGATGGTGCGGACCTCGCGGAGTGCTTCCTTCGCCAGTGAAAGCCGCGTCTCGTTGAGATCGGAGAGAAAAATCTTCGACGCGCCGGCTGCCCGCGCTGCCATGGCAACGAGAATGCCGATCGGTCCTGCGCCCGTGACCAGCACGCTGTTGCCGGCGGTGACGCTGCCGCGATCGCACGCATATACGGCGACTGCGGTCGGCTCTATCAGAGCGGCTTCTTCGTCGGATAGCGCATCGGGAATGGGCTGGACATTGTAGTCGTTGAGCAGCGCCGCTTCCGCCATTCCGCCGGAGTGCCAGGATAGGCCGGCCAGTGCCAGGTTGGCGCTCAGGTGAAACAGACCACGATCGGCATAATAGTCTCCGCGGCGCGGCATGATCAGCGGCTGGACGGAGACCCTGTCGCCCGGCTTCACATGGCTAACCCCTTCGCCGATCGCCTTCACGACGCCGCCGAATTCATGGCCGAGGATCTGCGGTCCATGAGCACCCGTGAAGGGATGCGGTTCCTTCGGGATGAAGATCGGGCCATAGGCGTATTCGTGCAGATCGGTCCCGCAGATGCCGCAGAAACGATTTTCCACCAGTACCTCACCGGGGCCAGGGGCAGGCGGAGCGTCGACATCGTCAATGCGTAGGTCCTTGGCGGCGTGAAAGCGCAGAGCTTTCATTGTGTTTCCTCCTGTTTGTTCTTGCACAGGAGAGGCAGCAAGCAGCATGCCAGATCGCAACTGCGTATATTTTGTTTGTGATATCAAAGGCTTGAAACGTGACGGGAGCGAAAGTCACCGAAAATGCAACAGTCCGGGTGCAACAGGTGTTGCAGGCGTTGCGTCAGTTGAGCCGCTTCAGACGGCGGTGGATCGTGGAACGGTTGACGCCGAGCTTTCTCGCAAGCGCCGAAACGTTGTCGCCGCAGTCCCTGAGTGCCTGGCGTAACGCATCATCCTCGCCGGGCAACGAGTGGATGGCTTCGGAGAAGAGATGTTCCGGCAGGCACTCGCTATCGATGAGACCATTTTCGGAAAGGGCCGCGGCCACGCGCAGAACATTGGAAAGCTCACGCAGATTTCCGGGCCATTCATGCGCGAGCAAGGCCGCCCGAGCCGTCTTGTCGATGCGGTAGGACTCGTGGTTCTCCTTCTCGACACGAGCGCGTAATTGATCGATCAGCCAGCTAAGATCCTGACGCTCTCGCAAGGCGGGGAGCGAGAGCGTTGCGGCGTTCAGGCGGTAATAGAGGTCTTCCCGGAAACGGCCCTGCTTAACCAGTTCCGCCAGATCGCGGTGGGAGGCGGAGACGACGCGCAGGCGGATTGGCCGGGCCTTCAGCGCCCCAATCGGCTGAATCTCATTTTCCGAGAGCACGCGCAACAGCCGGCTTTGCAGCGTGAACGGCATGTCGCCGATCTCGTCGAGGAACAGGGTGCCACCGTCCGCATCCTCGATCAGGCCGCGCTTACCTTTCTGGCTGGCGCCCGTGAAGGCACCGGGTGCGTAGCCGAACAGTTCGGATTCGATGAGATGTTCGGGAATGGCTGCGCAATTTACGGCGACGAAATTGCCATTGTCGCCGCAGCTGTCATGGATCGCGCGAGCAAGATACTCCTTGCCGCTGCCCGTCTCCCCTTGAATGAGAATTGGGATGCGGCGTGTGGCCAATTTTGCCGCGCGGGTCTGCACCCGTTCCATTGTCGCGTCGCCCTGGCTGAGATCGCGCAGGGCTCGGGGGAGGCGCGCTTCGGGCGCGGCGGGCGTGCGCAGGCTGACGACGGGCGCGATGGCGCTGGCGAATAGGACTAGGCCGCTCTTGGCTCTCAGCAAGCGTTCGCCGTTCGGACGACCGCGCATGAAGTTGGGCAAATCGTCCACGTCGATATCGAACACCTCCGAGAGCGGAAGGCCGAGGAAATTGCGTGTCTGGAGGCCGCGGATGTTCATCGAGCGGGCGAGTGCGCCGAAGCCACCATGGGTCATGCCGGTGATGCGGCCGCTGCCGTCGAGGGCGATGGCGGCGTCCGGGTCGACATCCAGGAATTCCGGGGAGCGGGCAAGCCGCAGGACCCAGTCGTTGCGGGTGCGGGTCATGAGGTTGGCAAGCTCGATCCGCCGCGCAGTGGCGGATACCAGATGCAGCGCCAGCTGCTGGCTTGCCTTGGCAGTGGGCGACCGGAGCTGGGAGATGTCGAGCACGGCGGTCAGATCGCCGAGCGTGTCGAAGACCGGCGCCGCCGTACAGGTCAGACCGATATGGCTCGCGTCGAAATGATCGTCCTGATGGATGATGACCGGCTGGCCGGAGACGATGCACGCCCCGACGGCACAGGTGCCCGCCCGGCTCTCAGACCACTCCGAGCCGAGATAGAGGCCCGCCTTGCGCAGCTGATTGTCGAAGGTCGGATCCCCCATGAAATCGACGGTGACGCCGCGGGCATCGGACAGCAACAGGACATAGTTCTGTTCGGCGACTTGGTTGAACAGCCCTTCAAGCCCGGAACGCCCGATGCGGATCAGTTCTTCCGCCTGTTCGCGATGCTCGCGCAGCTTCGATCCCGGAACGATATAGGCTTCCTGCGCGATCGTCGGATCCAGCTTGTAATCATTGAGGCAGCGAAGCCAGGATTGGACGACGGGCTCGTCGCGTGGGCTCGCGGCCCCGGAGGCGACTCGTTCTATCTCACGAATATGCGACAGCGACGTCGACATCGAGCGCCCTCCTGGCGGGAAAGCTGACACACTCTCATCGACAACGTCAAGCCAACGGTGGACGGTGACGTGCGTCAGCCAAGCGCTTGCCGACGAGGCCTATCGAGGTCTGGGCTGCACGTCGTTGAGATCGGCAGCGTTCTGGCATTAACACCCCATTGCCTGAGTGCTTCCCATCCCATGCGCGATAGCCCTAGGATATGGGGTTCGCTGCCCCTTCCTCCGTCTGGAGGTAGCTGATCACGGCGTCGGCGATCATTCGGCGATGGCGGCCGATCGTGGCCGATTCGGAAAGATCCCTGCGAAAGATAGTTCCGAATGTATATCGGTTCGAAACCCGGAAGAAGCAGAAGGCACTGATCAGCATATGCACATCTATCGGGTCGGCCTTTCGCTTGAACGCACCCTCAGCGATACCGCGGTCCAGAATGCCCGCGATCGTTTCGATGACCGAGACATTCAGATCACGGATCGCTTCCGACCGAAGCATATGCGCTGCGTGGTGGATGTTTTCGATGCTGACCAATCGCACAAAGTCGGGATTGGCCTCGTCGTGGTCGAATGTGCTGGAAATTAGCGTACGCAACGCCTCTTCCGGGGCAAGGCTTGAAAGCTTCAGGTCCTCCTCGAGCGTGCGGATCTTGCGATAGGCGCGCTCAAGCACGGACAGGTAAAGTCCCTCCTTGCCCCCGAAATAGTAATAGATCATGCGCTTGGAGGTTCGGGTCCGTTCTGCGATCGCGTCAACGCGTCCGCCCGCAAGGCCGTGCGTCGAGAACTCTTCCGTAGCGACGACAAGGATGTCTTCCTTGGTGCGTTCCGGATCGTTCTTCCGACTTGCCTCAACCCGCCCCGCCATTCTTTTTCATCACTCCCCCGGCACTCGCCGAAATTTTCCAATGAAACCAAATCGAAACGGGCGAGCGCAGAGGCTCGCCACACCGCCTCCCGTGAGATTCATATTGAGGTTACGGGGGTCTTTCAAGAGAGTCTGCTTGACATACGTACTAGTTCGTACATTTTGTAGTGGCGAAGACGACTTGAGGAGGATGTGTTCGCACCGGTGCCCTGACGCCGCCCCGTGACGCCAATGTGATGCGCGGGCGCCAAGACGGCACTCCGCTTTGGGAGGAGCGCATGATCCGCATTATCGATTTCTATTTCTTCGCGCTGAAGGTGGCGATTGCCTTGCTGCTTGCCGGCATGGTCGTCCTCGTCTTCGGCAACGTCGTTTTGCGCTATGCGTTCAATCAGGGCATCACGGTCTCTGAGGAGCTATCACGCATCTTCTTCGTCTGGCTCACGTTTCTTGGCGCCGTGGTTGCCTTGCGCGAACACGGGCATCTCGGCGTTGATACGCTCATCAAACGACTGCCGCCGGCCGCCGCGAAGGTCGCGGTGCTTCTTGGCCATGTGTTGATGCTCTACGCTACCTGGCTGATGATCAGCGGCAGCTGGACGCAGACGCTCATCAACCTGCATGTCGGCGCGCCTGCGACTGGGCTTTCCATGGGCTTCTTCTACGGGGCCGGTCTCGCCTTTGGGGTACCCGCATTCCTCATCCTGCTTGCCGACGCTTTCGCCATCGCGACCGGACGCATCGACGTGACGACGGCGGAACTGGTGCGCGACAGCGAAGACGAAGTGGCGCTTGACCCACACCCCACGGCCACGCTCGGGCCGCTGCCCGTCAAACGCTGAGGACGAGCCGATGACGGTCACCATCTTCCTTGGCGCACTTCTCGGCCCCATGGCGCTCGGCGTGCCGATTGCATTTGCGCTGATCATCAGCGGCGTCGCCCTGATGCTCTTTCTCGGGCTCTTCGATGCACAGATCGTCGCCCAAAACGTCTTGAACGGCGCCGACAGCTTTCCGTTGATGGCCGTGCCCTTCTTCCTGCTTGCAGGCGAGGTCATGAACACCGGCGGGCTTTCCCGCCGCATCGTCGCCCTGGCGATGGCCATGGTCGGTCACATCCGCGGCGGCCTCGGCTTCGTGGCGATCTTTGCCGCCTGCATTCTTTCCAGCCTCTCTGGTTCAGCTGTCGCCGACGCGGCGGCCCTCGGCGCGCTGCTTCTGCCGATGATGCTGAAGAGCGGTCATGATCCGGCGCGCGCCGGAGGGCTGCTTGCCTCTGCATCGATCATCGGGCCTATCATTCCGCCGTCGATCGGCTTCATCCTCTATGGTGTGGTTGGCGGCGTCTCGATCACCAAGCTCTTTCTTGCGGGCATTTTCCCGGGTTTGATGATCGCCGCGGCCCTTTGCATCACTTGGCTTATCGTCGCTCGCAAGGAGCAGTTCGAGCTCCCGCCAAGACAAAGCGCCCGCGTGCGGCTTGGAGCGCTGCTCGACAGTGTCTGGGCGCTTCTGTTGCCGGTGATCATCATCGTTGGTCTGAAGTTTGGTGTTTTCACGCCAACCGAAGCCGGCGTTGTTGCGGCGGTCTACGCCCTGTTCGTCTCGATGGTCATCTACCGCGAGCTGACGCCGGGCCAGCTCTTCCATGTCTTCGTAGCGGCCGCGAAAATTACATCCGTCGTGATGTTCCTGGTTGCCTGCGCTGCCGTTTCCGCCTGGCTGATTACGGTTGCAGACGTCCCCGGTGCGCTTGCCGCGCTTGTCGAACCGCTGATGGACAACCAGACCCTTCTGCTCATCGCAATCATGGTCCTGATCGTTGTCGTCGGGACAGCGATGGACATGACACCGACGATCCTCGTCATGACGCCGGTTCTGATGCCGATCATCAAGCAAGCGGGGATCGACCCGGTCTATTTCGGCGTGCTGTTTATCATCAACAATTCGATCGGCCTGATCACCCCGCCAGTGGGCACCGTTCTCAACGTTATCTGCGGCGTCTCGAAACTGACGATGGCGGACCTGATGAAGGGCGTGTGGCCCTTCCTCATTGCCGAACTGATCGTCCTTTTCCTGCTCGTCCTGTTCCCAGAACTGGTGACCGTACCGGTCTCCTGGTTCGGGCACTGACGGCAACTTTTTATTGCGCTTCAACAGGCCGGCGGGATTACCGGCTCAATCTGGGAGGATAACATGTTGAACCGATTTACAAAAATGGCACTGGGCGTCGCCCTGCCGATCGTTTTGTTTGCAGCAGCGCCAACGCTTGCAGAGATACGCGACCAGACCATCAAGTTCGCGTCAGCCAACAACAAGGGTCACCCCCAAGTGACGGGCATGGAGAAGTTCGCCGAGCTCGTGAATGAAAAGAGTGGCGGCAAGATCGAGGTGAAGCTGTTCCCCGGCGGCACGCTTGGTGGTGACGTGCAGACCGTCTCCGCTCTCCAGGGCGGCGTTATCGAGATGACCGTGTTGAACGCCGGTATTCTTGCCAACAACGTCAAGCAATTCGGTGCCGTCGACCTTCCTTTCCTCTTCAATAGTGGCGAGGAGGCGGACAAGGTGATGGATGGCCCCTTTGGCGAGAGCCTCAGCAAGCTTTTGCCCGATACCGGCCTAGTCGGACTTGGATACTGGGAACTCGGCTTCCGCAATCTCACGAACAATCGCCATGCAGTGACCAAGCTTGAAGACATCAAAGGTCTGAAGATCCGCACCATCCAATCTCCGATCCCGATCGAACTCTTCAACACGCTCGGCGCGAATGCCGTGCCGCTGCCTTATACGGAACTCTACACCGCGCTTGAGACTGGGACGGTTGATGGGCAGGAGAACCCGGCGGCAAACATCCTGAATGCCAAATTCTACGAAGTGCAGAAATACATGACGCTGACCCGTCACCAGTACAATCCGCAGATCGTGCTCGTCAGCAGGAAATTCTGGGATGGCCTGAACGACGAGGAAAAGACCGTCCTGCAGGCGGCCGCGACCGAGGCCCGCGACTATCAGCGCAAGGTCTCGCGCGAGGCGGATACCGCAGCCCTTGAGGAAATCCGCAAGACAGGCATGGAGGTCAGCGAATTCAGTCCCGAGGAGACGCAGAAGCTGCGCGACGCCGTCAAGCCGGTGATCGAGAAGTTTAGCGCCGAGATCGGCGCTGACACCGTGCAGTTGTTGTTCAAGGAGATAGGTGCCGCGCGGGGCCAGTAACCGCGCGAATACTTCGGCCCGCCCGCAAAGTCGCGGCGGGCCGCAGGCTGGCTGCCCTTTGCAACGGGCTCAGAAGATGGAAACGGAAACAATGTCCGAAACGCTTGTAAGACCCTTGAAGGCGGGCCTGATCGGTGCAGGCATCCAGGCCTCGTTGACGCCCGCCATGCACATGGCCGAAGGTGCAGCTCAGGGACTCCGCTATGCTTATGAGCTTATCGATCTTTCCGAAATTGGTGCGACGGAAAATGATCTGCCGCGGCTGCTCGCCGACGCTGAGAGGCAGGGGTTTGCCGGCCTCAACATAACCCATCCGTGCAAGCAGGCGGTCATTGCCCATCTCGATGAACTCTCGCCAGACGCACACAGGCTCGGTGCCGTCAACACGGTCGTGCTCACAGGAGGGCGACGATATGGCCACAACACCGATTGGTGGGGCTTTGCGGAAGGCTTCAGGCGCGGATTGCCCGATGCAGATCTTTCCTCGGGCGTGCAACTGGGAGCAGGAGGTGCGGGCGTCGCAACAGCCTATGCCGCGCTTTCGTTTGGCCTGAAGCGTCTCATCGTTTTCGATCGCGAGCCGGAACGGGCGCGATTGCTTGCCGCGATGCTGACCGCCTTGTTTCCAGAAGCCGACATCACCGCCGGTACGGACCTTTCTGTTGCGATGCGATCGGCATCCGGGTTGATTCACGCCACGCCGACCGGCATGGCGAACTATCCCGGGATGCCGCTTGACGCCGAACTTCTCGATCCGCGGCACTGGGTCGCCGAGATCGTCTATTTCCCGCTCGAAACGCCGCTGCTTTCAGAAGCGAGGCGACGCGGATGCCGCACGCTCGACGGTGGAGGAATGGCGGTATTCCAGGCAGTTGGCGCTTTTCGCCTGTTTACAGGTCTTGAGCCCGACACAAAGCGGATGCTTGCCCATTTCAAGGCAATGACCGGCTGATTCCTGAAAATCCAGCGAGGAGCAAGTGATGAAGACCTCGATAGCAACGGTTTCGCTCAGCGGCGACCTCAAGGACAAGCTGCGTGCCATCGCCAAGGCGGGCTTTGCCGGTGTCGAAATCTTCGAGAACGATTTCCTCGCCTTTGACGAGAGCCCGCGTCAGGTCGGCCGCATGGTGCGAGATTTCGGTTTGGAGATCAGTCTGTTCCAGCCGTTCCGGGATTTTGAGGGCATGCCGGAGCCGTTGAGAGCCCGAACGTTCGACCGTGCCGAGCGCAAGTTCGACTTGATGGAGGAGCTTGGCACGGACCTCGTCCTTGTCTGTTCCAATGTCTCGCCGGCTGCCGTTGGTGGCATTGACAGGGCGGCCGCGGACTTTAGCGAACTCGGCGAAAGGGCCGCAAAGCGGGGCTTGCGCGTCGGTTACGAAGCGCTCGCCTGGGGACGTCATATCAGCGATCATCGAGACGCCTGGGAAATCGTCCGACGCGTCGATCACCCGAGTATCGGGCTGATCCTTGACAGCTTTCATACGCTGTCGCGCAAGATCGAGATCAACTCGATCCGCTCCATCCCGAAGGAGAAGATCTTCATAGTCCAGTTGGCCGATGCCCCACTGATCGACATGGATCTGCTGTATTGGAGCCGGCACTTCCGCAATATGCCGGGCGAGGGCGATCTCCCAGTGACAGACTTTACCCGCGCGGTGGCGGCAACTGGATATGACGGCTATCTATCGCTCGAAATCTTCAACGACCAATTTCGTGGAGGCAACCCCAGTGCGATCGCTGTCGATGGATATCGCTCGCTGATTTATCTCGGGGATCAGGTCAAGCGCGCCGAACCGGATACTCGTTTGCCGGTCCCCATAATGCCCCCTCGCGTCGACGTGAGAGGTGTAGCGTTCGTGGAGTTCAGTGCCTCGGAAGAGGAAGCAGGCGAACTCGAAGCGTTGCTCGTTTCAGTCGGATTCACGAAAACAGCACAACATCGGACGAAACAAGTGGTGGTCTATCGCCAGGGCGCCATCAATTTGGTGGTCAACACCGAGCGCGAAGGCTTTGCCAGCGCTTCCTATCTCGTCCACGGCACGTCCGCCTATGCCTTCGGCCTCATGGTGGATGATGCTGCGGCGACTGTAGAAAGGGCACGGGTGCTTGGGGCAGAACCATTCGAGCAGCCGGTTGGTCCAGGCGAGCTCGTGGTTCCGGCGATCCACGGCGTGGGCGGAGGGCTCATCTATTTTCTGGACGACAAATCCGAGCTCTCCAAGATCTGGGAGGTCGAGTTTGAGCCAGTGCGCGACGGCGGCTCTGTCATCGCGGCCGGATTATGCTCCATCGATCACATCGCTCAGACCGTAAAATATGAGGAAATGCTAACCTGGCTGCTCTTCTACACATCACTACTCGATGCTCATAAGACGCCGATGATCGACATCGTCGATCCAGCAGGCATCGTTCGCAGCCAGGTCGTGGAAAATGACGCCGGCACGTTGCGCCTGACACTGAACGGCGCGGAAAATCGCAACACGCTGGCCGGCCGGTTCATCGCCGAAACCTTCGGTTCCGGCGTCCAGCATCTGGCCTTTGCCACCAATGACATTTTTTCGACTGCGCAGGCATTGCGCGCCAATGGTTTCAAGGCGCTACCGATTTCGCCGAACTACTACGATGACGTTGAAGCGCGCTTCGGTCTCGACGTTCAACTCGTCGAAAGGCTGAAGTCCGAAAACATCCTCTATGACCGCGACGAGGACGGCGAGTATTACCAGCTCTACAGCCCGACCTTTGGCGAAGGTTTCTTCTTCGAGATCGTCGAAAGACGGGGCTATCGCGGCTACGGAGCCGCCAACGCGATTTTTCGCATTGCAGCGCTACGAAAGTACCTGAGGCCAGAGGGGCTGCCAAAAGGCTGACAGCCTAGCGATGGTAATTCTTTCCGTTGCTAGGGAAAGTTCGCGCCCGGTTCCCGGCCGATGGCATGCCCTATGCTGAAATCCTTTGGCGCACGACCCTTCAACCGGTCAAGCCGCGTGCGAACGGACCCTGGCCGCGAGCAGTCGCCGCCTGGAATGCTCATCTTGGAGTGGTGAGATACTCGTAAGCTTTGAAACAACTGGTGGCGGGGTTCGATTCCGTTCAGGGAGTTGCACAGCGCGAAGGTTTCTCTGGCAAGGGCAGCCCGCATCGTTGCTGCAGCCGGATAAAAACCGGCAGCAAGGTCGCCGCCGGTTCCTCAACGCGAAGCTTAAAAGTTTCTTTGGAAGCGCACGACACCACCGAAGGCGTCCTCGTGTCCGCGAAACCCGCGAAAAGCGGTGTAGTCGAGTTCCGGCGTGATCTTGAAGCCCGGCACGACCTCGTATGCAACGTTGAGCGCCGCGTTCCAGGTACCGTCCTCTTCGAAGTCGATCTGCGTGTTTATCGTCGCCTTCTCGCTGATCTTGGCGGAGAAGCCGCCCCACATCGCCCAGTCGCCGTACCAGCTTCCATAATAATTCGGCCGGCTCGGGTCGGATTGGTAGGCAGCCATGACGAACAGGGAGAACGCGTCGGTGACGTCGAGGTTGACGCGCGCCTTGAAGGCCCAGGCATCATAGCGCGTGTCATAGGCCGCCATGCCGAAAAGCGTCATCCGGTCCGCTTCGTATTTCACCCCGCCGAGGAGGTGGGGAATGCTGTCGGCCCGTAGGTCAAACCACTCGCGGCTTGCCACGCCGGACGCGTCGACCGCCTCCAGTTCCCAGGAGCCATTGCCTTCCTCTGCGCCCACCATGGCGGAAAAGCCGTTGCCGAAGTCGTGGGTATAGCTCGCCTGCATCGTGCGGTCGCCCGAGTAGTAAATGACGTCGTCGTAGATGACGTTGCCGGCACCCCAGGTCCAGTTGGCAAAGAGCGAATCGGCGATGCCGACCGAGAAGCCGGCAAGCTCGATAAGCGCTTCCGAAATGTAGATGCGCTCGCCAGATGCCTTGTGCTCGAAGCGCGTCTCCAGATAGGAGCGCAGCGTACCGAACTCGGTTTCATTGCGAGCGTCGAAGCGCAGTGTCGCCCGCGCCTTGCCGGGCAAGCCATCGAGCGAGCCGCCCCAGTAGACATCGTCGCCGGCCGCAACCTCGTGGCGCAGGTAGCCGCTGATCTTCAGGCAGGTTTCGGTGCCCGGAACATAGAAGAAACCGTTGCCATAGGCATCGCAGACGCGGACATATTCGACCGGTTCCGCGTCTGCAGCCGTTGCCGCTTGGGTGGCGGCCATCAGGCAGAGCGCCGCTGCGGCACCTTTCAGGAGGAGAAGTGCCGTAGCACTGGTTGGTTTGTACATATCGAGTTCGTTCCCTTGTCGGTTCTTGAAAATTGGCAAAGCTTCGCCGGCTCCGTCCGTGGCGTGCGGGACAAGCGGGTGCTGAGCGGGTCTGTATGGAATGAGAGGAAAAAGGGCCGGTATCGTTTGCGATACCGGCCAGTCGGGGGTTACCCGCGCGGCGGCCAGACTTCGCCGGCAAGGCCGGTTTTCGGTTCACCGAGAAGCGGCGTCTTCAGGGCGCGGATGCCGTCGATGCTGATCAGCCAGATGATGTTGCGGTCGTATTCGGTAAAGACCGCGAAGCTGGCGTTTTCATAGGTGTATTCGGGCATTTCCTCAGGCTTGGGGAAGCGCGGCACGTAGTAGCCGGCGATCTTCGGATCCTTCGGGTCCTTGACGTCGAAGATCTGCAGGCCGGCATTGTAGAAGGCATAGGGCAGGATGCCGTCGCGGCTGTGACCCGGCTGGTGGGTCGTGCCGGAACGCTTCGGACCGAAGCTGCCGCGCCGCTGGCAATAGTCGGTGAATTCGGCCTCTGCCGGGGGTGTCGGACGCGGGAAGGTGGCGACGACCTTCGGGTCCTTCGGATCCTTGGCGTCGATGACCAGCACGTCCTTGTAGGGCTCGTAGCAGTTGGAGTTCATCGGGTAGCCGTTGGCAAAGACATAGCCGGTGCGCTCGTACTGGCTGGTATCGGCATTGTCGAATTCGGTACCGGCAAAGCTTGGCGGAATGCTCAGATGGCCCATCATTTCCGGCGTGCCGGGATTGGTGAGATCGAAGGTGTAGAAGCCGAGGCCGCCCATCGCGCCGAAGCCGATCTTGCCACCTTTTTCCACCGGCTTCGGCAGGAACAGCGGCATGCGCGAGCCCATCCAAGACGTGCGGTTGCCGGCGCGCGGGTTCATCAGGTAGGCGTCCTCGCTTGCCTTGTCGCCGACGACCTGTCCGGGAACGGTGACCTGGCTGACGAAAAGAGGATTGGCCGGGTCCGTCATGTCCCAAGCCTGGTAGCCCGGCGAATGCAGGTAGTCCGGATACTCGGTCAATGCGTAGCTGTCGTCGGGCGCCGACGAGAGGTACATGTACTTGCCGCCAAACCAGGCGGGTGCGTCGAGCGAACCGGAGCCCTGCTGCTTGCCGATGGGCGCGTCCGGGTTGTTGATGTCGGTCGTGCGGGTGGCGATCAGCGTCCAGTCACTCGGCAGCGGCCCGTTCATCTCGTAGACCTTGAAGCCCTTGAGCGAATTGTAGTGGCGTAGCGTCTCGACGATGTCGGGCTGGGTGCGCTTGTTGTCGAGAATGCCGAAGCGGCCGATCTCGTAGGAGGCTACGACGACGTTTTTCTGGAGCTTTTCACTCCAGGCAATCGTCATACCGCCGAAATAGTCCTGGACCGTCTTGGCGTCCCAGTCTTCGCTTGAACCGTCCTGTCCCCAGACGCCGCCCTTGGAATAGACGACCTTGGCCTTGGCCGGGTCGGTGATGTCGAGCACGCGCATGTAGTCGCGGTCATGCAGGTACATGTAGCGCTTGCCGTCAAAATCCGCGACGTCGGGCCAGGCATGCCAGGGCGACGTGATGTGCGGGTAGAAGGCGATTTCCTCGACGTTGCTCTTGTAGGTTTTGTCGTCCCAATGGGTGAGCTGGCCGGGGAAGTTCGGCGATGCGCCGAGTGCTGTGGCGTGCGGCGCGTTGAACTTGCCCGTCGCCGGATCCATGCCGTAGTCCTTGCCCGGCGTCAGCGCCGGCGGCTGCTTGTCGTAGGTCAGTTCCGACCAGCGCTTGAGGTGGGGATCCTGGATGTTGATCTCCGTCGGTACTTCCTTTTCCCAACCCGCGGCAAGCGCAGTGCCCGCGGCCAGACACAAAATTGAGCACGTGATGATCAGCCTTCTCGGCATGTTGGTCTCCTCCTGGAATATCGGTGAACGGACGCGTCCAAGGCTGGCAGCGGCGCAAGCAAACGACAGCTCGGCGGCGAACACACCCCTGTGTCGCGTTCCGAATTCTTCTTTCGTCGTGTCAGTTGATCGCGAAGGCCTCCTCATGCCCGCGCAAATCACGCCGCTTCCGTTTGCTTAGGCGCCATGAAACAGGGTCGCTTTCCCCATAACAATCGCCTTAATCAGCATTAATTCATGCGGATTTCTTATGAGTTCCCGGGCGTGTTGATGGTTTGCGGGATCCAGATGACGCAACTTCCCCTTCCTCGACGGCGTAGACTTCGAGCGGATAGCCGAAATGCTCGTCCATCAGGATCCGAGCGCGTTCGGCGTTGCGGTCGAGTACGGCCTCCATCAGCTCGGTGTGCGGACCGATGGATTGCGCCTTATGCAGCGCGGCCATGGCCTCCGCGTAGCCGGTCGTCTCTCCGTGCGCCGCGCGCAGAACAGGGGCGAAGGCGAGGAACCGGTAGTGGCGTTGGAGCTGGTCGGAGATGGTCGAGCGGAAGTGCATCAGCCAACTCGATTGCGCAGCGCTCAAGAGGGCGGCGTGAAATGCCTCGTGCCGTTCCATCCAGGTATCCACGGCAAGGTCGGAAGAATCCTCGACGATCGTCTTGCAACGAGACAGACGGTAGTGCGCCGTGACGATCGCCGATTCCCATTCCGAGCCGCCGCGCTCCATGGCTTCCAGCAACAGAGGGATTTCGACGACTGCGCGGGCTTTTGTCAGATCCTCCAGCCCCTTGCGCGACACGGGTGCGACGGTGAAGCCGCGGTTGGAGATCGCCACTACCAGCCGCTCGGCCTCCAGCCGCGACAGCGCCTCTCGAAGAGGCGTCCGCCCGACATCATAGGTTTTGCTCAGAAGGTCGGGCCGCAACGGCGCCCCCGGTTGCAGACGGGCCATGAGGATCTCGGTTCGCAAAATCCTGTAGGCGGCCTCTGTTTTTGTGCTGTTTTCCTGCTCGTCGACCAAAGGCACCTCCAAAATTCACCGCCCAAATGTTCGGTGATCATATATGCGAGAATAATATATGATAATCGCCAATTGCTATAATTGTATACTATATCGTTGACTTTGTCGTTGGGCTGCGCTTCCTCATCCCTCGTGCTGTCACTGCGACAGCTGGAGGAGGAACACATGGCCACGACAAAATCGAAACTCATCACGGGCCTGATGGCAGCCGGTCTGGTGCTTGCCGGCATCGGTTCGGCGGCTGCCGATCCGATCCGCATCGGCATCGCCAATTTCGGCGAACACCCACCGCTCAACGCCGCCATCGCCGGCTTCAAGGCGGCGCTCGCCGAAAACGGCTTCGTCGAGGGCAAGGACGTCGTCTACACGGAGAGCCACACCAATTTCGACGCCTCGCTGGTGCCGCAGATGATCGCCAAGCTGCAGGCCGAACAGCCGAAACTGGTCTACACGATCACCACGCCCGTCTCGCAGATCGCCAAGAAGGCGCTCGCCGGCTCCGGCATCCCGGTGATCTTCACGGCCGTGACCGATCCGGTCGCGGCCAAGCTCGTGCCTTCCCGCGAAAGCGGTGATGACGGCATCACCGGTGCGACCGACAGCCAGGACATGGCGGCGGTGCTCGACTTCACCAGGAAGCTCCTGCCGAACGCCAAGCGGCTCGGTCTGCCTTACAATCCGGGCGAGGCCAACGACGTCGCGCTGCTCGAAGCTGTGCGCAAAATTGCGCCTGAGCAGGGCTTTGAAGTCGTCGAAGTCGGCGTCGACAACCTCAACGACATCCAGCAGCGCATCACCTCGCTCTCCGGTAAGGTCGACGTCATCTATGGCCCGACCTCCAACATGATCCAGCCGGCCATCGCAGCCGTCGCGTCGGCCGCGCGCCAGGCGGGTATCCCGGTCGTCAATGCCGTCGATACTGCCGTACAGGAGGGTTTCGTGCCGGCAAGCTTTGCCGTCAACTACGAGCAGGTCGGCAAGAATGCCGGCAAGATTGCGGCTGAAGTCTTGAAGGGCAAGGACCCGAAGTCCATTGCTCCTGTTTTCCCTGCCTATGAGGACCACCAGGCACTGATCTCGAAGAAGGCGATGGCCGCCTTCGGCGTCGAGATCCCGGCTTCGCTCGCCGACTGCAACTGCATCGTCGAGTAATCCGACGCCAGCAACGGCGGCGGCCACGACGCCGCCGTCCATGAGCGCGCCGCGCGCGCCCTGTCCATTCGTATTTACATGAATTCCGGAAGCAAGGCTGCGGAGGCGGCCTCTACGGAATTGCTCAGAGGAGGAACGGATGCTCGAAATCCGATCTGCACGAAAGGTCTTCTACAAGGGGCAGCCCGACGAGAAGATCGCCCTCAACGATCTCAGCCTGACGCTTCCGACCGGCAACTTCGCCATCGTCATCGGATCGAACGGCGCCGGCAAGAGCAGCATGCTCAATGCCATTTCCGGCGCGCTCATGCTCGATTCAGGCAAGATCCTCATCAACGGCGACGATGTGACGGCACTGCCCGTGCACAAACGTGCGACACGGGTGGCCCGGGTCTTCCAGGATCCGATGAAAGGCACCGCCGCCTCGATGACGGTTGCGGAAAACATGCTGCTCGCCGAATTGCGCGGCAAGAAACTCGGCCTTAGCCGAGGCCTCAATGCCAGGCGGCTCGCGAGCTACCGCGAACGCCTCGCGGCGCTGAACCTTGGGCTGGAAAATCGGCTGGACACGCGCGTCGAACTGCTCTCCGGCGGCCAGCGCCAATCGCTTTCGCTGATCATGGCGACCTGCGACCAGCCGGATCTGCTGCTCCTCGACGAGCACACCGCAGCCCTCGATCCCCGCACGGCTGACATCGTCATGCAGGCGACGGTACGCGCGGTCGAAGCCTTCAATCTCACCACCCTGATGGTGACGCACAACATGCAGCACGCTGTCGATTTCGGCCATAGCGTGGTGATGCTCGATGCCGGCCAGATCCGGCTCGAGATCACCGGCGCGGAAAAGGCCGAGGTCACGATCCCGAAACTCATCGGTCACTTCGGCATGAAGACCGACCGGATGCTGCTCGCAAGCTGAGACGGACATGGAAACGGTTTCTACGATATTTTCGAACTTCATCACGCTCGTCCCGGTCACGCTGGCGCAGAGCCTCATCCTTTCCTTCATCGTTCTCGGCATCATGCTGCCGTTCCGCACACTGAATTTTCCGGACCTGACGAGCGAGGGCGCATTCCCGCTCGGCGGCTGCGTCTGCGCGCTGTCGCTCGCCGGTGGCGCACCCGGTTGGCTGGCGATCCTCGTTGCGATGGCCGCAGGCTTCCTGGCGGGTAGCTGCACGGCCTTCGTGCATCTGCGCTTCCGCATCCACACGCTGCTTGCCGGCATTCTGATGATGACGATGCTCTACTCGATCAATCTGCGGCTGATGGGCAAGTCCAACCTCTCGGTGTACGGCACGCCAACCATTTTCGATGGCGTACCCTTTGCCGAGCCGGGTTTCCCGGTCGCGAAGATCGTCGTTGCAGGACTGCTCGGCATTGCCGTCTATTGCCTTTTGAACCTCTATTTCCGGACCGAACGCGGAACGGCCATGCGCGCCGTCGGCTCCAACCCGGATATGGCGGAAGCGCAGGGGATCAGCATCTGGGCCTTCACCATCGGCGGGGTCGGTCTAGCCGGTGCCTTCTCGGCCACCAGCGGCGCGCTCATGGTGCAGTCGCAGGGGTTTGCGGACGTCAACATGGGCATCGGTACGCTGATCAACGGTCTTGCGGCGCTGATGATCGGCGAAGCCATTGTCGGCAAGCAGACGATCCGGCGCCAGCTTGCGGCACCCTTCGTCGGAGCCATCGTCTACTACCAGCTTGTCTCGCTCTGCCTTGCCGCCGGCATGCCGCCGACCGACCTGAAACTTGCCACCGGCCTCTTCGTGCTCGCCATGCTAGCGCTCCCAACCCTCAAGCGCGCCCGCGGCCCCATGCCGGCCCGCGAAACCGTCCGTGAATAGAAGGACTGCCCCATGAACATCGATATCCATGCTGCCGAGGCGCTCGACCGCGACGACCCGCTCGCGGCCTTCAAGAAGCGCTTTGATTTGCCCGAAGGCGTCACCTATCTAGACGGCAATTCGCTCGGCGCAGCACTTCATGCCTCCTATGCCGAAATCGAGAAGGCCGCGAAACTCGAATGGGGCCGCGACCTCATTCGCAGCTGGAACACGGCTGGCTGGTTCGCCCTGCCGCTGACGCTCGGCGACCGCGTCGGCCGCCTCATTGGCGCAGCACCCGGCCAGACGGCCGTGACCGACCACACCTCGGCCAATGTCTACAAGGCGCTGCACGCCGCACTCGGCCTCAATGCGGAGCGCAAGGTCATTGTCGCGGAAAGCGAGAGCTTCCCGACCGATCTTTACATGGCTGAGGGCGTGATTGCGACGCGGCCCGGTACCGTCCTGCGGCTTGAGGGCGTCGATGGCCCGCGGATCGAAGACCTGATCGACGAGAGCGTCGCCGTGGTGCTCGTCAATCACGTCAACTACAAGACCGGCGCTCTGCGCGATATGGCGGCGCTGACCAAGCGCGCGCACGATGTGGGTGCGCTCGTCGTCTGGGATCTCTGCCATTCGGCCGGTGCGCTGCCGGTGGAACTCGATCGCTGCAACGTCGATTTCGCCGTCGGTTGCACCTACAAGTATCTGAATGGTGGCCCCGGTGCGCCAGCCTTTATCTATGTCGCCAGGCGCCATCAGGAAAAGGCCAGCCAACCGCTCAGTGGCTGGTGGGGCCACGCCCGTCCATTCGCTTTCGAGCGCAATTACGACGGCGGCGCGGGCATCTTGCGCTTCCTCTCCGGCACGCAGCCAATCTTGTCGCTGCGCACGCTTTCGGCCGCGCTCGATCTTTGGGATGAAGTGGACATGACGGCCATCCGCCGGAAGAGCATCGCACTCACCGACCTCTTCATAAAGCTCGTCGAAGCGCGTTGCGGCGCGCATGGCCTGAAGCTGGTCGGTCCAAGGGACGGTACGGTGCGCGGCAGCCAGGTCTCCTTCGAGCACGAGGGGGCCTATGAAATCATGCAGGCTCTGATCGAGCGGGGCGTCATCGGTGACTTCCGCGCCCCGGCCACCATCCGTTTCGGTTTCACACCGCTCTATACGAGTTTTAAGGATGTGTGGAACGCCGTGGACGTGCTGCATGACGTGATGGAGACTGGCGCTTGGCGCGACGCCCGCTTTGCTGTCCGTAGCGCCGTGACCTGATCGCGATCGCTTGTGAAAAATGGAAAAGCGCTTTCCCTGTCCGGGAAGGCGCTTTTTTTTCGTTTGGGCTGGCTCGAGACTTATCACATCTCGATATCAATTCATTCAACCTATGTGGATTGTTATATTAGACCGCTGATTGCATCCATTACCGGAACAGGAAGGCGCAGCCTCTGAAGGAATGGCGAAAAGGCAATCTCATGGCTCAGGATACGCATGCTCAGCTCTATATCGGCGGCAAATGGAGGGCGACCTCTGAGACGCTCGCCGTCATCAACCCCGCCAATGAGGATATCATCGGCAAGGTGGCGGTCGCCCGCGAGACGGATCTCGCCGACGCAACGGACGCTGCCTGGCAGGGCTTTCAGGTCTGGAGCCGGACATCGCCGGCTGCCCGCGCGGCGATCATCCTGAAGGCGGCCCAGCTTATGCGCGAGCGCTCAGAGGAGATCGCGCGTTCGATCACGCTCGAAAACGGCAAGCCGCTTTCCGAGGCGCGGTCCGAGGTCATTCGCGGTTGCGAATTCTTCGAATGGGACGCCGGCGAATGCGTGCGTCTCTACGGTCGGGTTATCCCGAGCGCACCGGGCATCCGCTACATCGTGCTGCAGGAACCGATCGGCCCGGTCGCGGCGTTTTCGCCCTGGAACTTCCCGATGAGCCAGCCCGCCCGCAAGATCGGCGGCGCACTTGCGGCCGGCTGCTCCATCATCATGAAGGCGTCCGAGGAGACGCCAACCGGCGTCGTGCACATAGCGCGGGCGTTCCACGATGCAGGCCTTCCTGCCGGTGTGCTCAACCTCGTCTTCGGCCACCCCGCCGAAATCTCAGGCTATCTCATCCCTCAGGACCGGATCCGCATGGTCGCCTTCACCGGCTCGACCGTCGTCGGAAAGCACCTGACGACGCTCGCTTCGCAAGTGATGAAACCGGCGCTGATGGAACTTGGCGGCCACGCGCCCGTCATCGTCTGCGAGGATGCCGATCCGGTTGCGGCCGGCATTGCCTGCGCCACCCGCAAGTATCGCAATTCCGGCCAGGTCTGCACCTCGCCGACGCGCTTCTTCGTGCACGAAACGCTCTACAGGCGCTTCACGGACGCCTTCGTGGAGAAGGCGCGTTCGATCAAGGTCGGTGACGGCCTCGACGCAGGGACGCAGATGGGCCCGGTGGCCAACGATCGCCGCATCGCTTCCCTCCAGGAGCTTGTCGACGATGCGCGCGCAAAGGGCGCCCGCATCCTGTGCGGCGGCGGACGTCTGGACGGCAAGGGCTACTTCTTCGCGCCGACCGCGATTGCCGATCTGCCGGATGATGCCCGCGCGCTCAGCGAAGAGCCCTTCGGCCCGCTCGCGCTGATCAATCCGGTTGCCTCGATCGACGAAGCGCTTACGAAAGCGAATGCGCTTCCGTTTGGTCTTGCCGCCTATGGCTTCACCAACTCGGCCGCCAACATCGACCGCCTGATGCAGGGCATCGAGGCCGGCAATCTTTCGATCAACACGCTCGAGGCCTCCGTCGCCGAAACGCCGTTCGGTGGCGTCAAGGAAAGCGGCCTTGGCCGCGAGGGTGGCGCGGAGGGCCTGCATCACTACACCGTCGTCAAGAACGTCTCGCTGCGCACCGCCTGACGGCATCGCGCGCGCCGCAATGAATGGATGATCAGGCCGAAACCGCTGTCTGGGTGGTTTCGGCCTTCTTGCGTTCCATCAGCCGACAACCGGGACCATGTCGCGCAGCACCTTGCGCAGCAGTGTGCGCACCGCGAGCGTCGCGGGGGAGGGCGTGCGTTCGCGCGCCGTGATGACAGAGACATCGCGGGCAATCGACGGCTCGACCAACGGGCGGGCTGAGATCTTCCGACCGTTGAGGCCGGTAAAGGCATAGGTCGGCAGGATGGCAACCCCCGCCTCCCGCTCGACGAGCGAAAGGGCCGTGTTGATCTGGTGCACTTCGAGAGAAGGGCGCAGTGGCACGCCGGCGCTTTCGAAGCCGACCTCGGTCAGAAGACGGATATTGCTTTCGCGCGTCAGCGTGATGATCGGCTGGTCGGAAAGCGCGGACCAGGCCACTTCGGCCTTCGTGCAGATGGCGTGGCCCTCGGGCGCAAAAACCATCAGCTGGTCGCGCAGCACGCGTTGGATCTCAAGGCCGTCCTCGTCGCTGGCAAAGGTGCCGACGCCGAGGTCGCAGAGGCCACTGCGCACCCGGGGCGCGATCATGTCCGTCACGACGTCCTCGATCCTGAGTTTGAGGTTCGGATGGCTTTGAGCGACTTCCTGCAGCAGGCGCGGCAGCACGGTTGCGCCAAGGAAGGGCGGGGCGGCGATGCGCACCAGGCCCGTTCTCAGTTGCCCGAGATCGTGCACCGCATCGACGGCGCGCTCGATTTCCGCAAGGCCGGGCAGCGCGGCCGCCGCAAAGACCCGACCGGCCTCGGTCAGTTCGACGCGTCGGGTCGTGCGGTCGAAGAGCCGCGCGCCGAGCAGCGCCTCGAGGTCGCGGATCGCATGCGAGATGCCGGCCTGGCTGGTGCGCAAGCGTTCGGCGGCGCGGGAGAAGTTGCCGAGTTCGACCACGGCCTGAAAACACTTGATCTGACGGAGATTGAGCATCGCGGGATCCATACTGATTTCGGCATGAATATATACAGACTATGTGTCTTAATGAATAAAAAAATCCTGCGCTAAATGCGCCGAGAGAGACCGGAGCGGTTGCTTCACGCGCCACCGGACGGACATGCGACAGGGAGCGTCATGAAATACCAGCGTAAAGATGCAAAGGCCCATTCCCGTGCCACGATGCGCGGCATCTGGGCGGCGGCCAACACGCCGTTTACGGCCGATGGCGCCATCGACGAAGAGGGCTACCGCCGCAATGTCGAGCATTGGATTTCCGATCTCGGTATCGACGGCCTCTTCATTGCCGGCAAGCAGGGTGAGTTCTTCTCCATGTCGGTCGACGAGCGCAAGCGGATGTTCGATCTATCGGTGGAAGCGGCCGGAGGACGGGCGCAGACGATCATGTCCTGCTCCGACCAGAACATGGATGTGGTGATCGATCTTGCCCGTCATGCGCAGGCCTGCGGCGCCGACTACATCGTCGTGCATGCGCCGATCCTGCATTTCTTCAAGCAGCAGGACGAAACGCTGCTGCGCTACTATGAGGCCATCGCCTCAAAGGTGGATATCGGCATGGCGCTGTGGTCGCATCCCGACAGCGGCTATCTGATGAGCCCGGAACTGTGCAACCGGCTTGCCGACATCGAGACGGTGGTAGCGATCAAGTATTCGGTGCCGCGCGCCATGTACAAGGCGCTGACGGCGCTCGCCGGCGACCGCATCCTCGTCTCGACCGCTTCGGAAGAGGAATGGCTGGATAACGTCTTGGAACTCGGTTGGCAGCTTTATCTCTGCTCGTCGCCACCCTACACGCTCCAGACCAAGGCCGACCGGCGCATGGCCGAGTACACAGCACTCGCCTTTGCCGGAAAGGCCGAGGAGAGCCGCGCCGTCAGCGCGAGCCTGCAAGGGGTGCGTGACGCCTTCCGCAAGTCCAAGCCCGCGGAAAAGCCCCATGCGCACCAGAAGTACTGGCAGGAACTGCTTGGCCAAGTGGGTGGAGCCGTCCGCCAGCCACTGCTGGAGCTGACGGATGCGGAAAAGAGACTGACCAGAGCCGCCTTCGAGGAATGCGGCCTGAAACTGCGCTGAACGGGACAGGGAGGAATATCGATGACGAAGCTCAAGGCGTTCAATCTGCAAAAGTGGATCGACGAGCACAAGCACCTGCTGAAGCCGCCGGTCGGCAACCAACAGATCTGGAAAGACGCCGACCTCATGGTGACGATAGTCGGTGGCCCCAACAAGCGCACCGACTATCACGACGATCCCGTCGAGGAGTTCTTCTACCAGCTAAAGGGCGACATGGTGCTGAAGCTCTATGACGGCAAGGAATTCTACGACGTGCCGATCCGCGAGGGCGACATCTTCCTGCTGCCGCCGCATGTGCGCCACTCGCCGCAGCGGCCGATGGAGGGATCGATCGGCCTTGTGATCGAGCCCACGCGGCCTGAAGGCCTGCTCGACGCTGTCGAATGGTACTGCTTCGAATGCACGGAACTTGTGCACCGCGCGGAGGTAGACCTCGAATCCATCGTCGACGATCTGCCGCCGATCTATCAGGCCTTCTACGCGGACGAAAAGCTGCGCACGTGCCCGAAATGCGGAACCGTGCACCCCGGCAAGACCCCGCCCGAGGGCTGGGTGACGCTCTGAACCCGGCAGCAAACCAGCAAAGGATCGTCATGTCGAAAGTCGAAGCCATCTGCCTCGTGGGCTGGGGCGCCATCGGACAGCGGGTGGCAGCACTTCTTAAGGCGCGGGGCGCGAACGCCCGGATTGTCGGGATCGCCGTGCGCGATCCCAGGGAAATCGAAGCGACCATGCCGGAAGGGGCGGTTCATGTTGCCGGTCCAGAAGCGCTGACGGCGACCGGCGCGACGTTGGTCGTCGAGGCGGCGAGCCGCGAAAGCGTCCAGCCCTTCGCCCGGGCGGCATTGGCGGCGGGCATGGATTTCGCGGTGTCCTCGACCTCGGCCCTGGTGGATGCCACCGTGCTCGACGAACTCGTGGAACTTGCGCGGCGGAACGGTTGCAAGCTTATCATACCGCCGGGCGCGCTCGGCGGCATCGATGCGCTCTCGGCGGCCTCACGGTTGGGTCTGGACAGCGTGGAGCACACCATCACCAAGCCCGCGAGGGCCTGGTTTGGGACGCCCGCCGAAGAGTGCTGTCGCCTAGGCGAACTTCAGGAAGCGGAAGCTTTCTTTGCAGGATCGGCCGCTGAGGCGGCGACGGCCTTTCCGCAAAATGCCAATGTGGCGGCGACCATCTCCCTTGCCGGCATCGGTATGGAACATACGCGTGTGCAGCTCGTCGCCGATCCCAAAGCAGTGGAAAACACGCACAGCATTATCGCCCGCGGCGCCTTCGGCACACTCGAAATCCGCCTTCAGAACCGCCCGCTCGCAACCAATCCGAAATCCTCGGAGATGACGGCACTGAACCTCGTTCGCCTGATCGAGAACAGGACAAGCGCGCTTGTCCTTTAGTCGGTAGCTGCCGCTCGACTGCTCGGCCATTGCCGTTCCGGGCAGATCTTTGTGCTGCCGGCAACCGCATGCGCCGCTTTATCCGTTGGCTCTATCGAAACCACCTTTGGCATCGTCGGTGAAAGGCATCACGCGTGCGGTGGTGCTTGAACGCCCAGACGTTGCGGGGGCAGTCGCTCCGACGCGGGTTTTCACGCTCTTCCTAGCAAGCCGTCGGCCGATCCAGGAGAGGTAGGAGGTGGTTTTTCCTGCTGTCAACGGGGGATAAGCGGGACAGAATCGCATTGCGCGAAAGCTCCGCGATACAGTGATGCGCGCCAATCTGCCTGCTGCCGAACGAAGGCTGGATCAACTTCTTGCCCGCCAGGCTCGTCTCGAAGGAGAGCGAGATGGTCACCACGAAGTTCGAACCCCGGCAAAAACGTCTAGAACGCGGGTTGATGCCGCAGAGGAAGTAACGATGGCCGGCGAGCGGCGTAAGCCTGCGAGTGGCTCGATGCCTGTCTTTGTGAAGCTCGTTTCGGGAACAAGAGCGAAGCGCAGCCGTTCTACGGTCAGACCTGCCTCATCGAGCCCGCACATGGAGCAACGGCCGAAGGGGAAGAGATCTGACAGTGGCGTCAGCGCAATCGCGCCCCTACCCGAATGGACGCAGCGCGCTGCAGCACACTGCCACACCCACAGTGAAAATACGCCCGTTTCTCGCACGACCTTCGGGCAAGGTCCGCTTGCGAGACGAATGCGTTGCGATAGAGTTGCTCTGCGATTCGTCGCCTGGAGGAAAGATGCGTCAGCAGACAAAGCCGTTTATCGTTGAGATCAAGCAGTCCCGAAAGCTTAAACCCAACGGCGAAAAACTATCGATCTGGGGGAAACTGGATTTGAGCGTTGCCGAAGAGCACGTGGCATCCGAGAACCCAGTAGAGGCACCGGCCGCCATCGAAAGCGGCGACCGGCTCTAGCGCGCGATCGGCGCAAACCCTCAAAGAGCCATCTCAAACATCCGTCGTGTCCGGTTGCAGTTCATGAAGAGAGGCGGTCGCGCGCTCTTCTGGAGCGGCCGCATGGATGATTGCCCGCTTGTCGTCGTCCAGCGCCTTGCGCCAGAATTGAAGACAGGAAGTGTGAGCGGGCCGCGGTTCGCGTTCAGGCGCTATAGCAAGGTCGTCGCCTTCCGCCGAGCCGATAACAGGCGCGTTTTTGCGGCGCTTAATGGTATCGAAAGCTTCTGGCTGTATCGAAGCCCTATGCTTGGGGGTGGGTTTCGAAGTCGTGCTTTGGCGGTATTTCTGCTTCTGTTGATGCTGACGCACCTGGGCGTTGGATCGACCCACGCTGGTGATTCCAGCAACATTCGCAATTCCTGCTGGGCATCCGGCCGCATCTCAGAGAACGTGATCACCATAGCTTTGGCAGCCGAGCGGTGGTCCTGTGATGACCGGAAATTCTCGATTGATTCCGAGCGAGTGCTGCTTCGCTTCGATCTCAGGCCGGGCGATAGCCCTCCTCGATACTTTCTCTCCAGGCGGAGCGCACTTGAGGCGGTGCATCTCCTTGCAATCGACCAGGACGGCGCGGTGCGGCAAGCCTCCGTTTCTGCAGCAGCGTTGCCCAGCTCAATGGCCGGTGGGTATTTCTAGGCTCCCCTGCCTGTAGTGACAGATGCGACGCGGCAAGTCGTCGTCGCAATCGATTTGCCTAGCCATCGGATGACACTGGAGCGAGCATATCTGGCACCAGTGGATGTCGCAGTCGATAGCATCGACGATATGCAACTCCTGACGTTCGTCGCAGGCCTAGCTGGCATGCTCGCCATGCTTCTGATCTTCAATGCGGCGTTCTATCGGATCCTGCGCGAACCTTTTGTTCTCTGGCACTCGGCTTTGACGCTGTCGTTGCTGATGACCATTATGACCTCATCAACTTTGTCAGTCGTATTTTTCGACCCGCCAGCCATGACTTTGAGCTGGATGACCACCTTGCTCTTCGGGATGACGGTCGCATCAGGAGCGATGTTTACGTACAGCTTCATCGAACCTGGACTGATGCATCCTGCACTACGGCGTCTGCTACCCTATTGTGCGGCATCGGCATTGTTCCTGAGTGCGTTTCACGCGGCATTCCCGTTCGTTGCGCGGCCAATACAATCGACCGCGTACACGGCTGCGTTTGCACCGATCCTCATCATTTTCATACTGTCGATGATCGACGCATTGCGCCGCGGGAGTCGTGCGGCAAAATTTCAGGCAGTCGGATACACGCCAATGATCGCGGTCGGATTGATCCGTCTGGTGACGGGCGTCGTACCCTGGTTCGAAAGTATCGACGCCACGCTCGCGTTTTATGCTGGCTGTCTATTCGAAGCCCTCTTCACCACGCTCGGCGTAGCTGATCGCTTCGTGACCATGAAGCGGGAGCGAGATCGCGCACGCATCGAAGCCGATCTGCTTGAACGGCTTTCCGAAACGGACCCATTGACGGGATTGCTCAATCGTCGAGCTATTGAGGGACAGTTCGCGCAACTTCGAGCTGATGGCTTTGCAACATTGGCGGTCATTGACCTTGATCATTTCAAGTCAATCAATGACGTAAACGGACATGCCGTTGGAGATGCCGTGCTCAAAGCTGTAGCCAATGCTTTCCAGACAGGGCCGGACGTGCGGGCATACCGTCTTGGCGGTGAAGAATTTGTACTTCTCTTGCGCGGCAATGATGCCGCCACCCTGGCCGAACGCCGGCGACAGGCAATTCCGGGAATTGTCGCCAGTACCGTTCCGGGTCTCGAGCGACCTGTAACCGCCAGCATGGGAGTGGCGGATACCTTCGGCGATGAAGGTTTTGAGAAACTCTATGAACGGGCCGACAAGCTCCTCTACGAAGCAAAGAGTGCGGGCCGAAATCGAACTCGGAGCACCATCAAGGCAGAGACGGATCTGGAAATCTTTGTGAAAGAACAGGCCTTCGCCAACTAGAGCACTCACAGTGCTGAATGAACGGGGGCGGAGGTTGGTTGCGGGCTTGGCCATGTCTCTTTCTTTCGGGCCGAAGTGGTTCCGGCCCAGTGCCGAACCGGCGGAAGACGGCCGCTTCAATGTTCGCGCTCGGCCGGACAAGCGGAGACGATCTACGGGCATACGAGGCAGTGCCCTGCGAAAGGCAAGCGGGTCCGCTCCGCGCGCGGCGACGGATGCCGGCCCCCACGCGGCGCAAATGCGGCCTTATAGCGGACGACCGACGTTTTAGACCGCAGCAAAACCGAAGGACGAGCCGTGACATTTGCGTCAGCACCGCAGAGAAGGTAGGGGTGCACCCCTATTGCAGCGATCGCGGCCGCGACCACTGCAAGATCCGAAAAAACCATGCAAGGCAGACCATGAGCGACCAGAACGACGACTACGTGTACGACGATGTAACGGGTGAGTGGCGGCCAGCCTCCGAACTTGCTGCCGAGAAAGCAAGAGCCGCCGAGGTTCGCGATGCGTCAGGGACCGCGCTTGCAGATGGCGACTCAGTCGTTTTGATCAAGGATCTCAAGGTGAAGGGTGCCGGGCAAACGCTGAAGCAGGGAACGGTGATCAAGTCGATCCGGCTAACTGATAATCCTGAAGAAATCGATTGCCGCCATGAGGCGATCAAAGGTCTTGTTCTACGCACTGAGTTTGTTCGCAAACGCTAGACGTTCGAAGCGTAACAGGTGATCGGCAGTCCTGAAGCGGCGCCGACGTCTTCGGAAGCGCTCAGCTTGAGGGCCGAGGAGTTGTCGCCGCTTAGCCCAGCGGTTTGGTCGGCGTTCTCGGCCGTTGTAATGCCGACTCGCACTTCCAACGCATAGCGACAACGGAGCGCGACTAAGCGGATTGCGGCCCATGAGCTCGCAGTCGCGCTGGATGGCAGCCTGGTCCCAGGCTGCGGCCATCCGCTAGCTGCTTCTCTTGTCGCGCAACGGGAGGGCCGCCCTTTCGCCTACGGGAATACGAGGGCTGCACCATCCCGGCTCGACCCTTCCGGCTCGACCCATGGCGAGTGCGTCTAGCTATGGACCGCGGCGACCAGGCGGCGGCAGGCGTCCACGAGGTTCGGTTGCTGAAGCAGGGCGCCGCCGATCAGATACATGACGTCGTTGCCGTAGGCCTCACGCATCTCGGGAACGCGCTCGAAGGTCATGCCGCCACCGGGTGCAGCGACGATCGCCTTCGGCCCGCTCATGTCGGCCGCGCAGGCCCGAGCAATCGACAGGCATTCCTCTCGCGTGAAACCGAAGCGGCCTCCGAAGTTCGGGTAGATCACCGCATCCGCGCCCATCAGGCGATGGAGCGTGCCGAAGAACGAACGGTGCGAGAAGCCGCAATCGGCAGAAACCACATTTGCGCCGGAGAAGGCCGGGTGCGAAACGATCGGCAAGCTGAAGTCGGGATCGGCCGCAAGTGTGCGCACGACATCATAGCCGGTCAATGCCGGGGCCAGCATCACGGCGCCCGCACCGGCGGCCTGCGCTTCCTTCGCCCGGTCAAGCACGGCCGAAGCCGGCCCGGTGACATTCGGCACGAAGCTTGTCCTGCTGCCGGTTTTGGCATTGGCCTCGCCGACGGCCTCGATGCAGGCCTTCAAGCGTTCGGCAAAAGGCGACGTCACCTGATCGACGAGACCATGGTCGTCCTTGACGAAGTGCATGCCGCCAAGCGCGAAATCATGGGCGCGGCTCGCAAGTTCGGATGTCGAAAGCCCGACGGGCTTGATCGCCGACATCAACAGAGGGCTTTCGCCCACGCCGGCGCGGGCGCGAAGCCCGGCAATGCCGTGGCGGGGTCCTGTGCAAAGCCCAAGGATACCCGGCGAAAGACCGATATCCTCGACCTTCAGGCCGGGCTTGATGGAGCTGTTGCCGAAGATGACGTTCAAGAGCTGCAGAAAGTCGCCGCCGACATCGTCGTCGGAATAGGAGATCGAGGCGAGAAAACCCGGCCGGCCGACCGGATCCGGCTTCAGGTCTTCCAGCTTGCCGAGGATTTCATCCTCGACGTAGCCCTTGGGAACGGCGCTGCGCGGAATTTCGACGGTCTGCTCCAGAGCGATATCGAGTGCGCGCGCCTTAGCCTCGTCGGCGTCAGCGGCCTGCACGTAGTAGGTGACGGTGAAACGCGGAGCCACTAGAGCGCCTCCGCCTTCTGAGCCGAATGCACGTGGTCGATGCGGACCTCCATCAATTCGTCCTCGCCGATCTCCAGCGGCTTGCCGACCAACTCGCTGATGGCGCCAACGAGCGCGCCGGCGTCGAGGCCATACTTTTTCATGAGGTAGGGCTTCGACGCACCATGGGCGAAGGTGTCATTGAGGCCCAGCCGCTTCAGGCGGATGCCAAGACCTTCTTCGGCCAGAATTTCCGCAACGAGCGAGCCGAGGCCACCGACGATGGTGTGGTTTTCCAGCGTGACGATCCCCTTCTTGCCCCGCGCGGCCTTCAAAAGGCCTTCGCGATCGAAGGGTTTCAGGGTCGAGGCGTGCAGATGGGTGATGCCGATGCCGCGTGCCTGAAGCGGTTGGGTGGCGCGCAGTGCTTCCTCGGTGCAGACGCCTGAGGAAACGACGAGAATGTCGTCGCCCTCGGACAGAACCCGCAGCTTGTTGAACGCGAAAGGCGTGGAGAAGAGACGCGGGACCTCGCCGCGAAGCACGCGCACATAGACGGGGCCATCGATGCTGTCGGCCACTTCGAGTACGGTCTCCACCTCGGTCGCGTCACCGGTCTCGAGGATCGTCATGTTCGGTACAGCGCGCAGAACGGCAATGTCCTCGATCGCCTGGTGGGTGATGCCGCCGGGCGTGGTGATACCGGGCAGGAAGCCCATCAGTCGCACCTTGCGATTGGAATAGGCGATGGAGTTGATCAACTGATCATAGGGGCGGCGATAGAGGAAGACCGAGAAGGTGTGAATGAACGGCCGGTAGCCTTCCATCGCCAGCCCGCCGGCAAAGGACAACATATTCTGCTCGGCCATGCCGAGCGAGAGGAACTGCTGCGGATGCCGGTCGCGGAAGCCGTCGACCTCGCAGGACGAGGTCAGGTCGGCGGAAAGGCAGAGGACTTCGGGTCGCGCGGTCGCGAAGGTCTCGAATGCCTTGGCGTAGGGACGATTGACGATCTCGACCATGTTCAGGCCCCTTTCATAGCTTCGACGTCGACGCCGAGTTCGGCCGCAAGTGCGGCCTGCATTTCAAGCCGTTCTTCCGCGCTCTTGAAGCGAACGTAATGAAGTCGCGGGAAACGCTTTTTGAGGAACTCCATGCCCTGGTAGGGCGAGGTGTTGGCGAGGATGACCAGCGGCTTGCCGGGCTCGGCGCTTCCGGCCGCAGCCCTGAGCGCTTCCAGGTCGTGGCCGTCGACCGACCGGCAGGTGACGCCGAAGGCGCTTACCCGGGCGGCGAGATTGCCAAGGTCGAGCACCGACGACATGGCGCCGTCGCATTGCTGGCGGTTCACGTCGACGACGACGCGGATGTTGTCGATGCCGTGGTAGCTCATCGCGGAAAGGCATTCCCAGGTCTGGCCTTCCTGGAACTCGCCGTCCGACATGTAGACCCAGACCTTGCCCGGCTCCTTCTTCTGCAGCCGCGCCCAGGCGACGCCCGAGGCCATGGAGAGACCCTGCGCCAGCGAGCCCGTGGTCACTTCCATGCCGGGGCTGTGCTCGGCGCCGATCATCTCGACCGAACCGCCGTCCTTGTTGAAGTGATCGAGCGCGTGCTCGTCCATGCGCCCCATCTCGATCAGCGCCGAATAGATGACGAGCGCATAGTGGGCGGGCGAGATGAAGAAACGGTCGAACGCCGGCCCAACCGGTCCGTGATAGCCGGCGCCGGTAAAGGCGTCCGGATTGTGCGCCGAAGGAACACCGCGAAACGGCAGCGGCACCTTCGGCAACGTCGGCTCGCCGAGCGTCAGAAGCTCGTTATAGAGCAGCGCAAGGCTTTCGGCAGCCGAGCAGGCCTGGCTGAGGTAACCGCCATTGTTCTTCATCGTGTGGAAGAACACCCGTCGGCGGATGCCGAGCGCGATCTCTTCCGTTGAAACCCGGTTCGTGAGTGTCATCGTCTCAGCTCCGTTCTGGGAAAAGCGCCTTGAGGCCTTCGGGCGATGGTGTTGCGATGCCGCGCTCGGTGATCAGGCCGGTGATGAGTCGGGCGGGCGTGACGTCGAAGGCCGGATTGGCGGCAGGGCTGCCCTCCGGCGAAATGCGCACGCTGGCAATCGAGCCGTCGCTGGCGCGCCCCTGGACGAAGCTCACCTCGTCGGCGGTTCGCTCCTCGATCGGGATTTCCTTGATCCCGTCGCGGACCGTCCAGTCGATCGTCGGCGAGGGAAGGGCGACATAGAAGGGGACGCCATTGTCGCGCGCAGCTAGCGCCTTCAGATAGGTGCCGATCTTGTTGCAGACATCGCCATTGGCCGTCGTCCGGTCCGTGCCGACAATGACCATATCCACATCGCCGTGCTGCATCAGGTGCCCGCCGGCATTGTCGACGATCAGCGTGTGCGGCACACCGTGGCCGTTCATTTCCCAGGCGGTGAGATAGGCGCCCTGATTGCGCGGGCGTGTTTCGTCGACATAGACATGCACCGGAATGCCTTCCTCGACAGCCATGTAGATGGGTGCAGTCGCAGTGCCATAGTCGACGGTCGCAAGCCAGCCGGCGTTGCAATGGGTGAGGATGCGCACGGGTTCACCCGGCGCCTTCTTCGCAGCAATCTCGCGGATGACCTTCAGGCCGTTTGCGCCAATGGCGCGATTGAGTTCGACATCTTCGGCCGCGATCTCGGCGGCACGATCATAGGCCGCCTTGGCACGCCCGCCTTCCGGCAAGGGGCGCAGATGGTCGCGCATGGCGTTCAGCGCCCAGCGCAGATTGATGGCGGTCGGGCGTGTTTCGTTGAGTTCCTCCCAGACGGCGTCGAGATGGGCGTTCGACGGGTCCTTGGCCATCGCAATCGCAACACCGTAGGCGGCCGTGACGCCGATCAGCGGTGCGCCGCGCACCCACATGTCGCGGATGGCGACGGCGACATCGGCGACCGTTTTCAGCGTCACGACGCGGAACTCGTGTGGCAACCAGCGTTGGTCGATGATATCGACGGAGCGTCCGTCCTCGTTGAGCCAGATCGTATGGTAGTGGCGTTCTCCGACTTTCACGCTGATGTCTCCTTCTGAAGGCGCTCCGCGAGTGCGCGGATGTCCTTGAGGCTGTGGATATGATGCCGGTTGACGGCGAGGTGACGCCCGAGCTTCAGCGCCCTGGTTTCGCAGGCAGCACGGCGATCGGGGTCGACAATGGTTTCGAAGTCGGCGTTGTGGGCGAGCCCCAGGATGCGGCGGTGCATCTCGACGCCGGCAAAGCCCAACATCTCGCGCCAGATCTCGTCGATGACGATATCGAGCGCCTGTTCGGCGCCGAACGGATCGTTGCGCGCCTCAAAGAGGCTTGCCTGGTAGAGAATGCCGTTACGCTCCGTGCGCCAGAGATGGGCGAATTCGGTGCGGAAGGTTTCCCAGATGACTTCGACCGTATCGAGCAGATAGGTGCGCATGCCATCTCGGGCACTGGGCGCGTTTTCGTGTCCGCTCTGCGAAAAATAGCTCATCCAGAAATTGGCAAGCAGCATGCCGACGTCGAAGCTGATCGGTCCGTAGAACGCGAACTCCGGGTCGATGACGCGGGTCTCGTCGTCGGTCACCATAACAGAACCGGTATGCAGATCGCCATGGCAGAGCGTTTCGGCTTTTGCCGAGAACAGATGTTTCAGCCGCTGTGCTTCGACCTTGAGGTCGCGGTCTGCGCGAAGCTCGGCCACGATCGGATCGAGCTGGGGCGTGGTGTGACGATTGAGATCGGCCTCGAAATAGGGATCGGAAAACACCAGGTTTTCGGTGATGTCGCAAAGCTCGATATTGTCGGCGAAAAGCGCAAGGTCTGTCTTCTTCTCGCGCGTGGCCATGGAGAGGTCGGAGCCGCGAAAGAGCGTGCGGGCGACGAAGAGGCCGAGGTCACGCCCGATTCTGGGAGGCTGCCGCCCGTCGATCAGCGCGCGCCTCAAAATGACGTGCGGCGTCAGGAATTCCATGACGATGAGCGCCTGGGATTCGTCGAAGAAATAGATCTCCGGCACCAGACCGGGGTCACGCGCTGCCTGGCGCTTCAGGGCATGATATTCGAAATAGGAACGCTTCAGCGGCAGCGGCCAGCTTTCGCCGACAAGGCGCACATAGGGCAGCGCCTGCTTGACGATGGCAGCGCCCCTGTCGCCGGAGACGATAAAGACCAGATTGAGGTTGCCGTCGCCGACTTCCTTAACGCTCCAGCGCGAAAAGTCCGGCCCGATTTTTTCTCTCAGGACGGTGTTGCCGCCGAGTTTTTCCGGCAACGTCGCAGCGCTCAGCGCCTCGAAGACCTGCTTGTCCATATCGTTCTCCTCCAACGCATTGCGCGGGCCTCCACCGCTCGCAGCCATGCCGTGTGTGGTCACAACTAAGGCGGCATTCTAGCAAATGTCAATGGCCTTGACATTTGACGGAAGCCTATCCTAACCTGCCTTCATCGGGAGGAGAGAATGAGCGAACAGGCAGTGTTTCGCATTGAGGGCGTGCGCAAATCCTTCGGGCCGGTACCGGTTCTTCGAGGGGTGGATCTCGATCTCAAGGCTGGGGCGGTTACCGTTCTGATGGGCGCCAATGGCGCCGGCAAATCCACGCTCGTGCGGATCCTGAGCGGCGTTTACACGCGCGACGCCGGCACGATCACGCTCGCCGGCATGCCCTTCGAGCCGACGGCCCCGGCCGAGGCGATCCGCGCCGGCGTTGTTACCGTGCATCAGAACATCAATGACGGGGTGGTCGCCGATCTCGACGTCGCCACCAATCTAACGCTCGACCGCTTGAACGGGCGCGGTGCGCGGCTGTTCTTCAACCCGCGTCGGGTGCGCCGAGAGGCCGCCGCGGTCGCCTCGCGCATGGGGCTTGCGATCGATCTTGCCGCCAATATCAACGACCTGACGCTTGCCGACCGGCAGATGGTGGCGATCGCCCGTGCCATGGCGCATGAGCCGAAGGTGCTGATCCTTGACGAACCGACCTCGTCGCTGTCGAGCGCGGAGGCCGACCGGCTTTTCGATCTCGTCGATCGGCTGAAGGCGCGCGGCGTCGCCATTCTCTATATCTCGCATCGCATGTCGGATATTCGCCGGCTGGCCGATAGCATCGTGGCGCTGCGTGATGGCCGCATCAGTGGCCGCTTCGAAGGGCCGGAACTGGACTATGAGGGTGCGGTCAACGCCATGCTCGGTCGCAAGGTCTTGGCTGGCGCCGTTGATCTGCGCAACGGCGGCGCTCCGGTCTTTGCGGTCAGCGGCCTGAAGTTGTCGGAACAGGCGCGCCCCTTCGATTTCACGCTCCGTGACGGGGAAATCGTCGCCGTCACCGGGCTCGTCGGCGTCGGCAAGACCGCGCTTGCCGAAACTCTGTTTGGCGCGCGCGCTCCGTTTGCCGGTGAGATGACGCTCGACGGCGCGCGTTACGCGCCGGCAAGCACCGGAAGGGCTATCGCCCGCGGCGTCTTCCTCGTCGCCAAGGACCGCGCCGAAAGCGGCATCGTGCCCGACTTCAACATCTACGAAAATATCAGCCTGCCGTTCCTGAGCCGGCTCTCGCGCTTCGGCATATCGAGCCGGCGGGCGGAAAAGACCAAGGCACGCCAGCAGATCGCCGCCCTCGGTGTCGTCTGCCGCAGCGAGCGCGACGAGTTGCAGACGCTTTCGGGCGGGAACCAACAGAAGGTGATGGTCGGGCGCTGGCTTTCCGAGCCGTCGCGCCTGCTCATCCTCGACGAACCGTTCCAGGGCGTCGACATCGCCGCACGCCGCGACATCGGCGAGAAGCTGCGCGCCTCGGCCGCGGGCCGCGCCACGATCCTCTTCGTGACCGAACTCGACGAAGCCTTCGAAGTCGCCGACCGCATCCTCGTGATGTCGGAACAGACCATCGTCGGCGAGCACCGCAATGCCGACATCGATGTCGAGCGGCTCCTGTCGGAAATCGCCGGTCAATTCTATCAACAGGTCCATGCGTCATGAGCAGTGAACAGAGCAATTCCGCAGCACCGGTTGCGGTCCCGTCGAGCGCATCGGGAATTCGCGAGGCGGCCATCAAATACGGCTTCCTCGTGCTGCTCGCCGGGATGGTCCTCTATTTCTCGCTCGTGACCGGCGGCTTCGCCTCACCGCAGAGTGCGGTCTTCATCCTGCAGTCGGTGTCGATTACCGGCATCCTGGCGCTGGGCGTGACAGCCACGCTTGTCGTCGGCGGCTTCGATCTTTCGATCGGCTCGGTCGCGACGACGGCGATGATGGCCTCGTCCTATGTGATGGTGGTGATGGGCGGCGACGCACTGACGGCGACGCTCGTGTGCCTTGCCATCGGTGTCCTGGTCGGTTTCGTCAACGGCGTCATTATCGTCTACATGCGCGTGCCTGATCTGCTGGCGACACTCGGCATGATGTTCCTCTTGCTCGGCCTCCAGCGCATCCCGACGGAGGGTCGGTCGATTGCCACAGGCATGACGCTTCCCGACGGCTCGGTCGCCGGCGGCACTTTCAGCCCGGCCTTCCTGGCACTCGGCCGCCACCGCTTCGATTTCGTCCTGCCCAACCTCGTGCCGGTTTCGGTCGTGGTGTTGATCGTGCTGGCGATCGTCATCTGGTTCTTCCTCGAATACACCCGCTTCGGCCGCATGATGTATGCCGTCGGCTCCAACGAGCGGGCAGCCGGCCTCGCCGGTGCGCCGGTCAATGCCTACAAGATTTCGGCCTATATCATTTCCGGCGTCTTCGCCTCGATCGGCGGCATCCTGCTTGCCGCCCGTCTTGGTCGCGGAGACATCGCGTCGGGCAACAACCTGCTGCTCGATGCGGTTGCCGCAGCGCTGATCGGTTTTGCCGTGCTCGGCGCCGCCAAGCCGAACGCTTTCGGCACGGCGATCGGCGCGCTCTTCGTCGGCATCCTGCTGCAGGGCCTGACGATGATGAACGCGCCCTATTACACCCAGGATTTCATCAAGGGCGCCGTGCTCGTCGCTGCCCTGATCTTCACCTTTGCGCTCTCGAAAAGAGGCAAACGCTGAAGGGGTGCCCTTCAGCGGAAAACAAAAAGTTCACCAGTGGAGGAGACTGACATGAACATGACTCGCAGAAGCCTGGGCCGCTTGACGCTTGGGTTGATGGGGGCAGCCGCCTTCGGCGTGCCGTCCTTTGCAGCCGACATGCCAAAGCCGTTCGACAAGGCCGGCGATGTCAAGATCGCGCTTGTGCGCTACCTTTCGACCGGCGACTTCTTCCAGTCCTATCTCGCAGGCGTCGAGGCGCAGTCCAAGGCGCTCGGCGTGCAGCTTCAGGTCTTCGACAGCCGCCAGGATGCAGCGCTCCAGGCCGACATGGTCGACCAGGCGATCGCGCTTGGCGTGCAGGGCATCATCATCCAGCACGGCCTGACCGAATCGATGAAGGAAGCTGCCCAGCGCGCGGTTGACGCCGGCATCAAGGTCGTCGCCTTCGACGTAAACGTCGAGAACGAGAAGATCCCGCAGATCGAGCAGTCCGACCGCGACCTCGCCCGCCTCGCGCTCGAGCAGGCCGTTAAGGACAATGGCGAAAGCTTCAAGGCAGGCTACGTCTATGTCGCCGGCATCGCGCCGCTCGACCGCCGCGACGAGACCTGGAAGGAATTCAAGGCGAAGTATTCCGGCATCGAGGAAGCCGCGCAATTCGGAACGATGGACAACCCGATCGCCAACTCGGTAGCCAACCAGGCCCGCGCGGTGATTTCGGCCAAGCCCGACATCACCGTGATGTTCGCGCCCTATGACGAGTTCGCCAAGGGCGTGAAGATCGCCGTCGACGAAGCGGGCCTGTCTTCCAGCGTCAAGATCTACTCGGCCGACATTTCGACGTCCGACATCGCCGCCATGCGCGAAACGGGCTCGGCCTGGACGGCGACGGCCGCCACCAACCCCGCCGTCGTCGGCCAGGTCTCGGTCCGCTCGCTCGCCATGCTGCTTGCCGGCGAAGACCCGGGCCGCCAGGTGGTCGTACCGCCGACGCTGATCACCCAGAAGGACCTGAACGATCAGGACATCAAGAACATGGAAGAGCTCGGCGTGAAGCTGCCGCAGTTCGCCCATGCAGATGTTGCCATGCCCGCATGGATGCCGAAGCCTTAATCTCCCAAGGCGAAACGAAAGGGGCGGTCGATCAGACCGCCCCTTTTTTTGTCCTGACTACTCTAATTCGCTTTCCGCCTTTGGCGGCACCCAGGCTTCGATCGCCGTCTCGGGATAGATCTGCACGGAGCCCGGCTCGAAATGGCTTTCGATCGCGTAGCCGAGGCTGGTCAGGTCTGTGCGATACCAGCCGACGATCTTGCCGCGCCATGAGGCGCGGCCTTTCTTGGCGGCATAGTCACCCATTTGAAACGCGGCATCTGCGGGCCATCGATCGACCATTTCGTCTCCATCCGAACAACTCTGGCGGGAGACTGCGGTGTGGCACGTTTTTAAGCTTAGACGGAAGCGCTCAGCGCATCGCCGCTGCGATGTTGCCGCCATCCACAGTCGTCACATCCGCGGTGGTTCGTTCTGCGAGCGCGTGGTGCACGAAGGCGCGCGCTACGTCCTCGGCCGTCACTTCGAGACCGAGCAGGTTTCCGCCCATGTAGTCCTTGACCGAAAGGCCGCGGGCGGCTGCACGATTGGCGATCATCTCGTCGTTGAGCAGGCCCGAGCGGATGCGATCGGCGTTGACGGCATTGACGCGGATATGGTCGGCACCATGCTCAAGCGCATATTGCCGCGACAGAAACAGCGTCGCCGCTTTCGGCAATCCGTAGGCGCCGAACTTCGCGCCCGGGTTGACTGCCTGCTTGGAGGCGTTGAAGAGCAGCACGCCGCCGGTCTTCTGTTCCTTCATGATGCGAACGGCATTCTGCGCAACCGTCTGATGCGCGAAGAAATTCAGCTCGAAGCTACGGCGCAGCAGGGCGTCGTCCATCGTCGCAATCGGGCTTTCCCAGGCGGCGCCCGCATTGGAGACGACGATATCGACGCCGCCGAAGGTCGCGACCACCCGGTCGAAGGCGGCGCGCACCGAAGCGGGATCGGTGATGTCGCAGGCGATGCCAATCGAGTTGTTGCCGGCCGCCTTCGCCACTGCGCTTGCTTTGTCGCCATCGAGATCGAGCACGACGGCATGGGCGCCCTCGGCGACGAAAGCCTTGACGATGGCAGCGCCGATGGCGCCGGCGCCGCCGGTGACGAGCGCGACCTGGCCGGTAAACGGCTTCGGCTTGGCGCCTGCGAGTTTCGCCTGTTCCAGCGACCAGTATTCGAGATCGAAGAGATCCGGCCGGCTGACCGGCTCGAAGCGGCCAACGGATTCTGCGTCGCGCGCAGCTTCGATCCACATCTCGCCGACATCGACGGCGATCGTCGCGTCCTTGTAGGTGCGGCCATGGCCGAACATGCCGAGCCCGGGCACCAGCGTCAGGCGCGGCATGGGATCGAGCATGATGCGCTTGACGTCGTCTCGTGCGTCGTTGCTGTGGAAATACCCGGTGTAGTCGGCGGCAAAGGCGGTGACCCGCGCGTCGATCACGGCCCGGTAGCCCGAGAGATCATCTTTAGCCGGCGCCGGAAGCACCAACGGGCCGGTCTTGATGCGGATGGAAAGATCGGGCGTCGAAACGCCCCTGGCTGCCATCTCCTCAACCTGCTGCGCATTGACGAAGTCGAGGATATCGGGCGAGGTGCGGAACACACTGACCATGCGGTCAAAACGGCCTTCGCCCTTGTCGACGGCAACGGCGCCGCGCAGCATTGGCGCGATATCGGCAGGGCTTGCAAGCGCTGCGGGCAGGGCGGCGGGCGTAAACGGATTGTGCCCCTTCGCTTTCACATGCTCTTCGGCGAGCGTGACATAGCGGATCATCCGATCATAGGCTTCCTTCGCCGTGTCGGCGAAGGTGAAGATTCCGTGCTTGTCGAGGATCAGCCCCTCGACTGTCGGATCCTGATCGAACACGTCCGCCGCAGCCTTCGCCAGCGCGAAGCCCGGCATGATGTAGGGCACGAAGCCCATCTTCCTGCCGAAAAGCTCGGCGCACATCTCCCGGCTCTTGGCCTGATCGGCGATGGCAAGAATGGCGGTAGAATGGGTGTGGTCGACGAACTTGTGTGGCAGGAAGGCGTGCAGCAGCGCCTCCACGGACGGGTTCGGCGAGGCCGGGTCGATGAGGTTGGCGCGCAACAGCGTCACCATGTCCTCGTCCGAAAGCCTTTCGAGCTTGCGGCTCTTGAGCAGGGGGGCGATCTTGACGGCTGGCAGGCCAGCGGGCTCGATCGTGCCCATGTCCCAGCCACTGCCCTTGACGCAGAGCACGGCATGCGTGTCCCCGACGAGGTCTGTGATTTCGGTTTTCACCGAGGTGTTGCCGCCGCCATGCAGCACGAGCCGCGGCTCGCCGCCAAGCAGTCGCGTCGTATAGGTCCGCAGCGCCAGATCGCGGCCAGTGCCCTTGGCCTGATAGCCCGCAACGACCTTCTCCGCCTCGTCGTCGCGCCAGAGATTTTCCATAAGTTCAGCCTCCCGATAAACCGGCCCGGCCGGTATCGGCGGACCCAAATTCGAGGCTCAGGGGGCGCCTGAGCCGCTTCTGCCAAGCCCTTCGCGGTTCCAGCGATCGAGGACTTTGCGTGCCATCGACTCGGTGATGACGAGATGCGAGGCGAAGCCGCCCTTCAAGGCCGCCATCAGCGGTTCGAACTTGCTGTCCTCCTGCACGACCAGCATGCGCTTCTTGATCGTGCGGATGGAGCCGAGATCGGCCGAAATGCAGCGGCGATTGTGCTCGCAATCCATCCATTGGCCGTCGCGATCGATGAGCTGTCCGGCAATGACGCCGGCCGCGCCCTTTTCGCCCATCGCATGCATGTCTGCAGCCGAGAGCGCGCCGCATTTGACGAGGTGGCTGTCATCCTCGATGCCGCCGACCGAATAGAGCGCCAGACCGCAGTCGGAGATGGTCGCGAGCTGCTCCTTGATGACGGGTTCGCCGCGCAGTTCTTCGGCGAGCCGCTCGGAGGAAAGCACGAGCGGCGCATAAAAATTAATCCCTTCGGCATTGAGGCGGCGGGCGATTTCCGTCGTGCATTGATCCGGGCGGTAGGAATAGGGCGCGCCGAGGTTGCCGCAAAGTTGCACGACCGTGACGCCGCGCAGGTCCGCAAAGGGCATGACGTCGGCGATATGATAGACGGTGCGGCCCCAGGCAACACCGATCCGGTCGCCCTTGTTGATCAGTTCGAGAAAGACGGAGGCCGCGACGACGGGCATTTCGGCGGCCGGGTCCATCGCCTGCCGATCTTCCGGCACGAGCCATGCAGTCGTAAGCCCGGTGGCGTCTTCGAGCTCGCGGGCAAGCACGTCCTGCGAAAACAGTTCTGTCGACGTGGTGATCGTGACGATGCCCATCTCGCGGGCCTTGCGCAGATACATGGCGATCGAGGCGCGGGATATCTCCAGCCGCTGCGCCACTTCGTCCTGGCGCAGGCCGTGCGTATAATAGAGCCAGGCGGCCTTGTGAATGATCTGGTCTGTGGCTCGGATGGGCATTGGCGGAACCTTCGCAAGATGGATCTGACATATTTCATCTATACTGACAAAAGTCAACGTCGTTGACGAATGTCGCCACCTCGCGCGCGCTGCAGCAGCTGAACCTCTATTTGAATGATGGTCTTTACGGCGTCGCTTCTCGCCGCGAACGCGCTTGCAGCCCACAGCCGGTTGCAAACGGAATCCATATGTGAACATACTATTCATATAAGGATCCGAATGGAGATCGAGCGGCATTGCCCTCGGGAACCGTCGAACGGACCCGCAGTTGCCGACCTATTGCATCAGGGACTGACCAATGGATGACTTCATGCCCACTGTCGGGGTGTCCTCGACCCGTCCCGGGGACATGCCGGAGGAGCACGCCGCGCTTCCCGTGTGGAACGCGGAAAACTGGTTCTATGAGGACTGGCCAGTCGGCCAGCGTATAAGGTCCTTGCGTCGCACGATCGCCGAGAGCGACAGCCACCTCTTCAATACGCTCGTCGTCGACATCCATCCTTACGTGCAGGATCAGATGTTTGCCGAGCGCGAGGGCATCTTCGGCAGGCGTCTCGTTGCCGGCGCCTTCGTCTTTTCCGCAGGCCTCGGGCTGGTCGCCACCAACTGCGTCAACGCCTTTTCCTACGGCTATGACAAGCTGCGCTTCATCAAGCCGGTCTTCATCGGCGAAACGATCTACACGATCCGTACCAACATGGACAAAACGCCCCGCTACAGGGAGCTCGGGCTTATCCGGGCCAGCTACCAGGTCTTCAAGGGCGAGGGGGAGCTGGTGCTCTACTGTGAGCACCTGCAGACCGTGAAATACAAGAACCCCGCCGACTTTGTCGGCAAGACCGAGAAGTAAGATACCGATGACCGAAACCAACGAACTGCCGCTCTCTGGCCTTGTCGTCGTCGACATGAGCCAGTTTCTCTCAGGCCCCTACTGCTCCTTGCGCCTCATGGATCTCGGGGCGCGCGTCATCAAGATCGAGCGCCCCGACGGTGGCGACCTGTCGCGCCGGCTTTATCTGAGCGACACCGAGATCGGCGGCGATTCGACGATCTTTCATGCCATCAACCGCGCCAAGGAAAGCCTCGCGATCGACCTCAAGAACGAGGCCGATCTTAAAGCCTTGAAGACGTTGCTCGCCAAGGCCGACGTGCTGATTCAGAATTTCCGTCCCGGCGTCATCCAGCGGCTCGGGCTCGACTACGAGGCGGTCAAGGCGATCAACCCGAAGATCGTTTATGCCTCGATCAGCGGCTATGGCGAGGAGGGCCCCTGGGTGAAGCGGCCGGGGCAGGATCTGCTCGCGCAATCGCGCTCCGGCGTCATGTGGCTGAACGGCGATGAGGGCCAAGGGCCGGTGCCCTTTGGTCTCGCGATCGGCGACATGCTTGCGGGCGCCGCAGCAGCGCAAGGTATCCTTGCAGCCCTCGTCCGTCGCGGCATTTCCGGCAAGGGCAGCCTGATCGAGACGAGCTTGCTCGAGGCCCTCGTCGACTTCCAGTTCGAAGTGCTGACGACGCACTTGAATGACGGCCGCCGGCTGCCGACCCGGTCGGGTTTTCGCAGCGCCCATGCCTATCTGTCGGCGCCCTATGGGGTCTATCCGGCCAAGGACGGCTATCTCGCCATCGCCATGACGCCCATCCCGAAGCTTGCCGATCTCCTGCAAATGCCACAACTCGACGCCTATCGCGACGATCCGGCTTCCTGGTTCTCCGAACGGGACGAAATCAAGGCGCTGATCGCCAAGCGGATCGCCGAAAACACCATCGACCATTGGCTTGGCGTGCTTGAGCCTGCGGACATCTGGTGCGCCCGGGTTCTAAACTGGAACGAACTGCTCGAAAGCGAAGGCTTCCGCGTGCTCGACATGCTGCAGACGGTGGTGCGCGAAGACGACGTTTCGATCCTGACGACGCGTTCGCCGCTCAGGGTCAACGGCAAGCGTGCGCAGGTGGACCGCGCAGCACCACGGATCGGCGAGCATAGCACCTCGATCCGAGAGGAGTTCGGCCTGTGAGCGTCACATTGAAAGGCATGACCTGGAGCCACCCGCGCGGCTACGATCCGATGATCGCCTGTTCGCGGCTTTGGCAGGAACGCACCGGCATAACGGTAGAATGGGACAAGCGCTCGCTACAGGATTTTGAGACCTATCCGGTCGAGGAATTGGCGCGGGCCTATGATCTTATCGTCATAGATCATCCGCATGTCGGCCAAATCACCAAGGAGAAGTGCCTGGCGCCGCTCGATGTGGAAGGCCGCCAAGCCGAGAGGAAGGCGCTTGAGGATGCGAGCGTCGGGCGCTCCTATCCGAGCTATACCTGGCAGGGCCGGCAATGGGCCTTTCCGATCGATGCGGCGACCCAGGTCCAGGCGTGGCGCCCGGACCTGACGGACCGCATGGAAAGCTGGACCGGCATGCTGGCGCTCGCGCGGCAGGGAAGGGTGGCGCTGCCGATGCGCCCACCGCATTCCCTGATGAGCTTCTACACGCTCGCCGGCAATCTCGGTTCCCCCTGCCGCAGTGACGCTACCGGGCCACTGATCGATCCGGATGCGGGCATCAACGCCTTCGAGCGCCTGCGTGAACTGACAGACCTGATCGATCCCTCCTGCTTTTCCATGGACCCGATCGCCTTGCTGGAGGCAATGAGCGATCCGGCGTCGAAAGTTGTCTGTGCACCTCTGATCTACGGCTATGTCAGCTACGCGATGCCGGGCTTCCGGCCGTCGCTCGTGACGTTCGGCGATGTTCCGGTTGCCGGAACCAATGGTCCGGCAGGCTCGGCCCTCGGCGGAACGGGGATTGCGGTCTCGGCTTTCTCACAGGCGCGCGAAGCGGCGATCGATTTCGCCTATTTCGTTGCGAGCGGCGCCGTCCAGCGCGGTCCTTATGCCTCAGGAGGCGGGCAGCCCGGCCACGCGGCCGCCTGGGATGACGACGCCGTCAATGCCGCGACCTCCGATTTCTATCGTGCGACGCGCAAGACGCTGGAGAGCGCCTGGGTTCGCCCACGTCACGATGGCTACATGGCCTTCCAGCAGGCGGCATCCGATCGCATCAACGACGGCCTCACGGGCAAAGAGGCGGCGCGAAAGGTCGTCGACGATCTCAATCGGCTGTTTACAGAGAGTTTTGCTACAGCCTGATTTCTGAGTTCCGGGATGCTCAGGCGTCCCGGAACGGATTTAGGACAGGGCTTGCTAGGCGAGATTCCAGATCCGGCGCGCGTTGTCGGCAAGCAGCTTGCGCTTTTCCTCCGCGCTGCAGCCTTCCAGAAGCGCGTGGGTGGCGCCGACCCAGGTCGAAAGATTGCCGCCGAGCGTGCAGACCGGCCAATCGCTTCCCCAGACCACCCGATCCCAACCAAAGACGTCGATCGTGTGCTCGACATAGGGGCGCAGCGTCTCGACCTGCCAGGCCTCGTCCGCATAGGCGACGACGCCGGAGATTTTTGCCGTGACGTTCGCACGCTGGGCGATCTCGCTCATGTGCTCGCGCCAGGGATGCTCGGCGCCGGCGCGAATGTCGGGCACGCCGCAATGGTCGAGAATAAACGGAACGTCGGGCGCCAGATCGGCAAGCGCAATCGCCTTTTCGATCTGGTGCGGCAGGACGCAGAGGTCGAAGGTGAAGCGACGGCCGCCGAGCCGGCGGATATTGTCGCGAAAAGTCGCTCCTTCGGAGAGATCATCCGGCATCACATGCAGCACGCGGCGGAAGCCCTTGACGAGGCCGTTTGCTTCCTGGCGTTCCAGATAGGCCGAAAAGCCATCCTCTTCAGGTCGGCAGGCGGCAATAGCGCCCTTCAGCAGGCTATCCGCCTGGCCTGCGAGCCGCGCGACCTCGGATGTCTCCTTCTCCATCTCTAAAGGATCGACATCGACCTCCATGTGCAGGCTGGCCGTAATGCCGAGCCGCCGCGCTTCGCGCTCGTAGGTGGCGTAGAGAAAGTCCTGGTTGAGGGCAGGCACACCGGCGAGCCAGGGATAGGCGAGCCTCGACCTGTCGATGAGGTGAAGATGGGTGTCGATGATCAAGGCGCGCCTCCTCCGAACGGCTTCTCACATAAGAATGATCTATTCAGATAAGAAGTACGACCGTTCCCAAGCGCCGTCAATCTGTTGTGGAGGCCACGTCCGAACCGGCCAACGTCGACAGTTGCTCGGCGGTTTTCAGCAAAAGGGCGATGCTTTCAGTGATGTCTGGCGCCGAGGGCGCGTTGACGAGCGCGATATAGGGAACGGTCAGCGCCGCGATGCCGCGGCCATCAGGCCCCAGGATCGGCGCCGAGAGGTTATAGACGCCGGCTGTCTGCGCGCTCGCCATCATTTCATAGCCGCGCTCGCGGATCTGATCGAGGCGCGCGTAGAACTCAGGCCCGCGCGGGACCTCGTCTTTGCTCCTGGCATGTTCCGCGATCATCATTTCGCGCTCTTCGGCCGAGCGGAAGGCAAGCAGGATATGGCCGGAACCCGTGTCGAAGAGGCTGATATGCGACCCGACCCGGATCGAAATGCCCCAATAATCAGGCGCTTCCTGCTGGGCGATGACGACGGCGGAGCCGCGATCGAAGACGGCGAGGTGGTTTGCCTGCTTCGAGCGCTGGGCCAGATCCCGCATCAAGGGCGTGGCGTAGGAGGCAAGCCTGCGGACCGGCGCATGCAGTTGCGACAACCCGAAGAGCTTCAATGTCAGCGAATAGCGATCTCCGTCGATGCGCGTGACATAGCCGCGCCGCACCAGCCGATCGAGCATGCGGTAGAACTCGTTCGGACTCCGGTTCAGGCGCTTGGAAATCTCGGCCTGCGTCAGTCCGCCGTCGACGCTGGCGAGCAGCTCGAGAATGTCGAGCCCCTTATCAAGGGCCGGTGCGCGGTAGCGATCTGACTCTTCGGTGTCCATGAAGCCTCCTTGGTGAATATTCATATCCATATACGCAGACGAAGGCGCCCACAAAGGAAAGTTCTCCCTTGACGCCTCATAAAAATGTTGTTTGTATATGAATTAGTTTCTCACAAATGAGAACGTCGCGTCAGGAAGAGGGCGTGAACATGGGAGAAGTGGATATGAAAAGGCTGCTTGCCGGCGTCTCCGCCGGCGTCGTTATGCTTGCCTGTGCAGGGGGAGCGGCGAATGCCGCAGAACTGCCCGGCAAGTTCGAGGGCGTCACGATCGACGCCAAGCTGATCGGTGGACAGCAATACGAAAAGCTCTACGAGCGGATCGGCGAATGGGAGAAGGCGACCGGCGCCAAGGTCAACATCCTGTCGAAGAAGAACCACTTCGAACTCGACAAGGAGATCAAGTCGGACATCGCGACTGGCGGCGTCAGCTGGTGCGTCGGCTCGAACCATTCCTCCTTCGCGCCGCAATACCCCGACATCTACACTGATCTCCTGGCGCTCCTGCCGCCGGAGGAGATCGCCAAATTCGTGCCGGCGCTGATCGACGCTTCGACGCTCGACGGCAAGCTGGTGATGTTGCCGCGCGCCCAGTTCGACGTGTCGGCGCTCTACTACCAGAAGAGCCTCTACCAGGACGAAGCCAAGAAGACCGCCTTCAAGGCGAAATACGGTTACGACCTCGCGCCGCCGGACACCTGGGCCCAGGTCAGCGATCAGGCCGAGTTCTTCGCCGCCCCGCCGAATTTCTACGGCACGCAGTTTGCCGGTAAGGAAGAGGCAATCAACGGTCGCTTCTATGAAATGCTGGTCGCCGAAGGTGGCGAATATCTCGACAAGGACGGGCGCCCGGCCTTCAACTCGGAAGCCGGTGTCCATGCGCTTGACTGGTTCGTCAAGCTCTACAAGGACAAGGCCGTACCGCCGGGCACGACCAACTATCTTTGGGACGACCTCGGCCAGGGCTTTGCCTCGGGTTCGATCGCCCTCAACCTCGACTGGCCTGGCTGGGCGAGCTTCTTCAACGACCCGAAGTCCTCCAAGGTCGCCGGCAATGTCGGCGTGAAGGTGCAGCCGGCCGGTTCTTCCGGCAAGCGCACCGGCTGGTCGGGCCATCATGGCTTCTCGGTCACCGAAGATTGCGCCAACAAGGAAGCGGCCGCTTCGCTCGTCTGGTGGCTGACCAACGAGGACAGCCAGAAGCTGGAATCGGCTGCCGGCCCGTTGCCGACCCGGACTGCCGTCTGGGAATACAACATCAAGCAAGCCGAGGGCGACGCCTACAAGACGGAAGTGCTGCAGGCTTTCCAGGAAGCCGCAAAGCATGCCTTCCCGGTTCCGAAGACGGCCGAGTGGATCGAAATCTCCAACGCCGTCTATCCGGAACTCCAGGCCGCCATCCTCGGCGACAAGACGTCGAAGGAAGCGCTTGATGCCGCCGCTCAGAAAGCGACCGGCATTCTCGAAGACGCGGGCAAGCTCTGATCGTTACCCATGAGGCGGCGCCGATGCCTTGAAGGCGCCGGCGCCGCCTCAGCCATTTCATGCAATCCTCAGGACTGCCCGATGAAGCTCAAGAAATTGTCAGCACCGGCCCTGCTTCTGCTTCCGGCCTTTGTCGTGCTCGCGGCGGTGATCGTGTTGCCGCTCCTTTTTTCCTTCTATTCGAGCTTCACGCCGTTCCGCTTGACCAAACCGGAGACGCTGTGGGTCTTTGTCGGCCTGCGCAACTACGCGACCGTACTTGGCAACGCCGAATTCTGGGTCGCGTTTGGCCGCACCGTGCTGTTGCTGACTGTGGCTCTGAACGCCGAGATGCTGCTCGGTCTCGGCCTGGCTTTGCTTGTCAACAAGGCGACCCACGGCCAGCGCCTGCTGCGCACCATGATGATGTTTCCGATGATGTTTTCGCCCGTGCTCGTCGGCTTCCAGTTCAAGTTCCTCTTCAACGACAATATCGGCTTCGTCAACAATGCGCTGCAGTCGCTGGGACTGACGGATCAGGCAATTCCCTGGTTGATCGACGGCAATCTCGCACTGCTCTCGATCATCATCGCCGAAGTCTGGTCCTCGACCGCAGTCTTTGCGATCCTGATTCTGGCCGGCCTGCTCGCCATGCCGAAGGATCCGGTCGAGGCTGCCCATGTCGACGGCTGCACACCCTGGCAGACCTTCCGCTATGTCACCTGGCCCTATCTGATGCCGTTCGCCTTCATCGCCATGACGATCCGCTCTCTCGACGTCGCGCGCGCCTATGACATCGTCAAGATCATGACCGATGGCGGCCCGGCCAAGCGCACGGAGCTACTCTGGACGCTCGTCGGCCGCACGGCCTATGCCGATGCCCGCATGGGGCTCGCCAACGCCATGGCCTATGTCGCGATCCTCCTGTCGATCGTCTTCACCGTCTATTTCTTCCGCAAGCTCGCCGCGGCGCGCCAGCAGATCGGAGCCGAGTGGTAATGGATATCAACGCTTCGCACCGACTGCGCCGCCGCCTGTTGAAGACGGTGCACCTGATCGGCCTGTTTCTCGCAATGGCCGTGATCTGCCTTCCCGGCCTCTGGATCGTGCTGTCGTCGCTGCGCCCGACCGTCGAAATCATGGCGAAACCACCGGTTTGGATCCCCGAGAGCATTTCGCTCGATGCCTATCGCGCCATGTTTGCGGGCGCCGGGCAGGGTGGCGTTCCCGTCTGGGACTATTTTCGCAATTCGCTGATCATCTCGGTGACCTCGACGGTGATTGCACTGGCGATCGGCATGGCCGGCGGCTACGCCTTTGCCCGCTATCGTTTCAAGGCGAAGTCGGCGATCTTCCTCGGCTTCATGCTGACGCGCGCCGTGCCTGGCATCGCGCTCTCGCTGCCGCTCTTCATGCTCTACGCCCGCACCGGGATCATCGACACGCATTTTTCGCTGATCCTGACCTATGTCGCGCTCAACGTGCCCTTCACCATCTGGCTGATCGACGGCTTCTTCCGCCAGGTGCCGAAGGATCTCGCCGAGGCCGCCCAGATAGACGGCTGCACGCCGTGGCAGGCCTTCTGGCAGGTGGAGTTTCCGCTTGCCGGTCCCGGCATCGCATCCGCCGGCATCTTTGCGTTCCTGACGTCCTGGAACGAGTATGCGCTTGCCTCGCAGATCACCCGCTCGGTCAATTCCAAGACCTTGCCGGTCGGGCTTCTCGACTACACCGCCGAATTCACCATCGACTGGCGCGGCATGTGTGCGCTCGCCGTCGTGATGATCATCCCGGCGCTGACCCTTACCTTCATCATTCAGAAGCACCTCGTTTCGGGCCTCACCTTCGGCGCGGTGAAAGGATAATCGTTCATGGCTCCTGTCACCCTCAGGAAACTGGTCAAGCGCTACGGCGCGCTCGAGGTCGTCCACGGCATCGACCTCGAAGTGAAGGACCGCGAGTTCATCGCGCTCGTCGGCCCGTCGGGCTGCGGCAAGTCGACAACGCTGCGCATGATCGCAGGCCTCGAAGACGTCAGCGATGGCGCGATCGAAATCGGCGGAAAGAAGGTCAACGACCTGCCGCCTCGGGCGCGCAATATCTCCATGGTCTTCCAGTCCTATGCGCTCTATCCGCATATGACGGTCGCCGAAAACATGGGTTTTTCGCTGAAGATCGCCGGACGCTCGGCAGACGATATCAAGACGCGGGTCGATGAAGCCGCTGCCATCCTCGATCTCGGCCATCTTCTGGAGCGTCGCCCGTCGCAGCTTTCCGGCGGCCAGCGCCAGCGCGTCGCCATGGGCCGCGCGATCGTGCGCCAGCCGGATGTCTTCCTGTTCGACGAACCTCTGTCGAACCTGGATGCGAAGCTGCGCACCCAGGTGCGAACCGAGATCAAGAAGCTGCATGCCCGCATGCAGGCGACGATGATCTACGTCACCCACGACCAGGTCGAGGCGATGACCTTGTCAGACCGCATCGTCATCATGCGTGACGGCTATATCGAACAAGTGGGCACGCCGGAAGAAGTGTTCCAGCGCCCGGCCACAAAGTTCGTGGCCGGCTTCATCGGCTCGCCGCCGATGAACATGGACGAGGCGATCGTCGACAACGGTACGCTCGTCTTTGTAAGCGGCATGCGGCTGCCTATCCCGCCGCGGTTTGTGAACGCGCTCCGTCCGGGACAGAAGGTCACCTTCGGTCTGAGGCCTGACGACATCTATCCGAGCGGCCATGGTCTGCATGCCGGCGACCCGGCCGCCGTGCACGAGGTCGAGCTACCGGTGTCGATCACCGAACCGCTGGGTAATGAAACGCTGGTCTTCATCCAGTTCAACGGTCGAGACTGGGTTTCGCGCATGCTCAATCCGCGCCCGCTTGGCCCGGGCGAGAAGGTGCGCATGAGCTTCGACCTCTCGCGCGCCCACGTCTTCGACATCGATACCGGCAAGGCTCTGGAAGGCTGACATGGCAAGAATCGAGAAAATTGAACTGCGCATGGTCGACTTGCCGCCGAAGGTGAAGCGGACCGATGCGATCCAGAGCTTCGTCAGCCAGGAAACCCCGATCGTCACCATCACCGACAGCGATGGCGCGACGGGCACCGGCTACAGCTATACGATCGGTACGGGCGGTTCGTCGGTGATGCGGCTTCTCTCCGACCACCTGGTGCCGATCCTGATCGGCGAGGATGCCGATTGCATCGAGGCGATCTGGCACAGACTAGAATTTGCGACCCACGCGACGACGATCGGCCCGATAACGGCGCTGGCGCTGGCGGCAGTTGACACAGCACTTTGGGACCTGCGCGCCAAAAAGCAGAAGCTGCCGCTCTGGAAGCTTGCCGGCGGCGCCAAGGAAAGCTGCCCCCTCTACACCACCGAGGGCGGCTGGCTGCACATCGAAAAGGAAGCGCTGGTCGAGGACGCGCTTGCCGCCAAGGCCAAGGGCTTTTCAGGTTCGAAGGTGAAGATCGGCAAGCCGCACGGCTCGGAGGATTACGATCGCCTGTCGGCAATGCGCAAGGCGCTCGGCGACGGCTTCGAGATCATGACCGACTGCAACCAGGGTTTCACCGTCGACGAGGCGATCCGCCGCGCGTCCAGGCTGAAGGAGCTCGACCTTGCCTGGATCGAGGAGCCGCTGCCGGCCGACGATCTCGACGGCCATATCCGGCTGACGCGCTCGACGCCCACACCGATTGCGGTGGGTGAATCCATGTACTCGATCCGTCATTTCCGCGAATACATGCAGAAGGGCGCCTGCTCGATCGTGCAGGTCGACGTTGCCCGTATCGGCGGCATCACGCCGTGGTTGAAAGTCGCGCATGCGGCGGAAGCCTTCGACATTCCGGTCTGCCCGCACTTCCTGATGGAGCTGCATGTCAGCCTCGTCTGCGCCGTGCCGAACGGCAAATATGTTGAGTACATTCCGCAGCTCGATGATCTCACGACCAAGGGCATGGAGATCCGGAACGGTCGCGCATTGGCGCCGTCCGAGCCAGGCATCGGGATTTCCTGGGATTGGGATGCCGTGCGCGCCCGCTCGATCGACGAGTTTACCCGCGAGTTTCGGGGCTAGGATAGGGAGGTCATCATGCAGCGAATGGGAATGGTGATCGGTCTGGAGGCGTCCAAGGTCGCCGAATACAAGGCGTTGCACGCCGCCGTCTGGCCGGAGATCCTCGCGCTGATTTCCGAGTGCAACGTTACCAACTACTCGATCTTCCTCAAGGAGCCGGAAAACCTGCTCTTCGGCTACTGGGAGTATGTCGGCTCTGATTTTGAGGCGGACATGGCCAAGATGGCCGCACATCCGAAGAACCAGGAATGGTGGTCGGTCTGTATGCCCTGCCAGAAGCCGCTTGAGACGCGCCAGGAAGGCGAGTGGTGGGCGATGATGGAAGAGGTCTTCCATCACGACGGCAAGGTCTCCCACAATGGCTGAAAATTTCGATCCGGGCGCGCTCAGGCAGTGGTGGCCGAAACCGGCAAAGCCCCGGCCGATCGTGATCTTCGGCGCCGGCAGCATCGTCGGCGACGCACATCTGCCGGCTTATCGCCAGGCCGGCTTCCCAGTCGCGGGCCTTTATGATCCAGACCGGGAGAAGGCCGCGAAGCTTGCCGGCGCCTGGCGCATTCCCGCCTTCGAACGGGAAGAGGATGCGCTTGCGGTCGCTGATGCAATCTTTGATCTGGCGACCCCGCCGGCGGCCCATGCCGCCATCCTGGCGAAGCTTCCGATCGGCGCCGCTGCCCTCATCCAGAAGCCGATGGGCTCGGACCTTGAAGCCGCGACCGCCATTCTCGAGCTCTGCCGGACGCGCAAACTGAAGGCGGCGGTCAATTTCCAGCTCCGCTTCGCGCCGATCATGCTGGCGCTGAAAGACGCGATCGCGAAGGGATACCTCGGCGAGGTCGTCGATTTCGACGCCTGGCTTGCACTCTCCACCCCCTGGGGCTTTTGGCCGTTCTTGAAAGGCTTGCCGCGCATCGAGATCGCCATGCACTCGATCCATTATCTGGATCTCGTGCGCGGCCTGCTCGGCAACCCCTTGGGCGTCCATGCGAAGACGATCGGCCATCCGAACCATGAGGTTGCCCAGACACGGACGGCTGCGATCCTCGACTATGGTGATCGAGTGCGCTGCGTGCTCTCGATCAATCACGACCATGATTTCGGCCGTAAGTTCCAGGCCTGCGAGTTCCGCATCTCGGGCACGTCGGGTGCTGCTTATGTGAAACTCGGTGTCAACCTCGACTATCCCAAGGGCGAGCCCGACGAGCTCTGGATCCGGCCAACCGGGGCTGTCGAGTGGGTGTCGGTTCCGCTTGAAGGCGCCTGGTTCCCCGACGCCTTCGCCAACCGAATGGCCAATCTGCAGCGTTTCGCCTCCGGCGAAGACCCGGAGCTGATCGGCTCGGTGGAAGACGCCTGGCAGACAATGGCTCTCGTCGAGGCCGCCTATCAATCGAGTGCGTCGCCGGCAACGGCGATCGCGCCACTTCCGGGACGCTGAGATGTCGGAACAGATCATCCATTTCGAAGACTACCAGTTGGGGCATGAGCGCCTGACGACGGGCCGGACGATCACCGAGACCGATTTCGTCGTCCATGCCGGCCACACCGGCGATTTCTTTCCGCACCACATGGATGCGGAGTTCGCCAAGACCCTGCCGGGGGGGCAGCGCATCGCCCACGGCACCATGATCTTCTCGATCGGCGTCGGCCTTACGGCATCGCTGATCAATCCGGTTGCGTTTTCCTACGGCTATGATCGTCTGCGCTTCGTGCGCCCGGTTCATATCGGCGATACGATCCGTACCCGCGTGACGATCGCCGCCAAGGAGGACGATCCGAAGCGGCCGAAGGCGGGACGCATCGTCGAACGGTTAGAAGTCATCAACCAGCGTGGCGAGGTCGTTCTCGCCGCCGACCATATCCTGGTCGTTGAACGCAAAGCATGAGGGATCGAGAATGACAGCGGATCTTAAAGGCAAGGTCGTCCTGATTACGGCTGCGGCTCAAGGCATCGGCCGCGCTTCGGCTTTGGCCTTTGTGAAGGCAGGCGCAAAGGTGCACGCGACCGATATCAATACCGATGCGCTTGCGGCACTTGCAAAGGAAGCCGACGTCGAAACACACCGGCTCGACGTTCTCGACACGCAAGCGGTCGAAGCGCTCGTGGCAGAGATCGGCGCCGTCGACGTCCTCTTCAACTGCGCCGGTTTCGTGCATGCCGGTTCGATCCTGGAGATGAAGGATAGCGATCTGGAGTTCGCGCTCGACCTCAACGTCAAGGCGATGATCCGCACCATTCGTGCGGTCCTTCCGGGCATGCTTGTCCGCAAGGACGGCGCGATCATCAACATGGCTTCGGTCGCTTCCAGCATCAAGGGCGTACCCAACCGGTTTGCCTACGGCGTCACCAAGGCTGCCGTCATCGGTCTCACAAAGGCCGTCGCAGCCGATTACGTGTCTGAGGGCGTTCGCTGCAACGCCATTTGCCCGGGCACGGTCGAAAGCCCGTCGCTGCAGGACCGCATGCGCGCCCAGGGAGACTATGAAACGGCGCGTGCCGCCTTTATCGCCCGCCAGCCAATGGGACGTCTCGGCACCCCGGAAGAGATCGCCGACCTTGCCGTCCATCTCGCGGGCGCCACCTATACGACCGGCCAGGCCTATGCCATCGATGGCGGCTGGACCATCTGACAACAGACAAGCAGGAAGCAGAGATATGAAACTTCTTCGTTACGGCCTCCCGGGCCAGGAAAAGCCGGGCATCCTCGATGCGAACGGCACCTTGCGTGATCTTTCCGGCCACGTCGCCGATTTCTCAGGTGCGGCGCTCGACCCGGACAAACTCGCCGAACTCGAGGCACTCGATCTCGCCGGCCTTCCGGCTGTCGACGGCAACCAGCGGCTCGGCCCTTGCGTGGCCGGTACCGGCAAGTTCATCTGCATCGGCCTCAACTACTCCGACCATGCCGCCGAGACGGGCGCCACGGTTCCCTCCGAACCGATCATCTTCATGAAGGCGACGTCGGCGATCGTTGGCCCGAATGACGACCTGATCATTCCGCGCGGCTCGGAGAAGACCGACTGGGAAGTGGAACTCGGCGTCGTCATCGGCCGCAAGGCCAAGTACGTCACCGAGGCGGAAGCACTCGACTATGTCGCCGGCTACTGCACCGTGCACGACGTCTCCGAACGCGCCTTCCAGATCGAGCGCCAGGGACAGTGGACCAAGGGCAAGTCCTGCGACACCTTTGGTCCGACAGGCCCGTGGCTGGTGACCAAGGACGAAGTGGGGGACCCGCAGAACCTGCCGATGTGGCTGAAGGTCAACGGCGAAACCATGCAGAACGGCTCGTCGAAGACCATGGTCTATGGCGTTGCCTACCTCGTCTCCTACCTGTCGCAGTTCATGTCGCTGCAGCCGGGCGACATCATCTCGACCGGCACGCCGCCCGGCGTCGGCATGGGCATGAAGCCGCCGCGTTACCTTAAGGCCGGCGACGTCGTCGAACTCGGCGTCGAGGGCCTCGGCAGCCAGAAGCAGTCCGTGCGCGCGGACGATTGATCATAAGACTGGAGTGACCATGACCCGCATCACTGATCTGCGCGTCTTCGACCTGCGCTTTCCGACCTCGCAGAGCCTCGACGGTTCCGACGCGATGAACCCGGACCCGGACTATTCCGCGGCCTATGTCATCCTCGACACCGATCGGGAGGGACTTGCGGGCCATGGTCTCACCTTCACCATCGGCCGCGGCAACGACATTTGCTGCATGGCGATCAAGGCCATGCAGCATCTGATCGTCGGCCAGGAGACATCAGACATTCTCGCCCATCCCGGCCGGTTCTGGCGGCACCTGACCAGCGACAGCCAGCTGCGCTGGATCGGTCCGGAGAAAGGTGCGATGCATCTGGCGACCGGCGCCGTCGTCAACGCCGTCTGGGATCTCTTGGCCAAGGAAGCGGGCAAGCCCGTCTGGCGGCTGGTCGCCGACATGTCGCCGGAAGAGATCGCCGATATCGTCGACTATCGCTACATGACCGACGTGCTGACGCGTGACGAGGCGGTCGCCATCCTCAGCAGGGCCGAACCCGGCAAGGCTCAGCGCATCGCGACGCTCGAGAAGGAAGGCTACGCCTGCTACACGACATCGGCCGGCTGGCTCGGTTATGACGACGATAAGCTCCGGCGTCTCGCCCAGGAGGCGATCGACGAAGGTTTCAACCATATCAAGATGAAGGTCGGCCGCGACCTTGCCGACGACATCCGGCGACTGACGATCGCGCGCGAGGTGATCGGCCCGGACCGCTACTTGATGATCGACGCCAACCAGGTCTGGGAGGTCGGCGAGGCGATCGACTGGGTCAAGCAGCTCGCTTTTGCCAAGCCCTTCTTCATCGAGGAGCCGACCAGCCCCGACGACGTTGCCGGTCACCGCAAGATCCGTGAGGCGATCGGACCGGTGAAGGTCGCAACCGGCGAGATGTGCCAGAACCGCATCATGTTCAAGCAGTTCATCGCCGAGGGCGCGATCGACATCGTCCAGATCGATAGTTGCCGGATGGGGGGCCTGAACGAGGTTCTGGCGGTGCTGCTCGTCGCCGCCAAATACGGGCTGCCGGTCTGGCCGCATGCCGGTGGCGTCGGCTTGTGCGAATATGTCCAGCATCTGTCGATGATCGACTATCTGGCGGTTTCCGGCACCAAGGATGGTCGCGTCATCGAATATGTCGACCATCTGCACGAACACTTCCTCGACCCCTGCGTGATCGCGAACGCCGCCTATATGCCGCCACAGCGGCCCGGGTTCTCGATCGAGATGAAGCCGCAGTCGATCGCCGACTACAGGTTCGGCGGTTAACGCAGTAGGTTTTATATAAGAATAACGTCTTCAAGATTCAAAAGCCGGAGCGATATAAAGCCGCTCCGGCTTTGTTGTTTCGTCCGATCCTCGGTCAATTTCGGCGCCCAGCCCTTGACGTCATGCGTTCATTTATGAATGATCTATTCATTCATTGTGAATTCCGGAGGGGAGTCCGGGAAGAGGAGGAAATTGATGAAGACCTTTGTTCTGGCTGCAGCCGTGGCTGCGCTGTCCTTTTGCGCCGTCGCCAACGCGCAGGAATACAGCCTGAGGTTCTCGACCTCGCAGGTGAATCCGAACGAGCCAATCGTCAAAGCCATGAAGACCTATGCCGAGCGTGTCGGCGAACGTTCGGGTGGTCGCATCGCCATCACGGTCATGACCGGCGACCAGCTCGGCGCGCAGAAGAAGGTCAACGAGATGGTCATGAGCGGCGCAAGTCTGCTCAGCGCCACCGACTATGGCCAGCTCGGCCAGTTCGTCCCGGATCTCTCCATTCTGGCCGGCCCCTATGTCTACCCCGATCTGGCGGCGACCGACCGTCTCTTCGCGTCGGACCTCTACAAGGAGCTCTCGGGCAAGCTTGAGGCGCAGGGCATCAAAATCATCATGCCGAACGGCCTCTTCGGTTATCGCCACATCATCGCCAACAAGCCGGTTCGCTCGCCGGCCGATCTCGCCGGCGTCACCATCCGCGTGCCTTCGTCGCCGATCATGATGGCGACCTTCGGCAATTATGGCGCACGGCCGACCGAACTGCCCTGGGGCGACGTCTACAACGCGCTTCAGACCGGCGTCGTCGATGCGGCCGAAGGCCCCTTCGGTTCGATCGCCGGCGCCAAGCTGAACGAAACCCGCAAGGTCATCTCCAAAACCGGCCACCAGATCATGTTCACCGCCTGGGTGGCATCAAGCCAATTCTTCAACGGCCTGCCGGAAGACCTGCAGAAAATCCTGCTCGAGGAAGGCCAGACGATCGCCAAGGAGCTGACCGAAATGACGCTCGAAACGGATGACGCCTACGCCAAGCAGCTTGCGGCTTCCGGCGTCGAGATCGTCACCGACATCGACATCCCGGCCTTTATCGAAGCCTCGCGCGCTGCCTACGAGAAAGTGCCAAACATCACGCCTGGCGTGTACGACCAGGTGCAAAGGGCGATGGCGCAGTAAGCAGGCAATTGCACGACGCGGCGATAGAGACGCCGCGTCGTGCTGGCGTCGGGCGTGTTCAGGATGCCGCGACAGAAAACCTCAGGTCGGCCCAAGCGCCGGCCCTGTTCCGCCTTTCAAAATGATTGGGGCCATCATGGAAACCTCACCTTCGCCGGAAGAGACCGCTCCTCTCTTCAGCCTGCGGCGCGCCGATGAAGCGGTCGGCGTTGCCGCCCTTCTCGTCATCGTCTTTTCGATCCTCTGGGGTGTCGTCAGCCGCTACATCTTCCCGCAGCCGGCTGCCTGGACCTACGAGCTGGCGATCATGGCTTTTGCCTACCTCGTGTTCTTCGGCGCCGTCGCCGGTGTTCGTCTCGGCACGCATGCGGCGATCGATGTCCTCGTCGCGGCGCTACCCAACGGCTGGCAGCAGGCGATCGCCTGGTTCAACTACCTGCTGCTGGCGCTATTCTTCATCGTCATGACCGTTCTCTTCGGCTGGCAGGCCTGGACTTCGCGGCACGTGCACACGATCGCGATGGATCTGTCTCGCAGCCTTTCCTACGGGCCGCTGGCGCTGGCTTCGGCCGGCATGTTCGTCCAGCACCTGATCGTCGAAAGGCCATGGACCGTTCGCCTGCACCGCAATGTGGAATCGCTGATATGACCCTTTTTCATCTTGCCGGCCCCTCGCTGCTGGTCGTCGTCCTCTTCCTCCTGTCGACGCCGATCACCTGGGCGATGGCGATCGGGGCGCTTGCCTTCTTCTTCATCAACATGGACATGATCCCGCTTGCCAACTTCGCACAGGAGATGGCCGAGGGCAGCCAGTCCGTGTCACTGCTGGCATTGCCGCTCTTCGTGCTTGCCGGCTGCATCATGAATGCATCGGGCATCACCCGGCGCCTGCTGACGCTCGCCGACGTGCTGGTCGGCCACATGACCGGCGCACTGGCGCAGATGTGTACGGTGCTCGGCACGCTTCTCGGCGGCCTGACAGCGTCTGCCAACGCCGACGCTGCGATGCTCGCAAAGACGCTCGGCGTCGAGATGTCGGAACGGGGCTATAGCCGTGCCTTCGCCGCGGTCATCACCTCGTCGGCGGCGATCATTACCAGCCTGATCCCGCCTTCGATCGGTCTCATCGTCTACGGCTTCCTCGCCGAAACCTCGATCGGCCGACTGTTTGCTGCAGGCGTCGTTCCCGGCCTCGTGCTTGCGGCAGGTCTGATGGTCACCACCTATTTCATCGCCCGCAAGCGTGGCTACAAGCCGCTCCGCAAGGAACGCGCCAGCAGGGCGGAGGCGAGCCGGGCGCTGATCGACGGCCTTTGGGCGCTGTCGATCCCGGTCGTCATCTTCGCCGGCACGCGCTACGGCATCTTCACCACCACCGAGGCCGGGGCGGTTGTCGTCGTCTATGTGCTCTTCGTCGCCATCTTCGGATACCGCGAGTTCACCTTCCGGCAAATCCCGGAGGTCCTGGCAGAAGCGGTGCGCGATTCCGCCGTGGTGATGATCATGATCTGCGCGGCCGCCTCCTTCGGCTTTTATCTCGCCTGGGAACAGGTGCCGCAGGCCATGTCCGGCTGGCTAGGTGACGCGACAGACAACCCGCTCCTCATGCTGCTCCTGATCAACGTTCTCCTCATCGTCATCGGCACGGCGATCGAAGGCTCGGCGGCGCTCATCATCCTCACCCCGATGCTGATCCCGATCATCGACGGCGTCGGTATCGACCGGGTGCATTTCGGCGTCGTCTTCATCACCAACCTGACGATCGCCGGCATCACGCCGCCGGTCGGCGGCCTGATGTACATCTCGTCGATGGTGTTGAAGGTACCGATGATGGCCTATGCGCGGGAGGTCCTGCCTTATCTCGCAATGATGATGGTGCTGCTGGTGATGCTCAGCATGTTTCCGCAGCTCTCGCTGTGGTTGCCGAACCTCGTCTACGGAACCGCGGCGGTTCAGTAGCGCGATCCAGAGCGGCTCCGGCGGCCTTTGACTTGGGCGCCGGACTAAGCCCTGGCACGTCGCTCCGACCCACCGTTGCGACAGATCACGAAAATGAATCGATCACCCCGGATCGATTCAAAACTCTCGTTGGACCTATGCGCGCCGATCGCCGAATCTTCGCGCATGACGATCGTTCAGCCCTACCAGATCTATGTCGAGCGAAGGGACGCGGCCAGAAACATGGCGCGCTACTACTCCATGCAGATCTCCATGTCCCTATTGGGCGAGGCGTGCCTGACGCGGCGCTGGGGACGGATCGGAAGTCACGGCCAGATGATGGTGCACCACTTCGCGCGGAAGGAGGAGGCGGTCAAACTCTTCCTCGAGCTAACGCGTAGCAAACGTCAGCGCGGCTATCGTCCGAGGATGTGATCCGGAAAGGTGCGCGACTTCACCGCGGCTTGAAGTCGACCAGAAGCGATTTGAGCTCGATTTCGCGGACGCGCCGCGCCGCTTCATCGGGGCTGACCCAGGCGACCAAACGCTCGCCTTTCTCCTTGTATTTTTCCGCCAGCTTGGTGACTTCGATCTGGAAGATGTCAACGATACAGGGCACCACGTCGCCGTCATCGAGCACCTTTAAGTAGGTGTAGCTGCCAATCGGCTTCTTGCGAACTTTCCCGCGAACACCGGCCTCCTGCAAGGCTTCGATCGCCGCGGCCTCGTGCGGTTCCTTCTGTTTCATCGGCCAGCCTTTTGGAATGAGCCAGCGGCCGCTGTCGCGCGACGTCACCACAAGGATCTCGATCGCGCCGTCAGGCACGTAACGATAGCAAAGTGCTGCACATTGCTGGCGAAATGAACCCGAAAACAGTTTCTCGGGCGAGGCAGCCAGCTTCTGCAACAGCGTCTTCGGTTTTGGTGGTTTCGGCGCCTTTGACTTCTTGATCGCTCTCAAGCTCCTCGATACTTGGCGCCAATTTGCGGACATCTAGGACATCCGCCCCTCATGTCAAAGGAGAAAATGGAAAGAAACGTTCCGGCAAGAGGCTCACGCCTTGGCAGATATTGCGCTCAATTCCTCAAGGTCGAGATCGCGCTCCAGTTCATGCAGCGTTTCATCGTCGATTTCGCCGGCGCGATGAAGCCGGATGAGTTCGCGCCGCCCGGTCGCGACCGCTTCGAGCACGACGTCGAAATGGGCGTGGAGGATCGGCGTGTAATGCTCCGTGCGCGCGGCATAGTCGACGATCGAAACCGCTCGGCGCTGATAGCGGTCCAGCAATTGCGGATGGATGAGATTGCCCGCCGCGTCATAGGCGCGGCTTTGAATGGTGATGAGCTGCGCCTGGGCCATCGCCGCCTCGGCCTGGCTTAGGGTGAGGGGTGCCTTTTCAGACGAAGGCTCGACGAGCCGCGCCCAGGCGATCACCCGCCCGAGCGTCGTTCCCTGGATCAGCACCGTTCCAAGGATCACGGCAAAGGAGGTTACCAGGATGAAGTCCCGGCCAGGGAAGCCTTCGGGCACGCTCAGCGCAAGCGCGAGGGTTACCACGCCGCGAACGCCGGCCCAGGAAAGCACGGTCGCACCACGCGCGCCGACCGGCGTGTAGCGCTTGAGCCCCAGCCTGTTGCCAAGCCAGATTGCGAAGTCGGAACCGAACACCCAGAAGAAGCGGGCGACGGTGAGCGCGAAGAGCACCATGAGGATCGGCCATTCCAAGGTCGCTGCAACGGTCTCGAACCCGCCGCCGCGCTCGACCACGCCGCGAAGCGACAGGCCGATCAGGATGAAAACCGCGGCCTCCATCAGGAAGACGATGACGGTCCAGAAGGCGGAGCCGCGCATACGGGTGGCGGCCGAGAGCACGGTGTGCTGGTGCCAACTGGCGACGAGGCCGGTGGTAACTGTCGCGATCACGCCGGAAACATGCAGGAACTCGCCGAGCAGGTAGGACGTCCAGGACAAAAGGGCCGTCGCGGCGATGATCAGGTACTCATCTCCGAGGCGGCGGGCAAGCAGCACCCACGCCGTACCGATGGCGAGGCCGACAAGGGCACCGCCGATCGCCAGCAGGAAGAAGTTGCCGACTGCCTCGCCGGCGCTGAAAGCCCCGGTGACGCCGGCGGCGATCGCGAAGCGGAACAATACCAGTCCGCTTGCGTCGTTGAGCAGGCTTTCGCCTTCGAGCAGGATCTGCAGCCGTCGCGGCAACTGCACGCGCTGCAGCACGGCCCGTGCCGAGACGGCGTCGGGCGGCGAGACGATCGCCCCGAGTGCGGCGCATGCGGCCCAAGGCAGGGACGGGAAGATGAAGTGCGTCACGACGGCAACGACGGCTGCGGTAAAAAACACTGCGCCGATCGCAAGCGAGGCGATGCCGATCAGGTGACGGCGCAGGCGGCCGACCGCGATCGTCCAGGCGCCGTCGAGGAGCAGCGGCGGCAAGAAGATGACGAGCACCAGCTCCGGGTCGACCGCGATGGCCGGCAGCCCCGGCATGAAGGCGAGCATCGCGCCACCGCTAAGAAGCGCCACCGACGGCGGCAGGCCGAGCCGATGCGCGACGTAGTGCAGCGCGATGATCGCGACAAACATGCCGATCACCAGTTCGAACAGATGTATCGGCTCCACCGGTCTCCGCCTCCATCGCTCAACGACGCGGCCCATTACAGAACACGTTTTTTCGAAACGCAATTGCGCGTGCAGCAACAGTGGCGTGGAGCCTTGCCGAAGGTGAAGGATCGCAGAAAAGAAAAAAGGGCCAGCGGAAGACCGCGGCCCATAAAGGTGTGAAGGTCAAAAACCTCCAGAGGGGAACAGCTGCTGCGGCGGACTGGGAGGAGACCCGCCATGTGCATCAGCTGTGTGCTTTATGCCTGATTTTTGATCAGTTGGAAAACATTTATTGTGCAATGCAGCTATGCATAAACGCAAGACGTGCGCCGCGGTCGTCGGCCGGAACTGCCAAACGGTGCCAAAATGAGCGTTCTGTGGGAGGAGGGGACGCCGCCAAGGACCCCCGTCCGGGCGGACAATCGGGACCGGCACACGTGCCGGCCCCGATGAGATAGTTGCTACACTAACGGTCGTGAGCTTGACCGCACAGCCATTTTACGACCGCTTTTACGATCGAACAGCCGGCGACCCGACTTCCTGCCTTGTCCGCAGCCGGTCCACAGGTTGTTCACAGGGAAAGGAGGCGCTAACGCGTTGAAACGCAGTTCAGTTTTCCAAACTGTGAGCTACTGCCCCTGAAAAGAATGCACCGTATCAGGTCAGCGATACCTTACGGGTTTCCGCATCAATCAACGCAGCGGCGATCGCCGCCACAAGCAGCAAGCCTGCAAAGGTGCCGATCGCCAGGCCGAAGCCCTTCGCCACCAGCAATCCGATGAGCGAAGGCGCAAGCAGGCCACCGAGCCGAGCCATGCCGCCGGCCGCCCCCATGCCGGTCGCGCGCGAGGCGGTCGGATAGAGTTCCGGCGTATAGGCATAGAGTGCGCCCCATGTGCCGAGCAGTGCAAAGCTCATGATCAGGAGCGCAGCGGCAACGACCAAGGCCGCATCCGCCACGACGAACAACAGGCAACTGAGGGCGGAGAGCAGGCAGAAACCGACCAGCGTCGGGCGCCGTCCCCACTTCTCGACGCCGTAGGCGGCAAGCGCATAGCCCGGGATCTGCGCCAGAGCGATGAGAACGAGGAACCCATAGCCACGCACGAAGCCGAAGCCTTCTCCCGCAAGCCGCGGCGGCATCCAGGTAAAGACGCCATAGTATGAGACCGAGACGAGGAACCAGACCGAAAGGATCAGAAGGCTGCGGCGACGCAAGTCCTTCGAAAAGATACTGAGATCGGCCGTCGGTACAGGCAGGGCGATCGATACGGTCGGCTCGAGTTGCGGTCGAGCGTTGGCTGCCAGCATTCGATCGACGATCGCCTTGGCCGCCTCCGCCTTGCCCGCGCGCAACAGGTAAAGCGGCGATTCCGGCACGAGAAAGCGTAGTCCGACGCCAATGACTGCCGGAATGGCCGTGACGGCAAAGATGTAGCGCCATCCGTCCGTAAGGCCGGCAAGAGCGATGAGCCATGCCGCCAGTGCCACGATCAGCGTGCCCACGGCCCAGAAGCCTTCGAGCATGACCAGCCATCGCCCGCGGCTGCGCGCCGGCAGGAATTCCGACATCATCGCATAATCGACGGGAAGTGTGCCGCCGACCGCAGCGCCGGTGAGGAAGCGCAGGACAAGCAGGACCACGAAATTCGGAGCGAAGATCGACAGAATGCCGAAGACCGCGTCGCAGGCAACGGTTACGATCAGGACCCGGCGCCGGCCGATCCGATCGGCAAGCCTGCCGAAGCCGACGGCGCCGATCAGCATGCCCAGGAAAAACAACGTGCCCGTCTGCAGCGCTTGGGGAACCGTCAGCCCGAATGTTGCGGCAATGGAGGCGGCGGTGAACCCGACGGCGAGCACCTGCATGGCATCGGCCGTCCAAACCAGGCCAAATATGCCCATCAGGCGCCGCTGATAGGGGCCCGTGCCCGCCCGGTCGAGCGCTTCCTGTATCGTGATCGTCGTCATTCGACCCTGCCTTGAGATTCGACGTGTGGACACTACGTCGACCGCGCCTGCTTGGATATTGCAGAAATGCCGCAGATGTCCGGCTGAGTGCGGCCGCGACGATCGACCAATCTTCCAGGCACCTGGCACGGACCGGCAATTTCGACTTGCGCGACATGCACACGCGTGCAAATATGCACGCGTGTGCAATGGAGTTTCGCCGATGAACGATCACAAGCCGCGCTATTCGAACGACCTTTCGGGGCGGGCCCTGTTGTGTCGGGATGTCATTCGCTCTGCCGGCGCTCTGGTGCTCGACGGCTTCAAGGCAAGTGCCGAGCGTGGCTTTTCCCTAAAGGGCCCGCAGGATTTTCTGACGGAAACCGATGCGGCCTCCGAGGCCCATATTCGCGACGCAATTGCCACCCATTTTCCGGCCGATGCGTTCCTGGGCGAGGAGGGCGGCGGGACCGTTGCCGATCGCGTCTGGGTCGTCGATCCCGTCGACGGCACGGCAAACTTCGCGCGCGGAATCCCGCACTTCTGCATCTCCATAACCTATGTCGAACACGGACGCGCAGAGATCGGCGCAATCTACAATCCGGCCCACGACGAACTTTATTTCTGCCGCCGGGGAGAAGGTGCAACGCTCAACGGCAAGGTCATCACGGTCTCGTCGACGGCGACCTTCGATGCCGCGTCGGTCGAAATGGGCTGGTCGCGGCGGGTGCCGGACGAGACCTATCTGGAGACGATGCGGCAGATGCTGGAGAAGGGCGCCAATGTGCGGCGCGGCGCTTCGGGGGCACTTGCGCTCGCTTATGTCGCCGATGGGCGCTCGGACGCCTATGTCGAGCTGCACATGAACTCGTGGGATTGCCTTGCCGGACTGTTGCTCGTTGCCGAGGCGGGCGGCGCCGTGTGTCCCTTCATGGAAATAGGCAGCCTGCTCGACGGCGGGCCGGTGCTCGCATCGACGCCGGCGATTGCCGGCGGCGTAAGTGTGGCTTCAGGCATCCCGGTCCAAAAAAGGGAGCAAGCCGCCAGGCTCCAGCTGGCCTGAAACCGCGGTAGCCTGAACACGCATGCCACCCGTTCGCATACACAAGGGGAAATCCAATGGACGCACCGGTCTACACCCGGCCCGCTATCAGTCTGATCGCCAGAGAACTCGGGCCCCACAGCGCCGATCTCTATATCGGCGGCAGTGACGGCGCGCGTGACCTGGACCTGCTCAAGCGTCACGGGATCTCCATTGTCGTCAATTGCGCGATCAACCTGGACATCAACCTCGTGCGCGAAGAAGAAGTCAGCATCAATGATGACCTTTGTGCAAGCGGCTATGCGGCCGTCCGCTATTACAAGCTCGGCATGATCGACGGTGATGGCAGCCCCGACACGATGATGCTCGGTGCCTACTACATTCTCGACGGTGCGCTACGCCAGACGATGCCGAAGCGCGCAACCTACCCCTTCGCCGATGGCGGCAACATCCTCGTCAATTGCCGCGGCGGACGCAGCCGCTCGGTGTCGCTGGTGGCGCTGTTCCTGCACAAGCAGCAGCCGCATCTGTTTCCCACACTCGACGCGGCCGTCGCCCACATCCGCGAGCATCGCGAACTGCGGCCGGACGAATGGTTCGAGACGCCGAAGCCCATGCTCTATGAGGCAGCGCGCCGCGCTTCGGTCTGGATCGACCTCGTCGAGGCCTCCCGTCTGGAGGTGAAGGCCGATGTCTGATTTGCCTCGGATCGCCATCATCGCCGACGCCCATTTCCATGATCTTGAAGGCGATTTCGAGTTCCCGCGGATAGAGATCGACGGCGAAAAACTGGCCGTCAGAAGCTGGACCGACACGCGCGAATCCACCCGCGTCTTCAACGAAAGTGCCAAGGCGCTGGACGAAGCCTTGGCGGAGGTCGCGCGCCGCGGCATCCGTCACGTCGTCCTTTTGGGCGATTACACGGACGACGGGCAAAGACAGACAACGGCGCGCCTGCGCACCATTCTTGATGGGCACGAGAGCACCCATGGCACGCGCTTTTATGCGCTTCCGGGCAACCACGACGTCTTCGGGCCCAAGGGGCGACACCACACCAAACAATTTCTTGATCGGAACGACGTGAGGGTCCTCGTCACGAGCGACGTAGGAAAGGCAGCCCCCGGCAGCCACACAACGCCGCGCATGTATTGCGAGGGATATCCGACGGGCCTTGCCCCTGTGGCTACCCATGGATACTTCCGACGGCCGGACTATCTTCATTGGGAAACCCCGTTCGGGGCGTCTGACCGCGTCGAGGATCGGCTCTACCCGGTCTCGTCTCCGGACGGCCGGAATGGCTACCGGCTGATGGATGCCTCCTATCTGGTCGAGCCCGAGCCGGGTCTCTGGCTGCTGGTGATCGACGCCAACGTCTTCGAACCACGCGACGGCCTGTTTGAGGAGGGCGATGAAGCCGCTTTCGTCGACAGCACCGGCGCGGGCTGGAACGCGCTTATCAGGCTGAAACCGTTCATCGTCGACTGGATTGCGGACGTGTCCGCGCGCGCAACGAAACTCGGAAAAACGCTGCTCGCATTCTCGCATTATCCGGTGCTCGATCCCTTCGATGGCGCAACGGGAGCCGAAAGCGTTCTCTTCGGCGAGACCAATATTGCCCGCAGGACACCACAGCAGGCGGTCGCAGATGCACTGATGACCGCCGGCATGACGCTGCATTTTAGCGGGCACCTGCATGTCGAAGGCGTTACGCGCCGCGCGCGCGGCTGCCGCTCGCTGATCAATGTCGCCGTGCCGTCGCTCGTGGCCTTTCCGCCGGCCTTCAAGATCGTCGAACCGTCTCAATCGGCGTCGTCCATCGAAACCGTCGAACTGTCCGCGATGGCCGTCGATCCACGCGTGCTGCGCGCCTACCGTCGCGAAGCGGCGCGAGCCGGCGAATATCCGGACCCAGCCTTTGCCGCGGCGGATTACGGTTCCTTCCTGAAGGCACACAAGCGTGCCCTGGTCCAGCATCGCTATTTTCCGAAGGAATGGCCCGGAGATGTCGTCAACGAAATATCCGGGCTATCGATCGCTGCGGTCTGCAAGTTGATGCTCGACGCCGGCGCCATGACGAGCGCTTCCGGGCAAGGAGCGATCGCCATCTCTGAGGGCGCCGCCAGCCTCGACATGATCGAGGTGATCGCCGATTGGTATTGCCTGCGCCAGGCCGGCGTCCTTGCGCTTGACAAGATACCTGAGCGGCGCCGCGCGCTTTATCGCCTGCTCGCCAAACACGTCGGCCGTCCGCCCGGGACCGGCTGGGACGGATCGACATCAGGCTTCCTAGCGATCTTCTTCGGGGCCTTCGACGCCTTCCTCGATCGTGCCGAAGCGGGAAGCCTGCACATCCGCATCGAGAGCACCTCCGACACGGAAGAGGCTGCCTGACCATGGACCAGTTGCTCTCCACGGCCTCTTCCTCCGCGCCGCCGGCGACTTTCATCGAGTTGCGGGAATCTTGCCGTCTGGGCCGACGTCATCTGAAGGGTGGGCGCCTGGAAGTGGCCAAGTTCGTGCTTGCCCATCCGTACGACGTCGCCTTTGCGAGCGCACGGGAAGTGGCCGTGCGCAGCGGTGTCTCGACGACGACAGTCATGCGGCTCGTCAGCGACCTCGGCTTTGAGACCTATGCATCCTTTCAGCAACTCTTTCGAGCGGAGTTGCTGCGCGGCCGGCAATAAGCATTGGGGAGGGGGCCATGAGCACTGCGATCGTCAGCATCAACCTCTTCGGCGCGGTGGCGCTCCTCCTGTTCGGCCTTGGTCAGGTTCGCGACGGCATGCAACGCGCTTTTGGTGCCCGTCTGAAAGTCGGACTGGCGGCCGGGACGCGTGACGGTCTTCGTTCGTTTTTCAGTGGCCTCGTCGCAACCATCGCCCTCCAGAGCTCCACCGCCACCGCTCTCATGGTCGCGTCCTTCGTCGAGCGTGATCTCATCGTGCCGCGCATGGCGCAGATCGTGCTGCTCGGCGCCAACGTCGGCACGGCGATGACGGCCTGGATCGTGGCTTTGGGGCTCGGCTGGCTCTCACCGCTCTTGCTGCTTTGCGGTTTCGTTGTCGGGCGCGGCAGCTCGAGCACGCGCAAGGGATCAGGCGCAGCGCTCGTCGGCATCGGGCTGATGTTGCTGTCGCTGCATCTGATTGGCGGTGCGACCGAACCGCTGCGGACCTCTGCCGCCCTTTCGGCTTTCTTCGGGATGCTCGACAATGCCTGGCCGGTGGCGCTCGTCATCTCGGCAGGACTCGCAGCGCTCGCGTCATCGAGCCTGGCAGTCGTTGTGCTGATCCTGTCTCTTGCAACATCCGCCAGCCTTTCGACCGGCCCGCTCATCGCCCTCGTTCTGGGAGCCAATCTCGGCGGTGCTGTGCCCCCGGTTCTAGCCACATTCAAGGCTGCGGCGAGCGCCAGGCGGGTTGCCCTTGGCAACCTGATCGTGCGTGCCGTCGGCTGCCTGGCCGCTCTGGCGCTCGCCGGGTACATCGCCCCGCATATCGACTGGCCGCCTGTCTCACGCGGCAATCTGCCGGTTGATGTGCATCTCGCCTTCAATCTCGCACTGGCGCTTCTGGCGGCCCCCCTCGCTCGGCCTCTATCCCGCCTGACCATGCGCCTGTTGCCGGACGAGCCAAAGGCGACGGACGGCCCGCTTTTCCTGGAACAGAACGATCTCGGCACGCCGGTCGCAGCGCTTGCCGGCGCAAGTCGGGAAGTGCTCGGCGTCGGCGACCTGGTCGAGCGCATGCTGGTCGAAGCAAACGACGCCCTGCAGCAGACGGACCCTTCCAGGCTTGCTGCGATCAGCACGCTTGAAGGGCGCGTGGATCGCGTGCAACACGAGATCAAGGTTTACGTCTCGCGCGTCGGCCAGTCCGAAATCGCCGAGGAACAGCGCCGCCACGCCATGGATATCGTCGACTATGCCATCAACCTCGAGCATATCGGCGACATCATCGAGAAGGGGCTCCTTGCCGAACTTGCAAAGAAGATCGCCCGCGGCCTGGCTTTCTCCTCCGATGGCCACGAGGAACTGTCGCGTCTCTTCGCCATCACGATCGACAATCTGCGCATGGCCCAGGCCGTGTTTGCCACGCGTGACAACGCGATGGCGCGGCGCCTGGTAGAAGCCAAGGAAGATGTCCGCAGGCTGGAGCGGCAGTCGGCTGAGCGGCATCTGCAGCGCCTGCGCGATGGCCGCGCCGAAAGCATCGAAACCAGCTCGCTCCATCTCGACATGCTGCGCGATCTCAAACGCATCAACGCACACATCGCAACCGTCGCGCACCCCATCCTAGATCAGAGCGGGTTGTTGATCGACAGCCGTATCCGGCCGGCGGCCACTTGAGCATTCCGGTCTAGCGTCGGGCGGTCTTGCGCTCGACCATCGTGACGGGAACGACCTGAAGTCGCGTTTCCATCTCGTCGGCTTCCAGCGCTTCGAGAACATGCTCCGTCAGAGCGGAGAAGGACTGCGCAACGGTGGTGAGTTCGTAACTCTTCCACCCTGCCTGCGGAATATCGTCGAAGCCGACGACGGAAAGATCGGCCGGCACGCGGCGGTGCATTTCGGTGCGGGCAGCGTCGAGAAAGCCGAGAGCCAAGAGATCGGTAACGCAAAACGCGCCGTCGATCGCCTCGTCGACGAGCACTTCGCAGCCAGCCTGGTAACCGCTTTCATAACTCGTGGTACCGCCCGACCAGGCGACCACCTCGACCCCGGCGGTCGCCATTTTCTTTTTGAACGCAGTGGTGCGGCGCACCTGAGCAGGGGTTTGGCTGCCACTCGAGATCACCGCAACCTTCTTGCAGCGCGCCTCGATCAGGCGCAGTGCTGCAAGGTCCGCACCGCGGGAATCGTCGCTCAGCACCATGCTGGTATCGGTGCGATCGATTTTCTGGTTGATCAGGATCAGGCGCACGCCGTTGGCAATGCACTGGTCGACGATCGATTCCGGCGGCTCTCCGGAAAGAACGATGATCGCTTGCGCCCGGAACTCGAACAGTAGCTCGATCAGCGGCGCGATATCCTTTCGCGCATCCGCGGCATTGAGCAACAGGCATTGGAGACCGCGACGCAACAGGCCGATGCTCAAGAGATCGAGCTGTTTTGCATGGAAGGGTGCGCTGAGATTGGCACCGACGACCCCGATGAGATTGGAGCGGTCGTTGTTCAGTCCCTGCGCCAGCCGGTTGACCCGGTAACCGAGCTCCCGGGCGGCTTTGAGAACCTTGCGCCGCACAGCCTGGGATACACTGGCTCCGGGCGTAAAGGTTCGCGAGACCGCCGAGCGTGAGACGCCCGCGCGTTTTGCAACCTCTTCGGCCGTCACAAAGCCCCTCGCCATGCCTTTCTCCTGCAGAATCAGATGCTTTTCATCAGGGCCACAAAAGCAGGCCCATTCCAACGAAAAAGTTCGAGCCTACCCGCTCGGTGAACCAGCCGCTGATGCCGCTGAACGGTCGCCATCGCTCCGTCTATGGCGGCTGTTTCTCCCCGCTGAAGTCATTCGCCCAACCTCAATGATCACGTGTTCCAAAAGTAATACATCATTGTCACAAAAGAGTCATCAAAAACAATGGCTTATATCATTGCGCACGTGTGCATTTTTTTGTTGACAACGGCGCCTCGCCATTGGATCATACGTTCCATAGACAGAGCTGGATTGGAATTTTTGTTCTGTCTATGTTCGTGGTGATGGCGGCGCGGTTGAGGAGCTTGCGCCGACATCTGGCAAGCGCTTGCGCCTGCCCTGCGAACGGGGAGGATTGAGTAACCGACAGCCGCGCCTTTTGCGTCATTGAGCGGCTTCTTGCGTAGGTCAGCGCCACGCCCTGGCGGCTGATTTCTATTCCCCGTTGGCACTTTGAAAGTTCCGCCAGGCATCGATCGCCGGCGCAGGCAGCGCATGTTGAGTTCCAAGGGGAAGAGCATGGCCTTATTGAGTGAGACAGCCAAAGCGGCAACATTGCCCGGCAGCGCAATGGCGCCGACGGCATGGCAGCGCTGGCGCTATCGGATGAAGGTCGCGTCGCGGGAGCCGACGACGCTGATCGGCGTCCTGACGGCACTTCTCTTTACCTATCTCATCGTCGTGCCGATCATCTCGATCGTGCTCGATTCCGTGCGCGTCCAATTCGGCCACGAGCGGCGGCTCGGCAAGGACTTTGGTGAGCTTACGCTCTACTACCTTGATCGAGCCTTCCTGTCGCCGGTCTCGGTCGATCTTTTCTGGCGGCCGCTCTTCAACACGCTATCGGTCGCGCTCGGAGCGATCAGCCTGTCTTTGTTGATCGGTACGGTGCTCGCCTGGTTGATCAGCCGGACAGACATGTTCGGACGGCGCTGGTTCGCAACAGCGCTGATCGTGCCCTACATGCTGCCGGCCTGGACCTTTGCGCTTGCCTGGACAACGCTCTTCAAGAACCGCACGGTCGGCGGCCAGCCGGGCTGGTTCGAGGCCATGGGGCTAACGCCGCCCGACTGGGTCGCCTATGGGCGCTTCCCGATCATCGTGATCCTGGCGCTACATTATACGCCTTTCGTCATCCTGCTGTTTGGCTCTGCCCTTCGTCGCTTCGATTCCCAGCTCGAAGATTCCGCCCGTATCCTTGGAGCCAAGCGCTACCAGGTGGCGATGCAGATCATCCTGCCGCTGATGCGTCCCGCACTTCTGTCCTCGATGGTGCTGATTTTCGCCAAGTGCCTCGGCGAGTTTGGCGTGCCCTATGTGCTCGGCCTGCCGGTCAAGTTCGAAGTGCTTTCCACCTCGCTCTTTCGCAGCATCGCGTCGCGCCAGACCGGCGTTGCCGGTGTCGTCGCGGCCTCGATCATGCTGATCGGCATCGTCACCCTGATGATCGATGCGCGTCTTGTTCGTGAAGCCCGGCGCTTCGTTACTGTTGGCTCGAAGGGTTCGATGAACCGCCAGAGCCGGCTCGGCAAGTACCGCCTGCCGGCGACCGGTTTTGCCGCACTTATCTTTCTCTTGAGCGTCGGACTGCCGCTTCTGACCCTGTTCCTCTCCACCATCATGAAGCTGCCGGCGCAGTTCACGCTCGACAATTTCACGCTCGACTACTGGATCGGCCGTGATCTCCACACGGTGGCACTGCAGACCGGGGTCCTCTTAAGCCCCGATCTATGGGCGGCTGCAAAAAACACGCTTGTCATCGTCGGCCTTGCGTCCTTGACCTCGGGCATTCTCGGACTTCTTGTTGGCTATGTGGTCATCCGCACGCCGGTGAAGGTCCTGTCGGTCTATCTGCGGCAGGTCACCTTCTTGCCCTATCTGGTGCCGGGTATCGCCTTTGCCGCCGCCTATCTGTCGCTCTTCGCCGTGCCACGCGGACCGATGCCGGCCCTCTATGGTACCGTCACCATCCTGGTCCTGGCGCTGATCGCCGACCAGATGCCTTACGCCTCGCGCGCCGGTATCTCGGCCATGACCCAGCTTGGCAAGGATCCGGAAGAGGCAGCCCAGATTTCCGGCGCCGGCTGGTTCCGGCGGATGATGTTGATCGTCATTCCAATCCAGAAGGGCTCGCTGGTAACAGGCGTGCTGCTGCCCTTCATCTCGGGCATCAAGGGCCTGAGCCTCTTCGTCATCCTCGCCGTGCCGAGCACCGATGTTCTGACCACCTATTCGCTCCGGCTCGTCGACTACCACTACACGCAAGCCGCCAATGCCGTCGTGCTGATCATCGCGGCGATCGCCTATCTCGGAACCCTGGCAGCCCAGAAGCTGACCAAGACCAATCTCGCAGAAGGACTCGGAAGCTGATGCCCACCATCAATCTCAGCGGCGCCCAGAAGAACTACGGCGTCAATTCCGCCAATGCCGTCTCGAACCTCGATCTCGAAATCCGCGACGGCGAGTTCATGTGCCTTCTTGGACCCTCTGGCTGCGGCAAGACCACGACGCTGCGCATGATCGCCGGCCTCGAAAACCTCTCGGACGGCGAGATCCGCATCGGAGAGCGGGTGGTCGACTCGGTCAGGGCAGGCGTGTTCATCCCGCCGGAAAAGCGTGAGATGGGGTTGGTGTTCCAGAGTTACGCGCTCTGGCCGCACCTGACAATCGAACGCAACACCGACTTCGGTCTGAGGCTGCGCAAACTGCCGAAGGAAGAGCGTGAAATGCGCGTCGAGAAAGTGATGCAGGCGCTCGACATCGCCAAGTACCGCGACCGCTACCCGTCGCAGCTCTCGGGCGGCCAGCAGCAGCGCGTGGCGCTCGCCCGCATGCTGGCGGTCAATCCGGGCGTTCTGTTGCTCGACGAGCCGCTGTCGAACCTCGACGCCCGGCTCCGGCTCGAGATGCGCGCCGAGCTCAAACGCATCCACAAGGAGTTCAAGACGACCATCGTCTTCGTCACTCACGACCAGTGGGAGGCAATGACGCTGGCAACGACGATCGCCGTCATGAACGAGGGCACGCTGCAGCAGATGGGCACGCCCAACGATATCTATGATCGCCCGGCCAATCGCTTCGTCGCGGAATTCGTCGGTAGCCCGCCGATCAACATCCTGAACTTCGGATCGGCCGCCGCCTCTGAGCTGTCGCGCGCAGCCGAGGCCTATCTTGGCACGCGCCACCGGTCGTCGCGCGGCATTGGCTCGATCGGCATCCGACCGGAAGCGATCGGCTATTCGGTCAAAACCAACGATGTGCCGGCCGGCAGCTTCTCCGGCGAAATGACGGTGACAGGCGTCCTGCCGACCGGCGGCAGCTGGATCCTGGAGCTCAGGAACGGCAGCGACACGCTGTTCTTGACGACCAATGCCCTGCCGCGCGTCGAGACCGGAACGAGGGTTTCGTTCTTTGCGCCGCCTGAGGCGCTGCACGTTTTTAACAAGGACGGCCAGCGGATCGCCGAAGCGGACGCGCTGCTGCGCAAGTCCACGCTGAACTAAGGCGCTTCAGTGCCGAACGACAAATCGAAACATAATCTGAGGGAGGAACAGACGATGCAATTTCTAAGGACTGAAAGGACGCACCGTGCAATCAGGCGCGCGCTGCTGGCAACGACCATCGTCGCCTTCGCCGGACCGGCGCTGGCACAAGAGCCGTTCGACCTGAACGCGCTGATCGAGGCCGCGCGCAAGGAACCTCCGATTACGGTTTATGACAGCACCGGCAAAATCGTCGAAATGGCCAAGGCCTTTGCCCAGAAATATGGCGTCGGCGCCGAGGGCTCCAAGGTCAAGGCGACGGCCCAGCTTGAGATGATCATTCGCGAGGCCCGTGCCAACAACATCCAGGGCGATGTCTCGATCATCAGCGACGCACCGGCCGCGATGGCGCAACTCATCCCGCAGGGCTTTGCCGAAAGCTGGCTGCCGCCGGATCTCGCAGCCAACATCCCCACTGAGTATCAGGACCCGCTGACCGTCGTTACCAGCGCCAATGTCTGGGCCTACAACACCGAGCTCTTCGACAAGTGCCCGGTCAGCAACATCTGGCAGCTGACGGGACCTGAGTGGAAAGGCAAGGTCGCCATGCAGGATCCGCTCGGCAAGCCATCCTATGTCGACTGGTTCAACCAGATGGCCAAGCACGGCGACGACAAAGTGGCGGCCGCCTATAAAGAGCTTTACGGGAAGGATCTCGAAACCGACGACGGCAGTGCGACGGCCGCCTGGGTCAAGGCGCTCGCTGCCAACGCTCCCTTGCTGACGGACGCCGATGCGGCCGCTGCTGATGCCGTCGGCGCGCCGGGTCAGTCGCAACCCTTCATGGGGCTGATGAGCTCGGCAAAGTTCCGCGACAATGCCGAAAAGGGCATGAAGCTCGGCCTTTGCAAGGACCTGAAACCCTGGCTCGGCTGGATGTATCCGGGCGTCGGGCTGATCACCAAGGGCACCAACAGCCCGAACGCCTCAAAGCTCTTCATCCACTACGTGATGACCGCCGAAGGCATCGCGCCGCAGGCAGAAGACGGAAAAATGTCGACCAACAAGGACGTTTCACTGCCCGCAGACGAGCCGTCGGGCATCGGCGCCGTTCTTGATCAGGTCATGCCCTACGAGATGGCAACGAGCCTCGACGACTGGGACGCGCGCGAGACCTGGCAGGACCTGTGGCGGCTCAGCTACCAGAAGTAATCGCCTGAACATGTGAAACGGTCTCCTTGGGAGGGGAAACCATGAGCAAAGGTAAGAACAGGGTTATGATCATGGGGGCGGCATTTGCCGCCCTTGCGGCCGCATTGGCCGTCGAGGCAAACGCCGAGGAGGCGTTTGATCTCAATGCGCTGGTGGAGGCGGCGAAGAAAGAAAAGCCGATCAATGTCTATGACAGCACCGGCAAGATCGTCGAGATGGCCGAGGCCTTCACCGCCAAATACGGGGTGAAGGCGACCGGCGTCAAAGTCTCGGCCAACAGCCAGCTGGAGATGATCATCCGCGAAGCCCAGGCCGGCAACGTCCAGGGCGATGTCGCCCTGATCACCGACGCGCCGGCAGCGCTCGCCCAGCTTCTGCCGCAGGGCTTCGTCGAAAGCTATCTGCCCGGCGACATGAAGGAGAGGATACCGGCGGCCTTCCAGAACCCGCTGGCGATTTCGACCAATGCCAATGTCTGGGCCTATAACACCGAGGCCTATGACAAATGCCCGGTCGGCAATATCTGGGAGCTGACTGAGGCAAAATGGAAAGGCAAGATCGCGCTGGTCGATCCCCTGACCAAGAGCACCTATACCGACTGGTTCAACCAGTTGGAAAAGCATGCCGACAACGCCGTGAAGGAGGCCTACAAGGTCCACTTCGGCAAGGATCTCGAAACCGTTGAAAAAAGTGCAGCGGCCGCCTGGATCAAGGCCCTGGCACAAAACGGCCCGCTGGTAACGGACGGCGACGATCCGGTTGCCGAAGCCGTCGGCGCCGCCGGCCAGAAGGAGCCCTTTTTCGGGCTCCTGAGCTCCGCCAAGTTCCGTGATAACGAAGGCAAAGGCTACAAACTCGGGCTCTGCACGGAGCTGACCCCCTGGGTCGGCTGGACCTACACCAAGCTCGGCCTGATCGCCTCGAAATCCGCGAGCCCGAATGCCGCGAAGCTCTTCATCCACTACGTGCTGACGGAAGAGGGCATCGCGCCCCAGATGAAGGACGGCAAGCTGCCGACCAATGTCGACATCAAGATGCCTGAGGACGAACCGTCGGGGATCATGGAGGTAGCGGACCGCCTCTTTCCCTATGACGCGGCCACTGGGCTTGACGATTTCGACCGGCGCGAGGAGTGGCAGGATTTCTGGCGCATGAACTACAGCAAGTAAAATCCCGGCCGGCGCGGCCTCACGAGGACAGGTCGCGCCGGCCGTTCCAGTATGAACAGGAAGAGAGCATGACCGACGCCAATCTCGCCACGAGCCGTAACCAATCCGATAGAGACGCCATGCGCGACTACTCGCGGCGACTGATGACGATCGCCGAAGGTGCGGCCCGCTCGGCCGCCGGCCCCTTGCTCGCTGCGTTTCGCTCGGAAATGGTCGTCGACTACAAGCGCGATCTCCACGACGTCGTGACGGTCTACGACAGGCAAGCCGAGGCATCCATCCGCGACTACATCTTCGCGCACGAGCCGAATTCGGCGATGCTTGGCGAAGAGGGCGGGCAGGTCGGTGAGGGCGACATCCAATGGTATGTCGATCCGATCGACGGGACCGCGAACTTCGCACGAGGACTTGCCTTCTGGTGCATATCGATTGCGGCGGTTGAAGGCGGATCGGTTGTGGCCGGGGTCGTCTATGACCCGGTGGCCGATCTCCTGTTTTCGAGCGACGTCGAGCGTGCCTATCTCAATGGAAAGGTCATTGCCTCCAAAGCCATCGGTGACGAAAGCCGGGCAACGCTGATCACCGGCTACCCGGTCTCGCGCGACTTTCGCCTGGATGGCCGCAGCGAGGCACTTGCCCGCCTCGGTGATCTGGTCGAAACCTTCTCGACCGTGCGTCGCCCTGGAAGTGCTGCTTTGAGCATCGCCCATGTGGCGGCGGGTTTTGTCGATGCGGCCGCGGGTTTTGGCGTCAACGCCTGGGATGTGGCCGCAGCGACCCTGATCCTGAAGAACGCAGGCGGCCGTTATGCGCCGTTGTCGCTTGGCAAAGTGCCGGAAGGATCCTTCGACTACCTTTGCCCGGGGTATCTCGCCTATGGTCGGGGTGGCGACTATCCAACCCTGAACCGTGTCGCCGCCGCAATCTCTGCCGGGCGCAGCGCGAAGGCGCCGTCGCCATGAAAGCCCATGAGGAAACCATTCTCGACAATCTTAGCGATGCCTCAACCACGGAAAAGACCAGCAGCGAATTGCCAAGGCTCAGTCTCGTCTATCCGAAGCATCCGACCTATGGCGTCGACATCTTCATTTCCGGCAAGGAAGGTGCGAGCGACCTCGAACTCCTGCGCAAGAGCGGGATCACGACGGTCGTCAATTGCGCGGTCAATCTGGACTTCAATTTCGTCGACCAGCCGAAGCTCGTCTCGGATCACCGCAACAGCATCCATGGACCGGGCGAAATCCGCTACTACAAGATCGGGCTTATCGACGGGGATGGGAACCCGGACACGCAAATGCTGGCCGCGCACTACATCCTGCGAGCGGCCCTGGAGCAGGTCCTACCCGAAAAGCCGTCCTATCCCAGGCGCGAACGTGGCGGTGTGCTCGTCAACTGCCGCGGTGGCCGATCGCGCTCAGTCGTCGTCGTGTCGCTGTTCCTGCATTTGACGCTGCCTGATCAATTCGAAACATTGGAGCGCGCCATCGACTTCGTCCGCGAGAAGCGCGAGATCCCAAAGGACGAGTGGTACAAGGCGCCCAAACCGGTTCTGGCGGCCTCGGCCGAGCGAGCCGCGGGATGGGCACGTGCGATTGAGAGCGGGAAGGCCTGACCCGAGAACGCAGTTCAGAGACCGTCTGCAGTATGGGCCACGGAAACCTGCTCTCAGTACCGCCAGGGATGCCGACGTCTCGAGGTCAGCCAGCCGTCGACGCATTCTCGGCCGCCCCTCCGGTCGCGACAGCTGGTTCTTTCGTGCATGCCAACGCGTTCGAACGCCCAAGCGGAATCGAAATCGCTTTATTAGGCGGAGCACCTTGACGCGCGCGGCCGGCGCCACCCTTGACGCCGGCAGATCGTGATTGAGTAGAATGAAAGGCCCTATTGTTTGGGCAATATGCCCTTGTTTACGAGCCATGTTTCGAAGGTGCCGGGGCACCCTTCGCTGGTCCATCGTCCCCGATAGGAAAAGCCGGGTGCTGCGCGCGCCGTCCCGACGAAGCCGTCATATGCGCTTCTATCGGCCCCGCCTATTTTGAATGCCTTACCGGGATGTTTCCTCTTTGCCTTTGTGAATTTCATCGTCCGCCCCTTACGCAGTACAACCATGAAGTCGAAAGCGTCGCACAGCGCACGGTGCAGTCAAGGATTAGGCAATGAGCAAAAGGGGTTAGTCGCCGCACTGCCTCAGCAGTCCAGCAACCTCTGAGTGAAGAAGACCCAGAATCCGCCTCTCGGGCACGCCAAAATCGCTTCCAACCGGCGAGCGTGGCAGCTGGCCGGTTGTGCCGAAGTGACGCGCGTTTAGCGCAAAATATCTTCAAATAACCTCGTTTCGCGCCTGTGTCAGAGCTCTGAAGAGCGTCTGAGAGAGTGCATACCGTTAACTCGGCCCGAAATTAAAGGATTGGCAAGGCTCCCTGCACGAAGAGGCGACTACTCTCCATCTGGTTGCAAAGAAACTGCCATGAACATACTGACCCTGCCACTGATCAGGCATTGCGCCTCGGCCCTGCTGAAATGCCGGTCCGGGAACTTCGGCCTCTTGGCAGCGCTTGTCGCGATCCCCCTCATTGCCGCTCTTGGCGTTGCGATCGATTTCGCAGCCGCGGTCAACCGAAAGGCCGCTATGCAAAGCGCGGCCGATGCTGCGGCACTGGCGGGAGCTGCAGCAGGTGTCGGTTCGGAGCAGAAGATCGCCGTGGGTTTTCTCGGCGCCCATCTTGGCAGCAGCGACACGCAAGATCTGAAAGAGCCCCCGAGCTGGAACCATCAGGTCACGGTCGAGCGGGATACGGTAGCGGTGGCTGTCAATGAGGACTACGAAACCGCCATCATGCATATGTTCGGCTTCCGGACGGTTCCGATCTCAGTCATCGCGAAAGCCGCCCGAGGGGCTGGCAGCTCGGCCTGCATCCTGATCCTTGATCCGGGCAGGGCCGATGCGCTGAAGATCATCAATTCGAACTCGGTCACCAGCGAATGCGGCTTCCAGGTGAACTCGTCCCATTCGCAACGTGCGTTCTACGCCGAAAACCAGGGGAAGTTCGCAGCACCGCTGATCGCCGTCACCGGCCAGTCGAAGCTTTCCGGCCGCCTGATTTCGCCGCCGCCGGTCGACGGATCTCCTGTCGTGCCCGACCCCATGGCCGGCATGCCCGAACCGGTGTCGCCGAACGACGCCTGTACCTCCCAAAGCCTGAAGACGATCAACAGCCAGGGCAAGTCGTCGCTCGAGCCCGGGATCTATTGCGGCGGGCTGACCGTGAATGCCACGGACGAGTTAACGCTGAAGCCCGGAATCTACGCGTTCCGCCGCGGCGCGTTGACCTTGAACACATCGGCCAAGGTCATAGGCAAGGACGTGCTTTTCTATTTCGAGGACGCGCAATCGCCGCTGTTTTTGAACGGTGCGGCAATCCTGCAGGTATCGGCGCCAACCAGCGGCGCGCATGCCGGCATCCTGATGTTCCAGGGCCGGCAGGCGAAGGACAGCAGCGTCCAGTTCCGCATCAACACGTCTGCTGGAAGCTTCTACAATGGGGCGATCTATTTGCCCTATGCGGTGGTCGACTGGAACGTCAGCGGAAGCCTCAATTCGGAATCGAAGTTTACCGCACTGATTACCAGGGTTTTGAACCTCTACGTGTCCGGAACGGCCTTCTTCAAGAAGCCGGGGGAAGAGGGCAAAGATTTCGTGCCCAACGGCTTCGGCAGGGGAGGCGGCGTGCGGCTGGTGGAATAGCGTCGAAACCAGCCCGTCGTAATTGCGTGCCCCGGTGGCTTCGCTCGTGCGCTCGATTTTTCGGCATTGCCAATCATCGCGAAGATGGAAATGCTCAGCGGCGAAGCAACAAAAGGCATTGCGCTTGGTGCGGGGCCGCAGATGGATGGATATGGCTGAACGACGATACGGCGAAGCGCCGCCCAAGACCGACAGCACGATTGCAAGCGCCGACTGGTACGGTCGCCAGATCGAGCGCGAGCGATACGAAAACACGCTGTTCGTCGATCTCGACCTGACCGAGGCGCAGACCGTCGGCGTGGTCTTTCACGAATGCACCTTCCGGCGAGCCCGGTTCAATGCATCGTCACACCAGGCGAGCGCCTTCGTCAACTGCACGTTCGTCTCCTGTAAGTTCTTCGATAGCCGCTTCAAGGAGTGCAAGTTCGTCGGAAGCATGTTCGACGCTTGCGAGTTCGACCAGATGCAAGTGACGGGCGGCGACTGGTCCTTTACCGGATTGCCAGGCGCGGCTCTCGGCCGCGCATCCTTCAAGGAAACGCGAATGCGGGAAGCGGATCTGACCGGCGCCTCCTGCAAAGGCGGCTCGCTCAGGGACGTCGATCTTTCCGGTGCCTGGCTGCATGGGGCAGATTTTACCACCTGCGACCTCAGGGGCAGCGACCTCACCGCCTTCGATCCGGAGAACCTTCGCCTCAAGGACGCGATCATCACGATCGACCAGTCGATCATCATCGCCGAGGCTCTGGGTCTCGACGTCAGGCGAAAGTGACGCTGCCGGCGACGTATAGGACCCAACGGGTGCCTGCCGCGGACATGTCTTCGACGGCGCTATGGATCGCCTCAAAGGCATCGCTCCTGAACTTGCGCTTGGTCGCCATTGCAAATCTCCTAGAGGGCACCGGTCCTGATTTCCGCGTCAAGCTCGGCCTGCGCCGATAGAGTTCGGCGAACTTCCGGAAGGCCGCGAGGTCACTTGCCGGAAGATGGGGGAGGCGGGCTGGAGGTAAGGCCGGATTGCCCGAGAGCACCAAGAGATACCACCACACAGAGCTTTTACCCGATAGCATGCTGCAATGCCGCGGTGTCGACACCAAACGAAACCCACGGAAAGATATTTCCGCTGGCTACAGCCATCCGGACCTTTTGAACCGCCAGTAGAGAATAGAGCAGAGCGTCGCAATGACACCGAGGACGGCAAAGTAGCCGTAACGGGTTGCCAGTTCAGGCATGTGTTCGAAGTTCATCCCGTAGATTCCGGCAATGGCTGTCGGTACGGCAAGAATTGCGGCCCAGGCTGCAAGCTGCCGTGTGATGGTGCCCTGTCGTTGCTGCTCCAGGAGATTGGAGGCCTCGAACACGGACGTCATTATCTCGCGAAGGCCGCCTACCAGGCCTTCCACACGTCTGACATGGTCAAGAACGTCTTTGAAGAATGGCTTGGCATTGTCGTCGATACAGGGCAGCTCGAGATGAGTTAGCTTACCCGCCACCTCTCCCATCGGCCCGAGCACCCGCTGGAAGCGAATGACGTGACGGCGCATCCGAAAGATGCGCCTGATCTGCTCGGGCTGCAGGAAGGACACAAGTACGTGTTTCTCGAGCTCCAGAACTTTGTCCTCAAGCGTTTCGACCACCGGCAAATAGCCGTCGACAACGAAGTCGATGATGCCGTGCAGGACATAGTCCGGTCCGTGCTCAAGAAGCTGGGGCGACTGTTCCAGGTGTTGGCGCAGTTCCTTGTGGGAGCGGGCAGATCCGTGGCGAACAGAAATCAGGTGGTGCTTCCCCACGAAAATGCAGGTTTCGCCGTAGGTGATCTTGTCACCCTCAAGGTGGGCCGTCTTGACGATCACGAACAACTGGTCGCCGTAGATGTCCACCTTCGGCACCTGATTGCCGTTGAGGGCGTCTTCGACGGCAAGTGGGTGAAGAGCGAACATGGCCTGAAGGTCGGCCATTTCCTGCTTTGTCGGTTCAGTCAAACCGATCCAGGCGAAGTCGCCACCTGATGCTTCGAATGGTTTGGCGGCAAGCGGGATTTCTTCGGCGCGCTTGCCCGAACGATACATGTAGGAGGCGACGACTGGCATTTTTTGAAGTTCCGGGAGTTGATATCGCAGCGTGAAGCATTTGACCCAAGGTTAGATCGTGACTTGCTCGCCAATCTCGACCACGCGATTGGCTGGCAGCTTGAAATAGGACGATGGATCGATGCCGAGACCTGCAAGTGCAATGTAGAGCTTGTCTTGCCAGCCGGGCAGACCTGAGTTCGGGTCACCAATAAGGGTCCTGCGCCCGAGATAGAAAGAGGTCTGCATGATCTCGAACTTGAAACCTGCCTTCTTGCACAGTGACAGCGCCTTCGAGACGTTCGGTTCGTCCATGAAGCCGAAGCAAAGCTCGAGCCTTGTAAACCGGTCTGACAGTTCAGTCATTGAGACGCGGTCTTCCTGCGCGACATACGGATGCTCGGATGTGCGAACCGTCAAAATAACATTGCGTTCGTGCAGGACATGATTGTGTTTGATGTTGTGGAGGAGAACGGCGGGTGTCTTATCGCCGACGCTGGTTAGAAAGATTGCCGTCCCTCGAACGGTCTGGGGCGCATGCGTGGACTTCTCTATCGAGCGGATGAATGTTTCCAGCGGGATATCGTTGCGCGCGGTCTTTTCGCGCAGCATTGCGGATCCCCGCGTCCAAGTCCACATCACCACCATGATTGTCAGTGCCAATGCCACCGGCACCCAGCCGCCATCATGAATCTTGAACAGATTGGCAAGCAAGAAGACGCTCTCGATGACGAGCAATGGCGCTAGAAGCAGTGCAGCCAGAACGGTTGAGTATCCCCAGACGGAGCGGAGAAACTGGAACGCCATCACTGTTGTCACAACCATCGCGCCTGTGACCGAGATTCCATACGCGGTCGCGAGAGACTCTGAGTCCCCGAACGAGAAAATCAGCACGATGACCCCGACGAACAGCAGCGCATTTACGGCAGGGACATAGATCTGGCCGGTGTTGGTCTCGGACGTAAATTTGATCAGCAGCCGAGGAAGAAAGCCCAAATGGACCGCCTGGCGAGCGAGAGAAAACGCTCCCGTGATGACAGCTTGGCTAGCGATGATTGTCGCCATGGTCGCGAGAATGACCATCGGCAGCAGCGCCCAGTCTGGATAGAGAAGATAGAATGGGTTGTTGACCGCGTCTGGGTGGCTCAGCACGAGCGCGCCTTGGCCAAGGTAGTTCAGCGCCAATGCGGGGAATACAAGGATAAACCATGCCGTGCTGATCGGTTTCCTCCCGAAGTGGCCGAGATCTGCATAAAGGGCCTCGGCTCCCGTGACCGTCAGGAAGACGGCGCCAAGCACGATCAGACCTGCCCAGCCTGCATGCGTGATGAACCACAGGGCGTTGATCGGGTTCAGAGCCTGCAGGATGGTCCAGTCGTCGCCGATGTGGATGAGACCGCCCCACGCCATCGCGAGGAACCACACAACCGTGATTGGCCCGAAAAACCTTGCGACCGCTTCCGTACCCTTGGACTGCACGGCAAACAATGCAACCATAATGACCGCAGCAAGGGGAAGCACGTAGTCCGAAAAGGCTGGTGTGACGAGTTTCATGCCTTCGAGCGCCGACATGACCGAGAGGGCAGGGGTGATCATGGCATCCCCGATAAACAGGGCCGCCCCGATTAGGCCCGCGAAAAACAACACGGGCATGAAACTGCCGGTTTTCTTCATCAAGAGCGCGAGAAGCGACAATGTTCCACCTTCACCGTCATTGTCGGCGCGCAGGAGGAAAAGCACGTATTTGAACGTCACGATACACGTCAACGTCCAAACCATCAGGGAAATGAGACCGATGACTTCGTCAGGCTGCGCCCCGTCGCTCAAGAAGGGACGAAGGGCCTCCCGAAAAGCGTAGAGCGGACTTGTTCCGATATCGCCATAGACAACGCCGATGCATCCAAGCAGTAGAACGAGAAAGCTCTGCGTTCCCGATCGAGGTCCGACAGCTTCGCTGTGAGCATTGGGCATAAGGTCTCCTGAAACACCGTCGGCATTAGCGATGGCAGATATATGCTGCATTGCGAAAGTCCAGGCAATTCTCACAGGAACCGCTCGAGAATGTCGAGTGTGAATAATCGGCCGTTGGACAAACCTAACTCGCGAAAACATCAGGGAATGGTTTGCGTTCCCACCCGCATCGGCTGAGATCAGTGTTCCGCATTGCTGAGGCGAACCAATTGCGCTTTTCTCTCGAGAATACCGAACGATGACCGACGCAGTGAATGTCGATTGTGAAGTCTCTGGGCCCGCATCGCAGACCGAGTTAAGCGAGGTTGCCCTTGAGGCAGAGTTTCGCACGCAACCTAAAATTACACACTTATTAAGAGAGTAGGTGTAGGCAATCTCGTGTGAGTTTGGGCGCTTCACACGAGTTTCATCTGCCATGAGTTTAGTTGTCGCAGAGACAAGTGTCGCGCGAGTTGATGAACGCTGGTCGGCAACGGGGTATTGGCTGATCTGCATCTTTATCGTCGGCCTACTCATCGGGTTCGATTTGTCCGGTGAGCGTATTCACAACGCTGACATCGACGACAGTTTGCGGGGTCTGCAAATCAAGGCATTCCTTGAGGATGGCGGGTGGCTTAGGCCGGCAATACCGCGGATCCTGATGCCCGAGCCGTATATTTCGCCTTGGTCGCGAATAGTTGACCTTCCCTACATGCTCATAGCTTTCTCTCTTCAGTCCGCCTTGGGAGCGGAAGACGCGCTCGCGGTGGCCTTCCAGGTTTGGCCAGCCGTAATGGCAGTCTTTTTCACCATTGGGGTTGTTGGGGTTTTGAGCCGGATAGCGCCACGAAAAGGTGAGCTTTCGCCCGGAATGCTATGCGCCGTCCTCGTCCTTATGGCCTTCGCGATCTGGGAATTTAGTCCTGGCCGCATTGACCACCATAACTTGCAGATGGTGCTGTTGCTCACGTTGATATACGGGATTGCCAGGTTCGATCGCATAGGCGGGGCGGTCGTCGCGATTTCAGCGACGATCTCGCTCTTGGTAGGCCTGGAGACGTTGCCTGTTATCGCGCTGGTGTTGGGAGCCTTGGCACTAGCGTGGGCCGCGGGTTTGGACGGCACCCGAACGATGCTTGCCTCAACCGCCATCACATGCCTGGTTGCGGTACCCATCCTGACCTTTTTGGTAATCGGTCCTTCCGGGTTCTGGCGTGTGGAGAACGATGCTTTCTCCGCACCATTTGCATTCGCACTGCTTGGCTTTGGAGCGATCGCAACCGTGACCTTATGGCTGGTGCCGGAGGCTTCGAGCGCGGCGTTCAAGTTTGGACTTTTGGCTACCGCCGGTTCGATGCTATCGGCTGTGCTGTTGTTCGCCTATCCACAGCTTTTGGCCGGCCCATATGCAGCCATCGACGATCTGGCCCGGATATATTGGTTTGATCGCATCGACCAGGAAAAGAGTGCCCTGGAGTTTTTCCGAACAGGGGACTACGGCTCACTTGCTCTACTGGGTATTTTCAGCTGCGTCCTGGCTGTTAGCTTGCAGCGCGCGTTGAACGCCCCCCGAACGGCAAATCCGCAATTCGCTATCATCTATGCTGTCGCCGCAGCGCTCCTCCTGACCGCGTTGGTCTCCAACCGGTATTTGCGCTTCTCTGCTGCCGTCGTTCCGTTGTTGCTGCCTGCTGCGGCGTCGATAATTCGCGAAGACAGCCAGGTGGCGGTTAGGCGGTTGGCTGCGTTTGGCGGGATGGCTGTTGTGATGGCCACCTCATTCTACTTCGTCGTGCCTTTTGAGCGTAAGACTACGGATGCTTTTGACCACCTGCTCTGGAATGATTGCAAGGGGGCGGATTTCTCGCTGCTTGCCACCCTTCCACCTGGACAAGTGATGACGCCGCCGGCACTGGGGCTTGAGATCGCCCGTAGGTCGCAGGACAGCCTTACGGTGTCGAGCGTTCCCTTTCACCGGGCTGCGCCAGCGATCGGACGGGTTCTTCGGGCCTTTATGTCGAGTAGCAACAATGAGCGGAATGCTCTTTTAGCCGGGTTCGACTATCTGGCCGTTTGTCGGGCGCCGTTAGGGCTCGTGGGAAGCGAGAAGATGCCGTTGTTCGATGCCATCATGACAGGCAGTGCTGGGCCGGGCCTTCATCCCGTATCATCAGTCAAACAGTCTGACCTCATCGTCCTGCGGATTGAAAAGTAGCGTGCGCCTAGTTTCGCAGGCCACGTTCAGCCGGGCCACGACAGGATCCGAGGCCGGCAGAAATCACGTCGAAGCGGTGACGGTCACGCGGAAAGTTCACCATTCCGGATCGCTGCGGGGCTGGAATGGACGCCACTGCCGTTCCGTTCCGCTCACGGTTTGAATTGTAACGATACTTATTGTCACTTCCCACTTGCCGCCAATCAGTGCAGTGGTTCATCACGTAGTTTGTTTGGTTGCTCCGCGACCAGCTTTGAGAGAACCGGCAGTATGAAGAAACCAAACCCTCTGACGCACTTCCCGCGGACGAACATTTTCCGTCCAGGCGATGTTTTCGTTCTGTTTGGTGAGCTGTTCGATCGGGGTTATGCCACCCATCTGGTCGACCAGGCCAAGAAGGCCGGCATGGAAATTGTCGGGATCACGGTTGGCAGACGAGACGAAGCCAATGTTCTGCGGCCGCTGAACGAGGAGGAACTTGCGGCGGCTGAAGCCCGGCTCGGAGGCAAGATCATCAACGTGCCGATCATGGCAGGCTTCGATCTTGACGCGCCTGAAGGCGAGCCCACTCCGACCGACCTTCTCGCGAAGATGACGCTCGAGACGTGGCAAGACGAGAAACTCGACTGGTCGCACATCGAGAAATGCCGAGACGTCGGCGTCGAACGGTTCAAGAATGCCCTTTCTGAAGTCATGGGGATCCTTGATGGCATGATCGCTGATGGCAGGAATGTCTTCTTCGCGCACACCATGGCCGGTGGCATCCCGAAGGCCAAGGTGTTCATGGTCATCGCCAATCGCGTCTACAAGGGACGTGGCGCGCGCCACATGTCGTCGCAAACGCTGCTCGACAGCGATTTGGGCAAGCTCATTCTTCAGAATTTCGACGAGGTTTCGGCCAACACGTTCCGACACCTGATCGATCTGAGCACAGCCATCCGGGCGCGCATCGAAGCTTCCGGTGGCCAGGTTCGTTATTCGGCGTTTGGCTACCACGGTACGGGCATTCTCGTTGCTAACGAGTACCGCTGGCAGACCTATACCAATTACACGCAGGGCTACGCCAAGATGCGCCTGGAGCGCATCGCTGAGGAAGCCTGGAACAAGGGCATTAAGGCGACGGTCTACAATTGCCCTGAGATCCGCACCAATTCTTCCGACGTGTTCGCCGGCATCGAGCTGCCCCTCATTCCGCTTCTGCTCGCGCTGAAAAAAGAGGGCGGTGGCGAATGGGTCGCGCAGCAATGGCAGGCCTGCCAGGATTTGTTGGCAGATGGCTTCACCGTCGATGACGTCTTGCGGAAGATTTCCGATATGCAGACGAGCGAAGTGATGCGGCCGTTCTACGACTTTTCGTCCTGGCCAATGCCGAATAATCCGGGACAGTCCGACCTGACGATCGGTACGTCGAGCGAAATCACGGCGATGCACCGGGACGGCAAGGCGCTGATCTCCGATCTCTTGAGCCGGCTGGTGGTCGAAGCGGTTGGGCAGCTCATCTTTGGTGAGAGCTCGGCGCCATCGGGCCCTGTCCTGTGGCTCAACCACGACATCGTCGCGCGCACGCTGATCGAGACGAAAGGGTCAGCCCGCAACGCTCTCGAAGCGGCCTAAGCGCGACGACGCAGGCGGCTACTGCCTGTCTCCTTGAGTCGCCTCCGATTGCGCGTCTGATCAGACGCGCACGCGAGGTCGATGACCGTGACGTCAAGCAGTCTTGGCGGTACTGGTCGTTCGTTGAACCAGACGACGCGTGACGATTGCACCCGCTCGGCCGACCTCTTGGGGTGGCCCTCGGCGTCCTCGGCAAACAGCGTCTTGCGTGCCAGCCAATCCATTTGCGCGAGCGCTTCGGCGATCGTGGTGTCGGCTGCGATCGTTTCTCTCTTAAATCTTGTAGCTCAAGAAGTTTGCCGGCGTAGGGCGCGCCGAGAGAGAGGATGTGCGCCTTTGTTTCAGTATCGTGATCGTTCGGATACAGGGTTTGGTTGAAAGTCGTGTCATCGCCGGGTTGTCTGGGCGTTTGCCTGTGACTATGTGTGTGACAGCCAAGAAAGGATCAAACTCAATGCGTATTGCCACATTCTTGCTCGTACTCTCCGCGCTTGCCGGATGCTCCCAGACCGGCGGCGGTGCGACCAGTGTCAGACAGGATTACTATGGTGGCGACGGCGGTTTTTATGCGGGCGCGGTTGCACCGCGCTGAAGCCGCTCCGGCGGCGCTGTAACTGCACTGCCGGCAGCTGTGCGAACTCTGACAGGGGGTGGGCCCGCTCAGGCGATTTTGACAAGCATGAGGGGCCCATCGCCTGATCTTCGGCCGTAGTGGCGCCGAACGTCGCCAAGCCGCCACGAGAATGTTGGCTATGCGACCCTCGTCGAGAAAGCTCTCCTTCCATCAAGCCAACTCTCTGCCCTTCAGGTCCAAGCTCTGTCCGATTGTTCGGATTGCAAGGGCTTGCGCTTTGACAATGGCGCGGCCCGTAACGCCGTGATCTCCCATGGAGCAACGTGCCGACCAACCGCTTTCATTCCCGACAGCCGGATGACGTCATCGCCCATTGCTCCGGAAAGCGTCCGTCTCAAGGACGCGATCATCATCGCCGATGCGTTGGGCCTCGACGTCAGGCGAAAGTGAGCGTCGAAGATGCCACCGTCCCAACATCGAGCTAGACGCTGGCGTCGGGTGTCTGTTGACAACCGACCAAGCGTCCCTGCTATTCAACGGGGGAGGGCTATTGTCGCGAGGAAGCTATGGAGCTTGATCTGAAGGTTAGCGCTTTGCCGCTCGGATGCCGGCTTCGACGCTTCCGCAGGCTCAGGCAGATCAAGCAGGAAACGTTGGCGGCGGATCTTGGCGTATCGCAGGGTCTGCTATCGCGATGGGAAGCCGGCCAGCATGAGCCTTCAGCAAAGGCCCGGGCCCGGGTCGAGACGCTGCTCGAGCGGCATGAGAGCGTCGGGATAGACCTGACATTGCGTCGGCTCATCGAAACGGCGCCGTTTCCGGTTCACCTTGTTTGCGACGACACCCATGCGCTTTTGAGCGTCTCACCGGCCAGGCAAGCCCAGTGGCGGATCTCTGCCGCGTCCTTTTTCGGCGTCTCGCTATGGCGATACGCGACGGCGGAAATCATCGAGAGAGAACTTCAACTGCAAGAACTTGGCTGGTTTGAAGAGGTCTGGTCAGGAGCCGTCCAGTTCACGACCGGCGGCAGCGACGACCCCGATATGCCGATCCCCCCGAGCATCATCCGATGGGAACGAATAGGCATTTCCGACGGGCGCGTCGGCCGCCTGGTAACCAGTATCGATCCCATCTGAGACGCGAATATTTCATTCGTTGTCCGAGCTGTTCTGCCCCTGCTAGCCTGCCATGACCGCCAGTTGCCCCGAAACCGCCGTACCAAAAAATTCGGCGGGCAGGGCGTCTGCGCTCACATCCCATCGGTCACGATAGATCCGCCAAGAGCACTCCGGACAATGACAAATTCGCGTCGCGCCATCACGTTTTCACTTCTCATCATCTGTGCAACGCTATCGCTGGCAGGGACCGACCTCGTCTTGCCGGCCGTTCCGCAATTGCCTGAAATCTTCGGCACTGACCGGGCGACCGCGCAGCTGGTGCTTGCCGCCTATGTCGGCGGCGGCGGTCTCGGCCTGCTTCTTTATGGGCGCCTGGCGGACCACTTTTCGCGCAAGGCGCTGCTTTTCTCTTCGCTCGCCGGATTTGCAGCCGCCTCGCTCGCCTGTGCCTTCTCGCCAAATATCACGGCACTTATCGCGCTGAGGTTCGTTCAAGGCGTGGCGTCTGCGGCGGCTCCGGTCTTTGGCCCAGGGTTGATCCGGCAGCTGTTCAGCGACAAGGCGGCGGTGCGCGCCATCGGGTTTCTCGGCAGCGTGGAATCGCTGGTGCCGGCGCTTGCGCCGATCTTCGGCGTGCTGCTGCTTTCGCATTTCGGATGGCAATCGTCATTCGAGCTGCTGGGTGTTTTGACGATGCTCGCTGCGGTCCTCATACTCGTGCTTGGGCTGCCCCGTGAGGAAGAACCCTCCGACAACACGCTCGGTAGTTATGGGCAACTGCTCACGGATCGCGTCTTCATGCGATACGCGCTCAGCCAGGCCCTGACGCTCGGCGGACTGCTCACCTTCGTCTTCGGCGCGCCGACAGTCATCGTCGCGTCGATGGGCGGCTCTCTGAACGACTTCATCATCATGCAGGTCATCAACATTTCCGGGTTCATCATCGTCACCAATCTGACCGCCCGGATTGCCGAACGTTTTGGCGCTGAAAACGTCATCCTGACCGGCACCGTCATGGCTGCCTTGAGTGCCCTTGCGCTGTTCGCCTACGGTCTCATGGGCGGTACCAACACGCTGATGTTGCCTCTATTGTTTACGCCCATGGCGATTGGCTTGGGTCTTCGCGGCCCCATTGGCTTCTATCGCGGCATTCTTGCTTCGGGTGCCAATAATGCGCGCGGATCGGCGCTGATCGTCTTTTTCATCTTCATGATCACCACGCTTGGAACCGTCATCGCCGCGCCAATCATCGCAGCCGGGCTCGCGGCGCTCGCGTTCGTCGCCTGTGCTATTCACCTCCTGTCGGTGGCCCTCCTGCTCCTGCTTCCGGCAATGCCGGAGCCAACGCGCGATGCTGCCGGCGTACCCACGCTGTAGGTATCCGAACCAGATGAGGATCCCTTGAACGGCTAAATCGACGAATCTCCAAAGACGTGCCGGTATACGCCGTAGCGCATGCCACTGATATCCACGTGTCGCTCAAGCGCGCCTCCAAGTTTTCTCGCGACCGCTTGGGAAGCCAAATTGTCATCAGTGATCAGGCTTATTGCCGTCCTCCAGCCAAGTTTGCTGGCTGCGAAGTCGAGAACGGCATGCATCGCCTCGGTAGCATAGCCTCGCCCCTGGAACTGGGGGTAAATGCCCCATCCCAATTCAGGTTCAAGCTTGTCCAAAGGAAGCTGCGCTCCGCAGTAGCCCGCCATTTCACCTGTTTTACTATCCTCGACAACGAAAAAGCCAAAGTCGCGCAAGTGCCAATGACCGATGAACGACAACATCCTTCGCCAGGCATCCTCACGCTTGATCGGGCCCCCGACGAAGGCGGTGGTGACGGGGTCCCCCCAGAATCGAGCGAAGGCCTCAAAATTGTCCTCGCGCCATTGGCGCAATATCAGTCGTTCAGTTGTTATCGTTTGCACGATGTTCTTCTTTCAAAGGTAGCCATTCTTCCTTCCGCATCCGCCGGATACGATGCCGATCGCCGCGGCGACCGGCTCCGGATGAAAGCTGCAGTTCTGCCGGCATACTGGCGCGTTAAGAGAGTTCTGAGGTCGGGTTTGCAGCGACTTGGAAACATGACAGTCACGGCGCGACGCGCTACATTGTCGTTGCAGTCCACGCCACAGGTCACGGTATCGGGAGAATTATTATGCAAACGCATAAGGTCGGATACTTGATTGGTAGTCTCGCCAAAGACTCCATAAATCGCAAGCTCGCCCGTGCACTGGTGAGGTTGGCTCCTGCACACCTTGAAATGACAGAAATATCGTTCAGGGAACTCCCGCTCTATAGCCATGACTATGATGCCGATTTTCCGCCGGTCGCGAGAGCTTTAAAAGAAGAGTTGGCTGGGGTCGACGCCATTCTCTTTGTAACCCCGGAATACAACCGTTCAATCCCGGGTGGCCTAAAAAACGCCATTGACTGGGCGAGTCGCCCCTACGGAAAGAACTCCTTCACACGCAAGCCTTCGGCTGTCATCGGGACATCGCCGGGCTCGATCGGAACCGCGGTAGCGCAACAAGGACTGCGCAGTGTTCTTAGCTTTTGCAATTCACCGCAGATGAACGCCCCAGAAGCCTACATTCAATTCACTCCGGGGCTGATTTCCGACGACGGAGAAGTGACGGTGCAAACGACCGAGCAGTTTCTCCGTGGCTACATGGAAGAGTTTGCAGCCTTCATTGCGCGTGTGCTCTCTGTCCTGCCTCGCGACGCTTGAACAAGCGGCTGCCATTCGCGTCTCCTCAAGCCGCATGCAACGGCGTCGAACAACGCTCGAAGTGGCTCAGGCGTCCTCACGATGGGTTCTGCCATGGCCACATCGAGGCTGCGGTCGAAATCGATTCAATCAGCTATCGCGAGGAAGTGAATTTTGATCAATGCGTTGGATGGCATATTTGATACATCACATTCAGTTCCATAATTCAGATTATGCGATTTGAACTTGTAGCCGCAAAGTTAAAGTGTCCTGATCCTGCAAAGTTGGAATGTCACTCTCCCCGGGTTTTGATGACCTGGGAGATTGCGGATGGGATTGATTGCGATGAGCGAGCGTGACCTGCAGCGGATTGA
>NZ_JACVBC010000012.1:0-191492 GCF_014852205.1 Ensifer sp. ENS06 | reverse complement strand
GCCAGCCTCGTGCTCCTTCAAAATGACGATGATCTGTTCGTCTGTGAAACGGTTGCGCTTCATTCCCTGGTCCTCTCAATGGGCCAGAGCTTACTTCAAAATGGATTATTTCAACGGGGCAAGGTCACGAGGAACCGGGCGACGAAGGTGTTTTCCAGGGCACGGCCTTCGTCTTCGACGGCTCGGAGGACTACCACCGGCGCATTAACGATCCCTCCTTGGATATGGACGAACACAGCATACTTGTGATCCGCGGCGCCGGTCCCATGGGCTGGCCGGGTTCGGCGGAAGTGGTCAATATGCAACCCCCGGATCATCTCCTCAAGAAGGGCATCACAAGCCTTCCAACAATCGGCGATGGTCGCCAGTCCGGCACGGCGGACAGTCCATCCATTCTCAACGCGTCTCCGGAAAGCGCTGCTGGCGGCGGCCTCGCCTGGTTGCGGACGGGAGATGTAATCCGCATAGACTTAAAAAAGGGGCGTTGCGACATGCTGGTCGAGGAAGTTGAGATAGAGCGACGCAAGGGCGACGGGATACCGCCAGTGCCACCCGACGCGACCCCTTGGCAGAGGATCTACCGACGTTCGGTCAATCAGCTAGCAGATGGTGCAATTCTTGAAGGGGCAGACGAGTTTCGACGGATTTCCACGGTTCCGCCCCGTCACAATCACTAGGAAAATGAAAATGTTCAAGAACCTCATCGCCAGCGAATGGGTGGGCGGTATCGATGTTATTCTCAACATTAATCCGTCCGACACCAACGACGTGATCGGGGAATATGCGCGCGCCTCGGCCGAGGATGCGAAGGCGGCGATTGCCGCGGCCAAGGCTGCCTTTCCGGCCTGGTCACGCTCCGGCATCCTCGAGCGCCATGCGATCCTTCGAAAGACCGCCGACGAGATCCTGGCGCGCAAGGACGAGCTCGGACGGTTGTTGTCGCGCGAAGAGGGCAAGACGCTGGCAGAAGGCATCGGCGAGACCGTGCGCGCCGGCCAGATCTTCGACTTCTTCGCCGGCGAAGCGCTCAGGCTGGCCGGCGAGGTCATCCCCTCGGTGCGTCCTGATATCGGCGTCGAGATCACCCGCGAGCCGGTCGGCGTCGTCGGCATCATCACGCCATGGAATTTCCCGATCGCCATTCCCGCCTGGAAGATCGCGCCGGCGCTCTGCTACGGCAACACCATCGTGTTCAAGCCGGCCGAACTGGTGCCCGGCTGCTCATGGGCGATCGTCGACATTCTCCATCGCGCCGGGCTGCCGAAGGGCGTGATGAACCTGGTGATGGGCAAGGGCTCGGTCGTCGGCCAGGCGATGCTCGACAGCCCCGACATCCAGGCGATCACCTTTACCGGCTCGACCGGCACGGGAAAACGCGTGGCACTGGCCTCGGTCGAGCACAATCGCAAATACCAGCTGGAAATGGGCGGCAAGAACCCGTTCGTGGTGCTCGACGATGCCGATCTCGGGGTTGCCGTCGAAGCGGCGGTCAATTCCGCCTTCTTCTCCACCGGCCAGCGCTGCACCGCCTCGTCGCGGGTGATCGTCACCGAAGGCATTCACGACCGGTTCGTGGCGGCGATGGGCGAGCGCATGAAGGGTCTGGTGATTGACGACGCGCTGAGGGCCGGCACCCATATCGGCCCGGTGGTCGACCAGAGCCAGCTCAACCAGGACACCGACTATATCGCCATCGGCAAACAGGAAGGCGCCAAGCTCGCCTTCGGCGGCGAGCTTCTGAAGCGCGACACGCCCGGCTTCTACCTGCAGCCGGCGCTGTTTACCGAGGCAACCAACCAGATGCGCATCTCTCGTGAAGAGATCTTCGGGCCGGTCGCTTCGGTGATCCGGGTGAAGGACTATGACGAGGCGCTGAGCGTCGCCAACGACACGCCGTTCGGGCTGTCGTCGGGCATTGCCACCACCAGCCTGAAACATGCGACGCATTTCAAGCGCAATGCCGAGGCCGGCATGGTGATGGTCAACCTGCCGACCGCCGGCGTCGATTTCCACGTGCCCTTCGGTGGCCGCAAGGGCTCCTCCCATGGCTCGCGCGAGCAGGGTCGCTATGCCGCCGAATTCTACACAACCGTCAAGTCGGCATATACGAATACCTGAAGCTTGATTTTCATTTTGACATGCGCTCCGCGGTATCCGGCTGGGGCGCACGTCGTCTTTCGTGATCGCTCTGCCTCAGCCGTCTTGTCGACTCTATTGCCTCAGGTCGTGAGGTGGTGGAGCCCATTGTATTGCTCTCTTGCTGAAAGCAACCATCAATATCCTTTGGGTGGAGCTCAGCTTCTTTCGTGATCACTATTCCGAACGCTGACCACGCGAAGGCCGCCTGGCAGCTTACTGAAACAAGGTCGTCAGGACCCCTGTCGATCTCCCCGCAGGACAGCAATACTCTTACCCGGGGTAAGGCGTGCGCCGGTCCGCACGGCAGCATTGGCGTTTAACCACGTGTAGGGGAAGTGACGGTAAAACAGCGTGCTCGCGCTGTTCCGACAATTGAAGCTGCCGATTTAAGTCACTGGCACGGCCATCGCAGGCTACTCGGGCGCGCGTGAGATCTCCTGGATTGTCGGTCCGCACCGCGCCGAATTAGAGAACGTAGCCTTGTCAACGCAGTATTGTGAAAAGCGCCGGCGGTGATGGACGAAACGATTCTGGATAGGGCTGTTTGGCCCCTCAGGTCCTTCGCCTTCGATTGGAGTTGGTCCGTGCTGTCTACAATTGGCCGTGCGGGAACGTCGGTCAGAACTGCGTTTGGAATCCGATTGGCGTCTTTTGTCGACTTGCGCCATTGACGCCAGGAACGTCCATGTCCTGACCGAATGCCCAACCTCAAAACGGAGAGAACTTCAAGCGTCGACGCTTTCGAGAAAGAGTTCGACAAAAGCGCTTCTGTTCACATCGCGAACGAGAGTAGCTTCGGGAGCTACCATCCAAGCTCGATTCGCTGAGACTTTGCGACCTGGACGACGATCCGCGACTGTCATTCCACGCGTCAGGTAACCGTTGAGTTCGATCGAAATCGGAAGCTTTTCGACGCCGCGAATGAGTTCGGGACGTGCCACCAGACCAACAGTCAGCGCGGAGTGCATTGCGCAGGCACGCTCGCCCAAAAGGGGGCTGTAGAAGTCCATATAGAAAGGGACAATCCGTTGGAGATAGCGTGCAGCAGGGGATGAAGAGCGATTGAGCCTTTCAAGATCCACCGCTCGAAACAGCGTGCTATCCGTCACGTCCAAAGACACAACCATGACTTCCCAACTAGCCTGCTCCAGTACCATTTGGGCGCCTTCGGGATCGTGGCAGGCATCGGCTTCCCCTACGGGTGTAACATTTCCTGGTTCGTAGACCGCGCCCCCCATCCACACAACTCGCGGCAGATACGTTGGCAGTGTTGGGTCCAGCATAAGTGCAAGCGCCAGATTCGTCAGAGGACCAAGCGCGATGAAGGTCACTTCACCAGGATTCTCCCGGGCCGATCGTATGATGAACTCCGCTGCCGATATTGGAAGCTCCGCTCTCTTCGTTGGGGTTGGGAAATCTGCGTTGCCGACACCGTCATGGCCGTGAATCTCGGGGTTGAAGGAGGGGATACCCACAAATCCCCTTGCTGCACCTCGGGCGAGCGGAACATCCGAATGGCCGGTTTGTTCGAGCAGGACGGCCGTGTTGCGCGTCGTAAGCTCCACGTCGACATTTCCGAACACTGATGTGAATCCGAGCACCTCAAGTTCAGGACGCTTCAACGCCAAAACGCATCCCATCGCATCATCGATGCCCGTATCGGTGTCTACAATTACCTTGTGAGCCATACTGCTAATCACTCTTGTTTAAGGTTGTTGGGGCCGAATGCACGCGGAAGAAGTTCGCCGAAGGCGATCACCTCTTGCACCCCTTCATCGCTGCATACGTAAACCATTGTGTCGCTCTGCGAGAACTCGCCTAGCCGCTGCCTGCATCCCCCGCAAGGTGTGCAGAGCACACCAGAACCGGGATGGCCACCCAAAACCAGGACGGCTTTGATACGGCGTTCGCCAGCTGCAACCAACGCTCCAATCGCGTTGGCTTCGGCGCAAGCGGTTTCAGGGAAGGATGCGTTGTCGACGTTTACTCCGACATAGATCTTGCCGCTCTCGGACTGAATCGCGCACGCCACGGGGAAATTCGAGTACGGAACATATGCATTCGAACGCGCACTCTTAGCAGCCCCGAACAATTGGGTTTCGATCATTAACGCTCTCCTTTGAGATAGGGTCGTCCTGCCTCGATCGGTCCTTCCGCGCGTCCGACGACGCCCGCGAGCAACAACAGTGTCAGGACGTACGGGAGGGCTTGGATGATCTGTGTGGGGATCATAACGCCGTCTATTGCGGCCCCTTGGAGGCGTCCTTGAATGGCGTCAGCAAACGCAAAAAGAAGACAGGCCGCCAAGACCCGGCCGGGGCGCCAGTTCCCGAAGATGACCGCCGCGAGAGCCATGTAGCCCTGGCCAGCCGTCATATCCTTGTAGAAGGCTCCGCCCTGTACGAGAGCGAAGTAGGCGCCCCCGATCCCACAAAGAGCTCCATTGATCGCAAGGGCCAGATAGCGGGTGGCATAGACGGAGATGCCGGCGGTGTCCGCGGCTTGAGGTTTGTCCCCACAGGCCCGCAGGCGCAGGCCAAAACGCGTACGATAAATAACCACTGCGGTGACAGCGACGAGCAGGAACGCTCCATAAACGAAAACCGTTTGTCCGCTGATGACCTGACTGTAGAGGGGGCCGACGACCGGGACGTCGGCGAGCGTCTCTGCTCCGGGAAGCGTAATAGGCAGAAAACGTTGTTGTACGTCAAGCTGCGGCGTCTGGCCGCCGCGCTGATACCATGCAATGCCGAGAAATGCCGTCAGACCCGAAGCAATGATGTTGATGGCAATGCCAATGACGAGCTGATTTCCACGCAGGTGAATTGATGCGAACCCTTGTGCCAGCGCAAGCATAACCCCAGCGAAAATTGCCCCGATCAGGCCGGCGCCGGCGCTTCCGAAGCTTGCCGCGCACGCTCCTGCCGCGAAAGCTCCGAATAGCATCTTGCCTTCAAGCCCGATGTCGATGACACCGGATTTCTCGGCATATAGGCCTCCCATCGATGCAAAAATCAACGGAACGGCGAGCCGAAGGGCTGAGGCCGTAACAAAGATAATCGTTAGGTAGTCCATCGAAGACGCTCCTTCTTACGCCGTCTTGCGTGCAGTGAGATAGTCAAGCATCTGCGATAGATACGGTTTGAGCACCGAGACAAACCCGCCCGCAAATAGGATGACAAGCCCTTGAAGCACGACCACCACCTCGCGGGATATCTTGGGGAACATGAACGACATCGACGCACCACCCTGGTAGAGAGCGCCAAAGAGGATGGCTGCCGGAATGATGCCAAGTGGATGGTTGTTCCCGATCAGTGCGACGGCAACCCCGGTGAACCCATAGCCGAGGGCGAAGTCGAGGATGAGCCGATGCTGAACCCCAAAAACTTCATTCAAACCTACCATGCCGGCCAGAGCACCCGATAGGCACACTGCCTGTATGATGATTCGGGGAACCTGAACTCCGGCATATGCTGCTGCATCTCGGTTCTCGCCGACTGCTCGAAGTTCGTAGCCCCAACGCGTGTACCAGATCAGATAGGTGACTGCGGCACAGGCAATCAACGCAACGAGAAACGTGATGTTCAATGGGGTTTCATGCATATTGACGCCGAACGCGCGGAGGATTTCGTCAACTCTTGGCAGCGACAAATTCTCTGGCAGAGCCGCAGAGGACGGAATCATTGACGTCGGCGGCCGGAGCAAGTTGACGATCAAGTAGATCATCACCAGTGAGGCCAGGAAGTTGAACATGATGGTCGTCACCACCAGGTTGCTGCCGCGCCGAGCCGACATGTAAGCCGGCACGAAAGCCCACGTCGCGCCGAACAACATTCCCGCTCCAATACCCACGACCAAGGCCGCCGGCCATGGTAGGAAGGGCAGCGCTACGCCAACTAGGTAGACACCCAGCCCGGAAACATAGGCCTGCCCTTCACCGCCAATGTTGTATTCGCGCGCGTGCGCCGCGACAGCAACGGCCAAGCCTGTGAAGATGAAATTGGTTGCATAGTAGAGCGTGAATGAGATGCCCTTCAGGCTACCGAACGCGCCAGTCCAAACAACCCCGAATGCTTTCAGAGGGTTCTCGCCCACTGCCCAGATCAGCAACGCGCCGATCAAGAATGCGGCTACAACGTTGATCAATGTTGCGACGATTGCCGCAATGGTGCCGCTCGCTTGGTTTTTCACTGTACCGCTACCTTCTGCTTTTCTGCCTGTGCCTCAGCCAGGGGGAGGCCGGCCATCATCAGGCCAAGTAGTTTTTCATCGGCGTCTGCGCGCCCGACAATGCCCATAGACCTGCCTTCGAACATCACTAGGATCCGGTCTGAGAGGGCCAACACTTCTTCCAATTCAACGGATATGAGAAGCACGGACTTGCCCTTGTCTCGCTCCGAGAGCAGAGCCGCATGGATGTTTTCGATTGCACCGATATCGACACCGCGTGTCGGTTGTCCGATAAGCAGGATGTCTGGAGAGAGAGCGAGTTCTCGGCCGATGACCAGTTTTTGTTGGTTGCCGCCTGAAAACAGTCCGAACCGCAGTTCTGAATCGGCGGGTCGGACATCGTGCTTTTTCATCAGATCCTGACACCAGCGACTGACCTTTGTTGGTTGTATTCGCTTTCCCACACCGTCGATTTTTCCAGATCGATGAAGCCCGAGAATACTGTTCTCCGCCGCCGTCCACCGTTTCATCATCCCGAGGCGATGCCTATCCTCCGGAACATGACCGACGCCATTCTCCCTAATCGCTTCCGGGTGAGCCGGGCGATCGGCCGACATTTCCAGGCTACCAAGCCTGATACGGCCCGCCATTGGGCTGGCGAGCCCGGCCAGCGCCGCGATCAGCTCCGACTGGCCGTTGCCCGCCACACCCGCAATGCCGAGCACTTCGCCGGCATGGATCTGGAAGCTCAGGTCGAATACGCGTTGGATTGACAGGTTATCCCTTACACTGAGCTGATCGACTTCGACACGGATGTCCGGTCTGCGCGGTTCGCGGGCTTGGGGAGGCGCATTCGGGCGTCGTCCTACCATCAGCGTGGCCAGCATCATTCGGTCGGTTTCGGCAGTGGCGTAGGTTCCGACACTTTTGCCCTGGCGCAGCACCGTCACGGAATCCGTGACGGACAAAATCTCCTGGAGCTTGTGCGTGATCAGGATTACGGTTTTGCCTTGGGCCTTAAGGTCCTTAAACACCTTGAAGAGTTCTTGCACCTCGCCCGGAGTCAAGACCCCGGTCGGTTCGTCCAATATCAAGACTTCGGCGCCTCTGTAGAGCGCCTTCAGGATTTCGATCCGCTGTTGTACGCCAACGGGCAGGTCGCGTGTGACAGCATCAAGAGGGAAGTGAAGTCCATACTGCGCCTGAAGGGCTTGGACTTTGGACGTGACGTTGCCTGTTCCGCCTTTCAGCCAGAAGCCGTCCTCTTTACCGAGGACGACGTTCTGCAGCGCAGTCATTCGTTCTACGAGCATGAAATGCTGGTGCACCATCCCAATGCCGGCGTGAATGGCGGTCGAGGGGTTCTTGATGTCGGAGCGGGCTCCGTTCAGGAATATCTCGCCTCTGTCCGGGTGATAAAGCCCGAACAAAATACTCATAAGCGTGGACTTTCCCGCCCCGTTTTCCCCGATAATGCCGTGAATCGTACCCTTTCGAACGCCAAAATTTACATCATCGTTGGCGATTACCGTCCCAAAGCTCTTCGTCACTCCGCAAAACTCTACAGCGTAGGTGACTTCAGGAGAGCCACGCTCGATCTGGATGACGTTCATCCTGCTCCCTTTCCCAAAAACAACGCGTATGGCGGCGCGCGATGTCGCGCGCGCCCCACTCGGCCTCGCACCGCAAATTGAGTGGACAACGGTGCGAGGTCCTCGGGGCTTGGCCCGCCGTCGCACCGCCCTGTCAGCCGCCCCTACTCGGCAGGGCAAGTCCCATTCGTGAGGTAGCTCGGGACCTTGATCTTCCCGTCAACGATCGACTGCTTGATCTCGTTCATCTTTGCAATGTCTTCGTCTGTCAGCAGCGGTCGATTGTTATCGTCCAGAACCCAATCGACACCCCTATCCTTGACGCCGAGAACGACGCTTCCAGGCTTCCACGTGCCATTTTGAGCCGACTCAAAAGCCTTGTATACGGCGACGTCCAGAGCAGCGTTGTTGGTGGTCAAAACGTGTCCCGGCTGCACGTCGTTTTGATTTGTACCCACGCCGATCGCGAGCTTCTTCGCATCTGCCGCTGCCTGAAGAACGCCCAGAGTAGTCGCGCCCGCCGCGCCGTGGACAATATCAGCTCCCTGCTCGAACTGCCCTAAAGTCAACTCGCGACCCCGAGCAGGATCCGTCCAAGCTGCGGGTGTGGTTCCTGCCATGTTCACGATTACTTTCGCGCCAGGTTTGGTCAGGTGGACCCCAGCTTGGTAGCCGCAGGCAAAATCACGGATGATCGGAATGTCCATACCCCCAACGAAGCCCACGGTGCCTGTCTTGGTCTTTAGACCCGCAAGGGCACCAACAAGAAACGAGCCTTCGTTGTACGCAAATTCGATGGATTCCACGTTTGGCAGATCAACCGTCGTGTCAACGATGATGAATTTTGCGTCGGGGAACTCGGGAGCGACCTTCTCCAAAGCTGGCTGCCAAGCAAACCCAACTGCCAAGATGGGGTTGCCACCCTGTTCGGCAAAAGTACGCAGGGCCTGCTCACGCTGCGCCTCGGTCTGAGGTTCAAACTCCATCAGCTCGAGGTTGTGTTCGTCGACGAACTTCCGCGCTCCATCGAAGGCGGGTTCATTAAACGATTTGTCGAACTTTCCACCCAAGTCGTAGAGGATGGCTGGTTTGATGTCTTCTGCTCGGGCAGCCATTGGCCCAAGGCTGCATGCGGCGATCGCAAGGACAGCGGTTGTTGAAAGTTGCGTCCATATGTTCGTCATGTCAGTTCCCCTTTTCTTTTAACGGCGTTTTGTCATTGGTACGTAATAATGTATACTTTATTGCAAATCAAGCCTCCTGCAGTTGAATACGGGCATTGCCGAGTGGAATCGGCGCGGTGCTGGGGCGCTCCAGGACGCATTGCTGGGCTGGTCAAAAGCCCGAGCTAGGCTTGGTCTATCCGTTAGATTTCCTGCCTACAGGTGAATTGGCTAGTCCCACGGGACGACCAGCCGTGCTGGTGAGGAGCGGGCAACGACCATGCCCTAGCCCCTCTTTTCAGCCGATCCGATATTTTGCGACGCGCTGTCCCGGTGCCGTTGAAGGTATCCATTGATATGGCGTTCGATTTCCTGGTCGAGGGCAGATCTCTGACGGGTCTCAATCAACTCGACGATCGCTTCGTGGTCGCGGAACGATGCATCATAATCGAAAACGACGTTTCTCTCTTGCATGAGGAAGACGAGCACTCCGCGAGACAGTGAATCCCAGATTGGTCGCAGAAGGGGACTCTCGGAGAGGTCGATAATTCGGCTATGGAACGCCAGGTCGGCTCTACAATAAGCAAGCTGGTCCGTCAGCTTTGCAGCTCTCCGCATATCGTCGATGGCATCGCGCAACTCTTTGATCAGTTCGGGATGTCCCGGAACCTTTTTCAGAATTCGTCGCAACGCGATGCGCTCGACCGTCACGCGCACCTCCAACATTTCAGCCGTCTCGTCCGAGCCGAACTCGGTGATGAAAGAGCCGCGGTTGGGCTCTGTCCGTACGACTCCTTGCGCCTGAAGAATGCGCAGTGCCTCACGTACCGGGATGCGGCTGACCCCGAGCCTCTCGCAAATCTCCTTCTCGTATAGGCGCTGTCCAGGCTCCAATTCGCCTGTAGCTAGGAGAACGACGATGTGCTCCGCCAGTTGATCAGGAAGGTTGCGATATTTGAATTGAGGTTCGAACGACACTCTGATTTCTCCGTCGGAGGGTAGGATGGGTGATCGAGATCAGCCAATCATAATGTATACACTGACAATGCCGGTGTCGAGACGCCTAGGCAGTGCTCTCGAGACGGTGGATAACAGTTGCCGGGGGAACGATGTCGTCTCCATTACTCCGCTCCACTCATCATGTCGAGAAGCACTGCCCCGGTGATCGCCATGACGTTGGTTGGATCTCCTTCCGTATTGAGGCCGCTTGTCCATCGGATCGATCCAGTCGCGAAAACTTGACCCTTTTCACCGGCCGGAATCCAAATCAGATTGGCGCGAACACCGTCTTCTACGGCTTCAACGGGATCAATACCGAGCTCTCCGAGATATTCATTTACAGGTACGTAATGCTTCGGAAGGTGGCCGATTTCACCGAAAACGGTAGCGCGCGGTGACGAGCCCAACGCAGCATCATAACTGTCTAGCTCTAGTCCGGCGATCCCGAACAATTTGTCTCCAATCGAAGTCATTACTTCACGCAAGTTTGCCGGCAAGGTCAGTAGGTCGCATTGTGATGGAACTCTGTAACGTCCGTCTCCAGTGAAGCCCATTGCTGAGAAGCCAAGACCAAATGTTACGTTCGGGGGCCTTCCGATATTTCGCCATAGACCACCGACTTTGCCATCTGTTTGATGTCGCCCTTCCCCCGGCTCGTCAGCCCATATGGCGGCGCCATCGCCGCGACGAAGCTCTTGCAACCACGGTCTCGCCGGGTCAATCGTCACGCGAAGGATGAAGCCGTTTCCACCAAGATACATCAGGTTCCCGCCACCAGCGTTGTAATCACTGTAGGCGTCCAGTTGTTCGGAGGTCGAATATTCAGGATGAGAACCGGTCATAACCACGCTGTAACCCGCCAGAACCGCTGCACCAAGTTCGTGAAGAAGCTCATCGGTCAAAACGACGTAGGCCTGGCTGTCTCTCTCAAGCCATTCCAGGATTTCGAGATCGGCGGAGAGTTGGTGCGTGAAGCTGTGAAGTTGGCTGAGCAGATCCGGGCGGACAGTTACTTGAGGCCGCTTCAGTGAAGCGAGGTGAACACCCGACCCATCATCATGCGAGCAATATTGCGACTTCAGCCCTTTTTCGATGCAATAATCATATAGGATTCCTGATCGCGTTGGTCCTTTCAATTTGAAGAGCCGGTCGTCGGCTTCGGTGTACAGGGAGTTGTTAGCGTAAGCGCGATAGCTGAATGTCGGTAATACGAGTGCGATCTTTGCGTCAGACCCTTCCTTCCCGGGTGTAACGAAGATCGGCACGGGGTAGAACTTCGATGGATCGGAATACTCGACATTCTCACGCTCCGATAAGATGACGCAGTATACTCCGGACCGGAGATTTTTGGGCAATTTGAGCTCGAAGGCGACTGGCCAGCCCGCATCGTCTATGTCGTCAGCATGCAGAGCAACTGCATTGTATAGGTCGGGACGCTCAACAAAGTTCGTCGTCTGTCCGCGCCATGAACTCGATGTCACGGCGCGGGTGGGGGCGTTGGACAAAAGCGCATCTGGGTATCGTCCATGCACCTCAGCAATTCGATCGGACTTGTCCATGTTACCGAGATTCCAAGAGGCGAGGGGCTCTGGCGCCTGGTCGGAAACTAGAACAGCGTGGGTTTCCGGGACGGGATTCCAAACTCGCGGAGCTTCAACTTTCGCGTCGAGGTCGCCGTGGTGACCGTCTTTCACGCAAAAAGTGCCGCCAAGAACAAAACCCTCGAACGAACCAGGATCGATCGTTGCGGCTATCGTCGATTGAGTGACCGTGTTCGCATTCATGTCTTTCAAGACGAGGTCGATCCGATCACGATGGTGATCGACGACGATCGCGAGATCATACCAATGTCGTTCAAGCAAAAGAGGCAGGTCACCGTCAAACCGAATAGTCTGTGACCCCATCTGCACGTGTATTGTTATAGCGCCCGATACATCCAAACGGGCACGAATATACCCAGTTGCGAACTTCAGCTCTGCGAGGGTCGCAGATTGTGGAGGTAGTCGACGAAACCAAAATCTTGACGCGACAGCAAGCGGCTGGCTTTCAAGAGCCATTGGGATATTGACGCATGAACCGCTTATCAGCTGAGCCTTACATCCATCATAAGAGCAGTTGGAGGGGACATCCACGTCAACGGCCTTCAACTCCCAGTCTTCGGTATTCCTGATGGCGCCTGTAAGCCTAACCAGTTTGGCATGGAAATGCGGGAAATCCGTTGAAACATGCAACGGCACGACTTCACCAGGGCTTAGATGCCACCTAGGCGTGTATCCGACAATCTTTAACGGCATAGCTGCCTTTCTCCTATATGTGCCTAGTCTTTCCGGGCTTGCACTGGAGGTCACCCAGACAAATCCCAGACAGTCCGCAATATGCAATAATGTATACATTATTTGAATTTCTGGCCAAGCGGTTTATCGGGTTTGGTTGAAAGGGCCGGTTGCCTGGGGACAGGGCGGCCTTGCACCCTGCGATTTGATAGGGAGCCACACGCGTAGCGCGCAAGTTGCGCAAGCCTCAGGATCATTGCGGGGGCTTCTTGCGGCTCCTGACGTTCAAGCATGTTTATAAACTCGCCGCTCCTGGCTTGGTTGTATCGCAAACGCGGAAACGTCGAACAGACAGGTTTCATTTCGGCTGGGCATATGCTCGGTCGCAATCACGAAGATGGCCGGGCAGACTCACTCCAGCTCCGGTTCTTGCTGCTAGAGCGTGGCTCGAGTAAATCACGACCTCCAGCGACAAATAGTCGGTTGTTATAGTAGCGCGTCCCCCGGAACCCTAGAACGTTGTGAGTTTGGCATTCGCGATCAAGCTGATTAGTTCCTCGTTGCTCCATGGTTCGATGTCGAGCAGGCGGCATATCGATCGCCTGTTAAGCCCAGCATAGAGCAAAGGCTGGTTCAGTTTTGGTGCCGGCGGCCTTCTCGCGCTTCAAGGCATTCCCGCAAGGCCTCTCCGCCGAGTGAGAGCAGGCTCTCCTCGACCAAGAAATGCCGAACCGCGACTTGGTCGGCAACTGGCACAGCACTTGCTAAGATCTCGAACAGCCATCGGTGCATCTTGTCACAATGGGACGTTCTCGGCCCGTCCACTGACACATCCGAAACTGGTCCATTGCGAAAAGGCGCCCCAGACGGATCGAACAATCTAGAAGGGTCCTCAACCCAGCATATGATTTCGATGGCACTTAAGGCGGTATCGATTTCGAGCGGCGGCGTGTCGGTAATCGTCAATTGCCATCGCGCCAAATGGCGGGAAAGCTTCACCAGCGTGACTGCTTCGCAATACTTGATGCGTTTGCTTTCCACGTCGGTTTCCGTTGTTGTGCGTTCGCAATCGAGCACGCTTGGCCTGCCGCTTGCAGAGTGGGGTTGCTACCTCGGACCGAACCAGAGGGCCGAGCTCCCAGCTTCGTGATCGACAGCTCGCTTAATATCCCACTCCCCTTTGTTGCTCTTCGGGAACAGTGAGCGCCGTGGGTTTTGGGTCTCGATACCATATGCGATTTCAGACAGCGCCGGGGGCGTCATCTGGCCTATATACGTCCGCATATCCACGCTACCCAAATGCGCTCCCTGCCAGCGTGGGACGATATGGAAGTCGCTAACTGCTTCTGATAATGATGCTTTTGTCGCGCATTCAATGTCGCGTCAGCAAGTTAGGAACCAAGATGCCCAGCGACAGTAGTCGAAGAATTGTACCGCTGAGGACCTCCGGTCTGAACTGAGTGTTCGTCTCATCCGGGGGCCTTTGCGGCAGAAAACGAGGTGAGAAATGACCACTAAAGCAACCGCTGTGTTGAGCGCGCTATGGTGCGCCCGTAAAGGACGCCGTCAGAAACGATCACCCATCAGTGCAGCAGGACAGCCTGTGGACGCGATTGCCGCGCCAGCAACGCCGACCTGTGCCCTTACTGCCATCTGGCAGGTATCTCCGCACACTGGCAGAATTGAATGTCGGTGGACCAACGATCCAGCAGCCGTTGCCGCATGGCTTGGAAAGCCTGCGTTCGAGCGTGTCGCATTCCTGTTGGCGGCCAGTCCAGTAAGCCGCTTTTCGGGCATGACCTACTGACATCGGCGGGAAATACACGTTCGCCCTGCGCTATTGCAGTTGCTACGACGCCCGACTTACATCGCAAATGTGCTCTCGTTAGCGGCGACTTGTATGGCGACGCCTGTTCTCGTGCCGTCCTCGCGAAAAGGACGGTACGAGAACCTCAATAAAGAAATGTCGGTAAGGTTTCTCTAGACTACAGCTGCCATAATTCGTTGACGCAAGCTCTCGATATGTTCGGCCATCGCGGCTTTCGCGGCATTCCCGTCACGTTCGCGGATGGTATTGAGGATACTGTCGTGTTCGTTGCCTGTTAGGCTGAAATCGTGAAACTGCCAAAGTGGCAGAAACCAGATACGCGACATGCGCTCGTGAACAGAGCGGAGGAAATCCGCTATCAAATTGTTCCCCGATATTTCGGCGATTTTGGTGTGAAATTGCCGATCCAGTTCCATAAGACGCGCCTTGTCAGAAGTAATGCGGACCCTCTCGTACTCCGCACTTATTTTTTCGAGTTCTTCAAGGTTGGCCGCAGTTAGCCGCTCTGCGCAGAGACCTGCGCAGTATGGTTCCACGACCATGCGCGCTTCAAGAGCAACATATATTTCCGTAAGGGATTCAGCCCGTACAAGGATTCCCTTACGAGGAATGATCTCCACTAGACCTTCCTGTTGCAGGCGATGAAGCGCGTGATTAACCGGTGTTCTTCCAAGACCAAGATCTGCTGTGATCTGCGTTTCCTGCAGAAATTGCCCGGGCACATATTTCGCAGATATCAATCGGTCCTTGAGCAAACCATACGCCGTTTCGGATAGGGTCTTGGGGCCACCTGAACCATCCTTCGCGGATTTTTTACCTGTCTTTGTCTTCATAACACGACCTGCTTAAGCGTCTTCGCCCTGATGATGGGCACCCTAAGATGCGTATAATATATCAGACGGTTGGTGCAAGCTTGGGAAATAGCGCTTCTGAACACGAAAATCGGTTTCGCTCGTTTCAATTCAGTCAACGAAACCGATTTCTTCGCTGAACGAGTCAATAGGCGCCGTGTCCGATATGCGCAACGCCTTCGATTTCCACCAGAATCTCCGGGTGCGCTAGACTACTGACTTCAACCAGTGAGCACGCCGGGAAATCGCCTTGGAAAAATTCCTTTCGCGCGTTCCAGACAAGATGTCGGTTTTCAATTCTCGTGACGTAGATCGTGAGTTTTGTGAAGTCTGCCATCTTTCCGCCCGCAGCTTCGACCAAGGCTTTGTGTTTATTTAAAATGACTTTCGTTTGTTCGTATTCGTCAAATCCGAGAATTGTGTCAAATTCCTTGCCGCGCGCGGTCAGGCCCGACATATATGCGATATCGCCGACGACCAGGCAGTTCGACCACAGGCCGGGTGCTGCCTCTGTTACATGCTCGCTTGTGATTCTTCTAATCGGCACTGTTCATTCCTTTCTCGTATTAAAGTCCGTCGCAGTGGGGAAATACGGCGACCAGCCACGTGAGTTGGGTGATCCGTAAATTCTCAGCTTTTCTGTTGTCCATCTAGAAAGCCGCCAATGGTCTCGTCGGTATGAAATGAGGGTTTCTCATAGTAATGCGGCCCGTCGTAAACTTCGACGAGACGGCATTTCGTCCGCGCGACGGTCGGTCCGTGCGGGTGATCTTTTGGGTTCATGTAAAAGGAACCCGCATTCAACGTAATCTTGCTGTCGGTGTATTCGTACTCACCGTCCAGGCAATACATAAATTGGTTGGACGCATGGGAATGCTTTATCGGGATGCCGCCGCCTTGCTCGTACTCGAGCAACGCTATGCTTGCACCGGTCTTTTCGTTTCTCCAAAGGAAGTACTGGCGAAATCCATACTCCGGGAAATTGAGCCAGTTTTCAGAAATCAGATCTTCCTGGTTGATCAGGATTTCGAGTGTTTCCAATGTCATTTTTGCCTCTTTTGCTCGTTGCGGGAGATATCACCATTTTAGATACAATCATGGATTGTGTTTTGGGTTGCGACAATCCCTTCAGATCAGCGACTTCGGTCAGCGTGATCTAGAATCAGTCGAAGAAGGTCGGGGGCGGGGCCATTCCCCACTGCGTGGTTTCTTCCGCCCCACCAACGAAACGCACCGGCTCGTACTCATCATTGATGATGTCGGTGTCCGTATAGTGCTCGATCCGGAAGCCGAATGGGTCGAGCCAGTAATCGTAGATGAGGCTGCCGAGATAATGGCGACCAACACCCGCGTCGAGTGTCCAGCCCTTAGCGACGAGATAGTCATGCCCTGCAGCCACAGCATCAAGATCAAGGACTTCGTAGGAGCTGTGATGACAGCCGAAATGCTTCGACTGATTGATGAGGATGCAATGATGCTCCACATACTCCTTGCCGCGGTCGAGGCGCAGGAAAGTACCAACGGTAATGGGTTCCGGCTCCGCCGGCGCGCAGATGTAATCGGCTGGTGCGAGCGAGAAATGCTCCATGAACCAGTTTATCTCCGAAATCGCGTCTGGCACCCACAGCACGAAATGGCCTATCCGCAGTGTTGGTGTCGCTTCAGGTTTTTGGCGGACAGCAGCGTTGTGGCGCAAATGCTCCGAGGCAAAATTCATGCGGTAGGAGCGCCGAACCGGTATTTCGGTCACTGTTGCGACACCGTATTCTATCCAGATGGTGTGGTTGTTCGGAGTGGTCAACGTTACGCGCCAGCCGCCACCCGGTTCGGTTATTTCCTCAATTGGGGATGCGCCAGGTATCTGAGCTGCTTTTTCGAGTTCATCGCGCGACGCCACCTTGAAAGCACCACCCAGAAATTTTCTTTCCGTTCCCAGATGTGTAACGTGAATATGGTGGTTGTTGCCCGTCCCTCGCATATAGAGAGCTGTATCGGTTCGGCCAGAGCGGATCATTCCGAAGTCTGTGAGAAATCGTTCCATTAGGTCGAGATCGTCGACTTGGTAGGACGTGTAGGCGACGTCGAGGAGGTTTACACGTTTCATACTATTTTCCTTGTCATAAATATTGCCCCCTAATCATCGAGCGTGCGGAAACATTCACATCTGCGTTGTGGAGGGCGAGAAGAATCTTGTCCGCGGATAATGGTAGCGAGTGAATGCGAATACCGGTGGCGTTGTAGACGGCATTGGCGATCGCTGGAGCCGGATCGGAAAAACCAAGTTGAAGGGGGTCGTGCCCTTCTTCAATTTCCGGCGGCAGCGGTACACCTGTGAAAATGTAATCAATGTCAGGCGCATCCATGATATTCGGTGCGCGCAAGGCGAACGCTACATCTTCCGGCACACAGCCTATCTGCGGGTCGATAATGAAGCTTTCGATCATCGCGATCCCAATGCCGGACATAAGGCTTGCCTGCAACAAGACAGGATCCGGTAGGCCGCGAAACCCCGTGACATCGATAGCACAGACATGTTTGAGCAAAACCGTAAAGCCAGTCTCGGTATCGACTTCCACTTCAACGAAATCCGCCTGATGGCCGAAGTTAAATTTTCCAGTTGAACGTGTCAGGATCGACATGCCGGCCCCTTGCCGATAGCGTCCGCCGCTAGCCCCCTCGCGGCGCCAGCCATGCCATTTTTCTTGCCAGCCAAAGCGGTCTGCAGCCAGGCGCATGCACCTTTCCATCCTGGCGCCCGCTTCACCAGACAAGAGATTTCTGATCCGGAACGACAAGGGATCGATCCCAGCCTTCTCTGAGAGCCGGTCAATTGCTTGCTGAAAAATGAAGTTGCCTTCGAGTTTCCCAGAGCTCGCTGAGCCACCGGCAGGAGGCGTATTCGTATATATGCTTGCGATCCGACCTCCGATTGCACCGCAATGGAGCATGCCAGGCAACTCGGCGACATTGCCTACTGCAAAATGCTCCAGAGAATAGGCACCCGCATCGGCGATCGCAATGTGATCCAATCCGCAGAGCACACCCTTGTCGTCTGCTGCGATCGTTACGGAATGAAAGCTAGAGGTGTGGGGTGAATAGAGGGTCAGCGCGTCCGGCTCCATCACCTTGACGGGCCTACCGCAAGCGTTAGCCAAGAGCGCTGCAACTGTTTCGATGGAGCGGGCGCCAGGATCCAAATCTGAGCTGTAATGGGCTGATGTCGAGACTGTCATAACACCGTTCCCGGAAACCATGGCAACCGCGGTTTGCTGCTGGAAGTCACTGCGCAACTTCCGAGAGGCAACACCGGAGAACTCTCCGACGAAGGCAGCTTCAGCGAAAACCTCTTTAACGCTACCGTTTGTCAGAGGATGAAGCGTGTCAGCGGCAATGTTTCCGGGCACATCATCATGCACCAATGGGCCGTCTGGACCAGCGGCCAGAAGCGGATCCAGTATAGGAGGCAGCACCACATAATCGACATCGATGAGTTCAAGCGCCTCTTCCGCGACAATGCTGCTCTCAGCGGCTACTGCCGCTATCCAGTCACCAACAAAGCGTGCTTTGCGTGCGAAGATGGGAGCGGGATGAGTCCCGTCGATCGTAGTCCTCGTGCCTCCATCCTGACAATCGGCCGCAGTGAGGATGGCAACCACACCTGGTAGTGCAAGCGCCTTCGTTACATCGATGCCACGAATGACGGCGTGAGCGTGGGGGCTGCACAAGATGCGCCCATGAGCCATTCCGACTATTTCAGCATTGGCAGACTGCTGGATGGAGCCTGATATGCAATCGAAGATGTCGGGCCTGGGAAAATGCTCGATCTGGAACTTCAAGGCCATCACCGCGCCTCGAGGGTTGCACGCATAGTTTTAGCGGCTGCCAACACTGCGTCTATGATGTTCGCATATCCTGTGCAGTGGCAAATGTTGCCTGCCAAGCTGCGGCGGATATCTTCACGTGTTGGCCGCGGATTGGTATCCAGCAGGGCGGTTGCCGACATCAGAATACCAGCCGTGCAGTATTCGCATTGTGATGAGCAATGATCCACCAGGGCTTGCTGCAAGGGATGCAAGGTGCCGTCATCGCATCGCAACCCTTCGATCGTGCGGATCTGAGCGCCGTTGACGGCCACTGCAAGCGTGAGGCAAGAGCAGACGGGCCAACCGTTGACCAACACGGTACAGGCGCCAGTGCAGGCGATTGAAGGGCAGCGTTGGGCACCGCCGAAATGAAAAGTGTCTCTGATCAGGTCGATTAGCAGCGTACGCGTATCGATTTCTGCTTCGCGTTTTTGTCCGTTGATCTTGAATGCTACGGGATGACGTACCATGGGCCCGCTCCTCAATAAGCCAGATGTGCATCATCGGCGGGATCGTGCCGCGAGCGGGCCCGGCTTGCCGCTTGCTCCAGGACATCGCGCACCAAAACACGAACCCACTCAGACAGGACGCCGCCAAACAAGCGTGATCCTCTCGACAGTCCCAAAGTATCTACGGCTTCATCGGCTGCAGCGGCATAGTTCGAGCTTTCCGCTTCCGCGCCTGCAAGCCGGGCTTCCACAGCTAGCATTCTTTGTGGCGCATTGGTGATGCCGCCAATTGCGAGCGTTGCCTCGACGATCGTCTCCTTTCGCGTATCAAGCGCGACATAGGCTGCTGCATTCACTTTTCCTACGTCGCCTTGATAGCGAATTGTTCGGTATATTTTTTTGAATGCACTGCCAGCATCGGACGCGGGCGGTGGCGAAAAGATAGATACAACCATCTCCCCTCCTGCAAGGGTTGTCTTGCCGGGCGGGCCAAATATCCCTTCCACCGGCAGTTTCCGTACGTCACATCCGTTGTCTATCCGAACCTGCGCACGGTGCGCTGTAAGGGCTGTCGCGAGGTCGTAGTGCGCCTCAGCCGAGCAGATATTTCCGACAACGGTTCCCATATTTGCGATGTGAGGTGGTCGAATCTGTTCCAAGGCTTCGTGCAGTGCTGCCCAGCGTTTTCCAATCCAAATGTCTGAAGCCAATCTCCGGATCAGCACTTGGGCGCCAAATTCAAGTCCGATCTTGGGATGCGCCTTGACATCGTTGAGGCCCGGGAGCCGCATTATGCTGACCATCTTCCCGCAATCGAGCGCGCCTCTTCGCATCGCATGCGCCAATTCGCAGCCTCCAGCAAATAACCGGGAGCCCGGTTCTGCGGCAAGCCCAAGTGCTTCAGCAATTTGCGTTGGCTCGGCAAAGTCGAAGGGCCGCATTGGCATTCATCCTGTTTTCGTCGGGTGAGGATTCATCTCGAATATAGACCACAGAGGGCCGCTGAAAAAACACTAACGCAAATGTATATAAATGCGACTGAAATATCAAGTGTTGACTTATGAAATATTTATATGCGAAGAAACGACATCAACGAAAATGGGGTGCTGAACGATGGGAACAGGTCAATTCAAGCTGCCTCGCCGCGTACTATTGAACGCTGCGGGAACCCTGGCCGCGGCTTGCATGCTGCCGCGAAAGGCCTTTGCTGGCGCGGGACCGATTAAGATCGGCTATATTAGTCCGCAGACCGGTCCTCTGGCTGCCTTTGGTGAAACGGACAATTTTGTAATTGCCGGCATCCGCCAAGCCGTGAAGGATGGAATCAATACCGCAGGCGGCAAACGGCAAGTCGAGATAGTTGTCTATGACAGCCAGTCATCGTCCAGTCGGGCCGCGAGCGTTGCGGCTGATCTCATCGATAAGGATGGTGTCAGCTTGATGCTCGTCTCCGCGACGCCTGAGACGACAAACCCTGTTTCGGATCAGTGCGAGTTGGCGGGAGTGCCGTGTATATCGACCGCCGCACCTTGGGAGGCTTGGTATTTTGGCCGAGGTGGAACGCCGGACAAAGGATTCGACTACACCTATCATTACTTTTTCGGTCTGCAGGACGCTATTTCCATCTACTCATCGATCTGGAACAAGCTATCGACAAACAAGAGAGTTGGCGGGCTTTTCCCAAGCGACGCGGATGGCGCGGCCTGGAGCGATGAAGCGCATGGACTTCCTTTCCACTTGCCGAATAAGGGCTTCGAATTGATAAACCCGGGGAGCTTTACGAGCAACACGGACAATTTTTCTTCTCACATCGCCGATTTCAAGGATGCCAAAGTCGAGATCGTGACTGGTGTTCTTAACCCTGCTGATTGGAATACGTTCTGGAAACAGGCGCACCAGCAGAATTTCAGGCCAAAGATTGCGACCATTGCCAAAGCTCTTGTATTTCCCGCCGCTGTGAAGACATTGGGACCAATAGCCGACGGACTGACAACCGAAATTGTCTGGTCGCCTTATCATCCCTTTAAATCATCTGTTACGGGTCAGAGCGCGTTTGAACTCGTCAATACGTGGATGAGGGAGACAGGCAAGCCCTGGACCCCGCCGCTTGGCTGGACGCATTCCATCTTCGAGGTTGCACTGGATGTGTTGAAGCGCTCATCTGATCCGGAAAGTCGTGAAGCCAATGTAGTCGCGCTTGCGGAAACCGATCTCCAGACAATCTTCGGCAACGTCAATTTCAAGAGTGGACCATTCGGCAAAAATATCTGCGTGACGCCAACCGTAGGGGGGCAATGGACGCTTTCTGGACCGCACGGATTGGACATCGAAATCGTTGCCAACGACACCCTTCCAGCCGTTCCAGTGACGTCTGAACTTAGACCTTTGCCAGTTTGAGGATTTTGGGATGTCACTACTGCAGCTTGAAGGCCTGAGTTTGAGCTATGGCGCGCTCAAGGTAACAAACGACGTTACTATGAGCGTTGAGGCTGGAACAGCGCTTGGGATAATTGGACCGAATGGTGCAGGAAAATCTACTCTGCTCGATCTTATAATGGGATCAAGGCGACCCGACGCTGGACGCGTCATGCTTGAGGGAGCCGACATAACTCATGTCTCGGCGCAAGAGCGATGCGATCTCGGAATTGCACGCGCTTTCCAGATCCCTCGACCGTTTTCCGGAATGACAGTTTTCGAAAACATCTTGCTTGGGGCGACCCATGGCGGTCGGTACAGCGAAAGCAAGGGAACCAGCATTGCTGTCGATGTACTCGAAGTAACTGGGTTGTCACGGCTTGCCAATGCGTCCTCCGGTTCACTCCGCCTTCTAGACCGGAAACGCTTGGAAATGGCTCGGGCGTTAGCAACCCGACCAAGGATCCTCTTGCTGGATGAGGTGGCAGGAGGGCTGTCGGACATCGAGTGCGCGAACTTCATCGAGACGATCCGCACAATCCATCGCTGCGGCACGACCATAATCTGGATAGAGCACATCGTGCATGCGTTGCTCGCTGTTGTTCAACGTCTATTTGTGCTGAACCAGGGAGCCAGGCTCGCCGAAGGCCCCCCTAGGGAGGTTATCGAGTTGCCCAGCGTGCGACAGGTTTATCTTGGAGTGCCGGCATGAGCCTGCTTGAGTTGTCTGAAATCGATACTTTCTATGATGACATGCAGGCTCTCTACAGAGTTGACCTTACGGTCGCTGAAGGGAACGTAGTGGCGGTTATTGGGCCTAACGGGGCCGGTAAGACGACGCTCCTCAAAAGCATCTCCGGCTGGACGAAATCTCAGAATGGTACGATCTCTTTAGCCGGTCAAAAACTGTCAGGAAGAAGCGCTGATGAGATTGTACGACTGGGCGTTGCCACCGTGCCGGAAGGGCGCCGCCTTTTTGCGAGCCTGACCGTCGAGGAGAATCTGCTGATGGGTTGCAATTCGCGTCGGCATGGACCGTGGACTTTGGATCGCGTCTATGGGCTGTTCCCAGTACTCAAGGAACGGCGTCATTCTCCCGGTACAGCGCTTTCGGGGGGGCAGCAGCAAATGGTCGCAATTGGGCGAGCGCTGATGACCAATCCGCGGATTTTGCTCTGTGATGAGTTGAGCTTGGGATTGGCGCCAACGGTGGTCAACGACATCTATGCAATGATGCCGAGAATTCTCGACGAGGGTATCGGCATCGTGCTCGTCGAGCAGGATGTTCGCCGCGCCTTGAGTACTGCGAGCTTCGTCTATTGCCTCATGGAAGGTCGAGTCGTCTTGGCGCATCCACCGGCCAACCTCACGATGGAGCAAGTATCAAAAGCCTACTTCGGAGTGGTGTCATGACAGAGATTGTCAATCTTCTGCTGCAAGGCATCATGATAGGTGGCCTCTATGCGCTGTTTGCCTGTGGGCTAAGCCTGACATTCGGGATGATGCGGATCGTAAATCTGGCCCATGGCGATCTCATAGTCGCAGCCGCTTTTATGGCCTTTTCAATTGCCGACACTGTAGGGCTTGGTTTTTTCCCAGCGATCGTGCTTACTCCGGTCCTGATGGGGATCGTCGGGTACGGCTTACAACGATGGCTGTTAAATCGTGTCATCGGCAATGATATTTTGCCGCCGCTGCTCGTCACGTTCGGCCTCTCCGTCATCATCCAGAATGGCATCTTGCAGCTTTTCTCTGCAGATAGCCGCAAGCTGTCGATCGGTTCGATTGAAACTGACAGTCTGACAATCATGCCTGGGGTGTCAGTTGGGTCCTATGCTCTCATTGTATTTGCAGTGTCGGTCCTTGCTGTTCTTATTCTGCATCAGATCTCCAACCGGTCTGCGCTAGGGCGCGGTTTCCGCGCTACCGCCGACGATCCGGATGTCGCGCGTCTTATGGGAGTCCCCACGCAGCATATCTTTGGTCTAGCGATGGGAATGGCTCTGGCCCTATGCGGTCTTGCAGGTGTTCTGTTTTCCGTCTGGACGAGCTTTACGCCCGTTGCAGGCCCATCACGTCTGCTGATTGCCTTTGAAGTCATCGTTATTGGCGGGATTGGCTCGATTTGGGGGACCCTTCTAGGGGGTGTCGTTCTGGGCCTTTCACAGGCGCTCGGTGGATATCTTAACCCGTCGTGGCAAACTCTTGCCGGCCATATCGCCTTTTTGGGCATCATGATGATTTGGCCAACCGGCCTTTTATCTCGGAGGCACGTATGACCCGATTGCAGTTTTCAGTGGACAGAGGTGGAAGCTACGGCATGGTAGTCGCATGCTTGGTGGTCGTTGGCCTGTTGGTGCTGCTTCCGCTGTTTGTCGGCAATGCAACATTGCGGCTGGCAACGGAAATGGCCTGTTATCTGATCTTGGCCATGATGTGGAATATGCTTGCAGGCTATGCCGGGCTCATGTCCATTGGTCAGCAGGTCTTCGTCGGTCTTGGTGGCTATACGCTGTTTGCGCTTTCGGGACCACTCGGTGTACCTGTTCTGCTAGCGCTACCGCTTTCAGCCCTGTCTGCGCTGGCGCTCTCAATTCCGCTTGCCGTTGTTCTTTTCCGCCTAAACGGCGCCTATTTCGCCGTTGGTTCGTGGGTCGTCGCGGAAATCGTGGCGTTGATTGTGGCGCAGTCGACCCAACTTGGTAGCGGTTCCGGCATGAGCTTTCCCGTATCCGCGGCGAGATCGCTGGGTACGGGCAGTGATCGAGCTGCAACGATCTGGTGGTGTGCCCTCGGTGCAGCCGTTGTAGCGCAGGCAAGCGTCTATCTTTTGCTTAGGTCACCTCGGGGGCTTGCGCTTATGGCCATGCGCGACAACGCTGTAGCGGCAGGAGCGCTCGGCGTCCGTACCGTTCAAAACAAGGTGCTTGTCTATGGTGCTGCAGCTTTCGCATCTGGAATTGCCGGTGCAATCCTATTCCTTGTGAAGCTTCGCATTTCGCCTGCGGCGGCGTTTGACGTGAATGAGTGGACTGCTTCAATCATCTTCATCGTTGTGATTGGCGGGCTAGGTCATCTGGAGGGGCCGCTTATCGGTGTGCTGGTCTTCTTCGCGCTTCGGGGACTTCTGTCCGATCTGGGCGCTTGGTATTTGATCATCCTCGGCATGGTCGCCATCGCCGTCATGCTAAAGGCGCCCACCGGTCTTTGGGGCATCCTGCAGACGCGGTTCAACATTGAATTGTTTCCCATCCGCCGCAGTGTTTTGCTTCGACAGAGCGAAACTTCGGCTTTCACTAGGAACAAAACATCGTGAAACTCCTACGTTTTGGTGAAATAGGCAACGAGCGGCCCGGCCTCTTGGACACGAACGGTGTGATCCGAGATTTAGGATCAATCGTAGATGATATCGTAGGCTCGACCCTTTGCGATGATGCATTGGCCCAACTTGCTTCCCTTGATGTCAACTCGCTGCCCATTGTGCCGGGCAAGCCACGGATTGGGGCTTGCGTTGGTCGTATCGGAAAATTTGTGTGTGTAGGCCTCAACTACACGGACCACGCCACAGAAACCGGCAAGAGTGTTCCCTCGGAGCCTGTAATCTTTATGAAGGCCACTTCTGCCGTTTGCGGACCGAATGATCCAATTGAAATACCGCGTGGATCCAGCAAGTCTGACTGGGAAGTTGAGCTTGGCATAGTCATCGGCAAGCGATCCAAATACGTGAGGCAAGCTGACGCACTGTTGCATGTGGCGGGCTACTGCACCGTAAACGACGGCTCGGAACGGGCGTTCCAATCTGAGATGCAGGGCCAGTGGACCAAAGGTAAAAGCCACGATACGTTCGGCCCTATAGGTCCATGGCTCGTGACCCGCGATGAAGTTCCTGATCCGCAGAATTTGACGCTTTGGTGTGAAGTAGATGGCCACCGTTACCAGGACGGCTCTACTCGCACGATGGTCTACGGCGTCGCGTATCTCGTTTCATACATTAGCCGTTTCATGACGCTTGAGCCGGGCGACATTATCGCTACAGGCACCCCGCCGGGAGTGGGCTTGGGTATTCGACCGAGACCGATATTCTTAAAGGCAGGCCAAAGGGTTAGGCTGGAGGTCGAAGGGCTTGGCGTTCAGGATCATGTGACAATCGAGGCACGTGATTAAATCCGCGCAGTTCAAGCACGGAAGCATTATCCGGACCAAATAACAAACAGGACAATACAATCGGCGCCAGTCGCGACCGATTATCTCGTGACGGATTTCTGTTTTCCCGCCCCATGCAACGAGGGTGGATGAAGACAGATGCTCATCTTTCCAAAGGACGCTTCTGTGCTTGGGTAAGGCTGGCCACAGCTCAATGCGACGATGCAGAGTTGAGTGTACATCACTCAAAAAGATCTATTGAAATGCATCTGAAATATCATAGAATGTTCTCGGACCGGAAGACTCTTGGCTGCGGGAAAACACAGAGGGAAAGGCAAAGACTCCATGTCACGTAAGGGAACCGACTACATCCAAAGTCTGCGGGACGGCCGCCAGATCTTCATCAATGGAGAATTGATCAGCGACCACGTAGATCACATCGCGTTTCGTAACGCGGTTCGATCCACTGCTGCGCTCTACGACTATCAGGCGGAAAACCAGGAGCAGATGACGTTTACCACGCCGACGGGCAGGCAGGTCAATCGCTCTTGGGAACTCCCGGATACCCGTGAAAAGCTTATCAAACGCGGCCTAGCGGCCCAGGCTTGGGCCGAGCAAAGCTGCGGATGGTTGGGACGCTCGCCCGATCATGTTCCAGCAGCGATAACCGGGATGATGACCCATATCGATGTGTTCGACGAATATGACAAGAAGCGTGCCGATGCGTTGCGCGGTTATTATGCGTATGCGCGCGACCGCGACCTCGCGATGACCTATACCATCGTCAATCCGCAAGGAGACCGCTCGAAACTGGCCAGTGAACATGACGATAAATATCATAGCCTGGGGGTCGTCGATGAGGACTTCGATGGCATCACTGTTCGTGGTGCTAAAATGCTTGGAACCTCTGCACCCCTTGCAGAGGAAGTACTGGTGGGCGTGCAGAATCCGCTGAAAGAAGGCGTGGACGATATTTACGCTCTTTCTTTTGCTTTACCCCTCGCCACCAAGGGGGTGAAGATTCTTTCGCGCAAATCCTACGAGCAGGACTCCCATTCGGAGTTCGACAACCCCCTTGCTACGCGTTTCGACGAGAACGACGCCGTCATATATTTTGATGATGTCAAAGTGCCCTGGGATCGGGTTTTCATTTACAAGAAGACCTCGATGTGCCGCGCGCAGTTTCACTCGACCGCTGCCGAAATTCTCATGAATACTCAGAGTCAGGCGCGCTACAGCGTAAAACTAAAGTTCTTGGTAGGACTGGCCAAGCGAATGGCGGAAACGACCGGCGTCATCAATTTCCCAGCTATTCAGGAATCGCTGGGAAATCTGGCATCTCAAGCCATGGTGATTGACGGTATGTTTCGCTCGTTGATTCACGATCCAACTGCGCGCAACGGTTACTTTTTTCCTCGTCAGCTTCAGATCTATACAACGCAAGCCTACAGTCAGGAGCTTTATCCGTCGTTCATCACGGCAATTCGCAAACTGGCGGGCGGGGGCGTGATCATGCTGCCGTCTGGAGTCGAAGATTTCGACAATCCGGAGCTCGCCGATTTAATTGGCAAAACGCAGTATTCGTCCGTCGCAAGTCCGGAAGACCGCGTTAAAGTGATGAAACTTGCCTGGGATGCGCTTGGCTCCGAGTTTGGCTCGCGCCACACCCAATATGAGATGTTCTATAACGGCCCACATTTCGCGGCATTGATGCGCGTGTTCGGCGCCTTCGACTGGAGGCACGCAACCGGCATGGTCGACGACCTGCTCGGCCGCTACTCGCTGGCAGGCTCCAAAAACGGTGCAGTGGAATGAGTGCCGCGCTATCCGATCCGACGATCGACTATCCGCAGCCGGACCTCCCCGTCGATATTGAGCATTTTCGTCGAGGAATGCGGCGGTTGACCGGAGCTGTAAACCTCGTAACGACAACGCACGAAGGTATATTGCATGGACTAACGGCAACAGCGGTGTGTTCGCTATCAGGTGAACCGCCGAGGTTGCTCGCCTGTGTCAACGTCTCTGGCAAGACTTTTGAATACATTCTTCAGTCGCGCCGGATGGGTATCAACGTCTTGGCATACCGGCATCTAGAGCTGGCGCGACGATTTGCAAACATGACCGACATTGGCTTCGAACGACGATTTGCCGACGCAGAATGGGTTTCCCGCCCTTCGGGTGCTCCGGTGCTGAACGATGCGCTGGTGACCTTCGACTGCATTGTGGACGAAATTATCGTCACCCCCTCTCACGGGGTGATCATCGGTGAAATCAAGTATGTCGGCTTTGGCCCTGAAGGCGAGCCGCTTCTCTACAACAACGGTAATTTCACAACCGTTCGCGCTGACGCCTGAAGCTGACGAAGAGCCCAGATGAAAAGAGAAAATGCATGAAAACCCAGACGCACCCAAAATCGGCCGATATACTTGCCGCGCTCGGACTGAAGGACATTAACCCAGGTTCGTGTAGCGGACCAAACGGCTGGTCCGCTATTGAGCCCGCAAAGGCTTTTGTATCAACCAATCCCGCCACCGAACAGGAGATCGCCAGTATCTCTCCGGCCAGCTCGTCGGACATGAAAACGGCAATAGATATCGCTACAGGTACATTCCACACATGGCGCATGGTACCGGCACCCAAACGCGGAGAACTAGTCGGTCGCATCGGCGAACTTCTTGCTGAGAACAAGGACGCGTTGGGGGCGTTGCTGGCGCTCGAAACCGGTAAATCGATCGTTGAGGGCAAAGGCGAAATTGGTGAGATGGTGGATATGGCTAAATTTGCCGTCGGCCAATCGCGTATGCTCTACGGCTATACCATGCAAGCTCAGAGAAACGAGCACCGCATGTATGACCAATGGTTGCCGCTTGGGGTGGTCGGCATCATCACCGCTTACAATTTCCCGGCTGCACCGTGGGCGTGGAACGCGCTAGTCGCCGCGGTCTGCGGCAACACGATCGTTTGGAAACCAAGTCCCAAGGTCGCGCTTCCTGCCATCGCAATCCAGCATCTCTGCAACAAGGCAATGACCGAACTCGGATATGAAGGTGTTTTTTCGCTTGTCATTCCGGCTGACGAAAGCATTTCCGAAGAGTTGGTCCGAGACAAGCGGGTGTCGCTCGTGTCATTCACGGGCTCAAGCAAGATAGGGCGCCGCGTCTCTAAAATTATCGCTGAGGACCTTGGACGTCGACATCTACTTGAATGCTCCGGCAACAATGGCTGTATCCTCGACGAAACCGCAGAACTTGATCTTTCAATTGCGGCGATCACCTTCGGCGCACTAGGGACTACGGGACAACGTTGCACCAGCACGCGACGCTTGATCGTCCACAAATCGCGAACAAAGGAAGTCGTTGAAAGGCTGAAAAAGGCCTATGCAAAGGTCAAGCTCGGCGACCCTTTCGTGCCCGGCAACCTGATCGGTCCGCTTATCGACAAGCAAGCCGTGGCCGACTTTGAAAAGGCCGTCGCTGAGGCCAAGGCACTCGGTGGGGAAGTTCTGTACGGTGGTAAGGTCATGCCGGGACCCGGCTACTATGTTGAGCCGACCATCATCATGGCAAAAAACGACTGGCCCTGTGTACAGCACGAAACCTTTGCGCCAATTCTGTACATCATCGAATACGAGACTTTTGATGAAGCGCTCGAATTACACAACAGCGTGCCCCAAGGGTTGGCGTCCGGTATCCAGAGCACCAATATCCGCCATATCGAAGCCTTCCTTTCGGCCAGAGGCAGCGACTGCGGAATTGCCAAGGTGAATATGGGTACGACCGGTGCTGACATCGGCGCTGCGTTTGGAGGCGAGAAGGAAACCGGTGGTGGGCGAGCCAGCGGCTCGGAGTCATGGAAAGCATATATGCGTCGCCAAAGCGTCGCGATCAACTGGGGCGATGAAACCCCCTGGCGACTGCACTTACAGGACTGAGTTACCTCGTTAATTTCAAATCTGCGTTGGCTCGCAGAATTGCGAAATTATAAAATTGAACTGATTGCAGGAAGGCAAACTCGTGGAAGCTATCAACCCGGCGACAAAATCGCTTCTTAGCAAGGTCAATGTTTCGACATTGACCAATTGTCTGTTGCGCCATGGTCTGCGAAACCAGTTTCTTCACGGTGTGACCCCTCTCGCTCCAGGGTTGCCCAATATGGTCGGCCCAGCGTTTACATTGCGATTTATTCCATCTCGCGAAGACTTGGATACGATGGCAGGTTACCAACTCGAAAGCCATGTACAACGCCGAGCCGTGGAGGAATGCCCTCCTGGCTTCGTCTTGGTGGTCGATAGCCGTGGTGATGCGCGGGCGGCATCCGCGGGTGATCTACTAATCGCCCGCCTTAAAGCGCGCGGTTGCTCGGGGATTGTCACCGATGGCGGCTATCGGGACCATTCTGGCATCATGCGCACCGGCCTTCCGGCGTATCAGCGCCAGACCGCTTCACCTGCAACCCCCATTAATCTGCATCCAGCTGACCTCAATTTGCCGATTGGTTGTGCCGGGGTCGCTGTGTATCCCGGCGATATCGTGGTCGGTGATTGCGAGGGGGTTGTTGTCATCCCGGCAAATCTGGCGGATGAGATCGCCGCCGAAGCGATCGCGGCGGTCGAGTACGAGGAGTTCGTGGAGGAAAAAATTGCAGCGGGACGCTCGATCTTCGGATTGTTTCCGGCAACTGAAGAGAGTCTGGCCGAATACTCGTTTTGGAAGAAGAACAGGGCTTGAGGATGTATGCAGTACTGGGTGTTTCCGGGAAAACCGGGGCGGCAACAGCGCGCGCCCTTCTTGGGCAGAACGTTGCGCTACGCGCTATAGTCAGGGACCAAACCAAAGAAGAGATTTGGGCGGCAAAAGGTGCGCAGGTCGCGGTCGCCGACATCGATAATACGCGGCAATTGGCTGCTGCCCTTAATGGCACGGCTGCCACCTACCTACTAAATCCACCGACATACGGCGCCGAAGACCCGTTTGCTGAGGCAGAGCGCCGGGCCGAGATCTTCGTCAAGGCGATTGAGTTGTCGGACACCCAACGAGTGGTCGTACTCTCTTCGATATCTGCTCATCTGCCTGAAGACAACGGGATCATTCACACCAACTATCTATTCGAGCAGCGTCTCAGAACCCTCGCAAAACCCGTCGCGTTCTTGCGCGCCGGATATTTCTTCGAGAATTGGGGCCACTCGCTTGGTAGTGCTAAGTCTGAAGGCATCCTTCCGTCTCTTCTATCGCGGCTGAGCGTTGCCATTCCCATGGTTGCCACCGCTGATATCGGTCTGGTCGCTGCAAAGCTGATGCAGGAATTTTGGACTGGCCAAAGGGTGGTCGAACTTGCTGGGCCGTCGAACACTTCGCCAGAAGAGGTGGCGGTGGCCATCGGCGGGGCGCTATCGCGAAAGTTGAAAGCCATAGCAGTCCCACGGGAAGCCTGGCCTGACATCTTTGCAGGCGCGGGTATGAGTAGCCGCGCCGTCCGGGCATTCATCGAGATGTACGACGGTTTCAACAACGGCACGATCCGCTTCGAAAATGAGAAGCCACAGCGCGGCTCAACGACGATTGTCGAGGCGGCCGCAAGGCTGGTTTCCCAACCATGCTGACAAGTGTCGCCCTCGCCAGTTTGCACGATAAGCGATGACGGCAGAGGAGTTCGCCCACCGCCGCTGGCATCCGGACTTCGATGCATCCTATCTGGCGCCATTGCCGGCAAGCAAGCCCTTGGTGATGTCCGCCCATCAGCCTATTCCAAGCTACCTGTGGGGGAGCACTCTGCTCCTTGGGAACTTCGATGGCATGCACGTGGGACACAGGGAACTGCTCTCTGCCGCTCGCCGACACGCGGCACTCCTCGGCGCTCCGCTTGGTATGATGAGTTGCGAGCCTCATCCCAAGCAGTTCTTCGAGCCTGAAATTGAACCATTTAGGCTTTCAAGTGCTGATGCCAAAACCATGATATGCAGCCAGCTCGGGGTCGACCTGTTATTCATGCCGGAGTTCAATGCCGGTTTCGCCGGTCAGACGCCACAACAATTCATAGCAGATACTCTTGTGGGCAGATTATGCGTTAAAGCTGTGGTTGTGGGCGAAGATTTTCGTTTCGGAATCGGCCGAAGTGGTGCGGTGGCCGATCTTCGGCGGTTTGGGAAAGAAAGCAATTTCGACGTTCTCGTTGTTCCCAATCGTGTCGTGGAAGGAGGGCGCATCTCTTCGACGCGCATTCGCTCTTGGATCCGTTCCGGCGATCTAGAAAAAGTGAACACCTCAATGCGCGACGCCTGGATCACCAAGATCATGGCGGGTGAAGATGGTTTGGTCACATTTGAGAAATTTACGGTCCTGCCACCAGCTGGGCGATATGCCGTCTCCGTGTGGAATGACGACGGTAGACGGTCGGTTTGTTTGAAACTTGATCTGACATCTGAGCGGACAGCCAAAATTGAAGCTGTTGCACTGAAGCCGGGACTGCATCTGATCACCGACTGGAGAAAGTGTGAATAGCCAATTGCAACTTGGGCTGACAGGTATGGCACTCGAACCCTTGTCCTTTAGCCGTATTCATGGAGCACGTTCACTAACATCAGACGCAAACTGGGATTACACATATTTCAAGGTGTAGACGTAAGACTTCGGGCCTTTTCGACTGACCCAATCGCCCTCAGGAGGATGGTCTCCCTGTTGGTGTGGTAGTATGGCCCATGGCCGCCCCATACAAGTGTTGCTTGCCTGGTCCCAGGCAACCCAACCCCATTCCGAACGATAGACAATCCATAGTTCTTGGTCCTGTCGCTGGTAACCGAATTGCCCGTGGGCAATGTGTTTTCGGATAAAAGTGTAAATCCGATCGTCGCTTAGCCTTCGTAGTTGGAACTTTTTCCGAAGATCGCTACACTGAATCACAATCTGCTTCTCGGTTGTCTATCAAATATACCTAGCCTCAAGATCCTCGAGAATTCAAATCCTCGTTCGACTTCTTGCGTCTAATCGGTGCGTGCCGAGTGGCGGGGTTCATGTAAGCGCCAATTCTCAGAACTTGGATCTATACCGCAGGGTTGACGATTACAGTCGGGTTCGCGCCCGTTTTCGGCAAGCCTTCCTTCAGCCAGAGCGGCTTTCGGGCGGCTTCCCGGGCACTTCTGACCGTTGCCCGGACGGTTCCGCGAATTTCTCACCAATAAGCAGCAACAGGTGGCCAAGTAGGTATTGCATTCGTATGCAGAGCTGTTAGTATGCATACGAATGCAAAGGGAAGTTGTTGAGCTTGGGAGGAGCTGAACCCATGATTTCGAGGCGCAATTTCACGCAGCTTGGGCTTGCGTCGTCTATGGCGGCGGCCTTCGGACTTTCACCGGGTCGCACTGCGGCAGCTCTTCTTGAGGGAAAGCCTTTTGCCGGTACGACGATCAATGTCATGCTTCCGCAGTCGAGCCAATTTCGTGCTCACGAAAGGCGGCTTTCAGCATTCGAGGAGCTGACCGGCATCAAGGCCGTTTACACCTACGTGCCCTATGGTCAGGTCCGCGACAAGATCACCACTGAAGCCGTCGCCGGCAGTTCTGAATATGATGTTGTCTGTTACCAGGATACTTGGGGTCCATCCTTGTCGATTTATCTGCAGCCGCTCGACGAGATGCTGAAGCGCGACGGCATTGATATGGATCGCTATCCGCAAGCCTACAAACTCGGAAGTCAAATCGATGGGGTAACTTACGGCTTGCCGGTGCGGGGGCACCCGCAGATGTTGTTTTATCGCAAAGATCTCTTCGAGGCAGCAGGCGTCAAGCCGCCAACGACCTGGGACGAGGTTGCGGCAGCCGGTGCGGCCATCCAGTCGGCAAATCCGGACGTTTCGGGTGTGGCGATGTACTACGGGAAGGGAAACGGGCAGCAAAACCTCTTCCTGTGGCTCAATCATCTGTGGGGGAAGGGGGGGGATATCTTCTCACCCGACTTCAAGGAAAGCCGCTTTACGGATCCGGCCGCCGTCGAGGCGACGCAGATGTATCTCGATTTGTTGCTAAAGCAAAAGGTGGCGGCGCCAGGTTCCGTCCAGTTCGTCGAAGGCGATGCCGTCAACTCCGTTTCGCAAGGCAAGTCGGCGATGGTCATGGTGTGGTGGTGGGTCTATTCGGTCCTGACTGGCGAGAAATCGACATTGAAGCCGGAGCAGGTGGGCTTTGCGCCGATGCCGCAATTCGCTGGCAGCACGCCTGTCTCCTACGCCCTTTCGCTGCCTTTTGCCGTAAGTTCTCTTTCGCAAAAGAAGGATGCGGCATGGGAGTTCATGAAGTGGGTGTCGACACCCGAGCTCGAAATAGAGTGCGCGATCGATAAGTCCGACCCGAAAACCTCCGACATTGTAGTGACCCATTCGAAGAGCTTTCTCGACGAGAAGGTCAATAAAGCAAATCATGGGCTACACAAGGTCGCCGCGCAGAGCCTAGAGGGCTCGCGGATTATGCCGCAACTGAAGGAATGGCCGCAGATCGCGGTGACGCTCGAGAATATGATCTCTGAACTTGCAACGGGTTCAAGACCAGTCAAGGATGGGCTGGATCAGGCTGCGCAGGACATCGACCGCATCCTGCGGCGAGCAGGCTACCGTAAAAGCTGATCGAGCGGCCTTCATCGTGAATGAGGGCGCCAAGTGAAACAACTGTTTTGCTTGGCAGCGCCTTCCTTGTCGTCAAGGGAATATCCGTGAAAGACAAACACCTGAAATATTGGCTGATTACGCCAGCCTTTCTCGTCATCGCTGCAACGCTTCTCTATCCGCTGCTCGCTGCGATGTGGTACTCGGTCCATGATTGGAACCTAGCTCAGCAGCCTGCGCTCGGGCCCTTCATCGGAATGGAGAACTATACTCGCGTCATCACGGACGATCCGGACTTCTGGCACAGCATCCGGGTGACAACGGTTTTTACTCTGTTTTCCGTGTTCTTCACGATGGTCTTGGCTATGGGCCTCGCCTTGCTCCTCACAGGCGCAGACACGATGCGGGTGAGTGTCCGAACGCTGCTCGTCATCCCCTTTGCCATGTCGCCAGCTCTTCTCGGCATTTCCTGGCGCTTTCTCTTCAATCCTGAATTCGGAGCATTTGCCGCAGCGCTCGGCGCCGTCGTCCCGTCCCTGAAAGGTGTCCCGATCCTTGCAGATCCAACGCTTGCCATGGCGACGCTAATTGCCTCCGACGTGTGGCACTGGTCGCCCTATTTCATGCTGTTGTTTATTGGTGCTCTTGCCGCTCTTCCGCAAGAAACGATCGAGGCGGCTCAGGTTGACGGAGCGTCGCGAACACGGGTGTTCTTTGAAATCGTCGTGCCGCAGCTGCGACCTGTGCTCGCGATTGCACTTCTGCTCAAAGCGATTTTCTCGCTCAAGGTTCTCGACCAGGTGGTCACACTGACGAACGGCGGACCTGGCACAGCAACCGAGACCTTGGCACACTTCGTCTTTCAGACAGCGTTTCGGTGGTACGACCTGGGCTATGCGGCAGCGGTTGCATATCTGCTTGCGGCGGTGATGGCGGTACTTGCTGCGCTTTATTCGCGGTTCGTTCTGGAGCGTCATTAACATGGATACGAAAACGAAAAAATGCCTTGCGGCTGTGACCCGCGGACTGGCCATTGCGCTTATTCTTCTCGTGTTCATCGGCCCAATAATCTGGATCGTGGCAACGGCCTTTAAGGATCCTCGCGACGTCTACGCGCTCAAGTTCTTCTTCGCGCCGACGCTCGACAATATCCGTGCCGCATTTGATGCACCGTTCCTAGTGGGGCAGCGCACCTGGAACAGCATCATCGTGACGATGGGAACGCTTTTCTTGTCGCTGCCGATTGCAACTGCCGCGGCCTACGCGTTCTCTCGCTTTCGGTTCCCGGGCGGTAGCATATGGCAGATCGGTGTACTGGCGACCCAGTTCATCCCGCCTGTTATCGTCATCATCCCACTGTTCATTGCATTTCGCCATGGAGGTCTGCTCGACACTCGTTTAGCGCTCATTATCGCGAACATGTCGTTTGTGGTCCCCTATGCAATCTGGATGATCAAGGGGTTCATCGATTCCATACCGGTAGATATGGAGGAAGCTGCGCAGATTGACGGGGCTTCCCGTATCAGGGCCATCTGGGACGTGGTGGTGCCCATGGCGCTGCCCGGCATCGCTACGGCCGGTATCTTCTGCTTTGTGGTTGCCTGGAACGAGTTCTTCTACGCGCTCGTGCTGACGCGAGAAAATGCAACAACAATCCAGGTAGCGCTGATGAGCGCCAGAACGGAGCGCGGTGACGCGTGGGAGATCATGGCCGCTATCGGCCTAGTGATCATCCTGCCGATGTTGGTTCTGTCGCGATACGTCCAGAAATATTTCGTCAAGGGCCTTGTTTCGGGCTCGGTAAGATAGGGAGAGCATTATGAATGAGGTTTCTGCAGTAAAGCGCGACATGCGCTCAGGCGTAACGACCGTGCGCCAGCACTCGGTCGAGGAGCTTCTTGCTCCAAAGGAACGCAATGGTTTCCCGTTGGCGGGTTTCGAAGATGCATTCGGCGACATCGTCGACTACATCTTCAAGATCACACACTGGATCTGGGCCGAAAAGTCGGTGGGAAAGATCTACGATTACTACGACCATGCCTGCATGGTTTACACGGCCTTCGACATTACCCGCTCCGTCGAGGAGGTGGTCAATGCAACCGTCTCGATGATGCAGGCATTTCCCGACCGCGAGAGCCGTTTCCTCAATGTCGCCTGGAGCGGAGACGACAAGGAGGGCTACTACACGAGCCATCTCGGGTTCAGTCAGATGACGAATGTTGGGCCGTCTATATACGGCGATGCAACGGGCCGGCGGGTGAACATCCACACGGTGGCCGACTGCGTTTCTCGCGACAACAAAATCTTCCGAGAATGGCTTGTTCGGGACAACGGTGCTTTGGTGCGTCAACTCGGTTTCGACATCCACGAAGTAGCGCGTCAACTGGCGGCACGGGATGCGGCATCGGGACGGGAACCCTGGTTCATTGGGCAGCCTGAGCGCTCCGCCGGCCAGGCTTTGCCCGCCCCTCTGGACCGGCCAAAGAAGACGATCGAGGACAGGCTCGCCCATGTGTTGCACGAAGCCTGGAACCGCCGGCGGTTTGACGCGCTTCGCGAACTCTACGATCCGGCCGTCAATGTCCATATGGCTGGCGGGCGCGAAATCGCCGGCATCGACGGCATCATCTACCATTTCATCCAAATAGTCGCCGCCTTCCCCAATGCAGTCTTCTCATTTGACCATTATTGCCACGCCGACGAAGCGGATGGCACGATTGCGGCGGTGCGCTGGTCTATTCGTGGCCATCATCGCGGTGCCGGGCTGTTTGGGGCGCCGAGCGGTAAGCCGGTGTACATTCTCGGCATGTCGCATTTCCGCTTCCATGAAGAAAAAGTCATCGAGGAATGGACGCTCTATGACGAAGTCGCCATTCTCAGGCAGATCTACGCTCACCTTCCCGACCGGCAGGAGGACTGACCCGTGGCGTCGGTAACACTCAGCAATATCGAGAAGAGATTCGGATCCTTTGTGGCGCTGCCGCAACTCAACCTATCCATCGCTGACGGCGAGTTCCTAGTCCTGCTCGGGCCGTCCGGATGCGGCAAGACGACCACCATGCGTATTGTCGCAGGATTGGAGGAAGCGAGCACCGGTGTGCTGCGGATCGGTGACAACATCGTAAACGACATCCTGCCCAAAGACCGCGACGTGGCGATGGTCTTCCAGAATTACGGCCTCTATCCTCACATGACGGTGGCCGGCAATATCGCCTATCCGCTGAAGGTCCGCGGCGTTCCCAAGGCTGAGCGGGAGCGCCAAGTTCGCATTGCTGCAGAAAAGGTCGAACTCGGACCTCTTCTCGAGCGCAAACCGCGGGAGCTATCGGGGGGGCAGCGCCAGCGTGTCGCCCTTGCACGTGCCATCGTGCGCACGCCCAAAGTGTTCTTGATGGACGAACCGCTTTCCAACCTAGACGCAAAACTGCGGGTCACGATGCGCGCCGAAATCAAGCATCTCCAGCACGAGCTTGGTGTGACGACCATTTACGTCACCCACGATCAGATCGAAGCCATGACGCTCGCCGATCGGGTCGCGGTGATGAACAAAGGGGAAATCCAGCAGCTGGCTCCGCCTGAAGAGATTTATGACCGTCCGGCCAATCTTTTTGTTGCAGGTTTTATTGGCTCGCCGCCGATGAACCTAATCACGGGTGAGATCACCAACGGTGTGTTTCGGGCAGGCGCGTTGAGCCTTGACAAGTATCAGTTTCCCGGCGAGGGCAAGACGGTCTTCGGTATCCGGCCCGAAGACATGACGGTAGCGGAGGACGGAGCCGGTGATGTGGGCGGGCAGATTTATGCAGTCGAGCTTACGGGTGAATCCAACTATGTCACCATCCAGCTCCCAGGCACGCGGATCATTGCGCGGGCCCCCAGATCCTGGCGCGGAAAGCCCGGAGACATGGCTAGCTTCAACTTCAACATGTCGCGCATACATCTCTTCGACTTGGATACCGGCAAGCGAGTCGAACCCCTTCCGACAGAGGTGAGAGGCACAACAGATCATCCGTGCTCTGAATTAGGAAGGCTATCAAGGTCGCAGCAATGAAAACTCGTTGCGGACCTGGGCTATTTGCGCAACGGATATTGCATACGTATTCATTCGCGCTATAGTAGCGCTGAGATGCGGTCTGGGTCCGCTGAACAGATTTTGGAAGAAGTCCGATCCGACAGCCGTTTTTTGGAAGGAATATCATGACCGTCACCTATCTCAAGCGGGGCAAACCCGAAGCCCAGCGGTCCGAGGACGATGCGAAGGTCCGCGCGGTCGTTGAAACGACGCTGAAGGACATCGAGACGCGCGGCGATGCGGCCGTGCGCGACCTGTCGCAGAAATTCGACAAGTTCTCGCCTGCGTCCTTCAGGCTCAGCCAGTCCGAAATAGAGGCGGCGATGTCCAAGGTCTCGGCGCGCGACATGGCCGACATCGACTTCGCGCAGATGCAGATCCGCCGGTTTGCGGAAGCCCAGCGCGCCTCGATGACCGATATAGAGGTCGAAACGATACCGGGCGTCGTTCTCGGCCATCGAAATATCCCCGTCCAGTCTGTCGGGTGCTACGTGCCGGGCGGCAAGTTCCCGATGGTCGCCTCCGCGCATATGTCGGTGCTGACAGCGTCGGTCGCCGGCGTGCCGCGCATTGTCGCGTCCGCGCCGCCGCAAAAGGGCGAGCCGCATCCGGCGATCGTCGCCGCCATGCACAAGGCGGGTGCCCATGAGATCTACGTCCTGGGTGGCATGCAGGCCGTCGGTGCGATGGCGCTCGGCACCGAGACGATCAAGCCGGTCGATATGCTGGTCGGCCCCGGCAACGCCTTCGTCGCCGAAGCCAAGCGCCAACTCTACGGTCGCGTCGGTATCGACCTCTTCGCCGGTCCGACGGAGACGATGGTGATTGCCGACGAGACGGTGGACGCCGAGATGTGCGCGACCGACCTGATCGGCCAGGCCGAGCACGGCTACAATTCACCTGCCGTCCTGGTCACCAACTCGCACAGACTGGCCGAGCAGACGCTGGGCGAGATAGACCGCCTGTTGGCGATCATCCCGACGACCGAAACCGCGACGGCCTCCTGGCGCGACTATGGCGAAGTCATCGTCTGCGACAGCTACGAGGAGATGCTGGATGTCGCCAACGACATCGCCTCCGAGCACGTCCAGGTCATGACCGACCGCGACGACTGGTTCCTTGAGAACATGCACTCCTACGGCGCTCTGTTCCTTGGCCCACGCACCAATGTTGCCAATGGCGACAAGGTGATCGGAACCAATCATACTTTGCCGACGAAGAAGGCCGGTCGCTACACCGGTGGCCTGTGGGTCGGCAAGTTCCTCAAGACCCATTCCTACCAGCGAGTGCTTACCGACAAGGCGGCCGCCGAGATCGGTGCCTATTGCTCGCGCCTGTGCCTGCTGGAGGGCTTCGTCGGCCATGCCGAGCAGGCTAATGTGCGCGTTCGGCGCTATGGCGGCCTGAACGTGCCCTACGGCGAGGCGGCCGAGTGATGGCCATTCCTTGCACGCCCTCCTTCCGTCTTGACGGCAAGCGCGCGTTGGTCGCCGGGGCCTCTTCGGGCATCGGCTTCGGTTGCGCAGTCGCATTGGCCGAAGCGGGTGCGCATGTGGTGCTTTCGGCACGGTCTGCGGAAAGGCTTGCAGACGCGGTAGACGCGATCCGCGCCGAAGGTTTTTCCGCCGAGGCGCTGGTGCTCGATATAGCGGATGTCGGCTCTTCAGAGGCTGAAATCGCCGCCCGTGAACCGTTTCAGGTGCTGGTCAACAGCGCCGGTATGGCTCGGCACGGGCCAGCGCTCGACACGACGGCGGATGACTTCGACGCCGTCTTCGGCCTCAATGTCCGCGGCGCCTACTTCCTCACCCGCGCCGTCGCCAGGGGACTGATCAAATCTGGGCAGTCCGGCTCGCTGATCAATCTTTCCTCCCAAATGGCCCATGTGGGTGGCGTCGATCGCGCGGTCTATAGCGCCACCAAACACGCGGTCGAAGGCTTCACCAAGTCGATGGCGATCGAATGGGGGCCGAAGGGCATTCGGGTCAACACGATCTGCCCGACTTTCATCCGCACGCCGCTGACCGAGCAGACGTTCTCGCAACCGGAGCGGGTTCAGTGGATAACGGAAAAAATCAAGCTTGGCCGTATCGGTCGCGTGGAAGACATTATGGCCGCCGTCACCTATCTTGCCGGCGATGCCTCGGCGATGGTGACGGGAACCGCGCTGATGGTTGACGGGGGTTGGACAGCGGACTGATGGCAAACGAGAAGATCACTTCAAACGATGTTGCACGCGTCGCGGGCGTGAGCCAGTCGGCGGTCTCGCGCTATTTTACGCCGGGAACGTCGGTCTCGAAGAAGACGGCGGAGAAGATCCGGGCGGCCGCCGAGGAACTCGGCTACCGACCGAACGTGCTTGCCCGTTCGCTGATCACCGGCCGTAGCCGCATCATCGGTCTGGTCGTCGCCTATCTGGAAAACTATTTCTATCCCGAAGTGGTGGAGCGCCTGTCGAAGGCGCTGCAGGACCAGGGCTATCATGTGCTGGTGTTCATCTCGTCGATCGCCTCGGAGAATGTCGACCAGATCACCCAGGAGATCCTCGACTACCAGGTGGACGGCATTGTGCTTGCCTCCGCCAACATGTCGTCGGACCTCGCGGCGCGGTGCCATGCCTCGGGCGTACCGATCGTTCTCTTCAACCGGCTCCAGGACGACATGCGGCTTTCCGCCGTGACTTCCGACAACCGTGCAGGCGGGCGGCAACTGGCCGACCTGCTCGTCTCGCTCGGCCACAGACGCTGCGGCTACATCGCCGGGTTCGAAGGCGCCTCGACGCAGCGCGACCGCGAACAGGGCTTTCGCGACGGATTGGAGGCCGCAGGCCTCACGCTCTTTGCGCGCGAGGTCGGAAACTTCCGTTACGACGAAGCGCAGGCTGCAGGACGGCGGATGTTTGGCGGGCCCGACCGTCCCGACGCGGTCTTTGTCTGCAATGACCATATGGCGTTTGCGGTCATGGACGTGCTGCGCTTCGAGCTGAACCTGCGCATCCCCGACGACGTCTCGGTCGTCGGCTTCGACGATGTACCGCCGGCACGCTGGCCGGCCTACAACCTGACGACCATTCGCCAGAACGTCGACGACATGGTCGCCGAGACGGTGGCCACGCTCATGCACAGCATCAAGGAGGGCGAGGGCGCCACACGTCGTGTCGTCCTCGACGGCGCCCTTATTCTGCGCGGCTCCACCCGCCAAACCACGTCGACATAAATGACACGCTAGCCACGAGGTTCCCGCAAGGGACGGCGAAGCCATAACTGCAACCCATTTTGCATACGTATGAAAGGCTGAAAAATGCAGATCTCCCAGACGGAAATGGAAAAACGGATCGTCCGCTACGGCGAATTGAGACCGTGCCGCACTGCCTTCATCGATGCCCATACGCCGGGCTCGAACAGCAAGGAAAATTTCACGATCATCGGCGGTGGCGTTTCCGAAAGCGCCGACCAGCATGTCCACATCAAGGACACACCTGGCTTCAATATCGGTGCGGCCGGCCAGCCGCCGAAATGCCGCAACTCGCTGCATTCGCACCGCACCGCCGAGGTCTTCTTCGTGCTTAAGGGGCGGTGGCGCTTCTTCTGGGGCCACTTTGGCAATGCCGGCGAGGTCGTTCTCGAGGAGGGCGACATCTTCAACATTCCGACCGGCATCTTCCGTGGTTTCGAGAACATTGGTACGGACTACGGAATGATCATGGCAATCCTCGGCGGCGACGACGCCGGCGGCGGCGTGATCTGGGCGCCGCAGGTGATCGAGGACGCCAGGGAACACGGCCTGGTACTTGGAGAAAACGGAAAGCTCTACGACAGCAAGAAGGGCCAGTCGCTGCCGACGGGCATCAAGCCGATGCCCGTGCTGACGGACGAGGAGTTGCAAGCCTTCCCGGAAACGCCGGTGACCGAGGTCGTCCGCGATTACGTTGCCCGTTACTGGGACCTGATGGCGCTGGCGCAAAAGGCACCGGCGAAGGTGATCGGCGAAAACGCGCTTCTGCGCGACAAGCCGGGCTTCGAGGTCGAGCTCCTGACCCGCGGGTCTATCCCCGAAGAAGCCTATGTGAACGAACGTCACGAAGTGCTGATGGTCATGCGTGGTCATTGGAAGCTGGGTTGGGACGGTGGCGGGGCCGTGCTGGCGCCGGGCGATACGTGTGCCGTCCCTCCGGGACTGAAGCACAGCCTTGTGCCGTCAATGACCGGGGAGGCGAGCCTCTATCGTGTCGTCTCCACCAGCGACAAGGCCGGACTGACCTGGCGTAGTTGATGCCGTGTAAAGCGGGGGCAAATGCGCCGCCGCCTTCACCTTTATTCAGAAGGCCTCAACCCGGCGTGCCCGGTTGAGGCCTGACGCTTCGGAGGAAACCACTTGAACGACGCACTCCTCGCCCTGATGCTAAGGGTCGACACACCCACCGTCTGCAATGCCATCGAGGTTGCGCAGGGCAAGCGCGGCTTCAACGCCTTTACCCGCGGCACGGTCATCGCTTCGGCTCCGTCGGCAGCACCGATCGTCGGCTACGCTCGCACCGCGAGGATCGCCGCTGCGGCTCCATCAATAGATGATCCGGCGCTCATCAGGGCGCGACGCCGCGATTACTATCGCCACATGGCGGGTAGCGGTTCACCGGCGATTGCCGTGATCGAAGACCTGGACTTCCCCAATTGCGTCGGCGCCTTCTGGGGCGAAATCAACGCGACCGTGCATCGTGGGCTTGGTCTCAAGGGCGTGCTGACCAACGGCGTCATGCGCGATCTTGGTGATGTTCCGGCGGATTTTCCGATGATAGCCGGCTCGATCGGTCCGAGCCACGCCTTCGTGCATGTCGAGGCGATCGCCGTTCCCGTCACCGTCTTCGGCATGAGGGTCATGCCGGGCGACCTCGTGCATGCGGATCGTCATGGCGCAGTTGTGGTTCCGCCCGAAGTGGTCCCGAAGCTTGCCGCGTCGATCGAAAAGCTGCAGGCCACCGAGCGGCTGATCCTCGAACCCGCTCGACAGGACGGTTTCGATCTCGCAAAGTTTGAGGAAGCCTGGGCCCTGTTCGAAGCTGCCCGTACCTGACAGGGACCACGTTGGAAGCGACGAACGCTGCTGAAAAGTTCAACTGAGACGAAGGGTTTTCGCTTGTCCAACGAGCAAGATGCGCGCCTGCCATTGCTCCTCCTCCCGGGCACTGCCTGTGACGAGAGGGTTTTTGGTCCAGTAATTTCTCGGCTAGGCGATTATCCAGTGGTATTCGGGGATGTGGGTGGAGCACGAAAAATGCAGGATGTCGCCCGCAAGGTGCTGGCAGATGCTCCGCCAGAATTTCTGCTTGCCGGTTTTTCCTTAGGTGGGATTTGCGCGCTCGAAATGATAGCTCAGGCTCCGAACCGTATTGCAAAGCTTGCCTTGATCGATACGACGGCGCGTCCAGATCCTGCGGCCAACGCCGCAATCCGGCGAAGGGCAGTCGTGGACGCTCGTACGAAGGGAATGGATGGTTACATCCTTGACGCATGGGCGCGACTGGTTGCCCCTAGCAATGTTGCCAATGCTGAGCTCCGTCAGGCGATTATCGCCATGGCGCGCGATTGCGGCGCCGATAGGTTGGAAGATCAGGCCGAGATGGCTATCCACCGTTTTGACAGCAGGGTTCGGCTTTCAGATATCCGTCAAGAAACACTCGTGTTAGCGGGGGCGCATGAGCAGATCTGTTCGCTCGACGCACAGCAAGAGCTGGCGGATGGAATTGCTGGTGCACAGTTCCAGCTCATCGAAAACGCGGGTCATTTCGCGCCGTTGGAGAACCCTGCGGCTGTCGCTTTTTATCTCCGAAACTGGCTTCCATCGAGCTCAGCATAGTCGACGGGTCGACTGCGAAAACGCCGGTATCGCGAACACGGCTCTCAAGTGCTGCGTCTCGGCCATGAAGGAAGTTGCGCGCAACATTCCGTAATCGTCGACCTGTCCACGGGCTAGCGTGGTATCGCATCGTCCACGTCACTCGCTGTTTCTGACGCAAAGGAGGTTCTGCGGTTCAACAGCCCCCGATAGCGCATCGCTGATCAACAGCTGCTTCACGTTGGCAGCTTGGTTCAAGCCCAGATTTGCTGCTCATGCCGCATCAACAGCGTCGCGGCGCGAGCATGTTTGATGCTGGTTCAGGCGTTTGAGGCTTCGGGTTTTGGGCGCAATAGGCGGCCTGTGTCAACGGCACCATCGCTCGACGGCAATGGCGATCGCCTTGGTGCAATCGACCAGATCGCGTACCGACACCCGTTCGTTGGGTTGATGCGCCTGCGCCGGGTCACCAGGTCCGAAATTGACTGTGGGCGTGTTTCCAAGTCCGGTGGGAAGGCCGATGTCGCTGTGTGCGCCGAAACCGGACAAGGCAGGCGACAGGTTGGCTGCCGCAACGGCACCCCGGAAAACATCGAGGAACGGATTATCGGCCGGAATCTCTGCGCAATCGGCGTCTAAGATCCATTCCACGCGTGCTGGATGAAGCCGAAGATAAGGGTCTGCCTGGCAGATGTTGAAGACATGGTCCTCAATTTCCCGCTTCACCTTACCGCCAAGACCAAGCTCGTCTTTTTCGCTAGGCAAATACTGCGCGTCAATGATGATTTCGGCACGGCCTGCCATGGAGGAGGGATGTTCACCGGCACTCATCTGCGTGACGATGATCTGGTTCGGCAGGTCCATTAGGGGATGGTTTTTCTTCGGATCGAACATCCAGCGACGGTTGAGAATGTCTATTCCGTCCAGGACCTGCCGGCAGAGTTGAACCGCATCGACTGGCCCGCTTGTATACCAAGCATTCGGGGTCAGTTCCGCATGGCCGCCAATGCCGTCGATGATGATTTTCCCCCAGAGGATGCCATGACACAAGGGGGCGATTGTGTTGGCCGTCGGTTCCGTCATGATACCGGCGTCGGCACTAAAGCCGCGATCGACCATGGCCAGCGATCCCATCCCACCGATTTCTTCGTCCACAACGGTGGTAAAGACGACATCGCCCGATAACGGAATCTGAAGTTCCCTGAGTACCTCGATTGCCATCAGCATGCAGGCGACGCCGCCCTTCATGTCTACCGTCCCACGTCCGTGCAGGAACCCGTCCTTTAAGACTGGTGTGAACGGATCGGAAGTCCAGTGTTCTGCAGCCCCTGGCGGTACGACGTCGATGTGCCCCGTCAGCATGATCGAGCGGCCTCCACCGGTGCCCTTGAGAACGCCGCCCAGATTAGGCCTGCCCTCGAAGGTGCGGCCCTTGTTGGCGCCCGGACGGCCCTGGTATTTCGCGTAGAGAGCCGGACCGTCCGGATCCCACAGGTCGGTGGTAAACCCGAGCGCTTTCAGGCGGCCCTGAAGATAGAGCTGGCAATCGCGCTCGCCCGGGCCGGCCTCTTCTGGATTCGATTTGACGATCGAGGCAAAGGCGACGAGATCGCTCAGGGTTTCGACGATCCGATCGGCTTGTGCTTCGACACGCTCGGCGATGATTTCATCAAGGGACGCCATGAACTATCTCCAGTGTTGGGAAAGGCGATCGGCAAGGAGCACGAAAATCAGAAGGGCACCGACGATACCCACCTGCCAAACCGTATTGACGTTGAGTTGCAAGAGCCCGGTCTTGAGTGTGACCAGGAGAATGACGGCCGCCAGAACCCCGCCGACACCGCCGCGGCCACCAGTGATCGCGATGCCACCGAGCATGGCAGCCGTCAGGGATTCAAGCTCAAGGTTCTGGCCGATGTTTGGTCTGGCGCTTCCGAGCCAGCCGATCGAGACAAGGGCTGCTGCTCCGCCGAGCGCGCCGCTTGTGGCGTAGAGGATAAGGCGAACGCGATCGACCGGAATGCCGACGAGCCGGGCGGACCGTTCGTTGAACCCCATGGCATATATCCAGCGCCCCCATGCGGTCCAGGCCAGGAGTGTGCCGGCAATGGCAAACGCGGGGATCGTGATCGTCATGAAAGTCAGGGGGACGCCAGCGACGGTGCCGCGGCCCCAGCCTAGCAGCCAGCCAGGGACCCCCGATTGGGCGCCGCCACCGGTTAGCGCCAGCGCCAGCCCAGAATAGATGAAGAAGGTACCGAGTGTTGCGATCAGCGGCAGAATCGCGAGCCTTGTGATGAGAATGCCATTGAAGATGCCGAGAATTATGCCGATGAGAATGCATGCGATCGGCAGCAGCAGCGGTGGAAGCCCAAATTTGGCAAGAAGCATGGCCAGAATGGCCGATAGCGACACGATGCCACCGACCGACAGGTCGATACCGGCCCCGCCCGTCATGATGACCAGTGCTTGTCCGAGAGAGACGAGCGCCAGAATAGTGGAGAACTGGACGATGGTCGTGAGTGTTGCAGGATTGAAAATTGACGGCTTCAGTGCAAGCAGCGTGGCGATTATGATGACCCAGAGCAGCGCGAGAAGCCTCAGCGTGAGCGCGGGTCCATTGAGATGACGAAGACCGATCATATGCGCGCCGCTCCCAGTTGCTGGAGGGATAGCCGATTGGCTGCGACTTCGAGCGCGAGCACGCCAATGAGGAGAGCGCCCGTCAGAACCGGTTGCCAAAGGGAGGGCACGCCAACGAGAAGGAGCCCATTTTGCAGGATGCGAAGCAAGAGGACACCAAGGACGGTGCCGAGCAGGCTGCACCTGCCGCCGAGCACGCTCGTTCCGCCGAGGACGACGGCTGCAATCGCATCAAGCGCCAATGTACTGCCGATCGTCATTTCCACATTGCGGTAGTTTGCAACGTAAAAGGTTGCAGCGAGTCCTGTCAGTGCGCCGCTCAATATGAACATGCTAAAACGCACACGCACGACCGAGATGCCGGACAGGCGCGCCTTTTCCTCTGAGTTTCCGATCGCAAGCACGTGAAGCCCGAAGGTGGTGCGCCGGAGCGCAACCCAGACCGCCAGGTAGACAAGGCCGATGACGAAGGCGGTGACCGGTACCCCGAGAAACGTGGTTGCCAAAACGCCGGTGAGATCGGTCGGCAGGCCAGAGAGCCATTGGCCACCCAGCAGCACGAACATTGCCGTGCGGTAGATCCCGAGGAGGCCGAGCGTGCCGACGATCGCCGGTACGCGTCCGAGCACGACGACGGCCGCGGTCACAAGACCGAGTGTCGCGCCGATTACCGGCCCCGCAAGCACCGTGATCGCGATGGGCAGACCCGCCACGAGCGCCTGCCCGACCCCTATTGCCGCCAGACCCAATACGATGCCAACGGAAACGTCTATGCCGCCCATAGCCAGCAGCAGCGTCATGCCAAGGCCGACGAGCAGTAACTCGACGCTATTGCGCAGCAGGGTTGCCGCATTGCCGGCCGTCGCAAAATAGGGCGATGCGACAGAGAAGACGATGATCGCCACGATACAGGCGGCCAACAATGACCACTCCCGCCCGTTTCTTGTCAGAAAACTGTACATCAGCTGTCGCATCCTCGGTTCAAGCCGCTTCAGAAGTCGAATTTGTCGACATTTTCCGCGGTGAAGACGGCAGGCGGGCCGAGTAGCAGAATGCCGGTTCCGGCATCGTAGGTAACCGGTTGTGCAAAGCCCGGAACCGCGTTTTCTGCTTCGAAGGGCTTGCTGTCGATCAACTGCTTTCCTGCCCAGACCGTGAGGTATCCCAGCTGCGCCGGGTCCCAAAGCACGGTAAAGCCGAATGCCCCGCTCTTGAGGTAGGAGCGGGCAGTGTTCGGGCTGCAATATCCAGCGCCGATTACGCTACCGATCTTGCCTGCTGTCTCGATCGCCTGCGCTACGCCTGGGCATGTCGTCGAAGCAACCGCAATGATGGCCTTGATATCGGGATTGGCCGCCATCAGATCACCGGAAATCTGCGCTGCGCGCTGTGCCGTGCCGCCGGCATATTGTGGTTCAAGCAGTTGCAGCTTGGGATGCTTCGCGGCGGCCTGCTTCTGCATGAAGCCGATCCAGGCATTGAGGTTCGACGCGGTGGCCTCGCCAGAGACGATACCGATCTTGGCGTCTTCGCCAACCCGCTTCACCAGTTCGTCGATGATGGTGTTTCCCAGGCCCTCATCGGTCGCTTGTGCAACATAAATGGAACGCCCGCTGTCGGGCGCATCGCTATCGCTAGTGAACAGCTTGATGCCCTTGGCTTTCGCCGCTTCCACAACCGGTGCAATGCTGGAGGCGTCCAGTACGCTGACCGAGATCGCGCCGACACCTTGGTCGATCAGGTTCTGAACGATCTGCAACTGATCGACTGGATTGGTGTCGACCGGTCCGCTGTAGATGAATTCGACGCCGAGTTCCTCGGCGGCTTTCTTCCCGCCGGCCTCCATGGCATTGAAATAGGGGATACCGATCAACTGCGGGACGAAGGCTACCTTCGGCTTGTCCTGGGCGAAGGCGGCTGTTGAGACGGCAAGGGAAAGTGCCGACACTGTCAGCAGGGTTTTGATTTGTTTCAGCATGGCAATTCGATCCTCTCTGGACGTATTGGACGTGCTTTTTAGTTTGTTTTTTCCAGCGCCCGCACGTCAGGATGGGCGCCTGTTATGAGTGAAACGATTTCTTCGGGGTTCGTGTCGGAGCGCAGCCGCTCGGCGACTTTCCGGCCGCGGCGGAAAACCGCCATACGGTCGGCAACCTCAAAAACATCTGCAATGTTGTGGCTGATGAGGACGACCGCGCATCCGCGCTCTGCGAGCCGCCGCGTCAGCGACAGCACCTTGCGGGTTTCGGCAACGGCCAACGCCGCTGTTGGCTCGTCCATAATCACGAGCTTTGCATTCAGGTTGAGTGCCCGGCAGATGGCAACTGCCTGTCTCTGACCGCCCGAAAGGCTGCCCACCGGCGCTTCCGGATCGGTGATATGGGCATCGAGTTCGGTGAGGAGGCTATCGACGCGCCTGCGCATTTCGCGCCGTTTCAGGAAGGGAATACCGAGAATAGACCGCTTCAATTCCCTGCCGAGGAATACGTTTTCCGCGATCGAAAGGTTCTCGGAAAGAGCCAGTTCCTGAAAGATCGTGGCGATGCCGCACGAAGCGGCATCCTTGGGGGAAGTGAAGACTACCGGTGCGCCGTCCACCAGAAGCTCACCGTTGCTCTGCGGGTGCGCACCCGCCAGAATCTTGATGAACGTCGACTTGCCTGCGCCGTTGTCACCAAGGAGCGCAAGCACCTCTCCGGGACGGATTTCCAGATCGACACCGCAAAGAGCCGTCAGAGCGCCGAAACGCTTGACGATGCCTTTTGCCACGAGAAAAGGGGCGGTCATCTCGAAACTCCTTCGGCTAAGCTTTAGTTCGGGCGGCCCATCCCAATATGTTCTTCCAAAGCTTGGCGTAGCCGGGCCATTCGACGAAAGCGTTGGGCAGCCAATGCGGGCCGATATCGGACGTCCAGGCGACTGTGCGACCTTTGCCGAAAGTCCCGGTCACAAGCAGCGGGTGTCCACCCTGTTCGCTGGGAAGGGAGGCTAGGACTTCGACATTGTCACGGTTCCGCGCGACAACCTCGTTTGCTCCAAGAAGCAGGGGCCACTCGCCCTCGACGCCTTCAAAGATCGGATGGTCGGAAGAGCCTTCGATGACCGCGCGGAAGCCCTCGGGAATCTCGAGGCGGTCGTCATACGGAAGACACGTCACGGGCAGTGCCTCTTCCACGGCTGTGCGATGCCACCGCGCCTTGCCGTCAATGCCCTGGAAGCTGAAATAGCCGCCGATCATGATCAGTCCCCCGCCGGCTGCAGCCCAATCACGCAGCAGCTTCAACCGGTTGGGGATCGTCTTGCCGTGCAGCCAGACATCGGGATGGAGCAGGAGCGAGTTCGCACCAATATCCGACAGGATGATGACGTCGTATTTCGAGAGACCTTCCATCGTGAAGGGTAGCTTGTCCACCGCTTCATGGGCGGGCATGTATTGAAGATCGAAATCGCTGTCCTTCAAGGCGGTGACCAAAGGTTCCGCACCGAGGTGGAAGGTAACGCTGCCGAACTGGTCGAAACCCTTGTAATGTGTGGCGGAGCTGACCCAGCTCTCACCCACCAGAAGCACCCTGGTCTTGCTCATTTTCAATTCTCCCATCCAAATTCTGTGCTGGCGGAACGGCAGACGCGTTTATCGCGCTACCTTTTTCCGTTCGCCCGGTAGCGCTGCTTCCAACTGCTTGAAGCTGGCGATGTATCCCTGGGCACCTTCCACGGTCGTCGTCAGGCTGCCGCCGACGGCCGCGTAGCGTGCTGCGTCCTCCAGAGACGCCCCATGCAGCCAAAGGCTGAGGAATATGCCCGCGAAACTGTCTCCTGCCCCCGTTGCATCGACGCGGTCGACGGGAAGGGCCGGAACCTCGATCGGCGGTGCGCCGCTCTTACGAAAAACGACCGCGCCGAATTCGCCCAGCGTCAACACCACATCGCCTCGCTTCTTGATCTGCGACAAAATAGCGTGTGTCTGCTCGATCATTGTCGCCATTGGCGTGCGCAAGCCGAAGATTTCGCGCAGCGTCACGTCGTTGATGAAGGTCAGATCGACTGACTGGATCATTGCTGCAAAGGCATCAGGTGTCCGGACGCTTGCCGGAAGGCCGGCTGAATGCAGGCTAACTTTCCATCCGGCCTCGTGAAATCGGGCGATGGAGCCTGTCATGCTTTCGTAATGGAAGCCCTCGATATGCAGGCACGCGGGCCGGGTGTGCGGCTGGATGTCCATGTTGGCGGTCAAATCGAATTCGTTGAGCTCGAACGGCTCGCTGATGATCGTTCGGCTTCCGTTGGTTTCGATGATGACGACAGCTTGTGAAAGGCGGTTGTTGACGGTCCGCCGGATGGGCAACGCATGGACGCCGAGCTTGGAAAGGGATGCCAATGCCCAATCGCTTTCAGGGTCGTCGCCGACAGCGGTTGCGAGCTCCACATCGAGTGCGAACGGTGCACCGACAGCGGCCGCCGCAACGGCGAGGTTCGCGGCAGGCCCACCGAGCGCCTTTTCGATGTGTTGGGCCGTGATGCGGTCATCCCGATGGGGCAGCACATCGACACGACAGAGGAAGTCGGCGCTGACACGCCCGACGACCATCAGCCGCGGCAACGTCGCGAGATCTGCGGCTGTGCGCGGCGTCTGTCCCGGAAGTGCGCGTGCGAAGGCGCTCGGACGGTACATCAACTCGGAGACGGCTTTTTCGATCCGCTCGCGCGTGGCACCCTTGATCGTTGCCGTGCCATTGATGAAGTTTGACACGGTACCGATGGAAACACCGGCGGCCCGGGCGACATCTGCGATGGTTGGACGCTTGCGTTGCATGACAATTGATCCAATTGAAGCGCTTCAACGGTAAGCGGGGAGCAGTTAGGCTGCAACAGAACGCTATTCTAATTAGTGTGATAGAATGGGCGATATTGGTCAGGAATGTCCAACTCGGCGGAATCCTGTACTCGCAAGAAAGCGCTTTTGAATTTTCTTCAAAATGCAGTTCCGCGATTTTTGATGTGTCTTCTGTTGCTCCCCGCCGAGGGTCAGTCTGGAGTGACTTCGACATAACGGCCTTCGGCATCATGACTTCCAGGTCGGGCAGCGAGATTGAAAGGACGAGGCGATGGCGGCAGACCGTGGCGAATGCTTTCAGGGGAGCGAACATCGGTAGCCGCAGCGAATGCTTGAATCAGGCAGCGCGAACCAGGCCTTCAAGGCCATCGAGACGAAAGGATTGCCCACCCGCCTGCGCGGTCGCGTCACGAGCGATACCCTTGAGGAGGCCGCGAGCAGAACCGTTGGCCACATGTCCCCGAATGTCGCTGTGTTCGATTCTGGCTGGTAGCTGGCAAAGCGCCAAGCAGCCGGCGATTTCAGACTGGAGACTGCACCACTGCTATTCTGTTTGTTCTGTCATCTAAATCACATGCAATTGAAGTAGTAGCCGGTTCGTTCAGGAACCCGCCGGCAACGGCCCACAGATGTAGGCATTTACATGCAAGACATATCATACATCAGCGCCCAGGCGGTTGCCCCGGGCGGTATCAATCGCGCATTTGAAACTATATCGTCGACATCATCGGCGGCATGCTCGTACAATGAATGGGACCCATTGGAAGAAGTCATCATCGGTGTGATCGATGATGCAGTGGTGCCCGAGTGGAGCGTCGAGGTAGAGGCGACAATGCCCGCGAAAAACCGTGCTTTCTTTGTCGAGGAGGCCGGCCAGTACTTTCCAAGAGACCATGTTCGTGCGGCCCGCGAGGAGCTCGAAGGTTTTGCCGAGATCATCGCATCGCTTGGCATTAAGGTTCGCCGCCCTGCGCTCCTCGATTACAGACAACCTTTTTCGACACCAAACTGGAGCAGCAAAGGCGGCCTCTATGGCGCCATGCCCCGCGATGTCCTTCTGGTCGTCGGCGACTTGATCATTGAGTCCCCGATGGCCTGGCGGTCTCGCTATTTCGAAGCCGATGCGTATCGAGAGCATTTGGTTGACTATTTCAAATCCGGGTCCCGTTGGATCAGCGCACCAAAACCCCAACTCAAAGACGACGGATACCGGGCGGACTACGATCCGGAAACGCCGTGGGAAACAAAGAGATATGTAACGGCTGAAGCGGAACCCCTATTTGATGCGGCCGATTTTATCCGCTGTGGACGTGACATCTTCGCTCAGCGCAGCCACGTGACCAACGAACTGGGAATTGACTGGGTGCGCCGACATGTTGGTAACGAGCATAAGGTGCATGTCGTTGACGTAACCGATTCCTCTCCTATGCACATCGATGCCACATTCATGCCGCTGGCTCCCGGAAAGCTTCTCGTCAATCGCAAGAGAGTGGGCACCATCCCACCTCAGTTCTCCTCTTGGGACATCCGATTTGCGCCGGAGCCGACTATCCCAGATGACCACCTTCTCTACATGTCGAGCGCCTGGCTGACGATGAACGTTTTCATGCTGAACCCGAACACCGTCGTCGTGGAAGCGGAAGAATGGCCCCTCATCAGGCTGTTCGAGGAGTGGGGGTTCGACGTCGTTCGCGTGCCGTTTCGCAACGTCATGCGTTTCGGGGGCTGCTTTCACTGCGTCACGGCGGATACCCGTCGCGTAGGATCCCTCCAAGCCTATTTCTGATCGTTTCCAGCGCATCCAAAGCTAGCATGCAACGGAGGAGCGCACCGGCGCGCCTCCGCTTATCAAGCAGGTTTCTCGACAGGCCGCGACATCGGGTGGCCTGTCGAGCGCTTGTCTTCGTCAGTTCCATTCAGACACGATCGGAAACATGATGAATGCGGTCAATCAAAACCCCATGCGGCTGATAGCGTCTATCGCTGAACACGCCAGGGACCGTCCAACCTCGATCGCGGTGATCGAAGGAAAGCAGCATCTAAGCTACGATGAGCTTTTCGCCCGCGCCCAAGACCTGGCTCAAAATCTAAGATCCAGCGGGGTCTTGCCAGATGAAGCGGTGGGGCTGGTGGCCAAACGGGGCATTTCGACGGTTGTTGGAATGCTCGCAATATTTCTTGCCGGTGCGAAATATGTTCCGTTGGATCCCGGTTACCCGACGGAGCGATTGGCCGAGATCGTTTTGAATACCCGCATCACGCGCGTTGTGGGGGCAGCCAGGTGGAGCCAGCCATTCCTGGATCTAGGCATTGATTTCATGGATGCTCAGGGCTCGAGTTCCAAGCGGCTGGAACTCGAACTTCCGCTTTCCGTACCGTCGAACGGTGCCTATGTCATCTACACATCCGGCACCAGTGGCCGGCCCAAAGGTGTCGAGATTCCAAGACGAGCCCTGGACCATTTTTGTCAGGTCGATGCTGCTCTCTACGACCTTTCTCGTGATGACCGGGTACTGCAGTTCGTGTCGATTTCATTCGATGCGAGTGTCGAGGAAATCTTTCCGCCGCTCAGCGTCGGAGCAACGGTCGTGATCCGCGATGACGGCATGATCGCATCGCCTTTGGCATTCTTGGAAGAATGCCAAGAACTGAAATTGACGGTTCTCCATCTGCCGACGGCCTATTGGCATGAGTTGGTCGACGCCTTGGTGGCGGAAGACTTGACGCTTCCGTCGTTCATTCGGCTAGTCAGTGTTGGGGGCGAAAAGATCAGCAACGAGCGAGTGCGGGCGTGGCGCGCCTTATCCTCGGCACGCCACGTCAGATTGCTGAACGCCTATGGACCAACCGAGGTAACTGTCATTGCAACCTGCGACGAACTCGCAGGCCCACGCGTTGGTGAAGCTGAAGATCCGACGCCGTCCATTGGTCGCCCCTTGGGCGGCATGCTCGTCCGCATAGAAAGCGAAGTCGAGTGTGCTGTCGAAGTCGGAGAAGTGGGTGAGCTTCTGTTGGGGGGGCCTCAGACAGCGATAGGCTATGTTGGCCAGCCCGAGCTTACCGCCGCGAAGTTCGTGACCCGCGCCGACGGACATCGTTACTACCGAACGGGCGACAGGGTACGCCTGAGACCAGATGGGCGCTTGGAATATCTGGGTCGCGTCGATCGGCAAGTCAAAGTTCGCGGGTACCGTGTCGAATTGGCAGCTGTTGAAGAAGCAATCGTCGAGCATTCCGGCGTCAACGAGGCCGTCGTTTGTCTCAACGAGCAGGCCCAAGCACTTTGGGCATTCGTGCTTGGCGACACTGCCCTTTCGACCACAGCGCTCGAAGAGCATCTGCGCCGACGACTTGCCCCACACATGGTGCCGTCGCGCCTCATGCGGGTTGAACGATTACCACGGACAGACCGTGACAAGATCGATACTGCAGAACTCATAAGACAGTATTCGCAGTCATTGGCACCTGCCAGACCGGAAACCGGGGAAGTGACGCTCGCGGGGATCATCCGAGAGGTTCTTGGCTGCGACGTGAGCACTCCCCATGATACAATCTTTGCACTGGGTGCGCATTCCCTGTCGGTCATGCGGATTGCTTCCCGCATCCACCGAGATTTCGGAGTGAGGATTTCACCCGGAGACGTATACCTCAACCCTACAATCTCTGAACTGGAGGCTTTCATCGCGGAACAGCCGCGCGCAGAGGTCCGCGGTATTGTCGAAAATGCCGACGAACCCGTATCGCTGACGGAGTTTCAGCGTGATGTGTGGCTGGCCGAGCAATTGATGCCCGGTACTGCGATGCATACAATCTGCGCTCGCTTCAAAATCACTGGTGAAACAGATCCATCGGCTGTCTCGAGGGCGCTGAACATCATTGTCCAAAGACACGACGCGCTGAGGGCGGTTTTTCGTTGCGGTGACGGCGGTCCGGAAGTGACGTTTGAGCCGGAAGCACCGCAATTCGAATACGAGGTCGCGGATCTTCGAGACGCCCGTCCGGACGAACAGGGCGCTTGCTTGGACCGGCTGATAGACAGCCGGGCACAGACGGTGTTCGAGATCGAAGCCGGCCCGTTGCTCGCCGCAACTTATGTACATCTTGCGGATCATTACTCGGAATTGATCGTTGCGGTACATCACATCGCCTTCGACGGGTGGTCGACATATCTCCTCGCTCGCGAGTTGGCAGATATTCTCGGCGATCAAACGCTGCCGGCGCCACGCCCGTTCAAAGACCATCTCCTGGACGTAGCTGCTCGTGCAAAGCAAGCCGACAACGCTGCGGTTCAAAGCTTTTGGATTGAAACACTGGCGGGCGCCCGCACGCAGGTCGAATTTCCGCTCGACCATGCCCGACCAAAGACCAGATCGTTCAGTGGCGCACGATTGAAGTCGATCATCCCAGAGTCCTTGTTCTGCAAGATTGAAGACGTTGCCCGAACGGCCGGCACAACGACATACGCGATAGTTCTCGCCTGCCTGTACGTCGTCCTGTCACGATCGACCGGAACGCGTGATGTCACGATATTGACGCCGGTCGCGAACCGGGACGACGCTTACAGCGAGACGACAATCGGAGCGCTTGTAACGGTTCTTCCCATCCGATTGTCGCTGCACCCGAACTTGACGTGGCAGGACGCGTTCGTTCACGTACGTGAGACCGTCTTGAGCGCCATAGACAACAAAGCTGTCACGATATCGCAGGCAATGAAACGAGCCGGCATTCTATCACGGCCCGATCGGGGCCCATTGTCGCAAGTGATGCTTATCGTTCAGAATACGCCGGTTGCTGCGGCCCAATGCGGCGCTTTGCGTATCGATCACGTCGAAACAGGCTTTGCGGGATACAGTCGCCTCGACCTCACCTTCAGCCTCGATATTCTGGCTACAGGTGCAAATCTGTACCTGGAATACGCTTCCGAACTCTACGAGGAAGCGACGGCTCAGGCGCTGCTGACGTCGATGATTGATCTTATGTCGACAGCTGTTGAACACGTCGGCAGTCGTATAGATACGATTGAAGCAGCAATTACGTCAGGGTCTTGCAGGACGCCGGCGTCGCAAGCGATCGGGCGCGCAGCTTCAATCCAGACGGTATTGTCCCGCATGGAGTCCCATGCGCGAGAATTTCCCAACGACCTGGCCGTGACCCTTGGACGGGAAACGATAAGCTATGAAGCTCTGAACGCCAAGGCGAATGCGATTGCGAATGTCCTCGTTGAGCGAGGCGTATCATCTGGTCAGGTTCTGGCCCTGCACATGCCTCGCACCCCGTTGTTGTTCGCCGCGCTCCTTGCAGTTTGGAAGGTCGGCGGGGTCTTCCTCCCCATCGATCCGGAGTATCCGCTAGAGCGCAGACGCTTGTTGATCGATGATGCCGGCCCTGTGGCCGTCATCGTCTGCGGGCGACAAAACACTGAAGAGCTTGGTGATGTCGCCCTCATCGACGTGGGGGCAATAGGAGCATCCGGTGACGTTCCATCCGAAATCAGCACAAACCTCGATGATAGCGCTTATCTGATTTATACGTCGGGCACGACCGGGCAGCCGAAGGGCGTCGTTGTATCGCAATCGAGCCTGGCCCACCAATTGTACGCGTGGGCCGAGGCCTACCGACTGGAACCACGTCAACGGCACCTCCAAGTCGCCAGTTCATCGTTCGACGTATTCATAGGGGAAACCACTCGCGCGCTGGGAACGGGCGGACACTTGGTCATATGTCCGCGTGAGGTCCAACTTGATCCCAAGGCGCTCTTCGCGCTGATGGAGGTGAAGAAAATAGAGTTTGTCGAGCTCGTTCCCACGGTTCTTCGAGAATTCATGGCGCACGTCGAAAAGAAAGGAAACGTGCTTGGCAGCGTACGACTGCTGGCAGTCGGTGGCGAGGCATGGAGGGTGCACGAATACCGTCGGGCCCGGGGGATACTTGCTCCCGACGCGCGTCTGGTGAATTCATATGGTGTAACGGAAGCAACCGTCGACAGCGCGTACTTCGAAGGCGATGTGGAAGGATTTTTAGATGAAGCTCCGGTGCCAATCGGAAGGCCATTTGACGGGTCGCACCTTTATGTACTCGATGTCGATCAACGCGAAGTCCCCCCCGGCGGAGTTGGGGAACTCTGGATCGGAGGAATGGGAGTTGCGCAGCGCTACCATAACAGGCTGAAACTCACGGAAGAGCGTTTTCGCGGCGACCCGTTCATAGATGATGATGACGCACGTATTTACAGGACTGGCGACCGGGCGTGCCGGCGCCTGGATGGGCTAATCGAGGTCCTGGGTCGCCTGGACGAGCAACTGAAGTACAATGGTCATCGGATAGAACCCGGCGAAATCGAAGCGGCGTGTTCCGCAATACCTTGTGTTCTGGCAGCTGCGGTGGATGTACGCGCCGGACGTCACCTGGTCGCATATATCGTTGTCCGCCCCGGTCATGAAACGCCGCTACTTGTCGAGATCCGCGATGCCCTTAGTCGGATACTCCCGCGTCACAGCATTCCGACCCAGGTGATGGTCGTTGAACAGTTGCCCAAAACGCCGAACGGTAAGCTCGACCGTCGTGCGCTTCCCGACCCCGACGGTTCGTTGCGGTTGAGCGAAATCCAGTTGCTTCCTGCCAGCGCCGTTGAGCAAAGCCTTGCAGGCATTTGGGCAACCTTGCTCGAAACCGAGTGCGTCTATCTGAATGACTGTTTCTTTGAACTCGGAGGAACTTCCTTTACTGCCCTTCGCCTGACACGCGCTGTCGAAGCTCGGTTTGGTCAAAGGTTAGCGCTTCTGGATATCTATCGGCACACCCGCCTGGTTGATCTGGCCGCACACCTCGAAGACATCATGAACGCGCCACGTGGGGCTTCGCCTGTCAACCGTCTTCTTCACGAGCTGCAAAAATCCGATCAGTCGAGCACTCGCACGCTGGTTTGTATCCCCTATGCGGGCGCCCAAGCGGCCGTGTTCCAGCCGTTGGCCAAAGCCCTTGGTCCCGACTGGCAGGTGCTGGCTCTGCAGATTCCCGGCCGAGATTGGTCCCGCGCAGACGAAGCCATGATTTCCTTCGATCAGCTTGCTGCACTATGCCTCCAGGAACTGCAACAGCTCTCGGGCACGATATTTCTCTATGGCCATTGCCATGGGGGTGCTCTGACGATTGAGTTGGCACGACGAGCGGAAGACTTGGGGATAAAAATCGAGGGTGTCGTAATCGGAGCAATGTTCCCGATGTCCCGCATGCCCGGACGCTTGTTTGACTGGCTTTACCGGACATTGCCGATCGACAGGCTGGTTTCCGATAGAGCGATACTTGAAGAGATGCGGGCCCTTGGTGGTGGGCTCGACGAATACGCAAACGGGGAGGAACAGGCTTTTGTCATGCGTGCTGTACGTCATGATGCACGCGCGCTTGAAGAATACTTTGCGCGAACATTGACGTCAGATATTCGGCTGCGCTTGCGGGCACCTGTCCTGTCGGTCGTTGGCGAGCGAGATCGCGTCACCGAGCATTACACGGAGCGATACGAAGAATGGCGGCACTATGCCGATGATGTCAGCCTCAGGGTCATTCCCAAGGCTGGTCACAGTTTCCTTACCCATCAGGCCGATCAACTGGGACAGATCATCGACGAATGGCAGCCTTCGCGTCACGACCGGGCAGACTCCGTTGTGAACTCACACTTCGGCGTGGTGCAGAAGATGGCGAAGCCTCTGGCACCCATGCGGGATTTCTGGATTGTAGCATTCGGCCAATTCGTTTCACTGATCGGCACGTCCCTCACGCAACTCTTCTTGAGCATTTGGGTATTCCAGTCGACGGGCCGCGTTACAGACTACGCCTTCTTAAGCGCGATTTCGTTGTTACCGGGTATTCTTATCGGTCCTTTGGCAGGTGCCGTTGCCGACCGCTATGATCGCAGACTGATCCTCTTGCTTTCCGATCTGGCTTCGGGATTGGCGACGCTTGGCCTCATTGGCATCACGTTGACGAGCGGCCTGCATATTTGGCATGTCTACGCATTCTGCGCGGTCTCTTCGGTCGCAAATGCATTCCAGCGGCCTGCCTATCTTGCGGCGATTGCCCAGCTCGTCCCGAAAGCCTTCTTGGGGGCTGCGAATGGGATCACACAGATTGGTGGAGGAGCCGGCGTGCTGGCTGCGCCGCTGCTTGCGGGGGGGCTGATTGGGACTTTGAGCTTGCATCAGGTTCTTTTGGCGGATTTGTCGACGTTCGCGGTTGCGCTTGTCAGTCTCGTTCTCGTGAGAATTCCCAACAGGCTCTTTAGGCGGCGCGAAGAGACAATGCGCGCACAGCTACGCAACGGGTGGCGGTATGTTGCCCTTCGCCCTGGATTGCTGTCGGCCCTGAAGTTCTTCGTCATCGATCATCTTGTCTACATGACAGGATTCTCGCTTATTGTGCCGATCGTTCTCATTGAACATGGAGCATCTACTTTGGCGGCGGTCTTGGCTGCTGGAGGTGCAGGAACCGTCTGCGGAGCCGTAGCAATGTCCATTTGGGGTGGCACAAGGCGGCGGACCGAAGGCATAGTCATTTTCATGATGATCAATGCGGTTGCTCTTGCGGTCTTCGGGTACGCGCAAGACCCTCGGGCCCTCGCTGCAGCCATGTTCGCCATGGGTGCAAGCGAGGCCCTCATAAACGGGCATTGGATTTCGCTGGTCCAAATCAAAGTAGGGCTCGAACTTCAGGGGCGCGTGCTTTCGATTTTCATTACCGCCATGACACTTACGATGCCGCTCGGCTATCTCATTATGGGCCCGTTGGCCGATCTTCTTTTTCGGACTGCGCTGCTGGATGGTACGCCGCTTGCACACGCTGTCGGCGGCTGGTTTGGAACCGGACCTGCTCGGGGTCTCGCATTCGTCGTTACTATATCCGGGCTACTCTTGATGGTCTGGTCGTTGATCGGTGCGTTTAATTCGGCCTTTATGGCAATTGAAGATGTTTTGCCAGACGCAGTGCCTGACGCGGAGATTGAGGATCGTGACACGATCCAGATGCGGGCCGATGCAGCCTTTGGGGCAGGTTTCAATAGTGTTTGGAAGTACGATAATAGGTAGCGAAATAGTTTGGTAGGCGATGAGGAGCTTCAGTTGCCTTGTCTCAGCGTGCCAAGGTTTGTCGCGTGGCGATCGAGCAAACATGCAGGAGCAATTGTAACTATCCCGTCCGTCAGGCGCCCACATCGCTAGAGGACCTAGGGAATATCCGTATTGCGAGCGCCAGTCTGAACTCCAGAAATGGGTCTGCTCAGAATAGGGCTTCGCCGCTTGTCCCCAAGTGAGGGGCCTTATTCACAGTGTTTTGGTTGCCACCACTGTAGTCACTGTGATGAGTCCCGACGACGCAAGGGCAGGTCCTTATCCTGTGATCCTCCGTTGTCAGCGTGTGGCGCCGCAAAACAGCCCTTCTGACAATTGCATACGTCGGCCAGTCCCATCGTAATCTTCATCCAGAGCGCGGGGTTTTGGCGCCGGGTTGCTGGTTCGGGACGAGCAGCGTGGCAGCCGGGACAGCTTTGTGTGGCGCACAGGCAAAGGACGCTCAAAGGACAAGCCATTCTCTTGAAAAGGAGAGAATCTTACCCTCCTGCAATCTTGCGGCAATATATATCGAGATATCCGTGCGAGAATCGCAGACGAAAAGCTGTCTAGGAAAAGACGAAAGTGATCTCGGCAGCGGACAAATTTTGACCCATTCCGCAGGATAGCGCCGATCGAGATGTTACTGTGACATTCCAAACACGCCATAACAATTCCCCCAAAAGGCTTGTCGTGCTGGCTATCGCACTGCTGGTCTGCGCCGGTACTGCCGCCACGTTTGCAGTTCCAAATTCCGATCCGAGCGAGGGCGCGGCCCTGAAGGACGTTGTTCGTCGAGGCGCATTATCGGAGACCGTGGCGGCGGTCGGGACGCTCGAGCCGTCGCAACTCGTCCAGGTCGGAGCCCAGGTAACCGGCCAGTTGAAATCAATAAGCGTTAGGCTTGGAGACCGTGTCCGAGCAGGCGAGCGAATTGCGGAAATTGACTCGCTGCAACAGCAGAACGAACTTCGATTGGCGCGCGCATCTTTGTCGCAGGCGCAGGCTACGATGCGGGCACGGCAGTTTCAGTTGGAAAAGGCGGAACGCACGTTCAAGCGCCAACAGGATCTCTATGCCGGTCGGGCGGGATCAGGTGCGGATCTGAACGATGCAGAATCTGCAGCTCAGATCGCCCTTGCCGAACGCGACCTCGCAGCGGCTCAGATCGAAAACGCCACTGTCGAAGTTGAGAAGGCCGAAACCAATCTTGGTTATACGCGCATACTGGCACCTATCGACGGACGTGTGATCGCATTGGTGGCCAAGCCAGGACAAACATTGAATTCAGCCCAAACGGCGCCCGTCATCGCGGTCATCGCGCAGACCGACGTAATGATCGTACGCGCGCAGATTTCGGAGGCTGATGTCGGGCGCATCAAAGCTGGACAGAAGGTTCAGTTTACCACCTTCAGCGACCGCAGGCTCAACCGTGAAAGCATTCTGGAAGAGGTCGAACCCGCGGCTTCCACAATGCTAAGCTCTCTTGCAAGCAATGGCGTGCAGGCGGGTGCTGGCGCTTCCGCACAAGCCATTTATTTCAATGTGTTGTTCAGAGCATCGAACCGTGACGGCAAGCTGCAGCCTATGATGACGGCCGATGTAACCGTCGTAACAAATGCCGTGGCTGATGCGTTGCTGGTACCTTGGGCCGCGCTTCGTGGCCCGGATGAAAAGGGCCTTTTCAGTGCGCTCGTCAGGCAAAACAATGGCCAAGCGGATGAGCGCCGCGTGCGAACGGGCATTACCAACGGCATCGATGTGCAGGTCCTGGAGGGATTGGCCGAGGGCGAGGAAGTTCTGCTTCAACTCGATGCCGGTCCCACAGACACGGATATGATCCGCCAATGAGAGCACCACGGCTAGAGCTGCGCGGTGTCGCACGTTTCTACAACAGTGGCGAAGAGACGGTCGCCGCACTTGACGGTGTGGACCTCATTATAGAGCCGGGAGAAATGGTAGCGATCGTCGGGGCGTCAGGATCAGGGAAATCCACGCTTGTGAACATTATGGGGTGCTTGGATCGACCCAACAGCGGCCAATACTTTGTCGGAGAGGTCGATGTCGGGAAGCTTGACTCTGATGATCTCGCAAGACTGCGGCGCGATTGTTTCGGTTTTGTTTTCCAGCGGTACCACCTCATCAACACGCTGACCATCAGCGGAAACGTGGAGCTACCGGGCATCTATTCCGGAATGCCTGCAGACCAACGTAGACGACGGGCCAATCGCATCATTGGATACTTCGGTCTTTCGGATCGGCGGTCTTCGCGGCCCAACCAACTGTCGGGCGGCCAGCAGCAGCGGATAGCAATCGCGCGCGCCTTGATGAACGACGCCAGTGTCGTTCTTGCGGACGAGCCAACGGGTGCACTCGATCGCCGATCGGGAGAAGCTGTTTTGTCCGTACTCAAGGAACTGCACGCTGAGGGGCGCACGATCATCATCATCACCCATGATCGCGACGTGGCCTCCCATGCGCAACGGACTGTCGAGTTCGCAGACGGTCGCATCATTGCGGACAGTCGACAGAGTTGTATTCAAGCCAATTCGTTGGCGGAGACCGGTGCGCCATATGCTCGTCACAACCCGTTCCCGGCCGTCGTCTCTCGCATAGTAAACGCGTTTGCCATGTCCTTTAGGGCCATGGTCGCACAGAAGCTGCGTACCGGGCTGACAATGCTTGGCATCATTATTGGTGTCACTGCGGTGGTGGCGGTCATCGGTCTCGGCGAGGGTGCTCGCAACACGGTAATGAACCAGTTAAGCGTTCTCGGCACGAACTCTTTGGGCATCTATCCAGGGCGCGATTTCGGTGATCCAAATGCATCGGCCGTTGTCAGCCTGACAGCGGCCGATGCGGATGCTTTGGCGGCACAGCCCTATGTCGACAGCACATCACCCGAGATTGCGGCAAGTCTGAAGGGTCGCAATGGCGGGTTGAATGCGAACCTGCAGGTTTCCGGCGTAGGGCCGTCGTACTTTCGGACCAACGGAATGAGACTCGTTGCTGGCCGGGCGCTGACATCGGACGACGTGACCGGTGCCCATCCTAACGTGGTTCTGTCTGATATCGCCGCGTCGACCCTTTTTAAGGATACCAATCCGACGGGGCGCACAGTCCTTATTGACAGGGCACCCGTCACGGTCGTCGGTGTCGTGGCTCTGCCGGGATCCGGAGACACGGCTTTGAATGCCTATATGGCGCACTCGGCTTTCCGGGTGAGGTTGGTTGGAGCCATGCCGCTCGCCAACATCACGCTCAGGATTCGCTACGGCGTTGATAGCGATCTGGTCGAGCGTGCAGTCAGCAACCTCCTGGCGCGACGGCACGGAGTGAAGGATTTTTTCATTGTTAATAGTGAACAGATCCGTCGATCGACTGAGCGAACAATGGCGACGTTCAGCTTGTTGATTGCTTCGTTGGCAGCAGTTGCCCTCTTGGTCGGTGGAATCGGCGTCATGAACATCATGCTGATTTCAGTAGGCGAGCGCACGCGTGAGATTGGGTTGCGTATGGCGGTCGGCGCCCGGCATATCGATATCATGACCCAATTCATGATCGAAGCGATTGTCGTTTGCCTCGTTGGTGGCAGCCTCGGCATTGCCGTTGCATTTGGTCTGGCCGCGCTTTCCGATGTCCTCCTGCTGCCCCTGCCCATCATCCTCAGTTTCGATGCGATTCTTCTGGCTTCTGGCTTCACCGTGTTAGTCGGCCTTGTATTTGGTTATCTCCCGGCACGCACCGCTGCGCGCCTCGACCCGATCCAGGCACTGGCAAGCGAATAGACGTGATGCGCTCCTTAAAGACGGCGGTTGCTATGGCAACCGGGATAGCGCTCTCAGGGTGTCTGGCGCCGACCGAATTTCACCGTCCAGAATTGCCCGGTGGATTTGAATGGGAGGTATCCACGGATCTTGGACGCGACAAGCCCAGCATAGACGATGAATGGTGGAGAGCTTTCGGTGATCGGGGCCTCAACGCCGTTATTCCCGTCGTACTTGCCGCCAACAACGATCTGCTTGCGACCAGCCTTCGTGCCCGCCGGGCGATGCTTGATGCTCGCCTCGCTGGGGAGACTGGCATGCCGAAGTTTTCTGGTGGCGCTGACGGAAACACAAACAGGCCTTTTGGCGGTAGCCGATCTGCAACGCAGCATTTTCAATCAGCCTTTAATCTGTCTTATGAACTGGACCTTTGGGGTAGGACGGCGGCGATACGTGACATCGGCAACCTGGAAGCTTCGGCGTCGACAGAGGATCTTGAAGCTGCTCGCTTGACCGTTGTCGCTGCGACTGTTTCGACTTGGTGGCGTCTTGGCCACACAAACCAGATGCTCGACAGCGCGTCTGCCGGACTTGCCGTAACTGAGCGCACTGAACGCATAGTGGAAACGATGCGACGGGTCGAGACGGCGTCTGACCTCGAGCGTTTCGAGATAACCCAAGTGCTTGAAACACAACGTGCCGCGCGCGAAGCCCTCCTGCGGGAACGCGCCAAGCAGCGCATCAGCCTTGCCATTCTCCTCAACGGCAGCGCCGATCCTATTGCGGAGCCGCTGCGGCTTCCACCTGGAGCGTTGCCAGAGTTGCCCCCCGGCCTGCCGGCCGATTTGATTTCCCGCCGCCCAGATCTGCGTGCCGCGGAGATGAGGCTTCGGGCGGCTCTCCGCCGAACAGACGAAAAGAAAGTGAGCTTCTATCCGCCTATATCGCTGACTGGTAGTCTTGGGGCTGGCGGCCAAGAGCTTGCGCACGTTCTGGCAAATCCTCTCGCCACACTTGGCACCAGGGCGGTGCTGCCGTTCCTAAACTTGCGGGAGATGGGGCTGCAGGTAAAGGTATCCGAGGTACAGTATGAAGAGGCCGTGACCTCTTTCCGGGGGGCGATGCTGACGGCGCTCTCCGAGGTTTCCGACGGCCTGTCGGTCAGAACGTCCTTATCTCGGGAGGCTCTGCATCTTACTCGTGCTCTCGAGGCCCACCGGCGTGTCGAAGCGCTATACGAAAAACGGTTTCGAGCCGGTTCGCTCCCATTGCGACCACTACTTGAGGCGCAGGAGCGCACGAGACTTGCCGAGAACATGCTGATCGATAATCGCCTCGCGCGCCTGCTAAACGAAGGAAGTCTTGTTCGCGCCCTTGGCGGAGCGGCCATACCGGCACCAGATGAGAGGAGTGGTTCCGATCCTTCTGTCGCAGCAAGGAATACCGTCCGTTGACAGCCTTTAAGACTGCGCTGCACCTGGCTATCAGATCCTGATACGCAGGTTCCGTTGACTAATCCCTATATCCCTTGCTGCATATCGCCGACTCATGAAGGTCGCCAGCTTCGTTGACCAGACTCAACTACCCGCAGGTTCATGCTATTTGCGTCAGGAGCCGCTGGATGGATCGATGGGAGCGACTTCGGATTTGCTCGCGCTGCAGGCAGATTATTGACTCTGCCCCTTGCTCATAAGAAAAGGATGTGTTGTTGGAGAGGCAAAACACCTTATGGCAGACGAGAGCGATACTAGGATAGTAACACTGACGCGATCCAAGCGCGTGTCTTCAAAGAGATAGCACCGCCAGAAAGCGTGGTGGGAGCGGTTTCACGCATCGTGCCGGTCTCGCACTCCTGAATTGGATTAATATGAAACCACAGCAGCGAAAGTTTGTCGTCGAATTCAAATCGGGTCGCCGGCGCTCTACAATCAATCCCTCTTCCATATGGGGCGATACCGACCTGAAGGCGCTTGTGCGTGAGGCGGAGACTGAAGCGCCGCATCTTTTCGAACCGGCTGACCGCACCAGCGAGGATTGGTCTGAGCAAAGTGCTGAGCTGTCTTCAACAGATGGCACCAGCATCGCCACCTCAATCGCGGAGCCCGGGGCCTTGGCAGAAGAGCTCAGAGCGAACCAGAATGCCGCCGATTCTGCTTTTATCTCGCCGTCGCAAGAGGACAGTCCGAAGACGACGTCACCTGGAGCGCCGCAGCGTCCGCGCCGGGCGCGCAGCGTTCGTCGGTCCGTTAGTGAAACGATCACGGCTGCAACCGAAGTACCCTCCGACGACCTTGCCGCTCTCGAGGAAGAGAACCGGAGGCTGAAAGACCTGCTGGCGCGACGTCTTCACCACGAGAACAATCGGCTTCGAAGAATGCTTGAGCGTTTCAAGACAGACGAAGCGTTGATTGTAACCGAGAAGACAGAGCACTTTTAACCCAGCGCCCGATGTCTGCTACTTTTTGTGTATTTATAACCCGCGCAACGTGTCGACTATATCAGCATCACAGCCGGAGGCGGTGGCGTTTTCCTGCGCTGTCTCCGGAAGTCGCTGGGCCCATGAGAAACGTTTTCCGTACTCTCAAATAGGTTGCAAATCGCGTCCGGAGATTTCGCAGACTATTTAAGGCAGTTCCAGCTTATTTTAATAAAACCTAAATGATTGCCATGATCATATTGTAACCGATGCAACTGTTCCGAGACCGCAGCGGTTCTTCTCACCTCTGTAGCGGAGTTGTTTCTCCTTAGAATCCACATTGTCATGGAATGACGTCCATGGCCGACGGATCACCCTTCCTTATGACGAGGAGCGAGGGACAATTTCATAATGCTCCATCGCCGTGAGGGAGGAGCCGTGAGGAGATTCCATGCCAAGCTTCACCATCAAAACCACACTGGTTTCAATCCTGTCAGCCTTGGCGATCGCGATGGCATTGTTCTCATACCTGACGCTGTCAACCGTTATGACGATCAACGGTTCGACGACGGAGATCGCTCAAAACTGGCTTCCGAGTGTTGCTGTGGTGAAGGACGTGAAGATTGCGTTGGCCGCATCCAAGTTGGCCTATGCCAGCCATATTACCTCCCTTACCCCCGAGACAATGAAGTCCGCGGAACAGTTGATCGTCGATAGGAAAGGCGCATTTAAAGACGCGGCCGCAATGTACATTCCTCTGATATCATCCGAGCGTGAGCGAGCTATATTAGACGATATCAATTCTGGTTACGATCAGTATGTCGCAGCGGGTGAGGTCATGCTCGCTTTATCGAGGCAGAACAAGAATGATGATGCGGTAAAGGTTTACGCGACGTCGATGGAGAAAATCAGCGAGGAAATCGCTGCCAGCGTGGCGGAATTGATCAATATAAACATGAAAGGCGCATCTGCCGCTGTCACAAATGCCGCCGCCGTCTATGATTTCTCCGTCTATTTCGTTTCCATTGCCATCGGAGCAATCGGTGCGATGGTCGCCGGCGCGACAGTCTATGTCATTCGCAGAGTTTGCAATCCGATCAAGACAATCACGGGCTTCATGGGGAACCTCGCGAAAGGCGTAACCGGCACGGCAACACCTTTCGCCGAACGTAGCGATGAAGTTGGCATGATGGCGGCAGCCGTTGAAGTCTTCCGCGAGAATGCGCTTTCGAAACAACGGCTGGAGCAGGAGGCCGTCGAACAGCGCAATCTGACAGATGAAGAGCGGCGCCGGAATGCCGAAGTCGAGCGGGCCAAGGCAGACGCGATGGCGCAGGCAACGACGAGCCTGGGCGAAGGCTTGACGTATCTTGCGCAGGGTGATCTGACTTTCCGGCTGGCGGAGCCTTTTGCTCAGGATTTCGAACGTCTGCGTGGCGACTTCAATGCCGCCATCGCACAGCTTGCGGAAACCATGGATACTGTTGCTCATGCAACAGGTGCGATCGATGGGGGCTCACGCGAGATCAGCACCAGCGCTGACGATCTCTCCAAGCGGACTGAGCAGCAGGCCGCGGCGTTGGAGGAAACGGCCGCCGCTCTCGATCAGATTACCGTGAACGTCGCAAACTCTTCCAATCGAGCCGAAGAAGCTCGCGCCATTGCAGTACAGGCCAACGACAGCGCAGCCGAGTCCGGCAAGGTCGTAGCCAATGCGGTTCAAGCAATGAGCCGGATCGAGCAATCTTCCAACCAGATCGCGAACATCATTGGCGTCATCGACGAAATCGCATTCCAGACCAATCTCCTCGCCTTGAATGCTGGCGTTGAGGCTGCCCGGGCCGGAGATGCGGGCAAAGGTTTTGCCGTCGTGGCTCAGGAAGTGCGCGAACTGGCCCAGCGCTCGGCCAAGGCCGCCAAGGAAATCAAGGAACTCATTCGCAATTCATCCGCCGAGGTGCAGAACGGCGTCAAGCTTGTGAGCGAAACCGGAGATTCATTGAAGACGATCGAGGGTTACATCGTTACGGTCAACCAGCACATGGATTCGATCGCCAAATCGGCGAAGGAACAGTCGCTCGGACTTGCGGAGGTAAACACCGCAGTCAACCAGATGGACCAAGTGACCCAACAGAACGCCGCGATGGTTGAGGAAACCAGTGCCGCCAGTTCGAATCTGGCGGCCGAAAGCAGCAGACTGCGTGAAATGGTTGCGCAATTCAAGCTTGGGCACACTCTTCGCCCGACCGCACCGCTCGTCGCAGCCGGGAAAGGTCACCGTCCGGTCGCTTCGCCGGCCCATCGGATGACCAGGCAATTGGTCGGAGCATTTTCGGGCGGCGCCGCCGTGAAGGAAACTTGGGAGGAGTTTTGATCGTTGGGTGATCATGACACCAGCTTGTGAACTGCGACCAGCAATGCCGTTCGAACTGCCTGACGATAGGCCTAAACCCTATCGTCGGCAAACATCTCAAACTCACCTTATTTCTGCTTTTCCTGGCCAGAGTTCCTTTGTTGGCGAAAGAGTAGCCTTCGTTTGCGAAGTTTGGTGCAGTTGCGGATTGGATTGTCGTGATGGGCTGGTCCAAGAGGCAAGGCGCGCGAACTGATCGCAATGCAGCGCGCCCCGGAATGAACGCGCGGGGCCATGCCGGTCTTCATCACGCCTTATCGATGACGCCAGTCGACTGGCATCGAGACGACCCTGCCATCTCGTCTGTCGCTGACGCCGCGGGGCCGTGTGAGGCGTTTTGCGATTTTAGGTTTCCTTCATGTGCTGAAGCCTCAACGACTGATGCCATGTGCTATGGAACGCCAATAGGTCTTCGCCAGACAGGGGAGCGGCAAATGCGTATCCCTGCAGCAAGTCACATCCCAAGGTTTTAAGCATTTGCGCATGAGCCAGCGTTTCGACGCCTTCGGCAACCACCTCGATGCCAAGGGAGTGCCCAATGAATATGATGGCGGATACAAGTGCCTGCTCCTCACTACACGACAAGATCGGAGCAACAAGCTGACGGTCAATCTTCAATCGCTTTGGCTTCAGTTTCAATAGGCTGACAATCGAGGTATGTCCGCTGCCGAAATCGTCAATCTCAATGTCGATGCCGATGCCCTTGAGCTTTTCGATATTCATCATAAGGATGTCGTCATTATCATCGAGAAATATGGATTCCAGGAGTTCAAACGAGATAGTCCCCGGCGTGATCGCTAGATCTGCGAGCCGATCGACCAACGCGGGGTCGGCGAGTCTTCTGGCGGAAACATTAACGGAGACTTTTGGCACGTTTAGGCCAAGGCTTGAAAAACGGACGCGGTCCTGCAGGACTTTCTTTAAGATTATGCTGTCGAGAGTCGCCGTGGCATTGATGGCGTCTGCGGTTTTGAGAAATCTCTGAGGCGCAAGCAGACCGTCGCGTGGATGTTGCCACCTTATCAACGCTTCCAATCCTGCAAGTTTGAAGGTCGCAGCGTCGATCTGAGGTTGGTAGAATGGAATGAATTCATCGTTTTCGATTCCTGCCAGGATATCGTCGGCGATACGTTTTTCCTCTATCATCTCTGCTTGCAAGATTTCGGCGAAGAATTCATAGCGACCCCGACCGAGCTCCTTGGCCCTGCATAGCGCCAAATCGGCGCGAACAAGGATCTGGTGTGTATCAAGGTTTTTGCCCTCGCTTTGGTCAATACCAATACTGACGCTAAAGCGGCAAACGTGGCCGTTGTATTCGAATGGCTGGCGCATCAACGCGATAACGCGGCATGCTAATTCAGCTAATTCCTCTTTGTCACAGATATTCCTTACAAGGATCACGAATTCATCGCTGCCGATCCTTGCGATCAGATTTTCGGGTGAAACAGTATTTCGGAGTGTGCCTGCCGCATGGACTAGAATTGCATCTCCCACAGCATGCCCAAGCGTGTCGTTGATCTGCTTGAAGCGATCCAGGTTCAAATGCAAAATGCCTATTTTCAGGGCATTGCCGCGGCTTCGCCTAGCATGTCTTGCGAGCTCTTCATCCAGTTTCCTGCGGTTGGCGAGGCCGGTGAGGGGGTCGTGCAGCGCGCTGTACTCGGAACGACTTCGCGCTTGCTCGAGTTTGGCAGCTAATCGGATGGTTTGCAGCCGGGCTGCTTTGAGATTGGCGCGCAGCTCAACATGGTCGGTGATGTCCAACACCATTCCAACCAGTTTGCGTTTTCCGCTGGGTAACTGGCGGACCTCAGCGACCGTCTTAAGGTGGCGAACCTGCCCAGTTGGTAGGACCTTACTTCCTAGCTGGCTGTAAGGCCCGCCATCGGCACTGGACGCCGCCATATTGAGCTGCGCAGCCTTTCGTTCTCCAGGGTCAAGGGCCGTAAGCCATGCCTCATTCGTTAACAAAGCCGCTGGCGAATTGTAGGGTACCCCATAGAGTTCATGCACCCTGCGATCCCAGCTCACGCTGCCGTCTTTTAGATCGGTGTCCCAGAGTCCGCCGTTACAGCAATCAAGCGCAAGTTCAAGCTGCCACAGCTTTTCCGCCAGCGCACATTCTAGCTCTGCGAGCTTCGCCAGTGTTTGTGCCTCGACGGGCTGCCCATCACTTTGGTCGTCCATACCGGAAACATTCTTCTCTGCACATAGCGGGCACGGTGGTGTCGAAGACAATTCCGACAATTTAATACTCCCATTTTAAAGGCGACCACTCGTTCCGCTTCTCCCCTTTGTTCAGCCCGCATCGCCAGATGGAAACTAGTCTTAACTATTCAGTCGGATAGATTTTTCAATTGAGATGCATATTCTGGCAAGTGGACAAAATGAATATGAGGCCTCTGTCAGACTTTACGAGGAATGCCATTTTTTTTCGATTGGACTCAGAACGTGAAAAAGTAAGGTTTTTGTAGGCGGACCTTGGGGGCTCACCTGTCGCGCATAATCTGAACATGACAGAAGAATGGCAACTACGTCCGCTAGAATTTTTTGAGGATTGGTTGTTTCCCAGCCATTCGGGCCATATCGACAGATTCCACACTTTGATCGACACTCGGTCCACGTTGCAAGGCCTGACTGACCGGCGCCTGGCGCGCTGCAGGCAAAGAGTGATGTTACCAGACTCGATCGTGCAGCCCTGATCCTCAGGACTATCGCTCAAGGAAGACATCCAGTTTGGGACTGCCGACTGATGCTTCCTCCCAGCCTTTGTCACACGGGCCGGAAAAGGTTGCCTTTCGATCGAACTGGCGGCGGTAAAATCCTTTTGCCGGGTGGACCTAGCCCCGCTGCAGGGCGGTGGCAATCTTTTGCCTGTGTGACTTCGGCCTTCCAGAAGCTGCCAATGCAACGCCCGCACTACCTGAGAGACTTACTTGTGAACTGCGTTGTGCTTTGCGCGGGTATTGCAAGCCGTTATGATCAGGATTGGCTGTAGGTTTGCCGGGAGTTGGCAGTCGCTGTTTTGGTTTCGTGTGGTAGGCAAGAAGCCGACGCCACACCCTCGATCGCCCTTCATAGCCGCGCCTGCTTCGCGACAATTTCAGCGGTGATGGCTGCTTCATCTACGACGAGACGTCGGGTGACTTCCAGCCCTGTGCAAAGCGGGCCCCGGGCTGGACAGCCGTGAGAAGCGAAACGGGACTGTTGCACGCATTTTATGCACTTCGAGGATGCACGCAACTACGAGGCCTACCACAAGTCAATGCGCTTGCTCACCGACAAGGCACCCGGGCTGTCTGTCGACAGCCGTTTGCGGAGCCACGCCCCGCCGCGTTGAACGTGAATGCGATATCGTTGCTACAGTCGATTATCTCCGTTCGTGTTCCGCTCGTTCCATTTCATGTCAGATGAGTCGAATATACTTTGGTATACGCCAAGTACCAAAGAGATGTAGCGTGTCGGTCAAATAATGTTAGATGGAATGAAAGCACTCTGATAGTGAGAAGAATGTGTTTCGGCGGAATTCCCCAGACACTTTTAAGGAACAAATAAATGTCAAGCGACAGTAGTCGAAAAAGAAAGCCGAGTAAGTCGCTCAGACGGGGTTGATGTTTCAATCTTGCTCCGACGGCCTACCCGGCGTAAGGAGTAAGACATGCACTTCCCATTTTTTTCCTTGAGAAGGACAGGGTTGCAGATTCGCGCTGCGGCACGTGCCAAAAGGAATTCGGCGAGGGTTCCAACCTCGGCGAAGCGGGAGCTTGAGCCCGCGATTGAACGCGGACGAAACCAATCGGCACCCACTGCAATCTGGACAATCAACACCAAAACCGGACGCCTTGAATGCCGCTGGACGTCGGACCGGGACGCAATTGACCGTTGGCGATCGTTGGCGCTGTTTGAGCGCTTCGCGATTGTCTTGGCCGTAACTCGGCAGAGCCGCAACTCTATACGCCCGAACTGAGACGTCCTGTCTCCCCCATCGAAATAGCGGTGCCTTTCGAAGTTCAACATTCCCCGGTGTTCACACTTCAAAAGGCATCGCTATTTCGACGGGACTCGTCCAGTTAGTCCGTCCTGCTTGGCTGTGATTGCTTATGCGTGGCGGACTGACCTCCTCAAACGAATTCAAATCCAACCGACCGTAAGTTCGACGGCGCGGCATGGCTTCACGCTCTTTGGTCGGGCGCACCAAGCTTCATGTCGTTGCAGCCGATGCTGCGGCAGGAGACTAAGAAAATGAATGTTGCCCTGCAAAAATCCGTGCACAAGACGGATATGAAAGACGACCGAAAGCTCTCCATGCGGGCTATTCGGGAGTCTGGAAACACCATCGAGCTCACCCTCGCCAATGTCAAAGGCAACCGTGACGGGCTTGTTGCAGCCGAGGCTGCACAACGGCTCGTCGAAGATGGACCAAATGAAGTCGCGCACGACCGGCGGATTCCCGCCTTACTGCAATTCCTTCTGGCGTTCAAAAACCCGTTTATCCTAGTCCTCATCGTCCTTGCCTCGATCAGTGGTTTCACCGATATCTGGTTGCCGATCCAGGACGGTGAAGCCGGCGATCCCACGAAGGTCATCATCATTGCCGTTATGGTGCTTGCCAGCGCATTCATGCGTTTCGTTCAGGAGTACCGCTCAGGCAAGGCGGCTGACGCTCTGAAGGCCATGGTTCGCACGACTGCAACGGTGTTGCGTCGTCCTTCGCCCAAGGCTGCCGGGGAGGCGAGAGAAGTCCCCATGCGGAACCTCGTTGCCGGTGATATCGTCAGGCTCTCGGCAGGTGACATGATTCCAGCCGACGTACGCCTGCTCGAATCGCGTGATCTCTTCGTCAGCCAGGCTGCATTGACGGGGGAAGCGCTGCCCGTAGAGAAATACGATACACTTGGCGCGGTGTCAGGCAAGTCGGCCGTGGCGGTTGTAACGGACCACATGGATATGCTTGATCTGCCGAATGTCTGCTTCATGGGCACCAATGTGGTCAGTGGCACCGCGGCAGCTGTTGTTGTGGCGACGGGTCCGCGCACTTACTTCGGGTCTCTGGCAAAAGCCATCGTCGGCGCTCGGGCCCAGACTTCCTTTGACCGGGGCATAAACAGCGTAAGCTGGCTTCTCATTCGCTTTATGCTGGTGATGGTTCCGATCGTCTTTGCAATCAACGGCTTCACGAAGGGCGATTGGGTTGAAGCATTGCTCTTCGGCTTGGCGGTTGCCGTCGGGCTGACCCCTGAGATGCTTCCAATGATCGTCTCATCGAATCTCGCCAAAGGCGCAGTCGCCATGGCACGGCGCAAAGTGGTCGTAAAGCGTCTGAACGCCATCCAGAACTTTGGCGCCATGGATATCCTTTGCACCGACAAGACCGGTACGCTCACACAGGACAAGATCATCCTGGAGCATCACGTCGACGCGACGGGTAAGCGCGACGATAGTGTTCTGCGTCTGGCATGGCTGAACAGCCACCATCAGAGCGGTGTTAGAAATCTGATGGACCAGGCTGTGGTTCAGTTTGCCGGTGGATCACCAGAAACACTGCGCTCAGCACAGTTCTATCGCAAGATCGACGAGCTTCCATTTGATTTTATCCGTCGTCGGCTGTCCGTCGTCGTGGAGGGAATTGGCGGCGAACACCTGCTGGTCTGCAAGGGTGCCGTTGAAGAAATGCTCAATATTTCAAGTTGGGTGAGGGACGGCGACACTTCACGCGAGCTCGACGAGAGCGGCCGGAAGGCGCTGGCCGCGATTGCGCGCGGTTACAACGAGGATGGGTTCCGGGTTTTGGTCGTCGCCACACGCACGATCGAACCCGTAAAGACCAAATCACAATACAAGATCGCCGACGAAACCGATTTGACCATCCAGGGTTTTCTCACCTTCCTGGACCCACCGAAGGAAACCGCGGGGCCGGCCATTGCCGCCTTGGCGGAACACGGTGTCACGGTCAAGGTTCTGACCGGTGACAACGAGGTCGTCAGCACGAAGATCTGCCGTGAGGTTGGATTGGCGCCCGGCATAGCCATTCTTGGGCGCGAGATCGAGAAACTAGACGAGACAAGCTTGCGCGAAGTCGTTGAAGAACGAACGATCTTCGCCAAACTCACCCCGCTGCAGAAGTCTCGTGTCTTGAAAGCACTGCAGGCCAATGGCCATACGGTAGGTTTTCTGGGCGATGGCATTAACGATGCGCCGGCCTTGCGCGACGCCGACGTCGGCATATCCGTCGACAGCGGTGCCGATATCGCCAAGGAATCCGCCGATATTATCCTGCTCGAAAAAAGCCTCATGGTTCTCGAGGCTGGCGTTATTACGGGTCGCGAGACGTTCGGTAACATCCTGAAGTACCTGAATATGTGCGCAAGCTCGAATTTCGGGAACGTGTTTTCAGTACTGGTGGCAAGCGCATTCTTGCCTTTCCTGCCGATGTTGGCGATCCACTTGCTCGTTCAGAACCTCATGTACGATATTTCGCAACTCGCGCTCCCCTGGGACAAGATGGATAAGGAGTTTCTGCGCAAACCACGCAAATGGGACGCGAAAAACATCGGCCGCTTCATGCTGTGGATCGGACCGACTTCGTCCATCTTCGATATAACTACCTATGCTTTGATGTGGTTTGTCTTCTCGGCCAATGCGCCGGAACATCAGGCCCTGTTCCAATCGGGTTGGTTCATCGAAGGGCTTCTTTCGCAAACACTCGTCGTTCACATGCTACGTACGCAGAAAATACCGTTCGTCCAAAGCACGGCATCAACCCCAGTGCTCCTGATGTCGGCTCTCGTTATTGCCGTTGGCATTTACATCCCATTCTCTCCGATTGGAGAGATCGTCGGCATGGTGCCGCTTCCATGGTCCTACTTCCCTTGGCTCGTTGGCACTTTGTTGGCTTACTGCATCGTCGCTCAGACGATGAAAGTCATCTACGTTCGCCGCTTCGGACAGTGGTTCTAGAGGACCAGATCAACGTCGGTGGAGCAGCAATGGTTGCTCCACCGACATGTTCACAGATTTGAAAATTCCCCAGCCGCATTCGCTCTCAAGAGGCCGAAACAGCAATAACAAAAGGATCACGGATATGTCCAAAGCTGCCGCAAGGTCACAAGTCAACTCCGGACCACACAATTCACACCGCCCAAAGCGTTTGCCGCAACGCCTCGACGGTGTACCGCGGGGCCAGAACGGGATGGCGACGCAAGTCCGTCACGCTTCCGAGCGCTCGGTTTGCTGGATGCTGGCGTTCATGGGTTCGCGTCTCCTGCACACGACCCGGATGTTGGCTCGCTATGGTATTCTCTCGCACCTACAGAGCCGACAACTCCTGCAGTGGTCGACAAAGCTGCAGAAGGCGTCGATCGGGCTCCTTCGAAGGGGCAGATGGTAGGCGCTGTTTGAGGCGGTTTGCCTTTCGATAGGAGGCCGACACCCGCTTCACGAAAAGCCCGCCCGGTGATTGACAGTGTTCGCATCCCGGTTGAACCGAGCTTATTGAAAAGGCCTGCCGTTCGGAATAGAACGTCAAGCCGCCCAGCCGCCGATCAAATGCAAAATGCGCCCCGATCCAAGCGTCAGATGCGCTCGTAATTGATTTGTCGATCGGTGCTAGTTATGAAGCCCCCCAGTAAACGGATGTCATCACGAGCAAGGGTCACGTTGGCGGGCTTTTCTGCCGTCATGGCCATCATATTCATTGCCGATACGGCCACGGAATATGCGATCGCAGCAGCAGTTTTCTATACCACTGTTGTCCTTGCGGCTACGCGGGTTTTTCAAAAGCGCACTGTGGTCATGTTGGCGTTGGTTTCCGTTGGCCTTATGATCGTCAGCTTCCATCTGACCCATTCGGGCGACTATGAGATTGGGCTTATCAATACTGTCTTCAGCGTCGTTGCGATCGGCATCACGACCTACCTCGGGCTGAAGTTGGTATCGGTTGAAGCTGCCGCGCATGAAGCCAGAGAGCGCCTCTTGCGAATTGCGCGGGTCACCACATTGGGACAGTTGACAGCGTCTATCGCTCACGAAGTCAGTCAGCCGCTCGTTGCTATTTCGACAAGTTCAAGCGCCTGCAGGCGATGGTTGGCACAAGATCCGCCAAACCTCGACAAGGCGCGTGCGGCTTTGGACCGAATAGCAGCTGATACGGATCGCGCCAGCACGATCCTGTCTCGAGTTCGCAGCCTGGCAAGAGGGGAGGCGCCTTCACGCTCCGCGTTCGATTTCAACGAAGCACTTCTTGAAATTGTTGACCTCTCGAGCGGCGAGGTAAGCAAGAACGGGATTTCGCTGATGATGTCGTTGCAGGATGGTCTGTCCCCCGCCTTGGCTGACAAGGTTCAGATCCAACAGGTTATAGGCAACCTCATTTTGAATGCCATAGAGGCCGTGCAGGAGAGTTCGAATGAGCGAAAGCTCAAGATTTCGTCGCTATCGAACGCGACCGGGATCATGTTTTCGATTTCAGACTCCGGCGCCGGTATACCGCCGGCCGCGCGCGATAATATCTTTGACGCATTCTGGACTACGAAGAAGGGTGGATTCGGGTTGGGATTGACCATATGTCGCTCGATTATTGAAGCAAACGGCGGAACGATCTGGATCGGCGATAGTCCATTTGGCGGCGCAACCATTTTATTCGATTTGCCGGTTCAAAGGATGCTATGAATGAACACGGATCTTGAGAATGGGAACGTCGTTTATGTTGTGGACGATGACCGATCCGTACGGGCGTCTTTGGCTGACCTTTTTTCATCGGTGGGGCTCGATGCGCTGACATTTGAATCCGTCAAGGAGTTCGTCGACCACTCGCTCGAGACACGGCCGGCTTGTCTTGTCCTAGATGTGCGCATGCCAGGACAAAGCGGCATCGATTTTCAACAGCGTATGGCCGGCCTAGGCCTGCGAATGCCGGTGATCTTTATCACCGGTCACGGCGATATCGCCATGGGCGTGAAGGCCATCAAAGACGGTGCTTTCGAGTTTCTCTCGAAACCGTTTCGTGATCAGGAATTGCTCGACGCGGTTCATCAAGCACTCGAAAGAGATCAACACCGCCTGCAGCACGACGCGGAAGTAGAGGAACTTCGGTCGCGCATGCTCAGCCTCTCGTCAGGTGAGAGGGATGTGTTCGAACTGGTTGTGCAAGGCCAACTCAACAAGCAGATCGCCGCAAAGCTGGACGTCAAGGAAGTGACGGTTAAGGTCCGGCGCGCCCATGTCATGCAGAAGATGCAGGCCCGCTCATTGGCGGATCTTGTTCGGATGTTCGACCGTCTGGCCCATGAACCTGCAGTCTGAACGCGCTGACCCCCTTTAAATGTGCGGACGCTTCTTCTGCAGCGAATGACCAAATATGATTTCAGTCAGCGCGTTTCTGCCGCCGCCGACAGTCGTCCGCGGACGGCGCTCTGTAGAGGCCGTATCTCCGCTGTAAAACCGCTTCTACCGGCGGAAGCATCAAGAGCAGTTTTTCACATAAGGCCATGCATTCAGTTTTTCGTGCTGCCCTCCCAGGTACCGTGCGTGACGGCTTCCTGCTTTTCCATCTCCGTGATGACGGCTTCAATCTCATCAGGGTCGATCGCTGTGCTCACAAGGGTCGCCACGATTTCAACCTTCTCAGGTCCGTGTTCAATGATCTCGACGTCGCTGACCGGATAATCAGCCTCCTCAAGTCGATCGACAAGAAGTTCCCTTATGGTCGGCATGGCGGAGCGATTGGCCATCACGCGCACTTCGTATGTTGCTTCTGCAGCTTGCTCGTTGATTGGAATGCGGTTGATCGCATTAACTAGGGGGCGCAACAGCGTATTTCCTGCCAGCACGAACACTGTCAACAAGGTCGCCTCTGCGAGCATGTCCGTTCCGGCGCAGGAACCCACAGCCGCCGAACACCAAAGCGTGGCAGCTGTGTTCAAGCCGCGAACGTTCATGCCCTCCTTCATGATGACGCCGGCGCCCAGAAAGCCGATGCCTGAGACAACATAAGAAATGACTCGGACCGCTTCAGTGGTTCCCGCAATCCGTTGTGCCAAGTCGACGAATGCTGCGGCTCCGACAGCGACAAGAACGTTGGTGCGCAACCCGGCCGTACGTTGCCGATACTGTCGCTCGGCGCCGATCAACGCTCCGAGAACAAATGCAGCCGCAAGGCTCAGTGTCGTATCCAGAAATGGTAGGAGCTCGAATGTCTGACTGAACTTCATGGTTAAACCTAAACCCGTCAATATGACACCTGCTGCTGTCCTTAGCCGAAGGCAGAATGGAGCGTTTGCTGAAGAGATCGAAGATCAGCATTGGAGAACGAGGATCGTTCAGTTGGTCATGCGATCGGTGAAAATATCTGCGCGTCCTCGGCTCCGATCTAACTTTGAAGGGAAGCTCCAGTCTTGCAGCTCGTGCGACTTCGACCGGCATGGGCCGTAACCGATTGCCCCGCAATCAATTTGCCGCAATGGGCATGACAGTGAAAGCGCTTGGAGGCAGGCAGCCTATCAAGCACCATTAACGGGAATTGCTCTGCATGGAGCGCTCTCATCGGAGCGCGCAGTGCTGAGCCTGACATTTCGAACGAGGAACGAGCACCAACTGCCGCTCATGTTGCAGTGTCAGGGAGTTGAACTGCCAGATGGAAACCAATTTGAGGCGTTCGGCCAGTGGTGCCAATTCCGCACTATGGGCGCACGCACAAGGGCAATTTTTGTTGGAGGGCCGGCGGATTTGGGCGCGAGCACGAAAGGCCGTTCCGTTCTTCATTGCATTCACCTTTGATGGCTGACTTGCAGCAAGCCATCTGATGAGGGCGAACCGATATTCTAACGGCTAGTCATCAGTTTGCGCACGCAGGCTTGCCAATTTGATTCTCGATCGATCGACGAGTTTTTTCTGTGGGGGCGACTACTGTGGCTTTCCATTTCTAATCCGATCAATCGCTGTCTATTTCCCTTGTGGACAGACAGTTATGCATTTCTACGTGATATTCAATAAATTTGTTCGAGAAAAACGGCGAAATATACGATGGTATAAGCTAGATATACATTGGGAAATCTCTTAATGTCTTTATCGATATTTGCAGTTGGCGAATAGTTTATGGCGGCCGGGAATTATTGGCCGATTTCCTGAAAAGAGAGCTAAGAACGAGGCAGCCGGGGCAGCGATGATTTTTCAACTCCTCGGCGCAACGCATTGTCGGCGTAGGTGAGATGGAGAGTTGGATAATCTTCTGTGACCGACTGTGCGGGCGTGACGGCGAGCCCGCCGGTGACGCGGGAGTCGGGCTTCAGGCACGGGGCAACGACGAGGTGGGCATTCAACGGAAAACGAGCCCAAAAGGGGGCTCGCCTCGTCCGGCAAAGCAGCGATTGAAGACGGCGGCCATTTCCGCCCTCCTGGTCAGTCGCCCACACATCAGATCCAATTATGCGGCAATCTAGTGCTGCTACAGATCGAGATCCGCCATCATGATCGGGGGAATGCGGAGCTTGAGCGGCGCACAAGCCTTAGCGATTTCCAGCCCTTCTTTGGCTGCCCCCCTTTAGAAGTACGACTTCGCGGCCAGGCTGCGCGGACCGTGCTGAATGCGTCTGGTTGTCGAGCTTGAATCTGGAAATCAACTGGGCGAGCGTGTTTACCTCATCGTCGAGTCTGTTCGTTCCAGCGGTCGACTCTTCTACCATGGCGGCGTTTTGCTGCGTTACCTGATCCATCTGGTTGACCGCCGTGTTGACCTCGGCAAGTCCTGTCGATTGCTGTCTGGAGGCAACTGCGATCGAATGGACGTGATCGTTGATTTTGACGACATGGCCTTGGATGAGCAGCAGAGCCTCGCCGGTGGCCGTTACCAACTTGACACCGGATTGAACTTCCTCGCTCGATCGATTGATCAACGCCTTGATATCCTTGGCAGCGCCAGCGGAGCGCTGCGCCAACTCGCGGACTTCCTGCGCCACGACCGCAAAGCCTTTGCCTGCTTCTCCAGCCCTTGCCGCCTCCACGCCGGCATTGAGCGCCAGAAGGTTGGTCTGGAACGCAATTTCGTCGATCACATTGATAATCTGACCGATTTCCGCCGAAGCATTTTCAATCCGACCCATTGCCGATACCGCATCACGGACCACAGCACTTGACCGCTCGGTGCTGGCGCGAGCCTCGTCTACCATGTGGCTGGCCTCAAGTGACCGTTCGGTCGAATTTTTGACGGCAGAGGTGATCTGCTCGAGGGCAGCTGATGTTTCTTCCAGTGAGGCGGCCTGTTGCTCCGTGCGGCGGGAGAGGTCATCGGATGCCGCGCGCAGTTCGCCGGTGCCGCCGCCAATTGTGTCGGTTGCGGATCTTACCTCGCTGAGAACCTTGCGTAGGCTCGACACCGCGGCGTTGACGTTCTGCTGTAGCTCGTAGAAGGCACCTTGAAAGTCGCCTTGCATGTCCTCGGTCAGATCGCCTTCCGCCAGGGCCGCGACGACCCGGCGGGTTTCCACGATTCCCCGGTCAACCGACGTAACCAGCTCATTCACGCTTTTCGCAAATCGGTTGAGATCGGGATTGGAATAGTCTTTGTCGATGCGTTTGGTGAAATCTCCCGCGACGGCCGCTGCGACTACAACGCCAATGCTCGACTGGAGGTCGGCGCTTTTCGCCTGTAAGGCCGCTTCCTGGGCATTCAGATCGCGGACCTTAATGCCATTTTGCTTGAACACTTCAACGGCGCGCGCCATTTCACCGATTTCGTCGTGACGGTCGGCGAGCGGAATGCCGGCTTCGAGATCGCCGTCGGCAAGTTTCACCATGCCATGGGTCAACTGACCGATCGGCCGCGCAATTGACCGCGACCCAAAGATGGCCGCTCCGACCAGCGTGAGCACGACCAGCACCCCAACCCCAAGACTGATGTTTAGTGCCAAGGTCTGAGCCTCGTTCATCTCGACCCCAGCCGAGGTGGCCCGGATTTTGGCAGCATCTACGGTCTCGTCGAGGAGCGTGCTCATTTCGTCAAGGAGACCAGTCATCCGGGTTGCGTCGTCGCGCTCCTTTGACAAGCTACCTGTTGACGATGACGCCAGTCGGCCATCGATGAGCTTCGATAAATCGTCGAATATGGTGAGCCAGCTTTCATTCAGGTCCAGGATTTTCTGGGTTCGGTCGATGTTCGCCTGCAGGGTCATCCCCGCCTTGGCCTGGTCCAGATATTTTACCGCCGAGGCATGACGCTTTGTGACATAGTCTTTAGCTTTCCCGGCTTCTTCAACGGTTTGAGCGAGGCGCAGCTCAAGCATGCCGGCAATCATCCCGCGCATCGAGGCTTTCGCGTCGACCAGGTCACGGGAGATGATCAATTGCACTTGGCCGAAATCGGAACTTCGTTTTACCGACTGATTTCCAAACCAGACCGATACCAACATGCCGATGACCATGAGGATGCCGATGACGGACATAGCCGTCAGTTTCGTACTGATGCGCGTAAGAGATTTTGCGAAGGTCATGTCCGTTTCCTGTTGTGGAAACAGCAAGCATCATGCCGCGTTTTCCCAGCCAAATTTGAGAATAGATTTCATTCTATCGCGTGCAAAAGTGATATGCGTAAGCTTGCGATAAGGGCGGCGATGCCGGCATCGATTGTTCGGATAACACAATATATAGATTAATTAACTGTTATATTTCTACTTCGGCTAAGCTTGGTTTGTAGTTTTATGAGATGTAATTGCAACTTGTATTATTATTTGTCACATACAATACATTTGGGGATTTTATCATACTAATAAACCGCGGCGGTCCGCTTCCAGCCCATGATGAGATCATTATGAAAGCCTCCGAATGCCACGTTCTCTGAAGTCGGACAGATCGTCGGGTTCGAACGGCTTTTGGGTGGTGCTGCAAGCGCCCAGGGTAAGCGATGCGCTTCTACATCCGGGCAGAAAATCCTGGGTTTGGTGTGGAGGCCGAGCAACTCTGATGGGCATGGCAACAATGCGCCGCCGGCGACGTTGGATCTAACTTTAATGGGTGACCGATTCGGGGCCGTGATCTGCCTGTCCGCTTCGCAGCGAAGAAGGTCGTGCAGGCCCCCGACTTTAGAGCGCGCCAAGGATGCGGTCAGCGGCTGCTACTTTCGCAAGAGCCCATTCAATTGCTTGCCCACGTTGGCATCCTCAGTCGTATTCTCCTCGAAGCGCCTCCCATTCTTCAAGGAGGGTCGCATATCGGTCGCGAAACTCGTCCTCTTCGTTCCCCGTAAGCGGATAGCGATCAATCGAAAAGGGTTCGCCGCGAATGATATCCAGAATCCGGATCTCCTCGTGAGGTACAGTGACGAGTGCTTGGCCTAATAGCCAAAGCCCGAGCCGCGCAGCCTGCTCACCCAGAACAGGGGTCTCTGAAAAATAGGGGTAGACGTAATGCTCATCACCACGACCATCGCGGGCAGACAAGATGTTATCGATCTTCACAACGGCATCGAGTCCGGGAAACGGAAAATGCGTCCCGAGCTGCCGTCCGGGCACAAAGGGTGCGTTCGTCCAGCGACGCCTCTCGTCCCACCAATGGAGGAAGCCATCCCGTAGCTGCGGATAGAGGTTTTGGCGGCGGGCATTTCCAGCTATCCGTCCATCGGTCGCAGCGTGCAGATCGTGCATGCCAAAAACATGCCGCTTCGCGTCGCTCCAGAAGGGCCCGTAGAAATCTCCACCGCCCTCGCCATGGTCCTCCGCCGCCCGTGCGCGATCCTCTCGAATGTCGGCCCGGAGCGCCGATCGGCGAGGGCCCTCCTGCAGGAACACAATCTTGAGCAGTTTGCGAAGGTGTACGCGGCGCATCGACATCTCTATCTCCCGGATATCAAGAATGAGTGGCAACCAGTTCGGCGATCTTAGCTGCGACTTCCGCCATCGACTCTTCGGCAGTGCTCAACCCAGCTCGGGAGGCCAGCAGAAGGCTGACCTGCTCAAGCTCTTCATAGGTTGTTCCGTGGGCAACTGGGACGAGCCGCTCGCGCCTTAGAAGGGCTGACAGTTCTTTGTCTGCAATGCCTTCTGCCGGTAGGCGGCGTAGCATAGCCGGGGTCACAAGAACGATACCGATGCGGGAATTCACTAAGCCCCTATCGATTGCCCGCATCATCGGTACCCCGAGGCCAAGATCCTTCTCACTGAACCACACACGGACACCCCGCGCTTCGAGCAGGTCATGCAGTTCCTTGGCAGATCCCTGCCTGTCATCCCACGCATGACAAAGAAAAACGTCTCGAAGGTCGGGCTGCGACACTGCTAGATTCTCGACATTTTCGCGAACAGGCGTGAGTGATTGCACTTGTTCGGGCGTATACCACACGGTCGAACCGGCTCCGGACCAACGCGGCTTTGCAGTGCGGCGCCCCGACCCGCCACTACTGCTGCTTCGGCCGCTGCTGCTTCCTGACGGGAAGTATGAAGAAGTCAGGCCCGAGCTGTACGCGCCGCCATATCCCCTGTAGCTGCTATAGCGACCATAGCGGCTTCCGCAAGCAGGACAGTCGGCGGCCGCAGCGGCTGATCGATGGCCCTTTACTGGAGCGGTGCATCTAGCCATATCTTTCTTCTCCTTCCTCGATCCGCCAATTTGCGAATCCTCTCACAAAAAAGACCGCGTTCTGAATGAACGCGGTCTTGGTGGATCAGCCCTTTGGTGGGTAGGGATCATTGCCATAACTGTCTCGTTCACGAATCTGACCGTTTCGGCCGTGGATCAACAGTTCAGACTGTTGGCTCTGCGCGATCGAACGAGCATGAGCCGTTGCTTCAGCTTGGGTAGAGTGAACCGCAGTGGCGCGGCTGTTCCCGGCACCCTGCACTGCCCAACCATTAGCATGCGGCACAACGTGTTGGTTCTTTCCTGACATTTTCTCACCTCCTTTCCGTCCCAATATGGACATGCCGTAAGATATGGTGAACGATCGTAGCGTTGTCAACTGCGAACGCGTCGTTCATTTGACAGAACGGCGTTTTCCACATACTGGCTGCTTCCGCAGAGCATGTAAGGGAGATCAGAAATGTCATTAGCTTCGAAGCTCAAGGAGCTTCGGTTGAAGCGCGGAGAGTCGCTACAACAGGTTGGCGATGCCGTATCAGTCTCGAAGGCTCATATTTGGGAACTGGAGAAGGGAACCAGTACCAATCCGGGACTGGAGCTTCTGAAGAAGCTTGCCGCTCATTTTAACGTGACCGTTCAATACCTCGCCGAGGACGAGAAAGACGAGCACGACCCGTCCTCATTACAGTTTTTCCGCGAGTTCGGCGGCAAGCTTTCTGATAAGGATTGGGAAACGCTGCGCGTTGTCGCTGACCGCCTGAAAGATAAGGACACGAAATGAACGACGAGCTGATGATGGATCTCGCGGACTGTGCCGCCCCAGAGTCTATCATCTCTTGCATCCTTCGCCATCACCCGGACTGGACGGCGCCAGTCCCAATCGAAGATCTGGCCCGCTCCATCAACATTATCGACATTCTGGAGATGGAAACAGAGGAGTTCGAGGGCGGCCTCACCACCGATCCAGACAAACGGAAGGGTGTCATCCTCTATAAGGCCGGGACAAAAGGTGGGCGTCGACGCTTCACCATCGCTCACGAGATCGGACATTTCTTGATCCCGTGGCATAAGGGGGATCAGCGCTGCACGAAAAAGGACATGAGCGAGCGGCGGATCGAAACGCTAGTTCAGAAACAGGAAACAGAAGCCAACCGGTTCGCGGCCGGCATACTTATGCCGAGGCCATGGTTCGTTTCCGATATGCGTAAGCTGGGCGATGCCGACGTAGAGCACGTCAAATCGCTTGCTAGACAATACGGGACAAGCGTCGAGGCGACTGTGGCCCGATATGTCGAGCTGACGGAAGATTGCTGCGCCTTCGTCTTCTCGAAAGACGGGGTTATTCGATACACTAGGGCGACCAAGGATTTTCCACCTCTGTCGGTTCGCTCGAAACATCATCTTCCAGAGCGAAGCCTATCCGGGCGATCTTCTGACCGCACACAATCCGGTCCGTCAGAATGGGCTGAAATTCAGGGGAGTGTCTGGCTAACCGGTGAAGGCCGTTCTCATTGCCCAAAAGTGCTGGAGCAGACGCTGCTTCAACGGGAGGGGTACCAGCTTACCCTGCTTTTCATTGCTCCCGATGAAATTGACGACGCCGAGGAGATCGAAGCCCTCGAAGAAAGTTGGACACCACGGTTCCGCCGTTAAGATGGCCTACCCTTGGGAGATTGCTGCTTTTACCCCCCGGCCAAGCTATTAAGCAACGTCGCGATTTTCAGGTTTTGCGACGGCGCATAAAGCCAATTTCGCTACGCCGCTCACTCGATTAAGTTTGGTCGTAGGTCATTGCCATCTGTTCAGCAATGTCCGCTTCCAGGTGTCTGCTGACGCACTCTCCATGTCTGATGTAAAGGCGCATTGCCGACCGTTGCCGACCCGTAACTGTTGCTCCATCCCCATTTTACCCTACGCGCATTGTTCTTCCACGAGTGGTGAGATGTTGCAGTTCGAATGCGGGCCAGCAGCGTTGCGCCGTATCGCTGTGAGCAAATACAGATAGGCTTGACCGCTATCGTCATGCTTGGCATACAAAGCATGGCCCTACACGCGGGCCGGTGTGCCCGCCACGCAAAGCTATGTCAGCGTTTAAATCCTAAAAGTGTCACTCCATGCCAATGGGCATGGGTCTGGCCATTAGCGGGCACATGGTCGGATCATTCCAGGATATGGATAATGACCGAAACAAAAGAATTTCGCAGACTTAAGGCTCTGGCAAAGCGACACGCGCGGGCAAACAGGATCGCGCAACATCAGGCCCTCGACCTGATTGCGGGGGAACTCGGTTTCCCTCACTGGACCAAGCTCATCGCCGCCAGCAAGAAAGGTTGGCAGATCGCTACCGAACAAATGGCGGCCCTCGAAGCCTTCGTCAAGCGCCCCCTCCCGGCGGCAACCTTCCGGGACGGTGATCCCGAAACCATGAACCGGCGCTTCGTATACCTCGAACAGGCCGAACAGGGCATGATTGGGGATCATGCATATCGGCTTCAAGAGGTTTTCCACGACGTCATCATAGCAGGTGAAGGATGGAGCATCAGGTTGCCAGAGAACCCCGGCGTGCCCCCGATCGTCGAGACATTTGCGGATCAGGAAGCGGAATGCCCTGTCCTTGATCCAGAATTCTTGCAGAGAGCACTCAGTCTGGTCAGAGATCGGGCTCTTCGGGTTCGCGCGGAAATCTCTGCCGATTGGCCCCGACGGTCTACCAAGCCTGACCTTAGTGGTGTGGTTCGACATCCGCTAAGCCGCGACGAGTCGGCCGTGTGGTTCTGTCTACATTGCGATGGAAAGATCACCGGCGCCCAGATCGCTCAAAACCTCTGGCATTGCCCAGGATGCGGGGCATCGCCTCTCGACATCTTTGACACGCCATTCTGGTCTGATGATGACGGCAAGTCTTTCCTCCCGGTGAAAACTGACGGTGCCCTGGATAGCGACGAGCCCGATTTCCGGATTGTCGATGGCAGGGCCAAGCTCGACCTGAATGAAGAGAAGATTACTCTGCTCATCCGCAGCGCTTTGCTTGATGACGCTACCAACATAAGCGAGAAGCTGGGCGCTCTTCAGGCTGAGATCAGTGTCGATGACGAGAATGGCGTCTGGATTGCTCTTGAGGAAGATTTGTGGCCGGAGGGCAAGGACCCCGTTCAGGCTTTGGCTGTAGCGGAGCTACTAGATCTTGAGGTTGAACTTGTCTCGAGTTGGTCCACGATACCTTTCGCCTGGCCGGGCCTGGGCGAGATGGCCTCTAGCACGAGTGAGTATACGCAAATGATGCTGGACGCCTATGCTCAGTATGGCGGCTCACCGGATAGGAAACCGAAGGAATCGTAATCCGCCTGCGACCAACCCTCTTGCCCAGAGAGCCATGTTAATGGGCAGGTGCGTTGGTCGCGACCGCTCCTCGCCCCATCCTCGACAACAGGGTGGCTCGAGCTGAAGGGCTGCTTTTGGGACATCGTGGAACTGGATTCAACGACCGGAATGCGGGCGCGAAGCGGCCGTCCCTGCCAGGCCACTTTGCGCTGGGACGATAGGTTGTTCGCCTTAAGCCTTGTCTCAGGCCTTAGAGCCTACAAAACGATCCTGGCCTTAACCTCGTCCCGCACTGGCGATGACCTTCACGTCTGGCTTGCCCAGTTTGTGCGAACCGCTGACGTAGTGTCCATCGAGTAGCTCCCTTTGTTCGTCCATGGACGGCGGATCACAGAATAGGCCACAACGGACAATGTGGGCGCGGACACCTGTTACCGACCAAGCAGTTAGCGCCCGTCGAAATCCAATTCTTCCGATGCCCGCTCATCTGCCCTGGTCAGCCAATCGCTGCCAGCAGGCAAATCTTCAACGCAACCTCCAGCGATCTTTCGAAAGCCGCGACCGGCAGAAACTCGTAGCGCGAGTGAAAATTATAAGCGCCGGTGAAGAAGTTCGGTGTTGGTATTCCTCGAGCTGAGAGGATCGCGCCGTCCGTGCCGCCGCGCATTGGAATCAATTTCTTTTCAATCCCGAGTCCATCCATGGCCTTGAACAGAAGAGCTACTGCACGCTCGTCAAGAGAGAGGTTCGTGGAGATGTTTCGGTAAGTGTCGTTGATTTGATAGCGGATACCACCTGAGGGATACCGTGATCCTATTCGTTCCACCGTCTCGGCGATCAGACGTTTTCGCCGATTGAAGCCATCTGGTTCGAAATCCCGGATCAGCGCGGTCAATGCTGCCTCGCTGTCATTGGCGATAAGATCCTTGAACCAAAAGAATCCTTCGCGATCTTCGGTGCATTCGGGCGTATCCTCCCGGTCGAACTGCGAGATGAAATCAGTCGCCATCAAGAGCGGATTGACCAGTGTCCCCTTCGCCGACATTGGGTGCGCACTGACGCCGGTAAAGATGATTTCGCAGGATGCAGCATTGAATGTCTCAAGAACCACCTCGCCGAGTTCGCAGCAGTCGATCGTGTAGGCGAACTCGCACGGGAACCGGGCAAGATCCAACGTCCTGGCTCCGCGCAAACCGATTTCCTCGTCCGGCACGAAGGCGACGAAGACATCTCCGTGGTGGCTGCGCTGCCGATCCAATTCGGCAAGTAGCGTCATGATGATCGCGATGGCAGCCTTGTTATCCGCACCTAGTACGCTTGTTCCGTCGCTGACGATAATGTCATCGCCCTTCCACTTTAGAGCTTCCGGATGTTCGTTGACCCGGAGCCAGATATCTTCCTCGCGGTTGAGACAAAGGTCCTTGCCTTCGAAGCGGAGAATTTGCGGGCGAACGAAAGGCGAGAGGCCGACGTCGACCGTGTCGAGATGCGCAATGAAGCCGATTGGCGGAGCGTGTGGGCGGTGACCCCGTTTGACGCCCGTCACGATGGCATGCTCATCGACGAGGATGTCCTCAAGGCCAAGTGCGCGCATCTCGTCGGCGAGCAGGGTGGCAAGCTCCGTCTGTCCTGGCGAGGAGGGGATGGATTGGGAGCGTCCATTGCTTTGGCTCTCGATCGCGGCATAGCGAAAAAACCGGCTGACGAGCTGTTGCCGAACTTCCATGTTCTTCATCTCCTGGAGCAGTTTCGGCCCTTCTTGGCCGCGTTTTTTCTGAATTGGGCCGGCTCACGGCCGTCCCCGCAGCGTCCGGAGACGCGCGAGCTGATCCGGCCATCCCCTCACAGGTTCCTCCGGCTAAAACCTGATAACGCCGACACCGTCGGAGACTCCTACATCGACGCCGAGCCTGGCGGATTGTTCGGAAAACCGCCGCAAGATGCGCTCGGCACTTTCCCGCGTCGCAAGATGCGGCGCCAAGCGTTGTTCCAGCCTGTCTGCCAACCCATGCTCGCCGCCAATGATGACGGGATGAAGGGTGATTTCGAGGAGTCTGTTATCCTCGCCGAACGAGCATAGCCCGATAACGCTCTCCCAGACCTCCGGCGCCGTCCAGGTCGATTTCTCCGAACGGACGTGAAATATGAAATTACCGAGGCTGTAGAAGATCGGCCGGCCTCGATAGACCTCGATCGGCTGCAGGACGGGCGCACCGTGGCTTACGAACATGGCAGCGCCGGCATCGATGCATCGTTTGGCAACGCCGCCGACCCAGTCGGGAACCTGATACCAGTCGGACGCCCAATGATGATGGTGCAGATAGGCGATCACCAGGGATCCGTCCGCACTCGCAGCCGTGATTGAGGCGAGATTCCTGGCAAGATCGTCCTCATCGATCCTGACGCTACGTCCAAACCTTTCCGATCGACTGAACACAGCGCGAGCGATGCCGATCTCGGTTTCGGGGTCGAGATGCGGGCGATCGTCCGGCTGGCTGTCATTGGCAAGATCGATCGCCGTATAACCGACCCTGTCGCGGATGGCTGCAAGCTGTTCAAATGCGGCTTCGTCCACTTCGATCCTCTGGGTGAGCCCCAGCCGGTTGACGCCCGGACGGCCGGGGCGATTGCCGTCAGCATTGGCGGCATACATGAAATCCGGACCGGGGCCACCGTCCATCGCGACGATGGCGACGCGCCGCCCGCCGATCGAACCCGTGTTGGCGCGCGAGACCTCACTATGATCTCTGCCGAGACCGGCATGGAGGAAGTCGCGCCTCTCCACTTCCTCGAGCGTCGACAGGACGCCGGAGGGGCCCAGGTCGAACGCATGGTTGTTCGAAAGCGATAGCGCGCCAAACCCGATCGCGCGAAGGGTATCGAGAACGATCGGATCGCTGCAGCCAAAAAACGACCCCTTAAGTGGCCAGCCGCCGTGGCTCCCGAGGATGGTCCCCTCGAAGTTCGTAAACGAGAGATCCGCCTGCCGCAGAAGGCGCTGGACTTCACGGAAGGCCGGGTCTGGGATGTCGCGGATATCGTGCTTGATGAGCGATTGGCCCGTCACGGCCAATTTGAACCTGTCATTCATTGGGTGACCTTCTGTGGCGATGCGCGCCACGCGTTTGTAGCTTGGCTATGCCGGTTGGGATCCGTCATTACGACGTGCCGCGCCGCTCAACATGTGAACCGGTGCGGGCGGGCATTGATGAGTGCACGCGTGTAGGGATTGTCGGAGCGCGAGAAGATAAAATCGGAAGTCCCGAAATCCTCGACCCGACCGTCTTTGAAGATGTAGATGGAACTGCACATCTGCTGGACGATGGCGAGGTCATGGGAGATGAAGACCATTGTCATGTCCCGCTCGGTGATGGTGTCCTTCAGAAGCTTGACGATCTCGGCCTGAACCGACACATCGAGCGCCGATGTGGGCTCGTCCGCAACGATGATCTCTGGCTCTGCCAACAGTGCGCGAGCGATGCAAACGCGCTGCTTCTGGCCACCGGAGAGCTGATGCGGATGGCGGGAAAGCAGGTTTCGAGGAAGGCCGAGCCGATCCATCATCGCCGTCACGTTTTTGAGTTCGGGATCAATATTCGCGTTGGCGGCGAAGCGGACGCTCTCGCCAAGTGTTTCGGCGATTGTCATTAGCGGGTTCAAGGATGCGGAAGGATCCTGGAAGATCATCTGCACGCGGCCGATGAGCCCACTGCGACGGCCGCTCCTTGAGATGTCGAATGCCCGTTCGCCGATCTTGATCCTGCCCGCCTGCGCTGTATCCAGACCGGCGAGGATGCGACCGAACGTCGTCTTTCCGCTTCCGCTTTCGCCGACAATGCCGGTGATTGTGCCGCGCGGCAGTTGAATTCCGACGTCACGCAGACCAAATCTTGGTTTGCTCCCGCCAAAGCTCCAGGCAATACCCTGGGGCGCAAATTGTTTCGAGACGCCTTTCGCAACGAGAAGCAGACGATTGTCCCCCAGTGTCGCTGGATCAATCCCTTGGCCGTCCTCGGTGTGCGCACTCGGGATGCAGAGCCTGGGAACGGCGGCGAGCAGTCTTTTGGTGTAGTCTTGGCAGGGCTGATCGAGAATGGTGGTCGTCCGGGCCTGCTCTACCACTTCGCCCGTCCGCATGACGAGGACCCGGTCGGTGATCTCGGAGATCACGCCCATATCGTGGGTAACGAGGATGATCGAGACACCCGTTTCCTCGACGAGGGTTCTGAGCAGTTCGAGGACTTGCTTCTGGACTGTAGCATCGAGCGCAGACGTCGGTTCGTCGGCTATGATGACGTCTGGAGAGCCGGCGAGAGCAATGGCGATGACGATCCGCTGCCTTTGTCCGCCTGAGAACTGATGCGGGTAGCTGTGGTATCTCCGCTCCGGCTGCGCAATGCCGACACGGGCGAGGAGATCCAGCGTGCGGGCGCGTGCCGCACTTCTGGAAAGTGAGCCATCGACAGCAAGGCAGGTTTCCTCCACCTGGGCGCCGACGCACATGAGCGGATCGAGCGAGGCGGTGTGGTCCTGGAAGATCGCCGAGATCCGCTTTCCCCGATACGCCTCGCGTTCCTCGGTCGTCATCATGTCCAAGACCTTGCCGTCGAAGCTGATCGATCCGGATGTCTGCTGGAACTCGGGCGCAAGCAGGCCGAGGATGGCATTGCCGACCGTCGACTTGCCGGCGCCCGATTCGCCGATGAGCCCAAGGATCTCGCCACGCCCGAGTTCGAAGCTGACATCGCTGAGGATCGTTATCGGGCCGGCCTTGGAAACATGGCGAAGGCTAAGGTTCTCGACCCGCAGCAATGGGACCAACGGAGGCGTCGAGGATCCTGCGTTCAATGGCGGCCGCAGGGCGGTGTTCACGTGTTCCACTGTCATCGCGTCTGGTTCCTTGGATCGAGGCTGCGGCGAACGTCCTCGCCGACGAGATTGATGCTGGCGATCAGACCGAAGAGGGCGAGCCCGGGAAACAGGCTGATCCAGTATTGGCCGGTCATCAGATACTGGAAGCCGTTGGCGACGGCGGAGCCGAGCGAGGGCTTATCAATCGGAACGCCGAGCCCGAGGAAGGACAGCGTCGCCTCCAGCGCCACCGCGTGGCCCACCTCGATCGGGATCAGAGTGATGGCGGGCGCAATGCTGTTTGGCAGCAGATGACGGAAGATGATCCGGAATGTCGGCAGCCGCATCAGCCGGGCTGCATCCATGTAGGGCTTCTTGACCTCGCTGAGTGCGACGCTCCGGGCGATCCGGGCATACGTCGCCCATTGCGCGATGACCAGTGCCAGGATGATCCGGTCGATGCCCGGTCCGAGCGTGACGATGGCAATCAGCGCAATCAGGATGGTCGGCAGGCTGAGCTGCAGGTCGACGAGCCGCATGATCGCGACATCGACCCATCTGCCAAAGTAGGCGGCACTGACGCCGGCCGTCAGCCCGATCAGCGCGGCGAGGGCACTACTCACGATCGACACGACCAGGCTGATGCGCAGGCCGTAGAGTATGGTGCTGACGATATCCCGGCCGAGACCGTCGGTTCCGAGCACGTAGAGATAACCACCGCTGCCGGGTGTTGCGGGAGGCGAGGACGCTTCCCAGCCAAAGATCTGCAGCGGATCGTAAGGGTTTTGCGGCGCGATCAGCGGTGCGGCAATGGCAACCAGGATGTAGCTGGCGAGCAGCAGCTTTGACGCGGTCAGAACCGGTCCGTATCGACGCTTCTGAAGCGCGCTCAGGATTTGGGCTTTCATGGCGGTCCCCTTTATGAAGACAGGCGCACGCGCGGATCGAGCACGGCGTAGAAGAGATCAACAAGGGCATTGAGCACGACGAAGGCGACTGCGATGAAGGTCAGCGTCGCCATAACCACCGGGCGGTCGAGCAGTTGGATGGAGTCGATCAAAAGCTTGCCGACGCCCGGCCACGAGAAGATCGATTCCACCACCACGGCAAAGGCGAGCATGCCGCCGAACTGCAGGCCGATGATCGTCACGATCGGCACACTGATGTTCGGCAGCGTGTGGCGGACGAGGATCCGCCGCGATGACAGTCCCTTGGCGCGGCAGAACCGGGTGAAGTCCTGGCTTTCGACCTCTATTGTGCCGGAACGCGACAGCCGGGCGATCAGCGCGATGTTCGGGATCGCCAGCGCCAAGGCCGGAAGCACGAGGTGCCAGAGCCCATTGGCGGTCAGCCAACTCCAGTCCTCACCGAGGACGCGCACGGTCGAGCCGCGTCCACCGGACGGAAGCCAGCCGGTCAGGATGGCCCCGACGAGGATCAACATCATCGCCAGCCAGAACGAGGGGATACTGAGCGCCGAAACGCTACCGTTGAGTAGGGTGCGGTCGAACAGCGTGCCTATACGCCGGCCGGCGACAAGACCGAGACCGGTTCCAAGCGGTGCTGCGATCAGCATGGCGAGCGAGGCGAGCTCCAGTGTTGCCGGCAGTTTGCGCATCACCAGTTCGAAGGCCGGCTGATGATAGATGTACGAGGTTCCGAAGTTTCCCTCGATGACATTGTCGATGAAGACCAGGTATTGGCGCCAGATCGGTTGATCCAATCCGAGCGCAATCGTTGCTTGCCGAATATCTTGCGGCGTGGCGGTTTCGATATTGACGATGTTGAAGACCGGGTTGCCGACGCTGTGAATGCCGATAAAGCCGATCAAAGACATGGCCAGAAGAAGGAGGAAGGCTTGCGACAGCCTTCCAAGTGCAACAGAAATCAAAGCCACGATCGATTACTCCGTGTCCGCCGCCGCAAGTGTCTGCATAGCCGTCGTCCAACCGCGCGGATGAATTGCATAGGAACTGATCCGCGGTCCGTAACCGACGATGTGGTGAAAATTGTAGAGCGGTATGATCGGCTGGTCGGCCATCACGAACTCCGTCGCAAGTGCGAGCGCCTCGTTTCGCCCCGGCCCTTCCTGGATGCTTTCAGCCTTTGCCAGCATCTCGTCGAAGGTCTCGTTGCGATACTTTCCGAAATTCAGCGCACCGGTTCCGCGCTCGGGGTTCGGGGACGCCAGCAGCGCATGAAGGATGATGTCCACCGCCTCGCCTGAGGTGCCGCCATACCAAGCGGCGTATTCGCCGGCCGCCCGCTTGGTATTGAAGACAGAGAACGGTGCGATTGATGGCTGGGCGTTCACGCCGATGCGGGCCCAGCTTTGCGCGATGGCCTGAAGGCTCTCGGCGTCGCCGGGATAGCGTCCGGCAGGTCCGGCGAGAACGAGGTTGAATCCATCAGGAAAGCCGGCCTCCGAAAGCAGGGATTTTGCCTCCTCATAGTTGGGCGCTACGGGCACCAGATTTGCCGATGTGCCCGGCAGACCGATTGGAAAGATCTGAGCGGCAGCCGTGCCATATCCCGCGAGGATCTTGTCGACAAGAATGCCTCGGTCCGTCGCCATCGCAAGCGCACGGCGCACCAGAGCGTTCTTGAACGGATTGGCGATCGGCTCGCCGGACTTATCCGTAACGTCCGGAAGCGTCTCTCTCGAAACGTCGAACTCCACGAAGTTGATACGTGCGGCACCAACGCTCGCGATCATGGCGCCCCGCTGCTTCAGCATGGCCACGTCGCGCGCCGGGATGGCATCGGCCAAATCGACCCCTCCGGTGCTGAGCGCCGCCACGCGGGCGGCCGGGTTTTCGATGACCCGGAACGCAACCTTTCGCCAGGTCGGCCTGCCGCCCCAATAGTCGTCGTTCCTTGTGAGCGTCAGGCTCTCTCCCGAACTCCAGCTCTCGAACCGGTAGGGTCCGGTGCCGATGGGAGGACTGCCGGCGTTTAGGTCCTCCGTTGTTGCGAAGCCCTCAGAAGGCCGGTTCATCACGAAGATGGAAGAGAAGAAAAGTGGAAGGTTCGGAACCTTGCCGTTCGTCTCAATAAGGACAGTGAGAGGATCGGGTGTCGAGACCGACTCGATCCCTTTCACATAGGAGCGAAACCCAGCGGTCGGCGGGTTCAGGAAATCGCGGATGCGCGCGATCGAGTAGGCGACGTCGTCCGCCGTGAATTCTGAGCCATCGTGAAAGCGGACGTTTGCGCGAAGCTTGAACTCCCACTGCGTGTCGGACAGTGGTCGCCAGGAAGTGGCAAGCCCCGGCTTCAACTCCAGACTCTCGTCCTGATATAGGAGGCGCTCGTAGATATGGGAAAGCAATGAAGTGTTTTCATTGAGGTTGGCGTATTGGGGGTCGAGCGTCATCAGCTTGTAGGACGTAGCGATCCGCAATTCCCCTCGCTCCTGTGCATGCGCCTGCGGGGGTGGTGCACTCCACAGAGCGACTGAGATCAAAAATGCGGAAAGCAGGGGTGGGCGACATAGGTTTCCCAGTTTCATTTGGCGTTCCTTGTTTTGGTTTTTGGTAGATTCGGAGCGCGGAGGCAGAGGCGCTCCGGCGCGTGGCTCCAAGTCGAAATGCGTGCAGGTTTGTTTTGTGAAATGGGCGACGAACCCTCGATCACGCGTGCTTTTTGAACCGTTGCTCGTTCAGCCGTTTCGAAACTCGGATGGGATTTCTGGCATCGACGGGAGATTGCGTCCGTTCGCAACGGAGGCGCTATCGATCCGCAAGAAGTCGGCGATGGCGGAACGGAGTTGCGGCCAGGGGGCTTCCTGGCTTGTAGGGGAGGGTTGCCACTTGCTGACGATGGCGTGGAGTTTGGCGACAGCGCCTGCGATTGACATTGCCGGCACCGCCCACAAGGCTTCGGCTGCCTGCTCCTCCGCGACCGATGCACGGTCCTCTGCTTTAAGGGCCTCGTTGTATCCTTGCGCACCAGCGGCTTGTTCAAGCGATGGCGGCAATACAACCGAAAAGAGCGATCTTTCGAGCCGCTGCTGGCGCAAGGTCGATTCGCTCAAATGGTGCCAGGCGATCCGCCATTCGTGCCAGAGCAGCATCGCGGGATCATCGTCAGGGGCATCCTGCAGCACGGCCAAGGGGGCTGCGAGATCATGACATGTGGGTAACGAGGCCCCCACGACGGAATGGAAGTTGCCCCGGGTGACCGGAGACAAAGTTCTGCTATTGTCGGAATCAGCCATGATCCGAGCTCCCTATAGCTTGGTTGTGGTCAGATCGGGTAGGTGTTCCAGCACCTGCCCGATCGTCGGCGCCAATGTTCCTTACAGAATGATAGAAGTCAATCAGAAAGTTTGCCTTGGATAACAACCTTCTTACGACGGAGCAATGCCGTGGAGCGCGAGCTATGTTGGGCTGGAGCCAAGCAGAGCTTGCAAAGGCCGCGAACGTCTCACGCCAGACCATCGCCGATTTTGAGCGAGGAGCTCATGTGCCTATTGCCAATAATCTTTCGGGTATTATTGCGGCGTTCGAGAAAGCGGGAATCGAGTTCATCCCGGAAAATGGCGGCGGCGTAGGTGTTCGCTTCAAGAAGTAGTGGCACGCAAAGGCTTTGCTGACCGTCCGATCCGGCCATGGATTTCCCCCAGCCTCGGTCATCAACGCCCACGTTTTTAAAGCCTGATCCTCAGACGCCCTGCTTCTTCTTGCGAATGCGAGGGCTCTTTGCGGTGCTAGAGTGCCTTGTGTACCACCTGTGCTGCTAGCGTAGCGACGAAGGCGACCAGCGTGGCTGCGGCGCAATAACGTACAACCGCCAAGCGCTGTTTTCGTTTGCCTGTCCAGTCGTAACCCAAAGATCGCCTCCTACCGTTGCGGACACAAAATTTCGCTTACCCAGAGAAATACTACAAGCGAAACGTGCGGAATTCTCACAGGCAACTGCAAAGGGCTGTAGTCGACCGATGCATTCACCGAAAATCAAGATGATTGGAACGCATTGGTGTCAGTCTTGCCGATTGCGGTAGATAGCATGGGCTGGCGCTGACGGGAGAGGGGCAGTGGCGTTGTAACATCTGATTGCCGTCGGTTCTCGATAGTTCTGCCGCAAAAAATCTCGCAATGGTTTCAGGCCACTACTCTCGGCAGGCCTCTTTCATTCATTGAAACTCCGCGGAATGTGTTTACATTGCCCACACATGGCCGTATTCGACGGCCGGCTACAATTGCCCCATCGGTGACATTGGATGGCGGTAGTTTGGAGAATCGAGATGTCCGCTCTAAAGAAAACGAAAACAGTAAACCTTCGCATCGACCCTGAAGCGCATGATCTCATTGCACGAGCGGCGGAAGTGTGTGGCAAGAGCATAACCGCATTCATGACGGAAGCATCCGTTTATAGCGCGCAAGAGGAATTGCTGGATCAGCGCTTCATTGGTGTGTCCGCCGATGTATTCGACGCTGTGAACGAGCAGTTTGCCGCTCCCGGCAAGGCACGCGACGAACTCGTGAAGCTCTTCCAGAGCAAAGTGGAATGGATGGACTGAAACTTGTCCTACCGAAAGCCGTGCCCGCTAGCCGATCATCACATCCTGGACGGTTTTCGTTCCGGAAAGCCATCGCTCGACGATTGGCTCAAGGACATGGCACGTTATAATCAAGAGCAAGGATACAGCAGAACGTTCGTGATAGCCGACGCGGACTCTCGCGTGGTCGGCTATCACTCCATTTGCGCTGGAATGATCCATCGTAGTGATGTTTCCAGATCGGTTAAGGGAGCGAAAGCTCCATTGGAACTTCCCGTTGCGGTTCTCGCGAGACTTGCGGTTACGGCAGAGCATCAAGGCAAAGGTCTGGGCCGCGCGTTGCTGAAGAACGCGCTGATGAGCATTGTCTCCGCTGCCCAGGTGGTCGCGTTTCGTGGCGTGGTCGTGCACGCGATCGACGACGACGCAGTTCGCTTCTACATGAAGCACCACTTTCAAGAAACGAAGGGGATGGAACGTCGGCTGATCCTTTCGACAAGGGACATCGCCGCGTCTCTGGCTAAAGCCACGCCCTAAGGTCGCAGCTTCATCCGTAACTGCTGACTATGATCGCTACTGTTGTGATCGCTCCTGGTAAGCAGAATGCTTGCCTTCCTGGAAGAGATCCGAGTGGTTCGGCCGAGTTCCCTTTGCGGATGTTCTAAGTCGCTGACCGCTTTTCCGCCAATGGCAGAACCATAATCAACTCAGCCGGCGCCGGGTCGTGGCCCAACAAGCCATTAGGGATCCGGCCAACCTCTACGAAGCCGTGGCGTTGATAGAAGCGCACGGCGGGCAGGCTCTCGGCATTTACCGCAAGTTCCAGCTGCAGGACTCCGTGGTCCCGAGCAAATCGCGCTACGGCGTTCAACAGAGCTGTGGCAATACCCGTCCCGCGTGCGCTCTTCCGTAGGTAGACGCTGACGAGCTTTGCGCGATGTACCAATTTCCGGGGACGTCGAAACCTGAGCCCCATGAGCCCGATGGGCTCACAATCCAAGAATGCCGCAAAAAATGGCTGATCCAGGTGCTGGCGCCATTCCAGATCGGATAGCTGCGCCCAGTCCTCAAATGCACTCGCAAATGAGTGCTGTTCGTGGGATAGCGCTTCCAGTCGGATGCGGCGGAACACGTCGACATCATCTAATGACAATCGTCTGATCACCGAACCGTGTGTGTTCGTTGACACCTCTGCCTCCATCAAAGCTCTACATTAGGCGGAAAAAAAGCCACCTGCTGCAACGCGCGGCCGCTACCAACGATCACGATCCTGCCCAGCGCCACTCGGTTGACGTGGAGGCGATCTTTCCGGTCGCGATGTGATCTGACAGCTTCGCCCAGATCGCGTCCCCGGTGAAATTGACGAGATCACCGCTCGACTGCTCCAAGGTCAGCCCCGCGTATGCCGAAAGGGCGGGCCCGGCTGCTGCGAGATTCTGGATCTCCCGAAATGGATAGCCGCCAGCAGGCTTCAAGACACGATGACCCCAAAGCCCTGGTCGGTTGTCCTTTCGCAAGTCAGTCAAGAGATCGAAATCACCAGATCGCTCAAGCCCGATCGCGGTAAGATAGCGCATAAGAGGGTAGTATACGGTCTGGCGACATCCCCCAAGCGCTCGAACGCCCGGCAACATGGAAGCCACCAGGAAAACCATGTACAGGCTTGGTAGGATCGCTCGCTGCCGAAGCGCCACTGCAATACAGTCCGGCCGGAACTTCACTGTGTAGTCACCAGCACCGCTGGCTCTGAGGGCGCCATCCTGGAGGCTGAGCGGAACGATCCTGCCTTTTTCAAGCCGCCAGAAGAGATCGGTGGTTCTACGGACCCAACCCTGCCATGGCCCCATGTTCAAGCGATCCATTGCGTTCAGGATGATCTCGGCAATCTTGCTACCACCGATGAAGCGAGCCGACATCCAGGATTCCGCGTCGTCGAGATGGTCGGCGACCAGGTCCGCGATGTCGAAATCATCGAGCTGAAGCAGCTTAATAGGGGAGGCGAGCTTGCGGCGCCAAAGCGTCTGATTGGCCGCCCTGATCGCGTCGGCTGCTGAGGCGAATTCATCTGACGGCAGTTCTGCCAGGAGATGAGCGGCAGATGCGTTTGGTGCGGCATCGCCTTTGGAATTTGAGAGAGCGAAACGATAGGAGCCCTCCAGACCGCAGAGGCTGAATGAATCCATTCGGCTGCGGGGCAAGCCGAAGACGTTGAGGGCCTCCCCTTCGAGCCAAAGCCAGCCGGGGCCCTTCTTTGCCTTCTCCGCAAAACTCACCGTCGAGGCGTTGTAGCTGATGTACCATTCCAAGCTGTGGGCATTCAGACCCAACAGGCTGAACAGATGCGTGTAGAATGCATCGGGTTCGATCAGAAGCAGGCAGTGCGGACCGGTCTGGAGTACCGGAGACGCCATCAACTGAAGGCTTGCGCTTCGAGCTTCCGCAGCATCGTAGCCGGACCTCTGCGCCGCCCGTTCGATGCAGCAGCCGAGCAAATCCCTCGCACAATGGCGCACCGGACACTCGGAACGGATTTTCCCGCCATCGTAGGCAACTGATGCGTAATCTCCAAGGGGACGCCCCCAGTAGCTGGAAACAAGGGGCATCAGGGCCGACAACGTCCCTCGCACGTCGGTCGCGAGGCAATGTTCACTTGCTTGGGGGATTGCGATCATCTCACGATGCCAGGCGCGTCGGCGCGACCCGCATCATTGCATTGGCCGTTCGCCACGTCAGAGCAGGAGCCAACGGTTCCATCTCAGTATCAACAATCGCGAGCGGCAGCTGTTCGTAGCAATACCCGGGCGGGATCGCAGGTTTCAACATCAATGAAACCAGCTCCAGCACGGAAGCGCGGGAGTTGGCTGACACGATGGTGTAGAAGTTCCCGCTGTTCCAGGTCACCACCGAGTATCGGAAAAATGCCCTCAGCGCGGCGACCGTCGTGGCCAGATCGACTTGAAGGTCCGTCATGGTGCGGAGCACTTCATCCTTCTTCTTTAGGATGTGACCTGTCGAGAAGAAACGGGATTTAAAAAGCTCGTCTTTTTGGCGCTCGCGCTCCTCATAGATGTCGCTGTCTTCGTGCGCGAGCTTCTGCACCTGTACGAGGATGCCGCCAGGTCGCAGGCGCGGGACGACAAAACCCAACTGATTTATGCGGTCGCGATCGTACATCTGAAACGTCGTATCCTCCATGAGAACGTCAAACCCGCCCCGAAATGGGAGAAGAGCTTCGTCGGTCGCATAGCGATTGTCGTCCAACTCAAAGAATGGGCCGTGGAAGAAGCGCACATGCTCACTTCCCCGGTTTGCAAGGAACCATGCCCGATTTGCGTCGGTTGGGCTGCAGCAGAGCGCCTCAATGCGACCGTTGGCGAGCGTAGCGAGCGTGCGTGCGAGGCAACCAGTTCCTGTGCCCAGCGTGTATATGGTCGTTGGGCAAGCCGCGCGCGCCCAGGTTCGCAGACAGAAGGATAGTATCGCAGCGCCCAAGCGGCATTCCTCTTCGAGCCGGTAGGGAATGCTCGCAAAGTAGTGTCGGTCAAAAGGCCCCCAGAGACGCCGCTGCGTATCCGAGAAAACTGCGCTCTCGAGATCGAAGTCAAGCAGGCTCATATCCACTTGGGGTTCGGCAATGTCCGGCGCTCCACCCTGACCGCTTGCGGTTCGTTCGAAGAACGCTGCGAATGACGTGAGCCTGGGAGCGTTCTTCCAGCGTTCAATCGTCCGTTGATCCACCATAGCCATCTCCCAATCCAGCTGGCGGTTGGCGCGCTTCATCGAAGCAGCATCGAGATGTTCGGTTGCCGCCAGCATGCCTTTCGTGAGGTCCTGGTTGCCATCAGTGGACTGAGGCGAAGGGGCAGCCAATCTACCGAATTCGGTAGCTTGACCTTTCCAGAAGTCGAGGAAAAAACCCGATCCGAGAATGCGATCGAGGGCGGTCAGATGTTGATCAACTCGAGGAAGCTTGCCTTGGCAACCGCGTGATAACTTGTAACGGCACCGAGTTTGAGCCTTGCAGACCGCAGGTAAAGCTTTACCGAGTTTTCCGAGATGCCGAGGTCAGCTGCGATCTGTTTCGAAATCCGACCTCTCGCAATCAGTTGAAGACATTGCCCTTCGCGCCGCGAGAGATCACGATAACGGCCAGCGTCGCGAAGGCCGGTGACAGAAAGGACCGTCTCATGAAGATGGTGGGAAATGATCATAAGTTCGTAGGTGCACGAAGCTCGTAGCCGCAACCAATCGCGCCTGGATAAGGTCGAGGTTACGGAAAAGAGGCCGCGCTCGCCTCTCGGGCCGCGGACAGGGATCGTCAGGCCATGCGGACCGATGTCGTAGGAGCGCGCTTCTTTAAATAGAAGGGATGCCGATGCTGGCCGCCGATCAAGTGAAGACCAGTCAATCGGCATGAAGCCCCACCGGACGACTTCAATGACGGGGTCTATATTGAAGTATTGCCTGTTTACGTAAATCTCGGTCCACGTATCCGGATAGGTCGTGCAGCAATAGGGGTACGAGTTCGAATTCCCTGCGCCGCGAACGACAAGGAATGTCATGTGCGACAGGCCGTAGCGCATGCAAACCTCGCCCAATGCAGGCTGAAGGTTCTCGCGATGCTTCGCTGCCTGCAAAGTCCTCAAGGACAACGACAGTCTACGGTGATCGATCAGCGGCAGGACGCCTCGGTTCGTTGCCATTTTGCCCATAGTTCGAGCCTGACACTTAAGAGCGAAAGACCGGATCCTAGCGTCAGCGCCCGGGCAGGGGAATTGTAGGAAATACAAGTGGCGGATCTGATCGGAGAGACACAAAAGGAGCGTGGCGCGGTGCATCTCGTGAACCCCCGCCGGCTTTTGGCCCCGCGCCTGCCACCATCGCCCTTCTGTCCCGTATTGGCCGTTTGACCGCTTCAAACACAGCAGGGGCGATCGGACAGTGCGCGCATTAAACGGACGGAGCGGTCGGGCGCCTCATGATCAAGTACGGAAGGGGTGTCATAGGCTGCATTGGAGCACGCTCGCTTTGCGAAGTGTAAGGCTTCAACCTCTCGCCAGCGCTTCGACAGGACGCAAGCGCGCGGCTTTCCGCGCGGGGAAATAGCCAAACACGATCCCTATAAGCAACGCCGTAACGCAGCCAACGGCGACTGCTTTGACAGAGATGGCCATCGGAATAGGCACAGCCAGATATGGCATCAATGGCTCCAGGACCAACGCGATGGCGACGCCGGCGCCGATACCAATCAATGTAACGGTCAATGCCTCAATCAGGAATTGCATGAGGATATCGGTGGGTCGAGCACCGACGGCCATCCGCAGGCCGATCTCGTTTGTTCGCTCGCTGATGGAGACCAGCATGATGTTCATCACGCCGACCCCGCCGACGAGAAGAGCTATAGCCGCGATTGAGGCAACAAGAATCGAAAGCAGGCGTGTTGTTGATTCAATGGTTCGGCGCATCTGCTCGCTATTGAATGTAAAAAAATCCCGAACCCCATGCCGCTTCTCGAGGAAGGCGATCAGGGCCTGCTCTGCCGAAGCGCTGTCCACGCCCTCATTGAGGCGGACCACTATTTCGTTCAATCCGGCGGTTCCCGAAATCCGTGCAAACATGCTCATGTAGGGAACGTAGACCTGTGGCCGCCTGTCTTGACCGAGGCCGCCGGACAGCTTTTCTGTCACGCCAACGACAACGAAGGGAACGCCGTTGACGATGAGGACCTTGCCGATCGTGTCTGGTGCGTTCTTGAACAGGACACCCCAGGCATTATGATCAATAATTGCCTCTTGAAGAGCGCTCGTTTGAACGTCGCCGCCAAAATGATTCCCTTGAGCTATGGGCCGCTTTGTGACTTCGAAATAGGCGTTGCTAACTCCGGAAATTGTCCCGCTCACGACTCGGCCATCAAACATCAGTGACCCTGTCTTTGTAGCCAAGGGGGTGACGCTGTTTATGTATGTCTGTGTCGCCAGGGCGATCGCATCGTCAGGATTGAGTGTGGTGACTTTCTGCGCGTTCTCATCATCCCATCCCGTACCCGGCATTATCGAAATGGAGTTCGCGCTCAAGCTATTTATTTGTTGTAAAACCATGCGCTGGCCGGCCTCGCCCATGCCCACAACTGCAATCACCGCGACGATACCGACGACTATACCAAACAGGGTGAGGGCGCTGCGGAGCCTGTGCGCCGTGATCGATCGATAGGCAATAATCGCGGCCTCAAGCATTCTTCTGAGGAAGCTCAGAACGGGACTGGCGTTGTCCTGCTGCACCTCAAATGTAGAGAGCCCTGCTTTGTTCTGGGCCGAACGATTGTCAGAGACCACCCGGCCGTCATGGAGTTCAACAATACGATCTGCATGCTGCGCGATTGCCATGTCATGGGTGACCATGATGATGGTGTGCCCCTCAGCATGAAGTTTTTTCAACAGATCCAGAACAGCGACACCGCTCTTTGAATCGAGTGCTCCTGTCGGCTCATCGGCAAGAATGACCTCGCCGCCGTTCATCAGGGCACGCGCAATCGAGACTCGTTGTTGCTGACCTCCCGACATTTCCGAAGGGCGGTGGTCAAGTCGGTCTTCCAGTCCAAGCTCACTGAGCAGACGCCGGGCACGGGCGTGCCGCTCCCATCGTGAGACGCCGGCGTATACAGCAGGCATCTCGACATTCAATATCGCGGTCAAAGATGCCAGAAGATGATACTGCTGAAACACAAATCCGAAATGTCTTCGGCGAAGCTGTGCCAGCGCGTTTTGGTCGAACCCTGAGACGTCCTGACCCAGAAATCTGTAGGTGCCTGTTGTCGGGGCATCCAGACATCCCAGGATGTTCATCAGTGTCGACTTGCCCGAGCCGCTGGCGCCGACCAAGGCTACAAACTCGCCTCGATCAATAACAAGCTCAACATCCTTCAGCGCCGAAACTGTCTCAGTTCCCAGCTGAAAAGATCTCCCCATGCGCCGTAGTTCGATCAGATGTACCATTTTCAATCCGCAGGTAGCGGTGCGGCCTGATTGAGCAAAACCGTCTCTCCCAGGCGAAGACCTTCTAGAACCTGGGCCTGCACCCGATCGGTGAGCCCGATTTTGATTTTGCGTTCCTTGACTGCTCCGTCTTTCTCGCGAACCTTCACAAGGTGTGATCCATCCGATTGCCGTACCGATAGGGCCGACCAAGGCACGCGCAAGGCATCTTCCGCACGCCCCACGGTGATGTGGACCTGCGCGGTCATTTTTGTGCGCAGTTTGCCCGCAGTGTTCTTCACTCGGATAATCCCGTGATAGTAGACGGCACTCTCCTTGGCGGCGTCCTGGGCGGTTTCTGGGGTCGTTTCCTTGGCGATGGATGGTGGCGCAAAGTCGACGGCCTCCAGGGAGGCATGGTAGCGAGCTTGCGGTTCTCCTATTATGGTAAACCATGCACCTTGGCCGGGAGTCGTCCTCCAGACATCCGCTTCTGAGATACGAACCTTTACGACCATCTCATCCAGATTGGCTACTACCGCCACCGTCGGGGCCGTTTGCACGGAGTTTAGCGTCTGCCCCTGTTCGACTGGGACCGCAACCACTTTGCCATCCATGGGTGCAGTAATGCGAGTGTAGGCCAGATTGGTTTCAGCAGTCTCCAAGTCCACCTCACTCAGCTTGATTTGGGCGTCAAGAGAGGCGAGCTCCGCTTTCAGCGTTTCGAAAGTGACCTGTGCTTCTTCGAGCACCGTCCTCGAGACTGCGTTCTGTTCGATAAGACTGTGTTGCCGCCGAAAAGTCGATCCGGCATGCTCCATCTTTATCTGTTTCACGCGCCGCTGGGCCTTCATATCCTCGACCTTCGCCTGTGCCACGCGCAGAGCATTCTGCTGCGGCACAGCATCAATTTCAGCCAGCAGTTCTCCCCGTTGTACCGTCTCACCTGTGCGTATGTGGACAGTCTTGATTTGCCCCGAGACCTGGGCTCCGACCCGAACCATGGACGAGGGTTCCAAGGTTCCAAGCGCCAACACTTCTTCCTCAATCGGACCACTCGTGACCGTAGCGGTCATCGGACTGCCAGGTTCACCTTCCGAGGCGGATGGCGAGGTCAAAAGCACATAGGCTACAAGCAGCGACGCTGGTGCCAGTGCGGAGAAGAAGAGCTTTAATTTCACAGCATCCAGCCTCTATTTTGCTGCTGTGTCGCGAGCGACACGAGCCCAACAAGCTCCGGTGCGACAACGCCCAAGACAACCTTCCCGTGCATTCTCGTTCGCCATACCGTCTTGACAGGAAAAGAACAAGGGCAAATCGATGCACTCGAACAATTAGTGGAGATTTCTAGTCACGTTTAATTTATCATCCTGCAAGCTACCCATGGTGGTTATCTCCACTAGCTCCCTTATAACGTGCTATTGGAGGGGTATTCGATCAAATTCTGCTGACGGGACCAGTCGGAAATCTAGGAAACTGCGTTTCGAGCCTGCTACCGCTGTCTCCGTGATAGCCTTCACTTGGTTCCGCAGAATGGAGAAAGGAGGCGTAATGCGGCTATCGGAAGACCGATCTAAGGCCACTGATATTTTGTCCGAGATACGTTGGACTATTGTCTCCAAACCCCTTCTGGCTCGCCAGGAAATAAGGGTATCGGACCTTGCTGTCGAACTGGGAAGCAGCACTACGCCCGTGCGTGAAGCACTCTCGCAACTGGTGGGAGAGGGGTTGGTAGAGCTCGTGCCTCATAAGGGCTTCTATCAAATGGCGGTCAACCTAAAATCGACCAAGAGCAGCTACGGGCTATTGGAAGCCATCGTCCATCATAAACTCAAAGCGTCGACCTCGGTGAAAGAATACCACGTCGAAGCTCTGGAATCTTGGGCGCAAAGCTCGTTCGCTACGGTAGCACGGGCGGGTGCCGTGATGGAGTTCTACGGAGCTCTGCTCTCGCATCCCTGCGACCTAGAAGCAAAACGAGTGGTATCTGCGCTTTGCCTGAAGACGAATTTCGTGCGGGAGCGCATTTTGTCCGAGAATAGGCTTTGGGAGAGGAGCGTCCAATGCTCGAAGTCCGTGGTCGAGGCAGTTCAGAATGAAAAATGGAACGCGGCTTCTCAAGCTTTTCGGAAGTTCAGTAAGCTGAAGAAGGCTCAAATAGAGCCTGTTTTCAATTCGTTTGCTCTCAGCTTTCTGACCGATCGCTGAGCGATTTTTCTCGCCCAGGCCGCGCAATAAATCTCTACACAGCCAAGGAGTGCCAACGTGATGCCGGTAGAACTCTGGCCGACGTCAACCTTCTTAAAGGCGCTCACCACGACCTCCTTGGCGATCACTCCGTTCGACAAAAACACACCGCTTTCAAGCAAGTCCAGATAGTTCTCACGATGTACCTGTAGCCCCCGTAAGACCCCCGCATCAAAGGAGCCCTTGGTCTTCCTCCATAAAACTTTGCTGGCGCTATACTTCGATGCGAGCCGTCTCAGGATAATGCGGTCATTACGCTCGGAGAAACTCTCGTAGGACTTTAAGGCGAGTGCCGAAACCACAACGGGTGGTGCCAAAAATGGATTGATCCGCCTTATCCCGGACCGGCCGACTGGGGCGGTCACCTCCAAAAGGCTATCCAATGCCTTTAGTATTTCCCGATCCCTCGCGGCGTAGGCAGAGAGTGAGCTTCGATTTCCGAAGTTCCTTGGCGTGTCGCCAAAAAGCTCATTTGCGGCACCGACCTGACGCGTATCTGCTCCCGGTCCCCGGGGTAACGAAAGCCGGCGCGACATCGCTTGAGCTAACAGGCGGGGCACCGAGCCATTGTGCAACCGTGCAAGCCGGAGGCATGTTCGTAGCGCCAAGGACACGCCGCCATCACGAAATGCATCATCAATGACGTCTATATCTGGCACGGCATGAAAAAGAAGATCGCCACCTTCGCCCTCTAGGATAGTTGCATCGTGGCCAACCGCTTGCTGGAGGGCGCGATTGGCGCCAAGAAACATCAATTCCTGGCTTAGTGCAGGCGGCAAAGTTTTCGGCTCAATCTCCGAGAAGGGTAAGCATCCCTCGACATCGATAGGAATGAGTTCCGCATCGATGTCGGCTGCAATTTTCTCTGCGAACGCCTTCTCGTGGTAATCTGGGGAAAGAGAGGTGTAGAGGTGGACGGCTTTCAAGGGAGTGTTTGCGCCTATAGCCTTGCGTGCGAAAATACCGCTTGCCGAAGAATCCACGCCCCCCGACAGGGCCAGCGTCAGGTTCGGTGAAGTCGCAACCACGTGATCGTAAACTTCGGCGATCGCATCTTCGCAGCGCACAGTTTGCGTTGTGGCGGTGGGTTTCGGCCAGAACTTTTGGGTGACATGGGTGTCACCGGCCGTCGATACGAGAAGAGCACAACCTGGGGGGACGACATTCACGCCGAGAAATGGAGTTTGTCCGCGTGTGCCAAACTGAGTTGCTGCAAACTCGATGAGGAATCCCATGTTCCATTCTATCCCCCTATGAGAGACTATCGCTTCGAGTTCGGTATCGAGCAAAAGACCATGATCAGTTTTTGCATAAAACAGCCTAACGGTATAACCGCTGTCGGGGACGAACAATCGGTCACCCGTATTGTTGTCAGTCAAGATCGATACGCTTGATCCCCACATGAGGCTGGGCAGATCCTCTGCCGCTTTGAGGAGATCTGTCCTGGACATCACGGATGCAATCCGCCGCCTTAGCTGAGGAGCGCATACCGGGATGCCTTGGCATTGCCAAACATCCAGATTTAATGGGAACTCCGGCTGCCCAACCCTCAACAGGAGGTCGTCGGGACTGGAGCTTTCGGCCCACCGGCCTCTGCTAAGACACCACCTCGCAGGCGCCATCATGTTCGTGGTCTTTCTGGTATCCGGTAGAGTTCGCCATAAACTGCTTGCAGATCGGGCTCGTCCCCCCAAACCGTGCCATTGATCTCTACCCACGCGTGGGCCACGAATGGTAGCGGTCGCACACCGATAACCAATTGCGCATCGACTCCCTCTCTTCGAAATTCGGCGGCAATTGCGAATGACATCTGGAGGCAGGCGATTTTAAGAGGGGACCAAAGAGAAGCTTTGAGGTAACGCTCGGGAATCCGCAGGGCATGCAGTTTCTCTTCGCCAACAGTTGAGGAACCGTCCAAATCGGGTTCGTTGAGCTTTTGCAAAGCAGTAAAGCCTTGCACTTGAAGAACCGCCGCATGCCACGTCAAACGCGTGAGCAATCTTAGTTCTGTCCTCGTTGCGCTACGACCGTTGAGGGTTCGGCTCGACCACGCCTCTGAGCTGAACTGATGGAACCTCATCTTCCTGTAATCGAAGATCTGACCTGAAGCCTCTCGCTTATCGTCATTAACGAGAACCCCGTCTTCGATAAGGGGATCAAGAACAACGGGCGACGGCGTACTGCCCAGCTCGAAAAAGACCTGTCCCAATTCGTGAGCAATGGCAGTGTCGTACAGTAAATATCTGCCGCGAATGATGTCCAGGACGATCGCCGTTCTTTCGAACAAAGCCACACGGTGCTGAGCTTCGATTTGCATTACTATCCCCAAAAGACAGTCATGGCGCCCATGAAGTGCTCCATCGGCGCCATGGCTGCAATCAGCGTGTTCCGGTCTTCGAGATGACCAGGCGGTCTGGTGTCTGGAAACCAGGCCGCCCGTGAGTTGACTGCACGGCGTTAAGAACAACGGCATTTGGCCGTTGCGCGCTGGCGACAAGATGTCCAATAATCTTCGTCATGTCTGACTCCATCGGTTGGTGCTGAGTGCCTTTTGAATTGGTCTTAAGGCACCTCAGATTTCCCTCTAAACAACCAAGAACCGCAACCCCTGAGGGAAAATATATAGTTGAATGCAATTGATAATATATTCCGCCTTATTTCCCTCGTTCGGCCATAATGATGCGGCGTTAGATACAATCGATCGACGATCGTAGTTATTCAGGAGAAACGATGTTCACTCACTGCGGAAGGTTTCAAAGATAATCCTCATTTTGCAACGGCGCGCGAAGACCCAGGTTTCTGCCTGTATCGTTGTTCGTGAGCCTCATCACCTCGGAGTGACCCATGGTTGACAACGCGGCAGCGCCGCCGCTGAAACCTGTTGCCTTCTCTCTGCTCGGCACATTTTGGCACGACGCCCGCACCACGCTCGTGTTAGTTGTGGGTGCAGCCCTTGTGGGCGCTGTAACAGCCGTCGTAGCGCCGGTGCTGTTTTCTTGGGCGATAGATGCGCTTGCCGCGAGGGGCCAAACCAGCGAAGCGCTTTCGCTCATCTTCCTTTATGCTGTGATCTTCGGTGTTTCGACAGCGGTGAGTCAGGCCGCCCGATACCTGACTTTCATGTGTGGAGCGCGGCTCAGTTTCATAGCGGATTGCGCCTTCTTCTCCAGGCTCCTGGCAAAAACATCAAACTTCTTCCTGGAGCACAATCAGACCGAAATAGGCAATGCCCGAAATGAAGGGGGCCAAGCTCTCGGTATCATTCTGCAGTTCGGTATCGGCGGCATCCTTCCCGGCCTGGTACAGATCGCAGTCACCATAGCGCTGCTCGGTGGTGTTCTGAGCTGGGAAATTGCTCTTATCGTTCTCGTCTACGGGATCGTCATAATCGGTCTGGACTATTTCAGGGCCGCGCGGGTCAATCCATTTCTCGACGCGGCAATCGACAAGTCTCAGGAGAATTCACGCCTGGTGGGCAATGCGGTTGCGGTGATCGAAACCCTCCGCCACACGCGTGGTGAAACATGGATGGCTCGTCGCTTCACTGCAAGCGCCGGCGACGCTTTCGCCAATTGGCGTCGCTACTCCCTGGTGAGCAGCCTCTTTTCCGCAGTCAGCGGTATTGCGGTCGCGTTGCAACTCATCGTCACCTTTTTCATCCTCGTTCCTCGCTTCGAAGCCGGGCTCATCTCGATCGGTGAACTTGTCCTTTTTAACACCTTGCTCCTGCAACTGAACGAGCCATTCAACCTCGTGGGTCAGGCCATCAAGGAAAGCGCTGACGCCGTTGCACGGTTTCGTCCCTTTGCTTCAATGTGGAATGCGCCGGAGGAGACCGAGCATCGAGAGGCAAGGCGCTTCCGATCCTCCACGGGCGCAATCGCTTTTGAGCGCGTCAGCTTCCACTACGCAAACGGTCGCGGTGTGAACGATCTGTCGTTCCTGGTTCGCCGCGGTGCGCCTGCCTTTCTTATTGGGGAAACCGGATCAGGAAAGTCTACGGTTCTAAGGATGCTTCTGAAGGACGTGCGGCCTGTTCAAGGACGTATTCTGATTGATGACACCGATCTGGCAACGGTTACACGGGACGACTGGTTTTCCCAGGTGGGGGTCGTACCGCAGGATATCGCGCTTCTTAACGACACCCTTGCAGTCAACATCGTGCTTGGACGTCCCTTCGACGAGAGTCGCCTGCGTCGCGCCGCCGAACGGGCGTCGATTCTCCAACGCATCGAGGCCATGCCCCAGGGTTTTGATACAGTGGTGGGTGAGCGGGGCATGAAGCTTTCCGGCGGCGAACGCCAAAGGATAGCCATCGCACGCGCGCTCTACGGAGAGCCGAGCATCCTTATCCTTGACGAGGCAAGTTCCGCTCTCGACGGGCAAACGGAGGCCGAGATAATGGACGGATTGAGAGCTTTGGCCGGCAACCTCACGATCTTGTCGGTGACGCATCGGACCTCGATCATTCATGCTGGCGATCAAGTGATTCGGCTCAACGCCCAGCTACTGCATCAATAGGGGGGCGAATTGCGCAGGACGATGCGGGAAAGTGCCAAACGCTGCTTCAATCTGCATGAAAACCTGTTCTCCAGCTCCTAACTGTACCTTTCCCCCTGAGGTCAAGCGGCGCAGGCGCAAAGCTTCGCAGGAGCTGCGACTGCGACCAATTTGGATGTCGTGCCCGCTGAGAATTGTGCTATTCCGTCGAGCATACTTCAGGTTGTCGACTGCGGTGGACCGATAGTCGTTTCTATTAAGGAAAGCTGGTGATGGCCGTTCCGCTAAATAAAACTGAGCTACTGAATGCGATAAACGTTAACTTCGACAAGCTGGTGCGAGAGCTCGAAAACGTTCCTTCGGGCCTATTGAGCGAATGCAGCATGGAAGGACACGCCAAAGGGACGAAAATTAATGTTGCCAATCTGGTCGCGTATCTGGTTGGCTGGAATGAACTGGTGCTGAAGTGGCTGGAACGAGATGCGGCGGGTGAGCCGATCGACTTCCCCGATACAGGCTATAAGTGGAATGAGCTTGGAAGGCTCGCGCAGAAGTTTTACCACGACTATGACAGTCTCAGATATCCGCAGCTTCTTGAACGCCTTAGAGGAGCCAAGGGCCGGATCGTTTCTTACATTGACCTCCACGACAACGCTCACCTCTATGAGCGCTCTTGGTACGAAAAATGGACCATGGGCAGGATGATCCAGTTCAATACTTCGTCGCCTTATGAAAACGCGCGTGGTCGTCTTCGAAAGTGGCGAAAATCTAAAGCTGTGTAGCGCACGGATCAGGCGTTGAGATGAGAGCCTGCAGTTCCCTGCTTTCCATTCAGTATCATTGTCAGCTTGTCACGTGCGACCTCTCAGCTGGTTGCTATGAACATGCCACTCCTTTCGTCTTTCCATGGGCACACAGTTCAAAAGGCGTGGCAAATTGGTCGAACTTGCCCGGTATCGTCGCTGCCGGAGCAGAAAAGATCGATGTACATCGGATCCATGTTTACCGACCTAGCGCCCTGGGCTTAGACGCCTTTGGCGAAACAGATTTGACTTGTAGGGCAAACGTCTCTGCCTCGTCCAACCGTGCCATGTCGATTCCGTGTTGGTATCCCAGCATCGTCAAGTGCCTTGCAAGGACTCCCGATGCAAGATTACCCGAGGCACCCGGAGCATAGGGGCAACCGCCGAGTCCGCCCGCAGCGCTGTCGAATATGCCAATGCCGTAACCCAGCGCAACGTCTACATTGGCAAGCGCAAGGCCGGACGTATCGTGAAAGTGGCATGCCAAAATTGAAACCGGGATCGACTTCAAAATCTCGGCCAACATTTTGCCGACGCCGTCTGGAGTAGCGCAGCCGATTGTATCGGCAACTGCGATTTCAGTGCAGCCGAGCGCGACAAGGCGATCGGCAACAGATCGCGCTGACCATGGGTTTATGGGCCCTTCGAAGGGGCAATCCATCGCACAGGACACATAGCCTCTTACAGGAATGCCGTGCCGCGCGGCGAGTGCAAGCACCGGCTTGAAACGCTCAATGCTCTCTTTGATCGTGCAATTGATATTCTTGAGGGTGAAGGTCTCCGATGCGCTTGTAAACACCGCAAGCTCCTGGGCGCCGGCCTCGATTGCCGCGGCCGCCCCTTTTTCGTTTGGCACCAACGCGGAAAGAACGAGGCCAGGACGTCGCTCAGCTCTCCGCATGACCACGTGGTGGTCGGCCATTTGCGGGACCCATCTCGGCGACACGAAGGCGGCCGACTCGATCCGCGAAAACCCGGCATCTGCGAGCAGCGCGATCAGTCCAAGTTTGTCCTCGGTCGAGATCACCCGCGTCTCGTTTTGCAATCCGTCGCGCGGACCAACTTCGACAATGGTCACTTTTCTGTCCTCGCTCATCAATGGACAGCCGCGTACATTATCATTTCTTCGGTCGCGTCCTCGATCGACATTTCCTCGACGATGCGCCCCTGTCGCGCCACAAGAATTCGATCCGAGATTGCCAGGATTTCTGGCAGGTAAGAGGAGATGACCACGACCGCCGCGCCTGCATCCGCCAACTGCTGAATGAGCTGGTGGATTTCCGCGATGGCGCCGACATCGACGCCTCGGGTTGGCTCGTCGAAGATGATTATGTCTGGTGCCTGGATAAGGCTTTTGGCAATGACCACTTTTTGCTGATTCCCGCCCGAGAGTTCAACTACCTTGGCGCTCTGCCGGATCGCGCGGATATGAAGTTTTTCCATCCAATGCGCGGCATCGCGGTGCGCCTGAGCCATTGTCACTAACGAAATGGGATTGCCACACTTTGTGGAAATCCAATGGCGGACAACAACGCCGGTCAATGGCTGATGAAAATGATCGAGCCGCCATCTCCGCGCTCCTTGTTTTGCGGGCACGGGCTTGGTCATCGATCAGGCTCCGCCGCGCATTTGGTCCAGCAGTTCCTTAGCGCGATCAACCCGAACATCGTGATTGGCTGCAAGGGCGGCGGCGACCTTTTCGATCTCGTCGCCGGAGGCACCGGCGACAATCGCGATATTGCGTGCATGCAGCGCCATGTGGCCCTTTTGAATGCCTTCGCTCGCAAGCGCGCGAAGGGCAGCCATGTTCTGCGCGAGCCCGACGGCAACCGTCACTTCAGCTAGTTCCTGCGCACTCCCGACACCGAGAATTTTAAGTGCTGCTCTTGCGGCCGGATGCGTCTTTGTCGCTCCTCCTACAAGACCCAGCGCCATGGGCATTTCAATTGTTCCGACGAGATTGCCCTTGGCGTCGATTTCCCATTGTGTCAGCGACGTATATCGCCCGGATCGGGTTGCCCAGACATGTGCGCCTGCCTCAATCGCGCGCCAGTCATTGCCGGTCGCAACGACAACGGGGTCAATACCGTTCATGATGCCCTTGTTGTGTGTAGCCGCCCGGTAGGGGTCAACGATGGCGAAGGCACAGGCCTCAACGATGCCACTAGCAATACGATCTCCATCATATTCCTTCGTCTTGAGGGCCTGCGGCGCAATAGAGACCATGGCACGCGCCAGACGCAGGTCAGCATAATTTGACAGTATCCGCAGGCGAACTATGCCGCCCGTGATAGCTTCGATCATGGGCGCTACGGTCTCCGCCATGGTATTCACTGTGTTTGCGCCCATGGCATCGCGCACATCCACGAGCAGGTGCACGGCGATCATTGGGCCGACCGCCGTCTTGTCGAAAACATGTACCTCGATGTCCCGGCAACCGCCGCCCAGCGAGATAAGAACCTTGTCGCGGGCATTGGCCGCAGCAATGATGGCGTCGCGCTCTCTAAGAACCCGGGCACGGGCGCCGTGAGGATCGCTGAGCTGCAGAACCTGTACCTGGGCCCGCATGATGGGTCCGGTGCTGGAGGTGTGGAAGCCGCCACATCCGCGGACGATCCGTGCCATGTACGATGCGGCGGCAACCACGGAAGGCTCTTCGACAGCCATGGGAATTAGGTAGTCCCGGCCATTGACCGTGAAGTTGGTGGCGACACCGATCGGTAATTCAAATGTGCCAATGACGTTTTCGATCATGCCGTTGGCCAGTGCCAGCGGCAGTCCGCCGCCGGCGAATACGCGCTTTTCGTCGTCACTGAGCGCGGTTGCTTTCGCGACGCGGTCCAGTCTTTCGGCCGGCGCTAGGTTGCGCAAATTCTCAAGACGCGAGTTCGCAGCGGGGCGGAGCCCGCTCCTCTCGAATTCGGCCACGGCCGCCTCCCATGAAGTATCAGTTTTCCTCTTGAACCGCAGATGATCATCTTGGTATCGTGATGCAAAGGTACAGTTTGCAGAAATTGTCCAGAAGTGTACCCAGAGGATTTGCCGATGGTTTCAGAACAGGCCAGGAGGGCGCGCGGGACCACCCTGGTGGAATCTCTCGTGTCTCAATTACAGCAAGAGATCGTTCGTGGCAGTCGCATGCCTGGCACCCGGCTATTGTCGATCCGCAAAGCTGCGGCCGAGTTCGGTCTTTCAAAGAACACGGTCGTGGAAGCCTACGAGCGACTTGTGGCTTCGGGCCACATCGCTGCACGCCCCGGGTCGGGTTTCGTCGTCAACTCCAGCGTCACTGTCGAAGCCGGCTCGCGTCCAACGCATGTTGCGGAGGCCGTGGATATCGCATCGCTACTGAGCGCGCAGCTCGACCAGAGCTTCGAAATCCGTATCGGTGACGGCCGTCCGCCGGCATCTTGGACAGAACAGTCCGAGATCAAACGCCATCTTGGTGCCTACGGGCGAATGCTATGGACGGACGAGGACGCCGATGCTTATGGCTCGGCGCTCGGCTTTCTGCCTCTGCGCCAGCAGATCGTTCGCCGTCTCGGCTCCCAGCAGATCCAGGCGCGGGAAGACAATATTCTGATGACGTTCGGCGCCAACCATGCGCTTGACCTGATTATTCGGGGGATGCTGTCACCCGGTGAGACGGTTCTTGTCGACGAGCCCGGATACTATCCGCTATTTGCAAAACTGGCGCTTGCGCAGGTCAGAATGGTTGGCGTCAGACGGACACCTGAAGGTCCCGATATCGAGGACTTCGTCGCCAAGGTCGGCACAGAAAGGCCGAAACTCTTTTTTACGCAATCGCTTGGTCATAACCCGACAGGCAGCTCGATCACGTTGCCGGTTGCGCATGCGCTTCTGACTGCGGCCCGTGGCGCCAATCTGACCATCGTGGAGGACGATCCTTTCGCCGATTTGCCCGTGGCGATGAGCAATAGGCTTGCAACGCTCGACCAACTCAATACTGTGATCTCTGTCGGCACATTCTCCAAAACCCTTTCGGCAAGTCTGCGCTCAGGCTTTATTGCCGCGCGAAGGGATACCATCGCAACGCTCGCCGAATTGAAGATGCTGACAACCGTCAACAGTTCTGGGCATATCGAACGCCTATTGCATCGCCTGCTCGTGGACGGGCACTATGACCGTCACCTCAGGCGGTTGATACGGCGCGTCGAAAATGCATCGCAACGGGTGCAGGTGAGCCTGCGGCAGGTGGGTTGTCAGGTTTTTAGCCACGCGGTTGGAGGCTACTATCTCTACCTGCTTCTGCCCGGGGGCATCGACGATATCGGCCTTGCCCGTGACGGAGCCAGGGAAAGCATCTTCATCGCACCTGGCAGCGTTTTTTGCGTCGACAAGAGCAACCCACTGGCGAAAGCAATCCGGCTGAATGTCTCACGCGCCGATGATCCGAGGTTTTATGATTTCTTGCTTCGCAAGCTCAGTTGAGCCTGCCTGACGTGGGGTCAATGAGTGCAAAACGTTGCGCCGCAAGGTCCTAGCGCTGGCTTCCTCCGCCACAATGTGAAGCAGCCTCTTGTCATAGCGCAGCCGCTGTTCCTCGATGTATCTGTAGTCGTCTGCATTGCCGTCGCCGTGCGACCGGAAACAGGAGCTGAGCACGATTAGGGTGTTGCGCTCGGCGAAGTCCGCGATGACGGGAAAATCCTTGAAGGTACGCGGGCTGCCGTGCACGACAACAACCAATTCTGCCGTAACAGACGCGCTGTGGTAGTTAGCCGACACATGCAGGCAGTATGATTAACAAGCGTCAGCACGGGCGCGGTACACGGTGATGCTTCCCAGATCGTAGAGACCGAAGGGAACTGCTGCACCGATACGAAAGGGCGCCGCGCTGAGGAGGTTCGATGCCAACCGCGCATTTCCTAGCCATCTGACGCAGCTTTGCTAAAACAAGGAACCGGTGAAGCTAACCCTCGACTGCGCGGCAATCCGATCACTACGTTCCGTTCAGTGGCAAGGTTCGAATGCTCAGCCGCTGAGCATTTCGAGATGATGCAGGTCCGCGAATGGCTACAATGTCAGAAGCCCGCGTTCGCGACTGGGCAAATCCGTTATCATCTGAATGCCAGATTAAAGTCTCGCGAAACAGTATTGGAAACGATGTTCGATGCTGGCTGATACTGCATTGGTAGCCGCTGACGGAGACGCCTAGGGCGTCCGCAAAACGGGAGGAACCAATGGAACTTACAGCCGGATTGTCAACCGCGCCCACTCAGATCGACGAAGCGCAATTGCTCCCTTGTAAGCGAGAGCGAGTATTTGCCGAGCAGAACGGTATAACACCGGTATGTGGTCGCCGAACGATATGTGCAGCCTGCCGCCGAATGGCTCTTCCGCAGGCAACCGATTTGCAGGAAACGTGCTGAGGCTGACGACCATGTCACCTTCAATACTGAGAACGCCCTGTCGTCACACAACAGCCCACTAAGCGTTGAGGACGGCAGCCTTCTAACGGGATCCATGCGCAGCGGCATGGCATAATCGATCCTGCGGCCCGTCGCCCGTGTCGTGTGGGCAAAATCATATCAGTGACGACCGAGAACACTACGACACCGAGAATTGCTGGACAGAGAAGAAGGATCTCCTTCGCACTGCATCTGCGGCTTCGATGCCCGTGTATGCCTCGGTCGGTCTTCTTCACGCGATAAGTCTGGGCAGAAGTCTACAGGCTCGCAGCATTTCTGAACAGGTTATCAACCTGGCGGTGCTCCATGTCCGCTGGCAAGGGTTGGTCGCTCGCGGAGAAAGTCACCCAATCCAAGTTTGCAAATATCGTGGGTCGAGAGGGAAAGGTGCGGTCCACGGCAAGCCCTTGAGGCTCACGCGGTGATGATCCTGCGCCTGCGCCAGCAGTGGCTCTTTGCTCACGTTTTCCTCCCATGTGAATGATTTGCATTCAAGCTACGCCTGTGAAAGCTGGCTTTGCTCTGCAAACTGGTCAACGAGGTATCGGCCGATCGGCAAGGCAGCGGTCGCGGCCGGCGAGGGCGCATTGCAGACATGCAATGTGCGGCCTGTCTTGCGGATTAGGAAATCGTGAACAAGGGTACCGTCCTTGAGAACGGCTTGTGCCCGCACTCCGGCCGGATAAGGCCGCAGGTCGTCGATGTGGAGATTTGGACAGTATCTTTGACATTCCGCCAGATAGCGGCGCCGGAAGATCGAATTGCCGAACTCGCGGATTGCCGATCGCCAATTGCTACCGATGACCCGCCAGAACCCCTCGAACATTGCCATCTCGGCAAGATCCATCGCGCTTATCTTCGACCAATCGTAACCTTCTCTGGCTAATGCCAACACTGCATTTGGGCCTACGGTGACATACCCGCCGATCATTCTCGTGAGGTGGACGCCCAGAAAGGGCAATGCTGGATCTGGAACCGGATATATAAGATGCTTGACGATATCGTTGTGCTTGGCCGGAAGACGGTAGTATTCACCCCTGAACGGCACGATGCGAAAATCCAACTCGATACCGCACTTGCGCGCTAAACGATCCGCGTGAAGACCAGCGCAAAATATTGCGTAATCTGCATGGAAGTCGCCTTTGGCAGTTTCAATGGAGACCGTGCCGATCTCCTCGCGTACATCTGTCACGGCAGCGCAAGTCGTGACTATTCCGCCCTTGGACGCGATAATGCTTGCCATTTTCTTGGCCATCGCCGGATAGTCAGCGATACCGCTAGACGCTACATATATTGCTCCTTTCCCGACGATATTCGGCTCCCTTTGCCTGAGCGCCTCCTCATCCAGGCGCAGCGGAGATAAACTATTTTTGATGCAGCGATCGAAGAGCGCATCAAGTCTTTGGAGACCGATGCCATCCGTGGCTACGATGAGCTTGCCACACTGATCAGTGGGCAAGTTATGCAGCCGACAAAAGTCATAGGTCGATTGCGCGCCCTCGCGGCAAAATTTCGCTTTGAGGCTACCCGGAGCATAGTAGACACCGGCATGGATAACACCGCTGTTGTGACCGGTTTGGTGACCGGCAACGGTTTCTTCCTTTTCCAGGACAGTGACACGTGCCTCTGGAAAACGGTCTAGGATTTGCATCGCAGTCGAGAGGCCTACAATGCCTCCGCCCACAACAATGATTTTCTTTTCCATGCCGGGGATCTCACGCAAGGGAGTTATTTGGTCGTGAGCATACCGCGCTGACGCATAAGCTCTCGATGAAGTTCAGGATGCTTCTGAAATGCGGCTCGTCCGTGCAGCCAAAAGTAGTTGTTCAGCACGACTAGGTCGCCCACAGGCAAGGGGATTTCCTTTGTTGATGGCGAGCTTTCCATCGAAGCCGACAGCTCCCTGAGATAGATGGCTTGCTCAATCGTTTGCGGCTGCGCAAACTGATCGATGAAAGAAATGCAAAGGCCGTAGTCATTTTCAAAGAAGGTCGGACGTTCGACCGCAGCCTGGACGTTCTTCGAACCAGGAGCCTTATAAGTAAGGGCATGGCGGCCTAGCTCGTGATTGAGGAAGGTATCCCGCTCGGACCAGTCGTCGATATGTAGTAGGCGCGATTCACCACCGACCGCATTTTCTTCCGCAAATTTCATCATGAGCAGCCAATCAGTTGCTTCGTCAACGAAGGTACCATCGGTGTGCAAAGTAAACAGCCGATAAGCCTGCCTGAGATAGGAATCGCTACTGTCGGTATCCTTCACCAAGAACCTCGCATAATAGGTTCCTGACATCGCATCGTGGTTGCCCGGCCCAAGAAGGTGACCGATCGCAGTGCCGAACTTTACATATTCGGCGTCGCTAACGGTCGCGCCTTCGACGCCCAAGGTAAATCCACCGGACTTGCGATCGTTGACGATAGCTCGAAGGGTCGTGCCAAGCTGTCCGCCGAAGCCTTCATCGAGCGTTTTGGCGAGACTGAAGCGCATAAACGGGACGTATTCGAGGTTCTGGACGTTTACGCCCTGGACGGTATCGAGGAAAGATCGCACAAGCGATGGGTCGAGCTTGATATGGCGCAGGCGTTCATGCACCGGGTGCTTCTCAATTGAAAAAGTTGCTTCATGGATGTTCTGCTTTGCAGCGGTAGCCATAATTGATCTCCTCTAGTAGCCGGGAAAACCACCGGTCATAAACAAGATCACCTTTTGTGGTTATCGCTTCCAATTCTAATTCAATGTGTTTTAATCACCAATCCAGATCAAAGTGGGGGCGTATGCTTGATATAAGACAGTTGAGATACTTTCTCGCAGTGGCCGACGACCTTCATTTCACACGCGCGTCCGACCGGCTTCATATCGCGCAGTCGGCCTTAAGCACTCAGATCAAGCAACTTGAAGAGCAGCTCGGTGTGCGATTGCTTGAGCGAAAGAAACGTGCCCTCGTCGAGCTAACCGATGCGGGGAGGCTGTTTGCGGTTGAAGCGCGTCGGGTGATTGAACAGGTCGAGCGAGCAGAAACTGTTGGCCGGCGCGCGGGACGAGGCGAACTTGGTCACATTGAGATCGGCTATGTCGCTTCTGCCTCGTTTTCAGGTGTTATGCCTTCGATTATTTCGACGTTCAAAAAGCGCGCGCCGGAAGCATCGTTCCGCTTGGCGGAGATGGAAACACCAAAGCAAATTGAAGCGTTGAGGGAAGGCCGTATAGATATCGCCTTCATTCGGCCGCGCCACCACTATCCCGAGGGAATTACCGCTGAGGTGATATTCCAGGAAAGGTTGCTTCTTGCCGTTCCAAAAGACCATCCGCTGGCGTCTCAGGATGAGATCAGGTTGCCGAACTCCGAGACTTTTATAGTACCAGCTTTCGATGAGCGAAACGGTTTCATGGAATATGTCGCTGACTTCGTAGCAGGGACGACGCTTCAGCCACAGAAGACCTTGGGCGTGCGTGATTTCCTGACCGCCTTGAGCCTCGTTGCGAGCGGGAGCGGGATCGCGCTGGTACCTGCGTCGTTGCGGTGCGTTGGAATGGCGAACGTCGCCTATTGCGGGATCAAGAGCTACGACAGGACTGTCGGACTTGCCATTGCCTATAGAAACGAGCGTCCGGAACCTTCCGCCAAGGCATTTGTCCAGGCCGCGCGCGAAACGAAATTTACTGTCGAATAGAGCTGCGGGCCAGGGAGGATCTCTATTCAGAATCCCGCCTGTCATGCGTGCAACTCTTTCCGTGCGAATTTCGGTTGCGCGGTCTGTCGGGTGAAGCTAGCTAGAATGGTTAAGACTAGTGCTCATAATATTGAGCATTGTTCGCTGGTGGAGATATTGGCTTATGGCCGAAGACGAATTTGACGTTGGCAGACGTCTCAAGGCGCTAAGGACCGCTGCCAACTTGTCGCAGCGCCTGCTTGCAGATCGTGCGCAAGTGCCGCACGCTCAGATTTCGATAATCGAACAGAACAAGTCCAGTCCTTCGATCTCAACATTGCGAAAGATTCTGGGTGGGCTAGGCGTCAGCATGTCCGACTTTTTCGAAGAGGATCAGGCAGGTACCTCAATTGGACCATTCTTTGGTCCCGAAGACCTAGTAGATCTCACGTCTCGCATCGGCAGAAATGGCTCCCTGTCACTTCGCCAGGTCGGAGATGCAAAATCACACAATCTCCAAATCCTCCACGAAGTCTACGGACCTGGCGCAGATACCGGCGAGGCGTTCCTGCAGCACCCATCAAGTGAGGGCGGAATCGTGATTCAAGGGGAGGTCGAGGTAACAGTAGGAGATCAGGTTCGGGTTCTACGCGCTGGGGAATCCTATCTGTTTGACAGTCGGACGCCTCATCGCTTCCGCAATCGTACGTCCGCCGTAGCCATTGTCATTTCAGCGTGCTCTCCGCCATATTTGTGACGCTCATTATTATAGGCATATTGCTTAAAATAATGAGCAATGCTAATTGTCCTCATCCAAACACCAATGGGGACAACTATGGACCAGCGTCAGCTACTGCGCACCCGCCAAGAAAAGGCAGTCACTTCCGGGGTGGCAACGAAGTCAATTTTTGTAAAGAGCGCTGAAAATTCCGAAGTCTGGGACGTTGACGGGCGTAGGTTTATTGATTTCGCAGCGGGTATCGCCGTCAACAATACAGGCCATCGGCATCCCCGTGTGATGGAGGCGGTAGCCCAACAGTTTCAACAGTTTACTCATACGTGCTTCCATGTAGCGCCGTACGAGAGTTACATCAGGCTCGCGGAACGCCTCAATGGTCTGGTAGACACCGGCGAAGAAAACCGAACCATGCTCGTGACCACTGGTGCTGAGGCAGTGGAAAACGCGATAAAAATCGCCAGGGCCTATACCAAGCGCTCGGCGGTCATCGCATTTTCTGGAGCTTTCCACGGACGCACGATGCTGGGCATGGCCCTCACGGGAAAGGTCGCCCCCTATAAGAAGGGCTTTGGACCGTTTCCGGCGGAAATCTATCATGTTCCGTTCCCAGCGGCGTTTTCCGGCGTCGGGGTAAAAGAGACCCTGTCGGCGTTCGATGGTTTGCTGGCATCAGATGTAGATCCTGATCGAGTTGCGGCCCTCATCATCGAACCCGTTCAAGGAGAAGGCGGATTTAATGCTGCTCCACTTGAGCTACTGCAAGAACTTCGCGCCCGTGCCGATAAACACGGGATGGTGCTGATCGCTGACGAAATCCAGGCCGGAATGGCACGGACCGGAAAAATGCTTTCCATCGAGCATTCTGGAGTGAAGCCCGACCTCGTCACGCTTGCCAAGGGTCTCGCCGGCGGGTTTCCCCTGTCTGCGGTTGTGGGAAAAGCAAAGATCATGAATGCTGCGCCCGCAGGGGGGCTCGGAGGAACCTATGCCGGCAATCCGATTTCCATAGCTGCCGCAAACGCTGTTCTGGATATCATCGCAGACGAAAAGCTATGTGAACGCGCCGCTTGGATCGGACAGATGATTGGCGGCCGCTTGGAATCCATTGCCAGCCGTCAAGGAATGGCGCGGATTGGTGATGTGCGCACGAATGGTGCAATGATTGCGTTCGAGTTGATCGATGACGCCGATGGCAAGATCGCAGCGCCTCAATTGGCGGCCCAAATTGTCGCTGAAGCGGAGCAACGAGGCCTGATCATTCTCTCGTGCGGAACGAGATACAATGTCGTGCGCCTGTTGCCGCCCCTGACAATTTCCGAGGAAACTCTTGATGAGGCTCTTGATCTCCTTGAAGCATCAATCGATGCCGCCTTTTCGAAGGTCCCCGTCCTCGAAAGTGAAGAAGGTCGGTGATGACGGGGCTGCATCGAAATCTGATTGCCGGCGAGTGGTTAGGTAGTGATGGTGCTCCAAACCTCAATCCTTCCAACACCAACGACGTCGTGGGCATTTACGCAAGGGCCTCTCAAAAGGAGGCGAGAGACGCAATTCATGCAGCAAGGGCAGCGTATCCCGGCTGGTCTCGCTCCGGTATTCTGGAGCGGCATACTCTCCTGAGGAAGACGGCGGATGAAATACTCGCGAGGAAAGATGAGCTTGGAAGGCTTTTGTCCCGTGAAGAAGGTAAGACTTTGGCCGAAGGTATCGGCGAAACAGTACGGGCGAGCCAGATCTTCGATTTTTTTGCTGGCGAGTGCCTAAGGCTTCCCGGTGAAATAGTGCCGTCTGTACGATCGAACATCGGCATCGAGATAACCCGGGAACCGGTAGGGGTTGTCGGTATCATCACCCCTTGGAACTTTCCCATGGCCATTCCCGCATGGAAGATCGCCCCAGCGCTGGCCTATGGAAACACGGTTGTATTCAAGCCTGCGGAATTGGTTCCCGGGTGTGCTCACGCCATTGCCGAAATCCTGCAGCGCGCCGGTTTGCCAAAGGGCGTGCTAAACCTGGTCATGGGCAAAGGATCGGATGTTGGTCAAGCGATGCTCGACAGTCCGGATGTGAACGCTATCACGTTTACGGGCTCGACGGGCATTGGGCAACGTGTTGCGGCATCTTGTGTGGAGCACAAGCGCAAGTACCAGTTGGAAATGGGCGGGAAGAACCCGTTCGTTGTGCTGGATGACGCCGATCTGACAACCGCGGTCGAGGCTGCTGTCAGTTCTGCCTTTTTCTCAACTGGCCAGCGGTGCACCGCATCCTCGCGCATTATCGTAGCCGAAGGTATCCACGACCGGTTCGTGACCGCGGTAGTTGAGCGTTTGAACGGCCTCGTGATAGATGACGCATTGAAGCCCGGTACAAATATTGGCCCTGTCGTCGACGAGAGCCAGTTGCGGCAAGACGTCGAGTACATTGAGCTGGGCAAGCTGGAGGGTGCTAAGCTTGCGTTTGGTGGCAACAAACTGCAGCGCGAGACCCCGGGGTTCTATCTGGAGCCGGCATTGTTCACCGAAGCCACGAACGAAATGCGTATTAGCCGGGAGGAAATCTTCGGACCAGTCGCGACAGTGATCCGTGTGAAGAACTACGAAGAGGCGCTTGCTGTCGCAAACGATACACCGTTCGGCCTCTCGGCGGGTATCGCCACAGCTAGTTTGAAATACGCTACCCATTTTAAACGCAATGCCGAAGCGGGAATGGTTATGGTCAATTTACCAACTGCCGGCGTCGACTTCCATGTGCCTTTCGGTGGACGAAAGTCATCCTCCCAAGGGTCGCGCGAACAAGGCACCTATGCCGCAGAATTCTTCACGACGGTCAAGACGAGCTATACCAGTAGTTAAAAACCTCCAGCCGACGCACCATGGTTGGCTGCCCACTTGCTGCGCTGTCCGACGCTGACCTGAAAAGAGACGTCTCTGTTTGCACCGTCTCGTAACGCGCCAACCCGCTTTCCCATTTCGCACAAGACTTTCAAGCCGCTGGTAAGGCCAGCTCGCGCTTGCGGCCAAACGCCATGCGATTTTACGGCAATTCCAACGGCCAAAATAGTTGTCAGTTCGGTCGGGCATTTCCTATTGGTTGGAATCGTTGTAGCATCAGGTACTGGGTACAAACTAACTTGGCGGCTCCTCGGAAGCGGAGCCGCTTTTTCATTTTACGGAAGTATGTACCTGATCGTCATGACGCCAGTGCGAAAGCGACCATCCGCGGGGGGTGCCGAGGCATCCGTGCTGCCGCTTTGCGTCGGCGGTGACAGCTGACGCCCTTGCCGTGTTGCGCGCCGTCGCAAAGAAGGGGCCGGTTGGATTGATCCACTTCGATGCGCATTTCGACATCAACGACACGTTGACGGCGCTAGGTACGGGCACGCCTGAAATCGGTGGATTCACGACACGACAAACCCAACAGCTTGTTCGGCTACTTGATGATCTGCGCCTCGTGGGTGCAGACGTGTTTGAGGTTGCCCCACTAGTCGATCGTGTCGGCATGATTTTGATGGCTACGGAGCGATCATGTTCGAATCAATGTCCGTCTTGGTGTGGAAAGTGAAGCGCCATTGCAGGCCCCGAGAAGGCGGGGGGCACACGCCCGGATCGTGTCAGCGCCAGGTGGGACCTGACATGTCTGCTGCGATAGGAGGTATTGTGCCGGGAGAGGATGCGATACTCAGCATATCCACTAGCGCGGACGCCCAGCCCCGTTCCGACCGGCTGGGCCGGGTTGGCTGCCGGCGCTTTGGCAGGGTGAGGCTGGCATCAAGCACTCGCACAGGAGGAGAAGGTTATTCGGAAACCCCACCTCGTTTGTTGCGGGGTTTCCGAGAGCCAAGACTTAATCAGAAGTTGCGTTGAAGGCGAACGAAGCCCGAAACGTAGTCGCGGTCCGTGGTGGCCGTCAGGTCTTCCTGATTGTACTGAACCGAGATACGGGTGGCCAAGCCTTCGGTGATTGCGTAGTCGAGGCTCACGCCAGCGCGCCACTTGTCGAGGGCGTTGTCGAACTCGACGCCGTTCTTGAGGCTATCCCAATATTGTACGCCGGGGGTGATCTTCAGCTTGTCGGTGGCCTTGAACGCGTAGGACGCAGCAACGGTCCATTCCGACGCCTTCCAGTAGGTGTTCGGGTCCGAAGCCCAAACGCCGGCGAACTGGAGCTGGCCCGGGCCGAGATCTGCAGAGAGCAGTGCGCGAATTGCGCCCTCTTCGACTTCGGTGTCGTAGCCGCCGAGGAGATCGAAGGAAACGCCGCCGACGGTGGCCGAAACGATAGCTTCTACGCCAATCCCGTTCGCCTTGGTGGACCATCCCTCGAGCTCGTCAACGGCGACGCCAGCCTGAAACGAACCGCCGTCATAGAGGTAGGAAATCGAGTTGAACTCGGTGACATTACCGATCGAGTCGGTTTCGCCGTTCAGGCCCTTATCCCACCAGCCGTAGAAGAAGCCGGCCTTCAAACCGCCGAGCTGGATGTAGGCTTCGTCGACGTTGATCATACTGTCGCCGAAGTCGGTGTCGTTGTCGGCGTTGAATTCAGCGGCGAAGAAGCCGTTGAGCGTGCCGTACTCGGTGTCGCTCTTGGCGGAGAACGAGAGGTAGGCACGCGAGAAGGCATCCCAGTCGGACGTGCCGGCGTTGCCCCAACCTTGGCGGCCGTTGACTTCGTCAGGGCCGAAGGAGGTCTGGAAGCGAAGATAGCCGCCGATCTTGAGGCAGGTTTCGGTGCCTGGGATGTAGAAGTAGCCCGTGCCGAAAGCGTCGCAAACGCGAACGTATTCCATGGGCTCCGGCTCGGCTGCGACGATGGCGTCGGCTGCTTGGGTGCTGGAGACTGCTGCGAACGCAGCAGCGGAGCCGAGAAGAAAACTCTTAGTATTCATCGTAATGATGTCTCCCTTCTGGAGGTGATCAAGGGCCGCTCAAGGGGATCCTAGATCTAACGGCGCCTCGTTCGCGCTGCGGCGAAATAGACCATCGATGCGATGGGCAGCCGATGTAAGGTATCATCTACATTTCATATGAATATAAATTGTTTATCTTAAATATGCTCAAGATCAAAAACGCGCAAAGCTCGCGGCAATTATGTGACGAAACTATTGTCGTTATATGTATAAACCTATTTGTAGTTTTCTTTCTCCATTAATGCAACTATTTGAACTTGCGTATATCTGAAAATGTGTGTAGTTGTATTTTGAAATGGTTGATCTTGCGCCATATATACGCTACATTCTTTTTGCCCAAGAGAAGTGGGCCTCCAGTGCCGCGTCGCCAGCAAGCACAGGCTGGCGACGCATCTTTTCGCCTATAACGATGTGCGCTCGCTATACCGGAAGCGACATAGTTTTCCCGCTCTGCTGATTCTCTGGCGCAAGCAAGATCGTTGCGGCACGGCACACGCCCCCGAGGTCTTTGATCGTCGGCTGTCAGGTTCTCGCTCCGAAAGCAGCGATCTTCTTGGAAGGACTGAAGCCTAGCGCGTCGACCAATCAGCGGCGAAGCAGAGCAATTGCTTCACCACGCAAAACGCCAATGCCACGGTTATCACCGCACTTTCGAGCATCGGTTCGACTCTAGACAGGTCGCGCTAGTACTGACCCAGCGGTCTACCACAACATCCACGAAACCCGTGCTTCGGGCGCATTCTGCAAACCCGAACTCAACCTTGAGAACGAGGCGCTGACGACCAACCCTAACTCTTCCGAAATGATCGCCCTGAGTCTTGTGAGGTTCGAGCGCGTGGCATCCATCGCGCTGGTAGTGAGACCGTCATAGCTGCCCCCGAAGTGCATCCCGGCCGACTCGCTACGCGCGAAGATGAGAACCGACAACGAAAGGGCCGCTGGCGAAAGTCTTGACAATAGACCCTTCACGCTCGCTCCATTCTTTCCCGAGATCAGCCAGGGGGCGGCCAACTCTTGGCTGGAGTGACGGAGTGCGCACGCACCTGTCGACCTGCACGAAATCCCTGACATTGAGCGGAGCAATGGTCATATCGAACAAGCGCCGACGGAGAGGTCTCGACGGGCTTTCCTTTGTCCGCCAAGGGGTCGGCTGACAAAAAATGGTCAGGGGGCCGCTGCCCAGACTGTGTGTCCGTTAATCTATTGTTAATGGGTTGAGTGCAACTTTAGCTGCATTCTCTGGTACGCCATACCCTCATTGGTTTCTCAGTCTGTCGGGACTGGGCTCACTTTAAGCGGCTGACGAACCATTGGTTTCTCTTATTACACACGCGTGGATTTGTTCGGTATGACAATGACTTCTCTTGCGGTCCGGCTCAGGAGTCGTGCGCATTTTTCTGTCAAGAGAGGTGGAAAGACCGTTACCATCATTGGTACTGCCGCGCGCCGCAGAAGCCAGGCGAGACAACGAGTTGCCCTTCTTATTGTAGGGTTTGCAACGGTCTTTTTGGTGGTTGGCGCACGTCTCGCCCAGTACGGCCTAGCTCAGCCTGCCGAAACAGCATCTATTGGTAATGGCGCCCACACCGCTGCGTCTCGTCCCGACATTATCGACCGCAACGGAGAACTCCTGGCAACCGATCTCAATATGGTATCGCTCTATGCAGAGCCTCGAAAGATCGTTGATGCCGATGAAGTTGTGGAGAAGCTCGCAACAGTCCTTCCCAATTTTGACTGGCAAGACACGCACAGGAAGCTTCGATCCAATTCGGCGTTCCAATGGCTGAGACGACAGCTCAGCCCAAAACAGCAGGCCGATATCCTTGCCCTTGGCATTCCAGGCATCGGCTTTCGGCCGGAGAAGCGGCGCTTCTATCCCGGGGGGCCGACGGCTTCGCATATTATAGGCCACGTTAATGTGGACAACCAGGGCCTACAGGGCATGGAACGCTACATAGACCAGCAGGGTCTTGCGGATCTGCGTGCGGCGGGAATGACGGGTGATGCGCCGCTTGAGCCAGTGAAGCTTTCGATAGATCTCCGGGTTCAAAACATCGTACGCGATGTCGTCGAACGTGCCATGACTGCTTATCAGGCGGAAGCGGCGGGGGCCGTGGTTCTGGATGTCGAGACCGGCGAGATCCTCGCCATGGCGTCGGTCCCCGACTACGATCCCAACCAGCCATCGCGGACATTGCCAGACGGCGGCATCGACAAGGAATATGAAAAAGGCTGGTTCAACCGAATGAGCAATGCGACGTTCGAAATGGGCTCGACCTTCAAAAGCTTTACGCTGGCCATGGGCTTGGACACGGGAAAGATCAATCTCAATTCAGTCGTGGACGCTTCTCGCCCCATCCGAATGGGCGGCTTTACAATCAAGGATTTTCGCGGAAAACGCCGTCCTCTCTCCATTCCAGAGGTATTCCAATACTCGTCCAACATTGGGACTGCTGCGGTTGCAGACATGGTTGGCATTCAGGGGCATCAAGCCTTTTTGACCAATCTCGGGCTCTTGTCCAAATTGGAAACGGAATTGCCTGGTGTGGCTACGCCCACACAGCCTCGCATCTGGAAGAAGATCAACTCGGTTACGATATCTTTCGGGCATGGTGTTGCAACCACCCCATTGCAGACAGCAGTGGCTGCCGCCGCTCTCATGAACGGAGGATACCTTATTCCTCCAACTTTCCTGCCACGCTCCCAAGAGGAGGCGAAATCGGTTTCCCGCAGAGTTATCAAGGAGACAACCAGCTCGGACATGCGGTTCCTCTATAACTGGAACGGAGTGAAGGGCTCCGGCCGTAACGCCCAAGTCGAAGGTTTCCATGTCGGGGGAAAAACCGGAACGGCCGATAAAGTCATTAACGGGCGCTACGCTAAAGACATAAACTTCAATGCGTTTGTCGCAGCGTTTCCGATGGATAAGCCCAAATATATCGTTCTTTCGATTATCGATGCTCCTCGAACAGGCGAGCATGGCGGACGAACCGCGGCATCCACGGCAGCACCGATGATCAAGGCGATCATCGGTCGTACCGCGCCTATGCTAGGCATCGAGCCCTACTTCGGCAATGATCTCGAGCCGCAGTTGCTGGCGAATTATTGAGTGCTCAATGGTAGTGGGCGCAATCGCGTGCCGAGGAACTCAGGCAAGCGCACGCTTCGTGAGCGTCCCAAGCCCCTAGCACTACAACATCACCGCTTTCAATATCGCTATTTCCGAAGCGTCTCTCCTCGGTGGGATTCTCGTTGAGGGTCCGGGCCACCAGAACGAACTTGTCCCGGTCGTAGCCAACAAGGTCTTTGGGTGACCGACCATTCCGTCCGGAGGATCGTCTTCCGACCGTAAGCGCCGATCTGGGTAACCATTACTGGGCTCATGGATAATGGCGGCATATCAACTTTGACAATCAAAGCAAAGCAGATCGCCCTGCGCTCACAGACGATGAGCGAAACCATGCCCTGTTCCGGCGGCATGACCTTTGATCGAGGTCTCGCTGTCGCGCGCTTGAGGTCCCTGAGCGAGAACGGTCACCAGCTTCTCGAATGTGGTGGAAACGGTCTAAACCAGTTCGTTCTTTGAGGCAGAGACGGCCACTCTGGTTTTCTTTGGAGTTTGCTCCGTAGGCGGGACGAGAGGCACGCTTGGGGCGCAAAACTCCCATCCTATCCCAGCCCGATGGTCGTAGGGCTTTCCCGTCTGAAGGCACCGATGCCAAAACGACGTCCGGGTTCGCGACACCGAAACTGAGCGAAGCACTTTAAAGGCGGCGTGAGGTTCTTGGCTGTTGTTCAAAGCTCGGGCGAGGCGATTTTCATTTTGCAGCAGCCAGCAGGTTGATCGCCGTCGTGAAGGTGACGCTGGAGGAGAAGCGACGATCGGCGCGCGGTCCACAATTGCTGTCGAGGTTTCTTTGCTGGTCGAATCCTTCCACCTCAATAACCATGTTCGGGATGGACAAGATGCCGAAGCGGCTGGTTGCACAAATACGCATCCAAATTGCTGAGGAAACGATCAAGGAAATAGTTGCCCTTCTTGCTGCCTAGCCATGAGATATGAGGGCTAATGAAGACGTTGGGGTGCGAGTAAAGCGAGTGTCCATCGGGTAGCGGTTCAGGCGACGTCACATCCAAGGTAGCGTAACCGATTCTGCCGCTATCGAGCCCGTCGAGAAGGGCCTGCTGATCGACCAGACCGCCGCGCGAGATATTGATGAGATGCAGGCCGGGTTTGGCCTGCGACAGGAGCACGGCATTGAACATGCCTGCCGTTTCCGATGTGAAGGGCGCGGCAATAACCAGATAGTCGGCCCGAGTGATCACGGCTTCGGGGCTGAAGCATGGTGTGACACGTTCAGGCACCTCGTTCCAGCTGCCTCGGCGGTAGGCCACGATGTTCATGCAAAAAGCGCTCGCGCGTCGGGCGATTGCCTCGCCGAGCGCGCCGAAGCCGATGATACCCAGCGTACGTCCGTAAAGGCCGCCGATCTCGGGGCGATTCCAGTCCGCGGGTCCGTAAGCTCGGATCTCCTCCAGCTTCTTCTCTCGACGGAGAAGGGCTGCGAAAACGAACTCGGCGATCGGCGCTGCATTAAGCCCGCGTCCGCAAGTCATGATGCAGCCGCTCTTCAATACTTCGGGATAGATTTCGACCCCTGTCGCTTCCGTCTGTACCCATTTGAGCTTGGGCGGCAAACTGAAGTCCGGCGGACAGTTGCGCCATGCCGAAGCATTGGTCACCAGGATTTCGGCCCCTTCCGGCAGATCCCAAGGGCGGTCGGGCTGAATATGGTCCAGGACCACCGGCGCCGAACAATGGCGCGCTACGGCGGAACCGAATTTTGCGCTGACCTGATTGATGATAACCGGGTTCTGTCGCATCGATTGCCTCCTTTCTGCTAAGTCGACGCCGCGATCGCAGCAGACTCCGTTCGCCGGGCAAACTGCGATCTTTAAAATGCCGATAGAATGATGAGCGCACGGCGGGAAACGACGTTCGCGTCGTGCGATGTTTGCGGCTCGGCCGGTGTCAGCCAAGGAGGGTTTGACGCCGTACCTTGCTCTCGTCGATGACAAGACCGAGACCATGCCGATCATCGAGCTTGATCTTGCCGGAAACCGGCTTCACCGGATCTATGAGAAAGTGCTGCCAGCCGACGTTGAATTTTTCGAGATTCTCGACGAGCGGGCAGAGATCCGGCGGCTGCGAGGCCACAATATGGGCGCAAACCGCGATGCTTTCGCCGTGCGGAATCACAGTCTTTCCATAGGCCGATGCCAGCGCGCAGATCGAGATCATCTCGGTAATGCCGCCGCACCACATCGGATCGGCTTGCACAATGTTCAGTGCCTGGCGCTGAAGGAGATCGAGGAAGCCCCAGCGGGTGTATTCATGCTCTCCGCCCGCGATACGCACGGGCGATCGGCGGGTGATTTCGGCCATCTGGTCGATCATGTCGGGAAGGACCGGCTCTTCGATCCAGGCGGGGTTCCAACGCGCTGCGGCGGCCGCGAAATCGAGCGTATAGGGGACGTCCCAGCTGTTCCAGGCGTCGAACATCAGCGCGCAGTCCTCACCAGCGCCAGCGCGGGCGGCTTCGACCAGGGCAAGGTTCTTGGCAAAGCCTACCTTGCCTTCGCCGGGCCCATGGCGGAAGAACCATTTCTGGCCACAATAGCCCTGATCCACAAAGCTTCGCGCCTGTGCCGTCACACTTTGCGGATCGACCGGGTAGGCGAGAGCCGAGACATAGGCCGCCATCTCGCGGCGCGTCGGGCCACCAAGCAGGCGATAGAGCGGTTGCCCCACCACCTTTCCCTTCAGGTCCCACAGCGCGCAATCGATGGCTGAGATCGCCAGCATAGGCGTGCCCTTGCGACCGTGGATAGCAGCGCGGTAGAGCACATCCCAGACCATGTTTGTAGCGAGCGGATCAAGGCCGATGATGAGGCTCTTCATCTGCAATGCGAGGAGTGCAGGTGCCAAGCCGATCGGGCCAAACAGACCGGAGATGCCTTCGTCGGTGTCGACATACAGGAATCGGCCGGTGATAGCGAGTTTGCCCGTTTCGAGCTCTATAGGCAGGTTGTCCTCTTTGCCCCATTCGCTGGAACGGAACGTCTCGTAGATGTCGGTCGGTCGGACCTGGCGGTCTCCATAATAAGGACCGTCATAGTAGGACTCGCCTTCGTATACGACGCAGCGCAGATCGGTAATTCGCATTGAAGTCTTTCCTTGATTAACCCTTGACCGCGCCAGACGTCAGGCCCTCGACGATCCGTTTCTGGAAGAGGAGTGCCAGCAGCACCACAGGCACGGTGACGACCGTGGAGGCGGCCGTAATCTTTCCCCAAGGAAGCTCATGTTCGCTCTGACCACTGAAGAGAGCGATCGCCACCGGCACGGTGCGTGCCTGATTGTCCGCCGTCAGGGTGAGCGCGAACAGGAACTCGTTCCAGGCATTGATGAACGAGAGCAAGCCGGTGGCCACGAGGCCAGGGCCGGCGAGCGGGATGATGACTTTCCACAACAGTTGCCATGGCGATGCGCCATCGATGGTCGCCGCCTCGTCGAGCGTGTCGGGGATTTCCTTGATGAAGCTCGTCAGCACCCAAACGCAGAACGGTAGGGTGAAGATCATGTAGGAGAGTATAAGCGCCCAGTAGGTGTTGTAGATACCCAGCGCGCGCGCGAGCGTGAAGAGCCCGCCGAGGACCGCGATCTGCGGGAATGTGCTCATGCCAAGAATGGTGTAGAGCGTGGCCTGCTTACCGGAGAAACGATAGCGCGCCAGCGCATAGGCGGCCATGGATGATAGTACGAGCGAGAGTATCGTCGCCCCTCCTGCGACCACCATCGAGTTGACGATGGAGCGGACGAACGAGCCGTCGGCGAGGACCGCACGATAGTTGTCGAGCGTGAGTGTCCGCGGCCAATAGGTAAGCGGGGTGGCGAAGAGCTCCGCCGCGGGCTTTAGCGAGTTCACGATCATCCAGTAGAACGGAAACAGGATATAGACGAGGCCGATCGCCAACACGAAGTAGAACGTTACTCTTGAGAGAATTTGTTTGACCACCTTAACGATCCTCGATCTTGAGCATGCGCATGTAGATCATCGTGCCGACGATGATCAGCATGAAGATCTCGACTGAGGCGGCCGAGCCTGCGCCGACGAGCCCGAATTCGATCATCTGCTGACGCGCGAACATGGAAATGGTGACGGTGGCAGGTGAGTTCCCCGTCATGACATAGATGATGTCAAAGACCCGCAGGGCATCCAGCATGCGGAAAACGACAACCACGGCGATGGCGCCTTTCAGCATCGGCAGCGTCACGCGCAGGAAGCGTGCAACGGGTCCAGCACCGTCGATCTCTGCGGCCTCGTAAAGTTCCTTTGGAATGCCCTGAAGGGAAGCAAGGACGAGCAACGCGACGAACGGCACGAATTTCCATGTCGACATAACGATGATGGCCCAGAGCGCCGTGTCTGGATCATTGAGCCACGCGACCGGATCGTTGATCACTCCGAGACGCAGCAGGGCGTCGTTCACCACGCCGAAAACGTCGTGATACATCCATTTCCACAGCTGCGAAGCAACGGTGAGTGCAATGACCAGCGGGATGAGGTTGGCGGCGCGGGCGAGTTTTCGGCCTGGAAAATGAACGTTTAGCACCATGGCAAATGCAATGCCTAACGCCACCTGCAACGCCACGCTGGCTATTGCAAAAAACACGGTATTGTAGAGCGCTGCCCACCATTCGGGATTGGCATGCAGGTCCAGATAGTTGTCGAACCACACGAAACGCACTTCGTCCGTGAAGAAGTTTGCGTCGGTAAAGCTTAACCAAATCGTACGGCCGAGCGGATAGAGGCCAACGGCGGCCAATACCAGAAATGTCGGCGCCAGAAACATTGCGGCAGTGCGCGCATGGGTTCCGGCCAATGTCTCGGCGCGCTTGAAGAGGATCATATCGATCTCCTGACGGTATGGGCGGCGACCGCGGGCCGGCCGGCCGCGTCGCGGGACTTTTATGCGGGCGAGGGGATGGTATCCCGCGGAACTCATCGCGGGAGACCAGTGGAATTTGGGGTTCCGGTGGACGGACCGTGAAGCCTACCAGCCGCGGCCCTTGATACGGTTCAGCTCCTTATCGAGCTGCTCCAGCCGTTCGGCAACCTTCGCGCGTCCGGTCATCATGTCGTTGACTGCCTTAAGCGCTGCGTTCGATACCTGCGAGTACTTGGTCCCGGTTGAGCCGGAAGGGCGCGCTACGAGATCAAATTTCTGAACCATTTCGACCCATGGATACGTCTTGAGAATGTCTGCGTCCTTCAGCAGTTCCGGATCGCTCGGCAGGCGGGCCAGCTTCAGCATGCGCTCCTTCTGGTTTTCGGGCGAATTGATGAACTTGATAAGGTCTGCTGCCTGCTCCGGATTCTTCGAGAATTTGGAGATCCACAGCTGCCATCCACCAAGACCGGACGCCGACTTGCCGTTAGGGCCGTGAGGGATCGCCGCCACCGCAAACTTACCCTTGACCGCCGATCCGTCCGCCTGCATCGAAGCGTAGGCGTAAGGCCAATTGCGCATGAACAGGTAGTTGCCGGACTGGAAAGCGCCGCGGGCGTCGTCGACTATATATGACGTTACGCCAGGCGGTACGATCTTGCCGACCCATGAGGTCAGTTCCTCGAGTGCTGCGCGGGCATTGGGGTTGTTGGCGGTGACGTTACCGTCCCTGTCGACCCAGGTGCCGCCACCATAGGACGAGATCCATTCGACGATATCCGTCGCAAAGCCTTCGTAGACGGAGGCCGGATACACGAAACCCCAGAAGTTTTCATTGCCGGCCGCACGTTCTCCGGCCTGCACCTTTTCCGCCATTTCCTTGACTTCGGCCCAGGTCTTCGGTGGTTCGCTGTACCCGTATTTCTTCAGCAGATCCGCGCGGTAGTAGAAGAGGCCCAAATCCCCGTAGAACGGAACGGCGATCAGCCTGTCATTGATCGTGTTGAGCGCGATGGTCGTCGGCGTGTACTTGGCAATCTCTTCCGGAGTGAAGAACTGCTTCATGTCGACCGCGTAGCGCGCCAGCATTCCCTGCCAGACAACATCCATGGCGTTGATGTCGATATCGGCATTTTCGGCAGCGAGGTTCTGCTGCATGATCGCCAGGATCTCTGTGCCGTTGTTCGGTACGTTCAGGATCTCGACCTTGGTGTTGTTTTTCTCTTCCCAAGGCTTGATCTGCTGGCGCAGGAACTCGATCGTGGCCCCGGACCAGGCGCCAGGCATGATTGTGATTTTCTGCTGGGCGAGCGCCACGCCAGCCGAGGCTGACATGACCAGCGCAGCGGCGGCGCCCACTGCGGCCCGTTTGAACATCGATAGTTTCATTCTGTTTCTCCTCCTCTAGGCTACCGCAACGCCACTCGTGGCGTTGAATATGTGAAATGCCTCCGGCTCTGCGGCGAGCCGGATGGTTTCTCCCGGCTTGCACGGAACCCGCATTGGCAGTTCCGCGCGCATAGTCTGCCCTCCGACGCGGATATGCGCGATTTGGACGGCGCCGAGGATCTCGACCATGTCGACCCCCGCGTCGAAATTGATGGAGCCCGCACCGGGTGTTCCGACCACGTGAAGGTCGCTCGGGCGGATCCCGAGCGTGCAACGTTTCTCCTCAAGGCCGGCAAGTGCGGCAGCACTTTTCCCCTCAAGCGGCAGGCGTAATGTCTCGGCGACAAGCACCGGTGCTTCCGCGCTGCCTTCGATTGCAGCCTCGAGGAAATTCATCTGCGGCGTGCCGATGAAGCCCGCGACAAAGCGGTTGGCGGGCTTTGTGTAGAGCTCGAGCGGAGCGCCGACCTGCTGCACGTCGCCGCCCTTCATGACGACGATCCGAGTGCCCATGGTCATCGCCTCAACCTGGTCGTGCGTGACGTAGACCATGGTGGTCTTCAACTGCGCGTGCAGGCGCGAGATCTCGGCGCGCATCTGCACGCGAAGCTGGGCGTCAAGGTTCGACAAGGGCTCGTCGAAGAGAAAGACCTTGGGTTGGCGAACGATGGCGCGGCCAAGGGCGACGCGCTGGCGTTGACCGCCCGACAACTCCTTCGGCCTGCGCTTCAAAAGATCGCCCAACGAGAGGATCTTGGCTGCGTCTTCGACGCGGCTCTTGATCTCGGCTTTCGGAAACTTGCGCAGTTCCAGGCCGAAGGCCATGTTCTGAAACACGTCCATATGCGGGTAAAGCGCATAGTTCTGGAACACCATGGCGATGTCGCGGTCCTTGGCGGGCAAGCCGTTGACCACCTTTTCGCCGATGAGCATCTGGCCCTGATTGATGTCCTCCAGGCCCGCGATCATCCGCAGCGTCGTGGACTTGCCGCAGCCGGATGGACCGACGAGGACGAGAAACTCCCCGTCATGGATCTCAAGATCCATGCGGCGAACCACCTTGAATGCACCATACGATTTCTCGATCCCGCGTAACGATACGTTGGCCACAGGCTTCCTCCCTTGATCTCCTCCGGTTACAGCGACGCGAGATGCGCGCCAAACCGCATATTTAAGCTCGAGGCGACCGGCGATTGGCCGGGCGCGGATGTTTCTTCGGCTACTGCCCGAGAATGCTACGCAGTTCCGCTGCCGCAGCTCGCAGTGCATGGGCAGATGTCTTTTCGCGATGAAGCGCCTGATGGATATGGTTGCCCACGATCTGCTCGTAGCGGAATTCGCTGAGCCGCCCGCCTGTGGTGGTTAGCGAGATGGCACGGGCCCGGGATTTCGGGAAAAGCTCCACGGCCTTACCTAGCCAAGGGTAGACGGACCGCAGTTCCAAGCTGTTGTACAGCGCGAGCGCCGGCGTCGAACCGCCCATGATCGTCAGCGGGATCGCCATCTCCATTCCGGCGGCCCAGGACATCCAGTCGAACGCAAGGTCCGGCCGGGCGCAACCGGACACGATTCCCATGGACCATCCTCCGAGCACCGGCACGTTGCCCGGGACCGGCGCATAACCGATCTTGCCAACCACGCGTGAAACGCTGCGGTCCGTCAACGGTGCTGCCGGCGCACAGAAGATAGCCACCATGGCAACGTCACCCGTTGCGAAGTCATCAACCTGGCCGGAACGCTCCTTGTCTTGCCACCCGGGAGCGGCATACTCGGTGCTCTCGATATAGTTCTCCAGCACGGCTTCCGCTTCACGGCTGTCGAGGGTCACTCGGCCGGCATCGTCGAGCACGCGTGCATTGCTACCCCATAACCGGGTCAGAAATTCAACCATTGTCCCATGCGGCGGATTCGTCCCCAGCGAAGTACCATAGCTGGTCGCTGAACTGGGATTGAACGCTCGCGTGAAGAAGCGCGCGACGGTGTTGAACTCGCGCCAGGTCTCCGGCGGGCGCAACTCACCACCCGTCAGATCGCGGTAGGCGAGACGTTGGTTTGGATCGTCAAACAGGTCCTTCCGGTAGAACAACATCTCGACGTCGAAACGGGACGGCAGCCCGAAGTATCCATCGCCAAATCGGCAATTGGCATCCATTACGCCGGGCACGAGACCGCGTACCAGCTCTGGATGCTGCTTCAATCGAGCGTCCAACCGAAGGAGGGCGCCGGTTGAGGCCAGTTCGCTCATCCAGGGTTGGTCGATTTCCACTATATCGTAAGCCGAACGCTTGGCCGGATCGCTCAGGACCGCGTGCAGCGGCTCGGCCGACATCGCTTCTATATGAACTCGCGCGCCGTGGCGCTCCTCGAAATGCGGCTGCAGGTCGGAGATTGCCCGCCGTGACATGCTGTCGAACATCAACACGCGCAATTCCTCGGTATGACCATAACGTCGTGCCGCGGGTTTACGCTCCCCAAGCGAAACGGAAACTGCCAGACTGCGATAGCTGCCGACATGGGCGATCGGGTTGCGCAGGTTTTCGAGCAAAGCCTCTGCGGCAGCGGCTCCTAGCTGGACACCGGAGCGGCGTACAACCAGCCGGTCGTCGCTGTCCACATCTGCCCAGGATTCTTCCGATATCGAGACGAGACGGACATGGCCTTGCAACTGGCTCGCCAGGACTTGCAGCGCCTTGCGCGCGCCGCGATGGATCGCGGACGACGTGGAAACGACGAGATCCGCCGATCTGCCGCGGGCTATGTGCTCCACCAGTACGCGGAAAGCCGTTTCCGGATCGTGGTTGGTCTCCAGAACAACGCCGTTGGCATCGCTGCCGGAGGCCGTAATGGCATCCAAGAAACCACTGCCTGCTCGTTCTTCGCTTGAGTATTCCTTGGGGCCGGTCAACAGGACGATGTTGCGATAGCCCTGGTGCAGAAGGCCCCGGCTCGCGTCGAACATCAGTCGGCGCAAATCATGTTCGATGAACGTGAAGCCGCCATCGACAGGTTCTCGCTCCAGGCAGACGACCTGGATGCCGGCCTCGCGCAACTCGTCAGCGCGCTTCATGTCGTCGGGCTGACAGGTCGCAACAAGCACGCCGGCCGCACGCTGCTGAAGCGACATTTCAAGCAGTTCGTTTTCCTTAGAACGGATTTCGGAGGTGACATGCAGTGCGGCCGTATAGCCATTGTCGTTGAGCACACGCTCGGCGCCGGTGAAGAGCGCGCCGAAATGTGGATCGGTCACCGAAGGAACGATGACGTTCACCAGCGACGACTTTTTCGTCTTCAACTGCCAGCCGGATTGATGGCGCTTGTAGCCAAGTAGTTCCACTGCTTCGCGAACACGCCGAACGATATCGCGGTTCACCGTCTCGCGCTCGTTCAGCACGTTTGACACAGTGGCAACCGAAACGCCCGCCTGACGCGCAACGTCCTTGATAGTAGATGTGCTTGCCATGAAACTTCCATGTAACGTTTCACGAACCGATATCGTTCTCTTTATCGAGAGTCAATGTGTCATCGCTAAAAGGAGGCGTTGGTGGGCTTAAAAGGCTTCGGGCCACAAGCAATATGCTTCTGCAGAAGCGGATAAGGGGGTCGGAATGGCTCTTGCCGCGAGCTGCTCCGACGCAGAAACGGCTTGTAAGTATGGCTTAACTCGACCGAACGTGAATTCGGCGTCTAACGCGATCGCATTTGCGTACGGCATGGATGTGGATCGCGTATTCGAGCGGGTGGGTACACAGATCTGCTCGTAGCTGGTTTCCATCAGCAGCCAGAACCTTCGCAAAGCCGTTTATGTGTGCTGGCGCCAGAGGCTTGCCCTTGCGGTCAGGGCTGTAATAATGGGTAACCGCGTTTGGCGTCTGATCCTGATCAACGGTACAGAACCATAGACCCCACATCCGGCGGGCTTTTTGTCATGCGCCTGCCGGGTTGAGCATCGACAGGCCGTCCTGGAAGGAATCTCCGGGGTAGGTCGTTGAATGCTAAGCGACAGCTAGGGCATAGCTTTGTCGGTTTCGGCCAGTTTCAAGATTGCCTGATAGACCAGCTTAGCTGAGGCGGACAGTTCCCGCCCCTTGAGGTGCAGGAGACCAAACCCTGGAAGATTGATGTCGGTGTCGATTCTGAGCGCCCGCAACATGCCGTGACGGTCATACAATTCAGCGACCGTCTGAGCGAAGATCCCAACACGGCCGCTTTCGCGAACGAGAAAAAGCGTCAGGAGTTCGGAGGACGTCGATACTATGCTCTTCGGAATGATCCCATTTCGACGGTGATAGTCTTCAACAACGTTGCGCAGGTACGACCCGGCGGGCTGAAGAGCCCAGTCTAGCCCCGTAAGGTCGCTTCCCGACACCGACTGTCTTTCCGCTAATGGATGGGTTAGAGCTACGACCATCCTGAGTGTCTCGTGGCCGAGAGGCAGGTATTCGAATTTCGCTTCGTTGAACTCCCTACCGATCCGGCACACGGCGAAATCCAACTGGCCCGCCATGATCTGGGCCAGCAGCGTGTCGCTGCTGGCAACGGTGATGTTGAAATCCAGATCCGCATATTGTTCTTGTACAGCTGTTAGGGCGGGGACGATGAAGTCCGAGGCTGGCGTCATGACCGTCCCGATCGAAACGCTTCCCCGCTTTCCGGCTGCGGCCACTTCCATGTCGTACTTGGCCCGGGCTGTGTCAGTGAGGACTGTGCGGGCATAATGCAACAGCACCTCGCCTTCGGCCGTAAAAGTCGTGCCCCGGTGCGTCCGCTCGAACAGACGGTGTCCCGCGACAATCTCAAGTTCGGACAACGTGCGTGAAAGGGACGGCTGCGAAATGCCGAACATCTCGGCTACGCTGCTGACCTTCTTCCGCTCATCGAGGGCAACCAGCATGCGGAAATGCTTCATTCTGAATGCGTCGAGGTGCAAGGTTCTTCTCCAAGGTCATGCGTTTTCGCTAAGTCTCTATGCATATTTCATATTATACTGCAGCTTCTCCATACGGTATATGCATGATCTGATCAGCGAAATGACAAGGATCTGGCATGGCCAAGGGTTCAGACGACGAGCACCCGGTTGTTCAGCGGCTTCGTTCTCGGGCGTGGTTCGACAATCCGGACAACCCCGACATGACAGCGCTTTATCTTGAGCGCTACATGAACTTCGGCCTTAGCCTGGAAGAGCTCCAGTCCGGTCGACCTATTATCGGTATCGCCCAGACGGGGTCCGATCTTTCCCCTTGCAACCGGCATCACATCGAGCTGGCAAAGCGTGTGCGCGAGGGCATTCGTGACGCCGGCGGGATTGCGATCGAATTCCCTGTCCATCCCATCCAAGAGACGGGTAAGCGGCCGACCGCTGGGCTAGACCGCAATCTTTCCTATCTGGCATTGGTCGAGGTTCTCTACGGCTATCCACTCGATGGCGTGGTGCTGACCATCGGGTGCGACAAGACGACCCCAGCCTGTCTTATGGCTGCGGCCACGGTTAACATCCCGGCCATCGCCCTTTCCGTCGGCCCAATGCTCAACGGCTGGTTTCGTGGTGAACGGACGGGTTCCGGAACGATTATCTGGAAGGCGCGGGAACTGCTGGCCAAGGGCGAAATCGACCACAAGGGCTTCCTAAAGCTTGTAGCGTCCTCCGCCCCGTCGGCGGGCTATTGCAACACAATGGGCACGGCAACGACGATGAACTCGCTGGCTGAAGCGCTCGGTATGCAGTTGCCAGGCGCAGCGGCAATTCCCGCGCCTTACCGCGACCGTCAGGAGATCTCCTATCAAACCGGACTTCGGATCGTAGAGATGGTCCATGAGGATCTGAAGCCGTCGGACATCCTAACGCGCGAGGCCTTTATCAACGCTATCCGGGTCAATTCCGCTATAGGCGGCTCGACCAATGCGCCGATTCATTTGAACGCAATCGCACGGCATGTCGGCGTCGAACTCGACATCGACGACTGGCAGACGTTCGGCGAAGAGGTGCCGCTGCTCGTCAACATGCAGCCGGCCGGCGAATACCTTGGCGAAGATTACTATCGGGCTGGCGGCGTGCCCGCGGTCATCAGTGAACTCATCAAGCACGACCTGATCGACACACGTGCGCTCACGGTCAACGGCCGCACGATCGGTGAGAACAATATGCACTCCCGAATTCAGGACGAGAAAGTCATCCGGCATTTTGAACAGCCGATGAAAGAAAGGGCTGGCTTTCGGGTGCTTCGCGGCAATCTGTTCTCGTCTGCGATTATGAAGACCAGCGTTATATCTCCAGAGTTTCGTCAACGCTACCTGTCCAACCCTTCTGACCCAGAGGCGTTTGAGGGGCGCGCTGTCGTGTTCGACGGTCCCGAGGACTACCATCGGCGGATCGACGATCCCGAGCTGCAGATCGACGCCTACACCATTTTGTTCATGCGCGGCGCGGGGCCAATTGGCTACCCGGGAGCTGCCGAGGTTGTGAATATGCGTGCGCCCGACTACCTCCTCAAGCAAGGTGTTTCCTCTCTTCCCTGCATCGGAGACGGGCGTCAGTCCGGGACGTCGGGAAGCCCGTCGATCCTGAACGCGTCTCCTGAGGCTGCCGCGGGCGGGGGGCTGGCTGTGCTCACGACGGGAGACCGCGTTCGGATCGACGTAGGTCGGGGCCTCGCCGACATCCTGATTTCCGATGAGGAGCTGGCGCGACGGCATGCAGCGAACGAAGCCGATGGCGGTTACCACTATCCCGACCATCAAACCCCTTGGCAGGAAATCCAGCGAGCCTTCGTTGGTCAGCTAGAAACGGGCGCTGTACTTGAACCAGCAATCAAGTATCAGCGCATCGCCCAGACCAAGGGCGTTCCTCGAGACAATCATTGAGGAATTTTATGGCACCGTTCAACGAGGCCGACCAACCACTGATCGAACGTGAACGACTGGTCGGTGAGCTCAAATGCGCCGTTGGCAACAGACACGTTTTGACGGGCGCGTCTGCGATGAGACGCTTCGTGCGAGGTTTCCGATACGGCGGCGGTGACGCCGTTGCGGTGGTTCGTCCAGGTAATTTGGTCGAATACTGGCGGGTCGTTCAATGTTGCGTAGCTCGAGGTGCTGTCATCATATCCCAGGCTTCCAATACCGGACTGACAGGGGGATCGACGCCTTTCGGCCACGACTACGACCGTGTGGTCGTAGTCGTGAACACAATGCGTATCAAGGGGCTGCATCTGCTCGGCGGCGGACGCCAAGTGCTGGCGTTTCCGGGCACCACCTTGAATGAATTGGAGATGGCCCTCGAGCCGCTTGGGCGCGAGCCGCATTCCGTTATCGGATCGTCCTGTCTCGGTGCTTCGGTTGTAGGCGGAATCTGCAACAATTCCGGCGGATCCCTCATCAAGCGAGGGCCGGCTTACACGGAGATGGCCCTCTACGCCCGGGTCGACGAACATGGAAAACTCCGGCTCGTCAACGATCTTGGAATCCACATCGACGGGTCGCCGATCGAAGTGCTGCAGAGGCTGGAGCGCCGTGGCTACGCAAGTGGAAACATCACTTGGGGTGGCGTTGCGTCGGACAAGGAATATCAACGCCATGTTCGTGATGTTGAAGCCTCGACGCCCGCGCGTTTCAACGCTGATAGAAGAAGGCTTCATGGGGTATCGGGGTCGGCGGGTAAGCTCGCTGTATTTGCCGTGCGCCTGGATACGTTCGAAGTGGAGAAGGCCGCCAAGGTTTACTATGTGGGCACCAACAGCCCGGCAGATCTCACCCATATCAGGCGGAGTGCCCTGGGGACCTTTGACGAGCTGCCGATGGCCGCGGAATACATCCATCGTGATGCCTTCGACGTCGCCGCCGATTATGGAAAGGACACCTACATCCTAGTCAAGTGGCTGGGTACGCGCTGCCTCCCCGTGTTGTTCGCCGCCAAGAGCAAGATCGACGCAATCGCCGAGCGGTTTTCCTTCCTCCCCAGTTCGTTGACCGATCGCGTTCTCCAGGGGGGCAGCCGGATGCTTCCCAAACATCTGCCGCGACGACTTCTCTATTTCCGGGACAAGTACGAGCACCATCTCATGCTGAAGGTCTCGGGGAGCGCCGTCGAGAGTATGGAAGCGCTGCTTTGTCAGATGTTTCCCAGCACGCGCGGCGATTTCTTTCTGTGCACGCCGGAGGAGGGAGAAGCGGCCTTCCTTCATCGATTCGCGGTGGCGGGAGCGGCGATCCGTTGCAATGCTATGCATCGCGAGGATGCCAGCGGCATTGTCGCCTTGGACATCGCGCTGCCTCGAAACAACAAGAACTGGGTAGAACACTGCCGCCCGAGACGGATGCCAAACTGCTCAAACGGCTCTATTACGGCCACTTTTTCTGCCAGGTGTTCCACCAGGACTACATCGTTAGACCCGGCTATAATTCGCTTACCGTAGAGCACGAGCTCCTCGAACTCGTGGCAGCTCGTGGTGCAAAGTATCCGGCAGAGCATAATTTCGGTCACCTATATGCCGCTCCGGAAGAGGTCGTGTCTCACTATCGATCCCTTGATCCTTGCAACTGCTTTAACCCCGGCGTCGGCCAGACGTCGCGGCGGTTGCGATGGAAGGGAAAATAGCACCAACCATTCGACAAGCACTTGGAGAAGGAAGTCATATGAAACTCGTCCGTTTCGGAGAGCAGGGGAGAGAGAAGCCCGGCCGCATCGACGCCAATGGCCAGATTCGGGATCTTTCGGGACGCATCTCCGACATCGCCGGCGCCAGCCTTGAGAGAAAGGCGCTCGCAGCGATTGCCTCAATACCGTGCGAAGAACTTCCACTCGCCCCGCAAGGCGTCCGCATCGGCCCATGCGTGGCAAGCGTCGGGAATTTTATCGCGGTCGGTCTGAACTACTCCGACCACGCGGCCGAAAGCAGCATGCCAATTCCTGCCGAACCGATCCTGTTTAACAAGGCGCCGTCCTGCATCGTCGGTCCCGACGATGCAGTCGTCATTCCCAAAGGATCGGAGAAGACCGACTGGGAAGTAGAGCTCGCCATCGTCATTGGCGAACGGGCCTCCTATGTGTCGGAAGAGAACGCGCTCGACTACGTCGCCGGTTACTGCATCTGCAACGACGTGTCCGAACGTGCCTACCAGCTCGAGCGTGGCGGCACCTGGTCCAAAGGCAAGGGCTGCCCGACCTTTGGTCCTCTCGGGCCGTGGTTGGTGACCAAGGACGAAGTCGAGGTCGGCAATCTTGCTATGACGCTCGAAGTTAACGGCGAACTGGTCCAGAATGGCTCGACTAAGACGATGATTTTCCGCGTCCCGTTTATCGTCTCCTACATATCGCAGTTCATGATGCTTATGCCGGGTGACGTAATAACGACCGGTACGCCCCCCGGCGTAGGCATGGGGTTCAAGCCTCCGCGCTACCTGAAGGCCGGGGACACGATGGAAGTGGCGATCGAAGGTCTGGGCAGGCAGCGCCAGAACGTCATTTGCGCGTAAGGAGAACACCGTGAACAATATCGATCTCAAAGACGGCGTCGTCGTCAGTACGGGGCGTACGAGATATCCATCGAGCGGCGGAGCGGGTCGTCCTATGCGGTAAGTAGCTGCCAATCCGGACGCAAAAGGAAGCGAATCAAGGAGAACGCCACCGCGCTGGCGACCGCTAATGCCGCGCTGCTGGACCTATTGACGCTGACCTTCATCGAACGCGCGACGGTCAAAGCGTGACGGCTTTCGCCGATCCGTCAGAAAACGCATCGATGGTCGTGTGGCCCGATCGGAGAAAGGCGTCCACGCTGCGGCGTTGACATTAGAACCAGTGGTAGCCGGACCGCCTACCAACAGATCTGCACTTGGGTGGGGCAGGGTGCCGCCATCTACTCTCGCAAACGAAGGGAAGAGAAATTGGGACGTTTGAATGGGAAGGTTTGTTTCGTAACAGGGGGAGGGCAGGGCATTGGCCGCAGTGTCGTCGATGCTTTCCTGGCAGAAGGAGCGAGCGTGATCGCTTCGGATATCAATCAGGAGAGCCTGAACGAATTGCCAAGTTCAGAATTCCTGAAGACGTTTCAGCTCGACGTTACCAACGGGCAGGCGATTGCGAGGGCAGGGCGCGAGTTCTCAAACGTCTCGGTACTGGTGAACTGTGCCGGATACGTTGCGACGGGTTCGATCTTACAGTGCACGGACAAGCAGCTCGACATGAGCTTCGACATCAACGTGAAGTCGATGTTCAACACGACGTCGGCTTTCCTTCCAGCCATGGTCGCACGAAAGGAAGGAAGCATCATCAACATTGCGTCCGTCGTTTCCTCAGTTATGACAGCTCCTGATCGTTTCGCCTATGCGACGACGAAGGCCGCCGTGCTGGGCCTCACCATGTCGGTCGCGCGTGACTTCATCGCGGATGGGGTGCGCTGCAATTCGATCAGTCCAGGTACCGTCGACACGCCGTCGCTGCATTCCCGGATGGCCGCAAGCGGCGACCTCGACGAGGCGCGGAAAAGATTTGTCTCGCGTCAACTCATGGGACGCCTGGGTGCCGCCGAAGAGATCGCTTCGGTGGCCTTGCTAATGGCCTCGGACGAAGCGAAGTTCATGACAGGATCGAACGTGGTGATAGACGGCGGGATGAGCCTTTGACGATCGCGATTTCTGAAAACGTTTGGGGAGATGCTCAGTGAGCAAGTTTGCAGTCGTTACGGGCGGAAGCACGGGCATCGGACGTTGCCTCGTGACCGCGATGGCAAAGGCCGGGTTCACAGTGGCGTTCAGTTATCGTTCTAGCCGGGAAGCCGCAGAACGCGTGGTGGCTGAAGTTGAGCGGGAAGGAGGAAAAGCGAAGGCAGTTCACTGCGACGTCGGGATCGGTTCGGAGGTCGCGAGATTCTATGATGACTTGGCGGCATGGTTCGGCGAGGCGCCGGACGTCCTTGTCAACAACGCCGGAATCCAGACCTGGTCCTCTCTCCTGGATTTGGAAGAGGAGTCTTGGGACAACGTCATCCGGACGAACCTGAAAGGTTGTTTCCTCAATACCAAGGCGGCCGCACGTCTCATGATCGACTCAGGCAAACCGGGCTCAATCGTCAATATCGGCTCCGGCTGCAACAAGCTCGCATTCCCGAACCTGGTTGACTACACGGCATCCAAGGGCGGCATTGAGCAGTTCACGAAGGTGTCTGCCGTGGAGCTTGGTCCACATGCCATCAGGGTGAACTGCGTCGCTCCCGGCGCGGTCAGCACGGAGCGCACCCACGAGGAAGCGGCCGACTATTCCGACAAGTGGTCGAAGATCACGCCCTTGCGGCGAGTTGGAACCCCGGAAGATATTACCGGTCCGGTTATCTTTCTCACGACGAACGCCGCTTCGTTCATCACGGGGCAGACGATCTGGGTTGACGGTGGCGTGTTCTCACAGGCGAATTGGCCGTCGTACTGAATCTACTTGGAAAGGTGCGACACGTCCCAGGACGCAAGCGCACGGGATCGCGACACAACCTGATCCCGTCGCTCGTATCCTCGGTTATGGGGTGTTCGGCACGAGGACTTCACTGAAGCAGTCGGTCCTGGGGCAGCAAGTCCCCTCCAACAGCGTCCGCTTCGCGAGCAGCAACTGTACGTACCACATCGATGAAGTCTTCCACGTTGGCACTGGCCTTTTCTCCACGGCGCGTGATGATCCCGAGTGGTCCGAGTTGGTTCGGCAGGTCGACCGGCAGACGAACGAAACAGCCGCTACCAACCCCTTCCTGTAAGATGGACTTTGGGAGGCAGGCGATCATCCCGGCTTCGCGCACGAGATGGAGTGTGGCGAAGACCGAAGTGGTCTCGACGAAGTTTTCGAGGCCGCCAACCCCGGCTTCCCGAAAAGCGGACTCGAGCAGACAGCACATCGGACTCGTCTTTCGCTGCAATACCCACGGCAGAGTTGCGGTCTCAGCCAGTGTGAGATCCGATCGTCCGGCAAGTGGATGGCCACGCTCAGCGAAAATCCAAAGCTCTTCCCTGGCGAGTGGTTCAAGATCAAAGGCGAGGGCGTTGCTTGGCTCGGTAAAGCGGCCGATCGCCATCGAAATTTCTTGCCGCTCCAGGGCATTGAGCAGGATGTCACTCGTTGCGGCCAGCAACTGGATCGTCATGAGAGGTCGTCGCCGCTTGAGTTCAGCAATTGCCTTTGGCAAAAGACCCGGAGTTGTCGCCATGATTGCTCCGATCGACAAGGCGCCGAAGCCACCTGCTTTCAAATTATCGAGTGCATCGGAAAAGCGGCCAGTCTCAGCCAGTGTGCGTGCCGCATAGTCGGCAACGAAGGCTCCGATATCTGTAGGGGTCATGCCGCGCGCTCCGCGCTCGAAAAGACGAACGCCAAGGAAGCCTTCGGCATCCTGCAGGATTTTTGTGGCTGCGGGCTGCGTCATGTTCATTTCTGCGGCCACTCGATGAAGGCTACCTCCCCGCGCGATCAAGTCGATAAGCCGCAGATGCTTGAAACGCAGGCGATTGGTCAATGGAATCAGGAGGGAAGCGTTCTTCATAAGTGATAACCTAACGGAATAGCGCAAATCCATAGTTTCATTATTAAGTTATCGCATCGTGCAATAGGGTCAAGTTGGTCAGTTCGAAGGGGAGGAGCGGCCTTCATGAAACTTGTGCGATACGGAACCGCGGGCCGTGAGCGTCCTGCGGCTCTCGATGACCAAAATATCCTGCGTGATCTATCGGGCATCCTGCCCGACATCGCGGGCGATGCGTTACTGCCGGACAGTCTCGCGACACTTTCAACTCTCGATCTATCTTTGTTGCCAATCGTGGAAAGACCACATCGTATCGGGCCCTGCGTGGGCAAGGTCGGGAAGTTCGTCTGCATCGGTCTCAATTATAGTGATCATGCTGCAGAGTCCGGCATGGCAATACCCGAAGAGCCCGTAATCTTCATGAAACCGACGAGTTGCATCGTCGGCCCCTATGACGATGTCGAAATTCCTCGTGCCTCTGAAAAGACCGACTGGGAAGTTGAACTTGGTATCGTCATAGGCAAAGTAGCCAAATATGTCCCGATCGAGCGGGCATATGAGCATGTTGCTGGCTACTGCGTGGTTAACGACATTTCAGAGCGCCATTTCCAGCTGGAGCGTGGTGGGCAATGGGATAAGGGGAAAGGTTGCGACACCTTCGGTCCGATTGGGCCTTGGCTTGTTACGACCGACGAAATCCCCGATCCACATGTGCTCGACATGTGGCTAGAGGTGGATGGCAAGCGCTATCAGAATGGCTCGACCCGCACCATGATCTTCGACGTCCCGACCATTGTGTCCTACGTCAGCCAGTTCATGAGCTTGCATCCAGGGGACATCATCTCGACCGGGACGCCGCCCGGCGTCGGCCTCGGTCAGAACCCGCCAGTCTTTCTGAAGGCAGGCCAGACCATGTGTCTGTCGATATCGGGCCTTGGGGAGCAGAAGCAAACCACGGTTGCAGCACATAGAACGGAATTGGTCCCATGAACGTACTTGATCTCAGCGGGCGGGTAGCCATCATCACCGGGGGGGCTCGTGGAATCGGCTACGCCACCGCCGAGCGCATGCTTGGCTCATTCGCTTCGGTCGCCCTGTGGGACATAGATGCCGCGCGCCTCGACGAGGCGGCCGCGATGCTGGGAACACTTGGCACGGTGTCCACCCATGTCGTGGAACTGACTGACGCGGCCTCGGTCGCGGCCGCAACTGACGCGACCGTAAGCAGGCACGGGAAGATCGACATCCTGGTGAACAATGCCGGCATTACTGGCGGCAATGGTAAGCTATGGGAGCTGGAAACCGAAATCTGGCACCGTGTGATTGAGGTCAATCTCATGGGGCCATTCCTAACCTGCAAGGCAGTGGTGCCACATCTTTTGAGGAATGGCTGGGGCCGGATCATCAACGTCGCATCGATCGCCGGGAAAGAGGGAAACCCGAACGCTTCGCATTACTCCGCATCAAAGGCGGGTCTAATCGGGCTGACCAAGTCGCTTGGCAAGGAACTGGCCACGAGCAACGTCCTGGTCAACGCAGTCACCCCAGCGGCTGCGATGACCGAGATCTTCGAGCAAATGTCGCAGGAGCACATCGAGTTCATGCGATCAAAGATTCCGATGAATCGCTTCCTCGCAGTCGAGGAAGCTGCAGCCCTGATTGGATGGCTGTCCTCGAATGACTGCGCCTTCTCCACGGGCGCAGTGTTCGACATTTCCGGCGGTCGCGCCGTCTACTGAAACCATTTTTGGCGACGCACAGCGCGCCGTACACATTGAGGAAGAAGATCGTCGGCTGCCGTTTTCCGGCCGCTAAGACGACAGTTTGTCCACGTCCTGGGGAGGATCCCACATGCCAACTATCTCGCCAGCGCTTTCGGCGACCATTAACAAGGTCACCAAGCGGCTGCTCCCATTTCTGTTATTAATGTACGTACTTGCCTTTCTGGATCGAGCCAACATTGGTTTCGCCAAGAAGGCATTTCAGGTCGATACAGGCATTTCGGATGCGGCGTTCGCCTTCGGCGCTAGCCTTTTTTTTCTTGGCTACGCGCTTTTTGAGGTTCCATCCAACCTCCTAATGCATCGTATCGGTGCACGCATCTGGATGGCGCGCATCATGGTGACCTGGGGCCTCATCTCGGCCGCGATGATGTTCGCGCACGACGAAACGACCTTCTATATCTTGCGCGTTTTGCTCGGCATCGCTGAAGCGGGGTTTTTCCCGGGCGTCATCCTCTACCTTACCTACTGGTTCCCCTCCAGCGCGCGCGGACGGGCCATGGGCTTGTTTTACTTCGGCGCCCCGCTGGCTTTTATTTTCGGCTCGCCGTTGTCTGGTCTGCTGCTTGAGTTCCAGGGATGGGGCGGGCTGCATGGCTGGCAATGGATGTTCATGGTTGAGGGACTGCTTGCCTCGGTGGTTGGTGTCTGGGCCTATTTTTACCTCGATAACAAGCCGGCCGATGCCAAGTGGCTCACGGACGCCGAGAAGGAGACACTTTCCGCTGCCCTTTCAGCCGAGGACAATGTTAAGCAGGTACATGGTCCATCCGGCACGCTCGGCGCGCTTAAGGACAGTCGGGTACTCTATTTCGCCCTTATCTACTTCTTGATCCAGATGAGTGTATACGGCGTGGTTTTCTACCTGCCGACCCAGGTCGCGAACCTACTCGGCACCAAAGTTGGGCTCACTGTCGGTCTCGTCACCGCGATCCCATGGATCTGCGCCATTCTGGCTACCTATGTGCTGCCGCGTTGGTCCGACCATACAGGCGAACGTGGGTTGTTTGCAGGCGGTATACTGGTGGTTTGCGCAATTGGTATCGCCGCATCTGTAGCCTCGAGCTCGCCGCTATTATCAATGATCGCGCTTTGCTTCGCGGCAGCGGGCTTTATCTCCGTGCAACCGATCTTTTGGACCCTGCCAACCGGTTATCTCGGCGGCGTGGCGGCGGCAGGCGGCATCGCGCTGATCAACTCGCTCGGTTCACTCGGCGGCTTCGTCGCTCCGAACGTCAAGACATGGGCGGAGGCCACCTTCGTTTCATCCTCTGCAGGGCTTTATCTACTGGCCGGAACCACCTTGATCGGTGCGCTACTTCTGTTTGCGCTGGCAGCGGTTCGGGTCGGCCGCGGCGCAGAAGTGCGCGGAGGTCTATAGCGGCTCGCCCTCTTTTCTACGGCGATCATCGCGGTCGCCGTAGGTTTTTTCATTTGCTGGAGCTAGAAACCTCATGTCCATGCCGACAATAAAAGCTGTACGCGCCTATACCGTCCGCGGCGGCGGCGCAGACTATCACGATCAGGGCGAGGGGCACTGGATCGACGACCACATCGGCACGCCGATGGGTAAGTATCCCGAATTCCGACAGAGCCGGCGCAGTTTCGGTATCAACGTCCTTGGTACTTTGGTGGTCGAAGTAGAGGCTTCTGATGGCACGATCGGCTTTGCGGTCACCACCGCTGGCGAAATTGGCGCCTTCATCGTCGAGAAGCACCTCGCTCGCTTCCTCATAGGCCGCAAGGTCACCGAGATCGAGAGAATCTGGGACCAGATGTATTTCGCAACACAATTCTATGGACGAAAGGGTGTGGTGTTGAACACCATCTCGGGCGTCGACCTTGCATTGTGGGACCTACTGGCGAAGTTGCGCGGAGAACCGGTGCATGCACTCCTTGGCGGCCCGGTGCGTGACGAGCTACAATTCTACGCCACCGGCGCGCGACCCGACCTTGCCAAGGAGATGGGGTTCATCGGCGGCAAGATGCCGCTTCATCACGTTCCGGCAGAGGGCGAAGTGGGATTTAGGAAGAATATAGAGGAGCTCGCCACAATGCGGGAGCGTTGCGGCGACGACTTCTGGCTGATGTTCGACTGCTGGATGAGCCTTGACGTCAACTATGCAACGCGCCTCGCTCACGAAGCTCACACTTATGGCTTGAAATGGGTCGAAGAATGCCTCTCGCCGGACGACTATTGGGGATATGCCCAGCTCAGGAAGAACCTGCCCCAGGGAATGTTGCTAACCACGGGAGAGCATGAAGCGACACGCTGGGGCTTCCGTATGCTTCTGGAAATGGGGTGCTGCGATGTTATCCAACCCGATGTGAACTGGTGCGGTGGGCTGACGGAACTCATGAAGATCTCAGCCCTCGCTGATGCACATTCCGCACTGGTAGTACCTCACGGCTCGTCTGTTTACAGCTATCACTTCGTGATTACCCGGCAGAACTCTCCCTTTGCTGAATTCCTGATGATGCATCCGGTACCCGATCAGGTGGTGCCCATGTTCACGCCATTGTTGCTCGACGAACCCGTGCCGTTGAACGGACGAATGAAAGCAAGCGCACTCGACAAACCTGGCTTCGGCGTGCGGTTGAACCCCGAAGTTAAGCTGCATCGTCCTTATCCCAACGACTGATCGATGCCTGTCGCAAACAGTATGAAGATCGAACGCGCTGTCCGATCGCCTGGAAGCTCGTCAGGGAGCGGACGACAGACCGTTCGATCATTGCGTGGCCGCGGGTTCGGTGCGCAACGGATAACCTCAAACCGGACGACAACATCATCTGGGGAACGGACGGTCGACCAACCACAGCGCTGTGGCGTCAGCTGGCTCTTGTCTTTGCCAACATTCGATCAAACACCACGCGACGTCAGACGGAGTCGTGCTTCCGTCGCCGAGGCATTTTTGCCTGCATGCAAACCGACGCAGGGCGATATGCGTTGGCCTTGGCATACTTGACTGGTCGAGGGAAGAGAAAGCCTGAGTGAGGTCTGCGGGCAGCATTTGCCGCGGATCGTGTAGATGACGGAATAAGTTGGAAAAAGCGTTGAAGTGGGAAGCCACAAAATCGGAAGAGCGCGTGGTCGGGGCAAATTGGCGTGACCGAAGCTAGCCTCGGTCCCGTTTTGGCAAGCTGATCCAGTGCCGGTCCGGCGTTATCGTTGATAGTCGCGAAGTTCAGGAGGCGTATTCGAAATCTTTAAAAGCAGAAGGTCTATGAAGGCCCGCTCAGCACGGTTTAGCTTGGCATCGGGGTTCCATACAACGTTGATCTCAATCTGAGGCAAGCCACTGTAAGGTGGTAACTGCCACAGAAATCCACCCTCCACGTCAAGTCTTGCGACGTGGACGGGCAAAGGCCCGATACCGACGCCAGCGCAAATCATGCGCTTTATTTCTTCCAGATTCGGAGAGCTGCCGACGAGGTGATCCGAGAGACCCAGTTCCGCTCGCATCAGGGTCACTGGTCGCAAGGCCTCATTCATCTGATCGGTAACGAAACTTATTGAGGGTTGTCCCTTTAGCTCCGCTCTATCTATGTCTTCTCTACCGAAGAGGGGGTGAAATCGCCCGCAGAATATCCCAAAGTATTCCGTAAACATATGGGCATATTGAAGTTTTGCCTGTTGGACGTGAGCAAGACAAATGCCGACGGAGGCGCTGCGCTCGACGAGTCTTGCCTGAACCTGCCGACTTGCCATGACCTCAATCTCAATTGTTGCCAGCGGGTAGGTACAACAAAAGTCGCGCAGGCATTCATCCAGCATCGGCGTCACGACGTGGCTTGCGATCACAAGCCGGACGTGCCCCTTTACAACATCGGTCACGTCGCGAAGCACCGTCGCCAGACGAAGAACGGAGCCTCGGATCTCAATTGCTTCGGTATAAAGCTGACATCCGGCCTCAGTAAGGGCGAACGTGCCGGGACCTCGATCTATCAGTTTTTTGCCAACTTGACCCTCGAGCCGTTTCAGCGCTGCGCTTACCGATGGTTGGCTAAGTCGCATGGCTTCAGCCGTCTTAGAAATCCCGCCCGCCTGAACAATTGCAACGAAGGTGCGAAGCAGATTCCAATCCAGCTCGTGAAGAAACCTTTCAGGATCTATTAGTGGCGTGCGGCCCATCTTCTAAAGCGTTCCGAATACATGGATTAAGTCGCATAGCGTGCGATCGCGTTTAACCGAGCAACTGGGAAGACGCAACCAATATAGCAAGGCTTGCCGCCTGCACCACCTCGATGATCCGCTCTGCGGCCCAAAGCTAGTTGGATCAATCCGCAGAAGGCGCAGGCTGGTTCGCCGGCAATGTCCCAACCACCTGTCGCGGCAGTCTTCGAAAAGGGCGCAGCTACGAAGAGTGCGCCAAGCCCTCGGCGCAACGGCTGCATTTGAAAGCTCCGACGATGCCTCGAGCGGTGATGAATTGACGCGCAAACCAACGCGCTTCGAATGTGCATAGACAAAGATCCAGCCGCTGCTTGTCGCCTTTGGACCGGGAGCGCCGCTTGGAATATGAACTTCAAGTCCGTGCGGAAGTGGCCGTGTAATGAGGGGCAGTATAAACTATAATCGATATTTGATTTAACTATTGGACGGCTTTTAGTGAATTCACTATCCTTCGTGAAAATACAACTAGCGGACGTGCATAGAAAACTGGAGATATTTTCTCCAGAGATATTCTGCACACGGTAACTAGTCACAATAACAAAGAGGGGTATTCAATGAGAAATTGCATCAAGTATACACTGGGTTTGCTTGGCGTTTTGGGCGTCGCCTTGACGTCGATTGCCCATGCTCAGGAGACGCCGATCAAGGGTGGCACGCTCAACATGATACTCCAGCCCGAGCCGCCTACGCTTATGCTGGGACTTAATACCCAAGGGCCGACGATTTTCGCCGGCGGGCAAATCTACCAGAGCCTTCTAAGCTATACCAAGGATTTGGCACCTGAGCCGTCGTTGGCAAAATCGTGGCTGGTGTCCGGTGACGGCCTTACATACACTTTCACTCTTCAGGACAATGTTAGATGGCATGACGGGAAGCCCTTTACAGCCGATGACGTCGTCTTCACTGCCGACAAGTTCCTGCGCAAATCTCATCCACGCTGGCGCTATATCGCCAACACCTATATCGAAACGATCACCGCATCCGCCGCCAACCAAGTCGTCTTCAAGTTGAAGAAACCGTTCTCGGCCTTCCTTTATGCGTTCGAGATCAGTTCCTTCCCCGTTGTCCCGAAGCATATCTATGACGGCACAGACTACGCCAGCAATGCGGCCAACCAGACGCCGATCGGTACCGGGCCTTTCAAATTCAAGGAATGGCAGCGAGGCTCGTACGTCCATCTCGTGAAAAACGAAAACTATTGGAAACCGGGCAAGCCGCTGCTCGATGATATCTATTTCCGCGTCATACCCGATTCAGCCTCCCGCGCAGTTGCATTTGAGCAGGGCACCGTCGATGTTCTGCGCGGCGGCGATGTCGAAGGCTTCGAAGTCAGGCGTCTTTCAAAGCTTGAGAACGTTGACACGACGACGAACGGCTGGGAGATGTATTCTCCTCTCTCGTTTATGATAATGAATCTGCGCAAGGCGCCGTTCGACAACAAACTCGTGCGCCAAGCTGTCATGCATGCCATCGATCGGAATTTCATTGCCAAGGCTGTCTTCTTTGGTCAGGGCATTCCTGCCACCGGTCCCCTGGCATCGACAACCCAGTTCTACACCGAAAACACTTCCACCTATCCATTTGACATCGAGCAGGCCAAGGCGCTGATTGCCGAATCCGGCGTCAATGTCGCTGCCGAGCCGATCCGGCTGATGCCGATGCCTTACGGCTCACATTGGGACCGCCTCGCCGAATACATGAAGGAGCAGCTTGAGCAAATCGGTTTCAAAGTCACTATTCAATCAGTTGATGCTGGCGGGTGGTCGCAGGCGCTGTCTGACTGGAACTTCGACATCTCCTTCAATTTCACCTACCAGTACGGCCATCCGGCGCTCGGCGTAGCGCGTCATTACCTTTCCGCCAACATCATCAAGGGAACGCCCTTTGCCAACAATGAGGGCTATTCCAACCCGAAGGTTGACGAGTTGCTTGCCGAGGGTGCGTCTGCCGTCAAGTCGGAGGATGCAGAGGCTGCCTATGCGGAAATGCAGAAGATTACCACTGACGATGTCGCACTCGGCTGGCTCATCGAAATAAAGAACACCACGATCAGCAAGTCGAAGGTCAAAGGCCTTGTGCGCTCGGCAATCGGCCTCAATGAGGCGCTGGAAGAGGCGTGGATCGCAAAGTAGCGCCCCATCGCATCGACGAAGGCCGCCCCGTGCTGTTTTCGCCTCATCTCCCGCACCGGTCCTTGCCGGATTTTTGTCGGCCTTTAATAGGCCAGGAGAAACGACTTGAACAGATTAGGTTTTTTCCTTCAAAGATTGACGAAGGCGGTCTTTGTCGTTCTGGGGGTGGTCGTCCTGAACTTCCTCCTCATCCATCTGGCGCCCGGTGATCCGGCAGCGGTGCTGGCGGGCGAGGCCGGTGCGGGTGACGAGAAATACCTCATTCAGCTGCGCACGCAGTTCGGCCTCGACCAGCCCCTCTATTGGCAATTGTGGGCATATCTGAAAGGAGTTCTTAGCGGCGATCTCGGATACTCCTATCGCAACCAACTGCCCGTGGCTCAGCTTGTTTTCGAACGGCTGCCGGCGACCCTGCTTCTAACTGGGTGCGCCTTCATCTTTTCTCTAGCCCTCGGCATCATCCTCGGTATCACCGCTGCCTATCGCCGCGGCAGCGCTGCCGATGCGCTGATCATGACCAGTGCCCTGATCTTCTACGCGACGCCTTTATTCTGGGTTGCCCTGATGGCGGTGCTGGTGTTTTCCATCAATCTCGGCTGGCTACCGCCCTTCAATATGGAGAGCATCGGCGCGAACTACACGGGTTGGGCCCGTGTCGTCGATATCGCCCACCATCTGGTGTTGCCGACGGTGACGCTCGGGCTGTTTTTCACGGCAGTTTATACGCGCCTGACCCGCGCTTCGATGCTCGAAGTGATGAACCTCGATTTCATCAAAACGGCGCGTGCCAAAGGCGTCCCCAAGGCACGTATCATTCGCCGACATGTCCTGCGCAACGCCATTCTGCCGGTCTTCACCTTTGCCAGCATACAAGTCGGTCAGCTTGTCGGCGGCGCTGTCCTTACCGAAACCGTATTTGCTTGGCCCGGTATCGGGCGCCTCATGTTCGATGCATTGCTCCAGCGCGACTATCCGGTCCTGCTAGGCGTTTTCCTGGTCACGGCCGCGGTCGTCGTCATCGTCAATCTCGCTTCCGATCTGCTCTACCGGTTTGTCGATCCCCGCATCGATGCGACCAGCTGAGGTGAAACCCATGAATTTCTTTAAACGTTATGCGAGCAATCTCGGCGCCCTCATCGGCCTCATCGTTCTGACCCTCTTCGTTTTCGTGGCACTTTTCGCGGATGTTCTGTTTCCCGTTAGCCCTTGGCAAAGCGTCGGCGATCCCATGCTTGCTCCGCTGGAGGACTCCGCCTTCCTGCTAGGGACCGATATGCTTGGACGGGACATTGCTGCTGGGCTTGCATATGGCACGCGCGTTTCGCTCCTCATCGGAGTTGTGTCGACGGCAGTTGCGGTTGCTATGGGTGTATCAATCGGTGCAACAGCCGGCTTTTATGGAGGTCGGGTCGACGACATCTTGATGCGCTTGACCGAATTCTTCCAGACCATACCGGCGCTCGCTATGGCGATCGTACTCGTGGCAATCTTCAACCCCTCGATCACCTCAATCACCATTGCAATCGCCGTTGTCGCATGGCCACCGGTAGCGCGCCTGGTGCGCGCCGAGTTCTTGAGCATACGTTCGCGGGAGTACGTTCAGGCGGCCATCGTCATTGGCCAGACGGGACCGCGCATCATGCTAACGCAGATACTACCCAACGCCATCTCGCCGATAATCGTGACAGCATCACTGATGGTTGCGACCGCAATCCTTACAGAAAGCTCACTATCCTTCCTAGGCCTTGGCGACCGGAACCTGATGAGCTGGGGCTTCATGATTGGCGCTGCCCGCACCATGCTGCGCGAGGCTTGGTGGATGAGCGTCTTCCCGGGGCTTGCAATCCTTCTGACGGTACTGGCCATCAACCTGATCGGCGAAGGCTTAAACGATGCGATGAACCCGCATTTGCGGGGCCGAAAGGGCTAATATGAGCATGGGACACCCTCTTCTTCTTAGCGTGCAGGGCTTATCCATTCCCCTGCCGAAGAATCTCGACAGGGAATTCGCGGTCGAAAAAGTCTCCTACGACCTCAATGCCGGAGAAATCCTCTGCGTCGTCGGCGAATCCGGCTCTGGCAAGTCCATGGCGGCAAATGCCATAATGGGACTTCTTCCGAGCTACATGAAACCGTCGTCCGGTCGTATCCTCTTTCGCGGCGAGGATCTGCTGGCGATGAGTGAACCCACCCTTCAGCGCGAACGCGGCCGTTCAATTGCAATGATATTCCAGGAACCGCTCTCGGCACTTAACCCACTGATGACAGTGGGCGACCAGATTTCCGAGGTCATGGAGGTTCACAATGTTGGCAACACCGCATACCGCGAAAATCGTGTGCTTGAACTACTTGATTATGTCGGCCTTCCAGCGCCAGCCACTCTGCGCGGTGCTTATCCGTTCCGCTTGTCGGGCGGTCAGCGCCAGCGTGTCATGATCGCCATGGCGCTGGCGCTGGAACCTGCACTGCTGATCGCCGACGAGCCGACGACCGCGCTCGACGTGACGACGCAAGCCCAAATCCTCGACCTCATCCGAGGCATCCAGCGCGCCAAAGGGATGGGTGTGCTGTTCGTCACCCATGATTTTGGTGTGGTGGCGGATATCGCCGACCGGGTGGTCGTAATGGAATGCGGACAGGTGGTAGAACATGGTACCGCTGACGCTGTCCTCAATCGCCCGCAACATCCCTATACTCAAAGACTGATCGCGGCAGTTCCGCACCGCGAAGCGCCCCAAAAAGGACCGGTCGCCCATGATGGCCCTCCGTTGCTGGAAGTGCGTTCGCTTAGGAAAAGCTATCGCACCGGTGGCGGCATGTTTTCAAAGCCGCGCGTCGTGGATGCAATCAAGGATCTGAGCCTGACGCTGCATCGCGGTGAAACCCTTGGCATCGTTGGCGAGTCTGGCTGCGGAAAGTCGACGCTCGGGCGCTGCCTCTTGAAGCTGACGAACATTGACGGCGGAGAAGTCCTGTTTCGCGGGCAGAATATCGCACCGCTGTCGGCCGGTGCCTTCCGACCGCTGCGTCGCCAGATCCAGATGGTATTTCAGGATCCCTTTGCGTCACTCAATCCGCGCCACACCATAGGTAGAACCCTGACTGATGGTCCAATTGCTAATGGTGTACCGTTTGCTAGCGCCGAGAGGAAGGCGCGAGATTTGCTAACGCTGGTGGGGCTCAACCCCTCCGCGTTCGACCGTTATCCAAACGAGTTTTCGGGCGGCCAGCGGCAGCGGGTCGGCATCGCTCGCGCGCTTGCGCTAGAGCCCGAACTGCTGATTGCAGACGAAAGCGTCTCGGCGCTCGATGTGTCGGTGCAGGCGCAAGTACTCGCTTTGATTAAGGACCTGCAGAAACGGCTGGGGATCGCCATACTGTTCATCACCCACGATTTGAGGGTAGCAGCTCAGATTTGCGACCGGATTGCCGTACTTTACCAAGGCGAGGTTGCCGAAAGCGGCCCGTCGGGCCGCATTCTCGATGCGCCTCAACACCCCTATACGCAACGCTTAATCGCTTCGATCCCGGGATTGCACTGGAACCCGCGCGAAGCCGTCAAGGAATTTACCAAGTAAAATCTGCAGCTTCTATTGGTTTAGGTTGCGCCAGATGCTGTCGAAACACTGAGCAGCCACCACGCCATCTGGCTAACAGATCGACACCTTGACCATTGATCTGGCGCTCTGAAATCGCCGCCCTTGAACGCTTCGACCTTGCTGCGGCTGAGGTCCACGCAGCCGCGGGCGGCTGCCACAGACCGGCTGGCGTTTGGCTCATGAATGGAGGGTGGAAGCTCGCGCCGCCCTCCATGAACCTAAACGCCGCCAAGGAGAAGACGACTGTAATCCTGACCACAAGGAGAACCTATGAAGGTCATTCTAGATGAACGCCAGCGCGCCCATGATCCGCAGTTTCGCCTTGAGAACGGCCAGATTGTTCTTAATCCCGATAGGCCGGAGAGGGTTTCGATGCTTTTGAAAGGGGCGCTTGATGCAGGATGCGAACATGAGAGATCCAGCGACCACGGTATAGCGCTGATCGGCGCGGTGCATGCACCACGCTATATTCATTACCTGCGCACAATTTTCAACGCATCCCGCCAGGCGTTACCTGACATTGTTGAGGTGGTTCCCAGTCGCTTCTGCGCAGATCCGTTGGCAGATTACTCAAGCAATACTGAAGCCATGATTGGCTTTCACAACTCCGACACATCATGCCCCATTTCAGAGCAAAGCTGGGATTCAATTTATTGGTCTGCACAGACGGCATTGACCGGCGCCTCGCGCATATTGGCGGGGGATACTGCGGTCTATGCACTTAGCCGCCCCTCTGGACATCATGCCTACCGAGAAATGTCAGGAGGCTTCTGCTTTCTCAACAACTCTGCGATCGCCGCGGAATATCTGCGACTGCGTGGGCATCGCCCTGCCATTCTGGATATCGATGTGCATCACGGCAACGGGACGCAGGCGATCTTCTACCATCGCGATGATGTGCTGACGCTTTCGATCCACGTCGATCCTGCTTCCTTTTATCCATATTATGCAGGAGCGTCGGGCGAGACCGGCGAGGGACGTGGTGAGGGCTTTAACCTAAACCTTCCGTTGCCGCAGGGGGCAAACGTCGAGCTCTACCTGGTAGCACTGACGCAGGCGCTCCAACGTATCCACGATTTTGGGGCTACAGCAATCGTGGTCGCACTGGGCCTCGACGCGCATGAGCAGGATCCATTCCGAGGAATGTCCCTAACCACGCGGGACTTTGCCCGAATTGCCTTGTCCATCCGCTCGCTCGGGCTGCCAGTACTTAACGTTCAGGAAGGCGGCTACATGCAGCCTTGCCTGGGAGAAAATTTGCAGAGCTATCTTCGCAGCTTTTTGTAGTTCACCCGTCACCAAACGGAAAACCTGGAAGGGGCCACGGAGATGAGCGCGTTCACATGTAATATAGGACCGCCCGCAGCCAGTTTTGATTCCTGTTCGACCGACGCAGCCGTTCGCGATTTGAGTGCGGCCGAACCGAATTGGAAATGGACGGTTAGCACCGCCACTGGGCAAAGTCGTCTACTCACATACCGTAAACAAAGCATCGAGCTTTGTTCGATATCTAGCGCTGAGCACTCGGTCGGTCTTGAAGCACTCTCCAGGCGTGACTTGGACCGAATTCGCCTGTTTTTCGTCGTGACCGGCGGGATTGAATTTAGTGATCGCCTGAAACGAAAAGCACGGCAGATTAGCGCAAGCCAGGTTGCCAGTGTCTGCGAAAATAAAGGGCAGCGCCTAACCATTCACCCATTCAGTTCATGGTTGGCCTACTCCGTTCCTCACTCCGCATTGCGCCAACATTTCGAGGATCTCACCGGGAGCCCCTATCTGCAGGCATTCGACTTACCGCCAACCGACTTCGGCATGGGTGGCGCGCAGGCCCTGTATCAAATCCTGCGTCAGGCAGAGAGGGAACTCGGCACTTCCGCGCCACAAGAGACATCAATGCTAGCCCGCGCTTACCAGCAGTTGGCGCTTACCAAGCTATTTATGAGGCTGCCACATAATCTAGTCGACGCTTTCCGTCATGGAACTCTGCCGGATGCCCCAAGGCAACTCGTTAAAGTCGAGGCTTTCATGAGGGAACATCTGTCCAATCCCATTACGCTTCAGCAACTGGCGCATGCGGCGGGATGCAGCCCGCGGGTTTTGCAGCGAATGTTCCTACGCTATCGCGGTTGCTCGCCCATGGGCGTTCTGTGTAACTTAAGGCTGGCGGCTGCTCATCGGGAGATCAAGACCGGCAACGTGACCAGCATCACCGATCTAGCGCTGCGGTTTCAATTCACTAACCCGGGTCGTTTCTCAACACTCTATAAGGGCGCATATGGCCTTAGCCCTTCCTGTAGCTCGCGTTTTGCACGCAGCGATGGCCATAAGCACGAAAAATACGACCTTTGAAATCCTTCTGCCTCTGGCATATGTGATAGTTGAGTCGATATAGATCTCCAAGTTTCTATTAGTATATAATATACCAATACAAATATAAGAACATATTGTTGCCGCGGGATTAAAAATTGTAATATTCAATAAGGGTATACGGAAATCTTCGTAGATATCTGTCAGGAAGGAATTGTTCTAAACGTGAATGATCATCATCAGTGGTTCACGTAACAAGCATATATACGGGCGGGTTTCATAGGAAAAAAGTACGAAACCTTCGCGTGGTCCAGCTTCAACGATGCGTATCTTTTCGCCTTACATTTGGGTTCGCTAATTTGAAGCGGAACGTAGCTGCTTGTGCAGAAAGTCGACGAACTGCGGGCTTGCGCCATACGCAACGTTGACGCGCATTCCAGGAAATCTTGTCACGTCACGCTCAACTTCAAAAACGCTTGCGGGCGCGACAAAGATATTGCTCTCAGCGGCTTTGCGACAAAAATCCTGCTCTACGGTACCTTCCGGAAGCGGAACCCATAAATAAAAGCAAGGTACTTTGGGCGTCGCCGCAGAAAGGCCGAGTTCGCTAAGTGCTTGAACGGAAGCTTTGGTCGCCTCCTCGATGCGCGCTCGCAGCCGGCGCAGGTGCTTGAGATATTGTCCGCTCATGATCAGTTCGTACACCAGGCTTTCCACATAAACTGAACTGGCAACCATGGTCAGCATTTTTAGATCGACCAGGTCCCTTATCATTGCTGGGCTGCCTGCGAGGTAACCGCAACGGAGGCTGGCGGAAAGTGTCTTCGAGAAGGAACCGACGTAGAGCACTCTCTCCTGCTGGCCGAAGCCTGCAAGTCGAGGCAGGGTCGGCGCTATCAAGTCAGCAAATACATCGTCTTCCACGATCAAAAAACCGTGCCGATCGGCCTGTTGCAGAAGTCCGAAGGCATTGGCCGGACTGAGCCAGCCACCAGTCGGGTTGTGAGCTTGGGACTGCGTGAAGAAAATCTTGGGTCGGTGGACGCAGAGCTTTGAGGCGAATTCTTCCAGATCAGGTCCATCCGACCTGCGGGTAATCGGAACGATCGTGACCTTCGCCAGCCGCAACTTAGCGAACAGAGGATAGTACCCTGGGCTGTCAACGAACACTGTATCGCCCGGCTCGAGCAGATGACGAATGATTAGATCGAGACCGTGATTCACGCCGTGGGTCAACATGATGCCATCAAGGGACGTGGCGATTGATCGTTCGCTCAGCGAGGTGCGCAACCATTTGCGCAAAGGGCCATACCCCCATGAGCTTCCATAGCCGTATTCTACGTCGCCCGTCGTCGTACGCGAGTTGCGGAAATGCCGTCGTATTTCGGATCCCTCCATCCAAGAAAGCGGCGGGCGACCGTCACCGGGTCGCACGTCATACTGCTGATCCAACTGCTCTCGCAGCAACGAAACGATATCGACGGCCTCTCGAATATGCGGCGTCACGCGCGAGTGTTCCGGGTACGCCACTTCGGCAGCGTAATATCCCGAGCCTCGCCGTGCGATCAGGTAGCCCTGTGCCACCAGCCGGTCATAAGCTTCGGCCATAGAATTCTTGGAAATGCCGTGGTCACGAGCTCCGTCGCGCACTGAAGGAAGCTTCTGCCCCGAACGATAGACGCCCTCTTGGATTTGTTGACTAAGGTGCCGAACAACCTCCTCTACGCGGCTCAATCCTGCCCCTCCTCATAACCTGTCCCAAAAGAAAAATGGCACAGTCCACAACGTAAATCAAAGAACTGTCCCTTGCGTGACGGGCCAATTTTAGGACAGTTGGAGGGCGTTGCAAGCCATTTCGATAGGAGGAGATCGACGCATGGCCGCTCAGCAATCGTACGCCGCGAACTTGCGGCTGGAAAATTTCCGCAATCTAACATCGTCGGATCGCCTCTCTGCGATCGCCGGGGCTGATGGCGGTCTCCAAACTTGGAACGGTTTGTCAGACATGCAAGAGCCGGCGCAGGTTCTAGGGCTCACGGACCCGCATAGTGCTCGTCTTAGAGTCCTTGCCCGGCGTGAAAGGATCGTGTCGGCGCGCGCTACACATCGGGGATGCAGTTCATCTGTGCCGATATCCACGCGCGGACCGATGCTCATGATACATGCACTCTTTGTGGCGTGTGACGCAACCGGCGCGAACACGGTCAACATGTTGGCAACTTATCGAGGAACGACTGAAACGACCGCACGCGATTACGAGGGCGCGCAGTGACACGTACAGTCGCGATCTCCATGGGAAGTCAATGCGAGTAATCTGGTCGATAGGATCGCGCTCGGCCCCGCAACGAGGACGCCCCCTGCAACACAAGCTGACCCGGATTTCAAACGCAACGGGCGCCGTCGAGGTAGCCGAAATCGACGACATGTCCAGATCGATGGCAGGCGAAAAGGACGTACTAGCTACGGGCACAGAAGCTTTTGCAGAGGGCCGCAGGCCCACACACCCGTGACCTTCTGTCCATGCCTGGCGGTGACGAAGAGGAGTTCGCACTGCGTTTCGAGCAATAGTAATAGGGAGGGATAAACAATGACAGATAGAATTGACCGGGTGAGAGCGCCGGCTCCGTCGGTGGGCGACAACCTTGCCGAAGTTTGGGGCGATATTGTTGATCGCACTCAACTCGCCAAAGCGATAGCAATCGGGACGGGCGTGAGCCTTTCCACCTACTGGATCGCAGGATGGTTTCTTGCAGGAAGGGCTTCGACACCGGAAATAGGCAGAGCGATCGCTATGCTCTTCGGCATCCTTGGCTGCGTGGGCGGTGGCATCATTGGTGCCAGGCTGTTCAAGCCCAAACGTGTCATTGTCGACGAAACCGCAAACGCAGCGTGGCGCATTGCTGCGCTCGATCAATTGAACCTGGAAAGGGGCGGGGTAGGGCGAATTGAAGATCTGCCGCCCGTTGCTGCGGCAGAAATGAAAGAGGTCGGGCTCTACGACCTCTTTGCCAACTATCGGCCTTGCACGAAAGGCCAACAGGCCCCCGCCAACCCGGCAGAGAAGGACGCCTGACATGAACGGCTTTGTGTTCGACATTCTTGTCGCCGTGTCCATGGGGCTCGCGGGCGCCGTGCTGTTTTCCCTGATTGGATTGGTGTCTGGTACCGATGAAACCACTACTATAGCGCCGGTCACCCTGCTCGTGGTGCTCCTCGGCGTTCCACCCGTTGGCATCTTCACCTTCTGGATGGCGGCTGCGATATCCAAGCACATGACCCATGCGGTCCCGACGGCACTTCTCGGCATACCTGGCGATACGCTGGCAACGCCGCTTCTGCAGCAAGCCACGGCACTTCGCAATCTAGGCGCCCCGCATATCGCGTTGCGCAAGATGCTTGCGGGCGCGATAATATCGGCCTTCATCGCCGTGCCACTTGCCGTGCTTTTCGCCATCCTGCTTGCCCCTTTCGGCAAAGCGATCACGTCATCAGCACCCTGGATCTTCATCGCCGCCGCCATCTTCATCGCGTATTTCTCCGCGGGCCGCTGGTCGTCTGTTTTGACGCTTGTTCCGTTCGTTATGTTGATCGTCGCTTTGCAAAGTTTCACCGGCCAGCAGAACGTAAAGCTTAGTGTCAGCTATTTCCTAGGTATCGCCATTGGGCCACTTGTGGCCGATCTCATTTCCTCTATTTCGCCCGTCGAGGCAAAACGAATGCACCGTGCGGAATATCGACGATCCTCACTTGCACCGGACGTAAAAAGTTGGGCCGGGTTCTTTCCAAACCCGTTCAAAGTCCTCGACAAAACCCAGATCGCCGCAACTGCGGCGGCCGCAGCCGTCACCAGCGCGACTTTCGTCTTCAGCCCTGTCGCAATGACGGTACTGGCTGGAGAAATCGTTGGATCGCGCATCAAACATGCCTATCATAGGCTGACAACGGTGCTCAGCGTGAAAAACGGAGTGACGGAATCCACCTACATAGCGGAGGCCCTGATCCCACTCATTGCGTTCGGGTTGCCCCTAAGCCCAGTCGCGGCGGGGCCAGCAGCGCCGCTATTCAATGCGCCGCCCCGCTTTACCGTCGATTTGGCATCCGGCCAAGTCAACAACCTTCATACGATGATGAGTCCGATGGAATTTCTCGGCTACGGATTACTTGCCGTCGTACTAGCCGCGCTGATCGCCTATCCGTTCGCGATGAATTATGCCCACACCGCAGCTGCGTTTGTTGCGAGACGTATTAGCCATGAGGCAATAATTGGTACATTCGTGGGTCTCGTCGCAGTGATCGGGCTGTGGGAAGGTGGCATCTTCGGCCTTCTGGTAATTCTCACCATTGGGCTTGTTGGGGGCACACTCAATCGCGTCATTGGTTTTAATGCCGGGGTCCAGTTCATGGGTTACTACGCGGCCGTATTGAGTGTACCTGCGTTGATGAAGCTGTTCGTCTGAATGGCCCACCACTTGGCGCTGCGGCGATCGCAGCGCCAAGTGGCATCGCGCATACGATCGACTGGATCACGAACGGCAAAGGGGGGCTGGGCTCCTGAGCGCGGACAGGTGGTTTGAAAGGACGTCCGAAAGGGGAGCGCATGGCAACACCGTATTCAAACCGTTGTATCTTCCGAAAGTATCCCCCAGCTTGGCATCGCAACATAGCCTTTCGCGGTCTTTTGGCGGGCGATCTTGCGAAGGAGCGCCATGGCTTCAGCCTCGGATGCGAAATGGTGGCTCATCTCCTTGCCGAGCGTTCCCATACGTCCCCAAGCCCGTATGAGGGAAACATCACCGAAAAGTGTTGGCTGTATGGACAGCGCATAGTAGCGCGCCATGTTTCGGCTTGGATCTATCCGTCGAAAATAGAAGTTAGTGTGATGCTTAGTCATGCATACAGCATCGCGTGTCGACGATTCCGCGTCCAATGAGAGTTTTGAATCGCTCGGGTCGAATCGATTCACGTTGGTGATATAAAGCCGACCCATTTCTCTTGATCTGGTGAAGGGACAAATCATTGTTTAGGTTGTAGCCTTCGTAGACGAGGCGATGCTAGACGCGTTTCGGCTGCAGGTCGTCCTTGAGCAGGGTGGCTTTCTCACACACTGCACCAAACCGCGCCACACCTGATATGACGGGCACTGTGTCGGTTACAGCCACACGGCAATTCTCGCTAGCCGGAGGTGGACGGCAGTCAGCCGATGCACCAGCGCTGCAACGCAATTCCCTCGCCATCGAAATCGCGGACGCGCAGTCGGTCGAGGCAATCTGTTTCTTTAGTGCATCAACCACCCACGGCCAACTGCCAGGTGATTCGATGAACTGCGCAAGGCGAGAAAATCAAAGGTCCAGGAGCGTTAGCAGGCATTGGGCAGATGCCGCGCGTTCCGTAGGCAACAGAGGGTCTGCGCCGCTGGACTCGCCCGTGTCGCACTTTATTCCTGCCGGCGAGCTAGCGGGGACAACAGCGTAGCGCGCGGCGCGCATTAGGGTGACCGTCTACACCGCTTATTGACCGGCACGTTTGCTCATGTCCATGCAATCTGCCGCGTTCACTTGCGAAGGCGGAAAAGCCACGGCCGTCCACACGTCAGCATAGAAAGACGCTGCGTACTCCTTTTATTCTCGCACGCTTATTGCGGTCGCATCTCTCGCGCACCAACCATGCCAGGGAGAGTTTCCAGTGCCGTGCGCATGGCAAGGACAATCTCATCGGACGTGTGCCTGGAAGTGATGAATGGCAGGCCTTTGCGCTGGCTTGTCCATCCGACTACAGTTACATCTTTTGCTGCAGGTTCAAACTGTTGGGCCAATGCAAAGCTCTTACAGTCGATGGCCGCAACGTCGCTGTGTCCCGCAGCAATTGCTTTGATAGATTCACGATGCCCGCCGCTCGGAATTCGCTCTGAAAATATTTCAAGCGTCTCGCCCATTGCTTCAAGGTCCTGAACTAGGCCGAGCAAGCCGGACATCGAATGGGGATCATTAAAAGTGAAGCGGCGGTCTCGCAAGAACTCGAGTGGAATTGACGCTCTGCCGTTCGATGGAGCCTTGCCCCAGGGAGCTTCCCCGGCACGCATGACTATTGCGCTTGAGTAGAACTCGCCGTTTCCGCCTTCGAACTCGCCATAGTTCGGTTGTGAAATCGTTTTGACATGTTTGGCGAGACCGTGATGCATCGGCCCCCAGCATGTCTGGGCGAAGAGTAGTGCGGGATGCATCCAGATTGCGCGCGGATCGAGACCCTCAGAGTACAACGTCGCCGGATCGGCAGCTATGACCTTTCCTTCGGTATCAAGGATTCCGTCTGGAGCACCAGGAAGCTCTTTGTGCGAACGCACCAGCATGTCCGGAGCATTGATGCCCAAAGAACGAAACTTGTCGCGTATCTGCCTCCATTGTTGGTCTACCTCATCTCTGACCTCGGGCCAGTCATACATTGGCAGCGCGGCAATCGGTTGCATGTCGATTTTCAGCATATGATTTCCATCTTTCTAATCGGCCCGGTTAGCTCCTAATGGTTTCGATCCGGACGTCGCAGGCGTTCACTATGTCTGGGCATTTTCAATTGATTGCGCCAGCCTCACGGGTGCCAGACTGCTATATTCGGTGCCACAAGCTGGGACTCGTTCGGATTAAAGGACTTCGGCAAGGAACCGTTTCAGCCGCATGCTTTCCGGATTGTCGAAAATCTTTGCGGGTGATCCCGTTTCGATGATCCGGCCTTCGTCCATGAAGACAACCTGGTCCGCCACTCGTCTTGCAAAGCCCATCTCGTGTGTTACCACGACCATTGTGATGCCCCGCTTTGCCAGATCGGCCATGAGGTTAAGGATCCCCTTCACCAGTTCCGGATCGAGGGCGCTTGTCACTTCATCGAACAAGATCACCTCAGGTTCCATCGCAAGAGCACGCGCGATGGCTACGCGCTGTTGTTGTCCTCCTGACAACCTGTTCGGACGGAAGTGTAGTTTGTGGGCCAAACCCACGTCGGCAAGCCGCGCTTCGCCAATCGACCTAGCCTTATCGCGAGCGATACCTTTGATTTTGATCGGTGCGAGCGAAACGTTTTGTAGAGCGGTGTGATCCGGGAAGAGGTTGAAATGCTGAAAAACCATACCAACCCGCCGTCGCAGCGCCTCAAGCTTCATCGTTCTACTTTCTTCGCCGTCAATCTTGATTGAACCTTCCTGTGGTTCAACGAGCCGGTTCAACGTTCGAAGAAAAGTCGACTTTCCTGATCCGGAAGGTCCGATAATACAAGTCACTGTCCCAGGTTCAATTTGAAGTGCGACATCGTGTAGTACCTTGTGATCACCGAACGACACTGAAATGCCTTTGACATCTACGCGAGCACCCTTCAGCGGGCTGAGGTCCCGGGCCGCCTTGGTCTGGGCGCCCAGTTCGCCTAATTCCTGGAGGCCACTACCAATACTCGCGGGTTTGCCCCCGGTTCGAAGGCGGTGGTCGATGTAGTTGACGAAGTGCGTCAGCGGTACTGTTATGCAGAGGTAGAAAATACCAGCGAGAAGAAGCGGAGACAGGTTCCCGGTCGCGATCGCTTGGTCCTGGCCTACACGAAACAGTTCACGCTCACTGGACAAAAGTCCCAAGAAATAGACAAGGCTCGAGTCTTTGATGTTGCTGATGAACTGGTTGACCAATGCGGGCAAAACACGCCGAATGCCTTGGGGAATGACAATGAGCCGCATGCCTTGGTTGTAGCTCATACTCAGCGCACGACACGCCTCCGACTGTCCGCGGTCGATGCTTTGAATCCCGGCACGAAAGATCTCGCCAATATATGCTCCGGCGATCAGGCTAAGGGCGAGAATGCCAAGTGGATAAGGCGACGCGCCAAAAAACTGGCGGCCGATGCTGGCAAAGCCTTGTCCTACCAACAGAATTGTCAGGATCGCGGGCAGTCCGCGAAAGATATCCGTAAAGACACGCGCAAACCAACGCGACCATCTTGATTCCGATATCCCCATGACGGCGATAACGATCCCTATCAAAATGCCAAGAAGCGTTGAAGCCACAGCTAGAAGTATTGTGTTCTTCAACCCAACCGCCAACATAGTCGGCAGCACCGCGGCCATTGCATCCCAGTCTAAGAAGCTTCGTTGAAAAAGCTCAAACCAGTTCATTGTTCCCTCATTCTTTTTTTGGGGAACGGGCCACCTGGGCCCGTTCTATCGCTATTTCTCTCGTTAGTTCTTGGACTCGAAACGCTCCGGAAGAGGCGCGTCGGGGAACCACTTGGCGAAGATCTTTGCGTAGGTTCCGTCATCGATTGCAGCCTGCAAGCCCTTATTGATTCCTTCCCGTAGAGGGGCGTTGCCTTTGCGCACTACAAAGCCGGCAGGTGTGTCCAACATCGGTACGTCGATCCTAATTTGCAGGTTCGGATATCGTTTTGAATACTCCACTGCGGGATCGTGATCTTGGAAATGAGCGTCGATCGTGCCGTTGTTGAGGGCCGCAATTGCAGTGTTATTATCGGGGAAGCGGACGATGAGAGCGTCGGTGAAGTTCTTGGTGCTGTAGATATCGGACAGTGCACCTTGCACCGCACCGACGCGCTTCCCCTTCAGATCAGCCACCTCCTTAATGGAGGCGTCTGCGCTCAGAACCGAAAGGTAGAACAGAAGATAACCATCGGAGAAGTCGACGTTTTTCTTGCGCTCCTCGGTAGTTCCAATTGCTGCGATTGCAACGTCGAACCGCTGGTTGGTGACAGATGGCATCAGTGCTGAAAAATCCTGGGCTACGATCGCGACCTTATCGTCTGTGTAGCCCATGCGTTCAGCAATGTTCCGAAACAATTCAATGTCGAAACCCGTGTACGTACCATCGGCTTCCACGAACGTATTTGGCTTGGAGTCCGCCATCGTACCGACGCTAATGGTTCCTGGAGTAAGCAGATTGTACGGGTTTGAATCATCTGCAATTGCTGCAAATGGCAGCGAGAGCGCAACAGCAGTTGCAAGTGCGACGCGTGTAAGGAAATGCGATGCCATCGTCGTTAACCCCTCTATTTGGTGATTTTCTGAGCTCATTGATCAGCGCCCACCGCTCTGGCATTTCTTTGCGGGAAGCCTCATTCGGGTACAAGTTGTGGATGGAGAAGTGCCCCACCGTTTCAGAGTGGCCCGAGTGCCGAGCCTCTCGCTTCTTTGAGCTGACGTCTGAAAGTAGTTCCACGCGCGGAGGCTGAGTGTTGGAAGCTCCTCACGCCAAGTTACATATGGAAGTCTAGGGTGTCTCCAATTTGAAATGAATATAAGCCCTTCTGATATTTTTCGAACTTTTTCTAAACATGCTCATCGGTCGCATGTTTGTGGCTAGGCTGGTCTAAGTCGACCAGCCGGCGACCTTGCGGGTATGGATCGTGAGATGAGTATTCCCCTTGACTGGGATGTCGTGTTGGTGCCCGTACGCGACGACCGAGCAAAGACGCTTCACAGGCATTCGGCCAAGCCGGGGGCACGAAGTGTCGTTGCGGAGCGCGAGCCGAATCGGCAATTTACACGTTCGTGACCAGGGCTTTAGAAATACTGAGAAAAATAAAAGAATATGTCAGATATCCTCAAGGGAGAGTGAGGGTTAGGTTTTGCTCGAAAAAGACGCTTTCGCGACGTGGTTTCGCACGGCGGCTTTTCGCGGCGGCGTTTTCTATCCGGCGTGCGCCTCGACAACCCTTCTCAGGAGTTCCTATGGACCGTTTCAATCTCGGGACTTACCGGCGCGCTATTTCCACTTCCTCCGCAGAAACTCAGCGCTGGTTCGCCTTGGGGCTCAATTGGTGCTTTGGCTTTAACCACGAGGAAGCCATCAAATGTTTTGAGAAGGCGCTCGAAACGGACCCAAATTGCGCGATGGTCCACTGGGGAATCGCTTACGCAGCTGGTCCCTTCTACAATCTCACATGGATGGAGCACAGCGATGCGCAGGCAGATGCGGTAGCTAAAAGGTGTTTTGAGCATGTTCAGGTTGCTCGTTCAAACGCGTCCAGCGCCAGTGAGGTCGAACGGCGATTGATCGATGCCCTGAGCCAGCGCTTTCCGGAGCCACGTCGCGGCGTGCCCTTCGAATTCAGGCGGTGGGACGATTCATATGCTTCCGAGATGCGACGGGTTTACTACAGCTTCCAAGATGATCATGACGTGATGGCGATTTTTATCGAAGCACTGATGATGCGCACGGTCCGGAGCCTATGGAACCTCAAGACGGGCACTCCCGCTCCGAACTCCGACGTCCTCGAAGCTCTGCAAGTCTGCGAACGCTCAATAGGGCTGACCGACGAGGCCGGTCTGCAAGCGCACCCGGCAATCCTTCATCTACACATTCACTTGCTTGAGATGTCCACCGTTCCCGAAAGGGCCATGCGCTCGGCCGAGATGCTAGGTGGAATGTGTCCTGACGCGGGCCACATGAACCATATGCCGGCTCATATCTATGTGCTTTGCGGCGAGTACGAGAAGGCGAAAACAGCGAGTATCAGGGCGATACGCGCCAACGACGCGTACCTCGCATATGCAAGTGAGCCTACGTACTATCTGCTTGGCTGCTGTCACGACCTACACCTCATGATGTACGCCTGCATGTTCCTCGGTCAATATCAGCCGTCGCTGTGGGCTGCACACAAAATGCGCAGGCTGGTGACGCGCGACGTCATAAGTATGCCCGACCGGCCCAAGTTCACGCAGACTGTTGAAGGCTATCACGCGATGATGTCGCACGTCTTTGTTCGTTTTGGGCGTTGGCAGGAAATTGTCGCCGAACCCGTGGTGGAGGAACCAGAACTTTATCTGCTCACATCCACCATGCAGCACTACGCGAAGGGTGTTGCGCACGCAACGCTGGGGAATTTCGATGAGGCCGAACGTGCCCGCGACCGCTTTCTCCAACAGGTTGCAAAAATCCCGACCGATCGCCGTTTCCTGAGCAACCCAACACATGCATCGCTTGCCGTGGGCCGCGAGTTGCTGGACGGCGAACTAGCCTATCATCAGGGTCGGAATGAGGAGGCCTACCGTCACTTGCGCAAAGCCGTCGAGCTCGACGACAATCTCTCTTACACCGAACCCTGGGCCTGGATGCACCCGCCGCGTCATGCCCTAGCGGCGCTACTTCTTGATCAAGGACACCGAGAAGAGGCTGAACGGGTCTATCGAGATGACTTAGGCTTGACCGAGAGAGTGCAACGTTGCGCTCAACATCCGGACAACGTTTGGGCCCTCCATGGTCTCGTGGAATGTCTAAAATTGCGGGGGGATACTGCCGAGCTTCCGACATTCCAAGCCAAGCTTTCATCAGCTGTATCCAAGACTGACTTGTCAATCACCTCGTCGTGCCTTTGCAGGACAAAACCTCAAACGAGCGAAAGCTGCTGCCATTAAGTGAAGTAGTGGGCTGAGCAGCTTTGCGGGCGTCGCGTCGAGCATCGCTCCCCTATCGTTCGCATCAGCCGGTTCGAATGACTGCCAAGTCAATTGTTCTTTGCAAAAAAGCGCTGCGCCCGTCATGCGCAATAAAGATAGTGGATTTAAAGTGACTCAACCTTCAACAAGGATCGACACTTACATTCTCGGGAGACTAGCGTGCTACGCTCCAGGAGTCGTACTTGTTGCGGTTATTACCGCGTCAGCCTACGGCGTTGGGCATCTGTCGCCTTTTGCACCCCTTAGCCCCATGATATTGGCGATCGTGATCGGTCTGATCTTTGCCAACATAGTGGGTTTATCGCCACGCACCAGCGGGGGGATTGGTTTGGCAGGGAAGCACCTGTTGCGTGTCGCAGTCGCTCTGCTGGGCCTACAATTGACGTTCGCTCAGCTTGCTGAACTAGGGATCAAGGGAATTCTATTTGCAGTCGCCGCATTGCTTTTAACATTCTACTTTTCCCTTGGATTGGGCCGGCTGCTCGGGATCGACCGAAAACTCAATCTGTTGCTGGCCGCTGGCACCTCTGTCTGCGGTGCCTCTGCCATCGCAGGTGCCAACGCAGTGGCGAAAGCTGACGACGAGGATGTCTGTTACGCGGTTGCTTGCATAACGTTGTTTGGCAGCATAGCAATGTTTCTCTTTCCTGCGTTTCAGGACGCTTTCGCACTTGAGCCGCAAGACTTCGGCTATTGGGTTGGCCTTTCTGTTCACGAGGTTGGCCAGGTTGTGGCTGCGGGATTTCAAGCCGGTGACGTTGCAGGTCAAAGCGCGGTCGTCGCGAAGCTGGCGCGTGTAATGCTGCTGGCACCGCTGCTGACGGGGTTGTTCCTAGCGACAACGCTGTCGAGTAGTCGACTGGCCGGGACGCAGATGGTACCCTGGTTCATCGTCGTCTTCCTGCTATTTATGATGCTCAATAGCGGCGGGCTTGTCGCTGAAGAGATTCGGACGCCCCTTGTAGAGGCAACTCCGCTGATGCTAACCGCGGCAATGAGCGCGCTCGGGCTGGGAGCTGACGTGACGAAGATCAGGAAACGTGGCTCGCGTCCGCTGGTCGTAGCGGGCTTCTCCTCCGCGTTCATTGCTGCGTTGAGCTTGCTTCTAATTAAATCACTATTCTGATTCTTGCCCGCTGACTGATGTGACGAGGCGATCGTCCACACTCAGACGGGTGGGACGGAATATCTGAACCTTATACAATTTACTGTGAGCGACAACACGGCTTAGCGAACAATTCCGGACTTGTGTTGGCGGAGGCCTCGAGCGCTTTTCTGGCCATCTCGCGCAGATGGACGATCAAATCATAAAGCATGAAGGTTGCCTTGAATCACATCGAGCGGTTGGACTTAAGCTCGCGATAGATAGTCCCTGTTTTGCGCGAGGACTTCTTGAATAGCGCGCTGCTGCTCGCGACCCCGGGCGATGATCCAGCGCTGAAAATCCTGGCATTGGGGCTTGGAAAGCGCGTTGTGGGGCCAACTTACAAAGTAGGGCGAGGACAGCTCTACTGCATGCTGAAACGGTATGATCAACCTTCCCGACTTGAGGTCGGCAGCAATCATCGAATATTGGGCTAGAACAATACCTTGACCATCTATTGCGGCTTGAACCGCTACGCTTGAGGATGAGCAGCGAAGCGAAATGGAGACTGCCTCCTCTGGTTCGTGTCCGCAGTCTTCAAACCAATCTGCCCACGACGGCGGCTCATCGAATTTGGGCTTCGACTCGATCGCGATCAGAGGATAGTCAGCGAGCACCTGAGGTCTCACGACTGTGGATGCCCCGTCGATGAATGCAGGGGGACACGCAGGGACGACGCAATCGCGAAACAACTCTGCGCGGTTTTCGAGGATGCCGCTGCCCTCACCATAACTGATGCGAAAGTCGACGCCCTCCCGATCAGACGTGTTGTCCAGGTTCGTATCCCAATAAATATCAACGCGCGTGCGGTTCCTGTTCCAGTCGTACATTAGTGGCGCTAACCATTTCGCCAGAATGGAGGGCAGGGAACTGACATAAAGAGACACCGACGCCTTGGTTCTTTCCACTTCCGCCGTGGCGGCGCGTAGCTCTTCAAATGCTACCTTGCAGCGCGCGTGCAGCCGTTCACCTACAGCACTCAACCTGATGCGCTGCCCCTCCTTCACGGTCAACGTGGCATGCAATGCGCCTTCAAGCAGTTTCATGTGCTGGCTGACTGCCCCGACCGAAATGCCTAGGTGCTGAGCCGCGCGAGAAATGCTCCCGTAGTGTCCGACCGTCTCGAATACCTGCAGGGCTCGCAAAGGGGGGAGAGAACTCATATTGATCACTTTCATCGTTTTAGAAAAAGTAGCAAAAATATCAGAATACACCAGATATTATTGGATGCCTCGAAGCTTTAGGGTCCCATTCCAGCGATCTCACCAGTCGTGCGCTGGACCCTACCCACCTTGGAGCAAGCCATGTCCGTCCTATCGAAACCCCACCCTCAAACGATCAAGGATGTCGTTCTAGGCGACAGGGATCCGACCATCGAGGAAATCGTTGCCGTCGCCCGCTACTCCGCGAAGGTGAGCTTTTCCGAGGCCTACAAGGCGCGCGTACGCAAGTCCCGCGGCTTGGTTGAGCGCTTCCTCGCCGAAAACCGCCTTGTATACGGCGTAACGACGGGTTTTGGTGACAACGTCGGTCATGTGATTTCGCCGAACGACGCCAGCCAGCTGCAAGTGAACATCGTCCGCTCCCACGCGGTCGCTGTGGGCGAGCCGCTCAATCGTGAGCAGGTGCGTGCAATTCAGCTGATGATCCTCATCAGTCTCGGCAAGGGCTACTCAGGCGTTCGGCTCGAGCTCTTGGAACTAATCGCAGGCCTCCTGAACAATGAGGTGGTGCCGTTCGCCCCGGGTGAGGGGTCGGTGGGTTATCTTGCTGTGGAGGGACATCTGGCACTTGTCCTGCTGGGTGAAGGCCAGGCAAGAGTCAACGGCGGTGAGCTGGTTGACGGTGCAACAGCGCTTGAGCAGGTCGGCCTGAAACCGATTCATCTTCAATGCAAGGAAGGCCTTGCAATGCTGAACGGCACCACCTCGGTCACGGCGATCTCGATCCTCGCGCTTTTTAACGCGCTGCAGTCGGTTGAAGTGGCAGATCTGACGGCGGCGATGTCGCTGGAAGCGCTCAAGGGTACGATCCGCGCCTACGATCCACGTTATCATTCGATCAAGGCCCACAAGGGGCAGGCCGAAAGCGCCGCTCGTATTCGTGGGATACTGAAGGACAGTCAGTTGGTCGCGGAGAACATCGACTACCGACTGCAGGACACCTACAGTTTGCGTGCGGTCCCGCAAGTGCATGGCGCGTCCCGGACGTTTGTCGACTATGCGCGCCAAACCATCGAAAACGAGGTTGGTTCATCGGGTGATAATCCGGTCATTTATCCGCTAAGCGATGACGACGGGATCGCTATTTCGGGTGCGAATTTTGATGGCTCGTATATCGGCCTTTCAGCGGACACCCTGTGCAATGCATTGACCAATCTGGCGAAAATCTCTGAGCGCCGAACGGACCGTATGGTGAATTCCCACTTCAGCGAACTTCCTGCATTCCTGGTGCGCAAGCCTGGCCTCAACAGCGGTTACATGATCGTTCAGTACACCGTCGCAGGTCTCCTTGGGGAAATGAAGGTACTTTCTTTCCCGTCCACCGTTGACAGCGTCTCGACTTGCGGCAATCAGGAAGATCCGGTCAGCTTTGCCTACAATGCGGCCATGAAGGCCTACAAGGTTTCGCAGAAGCTTGAATACGTGCTCGCAATCGAATTGCTGGTTGCTTGCCAGGCGCTCGACTTCTTGGACGTCAGCAAAGCGTCGTCCGTCACCAAAAGGGTTTACGACCTTGTACGAAGCCGCGTTCCTGTCGCCGAAGAAGACCGCGTGTTCTATCCGGATATTGTCAGTGTGACCGATCAGGTTCGAAGCGGCGATGTTCTGTCCGTCGTTGCAAACCGGCTTGAGGCGAGCGCTTGAGAGGGCTAGAGAGAAAGGCCCCTGGAACTATGAAGTCTTTAAACGGCAGCAATGGTTAGGGCCGCTGCTGCAGGTAACAAAAGGTTCCGTGAGCTCAAGCAGAGGCATCGACAGCGGCAAAGATGCAGCACCTTTCCAAACACAAGTGGCATCAGGTCGCTGGCTCCAGTTCGTTAAGCTCTATGCCCTGATTGCGACCGTACCTTTCGCGACGACGTAAGGGCAATCAATGTCTCGGCGGTCTCGCTGTCGGTCGCTAAGTGGTTTATGAACCCGCCGCGTATCGCGGCAAAGATGGCCGAAACCTTATCCTGGCCGAACGCCACCCCGAATTTGGTCGGTACAGCTGCCAGCTCAGCAAGGTTGATTGACATGGTTCGGGAATCGAGATCGGAGTGAAGCATGGCCCCGTCGTGGTCGTAGAAGCGGGCGCATATTGAACCGGCAGCACCCCTCGCCACCATGGTGTCCAGGTGATCAGCGTCAAATAGGCCGTGTTGAAAGGTCGACGATCCAGGTGTCATCGCTCCGACGCCGAAAGCCGCGACTGATAGCCGGCTAACGACTGAAAACACCTCTGCCGCTGCGAACGACGACCGGAGGGCGTCGGCGATGTTCGCCGACTCCACCACTGCAGGTACGGGCAGAATCCATGCATGTCCGCCAAGCTTGTCAGCCAGCGTGCGGCAGATCTCCCCTGTCTGAGAGAACGATTCCGCGCGGCCAATGCCTCCAATCAGGGTCACGATGTCGATATCATTAGTACGAGAGCGACGCGCCTCGCTTACGACTGCGGCCAGCGTCCGACCATTGGACACTCCAATCACCGCACCGGGCGAGATGAATTCATCAAGCTTACGCGCCGCCGCTTCTGCAAGCACACGTTCCGTGGCGGCGGTGGAATTGGCGCTCTGTACGACACAGGCCGAAGAGAGACCGAGCCGACGGACAAGTTCCGCTTCGATGGCGAAGCTACGGTAGGCGCTGGAAACCACACGCATCTCAACGAAGCCCAACACGTGCGCTTGTTGCAAGTGACGGCTGACTGTTGCGACCGAGATCGACAACCGGTGGGCGATTTCGGCCTGTGGCAGCCGATCCTCGTAATGCAGCCGAGCAATTTCAAGAATACGGTCAAAGTCACGCGCGGGCCGGGGCATACTTGGTCACTCTTCCTTTGGCGTGGATCGGTTCGCCGGACCGATGGTGCGGGACCGGATTGGCCGCAAACTGCATAACACGGTCCTTATCAGGTCTTCAACTCGAAGCAAAAATGGAGATTGGCAACGATTAAAAATGCAAATATTTGCAACAATAATATTTGTTGCAAATAATTGGCGCTGAGGCCTAATATCGTTCAACAGATACACACCGCTTGCGAAGGAACCCGAACTTGGCCTCCACCTGCAGTCTCATCGATCCCCGCACTTCGGAAATGGCGAATGCTTTGCGGTTCTTGGCTGTCGACGCTGTCGAGAAGGCGCAGTCAGGACACCCGGGCATGCCACTCGGCATGGCTGATCTTGCCACTGTCCTGTTTACCCGCCACTTAAAATATGATGCTAGCGAACCCGACTGGGCCGACCGTGACAGGTTTGTCTTGTCGAACGGACATGGCTCGATGCTGCTCTACGGGGTGCTGCATCTTGCTGGCTACGAAGAAGCGACGCTCGATGAACTGAAACACTTCCGCCAGGCCCACTCACGTGCTGCTGGCCATCCAGAATATGGCTATTTACCGGGCATTGAAACCACAACAGGTCCGCTCGGACAAGGGATTGCTACTGCCGTCGGCATGGCTATCGCCGAACGCCTGCTTGTCTCAGAATTCGGTCCAGAACTGGTCGACCATCGGACGTGGGTCTTTTGCGGCGACGGCTGCTTGATGGAGGGTATCAGCCAAGAGGCAATTTCGCTCGCCGGCCACCTGAACCTCGCCAAACTGACAGTGGTTTTCGACGACAACGGTACGACGATCGACGGCGCCACCTCGATCGCAACCTCGGACGATCAGCGAAAGCGTTTCGAGGCCTCGAACTGGGCGACAATTGCGGTTGATGGACACGACCCTGAAGCTATTGATCGCGCCTTTGCCTTTGCCAAAGCCTCAGATCGCCCCACATTGATTGCTGCACGCACGCATATCGGGTTTGGCGCGCCCACCAAACAGGGGAAGTCAGTGGTTCACGGTTCGCCGCTCGGTGCGGAGGAGCTTGCTGCCATGCGCGAAAAGCTTAGTTGGCCGCACGCTCCCTTTGAGGTTCCCGCACCATTGCTTGCAGGTTGGCGCGACGCAGGGCGGCGCGGTCGTTCCGATCGTGACGAATGGCAGGCGCGCCTGGCGAAGGCGCCAGCCGATCTACGTGTTGAGTTCACCCGCAGGATTGCTGGCATCTTGCCAGAAGGTCTCGAAGAGACGGTAAAGCGTGGCGCCGACGAATTCTCCGTGTCCGCCGAGCCAATGCCAATTCGGCAAGCCAGCCAAAAGGCTGTGGGATTGCTTGCAGAGTTATTGCCAGAGATCGTGGGCGGATCAGCGGACCTAACGAGTAGTGTGCTCTCTCGGCCCGCGGAACTCGCTCATTTCGACATCAATACCTTTTCCGGCCGACATTTGCCCTATGGCATCCGTGAACATGGAATGGCCGCCGCGATGAACGGAATTGCGCTCCACGGCGGCTTTATTCCGTTCGGTGGCACCTATCTGACCTTCAGCGATTATTGTCGACCTTCGATCCGCCTGGCAGCGCTTATGGGCATCAACGTGGTCTTTCTTTTCAGTCATGACTCCATCGGGGTCGGAGAGGATGGGCCAACTCACCAGCCGATCGAGCATCTTGCATCGCTGCGGGCGATGCCCGGCATACGGATCTACCGGCCCGCTGACGCAGTCGAAGCGTTAGAGTGCTGGTATGATGCAATTGCCGACACGGGGCCGTCGGTTATGGTAGTCGCCCGCCAGAAGGTAGCGCCGGTGCGCAAGGAGCGCCACGACAGCCTCATTTCACGGCGCGGCGGCTATATTCTGTCTGAGCCGGCTGGCAGACGGGATCTGACGCTGCTTGCAACGGGTTCCGAAGTCCAGCTTGCCGTTGCCACGCAGGTTGCGCTCGCAGAACACAACGTACAGGCGGCGGTTGTCTCAATGCCATGCCTGGAAGTCTTCGATAGGCAATCTGAGGACTACCGGATGCAGGTGCTCGGCTCTGCACCCCGCTACGTCGTTGAGGCGGCATCTTCCTATGGTTGGCACCGCTATCTTGGCGACGGAGGACGCATCTTCGGTATCGATGTATTTGGCTTTTCGGCGCCGGGGCCGGAGGTCTATGCCAAGTTTGGCCTGACCCCGACGGCAATCGCCGCAGTGATCCTTTCCGATCTCGGCCGCGATACGGCCGCCGCGTGACGATATTCGAAAACTAGCGGATGGGTACCAAAGCTGCTCATAATATGGGGTATAGGCTGACACTGATACTTGATCCGAGCAAGGTGTCTCGTGCAAATCTGAGCGCCGTCGAGAGCGCGCACCATGTTGCCAACGGACCGCAGCGCAAAGAGTATCGCAGGCAGCTTGGGAACTCCGCGCAATGCGACTGTGCACTTGAAGGCCGGCGTTTCGTCGATAAAAGCCGCGAACAACCTCGACGTTGCACCCGTGCTTCGTGGCTATCCCGGGGCACTTCAGTCGCGGTAGCATGATGCGCCGCCATCGCGCTTTGACTGAGCCTGTCCAAGTCAAAAACATCTGAGTACGCTACGGAGAAAAGTCGGTTTTGCCGACGAAAGCATCAAACAGGCGGGAGATGAATAGTATGTTTATCGGTGTCGATATCGGGACATCGGCGGTGAAGATCGTGCTCGTAAACGAAGCAGAAGAGGCGATCGCAGAGGCCGCAATACCGCTCTCGCCATCCCATCCCAGCCCCCTATGGTCGGAAGACGATCCGGACCAGTGGTGGCGAGCTCTTTGTCTCGGATTCGACGCGTTGGCGCGTGAAGCCCCGGTTGCCATGTCTGGAGTTCGTGCAATCGGTCTCTCGGGCCAGATGCATTCCCTGGTCGCGCTCGACGCTGCGGATAGGCCAGTCCGCCCGGCGATCCTGTGGAATGACGGTCGCGCAGACCAGGAAGCGTCCGGCCTCGCAACTCTCGGCCTCGAGCTGCAACTCCAGATGGGCGTCCTGCCAATGCCTGGCTTCACGGGGCCGAAGCTCCTGTGGTTGGCGCACAATGAGCCGGACATCTTTCACCGCATGCGCGCACTCATGCTTGCAAAAGATTATGTTCGTCTGAAGCTCTCCGGTGAGAAGCTGACAGACGTTTCCGATGCGGCTGGAACATGGCTGCTTGACCAGGAGCGGCGGGAGTGGAGCCGCGAGGCGCTTGACGCATGTCAGGTTGATGCGACACTGCTACCTCGATTGATAGAGTCGGTTGCAGCCGGCGGGACATTGCGCCCCGATCTCGCGGCAAAATGGGGCCTTCCAAATGACGTGGTAATCGCCGGTGGTGCAGGCGACGTTGCGGCTGGTGGAATTGGTATCGGCGCAGTTTCGGCCGGCAATGCCTTCATATCGCTCGGTACGTCTGCTCAAGTGTTTGTGGCCGACACCGCGCACCGCCCGCAGCCAGAGCGATTGGTACATGCGTTCTGCCACGCACTGCCTGGTCGGTGGTATCGCATGGCAGCCCTACTCAATGGTGCAAGCCCTCTCTCTGCAGCAGCGAGATGGACGGGGGGAGAAGACGTCGCAACGCTCCTTGCCGAAGCAGAGGCGGACTTTGTGGGGCCGTCGCGACTGCTGGCGCTGCCTTACCTGTCGGGCGAGCGCACGCCGCACAACGATCCGCTCGCACGCGGGACGCTTGTTGGGCTGACTAGGTCGACAACCCGCAGCGAGGTCCTGCAAGCTTTTTGCGAGGGTGTGGCTTTCTCCCTAGCCGATGGTTTGGATGTGCTGACAAGGAACGAGGGTCGGCCTGGACAACTCGCCCTGATCGGCGGCGGTGCCCGATCCAGATTTTGGGCTAAACTTATCGCCTCCGTGCTTGATGTCTCGCTTGTGCGCCATTGCTCATCGGAACGCGGGCCGGCATTCGGCGCTGCCAGAATCGCTCGCCTCTCGGTCACTGGTGAAGACCCCGCAACAGTCATCGTGCCGCCCGCGATCGAGGATATCATTGAGAGTGACCCCGAACTCCATGCTGCGTACCAGCCTCGCCTTGAAGCATTCCGCGATCTTTACCGTGCACTTAAGCCAATCTGGCCAGCCGTGTCTTCCTAAAGTGGAGAGCTGGCGATTGCATTAGAATTCGGCGGAGTGGTTAGACCTGAAGACAGGAGAACCATGCAGCCGGGGCGACAGTCATGCTTTTAGGAAAGGGCGGTAGTGGTTGTCGGGTGCTGGAACCCTGGATGCTCTTTGCGGATCAGCTACCATGCGGTGTAGCCGCCATCGGCCAGAACGATCGAGCCCGTCAGCAGGCTGGAGGCCTCGGCCGCGAGAAATAGAACCACGCTGGCGATCTCATGATCCTTACCCATGCGTCCCATCGGTGTGCCGTCGATCCACCGCCGATACATTTCTGGTTGCTCATGCACTAGGTCGTTGAGGGGAGTGTCGATGTAGGTCGGTGCCACAGCGTTGACGCGCACGCCCCTTGGAGCCCATTCGGCTGCAAGCGAGCGGGTGAGGTGGTGCACTGCTGCCTTTGAGGCATTGTAGTGTGCTTGCGGCTGGGGACGATTGACGATGAAGCCCGACATTGAGCCCACGTTGATAATCGACCCGTGTCCCTGGGCGAGCATGTGCCGTCCGAAAGCCCGGCAGCACCAATAAGTGCCGTTGAGGTTTACATCCAGCACTTTCAGCCAACGTTCGTCTGTCATGTCCTCCGCTGGAATGTCGCTTAGCGCGATCCCGGCATTGTTCACCAGGATGGACGCTCCATTCTCTCGGGCGTCGAGCTCGTCAGCGATCTCGGTCACACGGGCAGAATTAGTTACATCACATACATACGACACGGCATCATGCCCTGCTGACTTCAATTTCTCCAACCCATCCTGTGCGAGCGTTTCGTCGTATTCCAGGATCGCAATTCGTGCCCCGGCTTCTGCAAGAGCTTCGGCACAGGCAAGACCTATGCCGCGGCCGCCACCTGTCACGACTGCCAACCGGCCCTCTACTTTGAATTTCTCCAAATACATTTCGCGTCGCTCCTGATGTTCGTGGGATTCGAGTGTTCCGGCCGGGGCTGCATGCCCCGGCCGACGGCTCCTTGGGAGGATATTCAGGTTACGACACGATTAGAACGCGCTGTTCTCGTCGTAAAACGCATCAATGTTCTCGCAGCCGATTCCTGCCACCTTTGTGAAGATAAACTTCTGGTCGTGCGTCGGCTCTTTGGCGCCGGTGGCGATATCGAGTGCGAGACTGAAGCCGTCATGCGCAGCAAGCGTCGGTGAATTCAGACCGCTTGAAACATATTTACCTTTGCAGCCACCGTCCTTGATCGCCTTGAAAGCTTCCTTCTGCCCGTCGATGCCGGCGACAAGTATCTTGGATTCGGGTTTAAGCACCGACAGGGCACCCAGTGCCATGGCGTCGTTGTAGCCAAAGATGACGTCCAGGTCTGAATGTGCCGTCAGCATATCTTCGGTGGCAGGTACAGCAAGATCCTGCGCATACTTCGCTTGGCCACGCACTACCACCTCGTATTTGGCACCGCCTGCGTCCAAGCCGGACAGAAAACCCTTCTCACGGGCCGGGCCCACAAACTTGTCTTCAGGGGCACCCTCAAGGATTCCGATCTTGATCGGACCCGGGCCCACGCGTTTGGCCATGATCTCGCCGGCTAGCCTACCGATCCCTTCATTGTCGGCGCCAAACGTCGCGTTGGCACCCACGCCAGGGACTTCGGTGTCGATGAATACAATCTGCAGTCCGCTTTCGACCGCCTCTTTGACTGCGGTTTCGGTCGTGACTGGATCGACTGCGTTCATTACGACCGCATCCACGCCTTTCGCCACCATGTCCTCAAGCTGCTGCATTTGTTTAACGGCATCTCCATCGGCTTGGCTGGCCACCAGCTTGAAGCCTTTTTCGGCCGCCAGGCGCTCAGCTTCTTTCCACATGGCTACGTAATAGGGTGCAGTCATCGTGCGCTGAAGGAAGCCGATAGTTACATCCTTGGCGTCCTTGGTTTGTGCGTATGCAATGCCTCCCAACATCGCTACGGAAGCCGCCGTTGCAGCAAGCAGTTTCTTAAACTTGGTCATGTCCAGTTCTCCTGCCCTTTCGCCCACTCCCATGGGCGGATTACCCCACAATTGGGATTGATTGCGGTCGCATCATCCGCTGCGTCCGCGCAAATTTCCGAAGATCATGGCCGCGATGATGATCGCGCCGCGTACTGCGTCCTGCCAAAAGATGGACACGCTCAACAAATTCAGGATGTTGACGATCAATACAAGGATCAGCGTTCCGACCACAGTACCGGAGACGGTGCCTCGTCCCCCTGCCAGACTTGCTCCGCCGATCACCACCGCAGCGATGGCGTCTAATTCGTATGCCTGCCCCATGGTCGGGGTCGCCACGCTGACGCGCGACGCAAGAAGGATGCCGGCCAATCCGCAGAGTAGACCGCTGATAGCGTAGACGCAGAATAGTGTCCACGCGATTGGAACGCCGGTCGCAAAGGCGGCGCTCTGGTTACTGCCGACCGCGAAGACGCGGCGCCCGAACACGGTACGGTTGAGCAGGAAGGACACGAGCAGGATGAGTGCAAACCATATCAACCCGATGGCTGGGATCCCGAAGATCTCTCCCCGACCAGGTAAAACAAAAATATGGCGGGTGGCCGCGGCGGGCTGCAACGGCCCGCCTTCAGTGTAGGCGTATGTGAGCCCACGCGCGAGCGCCAGCATGCCAAGAGTCATTACGAAGGGCGACACACGCAGAAAGGATATTGCCGCGCCATTTGCGATGCCGATACCGACACCCACGGCCAAGCCGGCAAAAACCGCAACCGGGAGCGGCACGTAGGTCTGGGTGCCGACAGCGATCACACCTGCCAACGCGACGATGGAACCGACACTCAGATCAATGCCGGCCGAGATGATGACCACAAGCATTCCTAACGAGACAATGCCGATTACCGAACTTTGGCGGATCAGATTGAACTGGTTAACTTCTGTCAGAAATTTGGGCACGAGCATGCAGGCGAGCACGTAGATTCCGAGCAATATCCAAAATGGGTAGTTCGAAGTGAGTTCAGTAAACCAACGGCGGGTTACATGGGCTACCAAGTCAGTTCCTCCCTTGTGCCGCACGGCGCACTTCATCGCCGAGGGCGGTCGATATGAGTTCTGTCTTGTTGTAGGAGCCAGCCTTGAACTCCGCCGCGACCTCATACTCAGCCATCACGATTGCGCGGTCCGAAAGGTGCATTAGCTCCTCTGCTTCGGAGGAAATCAGCAGGACACCTTTGCCTTGACGGGCAAACTCCTCGATAATTTCGTAAATCTGACGCTTTGCCCCGACGTCGACACCCTTGGTCGGCTCGTCGATGATCAGCAGTTTGGTCGACGAGGCAGCCCATTTTGCCACGCACACCTTCTGCTGATTGCCACCCGACAGATCGACGGTCAGCCCTTCCAGGGATCCCTTGATCTGGAATTGTTCGATCAACTGCGTGCCGAGACGCGCTTCTTGCCCGTGGTCTATTATCCGCCGGCGGGAGAGTGTATCGAGGATGACCAAAGACATGTTGCTCTGGTTCGAAAAATGGGGGATGAAGCCTTCCTTGTGCCGGTCCTCGGTGAGATAGCAAATACCGGAAGCAATTGCTTCACGCGGTGAGCGTATCGCGACGTTCTTTCCGGCGATGCGCAGTTTATCGGCGGCGAAATGAAAGTGCCCGCCAAGAGCTCGGCCGACGGTGGAGCGGCCACTTCCCACCAGGCCGTAGAGACCTACCACTTCGCCAGGTCGGACAGTGAGATCCACGCCTTGCACACGACCCGAGCGGAAATTGCGGACCTCTAACAGGGGAGCCTCATCGGGCACGGCTGGTGCCGACTTTGGTTCAAGCGCCGACAACCGCTCGCCGATCATCATCGCACTGATATCTTCTTCGGAGCGCTTCTCAGCGGAGACGACATCGATTAACTTGCCGTCGCGTAATACTGCAATGCGGTCTGCCAGTTCTCGCACTTCGTTCAATTTGTGCGAAACGAAAATAACACAGGCACCTTGGGCTTTTTGATGCCGGACAATGTCGACGACAATCCGGAAATGCTCCTCATTGGTCGATGCAGTCGTCTCATCAAGGATTAGGAGCCTGTGCTGAACGATGAAGACGCGCGCAAGAGCCAGCATGTGGCGATTGCCAGGAGTTAGCTCTCCTGCCGGCCGGTCGGGATCAACCCTACTGAGCCCGACGCGGTCGAGCAGTTTGCGTGTTTCCGAACGATCGCGTCGCAATCTTAGGGACGACCATCGGCGGTTCAGGTCGAACAGCCAAAGGTTTTCCTCGACGCTAAGGTGGTCAACGATCAGCGGCTCCTGATACATCATCAATACGCCGGCCTCGATACCCTCGCGTGGCGAATTGTGCCTCATCGGCTCGCCAGCAAGCAGGATGGTACCTGTAGAAGGTCGCACCAGTCCGGCGAGCAACTTGGAAAGTGTTGATTTACCGGCCCCGTTTGCTCCGCAAATTGCCAGCACTTCACCTGCATAGCCGGCCAGCGACACTCCCTCAAGCGCGCGCACGTTGCCGTATACTTTATATACGTCTTCTGCCTCAAACACTGGCCGCGAAGGTGAATTCACGACGGGGCTTGGGTGATGTTCGGGGTCGCTTTGCGGACGGCCACTATAGCTCTCCTCCACCATAGCAATTCTCCTCCTCCCTGACCGCACCTCGAAAAAGTTTTCACTCATTCGTTTGCGGTCTTGATTAGTACCTCTAGCATGCATAATTTGATTATTATTGCAATATCATTATTAAATGCAATATTTTGCACTATAATGAGTGAAGCCCTATGCCGCTGAACTGGAAAATTGGTCGCAGGACCACGGGATCGCTACGCGGCGGGACCAGACAGATCACGGATCTTCGCGCTGATCCAACTAATGGATAACCGTCATTTGGCATTGCCTGACACCCTGTTTTCGCAGACCCGACGCCATTCTTGAAGTCGGAGGGTCAATCCTCGGGCTGCAGCGCGCGCCTGTTGGCCGTAGTGACGGCGGTGAGCTCCTTTTTGAGAACTTGAGCGGAGTGTATCAGGCCAGTTTTTAGGGGAGGGATGAATCACCCTCACGCAAATGCGCAAGGGAGCCGGAGGTAGCCGACGTACTCTCTCGACGGATTGTTCAGGTTGCGTGTCACGCCCCGCCAGGAGCGATGATCAAAATCGGGGCGGCTGCGTAATTCTCTAGGGCTGCGTCCAATGCCCAGAGATTGTAATCATTGCCAGCAGCTTTAACGTGTTTCCGTAGTAGTCTTCATTTTCGACCTTTCTCGCCGTCATATCCGCCCAAAGCGCGTCCAACCAACTCTGGTTCGCTGCTTGAATGGACGCGGACACGGCAAACATCGACACGAATGCCACTGCGTCCCGACCGCTTCCGGCGGCTGGTTTGCCGTTGAGCTTGTAAGTATCGGCGATGTTAGTGGGATCTCCATCGGTCGCGCTCTTGATCCAACTATTGAGTGGAATAAGAGCTGCAAGCGCCCTCTGGTCGCCGTTCAGCAGATAATCAAGAGCGATGCGCCACGGATAGCGTGATGCATTCCAGGAATAAGCGCCGTCGTTGGGACCCTCGAGAAAATTGGCAGCGGCCGGATGTGCCTTCGACGGAAGATCAACTATGAAATCTGGCATCAAGCCAGTCTGCGAGCTGTATTTTCCGCGAACCCTATCGATGATCGAATAAGTCTCGTCACGCACAGCGTACCAGGTGCCATCGCCCGTCGCGTCGGCAAAAGCTTTGAAATGGGAAACCATGAAATCGGACGAGCGTGTGACAGGGGCATATCGCCCATCGTCTACATCATTTACCCAATCGCCGATACGAACGAATCTGCTGTCGGCATCGATATCGTGCTGGCCGATTGCAGCAATGACTTTCAGTGCCTCCTTGCGATAGTTCACGCTACCATCGCTGCCCCATTTTCGATCCGCGAGAAGCAATGCATAGGCGATGTCGAGGTCACCATCCGTAGCGCTCGTGTCACCGGCGACGTCACGCGCATTGCTACATCCCTTAACTTGGTTCCAAGCCATGAGACCAGGGTTTGATTTGGCGGGATGGTCGTGAAAGTAGCGGACCATTCCGTCGAACACTGCACGTGCGCTCGGATCAAAGTCTGCCATCAGAACCGAAATCAGCATGCCGTAACCATGAGCTTCAGACACAGTGATTGTAGATTTCGCTGTGCCGCCTCCGACCGCCTTGCCATCGGCCGTTACACCTACATAGTATCGGTCACTTCCGCAGCCTTGTATGAGATAAACTGACCGCCATTTCTCGTAGAAATCGACTAGAGACCGATCCAATTGTTGTTGGGTAAAGCCGGTTGGTCGAATACCCTGAGCGGACTCTGCGTCACTTACCGAAATGCCAAATGCGGGCAGCAAAGCTGCAAGAAGCGAATAGACCCCGTGTGTCGTTCTCAAGAATGCCTCCAGTTCATACGACGTATTCTTCGTCAGTGAGCACGAAGCGACATACCGCATGCACGGTCTGTCATCGCTATCGTAGTGCCAATCTAATTGAGTCTACGGTGGATGTTGGGCGGTGCAGATTTGACCAGAGCAACGTTGCGGGAAAATCCGCGGGACGCGACGTCATTGCTGCGTGGGCGCTTGGCGAACTTGGCTTAGTTGGTGAAGTGGCGCAGACAAGCCTCGTGGCGGCGGCTCGCGAACTGAACTATAGCGCTAACGTCGTCTCCGAACGATGTGTGCTGGCAACTCCCGGACGGTAATCCTCCCGCAAAATAACGGGCTTCAAAAGTAGAATTTTCTCGGGCTTTATGATCGAGGAGATTTTGATGAAGACGAGCAGATTTAGCGAACCCCAAATCCTTGCCATCCTGCGCCAGGCGGA
>NZ_JACVBC010000011.1:0-196536 GCF_014852205.1 Ensifer sp. ENS06 | reverse complement strand
ACAAGGCCTTCGAGGCGCTTCTGAAGATGCGCTGGCAGCCGGCACTGCGCACCGTTCCGCCCTACCACGACGATCCCGTCTACATCGACGCTCTGGCAACCTCGATCGAGCGTCACCTGGCGACGCTCGACTGGGAGCCGGAGGTGGTTCTGACCTCCTTCCACGGCATTCCGAAGAGCTATTTCGACAAGGGCGATCCCTACTACTGCCAGTGCCAGAAGACCGCGCGGCTTTTGCGCGAAAAGCTCGGCTGGTCGAAGGAGAAGCTGCAGGTCACCTTCCAGTCGCGCTTCGGGCCTGAGGAATGGCTGCAGCCCTATACCGACAAGACGGTCGAAAAACTTGCGCAGGACGGTGTCAAGCGCATTTCCGTCCTCAACCCGGGCTTCGTCTCCGACTGTCTGGAAACGTTGGAAGAGATCGCCGAGCAGGCGGCCGAAAGCTTCCATCACAATGGCGGCGAGAAGTTCACCCACATCCCCTGCCTGAACGACAGCGCCGAAGGCATGGCCGTGCTCGAACACGTCGTGCGCCGGGAGCTTGCCGGCTGGCTTTAATCGTCCCATCACCCCACTTGAACGGCGCGCTGGCCGCCAACTCAGGATGAAGGAGCCGCGCTCTTGCCCACCGGCGAGCGCGGCAATCTAACATTTTGAATTTACGCGCAATCCGCGGAAAAGCGATTCCGAAGGGAAACGGAATACGCTAGACTGCAGCCACAGGTCGAGATTGCAATTTAAGGGGGTAAGTCTTGGGCGGAATGGATATCGTCGTCATTGGCTTCGTGGTGCTCATCATCCTGGTCCTCTTCATGGGGATCAAGACGGTGCCGCAGGGCTACCGCTATACGATCGAGCGCTTCGGTCGCTACACCAAAACGCTGGAGCCGGGCCTCAATCTGATCGTGCCGTTCATCGACCGCATCGGCGCCAAGATGAACGTGATGGAACAGGTGCTCGACGTTCCGACCCAGGAAGTCATCACCAAGGACAATGCCAGCGTTTCGGCCGATGCCGTCGCCTTCTATCAGATCCTGAATGCGGCGCAGGCCGCCTACCAGGTCGCGCATCTGGAAAACGCCATCCTCAACCTGACGATGACCAACATCCGCTCGGTCATGGGTTCGATGGACCTCGACGAACTGCTCTCCAACCGTGATACGATCAACGACAGGCTGCTGCACGTCGTCGACGAAGCTGCCAGCCCCTGGGGCATCAAGATCACCCGCATCGAGATCAAGGATATCGCCCCGCCGAAGGATCTCGTCGATGCCATGGCGCGCCAGATGAAGGCCGAGCGCGAGAAACGCGCGCAGGTGCTCGAAGCCGAAGGCGCCAGAAACGCCCAGATCCTGCGCGCCGAAGGCGCCAAGCAGTCGGCGATCCTGCAGGCCGAGGGCCAGCGCGAAGCGGCGTTTCGTGACGCCGAAGCGCGCGAGCGCCTGGCCGAGGCAGAGGCGAAGGCAACCAAGATGGTCTCCGAGGCCATTGCGGCCGGCGACGTGCAGGCGATCAACTACTTCGTCGCCCAGAAGTACACCGAAGCACTCGCCTCGATCGGCACCGCCAACAACCAGAAGATCGTGCTGATGCCGATGGAAGCTTCCGCGCTGATCGGTTCGCTCGGTGGCATCGGCGCCATCGCCAAGGAAGTCTTTGGCGACAGCCAGACGGCGCCAGCGACCCGCCCGCGCCAGTCGACGCCGCGCACCACGCCAGCTTTCCCGACCGATCCCGCGCAAGGGAAGTAGACGATGATCGAACGCTCCATTCAAGAACTCGGGCCCTGGAGCTGGTGGGTTCTGGGCTTCGTGCTTCTCGCCGCCGAGCTCATCGCCCCCGGCGTGTTCCTGATCTGGATCGGTGTCGCCGCCTTGGCAGTCGGCATCCTCTCCCTCATGCTTTGGGAGGTCGGCTTCTGGACGTGGCAGGTCCAGCTCGTGCTGTTCGCGCTGCTCTCGGTGGCGGCCGTTCTCCTTGGCCGCCGCTTCGTTCTCTCCACATCCGAGACCACCGACGAGCCGCTTTTGAACCAGCGCGCCGAAAGCCTCGTCGGCCGCACCGCGGTCCTGGAAAAACCGATCGCCGAAGGCCGAGGGCGCATCCGGCTCGACGACACGTTCTGGGTCGTTGAGGGACCGGACCTGCCGGCCGGTACAAGGGTGCGCGTCGTTTCCACCCACGGCCGCAACCTGACCGTCGAAAGCGTAACCGCAAGCGGCTGATGCCACGACGTTTTTTCCGTTTGGAAACGATTGATTAACCACGTCGCTTTACGGTTGCGAAAGGATTGCAATCAGGCTCGTGGACAAACGGCATATGGTGCCAGGCTCATCTCGCTCGATCAAAGGAGGCGCGCGGCGTTCGACGTCGCTGGCGCTGCTGCTGGCCGGCACGGCGATGCTTGCCCCCGCATCCTTGAACGCCCAGACCGCCGCGACCGCACCCGCCACCGCTCCGACGACGACCACCTATGGCGCGGGCACAGCGCCTTCAGCCGTTCCGGCCGCGACGCCCGCAATCACCGATCCGCAGACCACCGGCGCCGTCAGCGCTGACGACCTGACCCCGGCCTCTAACGAGGATTACCTTCGCCTGAACCAGCGCGAGCCGACGATCGACGGTCTGCGGTTGCGGACCGACAACCCCGAATACGATCGCGCCCCGGGCATCCGAATCGGCACCTTCACGCTGCGCCCCAGCGTCAGCGAGACCATCAACCACGAATGGCGCAAGGACGGCGACACCAAGACCAACCGCGGCTATCTCGAAACCGGAATCCGCGGCACCTTGACCTCGGACTGGTCGCGGCATCAGCTGACCGTCACCGGCGAAGGCGTGTTGCAGAACAACATCTCCGGCGAGGGCGAGGAAGAGCCCCGCGCCAATGTCGATGCGGAACTGCGGCTCGATCTCTGGGACGAAACGATCGCCCGTCTGCGCGCCGGCTACAGTTTCGAGCGCGAGGACGCCGACGACCCGAACGCGATCTCCAACGCCAAAAACCAGTCCGCGGTCAACACCTACCGCCTCGGCGCGGCCGTTGAGCGTGATTTCGGTCTGATCCGCGGCTCGGTCGGCATCGATTTCGACCGACGCACCTATGGTGATGTCGAACTCGAAAACGGCACGAACCTTTCGGTCAAGTATCGAAACCGCAACACCGGTGTGCTCACGGCCCGCGTCGGCTACGAACTGTCGCCGGCATTGATCCCGTTCCTCGAAGCCTCCGTCGGCAAGTCACTCTACGATCTGCGCGAAGATCCGCTCGGTTTCGAACGCTCCTATCAGACCTATGCTGCACGCGGCGGTATCGAGCTCGACCTCGGCGAGAAACTCTATGGCGAGCTCGGCCTCGGCTACGAAACCTACAATTTCGAGGATGACCGGCTTGGCGAACTCCGCGGCCTGTCGGTCGATGGCCGCCTCAACTGGTCGCCGCAACGCGGCACCGACGTGCTCTTCGCCGTGTCGACCGACCTCAACCCGTCGACGACGCCCGGCGACGCTGGTTCGATCGACTACAACCTCACCAACATCATCACCCACCAGATGCGCTCGGATCTGGTCGCGCGGCTGACGAACAGCCTGACGCTGCGCAACTACCCCTCGAACGCCCGCTCGTCGGACGAGACCACCTGGCGCACGGGCGCCGGCCTCACCTACGACATCAACCGCTACCTGGCGCTGACGGGCGACGTCAGCTACGAGCGCACCACCCGCGATCAGGGCGACACCACCGACATCACCCGCGTCGGCGTCGGGTTGACGCTGCGCCGCTAAGGCAATCCCATTATCCAGATAAAAAAAGGCCGCGCCCGATGGACGCGGCCTTTCTTGCCTTCGAGAAGAGAAAGCCGATTACTTCAGGCTGCCGAGCAGGCTCTTCAGCGGGCCTTCGACGGTCGGACGGATATCGCCACGCTCGAGCGCGAAGGCGACGTTGGCCAGGATGAAGCCGTCCTTGGCGCCACAGTCGTAGGTATCGCCACGGAAGTGGTAAGCGGCGAACTGCTGGTTGTCGGAAAGCTTGAGCATGCCGTCGGTCAGCTGGATCTCGTTGCCGGCGCCGCGCTCCTGCTTTTCGAGAATCGGGAAGATCTCCGGCTGCAGGATGTAGCGGCCGTTGATGAAGAAGTTGGAGGGGGCAGTGCCCGGTGCTGGCTTCTCGACCATCTTGGTGATCTTGAAACCTTCGCCGACCTTGTCGCCGACGCCGACGATGCCGTATTTGTGCGCCTGGTCCGGCGCGCATTCCTCAACCGCGATGACGTTGCCGCCGCTCTGCTCATAGAGCTCCACCATGCCCTTCAGGCAGCCCTTCTCACCCTTCATGATCATGTCGGGCAGGAGCAGCGCGAAGGGCTCGTTGCCGACGAGTTCACGGGCGCACCAGACCGCGTGGCCAAGGCCGAGCGGCGCCTGCTGGCGGGTGAAGCTGGTGGTGCCAGCCTTCGGCAGGATGCCGTCGAGCAGCGCGATCTCGGCCTTCTTGTTGCGCTCGCGCAGCGTCTGGTCGAGCTCGACCTGAATGTCGAAATAGTCCTCGATGACAGCCTTGCTGCGGCCGGTCACGAAGATCAGGTGCTCGATACCGGCTTCCAGCGCTTCGTCGACCACATATTGAATGACCGGCTTGTCCACCACCGTCAGCATTTCCTTCGGCACGGCCTTGGTCGCCGGCAGGAAACGGGTGCCCAGTCCTGCGACCGGGAACACGGCTTTGCGGACTTTACGCTTGTCGGTCATCGATACCTCCTTGAAAGGATTTCACTCATAACTCTTGCCGAATGGTCCTGGACGTCAATCCGTCCCGAACCATACAGCGCTCCGTAATGGAGCCGCAATCTCTATGCCGTCAGCTGAACACAGCATGAACCGACGAAACAAATGCATATGCGAACTCCACGACCAAGGCTTGACATTTTCTGTGGCCGAAGACGCCACCACATTTTCATGGTAAAGGGTTTGTTGACCACGTTTCTGTAGATTCGTTGCAATCCGGCAATGCAACAAGCGCGGCCGGATCCGAAACAGGAGCCGCCGACGACTGCCCCCACCGTCCAGGCTGGCCCCAGACTGCCACCTTGCGGAGTGATTCGGGCCATGACGGCCGAAGCTCCGCAGAGAAACGGAACCGACAGCTGATGATCAGAAACCGCAGGACGTTTTTCCGTCATATCGCAGCCGCCCTCGTCCTATCCGCCGCCACGCTCGGCACCTCCCCCGCGCGCGCCGATACCGGGTTCCAGAACTGGATCAACGAGTTTTACGCGACCGCCGCCCAGGCCGGCATCACCAAGGCAACCTATCGCCAGGCCTTTGCCGGCGTAAAGTCGCCCGACCAGACGGTGATCGACAAGGCCAACTACCAGCCGGAGTTCAAGCACAAGATCTGGGAATATATCGATTCCCGCGTGAACCCCTACACCAAGCGCGTCGGCCAGGAGATGGCGACCAAGCACGCCCGCACGCTGAACGCGCTGGAGAAACACTTCGGCGTCGACAAGACCATTCTTCTGGCCATCTGGTCGATGGAGTCCAACTACGGCGCCGTGCTGGAGAAGGACGACCGCCTGCACTACGTCCCGCGCGCGCTCGCAACCCTTGCCTATGCGGATCCGAAGCGGTCGAACTATGCCAAGAAGCAGCTGATCGCCGCGCTGAAAATCCTGCAGAAGGGCGATATCACCCCACGTGAGCTGACCGGCTCCTGGGCGGGCGCCATGGGCCACACCCAATTCATCCCCACGAGCTACCTGCTCTATGCGGTCGACGCGGACGGAAACGGTCACCGCGACATCTGGAACTCGGTGCCAGACGCGCTGGCGACCGCCGCCAACCTTCTGAAGAAAAATGGCTGGCAGCCGGGCGAGACCTGGGGCTACGAAGTCGCCCCGCCGGCCAACGCCGCGAAGTATTCGGGCCAGACGAAGACGCTCAAGGAATGGGCGTCGCTCGGTTTTGCCCGGCCGAACGGCAAGGGCTTCCGCAACGGCAGCACGCGCGCCGAGCTCAAGCTGCCGAGCGGAGGCAACGGCCCCGGCTTCCTGATGACCAAGAACTTCTTCGTCATCAAGCGCTACAACGCTTCGGACAGCTACGCGCTCGGCGTCGGCCTGCTTGCCGACCAGATCGCCGGCTACCAGGGCATGCAGCAGCGCTGGCCGCGTCCGGACGGTTCGCTTGACATCAGCGAGAAGTTCGAGCTGCAGAACCGGCTGAAGGAGCTTGGCTACTACAGTGGCGAAGTCGACGGCAACTTCGGCTCCGGCTCCAAGGCCGCGATCCAGGCATTCCAGTCGAAGAACGGACTGGCGCCGGATGGTGAGCCGACGCAGATGCTGCTGCGGGCGCTCCGCAACTAGCAGGTTCGAAACGGTTTCACGATCTGAGTATCCGTGAGATACAATAGGGCAAGCGCGCTGCACCCCCGTGCGGCGCGCTGAAACTTTGGCGCGGCAAGGCCGCCCGAATACGCGATGAACGGGGCAGAAAGCAGATGATCAGCAGGCGCCGCAGGCACGACAGCCGTACGCCGTTCGGGATTGCGACGATCTGCATTGCCCTTGTGGCGATGCTCACCGTCAGCCTTTTTGCGAGCTTTGCCGAGGCGCAGGAGCGCGTTCAACGCCGCACCTTGTTTCAGATGCTCTTCGGCGGCTTGACCCGCGAACGGCCGACCTACCAGGATCGCGACTATTATCCCGAACAGCCGCGCCCGAAGCGCCAGCGCCAGCCGCAGCAGCGGCAGAAGGGCCAGGGGCAGCAGAAGCAGAAGCCAAAGGTTGCCGACACCCCTGCCCCGGCGCCGATAGTGGTGGAGAAGGCGCCGGATGCCAAGAAGGTGCTCGTCGTCGGCGACTTCATGGCCGGCAGCCTCGGCGATGGCCTGAAGACCGCCTTCGAGATGACGCCCGGCATCACCATCGAGACGCGGGCGAACGGTTCGTCCGGTCTCGTGCGCGAAGACTATTTCAATTGGCCGGGCACGCTGCCGGGCTATGTCGGCGACGTGAAGCCGTCGGTGATCATCATCAGCCTCGGCGCCAACGATCGTCAGCAGATGCAGATCGGCAGCACCAAGGAGAAGTTCCGCTCCGACCTCTGGACGGAAGAATATCGCAAGCGTGTCAACGCGCTGGCAGCCCTTGCGCGCAAGGAAAAGCTGCCGGTTCTCTGGGTCGGCATGCCGCCGTTCCAGTCGGCCGCGATGACCGCTGACATGGTCACCTTCAACGGCATCTATCGCGAGGAGATCGAGAAGGTCGGCGGACAGTTCGTCGACATCTGGGACGGCTTCGTCGATGAGGGCGGCAAGTTCGTTCTGACCGGCTCCGATATCAACGGCCAGCAGGTGCGCCTGCGCGGCGCCGACGGCGTCAACCTCACCAAGGCCGGCAAGCGCAAGCTTGCCTTCTACGTCGAGAAGGACATCCGGCGGCTGCTCGGCGATGCCGCCGCCACCGACAAGAACGTGCCGGGCGCCGACGAGCTCAAGGACCTGGTGGTGACCGCACCGCTCGGCAACGAGGATATCGTCAAGACCCAGCCGATCGGGCTGACCGATCCGGCGCTGGATGGCGCCGCGTCCCTGCTCGGCAGCGCCGCACCGGACAAGGGCAACGGCAAGAGCCCACGCGACCTGCTGGTTGGCAAGGGTGACGTCGCCGCCGCTCCGGCCGGCCGCGTCGATGACTTCCGCCTCTCGAAGCCAAACACGGTCATCAGCAACCCGGTGATCCGCAACTAGGCCGACGATCCCCATTCGGCCTTCTGGCACACCATGAAAAAAGCCCCGCATCGCTGCGGGGCTGTTTTCATGCTTGGGAGTAATGCCTTAGCGCGGCAGCGTGGTCGAACCCATCAGCGCCTCGTCGATCGCACGTGCCGCCTGGCGGCCTTCGCGGATCGCCCAGACGACGAGCGACTGGCCGCGGCGCACGTCGCCGGCCGTCCAGAGCTTGTCGACCGAGGTCTTGTAGTCGCGCTCGTTGGCGACGACGTTGGTCGAGCCGCGGCGGTCGGTGTTGAGCGTCAGCTTGTCGCCGAGGTCCTTGATCACGCTGTTGGTGAAGGGACCACTGAAACCGATGGCGATGAAGGCAAGATCCGCCTTGATGATGAACTCCGTGCCGGCGACCGGCTTGCGGCGATCATCCACCTGGCAGCACTTCACGCCGGTCAGGTTGCCGTCCTCGTCGCCGATGAACTCAAGGGTCGCCACCTGGAACTCGCGGATGGCGCCTTCGGCCTGGCTCGAAGAGGTGCGCATCTTCGTCGCCCAAAACGGCCAGACGGCGAGCTTGTCTTCCTTTTCCGGCGGCTGCGGACGGATGTCGAGCTGGGTCACCTTGACGGCGCCCTGGCGGAAAGCGGTGCCGACACAGTCGGACGCGGTATCACCACCGCCGACGACGACGATATGCTTGCCGCCGGCAAGGATCGGCTGCGACGGCCAGCCGACGCTGTCGATGTTCTCGCGGCCGACGCGGCGGTTCTGCTGGACGAGATAGGGCATCGCGTCATGCACGCCGGCGAACTGGACGCCGGGGATGCCCGCGTCGCGCGGGGTCTCGGAGCCGCCGCAGTAGAGCACGGCGTCATGCTCGTCGAGCAGGCGCTGCATCGGAACGTCGACGCCGACATTGATGCCGCAGTGGAAAGTGACGCCTTCGCCGCGCATCTGGTCGACGCGGCGATCGATGAAGTTCTTCTCCATCTTGAAGTCCGGGATGCCGTAGCGAAGCAGGCCGCCGGGCTTGGTTTCTCGCTCGTAGACGTGCACCTCGTGGCCGGCGCGGGCAAGCTGCTGGGCCGCGGCCATGCCGGCAGGTCCCGAGCCGATGATCGCGACCTTCTTGCCGGTCTTGGTGACGGCCGGCTGCGGCACGATATAGCCCATTTCATAGGCCTTGTCGGCGATCGCCTGTTCGACGGTCTTGATCGCCACCGGGGTGTCTTCGAGGTTCAGCGTGCAGGCTTCCTCGCACGGTGCCGGGCAGACGCGGCCGGTGAATTCCGGGAAGTTGTTGGTCGAATGCAGGTTGCGGATCGCCTCGTCCCAGTTGCCGTTGTAGACGAGATCGTTCCAGTCCGGGATCTGGTTGTGCACCGGGCAGCCGGTCGGGCCGTGGCAATAGGGGATGCCACAGTCCATGCAGCGAGCTGCCTGCTTCTGCACTTCCGGTTCTGACATCGGAATGGTGAATTCGCGAAAATGGCGGATGCGGTCGGACGCCGGCTGGTACTTTGCCACTTGCCGGTCGATCTCGAGAAATCCAGTTACCTTACCCATCGTTTCATCCTGAAAGCTGTGCGTCTGAACAGGCGCTTTTTGCGAGCGCGCGTGAGGGGCCCCCGAACCGATCTGTGATGAACCGGGAGCCTTGGTCACCGGGGCCTCCTATTCGGCCGCCTCTGCCATTTTCATGCGTTCCATATCCTCGAGCGCACGGCGGTACTCGACCGGCATGACCTTGCGGAATTTCGGCCGGTAATCCGTCCAGTGATCGAGGATCTCCTTCGCCCGGGGCGAACCCGTGTGGTGAAGGTGGTTGGAGATGAGCTGATAAAGCCGCTCCTCGTCGTGGCGCGTCATGTCGCCCGACACGTCGACCATGCCCTTGTGCATGATGTCGCCGCCGTGGTGGTGCAGCTTCTCCAGCATGTCGTCCTCTTCCGGAACCGGTTGCAGCTCGACCATCGCCATGTTGCAGCGACGGGCGAAATCGCCTTCCTCGTCGAGCACATAGGCGACACCGCCCGACATGCCGGCCGCAAAGTTGCGCCCCGTTCCGCCGAGCACGACGACGACGCCGCCGGTCATGTATTCGCAGCCGTGGTCACCCACGCCCTCGACGACCGCGACCGCGCCGGAGTTGCGCACGGCGAAACGTTCGCCGGCAACGCCGTTGAAGTAGCACTCGCCCGAGATCGCGCCGTAAAGCACGGTGTTGCCGACGATGATCGATTCTTGCGGAACGATCGTCGCATTTTCCGGCGGCCGGACGATGATGCGACCGCCCGAAAGACCCTTGCCGACATAGTCGTTACCGTCACCCACGAGATCGAAGGTGATGCCGCGTGCGAGGAACGCGCCGAAGGACTGGCCAGCCGTGCCCTTGAGGGTCACGTGGATGGTGTCGTCCTTCAGGCCCTTGTGGCCCCAGCGCTTGGCAAGAGCACCGGCAAGCATCGCGCCGGCCGAACGGTCGACGTTCTTGATCTCGGCTTCGATCTTGACCGGAGCCTTGGTTTCGAGCGCGACCGCCGCTTCCTTGATCAGCTTGCGATCGAGAACATCGTCGATCGGGTGCTGCTGGCGCGTGGTCCAGTAGGTCTCTTCCTTCTTGGCTTCCACCTTGTGGAAGATCTTCGAGAAGTCGAGGCCGTTGGCCTTCCAGTGCGCGAGCGCACCGTCCTTTTCGAGCAGTTCCGAAGCGCCGACGATGTCGTTGAGCTTCCTGACGCCGAGCGACGCCAGGATCTCGCGCACTTCTTCGGCCACGAAGAAGAAGTAGTTGATGACGTGCTCGGCCGTGCCCTTGAAGCGCTTGCGCAGCACCGGATCCTGGGTCGCAACGCCGACGGGACAGGTGTTGAGGTGGCACTTGCGCATCATGATGCAGCCGGCAGCGATCAGCGGTGCGGTGGCGAAGCCGAATTCGTCGGCACCGAGCAGCGCGCCGATGATGACGTCGCGGCCGGTCTTCAGACCACCATCGACCTGAAGGGCGACGCGCGAACGCAGGCCGTTCAGCACCAGCGTCTGCTGGGTCTCGGCCAGACCGATTTCCCAGGGGCTGCCGGCGTGCTTCAGCGAGGTGAGTGGCGAAGCGCCGGTACCGCCGTCGAAGCCGGCGACAGTGATATGGTCGGCACGCGCCTTGGCAACGCCGGCGGCAACCGTGCCGACGCCGACTTCCGAGACGAGTTTGACCGAAACGTCGGCTTCCGGATTGACGTTCTTCAGATCGTAGATCAGCTGCGCCAGGTCTTCGATCGAGTAGATGTCATGGTGCGGCGGCGGCGAAATCAGGCCGACGCCCGGGGTCGAATGCCTGGTCTTGGCAACCGTCGCATCGACCTTGTGGCCGGGCAGCTGCCCGCCTTCACCAGGCTTGGCCCCTTGCGCCACCTTGATCTGCAGCATGTCGGCATTGACCAGATACTCGGTGGTCACGCCGAAGCGGCCGGACGCGATCTGCTTGATCGCCGAACGTTCCGGGTTCATCGAACCATCGGGCAGCGGCAGGTAGCGGTCGCTTTCCTCGCCCCCTTCGCCGGTGTTCGACTTGCCGCCGATCCGGTTCATGGCAATCGCCAGCGTCGTATGTGCCTCGCGGCTGATCGAGCCGAAGGACATGGCCCCGGTCGAGAAGCGCTTGACGATATCGACGGCCGGTTCGACCTCGTCGACCGAGATCGGTTTGCGGCCAAGGGCCTCGGCGCTCTTGATCGTGAACAGGCCACGGATGGTGTTCATGCGCAGCGCCGAGTTGTTCACCATCTCGGCGAACTCGCGGTAGCGGTCCTCTGCGTTGCCACGAACTGCGTGCTGCAGCGAGGCGATTGCGTCGGGCGTCCAGGCATGGCTTTCGCCGCGCATGCGGAAGGCATATTCGCCACCGATATCGAGCGAGTTGGCGAGAACCGGGTCGGCGCCGAAGGCCGCCTTGTGGCGGGCGACGGTTTCGGCGGCGATCTCTTCGAGGCCGATGCCTTCGATCGTCGTCGCCGTGCCGAAGAAGAACTGGTCGACAAGCTTCGACGACAGGCCGACGGCGTCGAAGATCTGCGCGCCACAATAGGACTGGTAGGTCGAGATGCCCATCTTGGACATGACCTTGAGGATGCCCTTACCGACGGCCTTGATGTAGCGGTAGACCACTTCGCTGCCGTCGACTTCCTTGGGGAACTCGCCACGCTTGTGCATGTCGGTGAGCGTATCGAAGGCGAGATAGGGGTTGATCGCCTCGGCGCCGTAGCCGGCGAGCAGGCAGAACTGATGCACTTCCCGCGGTTCGCCGGATTCAAGCACGATGCCGACCGACGTGCGCAGACCCTTGCGGATCAGGTGGTGGTGCACGGCCGCGGTCGCGAGCAGCGCCGGGATAGCCACGCGGTCCGGTCCGACCTGACGGTCGGAGAGCACGATGATGTTGTAGCCGCCCTTTACCGCCGCTTCGGCGCGCTCGCAGAGCCGGTCGAGCATTTCGGGCATGCCTTCGGCACCGCGCGAAATGTCATAGGTAAAGTCGAGCGTCTTGGTGTCGAAACGATCCTCGGTGTGACCGATCGAGCGGATCTTTTCGAGATCGCCGTTGGTCAGGATCGGCTGGCGCACCTCGAGCCGCTTGGCATGCGCCATGCCCTCGTGGTCGAGGATGTTTGGACGCGGGCCGATGAAAGAGACGAGGCTCATCACCAGCTCTTCGCGGATCGGGTCGATCGGCGGGTTGGTGACCTGCGCAAAGTTCTGCTTGAAATAGGTGTAAAGCAGCTTGCGCTTGTCCGACATCGCCGAGATCGGCGTGTCGGTGCCCATCGAGCCGATCGCTTCCTGGCCGGTCGTCGCCATCGGCGACATCAGGATCTTGGTGTCTTCGAGCGTGTAGCCGAAGGCCTGCTGACGATCGATCAGGGAAACGTCGCGACGGAGCGCACGCGGCTCCACCGGCTTCAGCTCTTCGAGGATCAGCTGGGTGTCTTCGAGCCACTTGCTGTAGGGGTGCTTTTGCGCGAGCGAGGACTTCACCTCCTCGTCGGAGATGATGCGGCCCTGCTCCATGTCGATCAGGAGCATCTTGCCCGGCTGCAGGCGCCATTTCTTGACGATTTTGTCTTCGTCGACCGGCAGCACGCCGGCTTCGGACGCGAGGATGACGCGATCGTCCGAGGTTACGATGTAGCGGGCCGGACGCAGACCGTTGCGGTCGAGCGTCGCACCGACCTGACGACCGTCGGTAAAGGCGACCGCTGCCGGACCGTCCCACGGCTCCATCAGCGCTGCGTGGTATTCGTAGAACGCCTTTCGCTCAGGCGACATCAACTGGTTGCCGGCCCACGCCTCGGGGATCAGCATCATGACGGCGTGCGACAGCGAATAGCCGCCCTGCACCAGGAACTCGAGTGCGTTGTCGAAGCAGGCGGTGTCCGACTGGCCTTCGTAGGAGATCGGCCAGAGCTTGGAGATGTCGTCGCCGAAGAGCGGCGAGGAAACCGACGCCTGGCGCGCCGCCATCCAGTTGACGTTGCCGCGCAGCGTGTTGATTTCGCCGTTGTGGGCGACCATGCGGTAGGGATGCGCGAGCTTCCACGATGGGAAGGTGTTGGTCGAGAAGCGCTGGTGAACGAGCGCCACCGCACTTTCGAAGCGCGGGTCGGACAGATCCTTGTAATAGGCGCCGACCTGGTAAGCGAGGAACATGCCCTTGTAGACGATCGTCGAGGACGACAGCGACACGGGGTAGAAGTTGCTCTCCTCGCCCTTGTATTCGTCATAGATGCGGTTGGAGATCACCTTGCGCAGCGTGAAGAGACGGCGCTCGAACTCCGGGTTCGTAGCGGCGTCACGGCCGGCACCGATGAAGATCTGGACATGGCGCGGCTCGGTCGCGGCGATTTCCGGCGCCTTCGACAGCGACGCGTTGTCGACGGGCACGTCGCGGTAGCCGATGAGCACCTGGCCCTCTTCGGTGACGACGTCCTTGATCACCTGCTTGAAGTGTTCGACGAGCGCATCGTCCTGCGGCATGAAAATGTGGCCGACGGCATATTCGCCCGCCTTCGGCAGGGTGATGCCCTGCTTGGCCATCTCCTCGCGGAAGAAACGGTCGGGAATCTGCACGAGGATGCCCGCGCCATCTCCCATCAGCGGGTCGGCGCCGACGGCACCACGGTGCGTCAGGTTTTCGAGCATGAAGAGACCATCGCGCACGATCTGGTGCGACTTCTGACCCTTCATATGGGCGACGAAGCCGACACCGCAGGCGTCATGTTCGTTGCGCGGATCGTAGAGCCCCTGTTTTCGCGGCAGGCCAGTCGGGAATGCGGGCGTTTTTTCAGCCGTCGCAACGCTGTGTGCGAGGTTGAGCCCAGATTGCTGTGATGGCGAATGATCCGTCATCGTTTTCCCTCCTGTTGAACCCGGCACCGCCGGGCATGGCACCGCCCGCGCATGACTCTTCGTTGCGTGCAAAGACACGCCGAAAAGCCGGGGCACTCATCGTCTCATGATCCTGATCAGGTCGCAAATAAGCACGGCATCATCAGGCACTGATGTCTGCGACCATCCTGACGGCAGGCGATAACAACCGGATGAAATCCGGCCAATCCTCCCGCTTCGCACGCCGGATGCCACTTTTTTAGGCACTCACGGCGATTGTTCCGGTCCCTAGACCGAAATAGGACAGCAAACCTGTCCTATTTCATGTGCTCTATGCCAGAAACCACCCCCCTCTGCAAGAGGCATATCAGCAAATAATGGAGAAGATTTTGCCGAACATTGCCGGAAATTTCCGGCTTTTATAATTAAATTACGGCATATCGTCGTTTTCTTCATTTTGGTTTCAAACTGGTCTCCTGTTGGCCTTTCGGCCGCTGACCGTGATTGATCCGGCTATAAACTCGGCTAAGGTCGGCAAAAGCCGTCGAATTGACGGTGAAACAGGGTGAGAAGTGATGATTTTTTCGTCTGATAACTGGGCTGGCGCCCATCCCGCGATTGCCGAAAGCCTGATGGCCCATGCCGGCGGCTACGCGTCGGCCTATGGCACCAGCGAGCTTGACCGGAAGGTGGAGAAGAAGTTCGCGGACATCTTCGAAAGGGACGTCGCCGTCTTCTTCGTCGGCACCGGAACAGCCGCCAATTCGCTGGCACTGGCAACAGCCAACCGCGCCGGCGGCGTCGCCTTCTGCCATCGCGAGGCCCATGTCATCGCCGACGAATGCGGCGCGCCCGAATTCTTTTCGCATGGCGCCCGACTGAAACCCGTCGACGGACCGCGGGGCAAGATGGAGGCCTCCCGCCTTGAAGCCGAGATCCGGCGCTTCCCGCTCGATAACGTCCATGGCGGCCAGCCCAGTGCGGTATCGCTGACGCAGGCGACGGAAAGCGGCACGGTCTATGCGCTCGCCGAAATCGAAGCGATCGCGGCCGTCGCCAAGGGACACAAGCTGCCGCTGCACATGGATGGTGCGCGCTTCGCCAACGCGCTGGTCAGCCTCGACGTAACGCCCGCCGAAATGACCTGGAAGCGCGGCGTCGACCTCGTCTCCTTCGGCGGCACCAAGAACGGCTGCTGGTGCGCCGAGGCGCTGGTGCTGTTCGACCTCTCCAGGGCCCACGAGATGCACTTCCTGCGCAAGCGCTCCGCCCAGCTTTTCTCCAAGTCGCGTTTCGTCTCCGCGCAGTTCGACGCCTATTTCGCCGGCGATCTCTGGCTGAACCTCGCCCGTCACGCCAACGCCATGGCCACACGCCTGGCCGAGGGCATCGCCGCCGCAAAGACGAGCCGGCTTGCCTGGGCGGCCGATGCCAACGAGGTCTTCGCCATCATCAGCAAGGATGTGGCGGCGAAGCTCAGGCAGGATGGCGCCGTCTTCTACGACTGGCCAGTGCCGCACGACCTCGAGGGCAAGCTTGCTAAGAACGAGGGCCTCTATCGCCTCGTAACCAGCTTTGCGACCAAGGCCGAGGACGTCGACCGCTTCGTCGCCGGCTGCTGAGCGGTATCGGTATCAGCCCTGCCTTCAAGACTGCCCTTGCAGGGTCCTCAGATTGGCGAGGATTTCGACCGAGAGCGCCGCACTCAGCTTTCGGTCGACGCCCTTGCTCGGCACCAGCACGAATTCCACGTCTTCGAGCGGCGGCAGGAGCCCGGCCGGGATTTCCTTCAGCCCCGAGGGCACCATGCTGCGCGGCTGCACGAGCACGCCCATGCCTGCTCGGGCCGCCGCCGTCAGGCCGCTGAGGCTGCCACAGGTGCATACGATCCGCCACGGCAGGCGGTGGCGGTCGAGCACTTCGAGCGCGACGCTGCGGGTGATGCTCGGCGGCGGAAAGGCGATCAGCGGCAGCACCTTGTCGCGCTTGATCCTCTCGGGATCGCGCGCGAGCCAAACCAGCGGTTCGCGATAGACGAGCTCGCCTCTGAGGTCGCCGAGCCTGCGCTTGGCAAGCACCAGATCGATTTCGCCATTGTCCTGCATCTGGTAGAGCACGCCGCTCAAGGCCACCGTGAGCTCCAGATCGACGGACGGATGGGCGCGGACGAAGTCTTCCAGCACCGCCGGCAGCCGGCTCATGACGAAGTCCTCGGAGACCCCGAGGCGGAGACGGCCGCGCAAACTGCTTTCGGCAAACAGCGCCCGGACCTCGCCGTCGATCGCCAGCATCGAGCGCGCGTGGGCAAGCAGCGCCTGCCCGTCTGCCGTCAGCGAAACGCGGTGCGTATCGCGATCGACGAGCGTGCGTCCGAGCGAGGCTTCGAGCCGCTGGATATGCTGGCTGACCGTCGATTGCCCGAGCGATAGTTTTTTCGCTGCAAGCGTGAAGCTGCCCATCTGTTCGAGGGCGACGAAACTGCGCAACTGCACGAGATCCAACATGGCTCATCTCATTTCGTGATAACTGTTATTCCTTGCATCCTGCTTCACAATGAGCGATCCCCGCAAGACGTTCGTTAACGAGCAAGTGAGCTGATATGCGCCGCTACCTTCCCGATACCTTCACGATCCTGCTTCTGGCGACGGTGCTGCTTGCATCCGTCCTGCCGATCCATGGCGAGGCAACCGAATGGTTCGGATTGGCGACGAAGGTGGCTGTCGGCATGGTCTTCTTCCTGCACGGGGCGCGCCTGTCGCGCGACGTGGTGATCGCCGGCATCCTGCATTGGCGCCTGCACCTGACGATCCTTGCCTCGACCTTCGTGCTCTTCCCGCTGCTCGGCCTTGCGATCGGCTTCGTGCCGGATTCGATCCTGCCGCAATCGCTCTATACCGGCATCCTCTTCCTCTGCGTGCTGCCCTCGACGGTGCAGTCGTCGATCGCATTCACCTCCATGGCCGGTGGCAATGTGCCGGCCGCGATCTGCTCGGCGTCGGCCTCCAACATTTTCGGCATGTTCCTGACGCCGCTGCTCGTCGGGCTGCTGTTTTCCGCCGGCGGCCATGGCACCGTCACGCTCGATGCGGTCAAGCAGATCCTGCTGCAGCTGCTTGCCCCCTTCGTCATCGGCCAGATGCTGCAGCCCGTGATCGGCAACTGGATCCGCGCCCGCAAGGGACTGTTGGCGCCGGTCGATCGCGGCTCGATCCTGATGGTCGTCTACCTCGCCTTCAGCCAGGCGGTCACCTCCGGCCTGTGGCAGACGTTTTCTCTGACCGATCTCGGCGTGCTCGTCGTCATAGAGATCGTCATGCTGGCGCTCGTGATTGCCGTCACCATGTACGGCAGCCGCCTGCTCGGTTTCGACAAGGCCGACGAGATCGCCATCACCTTCTGCGGCTCGAAGAAGAGCCTTGCGAGCGGCGTCCCCATGGCAAGCGCCATCTTCGCCGGCCAGAACATCGGCGCGATCGTGCTGCCCGTCATGCTGTTCCACCAGATCCAGCTGATGGCCTGCGCGGTGATTGCCCAGCGTTATGCAGCAAGGAAAGCGGCTGCTTCCGCCATGCCGGTACCGGCCCAGCCCTGATTGATCCGACAACAAAAAACGGCGCCCGTAGAGGACGCCGTTCTTTGTGGGAGGTCTATTTCATGCCCTGTTCGGGCATGATGTTCAGAGGGTCTGAGCCTCGATCTGCTTCGGCTGCGATGCGACCGACGCGATCTCGATCCGGCGGGGCTTGGCGGCTTCCGGGATCTCGCGGGTAAGATCGATGTGCAGCAAGCCATTCTTCAGCGAAGCGGACTTGATCTCCACGTGATCGGCGAGCTGGAAGCGGCGCTCGAAGGCGCGCTTGGCAATGCCGCGATGGAGAAACTGGCTTTCTTCGCCCTTGTCCTCGGCCTTTTCGCCCTTGACCGTCAGCGTGTGTTCACGCGCCTCGATCGAAAGCTCGCTCTCGTCGAAACCGGCAACGGCCATGGTAATGCGGTAGGCGTTTTCGCCGGTGCGCTCGATGTTGTAGGGCGGGTAGGTCTGGGCTTCACCCGGCTGGCCGAGGCTGTCGAGCATGGTGAACAGGCGGTCGAATCCGACGGTGGAGCGGTAAAGGGGAGAGAAATCGAAGTGACGCATGGTGTCCTCCTTGGAGCAACTTTTGCGATGTCTGGTCGGCCACCCCATTCTGGCAGTGGCAGGACCGGTGAACGGACCCGTCTTCGGCGCCCGTGACCCTGATTTGGGGAGGCGATTTGACGACTTCAAGACGCCCCCGCCGACGATTTTTCCGTGAACCCGACATGAACGCCGGCTTCGGCTTCCGTTCAGCCCGGCGGGACTAAAACAAAATCCTGGGCCGCAACGCCCAGGCTGAAGTGACATGTCCCTTCCCCTTCAGCGGCCGGAAACGGTGATCGTCCGGATTTCACCCACCGTTTCCGGCTTTTTTCTTTGACGGCGAAGACCCTGCCGCCTATCCCTTGATGCTACCGATCAACACGCTTTCACCTCCGGCCACGACCCCATGACCTCGATCCTCCACGCGACACCGGACAATCCGATCCCGGACAATCATGTCGCTGGCTTTTTCGATGGCATCGGCGGCCGCAAGATCCGCTATGCAATCTTCAAGACGAAGCAGCCGGTGGCGCGCGGCACGGTCGTTCTGCTGCAGGGCCGCAACGAATCGATCGAGAAGTACTTCGAGACGATTGCTGATCTGACTGCGGCCGGGCTCTGGGTCGCCACCTTCGACTGGCGCGGCCAGGCCGGTTCCGAGCGGCTGCTGGCCCACCCCGGACGCGGTTATGTCGACCACTTTTCCGACTATGAGCGCGACCTCAGCACCTTCTTGGAACAGATCGTGCTGCCCGATACTCGCCTGCCCTTCTCGATCGTCGCCCATTCCATGGGCGCTCTCGTTGCCCTCTCCCTCGCCCCGATGCTGGCAAGCCGCATCGATCGGCTGGTGGTGCTCGCACCCTTCGTCGGCCTTGGCGGCCAGGCGCTCGGCGAAAAGAGCATCGCGACGGTTGCGACCTTCATGCGGCTGGTCGGCCTCGGCGCCCTGCCGGCACATCCCGACAAGGGCAACCGCCCCTTCGAAAACAACGTGCTGACGGCCGATCGCCGCCGCTACGCCCGCAACACCGCGCTAACCGATGCGCATCCGGAACTGAGGCTCGGCCCCCCGACGGCGCGCTGGCTGAGCGAGGCTTTCCACGCCATGCGCCGGGTCATCCGCCGCGAGCATCTGACCCGCATCACCCTGCCGACGATCATCCTGGCACCGACGGCCGATCGGCTGGTACCCCATATCGCGGTCGAATGGCTGGCGCGCAATTTCCGCGCCGCCCAGATGATCCCGATCGACGGCGCCCGACACGAGCTGCTGCACGAGGCGGACCGCTACCGCGCCCAGGCGATGGCGGCGATCCTCGCCTTCGTCATCCCCGAAGAAGGCGACGCGCGCGAAACCACCGCCGCCTGAAGCAAGCGGTCGCTCGCTACAGCGCCGCACGTCCTATCAGACGCGCAAAGGTCACTGTAACACGTTGATTTTACGGATGTCTGGACCGCCGCGCGAGGCGCAGGGCGCATCAGCCCTTCAGGATTTCCAGCGCCTGCGCGTGCAGTTCGGCATTGCCGGCAGCAATAACTTCGCCGCCCATTTCCGCCGGACCGCCCTGCCAGTTGGTGACGATGCCGCCGGCCTGCTCGATCAGAGGGATGAGCCCGCCGACATCATAGGGCTTCAGCCCGCATTCGATTACCAGATCGACATGGCCGGCGGCCAGAAGCGCGAATGCGTAGCAATCGCAGCCGTAGCGGAACAGACGCACCTTGCTTTGCACCGTCTCATAGCGGGTCTTGAGATCGCCGGAATAGAGATGCGGCGAGGTGGTGAAAAGCACCGCGTCGTCAAGCGATCTGCAGGCGCGGGTCGAAAGCACCTGCTCGCCACCCGGCCCGCGGTAGACCGATTTCGTGCCGTCGGCGAAATAGCGCTCGCCGGTGAAAGGCTGGTCCATCAGGCCCATGACCGCATCGCCATTGCGATAGAGGCCGACCAGCGTGCCCCAGACCGGCAAGCCGGAAATGAAGGCGCGCGTGCCGTCGATCGGGTCGATGACCCAGACATACTCGCGGTCGAGGCCAATATTGCCGTGCTCTTCGCCAAGAATGCCATGGTCCGGGAAATGCGCCTCGATCAGCGCGCGGATCGCCGCTTCCGCCGATTGGTCCGCTTCCGTTACCGGATCGAAGCCGCTCTCCAGCTTGTTGACCACGCTGGTCCCGATCCGAAAGCGCGGCAGGGTTTCCGCCTTGGCGGCATCTGCAAGGCGATCGAAGAAGGCGCGGTCAGGCAACATGGCGATCTCTCTGAAAAACATGGAGGAAGGTACGTCCTGCATAGACGAAATTTGTCGAAAGGCAAACGACCGAGCACGCCCACCTGCGGGCGTCGTCGGCGTCAGGGCCGAAGCATTTCGCACTGCACCACGACCGCTTCGCACTTCAAACGCGACTTTGGAGAATTCAATCGGTTGATTCGCCATTTCCGGCTGAAAAACTTTTGACGCGACGCAAAAGTTTTCACCGGCAAACTTGACATTTGTGCAGTGCAATATTATGGTTTTCCTACAGTCACCTGTGACTGTAAATACCCTCCTTGGGTGTTTCCTCCCTAGACTTGACCGCGCCGTTGGCGCGGTTTTTTTTGAACCTCCCCGACAGCAAAATACCAAGCGTCGCCAGTACCTTGCTGGACGCCATCCCGCTTTGCCGGTTGTTCCTGATTTTTGGGAAAGGCTACTCGGCCGCCAGCGGCAGGTAAGCGCCGTAGTCCTCGACGTGGCGGGCAAGCGAGCCGATGAAGGTCGTGAGATCGGCAACCAGCGCACCGAAGCCAGGTTTGCGCACCAGCGTCGCCTCGTCGACATAGAGCGCCCGGTTGATCTCGATCTGCAGCGCATGCAGCCCGCGCGTCGGCCGGCCGTAGTGCTCGGTGATGAAGCCGCCGGCATAGGGCTTGTTGCGCACGACGCTGTAGCCGAGCTGCTGCAGCAGATCGACCGCAGCGCGCGAAAGCTCACCGGCAGCACTGGTACCGTAACGATCGCCGATGATGAAGTCGGGCCGCTGGGCGCTGCCCGGCAAATGCACGTTGCCCGGCATCGAATGGCAGTCGATCAGCACCGAGAGGCCGAACTGCACATGGGTGCGGGCGATCAGCTTGCGCAAGGTGGCGTGATAGGGCTTGTAGATCGTCTCGATCCGCGTCAGCGCGTCCTCGACCGGGAACCGTCCGCGATAGATTTCCATGTTCTCGGCCACCAGCCGCGGGATCGTTCCGAGCCCGCCTGCGACGCGCATCGAGCTGATGTTGGCATGCGGCGGTAGCGGCCCGTCGAACATGCGCGGATCGAGTTCGTATGGCTCGCGGTTGACGTCGAGGAAGGCGCGCGGGAAATGCGCAAGCAGCATCGGCGCGCCGAGGAACGTCGCGTTCTGGAACAGCTCATCGACATAGTGGTCTTCCGACCGGCGAATCGAAAGCGCGTCGAGCCTGGACTGGTCGAGGAAACTCTGGGGATAGGAGCGGCCGCTGTGCGGCGAATTGAACACAAAGGGAATGCGCTGGATTGGAGGTTCAAGGACCTCGAACAGTTCCCTCTCCGCAATTTCCCCCATCTGAACCCTTTTTTACCATATGCGGTACTTGCAATTGTCATCATGTTGCCAGTTGGCCCGCTCTGTGTCCATAGTGGCCAATCACAGCATCCCGGGGAATTGACGTCCCGCGTTCACGAGATATTTACCGCGTTGCGGTTTGGATAAAACGCCGCAATCTACGCGCAATGAACTGAATAAAGAGAAGCACGGCCCAATTCATGACTGCGAAAATCCTTCTTGCCGAAGACGACAACGACATGCGCCGGTTCCTGGTGAAGGCGCTGGAAAAGGCCGGCTACAAGGTCATGTCCTATGACAACGGCGCCAGCGCTTACGACCGGCTTCGCGAAGAACCGTTCTCGCTCCTTTTGACCGACATCGTCATGCCTGAGATGGACGGCATCGAACTGGCGCGGCGCGCGACGGAACTCGACCCGGACCTCAAGGTCATGTTCATCACCGGCTTTGCCGCCGTTGCGCTCAACCCCGACAGCAAGGCGCCGAAGGATGCCAAGGTGCTGTCCAAGCCCTTCCACCTGCGTGACCTCGTCGACGAGGTCAACAAGATGCTGGCTGCTGCCTGATCAAGGCAGTTTTCCACAGGCGCGACGTCCCGCGACTGTAAAGAATGCGACTTAGAACCGACCGCCGCGATCCACAGGGATCTCCGGCGGTCTTTTCGTTTCAATACCTTAGCAGAAACCCAGCAAATCCGGCGTCTTGCCGGTGTCTCATCGACGCCGCCCCCATGGGGAAAATCACCGCCTCTAAATTTCTGTCAAAAAACCTTCGAAAACCCTATTGACGCGACAACGGCTTTTGTGGTCTATGCGCCACATCGGATGGGCGTGTAGCTCAGCGGGAGAGCACTACGTTGACATCGTAGGGGTCACAAGTTCGATCCTTGTCACGCCCACCATTCGAATTCAAAGGCCTTTCGAGAAATCGAAAGGCCTTTTTCGTTTCCCTCGATTTCTTTCTGGCAGCAACAGACGAACGGCCCGCTCGCCGCGGCCTTGATCAAAACGCTGTGCGCCAAGTTGCCCACAGCCAACGCTCAGACTTTGGTCCGACGGGGGCCGGCAAAGGTCCGGGGCGCATTGTCGAATCGGCTTCGCGGTGACTTGATGCCGATGCGCCCGGAAGCACAGCCCGCCTCCTGGGCGCAACCGGTCCCAGAGCGATGCCCCGTAGCCCCAATACGCCGCTCTGGGACCCCGTCTTCTCCTCATCCTGTCGCCATCGGCCTGCCATCGCGGCCACCGCCTGCGGGGACGCGCAGGGTTGGTCTTCCGTCACGAAAATTTGTGGTTTGCGTCATGGAACGCACGCCTTCCCGCCCTAATTTACGTCCGCAATCTCAACGCCTTGCCACGCGCCAGGCGCAAAGCAAGGGAACCCACCAAAACCGACGACGGGCAGCATGCCTCGCCTCACCACGAGCGAGTGTGATGCCGAACCGAGCACCTCTCCATTCGAGCGAAAGGAACTGATCATGCCGGCAGTCAAGAACATCGTGCTTGTGCACGGCGCCTGGGGTGATGCCTCCCATTGGCGCCACGTCATTCCGCCGCTCCACGCCAAGGGCTACAGAATTGCCGCGGTTCAGAACCCGCTGACCTCGCTTGCCGACGACGTCGAGCGCACCCGCAAGCTGGCCGAATCGCTCGAGGGCCCGACCCTGCTCGTCGGCCACTCCTATGGTGGTGCTGTTATCAGCGGCGCCGGTCATGCGGCCAACGTCGTCGGGCTCGTCTATGTCGCGGCCTTCGCGCCGGATGAAGGCGACAGCCTCGGCAGCATCTTTGCAAGGCGCGAGCCGCCATCCGGCGCCGCCAGCATCCGTCCCGACAAGGACGGCTTCCTCTGGCTGGCGCAGGATACGTTCCGTGAGAGTTTCGGCCAGGACCTGAGCGAGACCGAAGCACTGGTCATGGCGGTCGCACAGAAACCGATCGCCGGGCGTTGCTTCGAGGACAAGGCCGGGGCTCCCGCCTGGAAGACGAAGCCCAGTTGGTACCAGGTCTCGCGCCACGACCACATGATCCCGCCGGAAACCGAACAATGGATGGCCGAGCGCATCAAGGCGAAGAAGATCATCACGCTCGATGCCAGCCACGCCTCCCTTGCCTCGCACGCCAAGGAGATCGTAGCGCTGATCGACGAGGCGATCGCTTCGCTCGGCTGAGCGTCCGCCAGCGCAGCACCCCGACAAGAGAAAACCCCGCCAGCGCCGAGCTGGTGGGGTTTCTTCCTTACGCCTGCATCAGGATGCGGCGTCAGGCATAGGCGCCGCGCCGGCGCTGTCGCATGGCCCTCGGCCTGCGCGAAAACGTATCAAGATCGATGGCCGCCCCTTCCGGCGCGCGACACACCTCCTCCGGATGCCGGTCGCTCGCTTCCACGGCGAAATGGATTGCGGCGCTCTCATTGGTAAAGAGGCCGCCGACGAGACCCTTGCGGTCGGATACGACCCACCAGCCGTGCCGGTCGCGGCCGACGACGAAACGCGCGCGCGCCAGGAAACCACGACGGATCTGCTGCATACTGCCCATGATCGAACAATCCTTTTGACGAAAGCGAAGCCTTAGCCGGCAATCCACGGAAGTGCCGCCTGGATGCCGTAGGCAAGGCCGAGGACGACGGCGAGCCTGATGCCGATACCGAGAAAGGCATCGCGAACGGCGCTGTCCCTGGGCGGAAGGCGCTCGGCGCGCTCGCTGCTTTCGACGCGCCGGCGCTCAGCGGCGCGCGCGGCAAGATGGGGGAAACGGGACATGGTCTTTCCTTTCGGGTGAGATGGATGCGGACGGCGGGAGCCGCCGCGGCAATCGGGCACGACAGATCCGTGCGATGACGAACCGTCAGCCAGCAAGCGCGATGCGCACCCCGCGGCCGATCTGAGTGGAGGCTGGAAGCTCGGTCAGCGGTTCGAGCGCCGCGCGGATCTCGGCCGCCGTCTCCGGCGCCACCTGCGTCAGCGGCAGACGCACCTCCGGGCTGAGCGCCCGCACCAGGTGCAACGCGTATTTCACCGGCCCCGGATTGGTCTCGCGCTCCAGCGCCGTGAGCAGCGGGCGGAGCCGCTCATGAAGGGCGAGCGCCGCTGCGACATTTCCGGTCGTGACAGCCTGGTGCATGGCGACCACCAGCCGCGGCACGACATTGGACGCCACCGAGATGGTGCCGTGACCGCCGCAGAGATTGAACGGCAGCGCCGTCTGGTCGTGACCCGAGAGCTGCATGAGCCTGGCCTTGAGAGCTGGCGACGAAGACAGGAAGCGACCGACGTCGCCGGTGGCGTCCTTGATGCCGACGACATTTTGAAGCTCCGCCAGCCGCTCGATCGTCCGCGCGGCGAGATCGACCCCGGTGCGCGAGGGCACATTGTAGATGATGACGGGAAGATCCACCGCCCGGGCGACCGCCTCGAAGTGGCGATAAAGCCCCTCCTGCGACGGCTTGCTGTAATAGGGCGCAACGACGAGCGCCGCGTCGGCGCCGAGCGTTCTGGCTTCCGCCGTCAGTTCGATCGTCGTCGCAGTACTGTTGGTGCCGGTTCCGGCGATAACCGGGATCTTGCGTTCCGCCACCTCGACGCAGCGTTCGATCACCATGGCCCGTTCCGCCCGCGACAGCGTCGGCGCCTCGCCGGTGGTGCCGCAGGCGACGACGCCGGAAATGCCGTGTCGGATCTGCCATTCCACGAGCGACATCAGGCCGACGACATCAACCTTGCCGTCCCGGAACGGCGTGACGAGCGCCGTGATCGCGCCTTCGAGGCGCAGCGAATGCATGTTCATGGAAATATCCTTCAGGTGGGAAGTTGGCCACGGCCGGCAGCAGCCGCAAGCTGATGGCCGCGGCAGGAGCGCAGGAAGGCGCCAAGGATCGCCGCGGCAAGGTCGGCATGCCGTGCCTTGAAGGTGATGCGGCCGGCTCCGGTTGGTTGATAGCGCAGCGCGCAGGTCCACAGCCCGAACTCGTGACTGAGCGTTCGAAGGCACAGTTTCGCTTCGGTCGCCGACGTCAGGTGAATGACGGCATCGACCAGCGCATCGGCGGCCATCAGTTCACGGAACCGACGCGACGGCCATTCTCCAGCCGTCAGGTCCGGCAGGTCCGCGATCACCCGCACCGCCTCCCAGACATGGTGCTCGCGCAGGCGGCGAACGCCGGTGAGCCGCAGCATGAGCGCATCGAGCGCCTCCGGAGCCCTTTCGCCACCGGTGAGCTCAGGGCCCGCATCGACCTCGCGTAGAGCCCCGGGCAAATGACGGTTGATGTTGAAATCCTGGAGAGACATGGCACGCATCCCTATTCGATGCGACAAGGCTAGACCCGTCAGGCGTCCAGTTTCGATTGCGACTTCAGGCGCTCGACATAAGATTTCCGTAAAGCGCTTCGGCGGGTGTTGTCCAAGGCGCCGGCCGCGGTCTAGATTTGATTTCCGAAGCGGCGAAAGCCTGGCGCGACAGCGCGCGCAGCGTCGAAATAATCTGACGCAAAAGATGACGCGCGCGCAATTTTGCGCTAGGTAGCCCCTTCGGTGGCGATCAGGGATCGCCATTCCCGAGCAATACCACTTGTCCGTGAAGGAACATGCCATGCCTGCCTATCGCTCACGTACCACCACCCACGGCCGCAACATGGCCGGTGCCCGCGGCCTCTGGCGCGCGACGGGCATGAAGGACAGCGATTTTGGCAAGCCGATTATTGCGGTGGTGAACTCGTTCACCCAGTTCGTGCCCGGCCACGTGCACCTTAAGGATCTTGGCCAGCTCGTCGCCCGCGAGATCGAGGCTGCTGGCGGCGTCGCCAAGGAATTCAATACCATCGCCGTCGACGACGGCATCGCCATGGGTCACGACGGCATGCTCTATTCGTTGCCGTCGCGCGAAATCATCGCCGATAGCGTCGAGTACATGGTCAACGCCCACTGCGCCGACGCCATGGTCTGCATCTCCAACTGCGACAAGATCACGCCCGGCATGCTGATGGCGGCGCTGCGTCTCAACATCCCCGCCGTCTTCGTTTCCGGCGGCCCGATGGAGGCCGGCAAGGTCGTGCTGCACGGCAAGACGCATGCACTCGACCTGGTCGACGCCATGGTCGCCGCAGCCGACGACAACGTCTCGGACGAGGACGTCAAGGTCATCGAACGCTCGGCCTGCCCGACCTGCGGCTCTTGCTCCGGCATGTTCACCGCCAACTCGATGAACTGTCTGACCGAAGCGCTCGGCCTGTCGCTGCCCGGCAACGGCTCGACGCTCGCCACCCACGCCGACCGCAAGCGCCTCTTCGTCGAGGCCGGCCACCTGGTCGTCGATCTCGCCCGCCGCTATTACGAGCAGGAAGACGAGAACGTGCTGCCGCGCAAGGTCGCCTCGAAGAAGGCGTTTGAAAACGCCATGGCGCTCGATATCGCCATGGGCGGCTCGACCAACACCGTGCTGCACATTCTCGCCGCGGCCCACGAGGGCGAGGTCGATTTCACCATGGCGGACATCGACCGCCTGTCGCGCAAGGTTCCCTGCCTGTCGAAAGTCGCTCCGGCGAAAAGCGACGTGCACATGGAAGACGTGCACCGTGCCGGCGGCATCATGTCGATCCTCGGCGAACTCGAGAAGGGCGGCCTCATCAACCGCGATTGCCCGACGGTCCACAGCGCCACGCTCGGCGACGCCATCGACCGCTGGGACATCACCCGCACGACCAGCGAAACCGTTCGCAACTTCTTCCGCGCGGCACCGGGCGGCATCCCGACCCAGGTGGCCTTCAGCCAGGAAGCGCGCTGGGACGAGCTCGACACCGACCGCGAAAAGGGCGTCATCCGCTCGGTCGAACATCCCTTCTCCAAGGATGGCGGCCTCGCCGTCTTGAAGGGCAACATCGCGATCGACGGCTGCATCGTGAAGACCGCGGGCGTCGACGAGAGCATCCTGAAGTTCTCCGGCCCGGCCCGCGTCTTCGAAAGCCAGGATGCGTCAGTCAAGGCGATCCTCGGCAACGAGATCAAGGCTGGCGACGTCGTCGTCATCCGCTATGAAGGCCCCAAGGGCGGCCCGGGCATGCAGGAAATGCTCTATCCGACGAGCTACCTGAAATCGAAGGGCCTCGGCAAAGCCTGCGCGCTGATCACCGACGGCCGCTTCTCCGGTGGCACCTCGGGCCTGTCGATCGGCCACGTTTCGCCGGAAGCGGCCAATGGCGGCACGATCGGCCTGGTGCGCGAAGGTGACATGATCGACATCGACATCCCGAACCGCACGATCAGCCTGCGCGTCGACGAGGCGGAACTTAGCCGTCGCCGCACTGAGCAGGACGCCCAGGGCTGGAAGCCGACCGAACAGCGCAAGCGCAAGGTGACGACGGCGCTCAAGGCCTATGCCGCCTTTGCCACCTCCGCCGACCGCGGTGCTGTGCGCGACCTCGGCGAACACTGACCAGTTACGTTCTGGCAGCGCCCGAGCGGCGCAAGAAACAACGAAGGGCTCCCGCGCGTCGGGGGCCCTTTTTCTTTGATCTCATCCTAGGGATCGGCCCGGCTTTGCCGGACAGGAAGCATCTGCTATTTTAGTTTACCCTAAAATCAAACAGGTGGGTCATGGCGGACGAGTCTGGATTGCTCGGCACCTGGAAGATGCTTTCCTGGACGCGCGAGGTCGTCGCCACTGGCGAGGTCACCGATGCCATGGGCCCTGATCCTATCGGCTATCTCTCGTACTTTCCCGATGGCCGGATGACCGCCGTTGTGGTGAAACGCGATCGACCGCAGCTCAAAGGACTCGTGCCGTCTCACGACGAAAAGGCGGCACTGTTTGATTCCATGCTCGCCTATTCCGGCTCCTATTCGCTCAAGGACGGCCGGATCATCCATCATGTCGAGGCAAGCTGGAACCCGGCCTGGGGCGTCTCCGACCTGATCCGCCCCTTTGTCCTGCAAGGGGATAAGCTGGTGATCTACGGCGCGCCGGGCGTGGACCCGGCAACCGGCGAGGAGGTCATCTATCACCTCGAATTTCGCAAGATGTAACCAGCTTCGCTGTGGGCTCTAGAGGTGACGGGTCTCGGCTGGCGCGTGGAACCAGTTGTTGTTGCGCCCGTCCATGTACTGCACCGGTGCTTCGGCCAGCACCGCCGGATCGAGGTCGTCGAGGCAGGCGAGGTTGACGGAGTAATAGGCGCCGCCAATCTCCTCGATATAGCCGTGGCCGAAGGCGGCAACGCCGCAGGTCCTGCAGAAGCGGTGATGCACGCTGTCGCTGCCGAAATGGTAGTCGGCGATATTGGCTTCGTCGCACTGCAGCCGGAAAGCGTCGGGCTTCACGACCGCCCCCCAGTAGCGCCGCTTCCAGCAAATCGAGCAGTTGCATTTGCCGGTGCCGGCATCGAGGTCGATGTCGGCCTCATAGCGGATGTTTCCGCAATGGCAGCTTCCCTTATAGGTCAGTTTCATACCCGTCGCTCCTGCGTGGCGGGCCAGGCAGGCCCCCTATTGCCGCCCACCCGGCAGGCGATATGCTGCCAGGTGAAGCTCATGCAGTCCATATGCCATATTGACAACATATTGTCAAATAGGAGTGAGATCTCGCACGCGTCAGAGATGACGGAATTCGGCAGGCGTTTCATCCCAGCGGTCGTTCCGGCCATCCAGATATTGCACCGGCACCTTAGCCAGGACCGTCGGATCGACATCGTCCAGCGTTGCGATATTGATGCTGCAATAGGCGCCGCCGAGTTCCTCGACATAACCATGGCTATAGGAGGCGATGCCGCAGGCAGGGCAGAAGCGGTGGTTGCCAACCTTGGCGCCAAACTGATAGAGCCCAACCTGATCTCCCGGTGACAGGAGGCGAAAATCCTCCTGCTGGACCTGTGCACCCCAGTAGCGGGCCTTGCCACAGAACGAGCAATTGCATCGCGTCGTCCCCGCATCAAGATCGAAAGTCGCTTCGTATCTGACCTTGCCGCAATGGCAACCGCCGCTGTAAGTCCTTCTCGCCATGCTCTCATCTCCCTTGCTAAAATGACTTGCTGAAACGACCACATCATGACAACATGATGTCATACAAACATTCACACGACGGTGGTGCTGTCAACATGAAAGATCCCGATCGGACACCCGCCGGAGACGCCTTTGCGGAGTTCGCCATATCGGTACTGCGGCTAGCCGGCCCGTTGACGCAGGCCGGCGACGCACTCGCCAAACCTTCCGGACAGACGAGCGCCCGCTGGCAGGTGCTGGCCGCGGCAAACCATGCGCCGATGTCGGTTGCCGATGCGGCACGCGCGCTCGGCCTTGCGCGCCAGGGGGTGCAGCGCATCGCCGATCTCTTGGAGGCCGAAGGGCTGATCGCCTACAGGGACAACCCGACCCACCAGAGGGCAAAGCTCATGGTTCTGACTGCGGCGGGAGAAACGGCACTGGACGACATCAAGGAGCGGCAGGCGGCCTGGGCGGACGGCCTGGGCGGCGCACTCGGCGAACGACGGCTGCGGCAGGCCTCTGCCTTGATCGCCGAGGTGATAGAGGTGCTCAAGGAGCGCCCCGCGCCAGAGCCGTCCGAGGACTGACCGGCCGCCCGTCAAGCCAGCCTTAAGAGATCGGCACGCAGGCGGTCCAAACCGCCGTCATCGAGCACCGGATCGAGCGCCTCATGCAGGTTCCGCCAGATCGGCACGGCGCGCGCCAGCAGCGCCTGCCCTTCGGTCGTCAGCCGCAATCGCCGCGACCGCCGGTCGTCGGCATCCGGGAAGCTTTCGACCAGGCCGCGCCGTTCCAGCGGCTTCAACGCCGCGGTCAAGGTCGTCCGGTCCATGGCGAGAAGCGATGCCACCGAGCCCATATTGGGCGGCGCCGGGCGGTTGAGCGACATCAGGAGAGAGAACTGTCCGTTGGTGATATCGAGCGGGCGCAGCGCCTCGTCGAACCGGCGGGCAATGGCGCGCGCGGCGCGTTGCACATGCAGGCAGAGGCAGGTGTCCTTCACATGCAGGGTAGTGTCGAACGAAACAAGTGGCATTTTTGACATGCCCGATTAATGTTGATATCAACGTAAATAGTCAAGTGCAACGTTGGAAGGAGGAACGGGCATGAGACAGGATCACGCAGTGGTATCGCCTGGAGAGTGGCTGAAAGCGCGCAAAGATCTGCTTGCGCTGGAAAAGGAACACACCCACGCACGCGACAAGGTCAATGCCGCCCGGCTGGCCTTGCCCTGGGTGAAGATGGAAAAGACCTACGTCTTCGATACGCGGGCGGGCCGCAAATCTTTGTCCGAGCTTTTCGACGGCCGCAGCCAGCTCATGGTCTACCATTTCATGTTCGGCCCCACCTGGGAGGCCGGTTGCCCCGGCTACTCCTTCCTGGTCGATCATTTCGCCGGCATGCTGCCGCACCTCAACCATCACGACGTGACGCTGGTCGCCGCATCGAACGCGCCGCTCGCAAAGATCGAAACCTACAAGAAACGCATGGAGTGGGATTTCCCCTGGGTCTCGGCGGAAGGCAACGGCTTCAACCATGACTTCCACGTGGCCTTTTCGCCAGACGAGCTCGCAAGCGGCAAAGTCGGGTACAACTTCACCGACATAGAAAGCGCCAATGCGCATGAGGAACTGCCCGGTCTCAGCGCCTTCCAGAAGGGCGAGGACGGCACGATCTACCACACCTATTCGTCCTATGCCCGCGGGCTCGAGGAACTCGTGGGCACACTGATGCTGCTCGACCGCGCACCCAAGGGGCGCAACGAGGACGGGACCATGAGCTTCGTTCGCCGCCACGACGAATATGATCGGGAGCCCGGACGCAAGGCGGGCTGAATTCCGCACCCCAGCGGACGGAACTTTTCGCCCGCAAAATCGTTTTGAGAACGCTCGCGTGCCGGGCCGAACGTCTGCGCCCGGTCAAGAAGGAAATCCCGTGAGAGCAGAACCGGAAGAAGCGCACCGCTGGCTCGAGCAATTGCTGGGCGATTGGCACGTTCGCACGGCCGGCTCCGATGGCAAGCCCGATGGCAGCGGGCCCTGGACCGAGCGTGTCCGGTCACTCGAAGGCCTCTGGATCGTCTGCGAGGGTCAGGGAACGATGCCGGGCGGCAGTTTCGGCCAGACGCTGATGGCGCTCGGCTTCAATCCGCAGACAAAACGTTACGTCGGCACCTGGGTCGGCTCGATGATGAGCCACATGTGGATCTATGACGGAGAACTGGACGCGGACGGCACGTCCCTCTCCCTCCACTGCAAGGGACCGGATTTCGAGAACCCCGGCAGGACCATGCGCTACCGCGACGTCATCACGCTTGCCGGGCCATCCCGTCGGCTGCTGACGGCGCAGGCGCAGACAGCGGACGGAAACTGGAAAGACTTGATGACGGCGGAATACCTACGTCGGGATTGAAAGCCGCGCTGACGACGGCCTTGGCTGTTCGGCCACGCATCATGTCAGGCTGACCCGACGACAGTTCATTCGAACAGGCAAACAAGTGGCGCCAGATGCGCCGCGCCAGAGCAAACCGGAGGAAGGCAATGGCAGATCACGGCAAATTCGTTTGGTACGAACTGATGACCACCGACATGGCGGCCGCCGAGACGTTCTACAAGGACGTGGTCGGCTGGGCCGCCAGCGATGCCGGCATGGCCGGTATCAGCTACACGCTGTTCAACGTCGGCGAGATTCCGGTGGCGGGATTGATGACCATGCCGGAAGGCGCGCTCGAAATGAACGTGCCGCCCGCCTGGCTCGGCTATGTCGGCGTCGACGATGTCGATGTGAGCGCCGCCAGCATCGCCGCCAAGGGCGGCAAGGTGCACCGGGCGCCGGACGATATCCCGGGTATAGGGCGCTTCGCCGTCGTCACCGATCCGCACGGCGCGGTCTTCTCGATCTTCAAGGGTACGGGCGATCCGCCGCCGGTCACCGACCCGATGGCCCCCGGACTGATCGGCTGGCACGAGCTTGCCTCGGGCGACCTCGACACCGCCTTTCCCTTCTATTCCGAACTCTTCGGCTGGACGAAGGACCAGGGCATGGACATGGGCGAAATGGGCATCTACCAGATCTTCGCCCATGGCGGCGCCCCGATCGGCGGGATGATGACCAAGCCGAAGGAAGTGCCCGGGCCTTACTGGCTCTACTACATCAACGTACCGGCCATCGATGCCGCCATCGAACGCATCAAGGCTGGCGGCGGCAAGATCGTGCTGGAGCCGATGGAGGTCCCCGGAGGCGCCTGGATCGTTCAGGCGCTCGACCCGCAGGGCGCCCTCTTCGCACTGGTCGGGCCGAAGCGCTGAGACGACTGCATGTCTCCTTAAATCGTCCTCGACGTAAGGGAACAGACTTGCAGAAAATCAAAGTGTTACAGCGACCTTAGCCCGTCTGATAAGACGCGCGACGCTTTAGGCCGCAGCACAGATCACGTTGCCGTGAAGAGTTGCTGAAGTAAAATGACGACCAACCAAGTCCAGGCCCGCTTTCGGCAAGAAGGCGGGCCGGATTTATTGCGATCATGGACCGGAAAGCGAATACGGGGGCCGCAAAGCTGGGGTCTGCCGTGCGCCGGGCGCATCCCTCGGTTGCGGATTAGCCCCTAGTATTTCAGGGTATTTCAAGATTATTTAACATCTTATACGATAGCAGGGGCGGCAAGCACACTGATTTCGGATGGGTTTCTTGTCGGGTGGCAAGAATTTGTCGCGATTGTCGAGCAGACGGGCGGCGACATGAGTGGAGCAACTTCGCGCATATGAGCAATAAGGGCAGCACCTATGCGTCCCCTCAGATGGGCGTGGGGGAAGCGCGTACGGCCAGGGCCCTGCGACGCAAGCTCCAATGGCTGGTGGCGATCGTCGTTGCCTGCACGGGCATTCTTGCGACCGAAATCATCGCCGCATCCTATAGCGACTTTGTCGTCGCGCGCCGCAACCTGACGGAAGTCATGGCCTTTTGCCGCGTCCTCGACGCCGCAAACTACCTCTCGGCCGAACGTGGCCCGTCCAACGGTGTGCTCGGCCTTGGCGTAGCGCCCGGCTCGACTGTCCAGGCGCGGCTGGCGGAGTTTCGTGCCCGCAGCGACGCGGCATTGGCTCAGATCACCGCCGACATCGACAATGCCAGCCGCTCCGAACCGGCCGGCGCGCTTTCGCCCATCCTGGTCGAGGTCCATCGTCGGCTGATGCTTGCGCGTGCGGAAGTCGATCGCATTGCGGCCCTTCCGCCGGAACGGCGGAACCTTGCCGAAATCGAAGCGACGATCGAGGCCATGTTCGGCGTGATCGATGCGCTTCGCCCCGCGATCGACTGGAACATTCAGCGCCTGACCAACACCGACCCGAACCTTGCGGGCATTGCCCTTGCAGCCCAGATGCTCGCCAATCTGCGCGAGGACGGCGGTCGCCTCGGCTCGCACGTCATGGCGCCCGTTGCCGTCGGCAAGCCGCTCGCGATCAAGAATCTGGCCGACAGCGAGCGCACGCGCGGCAGGCTGCAGGAGGTCTGGGCGATCGTCGGCAAGCCGGGCGCGCTTCCAGGCCTGGATCCGTCGAAGATCGGCGATCTCGCCAAGATCGACCGCGAGTTCTTTGCCGAAGGTTTTGCGATCATCGACAACATCGTCGCCGTCGGTAAACGCTCGGGCGACTACCCGATGACCGCCGAACAGCTCACCGACCTTTTCGTCCCGAAGATGAAACCGCTCGAAGATCTGCGTCGCGCCTTCATGGATTCGACCGTCGAGCGCCTGTCCGCCAACAAGACCCGCGCGTCGATCAAGCTCGCCGTGGCGAGCCTTGCGACCTTCTCGCTCTTCCTGATGTTGCTGATCTTGATGCGGCGCGCCCGATCGCTGGTGTTCGAACCGCTGCTTCTTGCGCGCCACAGCATCATCGAGCTTGCCAATGATCGCCCGATCGCGCGCCTTCAGGGCAAGGGCGGAGAAGGCGAAATGGGACGCCTGTTCGATGCGATCGATATTCTGCGCCAGCGCCTCGACGAGCGCACGCTGCTGATGCAGCATCTCGAACGCCAGGCGGAAACCGACGAACTGACCGGCCTGCTCAACCGCCGCGCGCTGGAGCTGATCGGCGGCGCGGAAGACACGGACGGCAAGGATCAGGACGCCTGTTTGATCCTGATGGACATCGACCATTTCAAGCAGATCAACGATACCCACGGCCATCTGATCGGCGACATCGTGCTTCAGGAAACCGCCCGCATCATCCGCAATTCCGTGCGCAATTCCGATCTCGTCGCCCGCTTCGGCGGTGAGGAGTTTGCCGTGATCACGCCCGGCGACAGCATCGAGTCCGCCCTAGCCCTTGCCGAAAGGATCAGGGTCAACCTCGCGCACGAACCGATCGTCCTTGCCGACGGACGGAAGCTGAACGTCACCGCCAGCTTCGGCGTGGCCGAGGGCCGCAGCGCGAACGGTGGCTGGAAGCACCTGATCGAACTTGCCGATAACGAGCTCTATCGCGCCAAGTCCGAGGGCCGCAATCGCGTCTGCGGCCAGCCGGCCGAAGCGACGCACCAGCCGTTCAAGGCGATGAAATCCGCGCGCGCTTAGCCAGGAAATCAAGTACCACCCGCACGCGCGCCGGCAGGGCTCCACCCTGCCCGTGGAACACCGCATGGAATGCCTCGATGTCGCCCGGGTTCAAGTGCTCGGCGACCGCCGTCAGCCGGCCGCAACGGATATCCTCCTTGACCGTAAACGTGGGCAGTCGCGCCAGGCCGACACCGGCGAGCGTAAGCTGGCGCAAACCCTCGCCGTCGCTCACGCGGACCTGCTCCGTCGGCGCCAGCGTGAAAGGCTCCCCGTTCGACAGGAGCGGCCAGCCATCGATCGAACGCGCATAGCTATGACTCAGCCTGTTCATCGCTTCGAGGTCGCCGACACTCTCGGGCATGCCGAACCGTTGAAGATAGGACGGCGCGCCCACGATCGTCATCGACGTGCTGCCGAGCTTGCGGGCGATCAGGCTCGAAGACTTCAGAGGACCGGCGCGCACGGCGATGTCGGCCCGCTCCGCCATCAGATCGACCACGGCGTCGGTCTGCAGGATATCGAGCGAGACCGACGGAAAGGCCGAGAGAAACGCCGGCAGCACCGGCATCAGCACATGCACCGCATAGGAAGCGCTGACGTTTAGCCGCACGCGGCCCTCGGGCGTTTCGCCTGAACCCGCCTCGCGCTCCGCCTCGTCGATATCGGCAAGTATGCGCACCGCCCGCTCATAGAAGGCACAGCCTTCCGCCGTCAACTGCAGCCGCCGCGTCGAGCGGTTGACGAGCCGGACGCCGAGCCTTTCCTCCAGCCTCTGCACGAGCTTGCTGACGGCCGAGGGTGTCATGCAGCAGACCTTTGCCGCGGCCGAAAAGCCGCCGAGCTCCACCGCCTTGGCGAAAACCGCCATCTCCCCCGAACGGTTGATAGACAAGCGCGACATGTGACTTCAACTCACAAATGATGTTCTTTCATCCGGTCTACATCGCAAATGGCCGCGATACCACCTTCTCCTGGTGGGCGAGCGGACTTCCGCTCTCGTAAAGACAAAACCAACGAGGAGTTTGACGACATGGAATACAGACGGCTTGGATCATCGGGACTGAAAGTGCCTGCCTTGAGCTTCGGCGCCGGCACCTTCGGCGGCAAGGGGCCGCTCTTCAGCGCCTGGGGCAACAGCGACGCCGCGGAAGCCCGGCGGCTGATCGACATCTCGCTCGAAGCCGGCGTCAATCTCTTCGATACCGCAGACGTTTACTCCGACGGTGCGTCCGAGAGCGTGCTCGGCGCGGCCATCAAGGGCCGGCGTGATGCCGTGCTTCTCTCCACCAAGATGGCATTGCCGATGGGCGACGGACCGAACGACGCCGGCACGTCGCGCACGCGTCTCGTCAAGGGCGTCGACGATGCCTTGAAGCGGCTCGGCACCGACTACATCGACCTTTTGCAACTGCACGCCTTCGACGCGGGAACGCCGGTCGAGGAGGTGCTTTCGACACTCGACAGTCTGGTTGCCGCCGGCAAGCTGCGCTACGTCGGTGCCTCGAACTTTGCCGGCTGGCAATTGATGAAATCGCTGGCTGTCTCGGAGAAGCACGGCCTCGTGCGCCACGTCGCCCACCAGGTCTACTATTCGCTGGTTGGACGCGACTACGAATGGGAACTGATGCCGCTTGGCGCCGACCAAGGCGTCGGCGCTCTGGTCTGGAGCCCGCTCGGCTGGGGGCGTCTCACGGGCAAGATCCGCCGCGGCAAGCCGTGGCCCGAAGGCAGCCGCCTGCACGACACTGCGGCCTTCGGCCCACCGGTCGATGATGAGAAGCTCTACGATGTCGTCGACGTGCTCGACCAGCTCGCGGAGGAAACCGGCAAGACGATCCCGCAGATCGCCATCAACTGGCTGCTGCAGCGCCCGACGGTCTCGAGCGTCATCATCGGCGCCCGCAACGAGGAGCAGCTTCGCCAGAACCTCGGCGCCGTCGGCTGGTCGTTGTCAGCGGACCAGATCGCCCAACTCGACGCGGCGAGCCGAACGACGCCGGCCTACCCCTACTTCCCCTACTACCGACAGGAGGGTTTTGCCCGCATCAATCCGCCGATCGTCTGACCGAGGATGGCCAATGTTTCGCACGCCCGTCCGGGCGTGCGAATGCGTTGCGCCGCCCTGATTTTCTGCGGGCGCTTTCGCGCTTGCATTCTCGATTTGCATTGCACAAACTTCGTGGCGATGGGGGGCGTCAGACCCGCCACGAAGGGGATCAAATCCGGCATGTCGATCAAGGCCAGTATCTATCACCTGACCCACTATATCTATGACCGTCCCGTAAGCCTCTCGCCGCAGATCATCCGGCTGAAGCCCGCTGCCCATTCCAAGACCAAGGTCATCAGCCACTCGCTGAAGGTTTCGCCCGGCAACCATTTCGTCAACCTGCAGCAGGACCCCTACGGCAACTACCTCGCCCGTTTCGTCTTTCCCGATCCGGTGAGCGAGCTGAAAATCGAAGTCGATCTCGTCGCCGACATGACCGTCTACAACCCCTTTGACTTTTTCGTCGAGGAAGAGGCCGAGCATTGGCCCTTCCCCTACCCCGAGGATCTCAGCGACGATCTCCGGATCTATATGACGCCGGAGCCGCTCGGCCCGGCGCTCTCCGCCTTCATGGCAACGGTCGACCGTTCCCGCCAGCGCACCATAGACATGGTCGTCGGGCTCAACGCACGCCTGCAGAAGGAAGTCGGCTATGTGATCCGCATGGAGCCGGGCGTGCAGGACCCGGAGCAGACGCTGACATCGGCAAGAGGATCCTGCCGCGATTCCAGCTGGCTGCTCGTACAGATCCTGCGCAATCTCGGCTTCGCCGCCCGCTTCGTCTCCGGCTATCTCATTCAGCTGACGCCGGATCTGAAAGCCCTCGACGGCCCCTCCGGCACCGACCACGACTTCACCGACCTGCATGCCTGGGCCGAAGTCTACCTGCCCGGCGCCGGCTGGGTCGGGCTCGACCCGACCTCGGGCCTGCTGACCGGCGAGAGCCACATTCCGCTTGCCGCAACGCCCCATTACCGCAACGCCGCGCCGATCTCCGGAGAATTTTTCGGCGATCCCGAGACCCGCACCGACTTCGCTTTCGACATGAAGGTGAGGCGCGTCGCCGAGCACCCGCGCATCACCAAACCCTTCTCCGACGAAAGCTGGGATGCGCTGAATGCACTCGGCGGGAAGGTTGACCGGGAGCTTGAGGAAAACGACATCCGCCTGACGATGGGCGGCGAGCCGACCTTCGTTTCGATCGACGACTTCGAGTCCGAGGAATGGAACACGGAGGCCGTCGGACCAACCAAGCGCGAGAAGGCCGACACACTGATCCGCCGGCTGCGCGAACGCTTCGCCCCCGGTGGCTTCCTGCACTATGGCCAGGGCAAATGGTATCCGGGCGAAACCCTGCCGCGCTGGACCTTCTCCCTCTACTGGCGCAAGGACGGCGTGCCGATCTGGCGCCGGCCGGACCTGATCGCCGAGGAGACCGGCCGCCACGACGTGACGGTAGCGGATGCCGAACGCCTGCTGCATCTGGTCGCAGGCGAATTGAGCGTGCCGACCGAAATGGTCGTGCCGGCCTTCGAAGACCCGGCCGACTGGCTGCTGAAGGAGGCAAACCTCCCCGACAACGTCGATCCTGCCAACTCCAAGCTGAAGGATCCCGAGGAGCGCAGCCGCATGGCCCGCGTGTTCGAGCGCGGCCTGACGGCGCCGACCGGCTATGTTCTGCCGGTGCAAGCCTGGAACGCGCGCGCCACCGGCGTGAAGTGGATGAGCGAGAAATGGCAGACGCGCCGTGGCCGCATCTTCCTCGTTCCCGGCGACAGCGCCGTCGGCTATCGCCTTCCGCTCGGCGCCCTACCCTATGTCGCGCCCTCCGCTTACCCCTATATCCATCCGGTCGATCCGACGGTCCCGCGCGACGATTTGCCGGACTTCAGCGAAAGCAGCGCCCGCACGCAGCATGCACGTTTCCAGGCCTCGGAAGTTCCGGAAACGCCGCTCCCGGCGCCGCGCGACGAGATCGCCGGACTGGTGCGCACCGCCATCAGCGTCGAGCCGCGCGACGGCCGGCTCTGCGTCTTCATGCCGCCGACGACAAGCGTCGAGGAGTATCTCGATCTGATCGCGTCTGCGGAGCGCGCTGCCGCTGCGATCGGCCTGCCCGTGCACATCGAGGGCTATGCACCGCCGCAGGACGAGCGCATCAACGTCATCCGCGTTGCGCCGGACCCGGGCGTGATCGAGGTCAACATCCATCCGGCCGCCCATTGGCAGGACTGCGTCGACATCACCACGGCGATCTACGAGGAGGCGCGCCAGAGCCGGCTCGGTGCCGACAAGTTCATGATCGACGGCCGTCACACCGGCACCGGCGGCGGCAATCACGTGGTCGTCGGCGGCGCCAATCCGAATGACAGCCCGTTCCTGCGCCGCCCGGATCTGCTAAAAAGCATGGTGCTGCACTGGCAGCGGCATCCCTCGCTCTCCTACCTGTTCTCCGGCCTCTTCATCGGCCCGACCTCGCAGGCGCCGCGTATCGACGAAGCCCGGCACGACCAGCTCTATGAACTCGAAATCGCCCTGGCGCAGGTGCCGATGCCGGGCTCTGCAACGCCGCCGCCCCTGCCCTGGCTCGTCGACCGGCTGTTCCGCAACCTGCTCGTCGATGTCACCGGCAACACCCATCGGGCGGAGATCTGCATCGACAAGCTGTTTTCGCCTGACGGGCCGACCGGCCGCCTCGGCCTCGTCGAGTTCCGCGGTTTCGAGATGCCGCCGAACGCCCGCATGTCGCTCGCCCAGCAATTGCTGGTGCGCGCCCTCATCGCCCGCTTCTGGAAGCACCCGGTCGACGGTCGCTTCGTGCGCTGGGGCACCGCGCTGCACGATCGTTTCATGCTGCCGTATCACGTCTGGCAGGACTTTCTCGACGTGCTCGCCGATCTCCGGGCGCACGGCTTCGATCTGAAACCGGAATGGTTCGAGGCCCAGCTCGAGTTCCGCTTCCCCTTCTGCGGCGAGGTCGAATACGAGGGGGCAAAGCTCGAAATCCGTCAGGCGCTCGAACCCTGGCACGTGATGGGCGAACAGGGCGCGATCGGCGGCACCGTGCGCTATGTCGACAGCTCGATCGAACGGCTGCAGGTCAAGCTCGATACCGCCAATCCCGAGCGATATACGGTCGCCTGCAACGGTCGGCTCGTGCCGCTCACACGCACTGGTTCGAATGGCACGGCGGTGGCCGGCGTCCGCTACAAGGCGTGGCAGCCGGCCTCTGGGCTACATCCGGTGCTACCGGTCAACACTCCCCTCACATTCGATATCTATGATACATGGTCGAATCGGGCGATCGGCGGTTGCATCTACCATGTCGCCCACCCGGGTGGGCGCCACTACGACACGTTTCCGGTCAACGGCAACGAGGCGGAGGCGCGGCGCCTGGCGCGGTTCGAGCCTTGGGGTCATACGCCGGGAGGCTATCCGCTGCGCCCCGAAAGCCCGTCGACGGAATTCCCGATGACGCTTGATCTCAGGCGTCCACCAGGAGCGTAAATGCCGAAGAAGCAGACAGCGGCCGCAAACCATCCGGGCACCGACGACGATCCGGTCTTCGGCTACCGTGCCCTACCGGGCATTGCCGACGAAATGCTCGACCAGGAGGGCAATGTCCGCCCGGTCTGGCAGCGGCTGCTCGCGACGCTTGGGCGGCTCGACGAGACCGAACTTGCCAACCGCTTCGCGCGCGCCGACCGCTATCTGCGCGACGCCGGCGTGTTCTATCGCGTCTACGGCGCCAAGGAGAGTTCCGAGCGAAGCTGGCCGCTGTCGCACATTCCGGTTCTGATCGACGAAAAGGAATGGGCGCACGTCTCGCAAGGCCTCGTGCAGCGCGCCGAACTTCTGGAAAAGGTGGTCGCCGACATCTATGGCGAGAACCGGCTGGTGCGCGAAGGGCTGCTGCCGCCGGCGCTGGTCGCCTCCAATCCGGAGTTCCTGCGCCCTCTCGTCGGCGTGAAACCGGCCGACGGCCACTTCCTGCATTTCGTCTCCTTCGAGATTGGCCGTGGACCCGACGGTAACTGGTGGGTCCTGTCCGATCGCACCGAGGCACCTTCGGGCGCCGGCTTCGCCCTGGAGAACCGGGTCGCGACCACGCGTGCCTTCTCCAATCTTTATGCCGAAAGCCACGTCCACCGGCTGGCCGGCTTCTTTGGTGAGTTCCGCGACACGCTGCAGAGCCGCCGGCTGCACCCGGACGACCGCATCGCCGTTCTTTCGCCGGGGATCGCCAACGAGACCTATTTCGAACATGCCTATATCGCCCGCTATCTGGGCTTCATGCTGCTTGAAGGCGAGGATCTGACCGTGATCGGCGGCCGGGTGATGGTGCGCACCGTCGCCGGCCTCAAGCCCATCGGCGTGCTCTGGCGTCGTCTCGACGCGGCCTTTGCCGATCCGCTCGAGCTCAATCAGTCCTCGCATATCGGCACACCCGGCATTGTCGAGGCGCTCAGGGCCGGCTCGGTCTCAATCGTGAACGCGCTCGGCACCGGCATCGTCGAAACCCGCGCCTTCCTCGCCTTCATGCCGGCGATCTGCCGCCATCTGCTGGGCGAGGAACAGAAGCTGCCCTCGATCGCCACCTGGTGGTGCGGCCAGGGCGCCGAACGCGAACAGGTCGCCGCCAACCTCGACCGCATGGTCATCGGCCCCGCCTACCAGACCCGCCCTTTCTTCGACGACAATGGCCAGTCGGTACTCGGCCGTACGCTTGATGAGAAGGCTCGAGCCTCGATCGCAGATTGGCTTAGCGCCGAGGGCGGCAAGCTCGTGGGCCAGGAGGTGGTCACGCTTTCGACCACGCCGGCCTGGGTGCGTGGCCGACTGACCCCGCGGCCGATGAGCCTGCGGGTGTTTGCGGCACGCACCCGCGACGGCTGGCAGATCATGCCAGGGGGCTTTGCCCGCATCGGCTCCGGCGACGATGTCGCCGCGATCGCGATGCAGGCGGGCGGCACCGCCGCCGATGTCTGGATCGTCAGCGACCGACCGGTCGAGCGCACGACGCTGCTTCCGGCCGAGGAAAGTTTCACCCGCAACATGCCGGGAAGCCTGCCGAGCCGGGCGGCCGACAATCTCTTCTGGCTCGGCCGCTATATCGAGCGTGCGGAAGGGGCGCTGCGCATCCTGCGCGCCTGGCACGGCCGCTTCGCCGAAACCGCCGATCCGGACCTGCCGCTCCTTAAGGATGTCGGCGACTATCTCGCAGCCCTCGACATCGATGCGCGCCAGCCGGTGCCCGACAGCCTGCTCGCCAACATCGCAAGCGCCCTCTTCAGCGCCGGCAACATCCGCGACCGGTTCTCGCCGGACGGCTGGCTGGCACTGAACGACCTGTCGCAGACGGCGCGCAAGTTCCACGCGACGGTGCAGGCCGGCGACGACGCGACCCGCGCGATCACCGTGCTCCTGCGCAAGCTCGCCGGCTTTGCCGGTCTCGTGCATGAAAACATGTACCGCTTCACCGGCTGGCGCTTTCTTTCGATCGGCCGCTATATCGAGCGCGGCCTGCACATGACCCGGCTGCTCGGCCACATGTCGGGGCCGGATGCGCCCGATGGCGCCTATGACATGCTGCTCGAAATCGGCGACAGCGTCATGACCCATCGCCGGCGCTACAATGTCAGCACCGCCGCCTTGACAGTCACCGACCTCCTGGCGCTCGATCCGCTCAATCCGCGCTCGGTGCTTTACCAGTTGAATGAGATCAAGACCGAGGTCGAGCTGTTGCCGAACGCCTTCGTCAACGGCCAGATGTCCTCCTTCTACCGCGAGGCGATGCGGCTGCATTCGGGCCTGGCGGTGATGACACCGGAAGCCATGAACCTCGGCGTCTACAATCGGTTGGAGCGGGATCTCGAAAGCCTGTCCGATCTGCTCGCGCGCACCTATCTCGGCTAGCCATGCTTTACGACATCAGCCTAAAGATCATCTATGACTACGAAGTGCCGGTGTCCGGCGGCCGCCACCTCGTGCGCGTGCTGCCGGCGACGCTGCCCGGTCGCCAGCGTCTCGTCGTCGGCTCGCTCAGCTGCCATCCCATGCCGGCCGAACGTACCGAGAGCATCGACTTCTTCGCCAACCCGTTTACGTCGATCCTCTTTCGCACCTCGCATGCCGACCTGACAATCCGCATGCAGGCGCGCGTGCAGGTGGAAGCACAGGCCCTGACCGCGGACTTCTCCCCTGACCTCACCGGCCTGCCGGCAGAGCTTGCGGCCTGCTGGTCCGTCGATGCCGACGCGCCGCATCACTTCGCCGGCCCGAGCCCACTCTTGCCCGAGGTCGCCGACATTGCCGCCTACGCGCGTGACACCATTACCGACACGATGACCGTGCGCCAGATCGCCGTCGCATTGTGCGACCGCATCCATCGCGACTTCGCCTATGACGGCGAGGCGACAACCGTGAACACGACGCCGGCAGAAGCGTTCAAGCTCAAGCGCGGCGTCTGCCAGGATTTCGCCCATGTCATGATCGTGGCGCTCCGAAGCCTCGGCATCCCTGCCGGCTATGTTAGCGGTTTCCTAAGGACGATCCCCCCGCCCGGCAAGGAGCGCCTGGAGGGGGCCGATGCCATGCACGCTTGGGTGCGCGTCTGGTGCGGCACAACCGGTGGGTGGCTCGAACTCGATCCGACCAACAATATTCCGGCTGGAACCGACCATATCGTCGTCGGTCATGGCCGCGACTACGGCGATGTCGCGCCCGTCATCGGGGTCCTGAAAAGCTACGGCAGCCAAACGACGAAACAGGCGGTCGACGTCATTCCGGTACCGTGACCCGATTTGGCACAGGCCGATTCCCGCTTCGGAACAGACAGGGTGCCGCAGAACCCCTTACAACAACCGGTTTTCCGGCAATCCATTAAAATTGCAAGGATTGCCGGAACGATATCGTAAGCCATCGCCGCTATTGATGCCCCCAAGCTTGCAACGTGTTCCTTTGGGGTGTGCAAAGATGGGAAGACGATACACGGTAGGCCGGTCCTTCGTAGCCATGCTCAAGGACCGGGGTGGCAATTTTGGCATCATGGCAGCACTCGCGGCGCCATTGGTGTTGGCAGCCGGCGGCGTCGCCGTCGATCTGGCCACCATGATGACGACGAAAAACCAGATGCAGGATGCAGCCGACGCGGCAGCACTTGCGGCTGCGTCCGCACTGGTTGCAAACAAGGATACGCTGGCGACCGAGAAGGCCAAGGAAATCGCCTTGAACTTCCTGAAGGCGCAGTCGGGCGCAAGCTCGACCGATCTGCCCGGTGGAGCCGGCGGCAGCGACCCGGGCACCAGCAGCGCTTCCGCGGGCGGCGTGACCGACCCGACGGAGACCCAGGTTCAGCCGACGGTCGACATCGTCATGACGACTGTCGGCAAGAGCGACAAGGCCTTCAAGGTCACGATCGTCAACAAGCAGACAATTCAGCTCAACCCCATGACGCGGTTGCTCGGACAGAAGTCCGTCAATCTGGAAACGGTAGCCGTTGCCGAGAGCGCGACGGAAACCAAGAACGCCATGTCGATGTATCTCGTGCTCGACCGCTCGGGCTCGATGGCCTTCGTGACGAATGTGAAGGACGAGAAGCGCACCAAGTGCAAGAACTGGACGGCGGAGAACTGGGGCAAGAGCATCTCTGAGACCAGCCCTTGCATGATCGACAAGATCACGACCTTGAAATCCGCGGTTGAGACGCTGCTGAAGCCACTCACCGAGATGGACCCCGACAACAAGTATGTCCGTGTCGGCGCTGTTTCCTATAGCAGCTCCATCTTCCCGGAAGAGAAACTGGCCTGGGGCACGACGAAGGCCAGTACCTACGTCAAGAACCTGGAGGCGAACGGCGGCACGGATTCGAGCGGCGCCTTCGCCAAGGCCGTCACGGATCTGAAGCTCAAGGGCGAAAACGACGCGCACACGGCATCCAACGGCCTGACGCCGAAAAAGTACATCGTCTTCATGACCGATGGGGCGAACACACATTTCGAAGGAAAGGCGTTGACCATCCCGGCGGCGCCAAAGCCGGAACCGGAACTCGACAAATACAAAGCCCAGGATTCCAAATCCGACACGGCAACGCTCAAGGCGTGCCAGGATGCCAAGGACGCCGGCATTCGCGTCTTCACCATCGCCTTCATGGCGCCGATCCAGGGAAAATCGGTGCTCAGCCGATGCGCCAGCAGCACAGCCGACTACAAGTCGCCGGAAGATGCCGCAGCTCTGGTCAAGGTTTTCGGCGAAATCGGCGCCACCACCTCGGGCAAGATGGCACGCCTGACAAGGTAAGACAGACCACATCGCTGACGATGCCGCCCGGCCCCGCCGGGCGGCATTTTGCGTTTCGGCGGGACACGTTCTCCACCGTCTGAGACAAGTCTAATCCATTTAAAAACATCTGTTGCAAGCGCTTCGGATCGATGCATAAATTGGCCTTATCCCCGGTCGGGTCCGGCCTGCGATCTCCCAACGCAAAAGGGTAAAGACAGTTTCATGATGAACAGGCTCTCCACCAACGACGTGCCGCAGCCCGCCCCAAGGTCGTCTGAACCTAGCCAGCTCGCCGTCGAAATCCTCGAACGTCTGAAGTACCGCATCGGTAAGGACCCGAAGGTCGCCAAGCCCCATGACTGGCTGACGGCGGCGATCCTGGTTGCGCGTGACCGCATCACCGACAAGTGGATGGACTCCACCCGCAAGACCTACGCGACCGGCGCCAAGCGCGTTTATTATCTCTCGCTCGAATTCCTAATCGGCCGGCTGATGCGCGATGCGATGACCAATATCGGCCTGATGGACGAGATGCGCGATGCACTCGCCTCCCTCGGCGTCGATATCGATGTCGTCGCCCAGCTCGAGCCGGATGCGGCCCTCGGCAATGGCGGTCTCGGACGGCTGGCTGCCTGTTTCATGGAATCGATGGCGACCGTCGACGTACCCGCCTATGGCTACGGCATCCGCTACATGCATGGCCTCTTCCGCCAGCAGATGGCCGATGGCTGGCAGGTGGAACTACCCGAAACCTGGCTTGCCCACGGCAACCCCTGGGAATTCGAACGCCGCGAAAGCTCCTACGAAATCGGCTTCGGCGGCGTCGTCGAAACCGCCAATGTCGACGAGGAAATCCAGCGTTTCGTGTGGAAACCGGCCGAGCGCGTCATCGCCACCGCCTTCGACACGCCCGCCGTCGGCTGGCGGGCAAAACGCGTCAACACGCTGCGCTTGTGGACCGCGCAGCCGATTGACCCGATCCTGCTGGCCGCCTTCAACGCCGGCGACCACATCGGCGCCCTTCGCGAAAGCAACAAGGCGGAAAGCCTGACGCGTGTTCTCTATCCGGCCGACGCGACGCCAGCGGGCCAGGAGCTGCGCCTACGCCAGGAATACTTCTTCTCCTCGGCCTCGCTGCAGGACATCCTGCGCCGTCACCTGCAGCAATACCCGGATTTCAACTCGCTGCCGGACGCCGTCGCCATCCAGCTCAATGACACCCATCCAGCCATTTCCATTGCCGAACTGGTGCGGCTCTTGACCGACCTGCACGGCCTCGATTTCGAGCAGGCCTGGGACATCACCCGCCGCACGATCTCCTACACCAACCACACGCTTCTGCCCGAAGCGCTCGAAAGCTGGCCGGTACCGCTGATCGAGCGCCTGCTGCCGCGCCACATGCAGATCGTCTATGCGATCAACGCCAAGATCCTGATCGAGGCCCGCCGCCAGAAGGGCGCCACGGACGACGAAATCCGCAACATCTCGCTGATCGACGAAAGCGGCGAACGACGCGTGCGCATGGGCAATCTCGCCTTTGTCGGCTCGCACTCGATCAACGGCGTTTCGGCTCTGCACACCGAGCTGATGAAGGAAACGGTGTTTGCCGACCTGCACAAGCTCTACCCGGACCGCATCAACAACAAGACCAACGGCATTACGCCGCGCCGCTGGCTGATGCAGTGCAATCCCGGTCTCTTCGGACTGATCCGCGACGCGATCGGCGACGAGTTCATGGACAATACCGAGGCGCTGCAGGCGCTCGACGTCTTCGCCGACAAGGCGGACTTCCAGGAACATTTCGCCGCGGTCAAACGCGCCAACAAGGTGCGCCTCGCGCAGCTCGTGCAGAGCCGCCTCGGCATCCGGCTCGATCCGTCGGCGATGTTCGACATCCAGATCAAGCGCATCCACGAGTACAAGCGCCAGCTCCTCAACATCATCGAGGCCGTGGCGCTCTACGACCAGATCCGCTCCCATCCGGAGCTCGACTGGGTGCCGCGCGTCAAGCTCTTTGCCGGCAAGGCGGCGCCGAGCTATCACAATGCCAAGCTGATCATCAAACTGGCCAACGACGTCGCCCGTGTCGTCAACAACGATCCGGCGGTGCGCGGCCTCCTGAAGATCGTCTTCGTGCCGAACTACAACGTCTCGCTCGCCGAGATCATGGTTCCGGCTGCCGACCTTTCCGAGCAGATCTCGACGGCCGGCATGGAAGCATCGGGCACCGGCAACATGAAGTTCGCGCTGAACGGCGCCTTGACGATCGGTACGCTCGACGGCGCCAATGTCGAGATGCGCGACTGGATCGGCGAGGAAAACATCAAGATTTTCGGCATGACCGCCGAAGAGGTGACCAGGGCACGCGCCGAAGGTCACAATCCGCGCGCCATCATCGAAGGCTCGCGCGAGCTGTCGCAGGCGCTGCAGGCGATTGCGTCCGGCGTGTTCTCGCCCGATGACCGCAATCGCTTCGCAAGCCTCGTCGAAGGGCTCTACAATCACGACTGGTTCATGGTCGCTGCCGATTTTGAAGCCTACGCCAAGGCGCAGCGCGAGCTCGACCAGCTCTGGACGACGCCGTCCGACTGGCACGCGCAGGCAATCCGCAACACCGCACGGATGGGCTGGTTCTCGTCCGATCGCACCATCCGGCAATATGCCGGGGAAATCTGGAGAGCTGGATGACGCCCTCGGCCGGCAAGGACCCGGAACCCGCAGCTTCAGGTCTGCTGTCAGCCCCGGATATCGCGGCCATCCTCAAGGGCACGCATGACGACCCCTTTGCGGTTCTTGGCGTGCACCCCGTCGGCAAGACCGTCCTTGCCCGCTGCTTCATCCCCGATGCCGAGACGGTGACGGTCGAAACGCTCTCGGGCAAGGACCTGGGGGCGATCGAACGGCGCGACGATGCCGGCTTCTTCGAAGGCCCGGTGGCGCTGAAGAAGCCACAGCCCGTCCGCTACCGCGCCCGCAATCAGGGCGGCGAATGGGTGGTCGTTGATCCCTACAGCTTCGGTCCGGTTCTCGGGCCGATGGACGATTATTACATTCGCGAAGGCTCGCATCTCAGGCTCTTCGACAAGATGGGGGCGCACCCGATCGAGCATGACGGTGCCAGCGGCTACCATTTCGCCGTCTGGGCACCCAATGCGAAGCGTGTTTCGGTCGTCGGCCAGTTCAACGACTGGGACGGCCGTCGCCACGTCATGCGGTTGCGCACCGACACCGGCATCTGGGAAATCTTCATTCCCGGCGTCGATGCGGGCCTTGTCTACAAGTACGAGATCCTCGACCGCAACGGCACGCGTCTGCCGCTCAAGGCCGATCCCTTTGCCCGGCGCTCCGAACTACGCCCGAACACGGCCTCGATGACCACGCCGGAAATCGCGCAGACCTGGGACGACGAGGCACACCGCAAGCATTGGGCCTCGGCCGACGCAAGACGGCAACCGATCTCGATCTACGAAGTGCACGCCGGTTCCTGGCAGCGCCGCGACAATGGCGAGATGCTCTCCTGGGACGAGCTTGCCGACCGGCTGATCCCCTACTGCGTCGACATGGGCTTTACTCATATCGAGTTTCTGCCGATCTCGGAGTTTCCTTTCGACCCCTCCTGGGGCTACCAGACAACCGGTCTTTATGCGCCGACCGCCCGTTTCGGCGAGCCCGAAGGTTTTGCCCGCTTCGTCAACGGCTGCCACAAGGTCGGCATCGGCGTCATCCTCGACTGGGTGCCGGCGCATTTCCCGACCGACGAGCACGGCCTGCGCTGGTTCGACGGCACCGCACTCTACGAACACGAGGATCCGCGCCAAGGCTTCCACCCCGACTGGAACACGGCGATCTACAATTTCGGCCGCCAGGAAGTGCTGTCGTTCCTCGTCAACAATGCGCTCTACTGGGCGGAAAAATTCCATGTCGACGGCCTGCGCGTCGATGCGGTCGCCTCGATGCTCTACCTCGACTACTCGCGCAAGCACGGCGAGTGGGTGCCGAACGAATATGGCGGCAACGAGAACCTCGAGGCCGTCCGTTTCCTACAGACGCTGAACACGGAAATATACGGCTCTCACAAGGGTATCCTGACGATCGCCGAGGAATCGACCTCCTGGCCGAAGGTCTCCCATCCGGTCCATGCGGGGGGTCTCGGGTTCGGCTTCAAGTGGAACATGGGCTTCATGCACGACACGCTGCAATATCTGTCGCGCGAGCCGGTGCACCGCAAGTTCCACCACAACGACCTGACATTCGGCCTGCTTTATGCCTTCAACGAGAACTTCGTGCTGCCGCTGTCCCATGACGAGGTCGTGCACGGCAAGGGCTCGCTGATCGCCAAGATGGCCGGCGACGACTGGCAGAAGTTCGCCAATCTCCGGGCCTACTACGCCTTCATGTGGGGCTATCCCGGCAAGAAGCTCTTGTTCATGGGTCAGGAGTTCGCGCAATGGCGCGAATGGTCCGAGGATCGGGCGCTCGACTGGAACCTGCTCGAATACCATCTGCACGAGGGCATGCGACGGCTGGTGCGTGACTTGAACGGCACCTACCGTGCCAAGCCGGCGCTGCATGCGCGCGATTGCGAAGGCGAAGGTTTCGAATGGCTGCTGGCCGACGACCGCGACAACTCGGTCTTTGCCTGGCTGCGCAAGGCGCCCGGCGAAAAACTCGTCGCCGTCATCACCAATTTCACCCCCGTCTACCGGGAAAGCTACGCCATCCCGCTGCCAGTCAAGGGTCGCTGGAAGGAGATCCTCAACAGCGACGCGGAAATCTATGGAGGAAGCGGCAAGGGCAATGGCGGCGCGGTTTTTGCCGAGAAGAACAGCACGGGAGCGATCATGGCCAACATCACCCTGCCGCCGCTCGCGACACTGATGCTGGAACAAGAGTAATTTATCCGATCCGCCAGCCGAAGGCGGCGGAAGACTGCAAATATCGAGGGCCGCAAGGCGTCGCAGAAGGCCGCCGTGACGACCCCTTAAGGTCAATGAATGGGGAGGACAAATGGTGGAAAAGCGTACGCAACCTCTGGCACGTGATGCCATGGCCTATGTTCTCGCCGGCGGTCGCGGCAGTCGCCTGAAGGAACTGACCGACCGACGGGCGAAGCCGGCGGTCTATTTCGGCGGCAAGGCCCGTATCATCGACTTCGCGCTGTCGAACGCGCTCAACTCCGGTATCCGCCGCATCGGCGTCGCCACCCAGTACAAGGCGCATTCGCTGATCCGCCACCTGCAGCGTGGCTGGAACTTCTTCCGCCCGGAGCGAAACGAAAGCTTCGATATTCTCCCGGCCAGCCAGCGCGTTTCCGAAACGCAATGGTACGAAGGCACGGCCGACGCCGTTTACCAGAACATCGACATCATTGAGGACCATGGCGTCGAGTACATGGTGATCCTTGCTGGCGACCATATTTACAAGATGGACTACGAATTGATGCTGCAGCAGCACGTCGATTCCGGCGCCGACGTCACCATCGGCTGCCTCGAGGTGCCGCGGATGGAAGCAACCGGCTTCGGCGTGATGCATGTCGACGAAAAGGACCGCATCATCGCCTTCGTCGAGAAGCCGGCCGATCCGCCGGGCATTCCCGGCAATCCGGAGATGGCGCTTGCCTCCATGGGCATCTATGTCTTCCACACGAAGTTCCTGATGGATCTTCTGCGCCGCGACGCCGCCGATCCGAAATCGAGCCGCGACTTCGGCAAGGACATCATCCCCTACATCGTCGATAACGGCAAAGCCGTCGCCCACCGTTTCGCAGAGTCCTGCGTGCGGTCGGACTTCGAGCGCGAGGCCTACTGGCGCGACGTCGGCACGATCGATGCCTATTGGCAGGCCAATATCGACCTGACCCACGTGACGCCGGAGCTCGACATCTACGACAGCACCTGGCCGATCTGGACCTTTGCCGAGATCAAGCCGCCGGCGAAATTCGTGCATGACGATGAAAACCGCCGCGGCTCGGCAACCTCGTCGCTGATCTCCGGCGACTGCATTATCTCAGGCGCCGCACTCAACCGCAGCCTGTTGTTCACAGGTGTCCGCGTAAATTCATATTCCCGTCTGGAGAATGCCGTAGTTCTTCCCGATGTGAAAATCGGTCGCCACGCGACGCTGCGCAACGTGGTCATCGACAGCCGTGTCGTGATCCCCGAGGGCCTCGTCGTCGGGGACGATCCGGTGCTCGATGCCAAGCGTTTCCGGCGTTCGGAAAACGGCGTCTGCCTGATCACGCAAACGATGATCGACAAACTGGGAATGTAGGCATCCATGAACGTCCTCTCCGTTGCGTCCGAAGTCTATCCGCTGATCAAGACCGGGGGGCTTGCCGATGTCGTCGGCGCGCTTCCGGCAGCGCTTTTGCCGCACGGCGTCAAGACCCGCACGCTGGTGCCCGGCTATCCGGCCGTGCTGCAGAAGCTGAAGAAGAAAAAGAAGGTCGGCAGTTTCGAAAACCTGTTCGGCAATCCGGCGACAGTTTTCGCCGCCGAAATCGACGGGCTCGATCTGCTGGTCCTCGACCAGCCTGAACTCTACGCCCGAGACGGCGGCCCCTATGTCGATGCCACCGGCCGCGACTACGTCGACAATTTCCGCCGCTTTGCAGCACTCTCGCTTGCGGCGGCAGAAATTGCCGGCGGCGATGTCGTCTCGGGCTGGAAACCCGATATCGTTCACGCCCATGACTGGCAGACGGCGCTGACGCCGGTCTACATGCATTTCGGCCCGGCGGCCGCAACGCCGACGGTGATGACGATCCACAACATCGCCTTCCAGGGCCAGTTCGGCGCCTTAGTCTTCCCCGAGCTTGCCCTTCCCGCCGAAGCCTTCTCGATGCAGTTCGTCGAATATTACGGCGACGTCGGCTTCCTGAAGGGCGGCCTGCAGACCGCCGACGCCATTACCACCGTCAGCCCCTCCTATGCGCAGGAAATCCTGACGCCCGAATTCGGCATGGGCCTCGAAGGCCTGTTGAAGAGCCGCGTCGCCGACCTCTCTGGCATCGTCAACGGCATCGACGCCGACATCTGGGATCCGCAGACCGACCCGCACATCGCCCAGCATTTCAGCGCAACGAGCCTGAAGCAGCGCGCGGCCAACCGGCGTGCGCTCGAGGAACGCTTCGGCCTTGAAAAAGGCAACGGCCCGATCTTCTGCGTTGTCAGCCGGCTCACCTGGCAGAAGGGCATGGATCTGGTCGCCGAGATCGCCGACGAGCTCGTCGCCATGGGCGGCAAGCTCGTGGTGCTCGGCTCCGGCGACGCGGCGCTCGAAGGCGCGCTGCTCGCCGCTGCCTCCCGCCATCGCGGCCATATCGGCATGGTCACCGGCTACAACGAGCCGCTGTCGCATCTGATGCAGGCGGGCTCCGACGCCATCCTCATTCCGTCGCGCTTCGAGCCCTGCGGGCTTACCCAGCTCTATGGCCTGCGCTACGGCTGCGTGCCGGTCGTCGCCCGCACCGGCGGCCTTGCCGATACCATCATCGACGCCAACGAGGCCGGGCTTGCGGCCAAGGTCGCGACCGGCTTCCAGTTCACGCCTGTCAATGCCGATGGGTTGCGGCTTGCGATCCGGCGGGTGCTGCGTGCATACAGCGAGCCCAAAGTCTGGTCGAAAATTCAGACCCAGGGCATGAAATCGGACGTTTCCTGGGCCACAAGTGCCGAGCGTTACGTCTCTCTTTATTCCGGACTTCTCGGGAAAGGTTAAGTCAGCATGATAAGAACGGTTACCACAACCCCCTACGGCGACCAGAAGCCTGGCACGTCAGGGCTGCGCAAGAAGGTCCCGGTCTTCCAGCAGAAGAACTATGCCGAGAACTTCATCCAGTCGATCTTCGATTCGCTCGAAGGCTTTCAGGGCGAAACGCTTGTCATCGGCGGCGACGGTCGCTTCTACAACCGCGAAATCATCCAGATCGCCATCAAGATGGCGGCGGCCAACGGCTTCGGCCGCGTGCTCGTCGGCCGCGGCGGCATCCTGTCGACGCCGGCTGCCTCCAACGTCATCCGCAAGTACAAAGCCTTTGGCGGCATCGTGTTGTCGGCCAGCCACAATCCTGGCGGCCCGACCGAAGACTTCGGCATCAAGTACAACATCGGCAATGGCGGCCCGGCACCGGAGAAGATCACTGACGCGATCTTCGCGCGCAGCAAGGTGATCGACAGCTACAAGATCTCCGATGTCGCCGACATCAACCTTGATGCCGAAGGCACGCAGGACATCGACGGCATGACGATCACCGTCATCGATCCCGTCGCCGATTATGCCGAGTTGATGGAAAGCCTGTTCGACTTCGGCGCGATCCGCAAAATGATTGAAGGCGGCTTCCGCGTCGTCTTCGATGCGATGAGCGCCGTTACCGGTCCCTATGCCAAGGAGATCATCGAAAAGCGACTCGGCGCGCCTAAGGGCTCGGTGATGAACTTCATCCCGCTGCCCGATTTCGGCGGCCACCACCCGGACCCGAATCTGGTTCATGCCCGCGCACTCTATGAGACGATGATGGCGCCCGACGCACCGGATTTCGGCGCCGCTTCCGACGGCGACGGCGACCGCAACCTCGTCATCGGCCGCGGCATCTTCATCACACCGTCCGACAGTCTGGCCATGCTCGCCGCCAACGCGCATCTGGCACCCGGCTATGCCAAGGGTCTTGCAGGTATCGCCCGTTCGATGCCGACCAGTGGTGCTGCCGACCGTGTCGCCGAAAAGCTCGGCATCGGCATCTACGAGACGCCGACCGGCTGGAAGTTCTTCGGCAACCTGCTCGACGAGGGCATGGCGACGATCTGCGGCGAGGAAAGTGCGGGCACCGGCTCCAACCACGTGCGCGAGAAGGACGGGCTCTGGGCAGTCCTGCTGTGGCTCAACATTCTGGCGGTGCGCAAGGAAAGCGCGCTCGACATCGTCAAGAACCATTGGGCGACCTACGGCCGCAACTACTATTCGCGCCACGACTACGAAGAGGTCGATTCTGATGCGGCCAATGGCCTGATCGCCAACCTGCGCGACCAGCTTGCCACGCTGCCCGGCAAGTCCTTCGGCGCGCTCAAGGTCGCGACCGCGGACGACTTCGCCTACAACGATCCGGTCGACCATTCCGTCAGCAAGAACCAGGGCATCCGCATCCTGTTCGAAGGCGGCTCCCGCGTCGTCTTCCGCCTGTCGGGCACCGGCACATCGGGAGCAACGCTGCGCGTCTATATCGAGCGCTTCGAGCCGGACGCCTCGCGTCACGATATCGAGACGCAGACGGCGCTCGCCGATCTCATCGCCGTTGCCGAAGAGATCGCCAGCATCAAGACCCGCACCGGCCGCACCGAGCCGAGCGTCATTACCTGAAATACCGCACTATCGGGGCCGCTGATGCGGCCCTTTTTCGTTTGCCGCTTACCCCCCTCTGCCCTGCCGGGCATCTCCCTCACAAGGGGGAGATCGATCTGCGGCACGGCCTTGCCCTAAGATGGCGTTGACGTCGCAGGGATCCCCTCGCCCGTAAACCAACGCATCGGTTTATCGGTGGAATGGGAGGATGCCACAAGTCAACCTCCCCCTTGTGGGGCAGATGCCCGGCCGGGCAGAGGGGGGTGGGTCACACACACCGACGACACCACGAAGAGGGCCGCCTTCATGCCGACCAAAGGAAACCCACCCCTCGGTGCCACCATCACCTCCGAAGGCACCGTGTTTTCGGTCTGGTCGCACAATGCCGCCCGTATCGATCTCTGCCTTTTCGACAAATCAGGCGCCAAACAGCTGCGCCAGCTGCCGATGACGCGGAACGGCGACATTCACAGCTTGAAGGTTGCCGACGCGCCGAAAGGAACGCGCTACGGCTTCCGGGCCGATGGCGTCTATTCGCCCGATCACGGTCTCTGGTTCGATCCATCCAAGCTTCTCGTCGATCCCTATGCCATCGAACTCGACCGCCCGTTTGGCCATGATCCGCGCCTGACGATCTTTGGCGAAGACACCGCCGACCTCGTACCGAAAGCGATCGTCACCGAGGTGAAGGCTGCCAAGGTGAAGGCGCCGCTCTTTCGCTCCGGCGGCCTTGTCTACGAAATCGCCGTCAAGCCTTTCACCATCCTCCATCCCGACGTACCCAAAGCCAAGCGCGGCACGGTGGCCGCCCTCGCCGAGCCCGCCATCATCGAACATCTGAAGCGCCTCGGCGTCTCGGCCATCGAGCTGATGCCGATCGTCGCCTGGATCGACGAACGCCATCTGCCACCGCTCGGTCTGAAGAACGGCTGGGGTTATAATCCGATCGCCCCTATGGCACTCGATCCGCGCCTGGTGCCGGGCGGCATCAAGGAGCTGCGAAAGACCGTCGAGGCGCTGCGCAAGGCCGGCATCGGCGTCATCCTCGATCTCGTTTTCAACCACTCCGGTGAAAGCGATCGCTTCGGCACAACGCTGTCGATGCGCGGCCTCGACAACCTGACTTATTATCGTCACGCCACCGACCGCCCGGGCGAACTGATCAACGATACCGGCTGCGGCAACACGATCGCCTGCGACAATCCGGTGGTCGAGGCACTGATCCTCGACAGCCTGCGCCACTTCGTCAGCGCTGCCGGCGTCGACGGCTTCCGCTTCGATCTCGCCTCGATCCTCGGCCGCGACATGGGCGGCTTCCACCGCGATGCCCCACTCTTTCAGGCGATTGCGGCCGATCCGCTGCTTGCCGACCGGGTGCTGATCGCCGAGCCCTGGGATATCGGTCCCGGTGGCTACCAGCTCGGCAATTTCCCCGCGCCCTTCCTCGAGTGGAACGACCGCGCCCGCGACGACCTCCGCATCTACTGGCGCGGCGATCGCCATTCGATTGGCGCGCTGGCGACAGCGCTTGCCGGCTCCTCAGGCAGTTTCGCCCGCTGGGGTGAGAGCGGCACGCGCACGGTCAACTTCATCGCCGCCCATGACGGCTTCACGCTGGCCGATCTCGTCTCCTATGCCGGCAAGCACAACGAGGCGAACGGCGAGGAAAATCGCGACGGCCACAACGAGAACCATTCCTGGAACAATGGCGCCGAAGGGCCGACGGCGGATCCGGAAATCAAGGCGGCTCGCCGCCATGACGTGATGGCGCTCATCGGCACGCTCTTTGCCACCCGCGGCACGATCATGCTGACCGCCGGCGACGAAGCCGGGCGCAGCCAGCAGGGCAACAACAACGCCTACTGCCAGGACAACGCCATCACCTGGCTCGACTGGACGGCGATGGACGATGAGATCGTCGCCCATACTGCAGCCCTGTCAGCCATGCGCTCCCGCTTCGGCGTTTTCGACGAGACCACGTTCCTGACAGGAAACGGCGACGTCGAGTGGTGCCGTCTCGACGGTCACCCGATGACCGTGACCGACTGGGAGCATCCGGCAACGGACAATCTGACAATGGTGCTGACCACCCCCGACCGCACCCAGAAGCGGGCAACGCGGCTTGCCGTCGTCATCAATCGCAGCCATGCGCCGCATCCCCTCCGCCTGCCCGACAGCGTCAATGGAAAATGGCAGGATGCGCTCGCAGCGTCATCCCCCGCCGATCACGTGGCGCCGCGCTCCGTTGCCTTCTTCGTCGAGGTTTTCTAAAGCTTTTCCACCACTTGCAGGTTGCAACGGGCGAGCCTATAGATCGCTTGGGGGGCTTGTTTCGAGGCGTTTACATGCTGCACGACATTTCACTTTCTGAGATCAAGGTGCTGGTCGGCAAGGAGGTCGGCGTTTCCGACTGGATCACGGTCACGCAGGAAACAATCGACAAATTCGCCGAGGCAACCAGCGACTATCAGTATATTCACGTCGACCCGGTGCGGGCCGCTGCCGAAACGCCCTTCGGCGGCACGATCGCGCATGGCTTCCTGTCGCTCTCATTGCTCTCCGCAATGAACTACAATTGCCTGCCGAAAATCCGCGAACAGACCATGGGCATCAATTACGGCTTCGAGAAAGTGCGCTTCATCGCGCCGGTGAAGAGCGGCGCCAAGGTGCGCGGCCACTTCACCATGGCCGATGCCCGCTTCCGCGGCGCCAGCATGCTGATGATCACCTACGACGTCAGCGTCGAGATCGAAGGCGAGCGCAAGCCGGCGCTGACGGCAACCTGGCAGACGATCATCCAGTTCGATCCCAAGGATCGCCCCGCCGATGCCTGAGGCGGTTTGAGCAGGCAGATCCCATGACAGCAGCAGTCATCGTCGAGCCGGCCGACGGGCGTTTCGTCAGCGACTTTGCCGGCTGCGACTTTTTCTTCGAGGTCACGTCCGAGGCACTGCCGCCCTTCACCGGCCCCGGTCTCGGCGACGTCGCTCCGGTCGAGAGCTACATCAAGACCTATGGATCCGATCCGGACGAGCTTGTGGAGACCGCGGCTGGGCCGGATGCCGCCCTCTTCACAGCGCGTCTCGACGGCCAGCTCGCCGGTTACATTGCACTCTCGAAGGCGTGGAACGGCTATGCCGAGGTGGACGATATCGCCGTCGACAAGGACGCGCGCCGCGCTGGCGTCGCGCGAGCTCTCATGGACAGGGCAGTGTCATGGGCGCGGGAACGGGGCCTGCCGGGGATCAGGCTTGAGACCCAATCGAACAATGTCGCCGCCTGCCGCTTTTACGAGCGCTACGGCTTCGAGCTCGCCGGCCACGACCGACACCTCTATTCGGAATTGACGCCGGGAACGCACGAGATTGCGCTCTACTGGTACTTGCGCTTCGCGTAAAAAAGCAAGGCGGCTGTCGTGGTCGCAAAATAAGTAAATGGAGAAGTCATTGCGCCAGCGTATCATCGTCTGCCCGCTCATTCAGAACAGGGGCGCCTACTTGCTCTGCAAGATGCCGCCCGATCGCGGCGTGTTTCCCGGGCAATGGGCGCTTTCGGGTGGCGGCCTCGAGCCGGGCGAACGTCTCGATGAGGGCTTGCGCCGTGAAATCCGGGAAGAGCTCGGAGACCGTCTGGAGATCGGAACGATCAAGCCCTGGACCTTCCGGGACGACATCCGGACAAAGTCCTATGCCGACGGCTCAACCGAGCAGCTTCATATGATCTATCTGATCTTTGACTGTGAGGCCGAAAATCGCGAGGTCAGCCTCAACGACGAGTTCGTCGAACATGCCTGGGTCGAACCCGAGCACCTTCAGGATTACGACTTGAACGATGCGACGAAGCGCACGCTCCTCGAAAAAGGCATCTTGCTCGCTCGGCAATGAGAGCGAGCTGTTTCAAACAGTCTTCGAATGCCGGGAGGTGCTTGCTCGCACCTCCCGGCTTTTTCATTTAGTGGCCGGCGTCAGCAGCGCCCTCGGAAAGCAGTCCGAAGACGAAGGGCGAGAACGACCGCCAGCACTCGACCCGGAACTGATCCTCGGCAGTGCGGAAGAGGATGATCTCCGCCTTGCCGAGGATCGTGCGCGAGCAGCCACCAACAGGGAAGATCGCCAGCGACAGATCCTGCGGGCAGCCGCTGTTGATAGCCACGTCGGCGCCCGGACCGCTGACAATGACGGCGACGTTGCGATGCGAAATGTCGACCGCCGAATGCAGCGTGCCGCTCGACGCCGCGACCGCCAACAGGTCGGCCTCGCTTTCGTCGATGACCAGCCACTCGTCCGGGCCGATCCACAGCGCATGGCGCTGGCCGGAAGAGGCCGAGGTCTTCGGCCGGGTCGGCAGCGTCACGCCAAGTGCGGCCGAAAGGGCCGGCAGTGCGTCGGCGCCGGCGCGCAGCGAAATGCGCGTTGCTGCCGGTGCAGGCGTCAGGATCGCCTCGGCCGAGCCCCCGCGCGCGGTGAGTGCCGCCTTGCGGCTTGCAGTAACCTGGTCAGCCATGGAGGCGGCCCCCTTCCTTGTCAAAGAACACCATGTCGCTCACTTCGACGGCAATGGTGCGATCGGTCATCGGCACGTAGAGCGTCTGGCCGAGGCGCTCGCGGCCACCGGCCACCATGGCCAGCGCAATCGAGCGACCGCAGTTTGCCGACCAGTAGGACGACGTCACGTGACCGAGCATGGTCATCGGCTTTGGCTGGTTCGGGTCGGCGACGATCTGCGCGCCTTCCTCCAGCACCACCTTCGGATCCTTGGTGAGAAGACCGACAAGCTGCTTGCGGCCATCCTTGACGAGATCCGGGCGTTTCAGGCCGCGGATACCGACGAAGTCGGGCTTCTTCTTCGAGACGGCCCAGGAAAGACCGGCATCGTCCGGCGTCAGGGTCCCGTCGGTGTCCTGGCCGACGATGATATAGCCCTTCTCGGCGCGCAGCACGTGCATGGTTTCCGTGCCGTAGGCGCAGGCGCCCATCGGCTCGGCCCGTGCCCAGATCGCTTCCCATACCGCCTGGCCATAGTCCGCCGGCACGTTGACTTCGAAGCCCAGCTCGCCGGTGAACGACATGCGGAAGAGCCGTGTCGGCACGCCGCAGATCCTGCCCTCGGCGACGCTCATGTGCGGGAAGGCCTCGTTGGAGAGGTCGATGCCCTCGACGAGCGGAGCGATGATCTCGCGCGCCTTCGGTCCCTGCACGGCGATGACGGCCCACTGTTCCGTCGTCGAGGTCAGCCAGACCTTCAGGTGCGGGAACTCGGTCTGCAGATAGTCTTCCATGTGGTTCATGACGCGCGGCGCACCGCCGGTCGTCGTCGTCACGTGGAAGCGATCCTCGGCCAGGCGACCGACCACGCCGTCGTCATAGACGAAGCCGTCGTCGCGCAGCATGATGCCGTAGCGGCAGCGGCCGGGCTTCAGGTTGTCCCAGGCGTTGGTGTACATGAGATTGAGGAACTGCGCCGCATCCGGGCCAACAACCTCGATCTTGCCGAGCGTCGAGGCGTCGAAGACACCAGCCACGTCGCGCACCGTCTTGCACTCGCGCGCGACCGCCTCATGCATGTCTTCGCCGGAGCGCGGGTAGAACCAGGCGCGCTTCCAGTTGCCGACATCCTCGAACTCGGCGCCATGCGCCTCCTCCCAGGCATGGATCGGCGTCTTGCGCGCGGGGTCGAACAGGGCACCACGCGAGTGGTTGACGATCGCTCCGAAGGTCACCGGCGTGTAGGGCTGGCGGAAGGTCGTCAGACCCACCTGCGGAATGTCCTTGCCAAGCGCTTCGGCGGCGATCGCCAGACCATGCATGTTGGAAAGCTTGCCCTGGTCGGACGCCATGCCGTTGGTGGTGAAGCGCTTGATGTGCTCGATCGAGTGCATGCCTTCGCGCACCGCCAGACGAATGTCCTTGGCGCAGACGTCGTGCTGGAAGTCGATGAAGGCCTTAACCGTGGTATCGGGACCAGCGCCTTCTGCAGCGCCGATCATGCCGCCGGTCCAGCCGTAGCGGTTTTCGCCCGAAAGCGTCACCTGCGCACCGCCCTCTGTACCGGCCGCACGCGCGGTCAGTTCGCCGGCCGCAAGCGCCTCGTCGATGGTTGCCTGCAGGTCGTCGGTGCCGTTGCAGGCGCCGATCGACAGGCAATCCTGCAGGTACGTGCCCGGCAGGAAGCGCTGCGTCGCCGCATCGAACTTCACCTTGCCGCGCGACTGCGAGAACAGGTGCACCGACGGTGTCCAGCCGGCCGAGACCAAAAGCGCGTCGACGGCGAACTTGCGGGCAGAGCCGCCGCCATTGCGGGCGACGCTGATCGAGTTGACGCGGAGCTTGCCGCCGGCCTTGATCACCGAATGCCCGGTCAGCACCTCGATGCCGAGCTTGCGCGCTTCGGCCAGCACCGCCTCGCCCGGATTTTCGCGGCAGTCGACGATAACAGGAACCGAAACACTGGCCCGCTTCAGGTCGAAGGCCGCCTCATAGGCCGAGTCATGCGCCGTGTAGACGCCAACCTTGGAGCCGACTGCGACGCCGAAGTGATTGAGATAGGTGCGGCCGGCCGAAGCGAGCATGATGCCCGGGCGGTCGTTGTTGGCGAACACCATGTGCCGCTCGATCTGGCCGTTGGCGAGGATCACCTTCTTGGCGCGCACCTGCCACAGCCGTTCACGCGGCAGCGACTTGTCGAGGGCCGCCAGATGATCGGTCACGCGCTCGACGAGGCCGACGAAATTGTGGTTGTAGTAGCCGAAGCCGGTGGTGCGGGTGAGCACCGTGACGTTGTCCATGGAGGCAAGCGTCTTGGCGGTCTCCTGCGCCCAGTCCCAGCCATCCTTGCCGTCGATGGTCGTGCCACTCTCGTAGCGAAGCGCACCACCGACTTCCGGCTGCTCGTCGCAGATGATCACCTTGGCGCCGGCCTTGGCAGCGGCAAGTGCTGCGGATAGACCGGCAACACCCGCACCGATGACAAGCACATCGCAATGCGCGTAGCGGCTGGCATAGTGATCCGGATCGGCTTCCGTCGGCGTAACGCCGAGGCCGGCAGCACGGCGGATGAAGGGTTCGTAGATCGCGTGCCAGGCAGCCTTCGGCCACATGAAGGTCTTGTAGTAGAACCCGGCGGCAAAGAAAGGCGACAGGAGATCGTTGAAGCCGCCGACGTCGAAGGCAAGCGACGGCCAGCGGTTCTGCGATTCCACCTTCATGCCGTCGAAGACTTCCTGCACCGTGGCGCGCACGTTCGGCTGGCGGCGGGCGGCATCCCGCGAGACGTCGAGCAGCGCGTTCGGCTCCTCGGCTCCGGCCGAAAGAATGCCGCGCGGGCGGTGGTACTTGAACGAACGGCCGACCAGATGAATGCCGTTGGCAAGCAGCGCCGAAGCGACCGTGTCGCCCTCGAGCGCCGTCAGCGTGCGGCCGTCGAAGGTGAAGCGCGCGGTGCGGGCGGGGGTCAGGCGGCCGACGCCTGGAATGCGATTGGCGCCCATCATTTCGCGGCTCCCTTATCCTGGCCGTTCTTGTCCTGCTCGCTCTGGAGAATGGTGGCGATGTCAGGCTTCGGTTCGCCAGCCTTGTAGGTGGTGTAGAAACGGTCGCTGACCGTGTCGCGGGCGGCGTTGAAGAATCGGCCGCAGCCATGGATGTGGCGCCAGCGTTCGAAGATCAGACCCTTGGGGTTCTGACGCAGGAAGAAATATTCCTCGAACTGTTCGTCGGTGATGTCGGCGATGTTTTCCGGACGGGCGATATGGGCGTCGCCGGCACCGCGGAACTCGAGCTCGGAACGCTCTTCCTCGCAATAGGGGCAGTAGATCAGAAGCATCTCGAAATCCTCAGTGCGCAACGGCGGCGGCAGCCGCTTCGTCGATGAGCCGGCCGGTGCGGAAGCGCTCCAGCGTCAACCCTGCGGCGAGACGATGCGGCTCGCCCTTGGCGATCAGATGGGCGAAGAGATGGGCCGAGCCCGGCGTCGCCTTGAAGCCGCCCGTACCCCAGCCGGCGTTCAGGTAGAGGCCCGGAACCGGCGTGACACCCTGGATCGGCGAGCGGTCCTGGGTGACGTCGACGATGCCGCCCCACTGCCGCATCATCTTGACGCGGCGGAACATCGGAAAGAGCTCGCAGATCGCATCGAGCGTATGGGTAATGATCTGCAGGCCGCCGGTCTGCGAATAGGAATTGTACTGGTCGGTGCCGGCGCCGATGACGAACTCGCCCTTGTCGGACTGCGAGATATAGGCATGCACCGAGTTCGACATGACGACGCAGGGGAAGATCGGCTTCAGCGGTTCGGAGACCAGCGCCTGCAGCGGCTGGCTCTGCAGCGGCACGCGCACATCGGCCATCTGCATCAGCACCGAGGTGTGGCCGGCGGCGGAAATGCCGACCTTCTTAGCGCCGATATAGCCGCGATTGGTGTCGACCCCGACGACCCGGCCGGTCTCGTCGCGGCGGATCCCGGTCACTTCGCAGTTCTGGATGATGTGCACGCCGCGGTCGGAGGCCGCACGCGCATAGCCCCAGGCAACCGCATCGTGGCGGGCCGTGCCGCCACGGCGCTGCAGGGCCGCCCCGTTGATCGGGTAGCGCGCAGTCTTGGCGATATCGAGCGGCGGGCAATAGGCCTTGGCCTGCTCCGGCGTCAGCCACTCGTTGTCGATGCCGTAGAGACGGTTTGCATTGATGTGGCGCTTGAACGACTGCTGGTCATGGATGTTGTGCGACAGCATCATCACGCCGCGGGGCGAATACATGACGTTGTAGTTCAGATCCTGCGAGAGGTTTTCCCAGAGCTTCAGCGAATGCTCGTAGATGTCCATGCTCTCTTCATAGAGATAGTTGGACCGGATGATCGTCGTGTTGCGGCCGGTATTGCCGCCGCCGATCCATCCCTTTTCGAGCACCGCGACATTTGTGATGCCGTGCTCCTTGGCAAGGTAATAGGCTGCTCCCAAGCCATGGCCGCCGCCGCCGATGATGATGGCGTCATACTCCTTTCGCGGCTCCGGCGATGCCCAGTGCGGGCCCCATCCCTTGTGGCCGCGCAGCGCCTCGCGCGCCACGGCGAAAACTGAATATTTGCGCATCGGCCCGTTACTCCCGGTGATCATTCTCGTTGGAGTTAGAAATCGCAAATCCGAGACCTGCGCAACGTTTCTTTTGCGACGCATTTGCGTGGACTTGCGCGCAGTTGCGACATGACTATGGATCGGTTAAGCGGCGGGGGAGAAGTCGCGCGACACTCGTATCTCAGGTTTTTTTCAGCGCCGCCTCATGTCGTCGCTGGACTTTCGCCTGATGATCTGGTATCCGCTCATCTAATCGTAAAGCTTCCAGCTTAGCGAATGTCACTCTTTTGCCTCCGCACCTGACGGAGCAGCAAACAACACGAACCAAGGAACGGGATTCACGTGCAGGTACTAGTCCGCGATAACAATGTCGATCAGGCGCTCCGCGCTCTCAAGAAGAAGATGCAGCGCGAAGGCATTTTCCGCGAAATGAAGATGCGTGACTACTACGAGAAGCCGTCCCAGAAGCGCGCTCGCGAAAAGGCTGAAGCCGTTCGCCGCGTCCGCAAGCTGGCACGCAAGCGTGCACAGCGCGAAGGCCTCCTGGCTCGCTGATTTGTCGTTTTTTCGACGCTATTCGATGTAAGTCGTGGCGGGGGCGAAATATCGCCACCGCCTTTTTTTGGTATGGACATCTTTTCCGCCGACAGGCTAGCGTGCTCGACGCTGCCACCGACGGACGACCGACCGGAGTGTTTGGACCGGTGGTCTGCCAAGGCCGACTTTGGCCCGGCTTGAGGAGCCCGCGGGGAGTTCAGCGGCTCCAGAAACGGAAAGCCGATGGCTTTCGAGACCTTGTCGATTTGAGGGATCAACCTTTGACACTTGCTGCCATGACTGCGGACGTCTCCGGTTTTAATGTCCATGAGGCGTCTCGCCGCCACCAGCGCAAGCCGAGGCTTGCCGCCATGCTGCTTCTCGGCTCGGCCCTCCTCATCGCCGGCTGCACGACCGACGGTCCGGACTCCGTCACCAACAAGGTCGAGCGCGAACAGGGCTCGCAGGAAAACATCGCCTCGCTTTCGAGCGTCATCGCCTCCAACCCGAGCGATCCGGAAGGCTACAATGTCCGCGGCTCGGCTTACGGCCGCGCCGGCGAATACCGCCGCGCGATTGCCGATTTCGACCAGGCGATCAAGCTGAACCCGCGCTTCTACCAGGCCTATGCCAACCGGGCGCTCGTTCATCGCAACATGGGCAATACCCAGGCAGCGCTTGCCGACTACAACACGGCCCTGCAGCTCAACGCCAACTACGACGTCGCTTATATCGGCCGCGGCAATCTCTATCGCCAGGCCGGCCAGCTCGATTCCGCCTTCAACGATTTCAACAAGGCCATCCAGCTCGATACCACCGATCCGCGCGCCTATCACAATCGCGGCCTGATCTACCAGGCACGCAACCAGCACGGTCAGGCGATCGAAGACTTCTCGACCGCGATCTCGCTGTCGCCGAGCTCGCCGGAACCCTATAACGGCCGCGGCATCTCCTATGTCGCACAAGGCGACGACGACAACGCCTTCTCCGACTTCAACACCGCGATCAACCTGAACGGCAAGGTCGCCGAATCCTGGGCCAACCAGGCGCTGATCTACGAGCGCAAGGGCGACAAGGCCAAAGCGTCGAAATCCTATTCGCACGCGCTGCAGCTCGACCCGAAATACGAGCCGGCCCGCGCAGGCCTTGCCCGCGTCAAGGCATCCTGAGCCAACCCGATCACGCATTTCGAAACGCCCGCGACCGCATCGCGGGCGTTTTCGTTTGCAGGCATTGCCCCCTGCACAGCGGAACCTTCCCGCCCGCCATCCGTTTGCTTGAAGCATCAAGAACGGAGACTAGCCATGATCAAACGAACCCTCGTCACTGCGCTGGCGCTCGCCGCGCTTGCCACGGGCCCGGCCGCCGCGCAAAACTATGTCGCCCTTGGCCGCCTCGTTTGTGGTTCGGAAGGCGGCACTGGCATGATCCTGACCTCAACAAAGAACCTGATGTGCACCTTCACGCCCACCAATGGCGCACCGAAGGCCGTCTATGCCGGCACGATCCGCAAGATCGGCATCGACATCGGCAAGACGGGAAAGAGCACGATGATCTGGGACGTGCTTGCCAAGACAGGCACACCGATCAGCGAATTCGCGCTCGCCGGTGAGTATTACGGCGTCGGCGCCGATGCGAGTCTCGCCGTCGGCGGTGGCGCCAAGGTGATCGGCGGCGGCACCAACAAGGCGTTTATGCTACAGCCGGTCAATGTCCAGGTGCAGGAAGGCCTGAACCTCGCCGTCGGCATTGACGAGCTGACACTGGCACCGGCTGGCTAAGTCGACCTGGACTAAAGCTCGACACATCGCCGCATACGGCGCGCGCATCTCCTTCAACGCAAAACGCCCGCCGAAAGGCGGGCGTTTCTTTATCGGTCGATGCGAGCAGCCCTCAGGCGTGCAGCGCCTTGACGATGTCTTCCGTCACCTTCTTGGCGTCGCCGAGCAGCATCATCGTGCCGTCCTTGTAGAACAGCGTGTTGTCGATGCCGGCATAGCCGGAGCCGAGCGAACGCTTGACGAACAGGCAGGTCTTGGCCTTGTCGACGTCAAGGATCGGCATGCCGTAGATCGGCGAGGACTTGTCGTCGCGCGCCGCCGGGTTGGTAACGTCATTGGCGCCGATGACATAGGCGACATCGGCCTGCGCGAACTCGGAATTGATATCCTCGAGCTCGAACACTTCGTCATAGGGAACGTTTGCTTCCGCCAGCAGAACGTTCATATGGCCGGGCATGCGGCCCGCGACCGGATGGATCGCATATTTGACCTCGACGCCGGCCGCCTTCAGCTGATCGGCCATTTCGCGCAGCGCATGCTGCGCCTGAGCAACCGCCATGCCGTAGCCGGGCACGATGATCACTTTGGAGGCGTTCGCCATCAGGAAGGCCGCGTCATCGGCCGAGCCCTGCTTGACCGTGCGCTGGACGCCGTCGTCACTGCCGGCCGCTGCTGTCTCACCGCCGAAGCCGCCGAGGATGACCGAGATGAACGAGCGGTTCATGCCCTTGCACATGATGTAGGAGAGGATCGCACCGGACGAACCGACGAGCGCCCCGGTGATGATCAGCGCCAGGTTGCCTAGCGTAAAGCCGATGCCGGCCGCCGCCCAACCCGAATAGGAGTTGAGCATCGAGACCACCACCGGCATGTCGGCGCCGCCGATCGGGATGATGATCAGCACGCCGAGCGCCAGCGACAGGACGACGATCAGCCAGAACACGGTCGTGCTCTGCGTCAGGACCAGCATGACCACCAGCACGATGAGCGCGATCGCAAGGCCGGCATTGATGGCATGACGGCCCGCAAGCATGATCGGCTTGCCGGACATGCGACCGTCGAGCTTGAGGAAGGCGATGACCGAGCCGGTAAAGGTGATCGCACCGATGGCGACGCCGAGCGACATTTCGACCAGCGCCTGCGCGTGGATGTCACCGACCGTACCGATGCCGAAGCTTTCCGGCGCATACATGGCGGCAGCCGCGACCATGACGGCGGCAAGACCGACCAGCGAGTGAAAGGCAGCAACAAGTTGCGGTATCGACGTCATGGCGATGCGGCGGGCGATGAACGCACCAATACCGCCGCCGATGGCAAGGCCAAGCACGATCAGCATCAGGCCACCGAAGCTCGGCTTGGCGAGCAGCAACGTCGTGACGATGGCGATGCCCATGCCGACCATGCCGTAGGTATTGCCCTTGCGGCTGGTGGTCGGATGCGAGAGGCCGCGCAGCGCCATGATGAACAGGACGCCGGAGACGAGATAGAGGAAGGCTGCGAAGTTGGCGTTCATCGGGCCGGCCTCACTTGTCTTTTTTCTTGTACATGGCCAGCATGCGCTGGGTGACGAGGAAGCCGCCGAAGATGTTGACCGAGGCCAGCACCAGCGCAATGAAGCCAAAGCCGGTCGCCAGCCCCGAGGCGGAAATGCCGACCGCCAGCAGGGCGCCGACGACGATGACCGAGGAGATCGCGTTGGTGACCGCCATCAGCGGCGTGTGCAGCGCCGGCGTCACCGACCAGACGACGTAGTAGCCGACGAAGATCGCCAGCACGAAGATCGCCAGGCGAAAGACGAAGGGGTCGATCGCCCCGCCGGTGGCGCCATGGGCGACAGCGCCGGCCGCATCCGGCACGTATTCGGCCGCAGTGCGGACCGCTTCCACAGCCCGGTCGAGATCGGCGAGCGCCTTGTCGAGAAGTTCATTCGCCATCACTTGTCCCCCTTGCTGGCGCCGAAGTTCGGATGCACGACCTGACCGCCATGGGTGAGCGCCGTCGCCTTGACGAGCTCGTCCTCCATGTTGAGCGCGAGCGCCTTGGTCTCCTTGGAGACCATCGTCTCCAGGAAGGTGACGAGGTTCTTGGCATAAAGCCCGGAGGCGGAAGCGGCGATGCGGCCAGGCACATTGAGATGGCCGATAACCTTGACGCCTTCGACCTCGGCGACCTTGCCGGCCTCTGCCCCCTCGACGTTGCCGCCGCGCTCGACCGCAAGATCGACCGCGATCGAACCGGGCTTCATGCTCTTCAGCATCTCGCGGGTAACGAGCCGCGGCGCCGGCCGGCCGGGGATAAGCGCCGTGGTAATAACGATGTCCTGCTTGGCGATATGCTCGGCGACAAGTGCTGCCTGCTTGGCCTGATAGTCCTTGGACATTTCCTTGGCGTAGCCGCCGGCGGTCTCAGCCGCCTTGAACTCGTCGTCCTCGACGGCGATGAACTTGGCCCCGAGCGAGGCGACCTGCTCCTTGGCGGCGGGACGCACGTCGGTTGCCGAAACCACGGCCCCGAGACGGCGGGCCGTCGCGATCGCCTGCAGACCGGCAACGCCGGCGCCCATGACGAAGACCTTGGCGGCAGGAACCGTGCCGGCCGCCGTCATCATCATCGGCAGCGCCCGGTCATATTCGTAGGCCGCGTCGATGACCGCCTGATAGCCGGCGAGGTTGGCCTGGCTGGACAGCACGTCCATCGACTGCGCGCGCGTGATGCGCGGCATCAGCTCCATCGCAAAAGCGGTCAATCCGGCATTCGCCATCTCGGCGATCGCCGCCTCGTTGCCGTAGGGATCCATGATGGCGATGACGATGGCGCCGGACCTGTAGCCGGCAATCTCGACACTCGTCGGCCGACGGACCTTGAGCACGACATCCGCCGCCCTGGCGTCTGCCGTCGTGCCGATCCGGGCGCCGGACTTTTCGAACTCGGCATCCGGAATGCGCGACAGAAACCCGGCGCCCGCCTCGACGACGACGTCGAAGCCGAGACCTTTCAGTTTCTTCACAATATCCGGTGATGCGGCAACGCGACCCTCGTTCGGATCCGTTTCCTTGGCGACGAAGACGATCTCGCTCACAAGTCCCCCCTCCTGGCCGCAATCGAGCCAGGGCCGGAATGCGGGCATTCTCTCCGACTGCAAAGCGGGTGGCCTACCGGGCCGACACGCCCTCATGTGCGCGGCACACCTGTGCCCGGCGCAATCGTCTGGAGCAAGCCATCGCCTGGATGCGGGACCTTTGGCGATCCACCGGCATCGAGCCGCAATCGGGCTCTGCGGGCCTGCTGTCCACTCCTCCCTCACTCGGGTGAGGACTATCCACCTCTGCCCTACGACGGGCATCCGGGCCTCAAGCCATATGCGTCGGCACCTCCAGCCGGCGACATGCAGCTTCTTCCGGGCAAACGCCCGGTCGCCGAGGAAGCACGGTCTGCGCTCCCTCAACGGTCGGTTTGATCGCGCCGATTAGCGAAGGAAGAAGAAACCGGCGACGTTGATCAGAATGAAAAGCACGATCGAGGAGATCAGGCCCATCGTCGTGAAGAAGCCGGCAGCCATCGCGATCAGCAGGGCGACGCAGAAAAGCGTGCCGTACTTCGAGGCACTCAGGAACATGAGGTAGGTCTTCTCGTGTTCCGGATAGTCCATCGGAGCGCCCACATCGACCGGTCCAGAATGATGCTCAGCCATCGTTCAAAATTCTCCCTGAATGCCGCGGCGCCACCTTGGGGTCATCGCCGCCCCTATCGAAGCATGGCCTCGCGAAAAGCCGCGAAACCCTTATAGCTGCCCTTACACAATGCGCACGGCTGGCGCAACGAAAACCCGTTCTTTAGCCATACCTGATGGGGCGAAATGTCACGCCACACAGCAAGGTGCGGCGCGCCTTGAGGCGCCCCGAATTCGCCTGCGCAATCGAGGCCGCTTAACGGAAGACGGACGTCCGGTAGGAGCGGCCGTAGCCGGTCTGCGCCATGCGCGCGGTCGGCAGGATCGTTAGCGGCGCAAACGGCACCTCGCTGCGGTCGGCAAACATCATGCGGCGTTCGAACGGTTCGGAATCGAAGACCGGGTAGCGGTCGAGGATCGACGGCCGCTGCCCCCGCACCTGTGCCACCAGAAGCGCGCCGTCGGCATTGTAGACACCGAGGTTCTCGCGCTTGGCGACAACCGTCTCCGACGCAAAGATGCGCTTGTAGAAAGCCGCGTGGCGCGGACGGCAGGCCGTCAGGCAGCGGTCGGCAGCGAAATACTCGCACGCCATCGCGACCGGTCGCAGCGTCAGATAGGGAAGCGCCCGCATCTCGTCGCCGATCACGTCAGGATCGACCGCCAACCGGCCGGGATCGACCAGCACCATGCCGGCATCAAGGAACGCGTCGATCTCGGGAGCGAAGATCATGCCCGACGTGCTGGCGCGATGATCCGGCGTCACATGATGAACGCGCACGGTGCTGACAAGCACTTCGTCGAGATAGAGACCGAAGACATAGGCGTGACTGTCGAAATCGAGATCGTCGATCAGCGTCGAGCCGGTCAACTCCATCAGATTGACGGACTTGTAGGACTTGTAGCGCAGCCGCGCGATGTCCTCCATGTCCTCGCCGGTTTCGACCCGCCGGTATTCGACGCGATCGAGCAATTGCATCAGTTTTTCAGAAAAGCGCCCAGGCTCAGCCTGGTGAACCGTCTCACCCATACTCAACACCTCGTGGTTAACAAATCGTTAACCTATTGACGGGTGATGAGGCGGCAACCGCAAATCGAAACAGTTCACCGTTAACTTTTCGTTAACCATAAAAATTCGTGAACTTATTTGCTCGATTTGAAATCAAGCGCACCAAAGCGGGATCAATTTGGCGCACCTAATCAATGACTTGCCACCGGAAAACCAGCAGCAAAACAGGACAGTTTCAAGAAGATTTCAGGGGTTAGGCGATGCGCTTGCTGGTGGTTTTTGTGCCTCGTTTTGGCACACCATTCTTGCAAAGCGTAGCAATGGCCGAAGCCGGCATGGGCGCGGCAAAGACGAAGCCCTGTATCAGATCGGCACAATTGTGCTCGTTGATAAGTTGTAGCTGGTCCGCCGTCTCGACACCTTCGACGACGATGCGCAGGCCGAGCGCGCGGGCAAGGTTGGCGGTCCCGCGCAGAAGCTTGAAGCGCCGAGAATCCTCGCGGATGTTGCGCACGAAGGAACGGTCGATCTTGATGATGTCGACCGGCAGGGCATCGAGATAGCTGAGGCTCGAGTAGCCGGTGCCGAAATCGTCGATGGCGATGGTGATGCCCAGTCCGCGCAGTTCGCGCAGGATCGCCTGCACCTTCAGCGGCTCGTCCATCAGGCAGCTTTCCGTCACTTCCAGATGCAGCCGCGCGGCATCGAGACCGGTTCCGCGAAGTGCGTCCGTGACCATGACCACGATTTCGCTGCTGCGAAGGTCGAGCACCGACAGGTTGACCGACACCGATACGTCGCCCGGCCAGTTCATGCAGTCCCGGCACGCCTGATCGAGAACAAAGCGGGTGATTTCCGTGACCAGCCCGAGCTCTTCGGCAAGCTGGATGAATACGTTCGGCGGCACCGGCCCGCGTTCCGGATGGGTCCACCGCGCCAACGCCTCGCAGCACTCCACGCGCCCGCCGTTCGGGGCGAACATCGGCTGGTAGGAGAGCGTCAGGCAGCGGGCGTTGATCGCCTCGCGCAGGTCCGCCTTCAGCTTCTGGCGATCGACGTAGCGCGCATCCATCTCGGCCTCGAAGGCCGTGCAGCCGCCGCGGTTGCGCAGCTTTGTTTCCGAAAGCGCAAGATCCGCCTTGATCTGCAAGTCCTCGAGCTTGAGGTCGAGGCTCGAAGCGATGACGATGCCAGCGCTCATCGTCATGCTGAAGGTGAAGCCGCCGGCTTCGTAAGTGTCGCGCAGATCGGCATGAAGTCCGCGCATCCGCTCTTCGAGTGCAATAGCGTCACTGCCATCGGGAATGAACACGACGAACTCGTCGCCCATCAGCCGCGCGACGATCGCATCGTCACCGGCAAGCACCCTTAGCCGGCCGGCAATCGCATGAAGCAGTCTGTCGCCGACGATATGGCCGCGCATGTCATTGACGTGCTTGAATTCCGTTACGTCGAGAACCATCAACCCGACCAACCGTTCGGCCGTGTCGTCCGCGCTCACCGTCGCCTGCACCAGCTCCCCGAAATAGTCGCGGCTCGGCAGCTGCGTCAGCTTGTCGAACCGCACCATATGCAGGATCTGCTTTTCCGCCTGGACGCGCGCGGTCACGTCTTCAAAAATCAGCACCGTGTCGCCGTTATCGCGGCGGCTCGCCGAAAATTCCAGATGCAGCTCTTCGCTGACGGGGATCAGCACCTGCGGCCGCTTGCCCTTGAGCAGAAGGTCGAGCTGGCGCGAAATGGCCTTGGTCTTGTCCGGATCGAGCCGCATGCGCCGGGCGCCGCGCCGGATCACATCATCGAGCAGCCAGCCCTTGAGTTCGGTGCGGTCGCCGAGGGCCAGCAGTTCGCAGGCCCGCTCGTTGGCGACGACCACCCGGCCATCGGCATCAAGCATGAACAGCCCATGCGTCATGTTGTTGAGCGCCGTGTCGAACTGGCCGGCGATCGTGGCGATCTCGCGCGCTGCCATCACGTTTTCATAGAGGAAGGCGCGCACATTGTTGGCCATCATCCAGGTGGACAGGATGAAGGGCAGGATCAGCACGGCAAGCGCCAGCATGAACACGTCCTGCAGCGTGATCAGGCCGATGACGATCGGCAGGCAGGCCGAGGAAGACAAGAGGAGCACGGCCCGCTCGGAGCCGTAATTGCGACCGACGAGCGAAATCATCGACGCAAGCGTCACCGAAATGGTGGCGAGCTCGGAAAAGGAGTCCTGGCTGATGGCGATGGCGTAGCCACAGGCAATACCGCAGGTGAGCGTGACGCTGACGCCGCCGACGATGTAGCGGTTCTCCCACTTGCGGACCATCGCCCGATCAGCATTGGAGAAATCCTGCCGGTCGAACCGCGCCATGTCGAGATTGCGCAGCGCCCAGAGGACGAAGATCACACCGGAGCAGGCGAGATAGAGCGGATCACTGGTTTTCAGATAGACGAGCAGGAACGTCACGACATGCGACAGCATGCCGATCACCAGCGTTTTGCGATGTTCGTAGAGCGAGCTCACGGATGACAGATACACGTCAGTCGGAAGAGCGCTCTGTCCAAGTCGCATCATGAACCAAGCTCCGGTTTACCGGATTGTTAGGGGTGATCACTTAACGAAAGATTTCGTCTAACGCCCCGAAAAATGTACCGAATCCCAGCAAAACCACGGGTCTTCGCCGGCATCGCCCAAGAGTTCAACTCAGTAGTGCGAACCGCACGGGACAATACTCGGTTTCTACAACCAAACATAGGCATTCACACAATGAAACGGCTTGATCGCAACTTCGACAATTCTGCGACGCCCGTAGATGATCCCAAACTTGCGCCTGTGATGGTTACTCGTTCTTGAAGAAATACCTGCGATTTCCTGCCGTTTCGGATCGCTCCTCCTGTCTCGCTGCCCGGGATCGGCGCGACGATCGCGCTCACCACCTTCTCAGTTGACTTTCATCTGCAACTGAAGGCAAGGCTTTTCTCAAGCATCCAACGGAGCCTGATGATGTCGAAACCTGTCGTTGCCATCCCGTGCGATTTCCGCGAATTCGACGGCAATGTCTGGCATGTCGTTGCCCATCAATATGTCCGCGCCGCCGTCGAAGGCGCCGGCGTCATGCCCTTCCTCATCCCGGCACTCGAGACCGGCAACGACATCGACGAGATCCTCGACCGGGTCGACGGCGTGCTGGCAAGTGGCGCCCGCTCGAACGTCCATCCCTCGCTCTATGGAGCCGAGGCCAAGGAGAGCGACGGCCCCTTCGATCCCGGCCGCGACGCGACCAGCCTGCCGCTCATCACCCGCGCGCTGGAGCGCGGCGTGCCGCTTCTCGCCATCTGTCGCGGCATTCAGGAACTCAACGTCGCGCTCGGCGGCACGCTCGCATCCGAAATTCAGGACCTGCCGGGCATCTGGGATCACCGCAAGCCCGACGTGAAGGAACTCGACGTCGCCTACGGCATCCGCCAGGACGTGATCGTCAAGGAAGGAAGCTGCCTCGCGCCGGTGCTCGGCGCCGGCCGCATCCGCGTCAACTCGCTCCATCGCCAGGCGATCGGCGCTGCCGCGCCCCGTCTTGCGGTCGAAGCGGTTGCCGACGACGGCACGATCGAGGCCGTCTCGGTGATCGGCTCCAAGGCCTTTGCCGTCGGCGTGCAATGGCATCCGGAATATTGGGTGCGCACGGACACGCCGTCCGCGAGCCTGTTCAAGGCGTTCGGCGATGCGGTCAGAACCTACGCCGCCGCTCGTCTGGCCGCCTGAGCTATCTGTTTGACCTTGCGCCTGGCGCGTCGACGTCGGGCCTTAGTCCGCGCGTCGCGTGAACGGTGTTTCCGGCACGGGCGTCAGCGCTTTGCCGGTCGAGAACCACGCCACGACGTTGTCGGCGACGAGGTCGGCCATGGCGTTGCGCGTCACCACCGAGGCAGAGGCCACGTGCGGCAGGAGCGAAACATTCGGCAGCGCCACAAGCGCCTCCGGCACCTGCGGCTCGTTCTCGAAGACATCGAGACCGGCACCGGCGATCACGCCCGCCTGAAGCGCCGCGATCAAGGCCTGTTCGTCGACCGTCGAGCCGCGTCCGACATTGATCAGCACCCCATTGCCGCCAAGCGCGGCAAGCACCTCGGCATTGACCGTCCGCCGCGTCGCCTCGGTGCCGGGTACGATGACAACAAGCGTGTCGACCGCAGCTGCGAGCCCCGTCAGCGTCGAATGGTAGGCATAGGCAAGGCCTTCGCGCGGGCTGCGCGTATGGTAGGCGATCGATACGCCGAAGGCTTCGAGCCGCTTGGCAATCGCAAGACCGATGCGTCCAAGACCGTAAAGACCGACGCTTCGACCCCGCAGCGACAGCGGAGATAGCGGGAACGCGCCCTCGCGGCTCCAGCGACCTTGGCGCAGCCATTGCTCCGCCTGCGGCAATTGACGGAGCGTGTTGAGCAGCAGCCCGACCGCGGTATCGGCCACTTCTTCCGTCAGGACGTCGGGCGTGTTGCTGACGGCAATTCCCTTGGCCGCGGCATGCCCGACCTCCACCCCGTCGTAGCCGACGCCGAAATTGGCGATGATCTCAAGCTGCGGCAGGGCGTCCATCAGTGCAGCCGGCACGCGCCCGGAAACGGCGATCGCCTTGACGTCCTGCATCTGCGGCGTCACCAGCGTCGCATCGGCACCTTCGATCCGCACCACGTCGAACCGTTCCGCCAGACGATCGATCACCCGCGGATTGATTTTTCCGGGCACGAGAACGCGAATGCGGGCAGACATGGCAATTTTCCTTGCGGGTGATGGACCTCAGGCGATGACCCGCAAGGGGCCGGTCGACTGCCGGATGCGCATCTCCGGCTTGATCAGGTGAATTCCATCCGGCTCATGGCTGCCGGAGAGCTTGTCGAGTAGTGCGCGGGCAGCACTGCGGCCGACATCGGCCTGCCCATTCCAGACGGTGGTGAGCGCCGGCGTCGCGATCGACGCCTCTTCCAGGTCGTCGTAGCCGGTCACGGAGATGTCGACGCCCGGCACGAGGCCGGCGCGCGCGATGCCGTTCATCATGCCGATCGCCACGAGGTCGTTCCAACAAACGACCGCGGTCGGCTTCTGCGGCAGCGAAAGCAGGTGCACTGCGGCCTCGAAGCCGCCCTGCTTCGTGCGGGGCCCGGGAATGCGCAGTTCCGGATCGACCTCGATGTTGGCCTTGCGCAGCGCGTTGACGTAGCCCTGGTAGCGGTCGCGTCCGGTGGAGGTCTCGTCCGTGCCGCCGACCATGGCGATGCAGCGGTGGCCAAGGCCGATCAGGTGGTTGGCGGCAAGCGAGATGCCGTAGGCGTCGTCGCCGCGGAAGATCGGCACGTCCACGCCCTCGATCGAGCGGGCGATCAGGATCGCCGGCATGCCGTTGTCCTCGGCGAGCTGGATGTCCTCCAGCGGCGTGCCGATCGCCGGCGACATGATGACGCCGTCACCGCCGAGCTGCAGCAGCGTCTCGATGAAATCGCGCTGCTTGTCGACGGAATCGTAGTGATTGGAAAGAATGAAGGTCTGCTTGTCGCGGTCGAGTTCGGCCTCGATCGCCTTCAGGATTTCCCCGTAGAACGGGTTCATGATGTCGTGCACGACGACGCCGATGATGCCCGATCGCGATGTCCTGAGACTGGCGGCGCGGCGGTTGTAGATATAGCCGAGCGCGCGCGCCTGTTCCTTGATCTTGTCGCGGGTGACGGTCGCCACCAGCGGGCTGTCACGCAGGGCCAGGGATACCGTCGCCGTCGAAAGACCGAGTGTTTCCGCGATCGTCGAAAGCTTGACCTTTTGCGCCACGATGCCCCCTGTAAGCCCTGTTTCGCCCCATCCGCACGAACCCCAGCCAGGAGCGGTGCGTCAAACGTTCGGCATCCTTCGCGCGCCTGTGAGACGGCGCGCGTGCCATAAATTTAAATCCCTATTTAAACTGTTTAAATCGCCGCGGCAATATGCGGCAAATCAGGTTCAATCGGCCGCGCGCGCAGCCTGGAGATTGCTGTCAACGGCGCGCAGCAGCTTCATCAGCGTGCGAACCTGCTTGTCGGTCAGACCACGGGTCGCGAGCTTTTCAGAATGCTGTCCGGCCTCGGCGATCGTCTGCAGCCGGTTGCGGCCGGGCTCGGTGAGATAGACCTTGGTGAGCCGGGCATCATCGTCGTCCGGACGCCGCTCGAGAAAGCCCTGCGCTTCCATGCGGCCGATCGTGCGGGTCATGGTCGGCGCCTTGACGCCGAGCTTGACCGCGAGCCCGCCGGCCGTCAGACCGTCGGTCTCGGCCAGCGCCAGCATGACGCCATCCTGTCCGGCATAGAGGCCGCTTTCGAGCAGATTGCGGGAGAGCACGGTGCGCATCGACCGCGCAGCCTGGACAAGGACGGCGGCAAGATCGTGAGGCTCGATCAGGAGCTCGTCCTTCTTCTTGCCGTTCTTGCCCTTCTTTTCGGCCTTGTTCTTCTTGCCCATTGGACCTCCTGCCGAATCCCGTCTCGAACACTTATAACAATACAGCTTGCGATTACGAACTGTATGACTCAAATAACAATTTTACGACAATTGACGTGGAGGATCGAAGAGAAATGTCGATGCCCGAGCCGCGATGGCAGGACAATCCGGCCGATCTTCCGCCTGACGCCCGCCGCGACTGGATCGCGGTGCTGCCGCTCGGCGCGCATGAGCAGCACGGACCTCACCTGCCCTTCGAAACCGACACGCTGATTGCCGAGGGGATCGTCTCCCGCACCATCGCCGCGCTTCCCGCCGATCTGCCTGTAACCTTCCTGCCGGCCGAGCCGGTCGGCTACTCGATCGAGCACATGGATGTCGCTGGCAGCCGCACGCTTGGCTACGGCGAGGCGGTCGAGCGCTGGCTCGGCATCGCCGGGGATCTCCATGGCCTTGGTATTCGCAAGCTCGTGATGCTGAACGCCCACGGCGGCAATTCGCCGTTGATGACGATCGTCGCGACCGAAGCGCGCGTGCGCTTGAACATGCTGGCGGTCGCAACCAGCTGGACCCGCTTCGGCCAGCCGGACGGCTGGATCGCGCCAGAAGACAAGGCCTTCGACATTCACGGCGGCGATATCGAGACTTCGGTGATGCTGGCGCTGCATCCCGACAAGGTGGACACGACAAAAACGTCCGATTTCCCCTCGCGTCAGCGCGACTTTGCCGGTCGCTTCAAGCATCTGCGTGCCTACGGCCCGCATGCCTTCGGCTGGAAGATGCGCGACCTCAACGCCGATGGCGTTGCCGGCAACGCGTCAGCCGCAACGGCTGCGCGCGGCGAGGCGCTGCTTGCCCATGCCGTCAAAGGCCTTGTCGAACTGCTCGAAGACGTCAGGAATTTCGACCCGTCTGAACTCGCCTGACGCGTGAACCGACGCCCGGCAAACACTTTCTTTGCGGTTTTGCGCTATCAAGGACGTCCGTTGGAAGAGCAGAGAACCCATGGCGAAGATCATAGCGCTCGGCGCCTATTTTTATCAGGCCGTCATCGCCTTCGGCCTGCTGATCATCGTCGCCCATTGGCTGGCGCCTGCGGACTACGCCAGCTATTCGCTGTTCGTCTCGATCTGCCAATTCGCAGCGATCGCCGCTTTCGAATGGGTGCGCTTCGCCTGCACCCGCTTCTATCCGGGGCCGGACGCTGACAGCGAGGCGGCTGAGCGGCGCACGATCCTCGTTGAAGCGACGGTCTGCGCAGCACTCTGCCTGGCCGCAGCCTCGATAGCCGTGTTCTTCGGCGTGCCGCCGGTCGTCGCCCTTGTCGGCGGTCTGGTGTCGATCGCGCAAGGGGGCAGCGACCTGCATCTGACGATGCTGCGGTTTCGTCAGGACTTTCGCGCCTTTTCCGTGTTGCAGGGATCACGCGCCACAATTCTGGCAGTCGGCACGCTCGCCGGGGCATTGGCCTCGCCCACCTTACTCTCAACGGTCACGGGGCTTCTGGCCGGCTACGCTGCCTACGGCCTGCTCGCCTCGGTTCTTTCCCGCAGCCCGGCAGCGCGACCGACCGTTGCACTGGAGACTGCGCGCTTCCGCAAGCACCTCGTCTATGGCAGCGTTTCGGCCGGCGCTGCAACGGCCGCCATGTTCGCGCCGCTCGCCCTCAAGACGCTGCTGACATCCGTTCTCGGAGCGACGGGTGCCGCCGGCGCGCTGTTGGCGCTCGACCTTTTGCAGCGGCCCTTCGTGCTCATCGTTTCGGCGCTTCAGGCGATCCAGTACCCCGAAATCGTCGCCGCCCACGACCGGACCGACAACCGCGCGGACCTCGCCCGGACGCTCGGGCAATACTATGCCCTGCTTGCCAGCTTCGCGCTGATGATGGCGGCCGGCATCTTTGCAGTGCTCCTGCCGGTCACGTGGGTCGTCATCAGCCCGGACCTGCAGCAGGGGTTCCTCGCCACGGCGCCCGCGATCATCCTCATTTCGCTTGCCCGCACGCTGACGCAGATCATGTTGCCGACGCCGCTGCACCTGAAGCAGCGTCTTGCGCTGATCCTTCTGCTCGCCGTCATCGACTGCCTGCTGCTGAACCTCGGGGCGCTCGCGGCGCTGGTTGTCGCAGGCCCGAGCGATACGGCGCTTGCGACCGGTGGTGCGATCGGCGCGGTCCTTGCGACCGCCTTCGGTCTGCGCCTGATGGCGGTGCTTCCCTTCGACCTCCCCTGGTCGCCGGTGCTTCTTGCCGCCGCAGGGCTCGCCACGGCCGGCTTCGCCTTCGCGCTCGCCGGCGAAACCAGCTATCTCGCGATCGGCGCCGGCATCCTCGGGGGCGGCGTCCTGTGCCTGCTCGCACTCAACCAATTGCGGCTGATGATGCGGGCTCCGAAGCTTGCCGCCCCATAGGGCTGGAAGCAATTGCGCTAAGAAAAACTGCACGAATTTCCGGTTAGATCGCCGCCGAAACGTTCGGAGAGTCCGCCATGAACATCGTCGTCGGCATAGCGACCGCAGGCCGCCGCGAAGTCCTTTCGGAGACCCTGCTGCATCTGACGCGGCAGACCCGCTTGCCGGACTCCATCCTGGTCTGCCCGAGCGCGCCCGAGGACATCGACGAAAACCGCCTCAGTGCCCTCGCAGTCGACGTCCGCGTCGTTAAGGGCAGCAAAGGCTCGAGCGCGCAGCGCAATGCGATCCTCGACCACGCGACGACCGCCGACCTGATCGTCTTCTTCGACGACGACTTCCTGCCACACCACGACTTTCTCGCAGAGTCCGAGCGATTGTTTGCGCGCGAGGCGGATATCGTCGTTGCAACCGGCCTGGTTCTGGCAGACGGCATTCACGGACCCGGCATTTCGGTGGCCGATGCGAAGGCGATCCTCGATGGCGACGCCGGTCCCGCGCCCGAGGATCAAATCACACCCGCCTTCAATGCCTACGGCTGCAACATGGCCTTCCGTGTTGCGGCGATCGCCGTCGAGCACACCCGCTTCGACGAGCGCCTGCCGCTCTACGGCTGGCAGGAGGACGTCGATTTCTGCCGGCGACTTGCGTCACGCGGGCGCATCGTCAAGTCGCCGAGATTGCGCGGCGTCCATCTCGGCAACAAGCGCGGCCGCACCTCGGGTTTGCGTTTCGGCTACTCGCAGGTCGCCAATCCGCTCTATCTGCGCAACAAGGGCACGGTCGGCCTCAAATGGGCGCTGCGTCTGATGGGGGGCAACGTCGCTGCCAACATCCTCGGCAGCGTCAGGTCGCAAGGCCTGGTCGACCGCCGCGGTCGGCTGAAGGGCAACGTCATCGCCGTCTTGGATATGCTGCGCGGACGGTTGGACCCGATGCGCGTGCTCGACCTCTAACGCCCTCCGCGGCCATCAAGCCCGGCTGGCAGCCAGCATGTTGAGCAGCAGAACCGCGCTTCCATCCCAGGAAAAGCGCTTGGCATTGTCGTAACCGGCATGCGTCAACTCACGGCGCAAAGTCGCGTCGGCCGAAATCATCCGCATTGCCGCGACCAGCGTTTCCGTCTTCAACGGATCGAAGTAGCGCACCGCATCGCCGCAGGCCTCGCGCACCGGTGGAATGTCGGCGGCAAGCACGGGGCAGCCTTGCGTCATCGCCTCCAGCGGCGGGATGCCGAAACCTTCGTAAAGGCTCGGAAAGACGAAGGCGACGGCGTGGCGCTGCAGCCCGGCGATCTCCGCGTCGGTCAGACGTCCGGGAAAGATCAGATTGCCCTTCGACGTCGGCGCGATCGCGCGAAACACGTTGGGATCGGTGCCGCCCACCACGACCAGGTTGTGGTCACCGGCACCCAAGGCCTCGAAGGCGCGCACGGCAAACTCGACATTCTTGTTGGGCTTCAGCGTGCCGACCAGAAGGAAGAAGGGCGTATCGGTCAGCCCGAGCCGCGCGATGACACCGTCGTCCGGCTGAAGGCCGGCGAAGTGATCGGTCGCATTGTAGATCACATCGATACCGGCCGAAGGCACGCGGAAGACGTCGGCTAGTTCCTTGCGCGAGAAGTTCGAGACCGTGCCGATCTTGGCCCTCCGCGTGAGAAGATAGCCGAGCGTTCCGTGGAACAGCCGGTATCCGCGCCCGAACGAGGCGGGATGGCGAAAGAGCGTGACATCGTGGATCACTACCGCCTGGTCGCCATGCAGCACCGGACCGCTGCCGCCGAAGCCGATGAGCGTGTCGCGGCGTGACCGCCAGAAGAGTGGCCCCTGCTCCCACAGATGGCCCGGGCCGGAGCCGAAGCGCTCCACCGAAATCGCCTTGAGGCCGAGATCGTCGACAGCCTTGCCGGGAGCAAGGAGCCGCCAGCGCACGCCCTTCAGCGCATGCGGCACCGCACCCGAAGCGATGCGCTGATCGAGCGCCCGGGTCATCTCGCGGGCGAAGCGCTGCACGCCCGTAAGCGGCTGCGTCAGGAACCGGCCGTTGATGGAAATCGTCTTCACGTGCGCACCCCTTCGATGTGCCGCGCACTCTCGCCGATCTTGATGAAAGGAGGGTTATCGGGATCGCAGCGATCAACGCCGCCCGACCGGCAAAATCGCCTGCGCCATTTGCGCATCGCCGCCGCATCTCCTATATGAGACGCGACTAGGATGCCTGCTCCCGCATCCGGAAATCCCAGAGGTTCCCATGACCGAAACATCCCCGCAGAAGCCGATCCCCGTCACCGTGCTCACCGGCTATCTCGGCGCCGGCAAGACGACGCTTTTGAACCGCATCCTCAGCGAGAACCATGGCCGCAAATACGCGGTCATCGTCAACGAGTTCGGCGAGATCGGCATCGACAACGACCTGATCGTGGAATCCGACGAGGAAATCTACGAGATGAACAACGGCTGCGTCTGCTGCACCGTGCGCGGCGACCTGATCCGCGTGGTGGAAGGCCTGATGCGCCGCCCCGGCCGCTTCGATGCGATCATCGTCGAGACCACGGGCCTTGCCGACCCGGTCCCGGTCGCCCAGACCTTCTTCATGGACGACGACGTGCGCGCCAAGACCGAGCTTGACGCCGTCGTCGCGCTGGTCGACGCCAAGCACCTGCCGCTCCGGCTGAAGGACAGCCGCGAGGCCGAAGACCAGATCGCCTTCGCCGATGTCGTTCTGCTCAACAAGACCGACCTCGTCACGCCCGAGGAACTGGAGCGCATCGAGGCGACCGTGCGCGTCATCAATCCGTCGGCCCGCATCTATCGCACCCAGCGCTCCGAGATCGATCTCGCCAAGGTCCTCGACCAGGGCGCCTTCAATCTCGAAAAGGCGCTGGAAAACGATCCGCACTTCCTCGACCAGGACGATCACGAACACGATCACACCTGCGGTCCGGATTGCGGCCACGATCATCACCATCACCACCATGATCACCACCATGATCACCATCATGATCATGACCACGATCACGACCATCATCACCACCACGATGCCCCCTCGCCGATCCACGACGTGACGGTGCAGTCGATCTCGCTGCGCGGCGGCGAGATGAACCCGGATCGCTTCTTCCCCTGGATCCAGAAGATCACCCAGACGGACGGCCCGAACATCCTGCGCCTGAAGGGCATCATCGCCTTTGCTGGCGACGCCGAGCGTTACGTCGTTCAGGGCGTGCACATGATCATCGAGGGCGATCACCAGCGTGCGTGGAAGGAAGGCGAAAAGCGCGAAAGCCGCCTCGTCTTCATCGGCCGTGACCTCGACCGCGAAAAGCTCGAGCGCACCTTCAAGGCCTGCGAGGCTCAGCCGAACTGATGCCGACTGTCGCTCCCCTCGATCTCGAAGGTCACGTCGTCGGCGTGGCCTTTCTCAAAGGCGTCCCCTTCTTCGCCGAAGCCACCGGCGCCATCCACCGCCTCGACCTCGGCCACAAGACGACGGAGGTCCACGAAGGCCTGCTATCGCTCGTGGTCGACGAAGCCACCGATACGCTGCTGACCGGCGGCGAAGATGGCAAGGTCATGCGCACGGCCGCCGACGGTACCACGGCGCTGGTCGCCGAAGCGCCGCGCAAGTGGATCGCCCAGGTTGCCGCCGGCCCGCAAGGTGCCGTTGGCTATGCCTATGGCAAGACCACGCACGTGAAGCTTGCCGACGGCACGACGAGGGAATTCGCCGAGCAACGCACGGTCGAAGGCCTCGCCTTCGCGCCGAAAGGCCTTCGCGTCGCCGCAGCGCGCTACAACGGCGTGTCGTTGCATTGGGTCGGCACATCGGGCCAGCCGATCGACCTCGAATGGAAGGGAGCCCACACCGGCGTCACCTTCTCGCCCGACGGCCGCTTCCTCGTCACCACGATGCAGGAAAACGCGCTGCACGGCTGGAAGCTCGACGCCAAGCCCGGCGCCGAAGCGCGCCACATGCGCATGACCGGCTATCCGGCCAAGGTGAAGTCCTTTTCCTGGTCGGCCAAGGGCAAGTGGCTCGCATCCTCGGGCGCGCCAGCTGCCATCGTATGGCCCTTCCAGGGCAAGGACGGCCCGATGGGCAAGGCGCCGCTCGAACTCGGCACCCGCGCCGACATCATGGTGACCTCCGTCTGCTGCCATCCGGCTGAAGATATCGTCGCCATCGGCTATCAGGACGGCATGATCCTCGGCGCACGCTTTGCCGACAGCAAGGAAGTGCTGCTGCGCCGTCCCGGCAAGGGCGCAATCACCGCCATGGCGTGGAACAAGGATGGCCGGCAGCTGGCCTTCGGCTCGGCCGAGGGCGACTGCGGCGTCGTCGATATCGCGGGATAAACGGTGGCGCATGACCGCATTGATTGAGACGCTACAGTACGAAGGCTCGCTTGCGGCACCGCTCGCCGATGGCGCGGTCTGGAGCCTGATCCGGGCGGAAGCGCGCGCGCTTGCCGCACGTGAACCGGTCATGGCGCCCGCCCTGATGCCGATCATCGATGCCGGATCGGATGCCGAATTGCTGGCCGGCGTGCTCGCAGCCGGCTTGGCCGTCGCGCGCGTCGACGAAAGCTCGCTTGCGCAGCTGCTCGCCGACGTCTTCAAGGCAAACCCTCAGATCCTGCTGGCGACCGAAGCCGATCTTCAGGCGGTGAAAGAGCGTGACCCGGCCTGCCCGGGCCTCAAGCATGTGCTGGTGAACCTCAAGGGCTTTCAGGCACTGCAGACCTACCGCGCTGCTCACCAGCTCTGGGTCGACGGCCGCCGTGAAGTCGCGAGCTGGCTTTCGAACCTCGCCTCGCTCGTCTTCGGACCTGACATTCATCCGGCCGCCTGCATCGGCAAGGCTGTCATGCTCGACCATGGCTCCGGCATCGTCATCGGAGAAACCTCGGTCATCGAAGATCAGGTCTCGATCCTGCAGAACGTCACGCTCGGCGGTACCGGCAAGGAAACCGGAGACCGCCACCCGAAGATCGGCCGCGGCGTGATGCTCGGCGCCGGCGCCAAGATCCTCGGCAATATCGAGGTCGGCGCCTATAGCAAGGTCGCCGCCGGCAGTGTCGTCCTCAAGACCGTTCCGCCGCGCACCACCGTCGCGGGCGTGCCGGCAACCGTCGTGCGCATCCATCGCGTCGATGAAATTCCGGCAGCGGAGATGGACCAGACGATCGTCTGATCCCATCCTGTTGCCCGTCAGATCTTCACCAGCGCGGCGGTGGCATACATGAATGCCGCACCGGCTGCGAGGCCGGCCAGAACCGGCGGCGTCAGGAACACGTCGCTCCTGCGCTCGCTCTGACGCATCAGATAGGCGCCGACTTCGACGATCACCTGCAGGATCGCGCCCGCCCCGATCGCCAGCGCCAAGGCGGACCATTGCGCCGAGGCGGCAAGGCTCCCGAGCCACATGCCGATGACGGCCGGGCTGCCCGCCAGCAGCGTCAAACCGACGAAGACCGAGAACGGCGGCCTCTTCTTCAGGATCGGCGCGGCGATGCCGATGCCTTCTGTGACATTGTGGAGCGCAAAGCCGAGCACGAGGAAGGTGCCGAGCCCGGCCGAGCCGGCCGCAAAGGCGGCCCCGATCGCCAGCCCCTCGCCAAGATTGTGCAGGCCGATGCCGAGCGCGATGTAGGTGGAGAGCGCCAGCCCGGTCGGCGCACCGCTTCGCCGGCCGATTGCCATCAGCAGGAGGAAACTGCTTAAAGCCGCCAGCACCACCATGACTGGCCCCTGGAAGATCGCCGCGGCTTCGCCGGCAAGCTCGAGCGCCTCGCCACTCGCATCGACCAGCAGGAAGCCGAGCAGGCCGATCGTCAGCGACAGCAGAAAGGCCATGCCCTCGCGCCCAACACCACGCAGCACCGGATAGAACATCAGCCCGACGGCCACGGGCACGATGCCGACTATGATGCCGACCAGGGCTTGCAGCCGCAATTGGCCCGTCGTCGCCTGGGGCGTCGGCACGGCAACCGCAATGTCATGCGCAAAGGTGGCGCCGGTGTTGGTCACCACCTTCACGGCATGCGCCTCACCGAGCATCCAGGGAAATGGCAGTTTCAGCCATGCGGCCCCACCGCGTGCGATCGGCCCCGGCGGGTCCTGGGCGAATTGCCAATAGGCGTCGTCCACCTGGACCTGCGCCACCGTCATCGGTTCCGATCCGCCGGCGCGAACAAGCAGACTGAGACCACTATCGTCGAGAACGGTTCTTTCGAAGGTGAGGTTTTCGACCGGCGGCGCACCGTTGCGGAAGCCCGACAACGGATCGGTCGATACGAGCCAGGCAACGGCGATGCCAAAGACGATAAGAGGCAACGCCAGCCACACCAGGTTGGTCTTTGCCGCGCGAATGGCAGCTCTTGGCATCTCGTTCATGCGAGCGCCTCCACCACGTCGAACATGCCGACCCAACCAAGCTCAGTGAACTCGGTCTGGTGCGGGTGGAACATGTAGAGGCCGGGTTCGTGCTCAGCGAAGGTGAATTCGAGGATGCCGCGCTGCGCCTGACACTGGGTGATGAGATCGACGGTTTTCAAGGTCGGCGTCAACGTCGTGCCCTGGTCGTAATAGTCGAAGAAATTGGCGTGCAGGTGGAAGGAGTTGATCGGGTCGAACTCGATGACGTTAATGAGATAGATGCGCACCGGCCTGCCCTTCACGATCCGGATTGGCCGTTTCATGAAGGCGTGCGCGATAGTGTTGACCGCATAGAATTCGTTCTCGGCATCGAAATTGGTGTCGAAGGCGTTCATCACCATCACCAGTTCCTGCCAGCCGGCATTCTCTGGTGTGCCGAGCAACCTGGAGCGGGCGACCTCCACATGCTCCGGCCGGCGCTCCGGGTCGGGATCGATCACGAAGGCGCCGTACATGCCCTTGTGGATGTGCCGGCGCAACGGCATCGCATGGCAGTGGTAGAGATGGCAGCCGAAGGGCTTGGCATCGAACTCATAGATAAATTCGTCACCCGGATCGACCATGCCGGCCCCAGGAACGCCGTCCATGCGCGCCGCGTGAATACCGTGGAAATGGATCGAGTGCGGATGCGAAGCATAGTTGCGAAAGACGATCCGCAGCCGCTCGCCTTCTTTGGCCCGCAGCGCCGGCCCCGGCACGCGGCCGTTATAGGTCCAGGCGGGAAATTTGATGCCGGGCGCGATTTCGATCTCGCGGTCCTCCGCCGTCATCTCGAAGGTGCGCAGCGTCCGTCCGTCCGGCAGCGTCGAAACCGTACCCGTGTCCCAATCTGTGAGCATCTCCGTCGGGTCGAAGCCGTTGACGGCGCTATCGACCTCGCCGACCGTCATCATCGCGCCATGCCCCATGGCCGGCATCGGCTCCTGTCCCGCCGCTCCCGATGGCGCGGCATGACCGACATGGCTCGCCTGTTGTTGACCCAAGGCGGCGCTGGTGCAGATCGCCGTTCCGCCCGCTGCCGCCAGCCCGCCCATCAGCAGACTGCGCCTTCGCAGCAGGTCCGGTCTTGTCGGCTTGTCCATATTCGCCCCTCTCCCTCATTGGGTAACACGCACCGCACCGCGCCTGACTGGGCGCCAGCAACGTACCACATGCTTCTGCAAATCATTTGCAATAACATAAATAATGCAAATGCATCCCATTCGCAACTGACTTGGGAAGCGTGATGTCCGAAGGGGCCGGCAGGACCGCGCGCGCAGCACGGCGCGCCCGTCATCATCCCGGAAACCAAAACGTCCCCGGAAGGCGCTGGCCTCGGGGACGTTGGGTTGAACTTCGGCGCCGGACCGGAAACGGACATGTCCGCATGGCTCTCGGCAGGCGGTGGTCGCGCCTCACCATTCAAGTTCGAGTTGCGGGATCCCGTTGGAGGTTTTTTCGACCGTACGGCCACTCTCGTCCACCGTCGCGGTAACCCGCTGGCGGAAGGCCGAGAAGCTCTCGAAGGTGACGACGTCGACCGGCTGGTCGAATTTCATCGTCAGACGATAGCGTCCCGGCTGCGCCGCGATCGCCTGGACGCCCAGGATCTCGCCTTCGAAGGCCTGGCCGAGATAGCGCCCCTTCACGCGGGACCCGAGCATCCAGGGATTGAAGGGCGGCCGGTTGCCGGCGGCGGCATGCAGCGTGTTCCAGTCGCGATAGCCGTACTGGGCGGCGATCAGTTCGAGCGAGCGGGAATGGCCGATGGTTTCGCCTTCGGATGCGAGGCGGATGCGCAGACGCTTGGCCTGGTCTTTCAGGGCGTCGAGCGAGGGAAGCGGGATTGATCCGCGCGTCATGAGAAGGTCTCCTGCAGCGGCATGCATTCCTTGAAGATGGGAGCCCGCATTGCCACCGGTTCGCATGCCGTTTCGGCTGACCGTGTCTCAAAAGAAGGACTTCACCAAAGCATGACGCTCGCGGACGGCAGGGACCTTCACCCTGCCGCTTCCATAGGGGATGCCGCCTCGACTGTCAAACCAGGCCCGGAAATGCGGCTGCGACCCCGCGAAAGACGATTGCGCACGCGCAAAAGCTGTGGGACGACTGAAGGAGACGACGAGGGAGGAACTCATGACCGAAATGACGATACTCGCATTCGCGCTGGTTGCCTTCATCGGCATCGCGACACCGGGCCCGACGGTCCTCCTCGCACTCACCAACGGATCGCGCTACGGGGTGCGGCGCGCAACCGCGGGCATGATTGGCGCCGTGCTCTCCGATTTCGTGCTGATCGGCGCGGTCGCGCTTGGCCTCGGTGCGCTGCTGGCGGCCTCCGAATTCTGGTTTACCGTCGTCAAATGGCTGGGCGCGGGCTATCTGGCCTTTCTCGGCATCATGCTGTTGCGGTCGAAAGGGACGATTCAGGTGGCAAACGAAGCCGGCGGCGCGGCTCCCGTTTCCTCTGCCGCGATTTTCCTCAAAAGCTTCCTGGTCGCTGTCACCAATCCCAAGGGTTATCTGTTCTTCACCGCCTTCCTGCCGCAGTTCATCGATCCGGCGGCACCACAGGCGTCGCAATACGCCATGCTTGCGCTCGTCTTCGCAGCCGTCGATTTCACCGTGATGTTCGGCTATGCGCTGCTCGGCGCGAAGGCTGCAGCTTTCCTCAAGCGTTCCGGCGCCGTCTGGCTCGACCGCCTCTGCGGCGGCGCGTTGCTGGCGCTCGCCGGCTCGCTCGCCCTCTATCGCCGCGCCACCGCCTGAAATGCTGTTTCGCCAAAACGTGCTCGCTGGCATCGCCAGCGGCGACGTAACCTTGGCCTTCCGGCGTTGGACCAAGCCGACTGTCAAGGACGGCGGTAGCTTACGCACCGCAGTCGGTGTTCTCGCTATCGATGCCGTCGACGAGATCGACGAAGGCGCGATTACCGACAGCGATGCCCGCAAAGCCGGCTTTGCCGATCGCGCCGCCCTCGCGAAGGAGCTTACCGCGCGCACCGAAGGGCGCTGCTATCGCATCGCCTTCCACCGGGCCGGCGACGATCCACGCATCGCCCTGCGGGAAGCGGCTGACCTCGACGGTGAAGGACGGGCAGAAATCGACCGCAAGCTCGCGCGCTTCGACGACAGCGCCGGCATGGGCTGGACGCGTCCGGTACTGCAGCTGATCGCCGTCCGTGACGGGACGACCGCAGCGGAGCTGAGCGCCGCCATCGGCATGGAGAAACTGAAGCTCAAGGCGCGCATCCGCAAATTGAAGGAGCTCGGCCTCACCGAAAGCCTCGATGTCGGCTATCGCCTGTCCGGCCGCGGGCGCGCCTATCTCGACGGCGAATAGCCCGCGTGAAAAAGCGGGCGGTGACGCGGACACGATCGGTCATTCCTTCCAATCCCGATCGCCGCTGTTGCGTGCCTAAAGCAGGTGTGAGACGACTTGCCACCGAAACGGACCACCCCCATCAGGCAAGGCGAGGAGACAGGCATGATCGGCTACACCATGGTCGGAACGGCGGACCTGAGGCGCGCAGAGCGCTTCATGGCGCTGATCGGCCAGGAGCGCTGCTACTGCGACGAGCAGGTTTCCTCCTGGGGTCGAAAGGATGATGACAAGGCGCCGCGTTTCTTTGCCTGCCACCCCTTCGACCGGAAAGCCGCCTCGGTCGGCAACGGTGCGATGACCGCCTTCCTGGTGGAAAGCGCGGAGGTCATCGACCGGCTGTTCGAGACCGCCATGGCGCGCGGCGGCAGCGAAGAGGGAAAACCAGGCTTCCGTCCGCAATATGGCGATGGCTTCTACGCGGCCTATGTGCGTGATCCCGACGGCAACAAGCTGGCCTTCGTCTGCTACGACGCCCGCGAGGTCGAGAGCCCGTCCTGATCGGTCCTAGCGTCGCGTCGACCAGGCGAACCAGATCGCCACGGCCGCAAGCATCAGCGCGAGCACACGCCGCACCAACCGTTCGCGTGCCGGCGAGTTGAGGACCGGCTCCAACGCCCCGGCCAGAAGCACGATCGCGGCATGAACCGCGGTCGCGACCCCCACATAGAGCGCGGCAAGCGTCAGGTTCTGGGGCAAGAGCGGGCGTGTATCGTCGACGAAGGTCGGAAGCACAGTGACGAAGAACAGCGCCGCCTTCGGATTGAGCAGATTTGTGATCAGGCCGCGCCGGAAATAGAAGGATGCGGGCCTGCCGCTCGGCCCCGCCTCCTCACCGTCACCGTTCCAGGCCTCGAAGGCGAGATAGAGCAGGAAGCCGACGCCTGCCCAGCGAAGCGCCCCATAGAGCATGTCCGACTGGCCGACGAACTCGGCGACCCCGAAGGATGCGGCAAAGCCGACGATCGCCAGGCCGAGCGCCACGCCGGCGACGGTCGCCATGCCGGGCCTGCGCCCCTCCGAGGCCGCGACCATGGCGAGGTAGGCCATGTTCGGTCCCGGCGTCAGTTCGATGATGAAGGATGTCAGTAGAAAGGGCAGCAGGGTCGCTGCCCCGAAAATGAACGGATCCATGCGCGAGACTTCCATCCGCCTGCAACGAGGCCTTGCCGCAAGGACAGGTCAGCGGTGCCGCCTTGTCAAGGAAGATCACAAACCCATCAGCAGGGAGCGCCCGGCATGTCATGCGTCTGCCCCCTCGCCGATCAGATCGGACCAGCGAGGGAGCAGCGAAAAATCCGCCACCGCAGGGTTGGCGGCGGAAAGAGATCTCAGGCGGCGCGGCGAACCGGCGGCATGGCGAGCTTGCGGCCGCTGGCAACGATCAGGCCGGCAGTGCCCTCAAGCCAGTTGTCCCGAAGCTCGAGCGCCAGGAACCGGTCGCGTTCGAACGGCCCTGGCATCACCAGATGCTGGGTGCGGCTGGCAAAGAAGCCGAAGCGCTCGTAATAGGCAGCATCACCGACGAGCAGGATCGCGCCATGGCCGCGGTTCTTGGCCTCTTCGATCGCGGCCCGCATCAGCATGCCGCCGATGCCCTTGCCCTCATGGGCGGGGTCGACTGCGAGCGGACCGAGCAGCAGCGCCGGCACGGCATGGCCCTCACGGCTGACGCCGGCCTCGACGTTCCAGAGCCGGACCGTGCCGATCACGTGACCATCGACATCGCGGGCGACGAAGGCAAGGCCTTCGGCCGGCAGCCGGCCGCTGCGCAGCTTCTCCGACGACTTGCGGCGGCGCTCCGGCCCCATGGCACGGTCGAGCAGGTTCTCGCGCGCGACGACGTCGCCCGGATTCTCGGCATCGATTACAAATGTAGTGGGCGCGAAAAACGCGCGCAGGGCGTCAACAACAGCGGCCATCGGGGCCTCCCGTCATCAAAACCGCTTCAGGCGGACCGAACGAAAATTGTGAAGTGGCGCTCCCGCCCGAGGACGGGAGCAGGCCGGATCAGATCACATAGGCCTTCAGCGGCTCGAAGCCGTTGAAGGCGACGGCCGAGTAGGTCGTCGTATAGGCGCCGGTACCTTCGATCAGAACCTCGTCGCCGATCGAAAGGGTGATCGGCAGCGGATACATGTTCTTCTCATAGAGCACGTCGGCCGAATCGCAGGTCGGGCCGGCGAGCACGCAAGGCTCCATTTCGTCGCCATCGCGCGCCGTACGGATCGGGTAGCGGATCGCTTCGTCCATGGTTTCGGCGAGTCCGCCGAACTTGCCGATGTCGAGGAACACCCAGCGATGGGCGTCGTTGTCCGACTTCTTCGAGACGAGAACGACTTCCGCCTTGATCACGCCGGCGTTGCCGACCATGCCGCGACCGGGCTCGATGATCGTTTCCGGGATGTGGTTGCCGAAGTGCTTCTTCAGCGCGCCGAAGATCGCCTGGCCATAGGCTTCCGCCGTCGGCACGTCCTTCAGGTACTTCGTCGGGAAGCCACCGCCCATGTTGACCATCTTGAGCTCGATGCCCTGCTTGGCCAGTTGCACGAAGACGCGCTTGGCATCGGCAAGGGCCTGATCCCAGGCATCCAGCTTCGTCATCTGCGAACCGACATGGAACGAGACGCCGTAGGAAACGAGGCCATGCTGGTGGGCGTAGACGAGCACGTCGACGGCCATCTGCGGGACGCAGCCGAACTTGCGCGACAGCGGCCATTCGGCGCCTTCACCATCGGTCAGGACGCGGCAGAACACGCGAGCGCCGGGGGCTGCGCGGGCAACCTTCTCCACTTCCTCGTGGCTGTCGACCGCGAACAGGTTGACCCCAAGCGCGTGGGCGCGGGCAATGTCGCGCTCCTTCTTGATGGTGTTGCCATAGGAGACGCGGCTCGCGGTCGCACCGGCGTCGAGTGCCATTTCGATTTCGGCGACGGACGCGCAATCGAAGGAAGAGCCCATGCCGGCGAGCAGGCGCAGGATTTCCGGCGCCGGGTTTGCCTTGACCGCATAATAGATCGAGCTGTCCGGCATCGCATGGCGGAAAGCCTTGAAATTGTTGCGCACGACGTCGAGGTCGACAACAAGGCACGGGCCTTCCGGTCGTCGGGTGTTGATGAAGTCGATGATGCGAGCCGTGGTCATGGCCATATTCCCCTGATCCAAGATGCCCCGCTTTCGCGGAGGACAAAGGGCATACGCGCACATGCTCTGGAACCAGCCGGTGGAGACCCCGGAACCATGCATGCGCTCGATGCGCGAACGGTGAATCAAAGCCCGCCTAGGCTTCAATTCGGCTTTGTCTGCCATGGATTGGAGGGAATAACCCAACCGCACTTCCGGCAATGAAGGTGTGCCTCTTCAGTAACCCCGGCTGTTGGAAAGCCGGCAGACACCAGAAAGGCCCGCACCGTCGTTGCTTCAAGATGTCCTCGCATTTCCCGGTTGGCCGGAATAGCGACTGGAGGGGTTAGTTCCAGGTACCTTACCGATACCCTCACCTAATCGAGGGTCGGCGGACACCCACAGGCACGTGCGACTTTGGGCAAGGGCGTAGGTAAGAAAAAAGCCCGTCGTAATCAAGAGTTTTTTCACAACCGCGGTTGAATTTTTTTCCAGCCGGGCAAAACTGTCGATGTTCACAAATTTTGAACGCTTGGCGCCAGATCGTCCACAACGCTAAAGCATTGAAAGAAGGCTATTATTTATAAGAACCGGCACTGAAGGCAGAACCCGGCGCAATGACGCAAGCGACGGACAATCTGCCGTCTGCATTATCGACGCGGAAAGAGGCCTTCGCCGGCGAATCGGCGAAGCACGATTGAGAGCACGAAAGAAAGATCGCCATGGACACACTCACCCGCATCCGCGCCTTTATCGATGTCGTGGACGCCGAGGGGTTCTCGGCCGCCGCAAGGCGTGTCGGCAAGTCGAAGGCGCTGCTTTCGAAATATGTGCGCGAGCTCGAGGATGAACTCGGTGCGCTGCTCCTCAACCGCACGACACGGCAGTTCTCGCTGACCGAGGCTGGCCACACCTACTATCGCACCGCATCGGAAATCCTGAAGGAGATCGACAATCTCGCCGATCTCGTGCGCGCCAACAACTCCGACCTCAAGGGACGGCTGCGCATCACCGCGCCGCGCACCTTCGTCGATGCCGACATCGGCCAGTCGCTGGTCGATTTCGGCAAGCAGCATCCCGAACTCTCGCTCGAAATCATCTCCGACGACCGTTTCGTCGATCTGGTCGAGGAAGGCTTCGACGTCGCCATCCGCATCACCCGGCTCGAAGATTCGACGCTGATCGCCCGCAAGCTCGACGATTTCCAGGTGCTGATCTGCGCTGCCCCGGAATTCCTGGAAAAATCTGGCCCCATCGCTCACCCGACGGACCTTTCCAAGCTGCCCTGCATTCTCGATACCAATGGCCGCTCCTACTCCAACTGGCGCTTCGTCGAGCCCGATGGTTCGGCCTTCACCGTGCCCGTCAGCGGCCCGATCGAGGTCAACAGCCCGCTTGCAGCCCTCAGAGCCACCGTCTCCGGCCTCGGCGTATCGATCATCCCGGATTTCATCGCCCGCCCGAAAATCGCTACCGGCGAACTCGTCACGCTGTTCGACGATTTCCTCCCCCGCGACCGCGGCATCTATGCGATCTATCCGCATCGCCGCTACCTCCCGGCCAAGGTCAGAACCCTCGTCGACTTCCTGCACGCCTGGTTTCGCAAGCCACGGTGATCGGGCGCCGGCACCTCAAAGTCCCAATTCCGTCCCATTTCCGGTACATTCCCGGAAACGAATCGCGGAGCGATCGCTCCAGCCGAAAGGATTGCCGCCACATGAGAACCAAACGCCTCGTCATGGCCGGCCTTGCCACCCTGGCTGCCCCGTCGCTGGCCTTTGCCCACCCGCACATCTTTGCGGAAGCGCGCCTCGAGGTCGTCTCCGACGACAAGGACGAGATCAGCGAACTCAGGAACGTCTGGCGCTTCGACGAACTGTTCTCCTCCAGCGTGGTGCTCGATTTCGACAAGAACTCGAACGCGACGCTCGATCCGGATGAATTGGCCGAAGTCGGGCAGACGGTGATGGAGTCCCTGTCCGAGTACAATTATTACACGACGATCCTCGACAACGGCAAAACCATCAAGGTCAACAAGCCGGATCACATCACCGTCGACTACAAGGACGGGCAATTGCTGATGATGTTCGCGGTCAAGCCGGCCGAGCCGATGCCGCTCAAGGGCAAGCTCTCCTTCGGCGTCTACGATCCAACGATGTATACGGCCATGGACTTCGCCACCGACGATGACCTGACCGTCGTCGGCGACAAGATCAATGCCTGTGAGCACAAGGTCGTTCGCCCTGATCCCGACGAAGTTCTCGCCGAGAACAAGGACACCTTGACCGACGCCTTCTGGAGCGACCCGACGGGCACCGACATGTCAAAGCTGTTTGCAACCAGGATCGAGATCACATGCTGAACACCCGCGGGATCGCACGTCTGGTCACGGCCGCGCTCGTCGTCACGGCGCTTTCCGCAACGATTGCCGCGGCGCAGTCGCCCCTCGGCATCGGCACGGCCGAGCCCGCGTTCAAGACGACCGGTTTTCTCGGCGGCTTCTTCGCCTGGATCAACATGGAGCAGCAGGGCTTCTACCGGCTGATGACCAATGCGCTGAAGGGGATGCGTGAGAACCCCTGGCAGCTCTGGTCGCTGGTCGGCCTGTCCTTCACCTATGGCGTGCTGCATGCCGCCGGCCCCGGCCACGGCAAGGCGGTGATCTCGTCCTACATGATCGCCAACGAGACGGAACTGAAGCGCGGCGTGCTGCTCTCCTTCCTGTCCTCGCTGCTGCAGGGCGTGGTCGCGATCCTCCTGATCGGCGCCGTTTACCTCATCCTGCGCGGTACCTCGATCAGCATGACCAGCGCAACGCGCTGGCTGGAGATCGCAAGTTACGCGCTGATCGCCGCCTTCGGCGGCTGGCTTCTCCTGCGCAAGCTACGGTCGATGCTGCGTCCGGTTGCCTTGGCTTCCGTTGCCGGCGGCGGGCACGTCCAGCTCGCGGACGATCACCTTCATGATCATCACGATCATCATCATAGCCACCATCGTGATCACCACGGGCACAGCCATGGCCCGGGCGAGGTCTGCTCAAGCTGTGGCCATGCGCATGCGCCCGACCCGTCGATGCTGAAAGGGGATCGTTTTGCGCTCCGCGAAGCTTGGTCGGCGGTCATCGCCGTCGGCCTGCGCCCGTGCTCCGGCGCACTCATCGTGCTGTCCTTCGCACTCCTGAACGGGCTTTACCTCGGCGGCGTGCTTTCGGTCTTCGCCATGTCGATCGGTACGGCGATCACCGTCTCAATCCTTGCGACCATGGCCGTCACCGCCAAGGGCGTTGCGCTTCGCTATGCGGCAAACGGCGCGGCGGCTGCCCGGATCTCGAACGGCATCGAGATCGCCGGCGCTGCCCTGGTTCTGTTGCTGGGATTGGCGCTGCTCGGCGCGGCTCTGCAGAGCTGACGCACGCGGCCTGATCGGGCCGTCAGAGCCCGCGCTTGCGCTGGTAGCGGGCTCGCAGCCAGAAGAGCAGGAAGAAGCCGAGCACGAAGATCACGCCGAAGGCGGCGGCCAGCCAGGGCGAGATATCGCCGAGCTTGAGCATGATCGACGGCAGAACGAAGAAGCCGAGACCGGCGACGACGAGAATGATCGCAGCGGCGATCGCCGGTGACTTTTCCTTGTTCTGCATGATTTCCCTGTTGTTGTCTGCTGCGGCTTAAGCAGCCTGCGCCTATTTCGACGCCTGCCGCTCCAGATCCGAACGTATATCTTCAAGCCGCCGCTTCTGGCGACCGTCTTCATCGAAATTATCAGCTGCAAGCCAGGTTTCGAATGCGGCATTGAGCAGCGGCCATTCGCTGTCGATCATCGAAAACCAGGCCGTATCACGGTTGCCGCCCTTGGATATCATGTGCTGGCGGAAGATGCCCTCGAAGGTAAAACCGAGCCGGGCGGCGGTCTTGCGGCTCGCCATGTTCTCGCTATGGCATTTCCACTCGTAGCGGCGATAGCCGAGATCCTCGAAGGCGTGCTTCGCCATCAGGTAATGCACCTCGGTCGAGAGCGGCGAGCGGGCCATGGCGGCGCCGTGTGCCACGGAGCCGACTTCGACGACGCCGTTGGCGGGATCGGCACGCATGTAATTGGCCATGCCGACGACAATGCCGGTCGCCTTGTCGCGGAAGACCTCTGTAACCCAGCCGGATTTCTCCTGCGCCGCCGTCAGCCAGGCATCGAAAGCGTCGATATCCCTAAAATCCGGCTGCGTGAAGTATTTGAGCAGCGGGTTGATCGCCATACCGCCGAGGCCGTCCCAGAGGTCCTGCAGATGCCGGTCGCGCTCATAGGCCTCGAGCTTGACGAAACGCCCTTCGAGCGCGACGCCCTTCGGCGCCGGGCACCCTTTCCAGTTCTTCAGATCCTGCATCGGCCGCTCCTCCTTCATCCCTGCCCTTCGGCATAGGCCAGAGTGGCGGCCGACACAAATTCAAACTGGTGATGAACCCTGTTCGAACCGGTGATGAAACCATGCCCCCCCGAACGGTATCCTACGCGGTGGCCGGCACCTTGGCGGCCGAGACCGTCGCCTCGATGTGATCGACCAGCGCGTCGGGAAGTCCGAGGCGTCCGGCGAGCAGGTCGAGATAGCCGCGCTCCGCACGGGTTTCCGGCTCGATCGTCAGGCGCGACGCGGTGTAGATCTCCACGCGCTCCTCTTCGGTCTTTGCCGCGCCGACGATCGCATCGATATCGACCGGGTTGGCAAGCTCGCCTTCGAGGAAGGCCGCGGCATCGGCCGAAAGGCCAGAGACCGACAGCTTGTCCATGATGTGCTGGCGCTCGGCCTCGTCGATATGGCCGTCGGCACGCGAAGCGGCGATCATTGCGCGCACGAGGGTCAGCGCAAAATCATGGCTGACGGCTTCGGGAGCAGAGGCGAAGCCGGAATCGGCCGGCGGCGGCAGAAGTTCCGGCTCGCCCTTGGCAACCGTCGCACCGCCCGGCGTATTGCCGGCCTGATAATTCTTGTAGGCTTGGTAGCCGAGACCGGCGATCGCCGCGAGACCGCCAAGCACGGCGGCGTTGCCGGCCAGCTGGCGACCCGACTTGGTGCCGAGCAGAACAGCGGCAATGGCGCCGCTCGCCAGTGGATTGTCCTTGGCAAGCTGCGTCGCCTGGGTCGCGCGATCGCGCACCGTGCCGCCGGCACCGGGCACCTGCGATCCCAGAAACTGATCCAGCAATTTCTTCGCGTCGAACATCGGGTTTCGCTCCTTGTCGGTTCCGGGCGGTTGAAGGCGAGCTCAAGGGTGCGCCGCCCGCGCGCCCGTCGCTGAATGGATTGAGACATAGGAACGTTGCAGGGAAAATACAAATTCGCGCCAGAGGCGAGCGACGCCGTACAACCAAAGAAAAAGGCCGGGTTTTCCACCCGGCCTTTCTAAAAACGGAAGGCGTCGCTTGCCGCTCAGCCCTTGAGCACGAAGGCTTCTGCCGCAAGCTTGGTGATGCCGGCCCAGTCGCCCTTGGCAACCAGTTCCTTCGGCGCAACCCAGGAGCCACCGACACAAACGACGTTGGGCAGCGTCAGATAGTCGCGCGCATTGGCAAGGGAAATGCCGCCCGTCGGGCAGAAGAGCGTGCCGGCAAGCGGCGAGGACAGCGACTTGAGGTAGGCGGCGCCGCCGGCCTGCTCGGCCGGGAAGAACTTCATGACGTCGTAGCCTTCTTCACGCAGACCCATGACTTCGCTCGCCGTCGCCGCACCCGGCAAAAGCGGCACCTCGTGGTCGTTGGCCACATCGATCAGTTCCTGCGTCGTGCCGGGGCTGACGATGAACTTCGAGCCGGCTTCGACCGCGGCTTCGAACTGGGCGGCGTTGAGGATCGTACCGGCGCCAGCAACAGCGCCTTCGACTTCGTTGGCAACGGCGCGGATCGCTTCGAGTGCGGCCGGCGTGCGCAACGTGATCTCGATCGCCTTCAACCCGCCGGCAACGAGCGCGCGCGCCAGGGGAACGGCGGTCGCCACGTCGTCGATCACCAGCACCGGAACAACCGGCGCCAGTTTGAGGGTTGAAAGAAGCCTGTCGGATTTCGCGCTCATGCCGATCGTCCTTTTTAAAACGATTGAATATGCCCTCCGCATACTCCCCCGGCCACCGGTTGTCGAGACCCAAGGCGGCGGGAGCGCGGCTTTCGCATGTAAGGCAACGGTAATATGCAACTTGCGACAAAGAGATGACTTGAGCCTTTGCGTGAAAGCGATAGGTTGAAACTGCGGGCCCCCGAAATGGCGGATTTTCCATGGCGAAGGAAATAGAGCGCAAGTTTCTCGTCGCTTCCGATGGATGGCGAGAGCGTGCGGACAAGGGCATTGACCTCAGGCAGGCCTATGTCGTGACCATGGACGACCGCTCGCTGCGCGTGCGCATCCACGGCGACAAATGGGCACGGCTGACCATCAAGATCGGCAAGTCGGCACTGGTCAGAAACGAATACGAGTACGACCTGCCGATGGACGATGCCCGCGAGATGCTGACCCAGGCGGTCGGGATCGTCATCGAGAAGAGGCGCTACCGGGTGCCGCACAAGGGGTTCACCTGGGAAGTCGACGTCTATGGAGGCGCGCTCAAAGGCCTCGTCGTTGCGGAAGTCGAGATGAAGCGCGAGACCGACATGCCGGCGCTGCCCGATTGGGTCGGGCAGGAAATCACGGGCGATCGCCGCTACTCCAACCAGTCCCTCGCCACAGAAGGACTGACGGAACCGCAACCATGACTTACGCCTTCGAACCTGGACGGCCTTTTTCCGAAGACTTCCGCACGATCGCCGCCGAACAGCTAACACAGGCGGTGATGACGCTCGAGGATCGGCCTGACGGCGTGCACGAGGCGATCCATGACGCCCGCAAGAATTTCAAGCGCCTGCGCTCGCTGTACCGTCTCGTCGCAGCGGACGCGCCGCTTTTTCAGAAGCATGAAAATGCGCGCATCCGCGACATGGCCCGCAACCTCTCAACCGTTCGGGACGCAGCCGCACTGGTCGAGAACGCCCATTACCTCAAGGCAGCCGCGTGCAACGAGGAGGAAGAACGGGCGCTCGCCCATGTCTGCGAGCGGCTGACGACACGCCGGGACCGCATCACGGCAAGCGCGACCGATATCGAGGACCGCGTGGCAGCCACCATCGTGCGCTGCGAGCAGGCACTGCAGGCCCTCAGCCAAGTGACATTCGACGATCGACGCCGCAAGACCGCAGACCGGCTGACGAAGGGATGGCGGCGCACTCTGAGGCGGGCCAAGCGCGCCAGGCAGGCATGCAGCGAGACTTCGGAAGCCCCGGCGTTCCACGAGCTGCGAAAGCGGGCGCAGGACTACCGCATGCATCTCGGCCTGATGCACGCGGTCTGGCCTTCCGCCCTGCAGGCCAAGCGCGCCGAGGCTAAAGCGCTGGTCGACACGCTCGGGCACCTCAACGATCTCGCGGTCATGACCCAGTTGATCAACGAGGATCCGGGGCTTGCCGGTAACAGTCAGGATCAGGCCCACCTCATCGCGGCCGTCATCGACCGACAGGGAAGCTTGCGCAAGCACGCTCTTGATCTCGCCGCCGAGGTCTTCCAGGAGGAACCGGACGACGAAAGCCGAACGATCCGGTTGCTCTGGCTCGACGCCGCGCGCTGATGTTTCGGCGAAATTTCGGCGGGCGGACCGACTGTCCGCGCCGCGACAGAGTGCCCCTGGGCCCCGCCGCGATTGCGCTTGCGGCGCGAAAGCTGTATTTGCACCGGCCATGACCGACATTTTCACGACCCCGCGCCCTGAGCCCCATGGTGAGACGCATGGCCAGTTTCTGGTGGCCGCGCTCTATCATTTCGCACGCTTCCCGCGTTTCGCCGATTTTCGCGAACCGCTGCAGGCCGTCTGCGACGAAAACGGCGTCAAGGGAACGCTGCTTCTGGCGCATGAAGGCATCAACGGCACGATCGCCGGCACGGATGCCGGCATCGCTGCGGTGCTTTCCTTCCTGCGCGTGCAGCCCGAATTCGGCGCACTGGAGCACAAGGAAAGCCGTGCATCGTCCATGCCGTTCCTGCGCATGAAGGTGCGGTTGAAGAAGGAAATCGTCACCATGGGCGTCGAGGATATCGACCCCAACAAGATCGTCGGCACCTATGTCGATCCGAAGGATTGGAATGCACTGATCTCCGATCCCGAGACGATCGTCATCGATACGCGCAACGACTACGAAACCGCCATCGGCATCTTCAAGGGTGCGGTCGATCCGAACACCAAAACTTTCCGCGAATTTCCCGATTGGGTGCGCAATAACACCGGCCTGCACAACAAGCCGAAGATCGCCATGTACTGCACCGGTGGCATCCGCTGCGAGAAGGCGACCGCCTTCATGAAGGAGCAGGGCTTTGATGAGGTGTACCACCTCAAGGGCGGCATCCTGAAATATCTCGAGGAAGTGCCCCAGGAAGAAAGCCTCTGGGAAGGCGCCTGCTTCGTCTTCGACGATCGCGTCTCCGTCACCCATGGCCTCGAGGAAGGCGAGCACACGCTCTGCCACGCCTGCCGCCAGCCGCTGACCAAGGCGGACCTCACTTCACCGCACCACGAGGACGGCGTCTCCTGCATCCATTGCCACGAGGTCCGCACCGACGAGGACCGCGAACGCTACCGCCAGCGCCAGCGGCAGATCGAACTTGCCAAGAAGCGCGGCGAGCGCCACCTCGGTAGCTGACATACGCTTGGGCATCCGCCCTTCGCTTGTGCGAGCGGGAAGCGCCCCTCATCCGCCTGCCGGCACCTTCTCCCCGCAGCGGGGCGAAGGGACTTGCGGCACCGCCCCAGCCGACAACGCTAACTCCAGCTTACGGCTGCGACTTGCACGCAGTTCCCCGGGTACCGAGAGCTCCGTTCCGCGGCGCCCCAGCGTGGCACGTCCCCTCGCCCCGCTTGCGGGGAGAGGGTTAGGGTGAGCGGCGGTTTCACTCGCGAACGCAGTCAGCCCGGCAACGCCTCGCATTCCTCAAGTGCCAACGCACTGCGGTCCCATTCATGGCGGCTGCGGGTGAAAATGGCGTCTGTCGGTCGAAATACCGACGGGTCGTCGAGCGTGCCGGCATAGATCGACACACGCGGATCGTCGGGCGGGCCGGAGCCATAAACCTGGCTGCCGCAGGTTTCGCAAAAATAGCGGATCGAAGGATTGCCGTTTTCAGCGCGCGTCTCGTAACCGCGGCCGGTTCCCGACATCGTCACATCGGCCCGCTCGAAGATCATGTAACAGCAATGACCGGTGCCTGTCGTGCGCTGGCAATCGCGGCAATGGCAGAAACCGGAAAAGAGCGGCTCACGGTTCAGCTCATACCGGATTGCACCGCAGAGACATCCGCCTTTCAAGACGCTCATGGTTCGTCCTCCTCGAAGTGCCAGGAGGATAGCCAAGCAAGCCATGCGGTCAAAGAAAAACCGCGCGCCGCAAGTTGCAGCGCGCGGTCCATGTTTCTCTTTACCAGAGACGCTTACCAGCTCGGGATCAGCGCGCCCTTGAAGGTGTCGTTGATGAAGGCCTTCACCTTTTCGTCGTGGTAGGATTCGACCAGGGTCTTCACCCACGGAGCATCCTTGTCGGCCTTGCGCACGGCAATCACGTTGGCGTAGGGCGACTTCTCGCCTTCGATCGCGATCGCGTCCTTCTTCGGGTGCAGGCCGGCCTCCATCGCGTAGTTGGTGTTGATGACGGCGGCATCGACGTCCTGCAGCGAGCGCGGCAGCTGGGCAGCGTCGAGCTCGGCAAACGTGATGTTCTTCGGGTTCTCGGTGATGTCGGCCGGCGTGACCTTGAGGCCGACCTCTTCCTTGACCTTGATCAGGCCCTTCGACGCCAGAACCAGCAGCGCGCGGCCGCCATTGGTCGGGTCGTTCGGGATGGCGATCGTGGCGCCGTCCTTGAGCTCGTCGAGGCTCTTCACCTTCTGCGAATAGACGCCCATCGGGGTGGTGATGGTGGTGCCGACGCTGACGATGTCGAAACCACGATCGGCGATCTGGTTGTCGAGATAGGGCTGGTGCTGGAACGAGTTGGCGTTGAGGTCGCCGTCAGCCAGAGCCTGGTTCGGGACGACATAGTCGGAGAATTCGAGGATCTCGATATCGAGGCCCTTGGGAGCTGCGATTTCCTTCACCTTCTCCATGATCTGGGCGTGTTCGCCCGGCGTGACGCCGACCTTGATGGTTTCGGCGAGTGCCGTGCCGGCGGAAAGAGCGGCAATCGCTGCCGCGATGATAAGCTTCTTCATGGTCGTCTCCTTGTTCACGTTCAGTCTTGGGAGGAATCAGGTCTTGCGGTTTTTCTTGTCGAAGCGCCGCGCCAGCCCGTCGCCGGCGCTCTGGACGAGCTGCACCAGCACGATCAGCACGATGACGACAACGAGCATCACGTCGGGCATGAAGCGCTGGTAGCCGTAGCGGATGCCGAGGTCGCCGAGCCCGCCGCCGCCGACGGCACCGACCATCGCCGAATAGCCGATGAGGCTGACGGCGGTCATGGTGAGCGCCAGGGTCAGCGCGGGCCGCGCTTCGGCGAGCAGCACCTTGAAGACGATCTGCATCGGGGTCGCGCCCATGGCGCGCGCCGCCTCGATCAGCCCCTTGTCGATCTCGCGGATCGCCGCTTCCACCAGCCGCGCGACAAAGGGAATGGTGGCAATCGTCAAGGGCACAATCGCAGCCTTCGTACCGATGGAGGTGCCGGTGAGCAGTCGGGTAAACGGAATGATGGCGACGACGAGGATGATGAACGGCGTCGAGCGCGTGGCGTTGACGATCAGCCCGATGATGCGGTTGAGCGTCGGCGCCGGGAAGAGTTCACCCTTGCCGCTGGTGGCGAGGAAGATGCCGATTGGCCCGCCGATCAGCGAGCCGATCAGGCCGGCGATGGCGACCATATAGATCGTGTCGACGGTGGCCCCGCCGATGCGCAGGAGAATATCAGGCGACATAACCGAGCACCTCCGTGACCAGACCGTTTTCGACAAAGAAGCGTTCGGCGCGGCCGGACGTCTCGGCATCCGCGCCATAGGCGACGACCAGCGAGCCATAGGGCGCGCCGCCGATCTCGTCGATCGTGCCGGCGATGATGTTGACCTCGGCGCCGACAGACTTGATCAGCTGCGAGATCAGCGGCTTCTCGGCCGCAGCCCCGAAGAAGGTGAGCCGCACGACGGCGCGATCGCCGGCCGCGGGTGCAGGCTTCAGGGCGCGGGCGACCGCGTCTGGAAGCTTCGAACCCGGCAGCCCCGAGAGCAGCGCCCGCGTCGTCTCGTGCTTCGGATGGGTGAAGACGTCGAAGGTGTGGCCACGCTCGACGATGCGGCCATGATCGATGACGGCGACGTCTGAGGTCACCGCCTTCACCACTTCCATCTCGTGGGTGATGAGCAGCACCGTCAGGCCGAGATCGGCATTGATGCGCTTCAAAAGCTCCAGGATCGATTGGGTCGTTTCCGGATCGAGCGCCGAGGTCGCCTCGTCGGAGAGCAGGAGCTTCGGCTCGGTCGCAAGCGCGCGGGCGATGCCGATGCGCTGCTTCTGGCCGCCCGAAAGTTCGGCCGGATAGCGCCCGTGCTTGTCGGCGAGACCGACGAGATCGAGCAGCGGCCGAACGCGCTGTTCGATCGCGCGCTTGTCCATGCCGGATATTTCGAGCGGCAGCGCGACGTTTCCGAACACGGTGCGCGAGGACAGCAGGTTGAAGTGCTGGAAGATCATGCCGACGGAGCGGCGAAGGCTGCGCAGCGCCGCCTCGTCGAGCCCGCCGACATCGACGCCGTCAACCAGCACCTTGCCGCCCGTCGGCTTTTCGAGCCCGTTGACCAGTCGGATCAGCGTCGACTTGCCAGCGCCGGAGCGGCCGATGATGCCGGTGATCGAACCACGGTCGACGGTCAGCGAGACCTTGTCGAGCGCAGTGAAGGCGCCGCTGGTGCCGGACGCGGGGAAATGCTTGGAAACGCCGTCGAAGACGACGGCCGCGTCAGCCGATGGCGCGGCGTTTTGGGCGGAAACGCTCATCGTTCGGAATTCCCCGAATGAGGCGCAGTCGGAATGTGCGGGTACATAAGTGCTCTCGGATGTTCAAAACTCATGATCCCGGGCCTGGCCGGGATGGAACGCGCGTCTGGTCAGGCCGACATTCGACAACGCATTCGGAACAGGGAGCACTTCTCTAACATCAAGCAACCAGTCAGTTCAACTTTGCTGCCGCATGGCCCGCATGCGACATAATCTACGGCTCTTATGGAGAATTGCCACGCCCTTTCACAGGCATGATTTTGCCGAATTTGCCAAGCAACGGCAAAACCATGCTCTTTTGCTTCGCAACGCGCCGTCATCCCGCAAATCGCCATCTTGGAAATCCTTGTTCGGGCGGACTGTGTCCGACCGCATTTCATGCTAACGGGCAGGAACAGGAATATGAGGTGAGAAATGCGCATCGTCTTGACCGGAAGTTCCGGCCGCATCGGCAGAGCGATCTACAACGCGCTCGCCGCCGCCGACCATGACGTCATCGGCATCGATCGCGCGCCCTTCGGCACGACGGCCATCGTCGGCGATCTCGTCGATGGCGAACTGCTGGAGCGCGCGATGGAAGGGGCGGACGCCGTCATCCATACGGCGGCCCTGCACGCGCCACATGTAGACGCCGTCGCCGACCAGGAGTTCGAGCGCGTCAATGTGATGGGCACCCATCTGGTGATTGCCGCAGCCCAGGCCGCCGGCGTCGGCCGCATCGTCTTTACCAGCACGACGGCACTTTATGGTCATGCGGTCACGGAAGGCGGCTGCGCCTGGATCACCGAGGAGACGCCGCCGAAGCCGCACACCATCTACCACCACACCAAGCTTGCGGCCGAAGCTCTGCTCGAAAACGCGGCGGATCGTGCTTTGCATGTGCGGGTGCTGCGCATGTCGCGCTGTTTCCCGGAGGTCGCCGATCGTATCGCAAGCTACCGCCTGCACCGCGGCATCGATGCGCGCGACGTGGCTGCCGCGCATGTGGCAGCACTCGACAATGGCGGCCCGGCTTTTCAGCGCTACATCATCTCGGGCGAAACGCCGTTCCTTCCAACGGATTGCCGCCGGCTGGCGGAGGATGCCGCAGGGCTCCTGCGTGAGCGTGCGCCAAAACTGTCGCAGGCCTTTGCCGATCGCGACTGGCCGCTGCCCGCGACCATCGACCGGGTGTATGACCCGAGTGCTGCGATCGAAAAGCTCGACTGGAAGCCGCGCTACGGTTTCAAGGAAGTGCTGGCCCAGCTCGACCGGCAGAGCCTGGAAGTCCTGCCGGTCCGGCGGTGAATTGACCGAGCCGCACGGAAGCGTTGCGGGCGGGTGAGCCCGCCCGCTTGAGCGTCAGATGTGGTTGCCCTTCGGGAACTGTTCGGCCAGAGCCTGGTACCACTCACCGCTCTTCTTGATGGTGCGGACCTGCGTGTCGTAGTCGACATGGACGATGCCGAAACGCATCTTGTAACCTTCGGCCCATTCGAAATTGTCCATCAGGCTCCAGGCGAAATAGCCGCGCATCGGATAACCCTCGGCGATTAGATCCGCCGTCACCGACAAGTGGTCGGCGATATAGTCGAGCCGCGGCTGGTCGTCGACAATGCCGTTCTCGACACCCATGTTGTAGCAGGCGCCGTTCTCGGTGATGTAGCAGTCGGGCAGCTGGTAGGTCGCGTTCAGCGTCTTGACCAGGCTGCCGAGCGCCGGAGCGTAAACCTCCCAACCGATATCCGTCTTTGTCTGGCTCACCGCCTTGGCATTGATGGTTGCCGGATATTCTGCGCCCTTGGCCGGATCGGCACTGACCCGCATCGGCGTGTAGTAGTTGAGCCCCCACCAGTCGAGCGGCCGGGAGATCGTCTCCATGTCGCCGTCTTCGATCGCCGGCATGCGATGGCCGAGCGCGCTCATGAAGCTTTCGGGGTACTCCCCCTTAAAGATCGGACCGAAGAAGACGCCATTGTGGAAGTCGAAGGCGCGATCGGCGGCTTTCCTGTCGGCCGCGCTGTCGCTACCCGGGTAGACCGAATGCGCATTGATGACGATGCCCGTAGGCAAGCTCGGCCGCTCGGAGCGGATGGCGTCGACGCCGAGCCCGTGCGCCAGATTGGTAAAGTGCAGCGCATGCAGGGCTGCGTCCATGTTGCGCTCGCCCGGCGCATGGATGCCATAGAGGTGGCTGAGCCACACCGAGCACCAGGGCTCGTTGAAGGTCGCGACCGCGTCGAGCCGGTCGCCGAGGCGGGCGATCACGGTCTTGGCGTAGCGCTGGAAGGCATAGGCCGTCGTGCGGGCCGTCCAGCCGCCATCGCCCATCAGTGCCAGCGGCAGATCCCAATGATAAAGCGTGGCGAAGGCCTTGATGTTACGCGCCTTCAGACCGTCGACGAGGCGGTCGTAGAAATCGAGACCCTTTTCGTTGATCGGGCCGGTGCCTTCAGGAATGATCCGCGGCCAGGCAACGGAAAACCGATAGGCATCGACGCCGAGGCTCTTGATCAGGTCCAGATCCTCGTCGAGCCTATTGTAGTGATCGCAGGCGACATCGCCGTTGTGACGCCCGAAGACACGGCCCGGCATGTTCGAAAAGGCATCCCAGATCGACGGCTTGCGCCCGTCAGCTTTGGTCGCGCCTTCGATCTGGAAGGAGGCGGTCGCCACCCCGAATACGAAATCGCCCGGGAAGCGCTCTGCCAGGATCTTGGGATCGGTCATCTCTTTGTCTCGTCTCGTTCCGGCCCCGCTGCCAGCGGGACCTTGGTTTTCGGTTTGTAGCGGGCCGACCTAAATCCATGCCGGCAAATGTCAACTCGCGAAAAAGGGCGGGAAAGCCCCGCCCTTCCGCCGGTATTGGCCTGCGGCTATACCTTTACCCACGCCCCATTTCGTTTGGATGACTGTACGCAGGCGTCGACGAAGACCATGCCCTTCATGCCATCGTCGATGGTCGGGTAAGTGACGGCCGGATCGATCTTCTCGCCCTTGCGCTTGGCAAAGATGGCGCGCGCCGCCTCCGTGTAGATGTTGGCGAAGCCTTCCAGGTAACCTTCCGGATGGCCCGACGGAATACGGCTGACGCGGTTTGCGGCCGCACCCGCCCCGGCGCCGGCGCGGGTGAGCAGGCGCTTCGGCTCACCGAACGGCGTGTACCAGAGATAGTTCGGGTCCTTCTGCGTCCATTCAAGCCCGCCCTTGGTGCCGTAGACGCGCACCATAAGGCCGTTCTCGTGGCCGGGCGCCACCTGGCTGCACCAGAGCAGCCCCTTGGCGCGCTCGCCGTCCTTCGCCTTGAAGCGCATCATCACATGGGCATTGTCGTCGAGCTGGCGGCCGTCAACGAAGCTGTCGAGATCGGCAGCGAGTTCTTCGAGTTCGAGGCCGGAGACGAAGGCGCCGAGATTATAGGCGTGCGTGCCGATATCACCCGTCGAGCCGCCGGCACCCGAGCGCGCCGGATCGGTGCGCCAGGCCGCCTGCTTCTGGCCCGACTGCTCGATGTTTTCGGTGAGCCAGTCCTGCGGGTACTCCGTCTGCACCAGCCGCACCGCACCGATCTCGCCATTGGCGACCATCTCGCGCGCCTGTCGCACCATCGGATAGCCGGTGTAATTGTGCGTCAGCACGAACAGCGCATCGCTCTCGTCCGCCGCTTTCTTCAGCTTTTTCGCGTCGCCAAGCGTCGAAGTCAGCGGCTTGTCGCAGATCACGTGGATGCCGCGCTTCAGGAATTCCTTGGCCGCAGCGTAGTGCACATGGTTTGGCGTGACGATCGCCACCGCCTCGATGCCATCCTTCAGCTTCGCCTCGCGGATCGCCATCTGCTTGAAGTCGGAATAGACCCGCGACGGATCGAGCCCGAGCTCGCGGCCTGAGCTTTCCGCCTTTTCCGGCGTCGACGACAGCGCGCCGGCCACCAGCTCATAGTGATCGTCGAGACGGGCTGCGATGCGATGCACCGCGCCGATGAATGCGCCGGAGCCGCCGCCCACCATGCCGAGCCGGATGCGACGCTCGCGCTTCTCGCTCGTTCCTTCGATTGCCATGATCTTCTCCCCTGTTCGTTCCGTGTTGTTTGTTCGTTTCCTGGCGCAAGGGATGCCCCTCATCCGCCCGCCGGCGCCTTCTCCCCGCACGCGGGGAGAAGGGCTCATGCCGCACCCGCTTGCGAAAGCGCAGCAACAGCAGCCACGATAACCCGTGGTCAGCGGCAATCCACGTCCCCTCTCCCCGCCTGCGGGAAGAGGGCCAGTCCTCGGGTTAACCCGAGGAGAGCGGGCAGTCGCACCCTCAGGTCCTACCTACCTCAGATCCCCAGCATGCGCCGGTTGGCCGCCTCGTCCGTGCCAGCCCCGGCAAAGTCGTCGAACGCCTTCTCGGTCACGCGGATGATGTGATGCTTGACGAAATCGGCACCCTCGCGTGCCCCATCCTCTGGATGTTTCAGCGCGCATTCCCACTCGACCACCGCCCAGCCGGCGAAATCGTTGGCGGCCATCTTCGAGAACACCGCACCGAAATCCACCTGGCCGTCGCCGGGCGAGCGGAAGCGGCCGGCGCGGTTGACCCAACCCTGGTAGCCGCCGTAGACGCCCTGGCGCCCGGTCGGGTTGAACTCCGCGTCCTTGACGTGGAACATGCGGATGCGGTCCTTGTAGATGTCGATATTGTCGAGATAGTCGAGGCACTGCAGCACGTAGTGCGAAGGGTCGTAGAGCATGCAGGCGCGGGCATGGTTGCCGGTGCGCTCCAGGAACATCTCGTAGGTGATGCCGTCGTGCAGATCCTCGCCCGGATGGATCTCGTAGCAGACGTCGACGCCACAATCCTCGGCATGGTCGAGGATCGGCTTCCAGCGCTTCGCCAGTTCATCGAAGGCGGTCTCGACGAGACCGGCCGGCCGCTGCGGCCAGGGATAGACGAAAGGCCAGGCGAGCGCGCCGGAGAAGCTTGCCATGGCGTTGAGGCCGAGGTTCTTCGAGGCCGTCAGCGCCAGCTTCACCTGTTCCACCGCCCAGGCCTGGCGTGCTTTGGGATTGCCGCGCACCTCGGGTGCTGCAAACCCCTCGAAGGCTTCATCATAGGCCGGATGCACGGCGACGAGCTGACCCTGCAGATGGGTCGAAAGCTCGGTTACCTCGACGCCATTGTCGCGCGCCGTGCCGGCGAACTCGTCGCAATAGGCTTTCGAGGTCGCCGCCTTTTTCAGATCGATCAGCCGCGCGTCCCAGCTCGGCACCTGCACGCCCTTGTAGCCGCAATCGGCCGCCCATTTGGTGATCGCATCCCAGGAATTGAACGGCGCGGCATCGCCGGCGAATTGCGCAAGAAAGAGCCCTGGCCCCTTGATGGTCTTCATGCTGATTTTCCTCCCGATGGAACGGCCGAAATTGGTGTTGGCCTTGTCCTGACAGCCGGCATGAAAGGCGATTGCACGCCTTTGTTTTCTCCCAGAACTGCCGGATCTGAAACGTTGCAGGCGCCGAAGCTAGCAGATTTTCAGCGAGGGGCAACAGCGCACGACCGGATTCCGAAAAGTTTTGTAATCGATTTCATTGCAAACGGCATTGGGCCAGCCACGGCACGCCCTTGCTGCAGAAATCCGCGACATCAACGATCGCCTCCCGTGCGCGTCGACGAAGAGAAAGGGCGCTTTCGAGGCGCCCTTCGATATCCATCTCCGCTCAGACGTAGCGGTTGACGACGTTTTCGAGCAGCTCCTGCTTGCCGGACTTCGGCTGCGGGTTGAGGTCCGACTTCAGCACCCAGGCCTCGATCTCTTCCAGCGAGAAGCCGCCGTCGAGCATCTTCTTGGCTTCCGGCACCTGCCAGCCGGCATAGCGGCCTTCGAGCGGTGCGGAGAGCGCCTTGTCCTCGATCATTTTTGCCGCTGCCTTCAGGCCACGCGCGCAGCAATCCATGCCGCCGATATGGCCGATCAGCAGGTCCTCCGGATCGATCGACTGGCGACGCAGCTTGGCGTCGAAGTTCGTGCCGCCGGTCGCAAAGCCGCCGCCGGCAAGAACCTGGTAATAGGCGAGCGCCATTTCCGGCACGTTGTTCGGGAACTGGTCGGTATCCCAGCCGGACTGGTAGTCGTTGCGGTTCATGTCGATCGAGCCGAAGATGCCGAGCGCGTTGGCAAGCGCCAGCTCGTGCTCGAAGGAGTGGCCGGCGAGGATCGCATGGCCCTGCTCGATGTTGACCTTCACCTCGTTTTCCAGGCCGTAGTTCTTCAGGAAGCCGTAGACCGTCGCGACGTCGTAGTCGTACTGGTGCTTGGTCGGTTCCTGCGGCTTCGGCTCGATCAGGATCGCGCCCTTGAAACCGATCTTGTGCTTGTACTCGACGACGAGGTTGACGAAACGGCCGAGCTGGTCGAGCTCGCGCTTCATGTCGGTATTGAGCAGCGTCTCGTAGCCTTCACGACCGCCCCAGAGCACGTAGTTCTGGCCGCCGAGGCGCTTGGTGGCGTCAAGGCAGGTTTTCACCGTCGCGGCTGCGAACGCGAAGACATCCGGATCCGGATTGGTCGCCGCACCCGACATGTAGCGCCGGTTGGAGAAGAGGTTCGCCGTGCCCCACAGCAGGTTGACACCGGTCTCGGCCTGCTTCTTTTCGAAGTAGTCGACAATCTCGTTGAGGTTCTTCGTGTTCTCGACGAAGCTTTTGCCTTCCGGGCGCACGTCGGCATCGTGGAAGCAATAGAACGGGACGCCGAGCAGGTCGAAGAATTCGAAGGCGACGTCGGCCTTCAGCTTGGCCGCAGCCATGTCGTCCTTGAACCAGGGACGTTCGAAGGTCTGTCCGCCGAAGGGGTCGCCGCCCGGCCAGACGAAGGTGTGCCAGTAGGCAACCGCGAAGCGTAGGTGATCTTCCATGCGCTTGCCGAGCACGACCTCGTCCTTGTTGTAATGGCGGAAGGCGAGCGGGTTGGCGCTATCCGGTCCTTCATATTTGATCTTGGCGATATCGCCGAAAAAGCCAGTGCTCACGGGTCTTGCTCCTCTTTCAAGAGTGGTGTCGGCCGGCATCGCGCATGCGATAGGCGCGGCCATTACGTGGAAGGTAATTGGTTTCATTCCCTCGTCCGGCGATACCGGAAGCATCGAAACGCCAAACGAAAGGAACACTTCGATGCACGACTTCAACGCCATCGCTAGAGCCTACATCGCCGCCTGGAACACGACCGACGCCGCAAGCCGCGCCGGCCAGATCGAGAAGGCCTTCACCGCCGACGTCGCCTATCGCGACCCGATCATGCAGGGCGACGGCCATGCCGGCATGGATGCGCTCATTGCCGGCGTGCACGGACAGTTCCCCGGCTTCCGCTTCACGCTGAAGGGTGCCGCCGACGGTTACGCCGACACGATCCGCTTTTCCTGGGCACTCGGTCCGGACGGCGTTCCCTCTGTCATCGAAGGCACCGATGTCTGCCAGATCGAAAATGGTCGGCTGAAGACGGTCACCGGTTTCCTCGACAAGGTTCCGGTCCGCTGAGCACGAGGCGGCGGATCGAGACAGGGGGCGCCGCATCACGACACGGCGCCCTTGATCGCCGGATAGAGCCGGCGGTAGCGCTGGTAGCTCGCCTCATAGGCCGAAACCAGCGACGCCTCCGGCGCAATGGTCTCGGCCGTCTGTGGGGCGTAGCAGGTGACAACGGGATCGGCACCGGTCGCGGCGATCAGGCCGAGGCGGGCCGCCCCGAAGGCAGCACCGAAATCGCCGTCGGCGGGCAGGTCGACCGGTAGGTTGAGCGCCGTGGCGATCGATTTGAGCCAGTAGCGCGAGCGCGAACCACCACCGATAGCCGTCACCCGAGAAAGCGTCGTGCCGGCGGCGCGCAAGGCTTCCAGGCTGTCGCGAATGGCGAAGGACACGCCCTCCATCACCGCCTGGGTCAGTACCACCCGGCCGCTCTCATGGCCAAGCCCGACAAAGGCGCCACGGATCGCCGCGTCATTGTGCGGCGTGCGCTCGCCCGACAGATAGGGAAGGAAAGTGACGCCCGAAGGCGCCTTCAGATGATCGCCGAGTTCGGCGCTCAGGTCGGCAGCACTGCGGCCGGCGATGCCGGAGTACCAGTTCAGCGCATCGGTCGCCGACAGGATCACGCCCATCTGGTGCCAGGTATTCGGCAGCGCGTGGCAGAAGGCATGCACGGCGCTTTCCGGATTGGGCAAGTAGCTTGCATTCGCCGCGAAGAGAACACCCGAGGTACCGAGCGAGACGAAGGCATTGCCCTCGCCGACCGTGCCCATGCCACAGGCAGAAGCCGCATTGTCGCCTGCACCGCCGGCAACCACGACGTCACCCGAAATGCCCCAGCGCGCGGCCAGTTCCGAACGCAGCTTCCCGGCCGCATCGGTTCCCTCGACCAGGCTCGGCATCTGCTTTTCGTCCATGTCGGTGGCGGCAAGCAGGCTTTCCGACCACTGCCGCTTGCCGGTATCGAGCCAGGCAGTGCCGGCGCTGTCGGACATTTCCGACATGTGCTCGCCGGTCAGCCACAGGCGCAGATAATCCTTCGGCAGCAGCACCCAGCACACCTTGGCGAAGATGTCGGGCTCGTTGGCCCGCACCCAGGCAAGCTTCGGTGCGGTGAAGCCGGGGAAGACGATGTTGCCGGTGATGGCGCGGAACTGCGGGTCCGCATCGAGCGCTGCCGCCTCTCGGGAGCTGCGGGTGTCGTTCCAGAGGATGCAGGGCCGAAGCACCCGGTCGTCGGCATCAAGCAGCGTCGCACCGTGCATCTGGCCGGAAAGGCCGATACCGCGCACCGCCGAAAGCTCCGCCGGGTGTGCCGCCTTCAGCCCGGCAATTGCCTCTTCGGTGGCGCGCACCCAATCGGCCGGGTCCTGTTCCGACCAGCCGGGATGCGGCCGCGACACGTCGAGCGCGCCGGAGGCCGAACCGACGATGCGCTGGCCGCCATCGATCAACATTGCCTTGACGCCCGAGGTGCCGAGATCCAGTCCGAGATACATGCTTGCCTCCATTGAGCAATTCTTCGAAAGAACTGCGTAAATTCAAAGCGCTACGCCGGATCGACCGGCAGGTTGTCCTTCAGGAAAATTTCGATGCGGATGCGCTCCTGCGCCCCGATCACCGAAAGGCCGTCGGCGCGGGCCTTCAGCACCCGGATGGCGCTGCGCACCTCATGGCCGCCGTCCTGATTGAGGAGAGCGTCGAGCGTGCCGGAAAGAAGTGCCGCGCGGCTGTGCGGCGTCAGTTCATGGGCGATGGCGCAGACAGCCTTTTCGCGACCTGCCTTTTCCAGCGCCGCGATCAGGCCGCGATTGCCGGCGCCGAGACTGTAGATGCCGGCAAGCTCCGGTTGATCGGCGAGAAGGTTGGAGACGAGGCGATCGACCTCGGCCGGATCGTCATGGCCTTCGACGACGGGCAGCAGCCGGCGGCCAGGCGCACTTTCTGCCATGGCTGCGCCAAAGCCTTCGAGACGGTCGCGATGGTCGCGCACCAGCATCGAGCCGGCTACGATCGCCACCGGGCCGTTTCGGCCACCGAGGAAACGCCCCATCAGGGTGCCGGCGGTCCGGCCGGCGGCAACGTTGTCGACACCGGCGAAATGATCGCGCGACGACCCCGGCAGGTCGGAAACCAACGTCACGACGGCGACGCCGTCTTCACGCAGCGCATCTACCGCACTGACGACCTCGGGCGCATCGATCGCAACGACCGCGACGCCGGCCGGGTCAAGCGCCCGCGCTTTATGAAGCGCTGCAGCTAACGCTTCCGGGTCGAAGGCCGGCACGGAAAAGACCGTGATCGCCGTGCGCTCGACTGCCGAGCGCGCCTTCGCCGCCTCCACCTCGGCCGCAAGGCCGCGCATGAAGGTGTTGTCGCCCTCCGGCAGGATGAAGACCAGCGGGTAGATCCGGCTCTTGGCGAGGTTGGCGGCGGCGACGTCGCGCACATAGCCGAGCGCTTCGATGGCGCGCTCGACCTTGTCGCGGGTGACACCACGCACGCCCGGCCGGTTGTTCAGAACCCGGTCGACGGTCGCGAGGCTGACCCCGGCTCTAGCAGCGATATCGTGAACTGTCGGGCGCATGTTTTCCTCCGGGTTCTGCCTTTAGAGGAATTTCTGATGTACGTAAATCAAAAATCCGCAAGACGTGGAAAACGGAGCGCCGCGCGGCTGTCCGGAGACAGGGGATTCGACACCTTAAATATTTGATTCAGATAGAGTTTTCGACCTAGGAAAGGCGCTTGCTGAAGGTATCGGTAAAGACAACCTCGCCATGGCTCTGTCCAGCCTCCGCCAGCGCCACGTCCATGAAGCCATCGGTAACGCGCACGACGCCAAAGCCGCCCATGTAAGCGGCCTTCGGCTTGATGAGATCGAGCCCGCCCTGGCGGTAGATCATTGCGGTTTCGTGCTGATGCCCGTGGAACAGGCCTATCACGTTGCTGCCTTTGACGGTGTCGAGCAGCGCCTGGCGCTGAGGGATGCTCCACCAATGCGGAGCGCCGTCGCCTTCGTCGTCGAAAGTCCTGGCCTTCGCATCCCAGACCTCCGTCGAAAAGGCGTCCCAGCCATAGTGCTGGAAGAGGATCACCGGCCGGCCGTCGGCGGCATAGGACGCCAGATCCTGTTTCAGCCAGGGCAGCGCATTGACCGCACCCTTGGTCTCGTCGCCGCCGAAGCGCTGCAACTGCACCAGATGCAGCCCGCCCCAGTCCCAGGAGTAGCAATCCGACAGCGGATCGTAGTTGGTGACCGGCACCGGAGGCTTGTAGAACACCGACTGGCGGTGGTTGAGCTCGACATAGTCGCGCAGTTCGCGGCGATACCAGTCGACATGCGGCGGGGGCCCATCCTGGTCGAGGTCGTGGTTGCCGAGGCCGACATAGACGGGCATGTGGACGTGGTCGGGTCCCGCCCCTTCCTGGTAGCGACTTGAGAATTGCTGCAGCTGCCGCCCCTCGCGCGGCTGGCGCACCTGGCCGCCGCCGTCATCGGTGAGATCGCCGCCGAGCACCAGGCCGAGCGGCTTGCCGATCTCTCGCCCGGCGCTTGCAAGCCCGCTCGGCTTGCCGGCAACCGTCTCCGGCCAGCGCATGGCGTGCACGGCATTCAGCGCCGCGACGTGGCGCAGCAGATTTGCGTCCGTCTTGCCTTCGGCCGCGCAGTTGGGAGCAAGCCCTTCGATTGAAACGAGGCAGGCATGGATATCGTTGGAAAACAGGAATGTCGCGTCGATGGCCGGGACTGCGGCGCGGCTTCGGGAGGCAGCAAGCGCTGCCCCGAGACCGGCAAGGCCCGCAACGAATGATCGCCTGGATATGCCGTCAGAACCCGATCGCCGCATGCCGCTCCCCCTCTCACACTTGGGACAGAAGTGTGCCGCAAGGCGCGGCTCGCGTAAATCGAGAGTCGCGTCCTGCTTAAGAGGGGGAGCTAGTGACCGCCGCCGCTAGGGCCGACGCCCTCGGGCTTCTTGATCATCATGACGCCGAGGATCAGCGACAGGAACAGCACCGTCAGCAGCATGAAAATGTCGCCGAAGGACAGGATGATCGCCTGCTTCTGCGCCATGCCCGCAAGCTGCTTGATCGCGATCGTCGTGCCGTCGAGACCATGGGCGTTGAAGTTGGCGGCCATGTTGTTGAAGCGTTCCATGGCTTCCGGGTTACCCCACTGGATATGCTCGGCAAGGCGGGCATAGTGGAAGTCCTGGCGCTGGGTCAGGATCGTGTTGATAACCGCAAGCCCCACCGCGCCGCCGAGGTTACGGGTCAGGTTGAACAGGCCCGAGGCGCCGCGCATGCGCGCCGGCGGCATGGTGCCGAGCGCGATGTTGTTGATCGGCACCATGCACAGCATCAGCCCGACGCCGCGCAGGATCTGCGGGATGAACAGCTCGTAGAAGTCCCAGTCGGCCGTCAGGTGCCCCATGATCCAGGTGCCGCTGGCAAAGCTGGTGAAGCCGATCGTCATCAGCACGCGCGGATCGAGCTTGCCCGAGAGAATACCCGCGACCGGCGCCGTGAAGAACATGGCAAGGCCCGAGACGAACATGGTCTCGCCGATCATCAGCGAATCGTAGCCGCGGATACGGCCGAGATAGAGCGGATAGAGATAGGTGAGACCATAAAGGCCGATGCCCATGACGAAGGAGAACATCGAGCCGAAGGCGAAGTTTCGGTTGGCAAAGGCCCTGAGGTCGACGACCGGGAACTCCACCTTGAAGGCGCGGTAGAAGAACACGATGGCGGCAATCGCCGAAGCGACGGCACCGATGACAATGTGCTCGTCGTTGAACCAGTCGTTGGTGTTGCCCTCTTCCAGCACGTATTCGAGCGCGCCGAGGAAGATCGCCATCGAGGCGAGACCCCACCAGTCGAACTTCTTGAACAGGCCAAGCTCCGGCTTGTCGAAGTCGATGAAGGTCCAGGTGAGCGTCGCGACGATGATGCCGGGAATGACGTTGACGAGGAACAGCCAGTGCCAGGAGAAGGCGTGGCTGAGATAGCCGCCGACCGTCGGACCGATGGTCGGGGCAAGCGTGGCGATCAGGCCGATGATCGGCGAGACGATGTTGCGCTTCGACGGCGGGAAGATGGTGAAGGCGGCCGCAAAGACCGACGGGATCATGCCGCCGCCGATGAAGCCCTGGATCGCGCGGTAGACGATCATCTGGTCGATGTTCGTCGCGGTCGCCGCAAGCGCGCTTGCCGCGGTGAAGCCCGCCGCCGAAACCGAGAACAGCACACGCGTCGAGACGATGCGCGCCAGCGTGCCCGAGAGCGGGATCATGATGACTTCGGCAATGAGATAGGAGGTCTGCACCCAGCCGATCTCGTCGGAACCGGCCGAAAGGCCGGCCTGGATCTCGGCAAGCGAGGCCGAGACGATCTGGATGTCGAGGATTGCCATGAACATGCCGACGACCATGGCGAAGAAGGCGATCAGCCTCTTCGGGTCCATATGTTCCTCGACCTTCGGTGCGGCGGCCGCCACCGAGCCTGCTGTTGCCGTTGCGGCCATCTCAGCCACTCCTTGCATGGGCGCGCTTGGGCGCCAGCGTTCTGGACATGCGCGTTTCGCCGCGCCGGCGTTCCGGACTTCACCGCGCTCCGTAGCGCCGGGGTCTCGACAAAAGGCGCGCCCAAGGGCGCGCCGGCATTTCGTCCGCTTACTTGGTCGCGGCAACCTTGGTCTGATCCGGCGCTGTGCGCGTGTCGACATCGACGACAACGCTCAAGCCCGCGCGCAGGTGACCTTCAGCCAGCACGTCGGCCGGCAGGGTGATGCGCACCGGCACGCGCTGGATCACCTTGGTGAAGTTGCCGGTGGCGTTTTCCGCCGGCAGCAGCGAGAAGACCGAACCGGAGGCCGGCGAGATCGAGGCGACCGTGCCTTCGATCGCATGATCCTCATAGGCGTCGACATGCACCTTCACCTTGGAGCCCGGCACCAGATGGGCGATCTGGGTCTCCTTGAAGTTGGCGTCGATATAGAGCTGGTCGACCGGAACCAGGGCGGCAAGCCGCTGGCCGGCCGACACGAGGTCGCCGACCTGCACCGCGACGTTGCCGACGATGCCGTCATAGGGCGCCTTCAGCACGGTGAAGCCGAGGTCGCGGTTGGCCTTGTCGCGCGCAAGCTCCAGCGAACGGATCTCGCTTTCGGCTTCCGTGCGCTGCGCTTCGAGAACGGTGATGCTGGCGTTGGCAGCGGCGATGTTGGCGTCTGCCCCGGCAAGATTTGCCCGTGCCTGATCGAGCGCCACATCGGCGTTATCGAGCGAAGCGACGGTGCCAACGGCCTTGGACTGGAGGTCGCTCGCGCGCTTCTGCGCGAGCTCGGCGCCGCGCACCGTCGCTTCGAGAGCCTTCTTCTGCGCTTCGGTCTGGGCAAGGCTCGCCTTGGCGCCGGCGATCTGCGCATCGAAGCGGCTGAGCGCAAGCTTCTGGGTGGCAATCTTCGCCTCGGCCTGCTCGGCGGCGATGCGATAGTCGCCGTCATCGAGCGTGACCAGCGGGTCGCCGGCCTTCACCTTCTGGTTGGCGACGGCGTCGACCTTGGCGACATAACCGGAAACCTTCGGCGAAATCGTCGCGATGTCGCCTTCGATATAGGCGTCATCGGTCGAGATCATGAAGCGGCCATTGGTCCACCAGTCGTAGCCATACCAGGCACCAGCAGCCAGAAGCGCCAGGCCGAGTACGGGAAGGATGGGCTTGCGCGCCTTCTTCTGCGGCGCGGCGGCTTCCTTTGCCGGAGCCGGCGCGACCGCCTGCTCCGCAGCGGGCGCCTTCGCCTCAAGCGCGGTTTCCTGCTGCACTTCGAAAGTCTCGTCGACGGGACGGACGCGGGCAGCGCTGGACGTGTTGGATGCGGACATTGGGCACCGGCCTGGTTAAGGATTGCTGAACGAACTGAACCGTTCGGTTCGATTGGAACTTGACATAGGCCCTTTCTGGTCGCATATCAAGAGGAAATCGAACCGCGTGGTTCGATGACTTAAATTTAATATGAGCAGGGCGGAAACAAGCGACCATCATGAGCGAGGCAAAGAACGGAACCCAGGACGTCATGCAGCCGGCAGCCGGCATGGATGAGGATCTCTGTTCGGGTGGCGGCCGTCACGCCGCCGGCGAGGATCCAGCCAAGCGTGAACAGATCCTCGAAGGCGCGCGACGCGCGTTCCTGAGCCAGGGTTTCGATGCCGCCAGCATGAACGACATCACCCGCGAGGCGGGCGTCTCCAAGGGCACGCTCTACGTCTATTTCGAGAACAAGGAAGACTTGTTCAAGGCGCTGATCATCAAGGGCAAGACCCGGGTGGTCCAGACCGCCAAGCACGCGCTCAACGATCACGACGACGTCGAAGAATCACTCTACGATTTCGGCGTGACGCTGACGACGAGCATGACGGCGGAAGAGACAATCCGCTCCATGCGCATGGTGATCGGGGTGATCGACCGCATGCCGCATCTGGCCGAGCGCTTCTTCAGCGAAGCACCGGAGAACGGCTACACTGTGCTCAAGGCCTATCTCGACCGCCAGGTCCCGACCGGCGTGCTCGACATCGACAACACAGAAATGGCCGCCCGCCAGTTTATCGAGATGGCCCAAGCCGGCCTCTTCAAGCACCGGCTTTTCGGCGGCATGTGTTCGGCACCGCCGAAAGAACAGATCGAGGCGACGGTGACCGCCGCCGTCCGCGTCTTCATGTCCGCCTACGGTCCGAAGAAGAAGAAATAGGCGGACTGACGCCGAACCTCCTTCAGCCCTCCTGCGTTTCAATCGAGCAATTTCGATCAAGCGCGCCTTCAGCCGAGCCCCTATCAAAAGGGCGTTGCCAGGGGAGTGAAGATGAGTGCCATCGGACGGGCGGTCTGGTTCATCGAGAGCCATTTCGCAAAAGAGATATCGCTGGATGAAATCGCGGGGGCCGCGGGCCTTTCGCGCTTCCATCTTTCGCGCGTTTTCGGGCTGGTCACCGGCCGCTCGATCACCGCCTATATCCGCGGACGGCGTCTCAGCGATGCCGCCAGCGCGCTTGCCGATGGCTCCATCAGCATTCTCTCGGTGGCACTCGATGCGGGCTACAGCTCGCACGAGGCTTTCACCCGTGCCTTTCGCGACCAGTTCGGCGTGACACCCGAAACGGTTCGCAAGCAAAGGCACATTCGAAACATCGAGCTGATGGAGCCTTTAAGAATGGACGATACCCGCCTTCTCAAGATCGACCCGCCCCGCTTCGAAGACAGCCCGCCATTGCTTCTGGCGGGCCTTTCGGAAACCTACACCTACGGCCGCACCGAAGGCATCCCGTCGCTCTGGCAACGGTTCAATCGCCATTTCGGCGCGATACCCGGACAGAGAGGCGACATCGCCTACGGTGTGTGCACCGACAGCAACGGCGAGGCTGGCACCTTCCGCTACATGGCGGCAGCCGAAATCAGCGACGCCGACGACCTGGCGGAAGGCTTTTCGACGCTACGGCTGCCGAAGCAGCGCTACGCCGTCTTTCTGCATCGCGGGCACATCTCCGCGATCGCCAAAACCGCCGACTACGTCTTCGGCACATGGCTGCCCGAATCCGGACTGCAGCATGGAGAAACGCCCGACCTCATCGAACGCTATGATGCGCGCTTTGACCCGCATTCGGGCATGGGCGTGGTCGAAATGTGGATTCCTGTCAAATCGTAAACGGTAAAGCGCCGCTGCAATCGGGCAGCGGCGCTTGTCTCTTCCGCAATGTTTCTTAAATACTTTCGGCGATTCTTGCGCGTCGACGCGCCATCCCCCACAGCGCCGCGCGTCCATCGGACGCGCGGCGCTGTGGAACTTATGAAGTGCTGAAAGAGAAAGATCGCCGATGCAGGATATCCTGTTGCTTGCTCAAGACCCCGCCGCCTGGGTCGCCCTCGTCACCCTGGTCGTCATGGAGGTGGTTCTCGGCATCGACAACCTGATCTTCATCTCGATCCTCACCAACAAGCTGCCTGTCGAGCATCGCGAAAAGGCCCGGCGCATCGGTATCGCCCTTGCCCTCGTCATGCGCCTTGCGCTGCTCGGCACGGTTGCCTGGATCGTCAAGCTGACGACGCCGGTGTTCGAGGCCTTCGGCCACGGCTTCTCCTGGAAGGACATGATCCTCATTGCCGGCGGCCTGTTCCTCGTCTGGAAGGCGACCAAGGAAATCCACCACAATGTCGATCCGGCCGATCACGGCGAGGACTTCATCGCCTCCTCGGCGATCAACAGCTTCGGCGCCGCGATCGCCCAGATCCTTTTGCTCGACCTCGTGTTCTCCGTCGACAGCATCATCACCGCCGTCGGCATGACACCGCACCTGCCGATCATGGTCATCGCCGTCATCGCCGCCGTCACGGTCATGCTCGTTGCCGCCAACCCGCTCGCCAACTTCATCGAGAAGAACCCGACGATCGTCATGCTGGCGCTCGCCTTCCTTCTGATGATCGGCACGACACTGATCGCCGAAGGCATGGGCCTGCATGTGCCGAAGGGTTACATCTACGCCGCCATGGCCTTCTCGGCGCTCGTCGAAATCCTCAACATGGTCGCGCGCAATGCGCGCCTGAGGAAGGCCGGAAAGCTCGACTGACGCGCCGGGCCGAAAACAATCCCGTCATGAGAAAGGCCCGCATCCAGGATGCGGGCCTTCTGCTTGCGGGAGTTCTGGAAGACGCGGAGCCCGGCTGACCGGCCGTCAACCGCGAGCCATCGGCGGCAAGACAAACGGGGTCGTTTCCTCTTTCCGCCAAGCTTGCCGGGGCCAGTCCCCACGCCTTCTGGTTGGACAACGCATCTCCTCAGGAAACGTTCCGATCCGGTTTCAGCCGCTCAAACATCCGGGCGATGGCCGACCTCGACCAGAATGTTGCCGGGTATCACTACGTAGAAAACATAGGCGCCGTGCCGATCGGCAGGCGGGATAACCTGGGCGCCGGATCCAAGCACCCGCTGATAGGCATCGTCGACGTCGGCCCGCACCGGCAGCAAAAAGCCGATGTGGTAGGTCTGGGTCCCGAGGCTGACCTGGTCGCCGCCGCCGAGCGCAGTGATCGGCGGGCTGACGACGAGCACCAGGCCGGAACCGTCCGTCAGGCGGAAAAAGGCATCCTTGCCGCGTTTTTCGACCAGCGTCAGGCCGAAATGATCGATGAGGAAGGACGCCGTTTCGGCAACGACAGGGCTATAGAGGTCGATATGGTTCAGTCGCATGTTTACAGTCTCCGTGTTCGAGAAACGCGGCGGACTGCGTCGATTGCATACACCCCGCCGCGGACCGATGCGATTGCATCGGAACCACGTCGCGGGTTCGAACGGGACGTTCGAGCAGAGCTTCGTTTAGAAAACCGAAGGGACCGGGCTTACCTTATCCGGTCCTGCCTTTTTCGACGTCCCTGCTTAGCGCAGAACGGCCAAGGACGGAAGACGGGGCGGCGATCAGTTCTTGCCGGCACCGGGGTCGATATGCTGGAGTTCCTGCAGATAGGCGTCGAGACGGTCGAACTTCTGCTCCCAGAAGCGACGGTAGCCGTCGAGCCAGCTGTTGACGTCCTTCAGCGGGGCGGCTTCAAGCTTGCATGGTCGCCACTGCGCTTCGCGGCCACGGCTGATCAGCCCGGCGCGCTCGAGAACCTTGAGATGCTTGGAGACTGCCGGCAGGCTCATTTCGAAGGGCTCCGCCAGCTCGCCGACCGAGGCCTCTCCAAGTGCGAGGCGGGCGAGAATGGCCCTTCGCGTTGGATCGGCCAGGGCTGAGAGCGTCGTCGACAAGCGATCTTCCGGCATTTTCTAAAAAACCTTTCAGTTAAATAACCTTTTGGTTCATTAACGCCCGCTGGCGGCAGTGTCAACAAAAACCGGCGTGATCGGGTTTCCGTTGACATGATCGGCGTTCTATGGTCTCACGCGAGCCTATTGGAATAGCCTGCCGATACCGTTGTTGCGGCACCCTTGCGGGCCTTTCCTTCCCATAAAATGCGCGCCCCCGGCGGCCGGTTTCTTCTCCGGCAAGGGGCGAAAAGCACGTCAGACGGGCAAAGACCATGGCAAATTCAGCAGTCCGGGTACGCATCGCACCCTCCCCCACCGGCGAGCCGCATGTCGGCACCGCCTACATCGCTCTGTTCAACTACCTCTTCGCAAAGAAGCACGGCGGCGAGTTCATCCTGCGCATCGAAGACACCGATGCCACCCGCTCGACGCCCGAGTTCGAACAGAAGGTGCTGGACGCGTTGAAATGGTGCGGGCTCGAATGGTCGGAAGGTCCTGATGTCGGTGGTCCCTTTGGTCCCTACCGCCAGAGCGACCGCAAGGACATGTACCGCCCCTACGTCGAGAAGATCGTCGAGAATGGTCACGGCTTCCGCTGCTTCTGCACGCCCGAGCGGCTCGAGCAGATGCGCGAGAGCCAGCGCGCCGCCGGCAAGCCGTCGAAGTATGACGGCCTGTGTCTCCACCTGTCCGCCGAAGAAGTGACCTCGCGCGTTGCCGCCGGCGAGCCGCATGTCGTGCGCATGAAGATCCCGACCGAGGGCTCGTGCAAGTTTACCGACGGCGTCTATGGCGACGTGGAAATTCCGTGGGATGCCGTCGACATGCAGGTCCTCTTGAAGGCCGACGGCATGCCGACCTACCACATGGCCAACGTCGTCGACGACCACCTGATGAAGATCACCCACGTCGCCCGCGGCGAGGAGTGGCTGGCCTCCGTGCCGAAGCACATCCTGATCTACCGCTATCTCGGCCTCGAGCCGCCGGTCTTCATGCACCTGTCGCTGATGCGCAATGCCGACAAGTCGAAGCTGTCGAAGCGCAAGAACCCGACGTCGATCTCGTACTACACGGCGCTTGGCTATCTGCCGGAAGCGCTGATGAACTTCCTCGGCCTGTTCTTCATCCAGATCGCCGAAGGCGAGGAGTTGCTGACGATCGAGGAACTGGCTGCAAAGTTCGACTCGGAGAACCTCTCCAAGGCCGGCGCGATCTTCGACATCCAGAAGCTCGACTGGCTGAACGCCCGCTGGATCCGCGAGAAGCTTTCGGAAGAAGAATTCGCCGCCCGCGTCCTTGCCTGGGCCATGGAAAACGACCGCCTGAAACAGGGCCTGAAGCTCAGCCAGTCGCGCATTTCGAAGCTCGGCGAACTGCCTGATCTCGCAAGCTTCCTCTTGAAGTCCGACCTCGGCCTCAAGCCCGAAGCCTTCGCCGGCGTCAAGTCGACGCCCGAAGAACTGCTCGAGATCCTCAACACCGTTCAGCCGGACCTTGAAAAGATCCTCGAATGGAACAAGGAATCGATCGAAGCCGAACTGCGCGCGGTCGCCGAGCGCATGGGCAAGAAGCTGAAGGTGATCCTGGCGCCGCTCTTCGTGTCTGTGTCCGGCTCGCAGCGCTCGCTGCCGCTGTTCGACAGCATGGAAATCCTCGGCCGCGCCGTGGTCCGCCAGCGTCTCAAGGTCGCGTCCCAGGTGGTCGCCTCCATGGCCGGTAGCGGAAAGTAAGGAGAGCACGATGAACGACAAGACCGAGACCACTGGCCTCTCCTCCGACGCCACGGAAGTGCGCGCACAGAAGCTGAAGCTTTTGCGCGAGCAGATCGGCGACGTCTATCCGGCGCATTTCCACCGGACGATGAGCAATGCCGAGCTGACCGCAAAGTACGAGAGCCTGGAGCCGGACACCGAGACCCAGGATGTCGTGACCGTTGCCGGCCGCGTCTATTCCTCGCGCAACTCCGGCATGTTCATGGACATCCATGACGCCTCCGGCAAGATCCAGATCTTCAGCCACAAGGACACCACGCCGGAAGACGCCCGCGCGCTGCTGCCGATGATCGACATCGGCGATATCATCGGCGTGACCGGCGTCGTTCGCCGCACCAAGCGTGGTGAGCTGACGATCAACGCCCAGGCAATCACCATGCTGACGAAGTCGCTGCTGCCGATGCCCGAAAAGTGGCACGGCCTGTCGGACATCGAGATCCGCTACCGCAAGCGCCACCTCGACATCATGACCAACGAGGAATCGAAGCTGCGCTTCCAGCAGCGCAGCAAGATCGTCTCGGGCATCCGCCGCTTCATGGAAAACGACGGCTTCATGGAAGTCGAGACGCCGATGCTGCACTCGGTCTACGGCGGCGCCACCGCCGAGCCGTTCAAGACGCATCACAACACGCTGAAGCTCGACATGTTCCTGCGCATCGCGCCGGAACTGTACCTGAAGCGCACGCTGGTTTCGGGCCTCACCGACAAGGTCTTCGAGATCAACCGCAACTTCCGCAACGAAGGCGTCTCCACCCGGCACAATCCGGAATTCACCATGATGGAGTGCTACTGGGCCTATGCCGACTACGAGGACATCATGGACCTCGTCGAGCGGCTGTTCGGTGAGCTTGCCATGGCGATCCACGGCTCGACCGAGTTTGCCTATGGCGACAAGGAAATCTCCTTCAAGGGTCCGTTCCGCCGCGTGCCGATGCCCGACGCTGTCAAGGAAGCGACCGGCATCGACTTCCTGGCGATGAAGACCGACGAAGAAGCCCGCGCTGCCGCCAAGGCTGCAGGCTTTGAGGTCGAGAAGGACTGGACCTGGGGCGAGTGCCTCGCCTTCATCTTCGAAGAGAAGGTCGAAGGCACGCTGATCCAGCCGGCCCACGTCACGCATTTCCCGAAGGACATCTCGCCCTTTGCCAAGGAAGTGCCGGGCGAACCGCGCCTCGTCGAACGTTTCGAGACCTATTGCAACGCCTGGGAACTGGGCAACGCCTTCTCGGAACTCAACGATCCGGAAGAGCAGCGCGCCCGCATGGTCGAGCAGCTCGAGCAGGCGCACGCCCGCGGCGAAAAGGCCAAGCAGCTCGACGACGAGTTCCTTGACGCGATCGACCAGGGCATGCCGCCGGCCGGTGGCCTCGGCATCGGCGTCGACCGCCTGATCATGCTGCTCACCAACGCACCGTCGATCCGCGACGTCATCCTCTTCCCGGCCCGCCGGCAGAAGGCTGACTGATCAAGGTCGCAAAACCCACGAACACGAAGGCCCGCCGCTCACGCGCCGGGCCTTTTTTCAATTCTCAGAAAGAACGGATTACCGAACGTAACCCGGGCCTAGTGGCCCGCAGGCGCCTCGGCGGTCTCGGCCGGCTTGGCCTCCTGCTCACCGGCGCCGCCCTCGGCGCTCACGCCATCGGCCGGTGCGGCCGACGGGTCGATGCATGGCGAATGGTCGTCCATGGCCGCCATCATCGTGCGGATGTCGTCCATCGAAAGGTCGACGGTCTTGCCATGGAAGACGCCGACAGAATTTGCCGTGCCGTCATTGTAGAACGCCCGAAACGTCTCGCTCATGCCCGGAACGCTCTGCGGACCGGGGGCGAAGAGCACCTCCGCACCGATCGCCGCACCGCGCACGTCAGCCCGGTTTTCGGGACCGGCGGAATCGAGCACGACGACCTGATAGAGATCTGCCCGCTCGGCCTTCGCGAGGGCGCCCACGACGCGCAACGCCGTGCGCATGCGCGCCTGGCCGTCGGCGCGGTCGGTCTTGACGTGCATGCGGATCCAGCGCTGGCCGTTGTGGCCGAGCTTCAACGTGCGAATGGTCGTGCACTCGAGGCCCGAAACCTTCGGCTTGGAAAGTTCCGCCATGAGCGCATCGCGGCTGACATAGACGGCAGCACCGCCCGAAGCGGCGGAAACACCGAAAGCCGCCGTGAGAATGACGAGCAGTCTCTTTGATGGCCTGATCTTGCCGAGGATAGCCTTCACGAGCGTGGACTCCGCCATCATATCCAGAAATTGCAAAAAAGCCCGGAACGGGCAGCACAACATTAGGCGCGCGACCTTTCGGAAAGTTTAAATTGCGGTAGCGATCTTCCGGCAACCCGCAAGACACCGGCGGGTGGCAGATCAACAGACAGGAGGCCGGTGATTGTGCGCCGGCCTCCTGTCTGAAGCATGCACGCCGATCAGTCGACGGCGATATCGATCCGGTCGCGGCACTCGCGGTAAGGCGAAAGATGCACCTTGCCCGAGGCATCGATCCACCGGCGGTTTTCGACGCAATAGGCGCCCGACTTCGTCAGGATGACCTTGGGGCGCCGCCGGCTGTAGCTGTCGTTGGCATGGGTGAAGGAACCGATACCGGCATACCAGTCGCTGCTGTCGGAAGAACCGTGTCCGCCGCCACCGCCGCCGCGGCCCTTGCCACCGGCGCTTTGGGCAAAGGAGGGAGCGGCAAACGACGTTGCCGCGGTGACGACGATCATGGAAACAAGGACCAGCCGATGCATGACATTACCTCCCGGTTGACTGGATGAGCCGTTCCCATCCACACGCAGAGCTTGCCATGCTCGCCCGGTTGGTGATGTTCCCATGGAAACCATGGCCAGAGGCGCGGCCGCTCCCCGAGTCAACCCGGATGGCGATTGACATTCGCAGCCATCTTGCCTCCATTGCGAGCCGTCAAACACAAGAACAAGAAAAGAAGAACGAGAATGCATAAAGTCATCTTTGATACGGATCCGGGCATCGACGATGCAATGGCGCTGCTTTTCCTGCACCGTCACCCGGCCATCGACCTGATCGGCATCACCACCGTATTCGGCAACGCCTCGGTCGAAACCACTACCCGCAACGCGCTGTTCCTGAAGCAGCGTTGGGGCATCGGTGCGCCCGTCGCCAAGGGTCTCGACAAGACTTTCAATCCCAACCGCCCGCATGTCGGCTGGCCGACCTTCATCCACGGTGACGATGGCCTCGGCAACATCGACGTGCCCGAGACGGTCGACCTGCCGGTCGATCCGCGCCCGGCGCACCGCTTCATCATCGACACCGTTCGCGCCCATCCCGGCGAAGTGACGCTGATCGCCGTTGGCCGCATGACCAACCTGGCGCTGGCACTGCGCGAGGATCCCGATTTCGCAGCGCTCGTGCGCGAAGTCGTCATCATGGGTGGCGCCTTCGACGTCAACGGCAACATCACGCCGGCTGCCGAGGCCAACATCCACGGCGACCCGGAAGCTGCCGACGTCGTGATGACGGCGCCCTGGCCGGTCACCGTCGTTGGCCTCGACGTCACCACCCAGACCGTGATGACCAAGGCGATGATCGCCGATATCGCCGAACGCGGCGGCGACGCCGGCAAGCTGCTTGCCGATATCTCGAAATTCTACGTCACCTTCTACGAGCAGCACGTGCCCGACGGCATGGTCGTGCATGACAGCTGCGCCTGCGCCTATGTCGTGGCGCCCGACCTCTTCACCGTCAGGAGCGGATCGATCCGTGTCGTCTGCGGCGGCATTGCCGACGGCCAGACGATCCAGAGCCCCGACAACCGTTTGTTCCCGCCAAGCCCCTGGGACGATCTGCCGAGCCAGAAGGCCTGCATCGACATCGATGCCGCCCGCACGCTGAAGCTGATTATCGACACGCTGGTTCTGGCCGGCTGAACCTGATCGAGGCGCAGCGAATGTTGCGCCTTGAAAAACTTGAACAAGACGGCTGGCGAATGCGCATTCGCCGGCTATCTTTCAGTCCATGAAACCGGACGCCCTGCTCTACCCCGCCCCCAAAGGCCTCTATTGCCCGATCGGTGACTTCTACATCGACCCGGTTCAACCGGTCGAAAGGGCGCTGATCACACACGGCCATTCCGACCATGCCCGCGCGGGGCACGGCCACGTGCTCGCCACCCGCGAGACCCTCGACATCATGCGCATCCGCTACGGCGACGACTTCTGCGGCACGAGCCAGGCGATCAGCCTCGGTGAACCCCTTGTCGTCAATGGCGTCGACGTGGGCTTCCATCCGGCCGGTCATGTACTCGGCTCGGCGCAGATCTCCGTTCGTGCAAACGGCGTGCGCATCGTCGCGTCTGGCGACTACAAGCGGCGACGGGATCCGACCTGCGCCGGCTTCGAGCCGGTCGCCTGCGATGTCTTTATCACCGAAGCCACCTTCGGCCTGCCGGTCTTCCACCACCCGGACGATCGCGCGGAAACCCGCAAATTGCTGACGTCGCTCGCCCAGTTTCCCGAGCGCACGCACGTGGTCGGTGCCTATGCGCTCGGCAAGGCGCAGCGGGTGATCGCACTCCTGCGCGAAGAGGGGTATCACCAGCCGATCTTCATCCATGGCGCCCTGCAACGGCTGTGCGACTACTATCAGAGTCAGGGCATCGACCTCGGCGACCTGCGCCCGGCAACGCTTGCCGCCGACGAAAAGCAGGATTTCAGGGGCACGATCGTGATCGGCCCGCCCGCCGCCTTCGCCGATCGCTGGTCGCGGCGCTTCTCCGACCCGATTGCCAGTTTCGCTTCCGGCTGGATGTTGATCCGGCAACGAGCGAAACAGCGGGGCGTCGAGCTGCCATTGATCATCTCCGACCATTGTGACTGGGTCGAACTGACGGCAACGATCACCGAGATCGCACCGGCCGAGGTCTGGGTCACGCACGGACGCGAGGAAGCGCTGGTGCGCTGGTGCGAGCTCAAGGGCATTGCCGCCCGCCCGCTTCACCTCGTCGGCTACGACGACGAGGGAGAGTGACGAGATGCGCGCCTTCGCCGAACTGCTCGACCGCCTCGTCCTCAGCCCGCAGCGCAATGCAAAGATCCGCCTGCTTGTCGATTACTTCCGGACCGCGCCGGATCCGGATCGCGGCTATGCGCTCGCGGCGATCGCCGGCACGCTGTCGCTCAACACCGTCAAGCCGGCGATGATCCGCGACCTCTTGCTCGAACGCATGGACGCGGTGCTTTTCCAGTATTCCTACGACTATGTCGGTGACCTCGCCGAAACGGTGTCGCTCGTCTGGGAGCCGCCTGTCGGCACCGTAGAGGCGGACATTCCGCTTGGCGAGGCGATCGCGCGTCTGCAAAGGACCGGACGGGCCGATGTGCGCGGCGTCGTTCGCGACATGCTCGACCGATTGGATACGTCGGCGCGCTTCGCCTTCCTGAAACTTGTGACGGGCGGCCTTCGCATCGGGGTATCGGCGAAGCTCGCCAAGCAGGCGCTCGCCGACATGGGCGGCAAGGACGTCGCCGAGATCGAGACCCTCTGGCACGGCCTGTCGCCGCCCTATCTGCCGCTCTTCCGCTGGCTTTCGGGCGAGGCGGAAAAGCCCGAGCTTTCGACGCCGGCCGTCTTTCATTCGGTCATGCTCGCCAATCCTGTCGGCGACGGCGATCTCGACGGGCTCGACCCCAAGGACTTCGCTGCCGAATGGAAGTGGGACGGGATCCGCGTGCAGCTTGCCAATATCGGCGGCGTGCGCCGGCTCTATTCCCGCAGTGGCGACGAGATTTCCGGCGCCTTTCCCGACGTCCTGGAGGCCGCCGACTTCACCGGGGTGATCGATGGCGAACTGCTCGTCGGCGGCACCGCGCGCACCAACCGCGCAACCCGAACTTTCGCCGACCTGCAGCAACGGCTGAACCGCAAGACAGTCAGCCCTAAGCTCATCGAGACCTATCCGGCCTTCGTCCGCGCCTATGACATTCTCTTCTCAGGCGAAGAGGACGTTCGCCCACTGGGTTTCGTCGAACGACGCGCGCGGCTCGCCGACGTCGTCGAGCGCGCCTCGCCGCAGCATTTCGACCTGTCGCCGCTGGTGCCCTTCGCGTCCTGGCAAGAACTCGACAGCCTGCGCGCCGACCCGCCCGATCCGGTGATCGAGGGCATCATGCTGAAACGGCTGGATTCGCCCTATACGCCCGGCCGCGTCAAAGGCCCGTGGTTCAAGTGGAAGCGCGCGCCCTTCAACATCGATGCGGTGCTGATGTATGCCCAGCGCGGCCACGGCAAGCGCTCGAGCTACTACTCCGATTACACCTTCGGCGTCTGGACCGACATCGACGGAAAGGAAACGCTGGTACCGGTCGGCAAGGCCTATTTCGGCTTCACCGACGCCGTACTGGAAATTCTCGACCGTTTCGTCCGGGACAATACGACCGAGCGCTTCGGGCCGGTGCGCGCCGTCAGGGCCGAGCCCGATTTCGGTTTCGTCGTCGAGGTCGCCTTCGAGGGTATCAACCGCTCGAGCCGGCACAAGTCGGGCGTCGCCATGCGCTTCCCGCGCATCGCGCGCCTGAGACAGGACAAGCTGCCGCGTGACGCCGACCGGCTGGAGACGCTGCAGGCGATGATCGAGGCGCGGGAGAATACCTAGCTTCGCGGAACATCCGGCGCTGCCTCGCGTTGGCCAGGGCAACCAACCGAAAGGCGATGTGCCATGCCAGCCCAGTCGAAAGCCCAACAGCGTGCAGCCGGCGCTGCCCTTGCCGCCAAGCGCGGCGACGTCAAGAAATCCAGCCTCAAGGGCGCCTCGCGCGAAATGGAAAAATCCATGAGCGAAGGTGAACTCGAAGACCTTGCAGAAACCAAGCACAAGAAGCTTGCCCGAGCACAAAGGTGACTGAGACGCGAAGGAATAAAAGCGGAACCTAAAACAAGGTTTATTAAGACCCTTTTGGGATTATCCGGCTCAAGACATAGCCATTCGCGTGCCGCCGGGGTGTTTCGTGCCTGCCAGACATGCTTTCAACCTCGGGATGAAGAGGCTCGCCAGGGTTTTGACGCCGAGCTATCTTCCGGCGATCATTGCCGCCTTCGTGGTTCTGGTCGCTGGCATCCTTGCGGACAACCAGAACCAGGTGGTCGACGAGGCGCGCCAGCGCGCGCGCGTCGCCGAGGAACTCAATCCCATCCGCTCCAAGCTCGAGGCCAACGTCAACGGCAACATCCAGCTCGTGCGCGGGCTGATCGGCACGCTGGTCACCGAGCCGGCAATGGATCAGCAGCGCTTCGCCGCGCTGTCGCGCAGCGTCTTCACCGAGCGCTCGCAATTGCGCAGCATCGCGGCTGCGCCCAATCTGATCGTCTCGCTCGTCTACCCGCTCGAACAAAATCGCCGCGCACTCGGCCTCGACTACCGCCGGAACGAAGCGCAGCGCGCCGCCGTCATGCGCGTAAAGGACACCGGCCAGATGGTGCTTGCCGGGCCTGTCGATCTCGTCCAGGGCGGCAAAGGGCTGATCGGCCGCTTCCCCGTATCGATCGACGCCGGCGGCGGCAGCAACCGCTTCTGGGGCATCGTCTCGGCGATCATCGACGTGGACCGGCTCTATCGCGACAGCGGCCTTTCTTCCGATGAACTCGGCATAGACGTCGCCATTGCCGGTCAGGACGGCACAGGCGCGCAAGGTCCGGTCTTTTACGGCGACGCCAATATTTTCCGTGGCTCGCCGGTCGAAATGACCGTGCTCCTACCCGGCGGTTCCTGGCATATCGCAGCCGTTCCGAAGGGCGGTTGGCCGACGACGGCGGGCAACGCCTGGCTCATCCGCGGCCTCATCGTCATCGGCGGACTGATGATCATCCTGCCGATGGTGTTGACCGGGCGCCTCTTGAGCGAGCGGCAAGGCAACATTCGTGCGCTCAAATACAGCAAGGCGCAGCTCCAGGAACTGTCCCATCGGCTGAAGATCGCGCTCGACTCCTCCCAGATCGGCATCTGGGAACTCGACATCGCCAGCAAGAAGCTGCTCTGGGACGAGCGCACCAAGGAACTCTATGGGCAAAAGACGTCGTTGCGTCAGGCCTATGACGACTGGAAGGACGCGCTGCACCCGGACGACCTCGACCGCGCCGAGCGGGAATTTGCCGAGGCGCTGGAATCCGGGCTCGCCTACAATTCCGACTTCCGCGTTCGCCTGCCCGACGGCAGCACGCGCCACATCCGGGCCAACGGCTCCTTCTATATCGGCGCCGACGGCCACAGGAAGATCGTCGGGGTCAACTGGGACGTGACCGCCGACTTCGAGACCCGCGAAACGCTTTTCGAAGCCAAGCGCACCGCCGAGGCGCACAGCGTCGAACTCGAAGCGGCGCGCCATCGCATGGAGTTCAACGCGCTGCACGATCCGCTGACCGGCCTGCCAAACCGGCGTTTCCTCGACCAGGTCCTGGCCGATCGCGACCGGCATTTCGCGCGGGAGGCGAAACTCAGCATCTTCCACATGGACCTCGACCGCTTCAAGCAGATCAACGATACGCTCGGCCACGCGGCCGGTGACGAGATCCTGCGGCATGCCGCCGAGCTTCTGCGCGGCAATGCCGACGAAAAGGACTTCGTCGCCCGCATCGGCGGCGACGAATTCGTGCTCGTCCGCCAGGATGGAGGCATCGAGCCGGATGCCCGGTTGGCGTCACGCATCATCGAGGCGATGAGCGTGCCCGTCCGCTACAAGGACCAGGAGTGCCGCATCGGCGTCAGCATCGGCATCGCCGCCCAAAGCCAGACGAGCGAAGAGCTGTCGCACGTGCTCGTCAACGCCGACATCGCGCTCTATGAAGCCAAGCGCCGCGGCCGCAACCGCCACGAAATCTTTACCGGCGAACTGAAGACGGCCGTCTTCAAGACCAAGCAGACGGCCGACGAGATCCTGCGCGGGCTCGAACACAACGAATTCATCGCGCATTTCCAGCCGCAGTTCTGCCCGCGCTCGCTCGACATCATCGGTGTCGAGGCGCTGGCGCGCTGGGACCATCCGACCAAGGGCCTGCTCGGCCCGCACACGTTCCTGAAGACGGCCGAAGACATCAATGTCGTGGCCGCGATCGACCAGGCGATCCTGGAGCAGGCGCTGTTCCAGATCTATCGCTGGGAAGCAAGCGGCATTCGTATCCCCAAGGTCTCTGTCAATCTCTCCTATGCCCGGCTTCACGACGAAAATCTGATCGAGCGCCTGGAACAGTTGCAGATCCCGGCCGGCCGCCTGTCGTTTGAACTGTTGGAGTCGATCTCCTTCGATGAAAGCGACATGACGGTCCTGTCGAACATCCGCCGGATCAAGGAACTCGGCATCGCCATCGAGATCGACGATTTCGGCACCGGCTATGCATCCATCGTCAGCCTGTTGAAGCTGACGCCGCGGCGCTTGAAGATCGACCGCCAGCTCGTCCTGCCGATCCTCAAATCCCCAGCCGAAAAGCGTCTGGTCGAGTCCATCATCGACATCGGCACGTCGCTCGGCATCGAAGTGATCGCCGAAGGCGTCGAGACCCTCGAACACGCGGCCATCCTGAAGGAACTCGGCTGCCATGGGCTGCAAGGTTATGCTTTCGCGCGGCCCATGAGCGCCAACGACCTTGCGACCTTCGCCTTCGAGCGTCGGTGGCTGGCAGCCTGAGAGGCTTCGGCCACAGCTAAAAAGCGCAGGTGCGTGCATTTTTCGCAGGCTTGAGGCTTGGCAGCCCTGCCGCGAATCGCCATAAAAACAATTGCCTGCCTCCACATTCTTGGGAATGGCGGCATCACCTGCGGCAGTCGCTGATGCGACCGCCCTTTCGGGCCTCTAGAGTGTCCCGCTTCAAGTGGAACCACTGAAAGCGGAAAAGATGCTCTAGAATCAAAATCCTGGTGCGTCCCTTGTGCATTCTTTTGGAAAGCACGGCGCTCGGGTGCCCGCTCTCCATGAACCCGAACGAAGGGAACGGTACGATCGAATACGCGGGAAAATTGCTTTCTGTCTTCATTCTCGCCCCATTTGTGGGAAGCCTCCTTGCAATCTTCTTTCCGCCCGATCAGCGCGGTGCGACAGCCTGGTTTGCAGGAGCGATCGCGCTCCTTTGTTTCCTCGTCGCCGCCGGCCTCTATCCCTTCGTCACCTCGGGCGGCGTCCTGCGCTATGACATCGCCTGGCTGCCGGAACTCGGCCTCAACTTCACGCTCCGGATGGACGGCTTCGCCTGGCTCTTCACGGTCCTGGTAACCGCGATCGGCGTGCTCGTGGTGCTTTACGCCCGCTACTATATGGCCGCGGAAGACCCGGTGCCGCGCTTCCTGTCGCTGTTCCTCGCCTTCATGGGCTCGATGCTCGGCGTCGTGCTATCAGGCAATCTCATCCTGCTCGCCGTCTTCTGGGAACTGACGAGCATCGTCTCCTTCCTATTGATCGGCTACTGGCACCACAATGCCCACGCTCGTGACGGCGCCCGCATGGCGCTGACCGTAACCGGCACAGGCGGCCTCTGCATGCTCGTCGGCCTTCTGCTGATGGGTCGCATCGTCGGCAGCTACGATCTCGACGTGGTGCTCGCCTCCGGCGACCTCATCCGCAACTCGCCGCTCTACATGCCGGTACTGATCCTGGTGCTGCTCGGGGCGCTGACGAAGAGCGCGCAGTTCCCGTTCCATTTCTGGCTGCCGCACGCCATGTCGGCGCCGACGCCGGTTTCGGCCTATTTGCATTCGGCAACCATGGTGAAGGCCGGCGTCTTCCTGTTGGCGCGCCTCTGGCCGGTCATGGCCGGCACCGAGGCCTGGTTCTGGATCGTTGGCCTTGCCGGTCTTTCGACGCTGCTGCTCGGCGCCTATTTCGCCATCTTCCAGCAGGACCTCAAGGGCCTGCTCGCCTATTCCACTATCAGCCATCTCGGCCTGATCACCGTGCTCCTGAGTCTCGGCAGCCCGCTGGCCGCGGTCGCCGCGGTCTTCCACATCGTCAACCACGCGACCTTCAAGGCGTCGCTGTTCATGGCGGCCGGCATCATCGACCACGAGACCGGAACGCGCGACATGCGCAAGCTCGGGGGGCTGATCAGGTACATGCCTGGAACGGCGGTGCTCGCCATGGTCGCGAGCGCGGCCATGGCTGGCGTACCACTCTTGAACGGCTTCATCTCGAAGGAAATGTTCTTCGCCGAAGCGATCGAAACGCACCAGGCCAACATTCTCGATACGATGACGCCCTATGTCGCGACGCTCGCCGGCATGTTTGCCGTTACCTATTCGCTGCGCTTCATCCACAGCGTCTTCTTCGGCAAGACGCCGGAGGACCTGCCCAAGGTGCCGCACGAGCCGCCGCGCTGGATGCGTGTGCCGATCGAGTTCCTGGTGCTCGCCTGCCTCGTCGTCGGCATCATTCCGGCGATCACCATCGGCCCGTTCCTGCACACGGCTGTCGTCTCCATTCTCGGCGCCAACACGCCCTATTACAGCCTTTCCGTCTGGCACGGCTGGAACCTGCCGCTGATCATGAGCTTCGTCGCTCTTGCCGGCGGCATCGGTCTCTACTTCCTGATGCGCAACTACCTCGCCACCAGCGTCGAGGGGCCACCGATCTTCCGTCTGCTGCACGGCCAGCGCATCTTCGAGCGCGTGCTGGTAACGCTCTCCTGGAAATGGGCGCGTTCGCTGGAGCAGCGCCTCGGCACGCGGCGTCTGCAGCCGCAGATGCGCTTCCTCGTCTTCATCGCGATCGCCGCCGGCGCGCTGCCGCTGCTTCTCAATCATTTCGAGCTGCCGCCGCTTCTCGTGCGCAGCATCGATCCGGCCTTTGCCCTCCTCTGGGCGGTCGGCATCGCCTGTGCGATCGGTGCTGCGATCCTGGCGAAGTTCCACCGGCTGGCGGCACTCGTGCTGCTCGGCGGCGCCGGGCTCACCACCTGCCTCACCTTCGTCTGGCTTTCGGCGCCGGATCTGGCGGTAACACAGCTCCTCGTCGAGATCGTCACGACGGTGCTGATCCTGCTCGGCCTGCGATGGCTGCCGAAGCGCATCGAGGACACCGAGGAAACCGAGCTCTTGTCGCTGAAGGTCCGCTTCCGGCGCCTGCGTGACTTCCTGCTGGCGGTCGTCGCCGGCGGCGGCGTGGCGCTGATCGCCTATACGATCATGACCCGGCCCATGCCTGACACGATCGCAAGCTACTTCCTCGAGCGCGCCTACAAGGAGGGCGGCGGCACCAATGTCGTCAACGTCATCCTCGTCGACTTCCGCGGCTTCGACACGCTCGGCGAGATCGCGGTGCTGGCGATCGTCGCGCTTACCGTCTTCGCCCTGCTGCTGCGCTTCCGCCCGCAGGCCGACAGCCTGGAGGCTCCGGAACAGCAGCGCGTCCAGAACGCCTTCGACGACGATCACCCGGATCGCAACAAGGGTGACAGCGTGGCTGAATACCTGTTCGTGCCATCGGTGATCATGCGTTGGATGTTCCCGGTCATCGGCATGCTCGCAGCCTACCTCTTCCTGCGCGGCCATGACCTGCCGGGCGGAGGCTTTGCTGCCGGCATCGCCATGTCGATCGGCTTCATCCTGCAATACATGTCCGGCGGAACCCGCTGGGTCGAGGAGCGCCTGCGCATCCATCCGCTGCGCTGGATGAGCATCGGGCTTCTGGTGGCCGCTGCGACCGGCATCGGCTCCTGGTTCTTCGGCTATCCGTTCCTGACGTCGCATTCGCAATACGTGACGCTGCCGATCATCGGCAAGTTTCCTCTGGCGAGCGCCCTGTTCTTCGATCTCGGCGTCTTCTCGCTGGTGCTCGGCGCGACCGTGCTGATCCTCATCGCGCTCGCCCACCAGTCGATCCGCGCGCCGCGTGCCCATGCACGCGCCATGCGAAAGGAGGCACGCTGATGGAGATCATTCTCTCTGCCGCCATCGGCGTGCTTACGGCATCCGGCGTCTACCTGCTGCTGCGTCCCCGTACCTATCAGGTGATCATCGGCCTCTCGCTGCTCTCCTATGCGGTCAATCTCTTCATCTTCGGCATGGGGCGCCTTCGCGTGAACGCGCCGCCGGTGCTGGAGCCAGGCGGTGTCGGCGATCTCAGCCGCTTCACCGATCCGGTGCCACAGGCCCTGGTGCTGACAGCGATCGTCATCGGCTTTGCCATGACCGCGCTCTTCCTCGTCGTGCTGCTCGCCTCGCGCGGCTTCACCGGCACCGACCACGTCGACGGCAGGGAGCAGCGCCATGACTAACTGGATGCACCACCTGCTGATCCTGCCAATCCTGCTGCCGCTGATGGTCGGCGCCGCGATGATCCCGATCGACGAGCGCAACCGCTCGCTCAAGGGTGTGCTGAGCTTCGTCTCGACGCTCGCGCTCTTCATCCTCTCGATCGTGCTGATGCGGATCGCCTCGATGGATGGGGCGCCCGCAGGCAACGGCATCTATCAGCTCGGCAACTGGCCCGCCCCCTTCGGCATCGTGCTGGTGCTCGACCGCCTTTCGGCACTGATGCTGTGCCTGACGAGCGGACTGGCGCTTGCCGCCCAGGCCTATTCGATCGCGCGCTGGCACACCGCGGGCCATCATTTCCATTCGCTGTTCCAGCTCTTGATCGCCGGCCTCAACGGGTCGTTCCTGACCGGTGACCTTTTCAACCTCTTCGTCTTCTTCGAGATCATGCTGGCGGCGTCCTACGGGCTGCTGCTGCACGGCTCCGGGCCGCTGCGCGTCAAGGCCGGCCTGCACTATGTCGCGATCAACCTCGCCGCCTCCTCGCTCTTCCTGATCGGCGTCAGCCTGATCTATGGCGCGACCGGCACGCTCAACATGGCTGATCTCTCCATGAAGCTGGCGACGCTCTCGCCGGAGGATCGCCAGATGGTCGAGGTCGGTGCCGGCGTGCTCGGCGTCGCCTTCCTGGTGAAGGCCGGCATGTGGCCCTTGAGCTTCTGGCTGCCGACGGCCTATGCAGCCGCGACGCCGCCGGTCGCCGCCGTCTTTGCGATCCTCACCAAGGTCGGCATCTATGTCATCCTCAGGCTGTCGCTGCTGGTCTTCGGCGCCAGTGCCGGCGCGTCTGCCGGTTTCGGCCAACCGATCCTGCTTGCCGGCGGCCTGCTGACGATCGCCTTCGGCGCCATCGGCGTGCTCGCATCGCAGGCCATGGGCCGCCTCGCCGCCTATTCGGTGCTGGTCTCCTCCGGCACCCTGCTCGCCGCCATCGGCCTCGGCCACCCAAGCATGATCGCCGGTGCGCTCTTTTACCTCGTCAGCTCGACACTGACGATCGCCGCCTTCTTCCTGCTGATCGAACTGGTCGAGCGCGGACGTGACGCCGGCGCCGACGTTCTGGCGGTGACGATGGAAGCCTACGGCGACGCCGACGAGGACGAGGAGGAGGAAGAAGTCGGCTCGGCGATCCCCGGCACGATGGCGATCCTCGGCCTCTGCTTCTGCCTTTGCGCCCTCTTGCTTGCCGGCCTGCCGCCGCTCTCCGGCTTCGTCGCCAAGTTCGCGATCCTCGGCGGTCTCTTCGGCCTGTCGGGAGCGGAAGCCGCCCCGGCGGTCTCAGCCGCCGACTGGACCTATGTCACGCTGCTGATCGTTTCCGGTCTCGCCGCGATGATCGCAATGAACCGCGTCGGCATCCGCACCTTCTGGGCATCGATCGAAAACACCGTGCCGCGCGTCGTAGTCATCGAGATCACCCCCGTCGTCGTGTTGCTCGCTGCCTGCATCTTCTTAAGCGTGCAGGCCGGGCCGGCGATGCGCTACATGCAGGCAACAGCGGATTCGCTGTTCGATCCTGCGGGTTATACGGAACGGGTGCTCTCAGCGCCGCGGGCGGGAGGGCAATAGGCGATGCGCACCTGGCTCCCCTATCCCCTGCTCTCCGTCGGGCTGCTCATCATCTGGCTCCTGCTCAATCAGTCGGTTGCGCCCGGCACCTTCCTGATGGGGACGGTACTGGCAACCGGTCTTGGCTGGGTGACGCTGAAGCTTGGCCTCGTGCGCTCGCACCCGCGCCGGGTTCTGTTGATCGTGCGCTTCGGCTTTGCCGTCGCCGTCGACGTGATCCGCTCGAACATCGCCGTCATCGCCGTCATCCTGCGTGGCCAGCGCCGACCGCCGAACTCGGGCTTCCTGACCATCGATCTCGATCTGGAAGACGAAAACGCCCTGGCGCTGCTTGCCTGTGTCATGACAGCGACGCCGGGAACGGCCTGGCTCGAATACGATCGCGGCCGCAAGTCCCTGCTCTTCCACGTGCTCGACATGGAGAACGAGGACATCTGGCTCGATACGGTCAAGCGCTATGAGACCGCCCTGAAGGAGATATTCGGATGATGGAACTTTCAATCATCTGGTCGATCCTGATTGCCCAGATCATGCTCGGCCTGGCGATGGCTTTTGCCTTCTATCGCATGGTGAGGGGACCCCGCGCCCAGGACCGCATCCTCGGCCTCGACACGCTCTATATCAACGCCATGCTGATGCTCTTGACCTTCGGCATCCGCACGGCCAACTCGCTCTATTTCGAGTCCGCCCTGATCGTGGCTTTGATCGGCTTCGTCTCGTCGATCGCCTTCGGCAAGTTCCTGATGCGCGGGGAGATCATCGAATGAGCCACCTCACCGACCTTCCCGTCTGGGCCGCCGTTCTCATCTGCGGGCTCACCGTCCTCGGCGCCGCAGTGGCGCTGATCGGCTCCGTCGGCCTGCTCCGGTTCACCAGCTTCTACGAGCGCCTGCACGCACCGACGCTGGCGACCAGCGGCGGCGTACTGATGATCTGCACCGCCTCTATCATCTGCTTTGCCGTGCTGCAGAGCCGCTGGGTATTCCACGAAATCCTGATCATCGTCTTCGTCGTCGCCACCACGCCGGTGACGCTGATGCTGCTTGGACAGGCAGCGCTCTACCGCGACCGCGTCGAGGAAAAGCGCGGCGTCCCGCTCAAGCAGCGGCCGCCGCGCGAAGAACCGGCAGAATAGGTTTCAAAACTCTCTTAGCGGGAAACTTAGGCGGACCCCCGAGGGAGTGCGGCCTATTCGCCGCGCCCTCTGAAGCGCCGCTGATAGGCGGGATCGTAGAGCGAGCTTTCACGGAAATCAGAGGCTTCGAGCCCCGGACCGACGAAGATCAGCGCCGTGCGCTCGATCGGCTCTTCCGCCACCTTGGCGGCGATGTCACCGAGCGTGCCGCGCACCACGCGTTCGTCCGGCCAGGAGGCCTTGACGACGATGGCGACCGGGCAGTCGGCACCGTAGAGCGGCGTCAGTTCCTCGACCACCTGCTGAAGCGCATGGATCGCAAGGTGGATTGCCAGCGTCGATCCAGTAGCGCCGAAAGCGGAAAGCGTTTCTGAGTTCGGCATCGGCGAGGCGCGGCCCGAAACACGGGTCAGCACCAGGCTCTGGGCCACGGCCGGAATGGTCAGTTCGCGACCGAGCGCTGAAGCCGCCGCCGCAAAGGAAGGAACGCCCGGCGTCATCGTATAGGCGATGCCATGCTTCTCGAGCCGGCGGATCTGTTCGGCCACAGCACTCCAGACCGAGAGGTCGCCCGAATGAAGCCGCGCCACGTCGAGCCCTTCGGCTTCGGCCTTCACATACTCCGCCTCGATCTCGTCGAGCGACATAGGTGCCGTATCGACAATGCGGGCGCCCGGCGGGCAATATTGCAGCAGCTCCGGCGAGACGATCGAGCCGGCGTAGAGGCAGACCGGGCAGCGCCCGATCAGGTCGCGACCGCGCACCGTGATCAGGTCTGCGGCTCCCGGGCCGGCGCCGATGAAATGTACCGTCATAGGTTACTCTTTCTTTTTCTTACGCAGTTCCGGACGCAAAACCGCGTCACACTTTCGCTGGAACTGCTTTAGCCCTTCGTCCACGACCATTGGGTGACCGGCATGGCCGGCTTCCAGCCGGTCATGCCACCGATGGGTCCTGCACGCGCGATATCGATGCGGATCAGCGAACCGCCGAGCCGCGCGTGATGATCGAGCAGCACCGCTTCCATGTCCGTCGTCACCGCGTTGGCAACCAGCCGTCCGCCTGACTTGAGCGCCTCGATCGCTGCTTCCATGACGCCGTCTTCGCTGCCGCCGCCGCCGATGAAGACCGCGTCCGGTTGTGGCAGGCCGGCAAGCGCCGCCGGCGCCTCGCCTTCGACAACCGTCAGCCCGGGCACGCCGAACATCGTCGCGTTGCGGCTGATGCGCGCTGCCCGCTCCGGCTCCACCTCGATGGTGATCGCCTGCATGGTCGGATCGGCGAGCATCCATTCGATGCCGATCGAGCCGGAGCCGCCGCCGATGTCCCATAGCAGTTCGCCCTTGCGCGGTGCGAGTGCCGACAGCGTCAGCGCCCGGACCTCGCGCTTGGTGATCTGCCCGTCATGTTCGAACAGCGCATCGTCGCGGCCGGCGGCAAGCGGCAGGATGCGCGCGCCCTCGTCGGCCGCCACCTCAATGGCGCAGACGTTCAAAGGATGCACGAGGCCGAGCATGAAGCGCGCGGCGATCTGCGTCGTCACCCGTTCGCCGGCGCCGCCAAGCGCCTCGAGAACCGTCAGCCGCGACTGACCGAAGCCGCTCGAAACCAAGAGCTCGGCAAGGTCCCTGGGGCCGGCGCCATCGGAGGTCAGCGTCAGCACCTTGGCGCCCGGATGAAGATGCGGCCGGACGAGATCCAGCGGCCGCCCATGGACGGAGACGAGCGTCGCATCCTGCAGCGCCCAGCCGAGGCGCGAGGCGGCAAGACTGATCGACGACGGCGCCGGAAGCGTGCGTATTTCGGCCGAGGCGATGCGGCGCGCCAGCGTCACGCCGACGCCGAAGAAGAACGGGTCGCCCGAGGCAAGCACCACCACCGGGCTGCCGCGACGTGCGACGATCTCGACGACCGAGCGTTCGAGGGGGCTTAGCCAATTGTGCGCTTCGCCGGTGATGAGGGAGGCGGCGAGCTCCAGATGACGATGGCCGCCGTAGACGACCGGCGCTTCGCCGATCAGCCGCTTGGCCTCGTCGCCGAGACCCGCTACACCATCCTCACCGATACCGATGACGGTCAGCCAGGGGGAGACGATGGCGGGTTCGCTGTTCGACACGTCAGCCATGGAAAAACCTCGTATTCTGATTTTGGGTGGCACCACCGAGGCACGCGAACTCGCGCGCCGCTTGGCCGAAGATGTCCGCTACGACACCGCCATCTCGCTGGCCGGCCGCACCGCGGACCCGCGGCCGCAGCCGGTCAAGACGCGCATCGGCGGCTTTGGCGGCGCCGATGGGCTGGCGCATTTCCTGCATGACGAAAACATCGCGCTGCTGGTCGATGCGACGCACCCCTTTGCCGCACGCATTTCGCACAACGCCGCGGACGCAGCGCAAAGAACCGGCGTTGCGCTTATCGCCCTCCGCCGACCGGAATGGGTGCCCCTGCCTGGCGACCGCTGGACTGCTGTCGATAGCGTTGTCGAGGCCGTCAGCGCGCTCGGTGATCGGCGACGCCGCGTCTTCCTGGCGATAGGTCGACAGGAAGCTTTCCACTTCGAGGTCGCGCCGCAGCACAGCTACGTCATCCGCAGCGTCGATCCGGTGACGCCGCCGCTTAATCTGCCCGACCAGGAGGCGATCCTGGCGACCGGTCCCTTTGCGGAAGCCGATGAAGCCGCGTTGCTCAGGAGCCGGCAGATCGATGTGATCGTCGCCAAGAACAGCGGCGGCAGCGCCACCTACGGCAAGATTGCCGCAGCGCGCCGGCTCGGCATCGAGGTGATCATGGTCGAGCGGCGCAAGCCCGCGGACGTGCCGACGGTCGGCAGTTGCGACGAGGTACTCAACCGCATCGCTCACTGGCTCGCCCCTGCATAGAAGCGCGGCGTGTAGACGAGATCGGGTTGGCCGTCGCGCTCGACGATTCGCGTCTCCGGCGAGCCGATGATGACGCATGTCGCCATGTCGGCGCGGTTGGCATCGGCCTCGCCGAGCGGCATCACCGCGATCCGTTCGTCCGGTCGCCCGGCCGCACGGCCGAAGATGACCGGAACCGTTGCCGGCAGAACGCTGCGCAGAAGCTCGAAGGCCTCACCGAGCTGCCAGGGCCGCGCCTTGCTGATCGGATTGTAGAGGGCAATGACGAAGCCCGCTTCCGCCGCCAGCCTGAGACGCCGGGTGATGACTTCCCAGGGCTTCAGATTGTCGGAAAGCGAGATCGCACAGAAATCATGACCGAGCGGCGCGCCGATGCGGGCGGCAACGGCGAGCATCGCGGTCACGCCGGGCGTGATCACCAGTTCAACCGACTTCCATTCCGCCGGTCCCTTGTCGATCGCCTCGCAGACGGCGGCCGCCATGGCAAAGACACCGGGATCGCCACCGGAGACCATGCAGACCTTCACGCCTGCCGCAGCCCGCGTCAGCGCGACCTGTGCCCGATCGAGCTCCTCGCGGTTGTCCGAGGCGACACGGATCTGATCCGGTCTGAGGTTCAGCCGGTCGAGATAGGGAAAGTAGCCGTAAAACTCCTGAGCGGCCGCAACGGCTTCCGCCGTTTCCGGCGTCATCTGCTTGGCGCTGCCCGGTCCGGTACCGACGACATAGAGCGTACCGGTCATGGTCGGTCCTTCCAGCCGGGAACGAGCACCAGCGAGAAATAGGGCGCCTCGTCGTCGGCTTTTTCCGCAAGAGCCGTCATCGCCGCGTTCTTCATCGTGCCGCGTTCGACATAGACGGCCTGGTCGAGACGGCCGGAGGCAGCGAGCGCCCGACGGATCTTCGGCAAATTGCGCCCGACCTTCATGATCACGGCGGCTTCGGTATCCGCAAGCCTGCGGCCGAGCTCGGCCTCGGCCATGGTGCCGGGAAGCACCGAGAGCACGTCGTCGCCCTGCACCAGCGGCAGGCCGGCAAGCGACCAACAGCCGGACATGGCGGTAATGCCGGGGATCACCTCGACCGGGAAACGATTGGCGAGCCGCACATGCAGATGCATGTAGGAACCATAGAACAGCGGGTCGCCTTCACTGAGCACGGCGACCGTGCGTCCGGCGGCAAGATGCGCCGCTACCGCTTCGGCCGACGCATTGTAGAAGTCGGTGATCTGGGTCTTGTAGGCGCCATCGTCCTTGTCGATTTCGGTCGTCACCGGATAGTATAGCGCCAGCTCGACAAGATCGGGCTTCAGCAGACCCTCGACCACCGCGCGGCCGTTACCGCTTCGCCCGGCCTTGGCGAAATAGGCAAGCACATCGGCTTGCCCGAGCGCCTTCACCGCCTTGACCGTCAAAAGTTCCGGATCACCGGGGCCGGTCCCAACACCGATCAGGCGCCCCACGCCGACGCCGCTCACAGGCCCGGCCTCGCGAGCGAGTTAAGCGCTGCCGCCGTCATGGCGCTGCCGCCGAGGCGGCCGCGCACGATGGCGAAGGGAACGCCATAGGAGTTCTCGGCCAGCGCATCCTTCGATTCCGCCGCACCGACGAAACCGACGGGCATGCCGAGGATTGCCGCCGGCTTCGGCGCGCCGTCGCGCAGCATTTCCAAGAGGAAGAACAGCGCCGTCGGTGCGTTGCCGATCGCGACCACTGATCCGGCCAGCCGCTCGCTCCAGAGCTTCAGGGCTGCGGCGGAGCGGGTGTTGCCGATCTCGGCCGCAAGGCCGGGCGTGCGAGGATCGCGCAGCGTGCAGATCACCTCGTTGCCGGCCGGCAGACGGGCGCGGGTGACACCGTGCGCAACCATCTCGGCATCGCAGAGGATCGGCGCACCGGCTTTCAGCGCCGCACGGGCCGAGCTTACGAAATCGGGAGAAAACACGAACTGCCTGGTCGCCTCGACGGAACCGCAGGCGTGCACCATGCGCACAGCCAGATCCGCTTCCTCTTCGGAGAAGCGCGACAGATCGGCCTCGGCGCGGATGATGGCGAAGGAACGCTCGTAGATGGCGTTGCCATCGCGAATGTAATCATACTCAGGCATGTCTATCCCTGTTCGAACGCTGCCGAGACGCGCGCAGCTCCGAGCCGTGTAAGACAGGACTGCGCCGATTCGCCAGCGTCTTTGTTTTGCCGCACCAGCCGGCCGAGCCGGGCAAGGGCGGATCCCATTCCATTCTCATCGGTGTAGGCGCTTGGCAAGCCATTGGCAGCCCCATTTACGACAAGCCCGTATCCTGATGGCGCACCGACAAGCGTCAGTTCGGACGGCTTCGGCCGGGCGCAACCCTTGGCGCAGCCGGAGAGATGCACGGTGAGCGACCCGTCGAGCAATTCCGGCGCCGTCTCGACGAGGCGCTCGGCCATGCCCTTGGTTTCCATCCACGCCGAGGCGCAACCCTTGCTGCCGGCGCAGGTGGCGATCGCATTGCGCGGATCCTGCTCGGCAATGCGAAAACCGTGTGACGCTGCCAGGCTCTGCGCCACAGCCGCGGTCTCGGGGCAAAGGCCGAGGACGAAGAAGGCGTGCCCGGGCGCAAGCCGGATCGCATTGGCGCCAAGCGCCTGGACCTGATGCAGGTAGGATGCCAGCGCGGCGGCCTCCACCTGAGCAAAGGCCAGACCGAGGCCGAGAACGGTGTCGGCGTTACCCAGCGCATGAATGCCGGGTATTGCGGCCGAACGCGGAGCGGCCGGGCGTTCGGACGATGTCTCACAGCGACAGAGCGCGCGGATTTCCGACGGGTCCAGATCGCGCCCGCGCACCGTCGTGCCTAGGCTCGCCAGTTTCTCGAGAATGGTGATCAGGGCCGGCACGACCGCGTTGCCGGCCAACGTCCCGACGATCGATGCCTTCGTTGCCGTGCCGCCAAGCGACAGCACCCAGGCGACCCCCGCGACAGTCGAAACCGCCTGAAGGCGAATGTCGGCGACGACAGCGCCGAGACCAAACCGGCCACCGCTATCGATGACGACGGATAATTTGGGTGCAAGCTTCAACGGCACCTGGCGCGCACCCAACGCTTCACGAAGCTCGGTGGCAATCGGCCGCGGATCGGCGATCTCGTCCGGGTCGATGCCGGCCAGGGGCGGCACCTCTATCGCGAGCCCCTTGGCAATGGCGATCTCCGCATCGCCGATCGCCTGCGCCAGCATCGGCACCGAAGCTGCACTCAGGCCGCGAAGCTGCAGGTTTCCGCGCGCGGTAATCTCGATGATGCCATTGCCGAAGCGCTCGGCAGCCGTGGCAAGGGCAATGACCTTCGGCAGCGTCAGACTGTCATCCGTTGGCCTCACCCTGACGAGCAGGCCGTCGCCGGTCTGCATCGGCTCTGCCAAGGACGGGCAGGCGCCGCGGCGCATCGAAGCGACGGTGCCGGTTTCTCCGGTCAATGGAAGGGCGCAGCTGGTCATCAAATCCGTCATCACTTGAGGCTCTCCTCCCTGAAGAAGCCTCTTAAGACGCTATAACACAGCCGCAAACCTTGAGTGAGATCAAACACGACGCAGATCGGCCCTCCCCGTCACTCGTCGAAGTCGGCGCCCTTGCGCAGGAGATAGATGTCCATGATCCATCCCATCTTCGCGCGCGCCGCCGCCCGCGTTTCAAGGATCCGGTCCTTCACCTCAGCCACGCGGCCGGAAATGACGATCTCATCCGGCGTGCCGAGATAGGCGCCCCAATAGATCTCCGCCTCCGGGTCCTCGACCCGCTGAAACGCCTGTTCGCCATCGAGCATGACGACCGAGGTCTGGCTCTTCTCGGGAAAGCTTTCGTGCAGCCGACGCCCCGTGGTGATCTCCACCGGCTTGCCGACGAGGTTCAGCGGAATGCGGTGGCTGGCGCAAAGCGCCTGCAGACTGGTGATCCCGGGAATGACGTCGTAGGCGAAGGCGACCTCACCGCGTGCCCTGATCCGCTCGACGATGCGAATGGTGCTGTCATAGAGCATCGGGTCGCCCCAGACGAGAAACGCGCCAGTTCCCTCTTCGCCCAACTCCTTCGACAGAAGCGCTTCGTAAATCCCAGCGATCTGGGCGTGCCAGTCATCGACGCTGCCGTCATAGCTGACGCCTTCGGTGCGCCGCACGGGCACCGCGAACTCGACGGTGCGACTGTCCTTGCGCGTGACGTAGCGGGCGCAGATGTCGCGGCGCACTTCGGCAAGCTCGGTCTTCTTCGCTCCCTTGGTCGGGATAAAGAGCACGTCGGCGCGGTTCAGCGCGTTGATCGCCTGCACGGTCATGTGTTCGGGATTGCCCGAACCGATGCCGATGATCAGAATTTTGCGCATGCCCGCCTCCGCCATTTCGTTCGGGCGTCTTAGGCGGATCGCCGCCGCCAAGGCAAGGCCTCGGGGCGACGACAAAGCCGTCATTCGCGCCAAGCCTTCAGTTGATGTCCGCAGCCGGATTTTCCGGCAACCGCCAGTCGATCGGATCGAAGCCTTTGCCTTCAAGGAAGGCATTGGCTTGGGAAAAATGCCGGCAGCCGAGAAAGCCGGAATGGGCCGAGAGCGGCGATGGATGCGGTGCCCTCAGGACAAGATGGCGCGAGCGGTCGACGAAGGCCGCCTTCTTCTGCGCATAGGAGCCCCAGAGCATGAAGACGACGGGATGCTCGGCGTCGTTGACCGCACGGATAATCGCATCCGTGAATTTTTCCCAGCCGCGGCCCTGGTGTGACGCAGCGTTCCCGCGCCCTACCGTCAGCACGCTGTTCAAAAGCAGCACGCCCTGCCTTGCCCAGCTTTCGAGAAAACCGTGACGCGCCGGCGGAATACCGAGATCGGTATTCAGTTCCTTGTAGATGTTGACCAGCGACGGCGGCGTCCTGACACCAGGGCGAACGCTGAAGCAGAGCCCATGCGCCTGGCCGTCACCGTGATAGGGATCTTGGCCGAGAATGACCACGCGCACCTTGTCGAGCGGCGTCAGGTCGAGCGCGCGAAAATACTCCGGCCCGCGAGGGAAAATCTGCCGGCCCTCGTTCTTCTGGGCCACGAGGAACTGCTTGAGGTCAGCCATGTAGGCGCTGGCGAATTCCGGTGCCAACGCTTCCTTCCAGCTTTCTTCAAGCTTCACTGCCGTTTCCATTGCACGTCCGCTCCATGTCAGGGGATCGAGGCCGCAATTTAGGCCGCCCGGACATCATCGCAAGCCCAATCGCGCCCGCCGCGGGAATGCTGCACCGGTTTTGCCGGGCGGCCACAACCACACGGGTATTACGCTAGCCCTTTTGAGGAGCATTGTATTTCAACAGATACAACGGTAATCAGGAGGCGATATCGTTGTATCCTAAGAGATATCACGCATCGTTGGAGGGAAATCGATGATCAAGAGAAGAGACTGGCTGAAGGGACTGGTGCTGGCGCTCGGCCTCGCCTGGGCCGGCGCAAGTGTTCTGCCGGCGTCCGCACAGGCGGAAGAAAAGGTGACGGTCTTTGCGGCTGCGAGCCTGAAGAACGCGCTCGATGCGATCAATGCCGAGTGGCAGAAGGAAAGTGGCAAGGAAACGACCGTTTCCTACGCGGCCAGCTCGGCACTGGCCAAGCAGGTGGAACAGGGCGCGCCCGCCGACGTCTTCATCTCTGCCGACCTCGCCTGGATGGACTACCTCGCCGAAAAGAAGCTGATCAAGGACGACACCCGCGCAAACCTGCTCGGCAACCGCATCGTGCTCGTCTCCGGCAAGCAGGACGCTGCCCCGGTCGAAATCAAGCAGGGCTTCGATCTCGCTGGCATTCTCGGTGACGGTCGCCTTGCCATGGGTGCCGTCGATTCCGTTCCGGCCGGCAAGTACGGCAAGGCTGCGCTCGAAAAGCTCGACGCCTGGAAGGCCGTGGAGGCCAAGGTCGCCGGCGCTGAAAGCGTGCGTGCCGCCCTCCTGCTCGTTTCGCGCGGCGAAGCGCCGTACGGCATCGTCTACCAGACCGATGCCGCGGCAGACCCGGGCGTCAAGGTCGTCGGCACCTTCCCGGAAGACAGCCATCCGCCGATCATCTACCCGATCGCGATCACGGCCGAGAGCAAGAGCCCTGATGCGGCCGCCTACATCGACTTCGTCAAGTCGGCAAAGGCTGCTGAACTCTTTGAAAAGCAGGGCTTCACGGTCCTGAAGTAACCGGCTGAAATAGGCGCTAGTGCCGTCTGTCCAGAGGCAGGCGAAGCATCTAACGTCATGTTCGCGCCGCCCGCGCCCAAACGCGGGCGACGCGAACATTTGTCAGAGGCATAGGGGGCAGACAGCCGCGTCCCACAAGCCTCGTATTGGGGAGCGATATCCATTGGACTGGCTTGCAGTGAGCGATGCGGAATGGACGGCGATCCTGTTGAGCCTGCGTATCGCAACCGTCGCAATGATCTGCAGCCTGCCCTTCGCACTCGTCGTCGCCATGCTGCTTGCCCGCGGGCGCTTCTGGGGCAAGACACTGCTGAACGGCCTCGTTCATCTGCCGCTGATCCTGCCGCCTGTCGTCACCGGCTTCCTGCTGCTCCTGCTTTTCGGCCGCCGCGGCCCGCTCGGCGCCTTCTTCGCCGATTATTTTGGCCTCGTCTTTTCCTTCCGCTGGACCGGCGCTGCCCTTGCCTGCGCCGTCATGGCCTTCCCGTTGATGGTGCGCAGCATCCGCCTGTCGATCGAGGCGGTTGACCGCAAGCTCGAGGACGCGGCGACCACGCTCGGCGCGAGCCCCCTCTGGGTCTTTGCCACCGTCACGCTGCCGCTGATCATTCCCGGCATCATCGCCGGCATGATCATCGCCTTTGCCAAGGCGATGGGCGAGTTCGGCGCCACGATCACCTTCGTCTCCAACATTCCCGGCGAAACGCAGACGCTTTCGGCCGCCATCTACACCTTCACCCAGGTGCCGGGCGGCGACGCCGGCGCCATGCGGCTGACAATCATTTCCGTCATCATTTCCATGGCCGCGCTCATCTTCTCCGAACTGCTGGCGACCTTCGCCGCACGCCGGGTGGCCGCCCAATGAGCCTCATCGTTGAAGCCCGCCACCAGCTCGGCAATTTCTCGCTCGACGCCGCCTTTAGTTCCGATGGCGGCGTGACGGCGCTGTTCGGCCGCTCCGGCTCAGGCAAGACCTCGCTCATCAACATCATCGCCGGGCTTCTGAAGCCCGAAAGCGGCCGTGTCCTGCTCGATGGCGACGTCATCGCCGACAGCGAGAACAGGATCTTCACGCCGGTGCACCGCCGGCGCTTCGGCTATGTCTTCCAGGAGGCGCGGCTGTTTCCGCATTTGAGTGTACGCCGCAACCTCGCCTATGGCCGCTGGTTCGCCGGCAAGAGCGGCACCGGCAATGAGTTTACCCGCATCGTCGACCTGCTCGGCATCGGCCATCTGCTCGAACGCAACCCTTCGGCCCTTTCCGGCGGCGAAAAGCAGCGCGTCGCCATCGGCCGCGCCTTGCTCGCGGCACCGCGCCTGCTTTTGATGGATGAGCCGCTGGCCGCGCTCGACGAGGCGCGCAAGGCCGAAATCCTGCCCTATCTCGAACGGCTGCGCGACGATGCCCGCATCCCGATCGTCTATGTCAGCCATTCCGTCGGCGAAGTCGCCCGGTTGGCCCGGCGCGTGGTCGTGCTCGAAAACGGTCGGGTCACCGCATCGGGCGCGGCCGCCGAGGTGTTGAGCGCGCCCGCCGCAACGCTTGCCACCGGCCGGCGCGAGGCCGGTGTCCTGCTGGAGGGCGAAGTCGAGGGAACCGATCCGGTGCACGAACTGACGACCGTCCGGGTCGGGCGGGAACGGCTGCGCATCGCCGGTGTCAGCGCGACGGCCGGCGTCAGGCTTCGCCTGCACATAGCCGCCCGCGACGTCATGCTGGCGACCTCAAGGCCAGTGGAAATCAGTGCGCTCAACGTACTCGAAGGGCGCATTCTGACGCTGACATCGGAGGAGGACGGCAGCGTCGATGTCCGGGTGACTTGCGGCGATGCGACGATTGCCGCCCGCATCACCCGCTTTTCCCGCGACGCGCTGCAGCTTGCTCCCGGCAGAACCGTCTATGCCGTCATCAAGTCGGTCGCGATCGATCACTAAAGCCTGTCGCATGAAAACGCATTCGCGCGCCAGGCTCTAAGCTCTTGTTTTTATGCATGTCGTTGCCGCGATACCGCTGCACACTTTTGCGCGACATGCATTAGGCCTTTTTGGAAACAGCCTCGGCCGTATCGAACGCTGGTGTATCGCTGCTCCGAACGGATTCGAGCCAGGCCAGATCCTCGCCGATCGCAAGGCGTGCCTTCTCCTCCATCTCGCGGTAGCGCCGGATAAGCTCTTCGCCGAACGGCGTCACCAGGGCTCCGCCACCCTGCTTGCCGCCGCGCTGCGATTCTACCGAAGGCTCGCTGAACATCCGGTTCAGGGCATCGACCAGCAGCCAGGCGCGGCGGTACGACATGTCCATCGCCCGGCCGGCGGCGGAGATGGAGCCGGTCTCGCGGATCAGTTCGAGCAAGAGGATCTTGCCGCGGCCGAGCCGGTCGGCGGGCGGAAAATCGATGCGCAGGACGGGGCGAAGATCGGGGCGGCTCTCACTCATGCGCGCGAGCATAGAAGCACGCGCAAAATTCCGAAAGACCGTCTCGCGGCGAACCGGACGGGTTGGCGATAAAAGATTGCCAGCAACCGAGCGCCGGCCGACGACGGCCAGATTGCAGGTCTTGATCTCGCGGCGGCGGCATGCACCGATGGCCGTGACACCTCCTGCCCGAAAGTGCCCTCCCCATGCCCGGTCCCACGCTCGATCCGATCGCCACAGACACCACCCTGCCCGCCAGGGCCGACGTCGTCATCGTCGGCGGCGGCATCATCGGCGTCAGCACCGCCCTCTTCCTTGCCGAACGCGGTATCGACGTCGTGCTCTGCGAGAAGGGTTCGCCCGGCGCCGAGCAATCGAGCCGCAACTGGGGCTGGGTTCGGGTGATGGGCCGTGACGAGCGCGAAATCCCGCTGGCGATCGAGGCGCTGAAGATCTGGGACACGCTCGACGCGCGCATCAGTGGCGAGACCGGCTTTCGCCGCAGCGGCATTCTCTATGTCTCCGAGAATGAGCGCGACATCGCCAATCGCGACGCATGGCTTGCCATGGCCCGACCCTACGGCGTCGACAGCGTGCAACTCAGCTCCGACACGACAGAGGCGATGATGCCGGGCGCCGCCATCCGCTACCAAGGCGGGCTCTTCACGCCGAGCGACGGCCGGGCAGAACCGCAGAAGGCGGTGCCCGCGATTGTCGCCGGTGCCCGCCGCGCCGGTGCCCGTATCCTGACGGGCTGCGCCGTGCGCGGGGTCGAAAAGGCAGCGGGCCGGATCTCCGCCGTCGTCACCGAGAGAGGCCGCATCGAGACGTCGACCGTCATCGTCGCCGGCGGCGCCTGGTCCAGGCTCTTTCTCAAAAGCCTCGGCATCCGGCTGCCGCAGCTGAAGGTGCGGAATACGGTGTTGAGAACCGGGCCAGTCTCCGGCGGTCCGGAAGGGGCCGGCGCAACCGCGACCTATGCCTATCGCAAGCGCCTCGATGGCGGTTACACGATTGCCGACGGTGCCGCCAACCTGCACGCGGTCGTGCCCGACAGCTTCGCATTCTTCCGCGATTTCCAGCCGGCGCGAAAGGCGGAGGGCGATGCCGTGCAGGTGGGCATCAACGCCCAGAGCTGGAACGAATTGTTCGAGATCGGCACCGTCCCGCTCGACCGGCCCGGCGCCTTCGAGCGCCACCGCGTGCTCGATCCCAATCCGGATTCGCGGCGCGCCCTGCGGGCCCTCGACGCCGCCGGCAGGGCCTTGCCATTCCTGCGCAAAACCAAGGTGCAACAGATATGGGGAGGACTGATCGATGTGATGCCCGATGCCGTCCCCGTCATCTCACCCGCCGAAACCGTTCCGGGCCTCATTGTCGCGACGGGTTTTTCCGGCCACGGTTTTGGCATCGGGCCTGGCGCCGGACACCTCGTCGCCGACCTCGTAACCGGCGAGAAACCGATCGTCGATCCGACGCCATTCCGGCTCTCGCGCTTCCTCGATGGAACGCCGATCACCATCGCCCCGCCGGTCTGAGCGCTACCGCCGACGGATCGCCGCGAAAGAAAATTACCGGCAATGACCGGCAAGAAGGTGAACGACACAACGCGTGGGCGCACTCCCGGCAGGATTCTATCTTTCTTCGCCTGCCCCTGCCCCGCAACACGGAAAGACCTTCATAAGCCCCGGAACTCGTGGCAGTCTGTGAGCATTCCCGTCGGGAGAGCGGGGGCTTTTAGGAGGAGTCTGTGCAGACCTTGGGCGGAGGAGCCTTGCCGGTCACATTGCACGTCCTCGTACACCTCAGGCCCATCGTTATCCCGTCCCAGAGCATTTCCAGCGAGGGTCCTAGCGCCTTTGCGTCCGGAAATGCGTGAGAACAGAAATGAAGAGCGGTTCGACTGGAACCGATCTTGATTTGGTGCACTGCGCACTCCGGAGGAGGCCGGAAACCGCATGAGCGATCTCGATCGACTTAGCCTGCATGTCCCCGAACCCGCCGTTCGGCCCGGCGGCCAGCCGGATTTCTCCAACGTCAAGATCCCGAAGGCCGGCTCCGTGCCGCGCCCGGAGGTGGACGTCGCGCCGGAAGAGATGCGCGACCTCGCCTATTCGATCATCCGCGTCTTGAACCGCGACGGCGAAGCGGTTGGTCCCTGGGCCGGGTTGCTTTCGGATGACGAGTTGCTCTCCGGCCTCAGGCACATGATGCTGCTGCGCGCCTTCGATGCGCGCATGGTCATGGCCCAGCGCCAGGGCAAGACCTCCTTCTACATGCAGCATCTGGGCGAAGAGGCCGTCAGTTGCGCCTTCCGCAAGGCGTTGGTGAAGGGCGACATGAACTTCCCGACCTATCGACAGGCCGGTCTTCTGATCGCCGACGGCTATCCCATGGTCGAGATGATGAACCAGATCTTCTCGAACGAGAGCGACCCTCTGCGCGGCCGGCAGCTGCCGATCATGTATTCCTCCAAGGAGCATGGCTTCTTCACCATCTCCGGCAACCTCGCCACCCAATATGTGCAGGCGGTCGGCTGGGCGATGGCGTCGGCCATCAAGCGCGACACCAAGATCGCAGCCGCCTGGATCGGCGACGGCTCGACGGCGGAATCGGACTTCCACTCGGCGCTCGTCTTTGCCTCCACCTACAAGGCGCCCGTTATCCTCAACATCGTCAACAATCAGTGGGCGATCTCGACCTTCCAGGGCATCGCCCGCGGCGGCTCCGGCACCTTTGCCGCCCGCGGCCTCGGCTTCGGCATTCCGGCCCTGCGCGTCGACGGCAACGACTATCTCGCCGTCTACGCCGTCGCCAAATGGGCGGCCGAGCGCGCCCGTCGCAATCTCGGTCCGACACTGATCGAATACGTCACCTACCGCGTCGGCGCCCATTCGACCTCCGACGATCCGAGCGCCTATCGCCCGAAGACGGAATCCGAAGCCTGGCCACTCGGCGATCCAGTCTTGAGATTGAAGAAGCACCTGATTCTGCGCGGCGCCTGGTCGGAAGAACGTCATGCGCAGGCGGAAGCCGAGATCACCGACGAAGTGATCCAGGCCCAGAAACAGGCCGAGGGCCACGGCACGCTGCATGCCGGCGGCAAGCCGTCGGTGCGCGATATCTTCGAGGGCGTCTATGCCGAGATGCCGCCGCACATTCGCCGCCAGCGGCAGAAGGCAGGATACTGATATGGCCAGAATGACAATGATCGAAGCCGTGCGCAGCGCCATGGATGTCTCCATGGAACGCGACGACAATGTCGTCGTCTTCGGCGAAGACGTCGGCTATTTCGGTGGCGTCTTCCGTTGCACGCAAGGCCTCCAGGCGAAATACGGCAAGACCCGCTGTTTCGACGCGCCGATCAGCGAAAGCGGCATCGTCGGCACGGCGATCGGCATGGCCGCCTACGGGCTGAAGCCCTGCGTCGAGATCCAGTTCGCCGACTATATGTATCCGGCCTACGACCAGATCACCCAGGAAGCGGCCCGTATTCGTTACCGCTCCAACGGTGATTTCACCTGCCCGATCGTCCTGCGCATGCCGACCGGCGGCGGCATCTTCGGTGGCCAGACGCACAGCCAGAGCCCCGAAGCGCTTTTCACCCATGTCTGCGGCCTGAAAGTCGTCGTGCCCTCCAATCCCTACGACGCCAAGGGCCTGCTGATCGCCTCGATCGAGGACCCCGATCCGGTGATGTTCCTGGAACCGAAGCGGCTGTACAACGGTCCCTTCGACGGCCACCATGACCGGCCGGTCATTCCCTGGTCGAAACACGATCTCGGCGAGGTGCCGGAAGGCCATTACACCGTTCCGATCGGCAAGGCGGAAGTCCGCCGAGAGGGCTCCGCCGTCACCGTCGTCGCCTATGGCACCATGGTGCACGTGGCGCTCGCGGCTGCCGAGGAAACCGGCATCGACGCCGAGGTGATCGACCTGCGCAGTCTGCTGCCGCTCGACCTCGATACGATCGTCAAGTCGGTCGAAAAGACCGGGCGCTGCGTCGTCGTGCACGAAGCGACGCTGACGTCGGGCTTCGGCGGCGAAGTGGCCGCCCTCGTGCAGGAGCACTGCTTCTACCATCTCGAAGCGCCCGTTGTGCGCGTCGCCGGCTGGGACACGCCCTACCCGCACGCGCAGGAATGGGACTATTTCCCCGGCCCCGCGCGCGTCGGACGCGCGCTCGTCGAAGTGATGGAGGCCTGACATGGGCGAATTCGTAATCAAGATGCCCGATGTCGGCGAAGGCGTGGCCGAGGCTGAACTCGTCGAATGGCATGTGAAGCCCGGTGACCCCGTGCGCGAGGACATGGTGCTCGCCGCCGTGATGACCGACAAGGCGACCGTCGAAATCCCCTCGCCCGTCACCGGCACCGTGCTCTGGCTCGGCGCCGAGGTGGGCGACACCGTTGCGGTGAAGGCGCCATTGGTGCGCATCGAAATCGCTGGCGAAGGGGAAAGCTCGACGGCGGCTGACGACAAGCCGGTTGCCAAGGCGGAAGAGAAGCCCGTTGTAAAGGCCGAGGCGCCCGCACCGGCGGCTAAGCAGGCGCAACCCGCCAAAATCGAGGCAAAAGCACCGGCCGCGAACGGCGTCCAAGCCAACGGCGTGCACCAGACTGGCGAGCGGCTGGAAAAGGCACTGGCTTCGCCCGCCGTGCGCCTGCGCGCCAAGGAAAGCGGCGTCGATCTGCGCCAGGTGACCGGCACCGGTCCGGCCGGCCGCATCACCCATGATGACCTCGACCAGTTCATCGCCCGCGGCGCCCAGCCGGCGCTTGCGCCGGCCGGCCTGCAGCGCAAGACCGCCGTCGACGAGATCAAGGTAACCGGCCTTCGCCGTCGCATCGCCGAGAAGATGTCGCTTTCGACCTCGCGCATTCCCCACATCACCTATGTGGAAGAGGTCGACATGACGGCGCTCGAGGACCTGCGGACGACGATGAACCGCGACCGCAAACCCGACCAGCCGAAGCTGACCATCCTGCCCTATCTGATGCGCGCGCTCGTGCGCACCATTGCCGATCAACCCGCCGTCAATGCCACCTTCGACGACGGCGCCGGCATCATCAGCCGCCATCACGCCGTCCATATCGGCATCGCCACGCAGACGCCGGCCGGCCTTACCGTTCCGGTCGTGCGCCATGCCGAAGCGCGCGGCATCTGGGACTGCGCCAACGAGCTCAACCGCCTGGCGGAAGCCGCCCGCACCGGTACGGCCACCCGCGACGAACTCACCGGATCGACGATTACAATATCTTCGCTCGGCGCACTCGGCGGCATCGCCTCCACCCCGGTCATCAACCACCCGGAAGTGGCGATCATCGGCGTCAACAAGCTCGCGATCCGGCCGGTCTGGGACGGCACGCAGTTCGTGCCGCGCAAGATCATGAACCTGTCCTCGAGCTTCGATCACCGCGTCATCGACGGCTGGGATGCGGCCGTCTTCGTGCAGCGGCTGAAGACCCTGCTCGAAACGCCGGCGCTTATTTTCGTGGAGGCCTGAGGCGATCATGAAGGAAATTTCCTGCAAGCTGCTCGTCATCGGCGCCGGCCCCGGCGGCTACATCTGCGCAATCCGCGCCGGCCAGCTCGGCATCGACACGGTCATCGTCGAAAAGGCGAAAGCCGGCGGCACCTGCCTCAATGTCGGCTGTATTCCCTCCAAGGCCCTCATCCACGCGGCGGAAGAGTTTCATAAGCTGCGCTCGGCCGCTTCCGGCCGCAGCCCGCTCGGTCTGTCGCTCGCCAATCCGACAATCGACCTCGCCCGCACCGTCGCTTGGAAAGACGGCATCGTCGGACGGCTGAACGGCGGCGTCATCGGCCTTCTGAAGAAGGCGGGTGTCAAGGCGGTGATCGGCACCGCTCGTTTCGTCGACGGCAAGACCGTCGATGTCGAGACCGAGATCGGACTGCAGCGCATCCGCGCCGAGACGATCGTCATTGCCACCGGCTCGGCGCCGGTCGAGCTGCCCGACCTGCCTTTCGGCGGGTCGATCATTTCCTCGACCGAGGCCCTGTCGCTGAAAAGTGTGCCGAAGAGCATCGCCGTCATCGGCGGCGGTTACATCGGTCTCGAACTTGGCACCGCTTTCGCCAAGCTCGGCAGCCACGTGACCGTACTCGAAGCGCAGCCGCGCATTCTGCCGCTCTATGACGCCGATCTGACGAAACCGATCGCCAAGCGTCTCGGCGAACTCGGCATCGAGGTCTTCACCCAGACGGTCGCCAAGAGCTACTCCGCCGAAACCGGCAGCCTGCAAGCCGAACACAACGGTCGCGCAATCGATGTCGCCGCCGAAAAGGTGCTGGTCACCGTCGGCCGCAAACCCGTGACCGAGGGCTTCGGCCTTGAGGAAATCGACCTCGACCGCACTGGCCGCTTCATCCGCATCGACGACCAGTGCCGGACGTCCATGCGCGGCATCTATGCGATCGGCGACGTCACCGGCGAGCCGATGCTGGCGCACCGCGCCATGGCGCAAGGGGAAATGGTGGCGGAGATCGTCGCCGGTCACAAGCGCAGCTGGGACAAGCGCTGCATCCCGGCCGTCTGCTTCACCGATCCGGAGATCGTCACCGCAGGGCTGTCGCCCGACGAGGCGCGTGCGAGCGGCATCGAGATCAAGATCGGCCAGTTCCCCTTCCAGGCGAATGGCCGCGCCATGACGACGCTTGCCGAAGACGGTTTCGTTCGCATCGTCGCTCGCGCCGACAACCACCTGGTGCTCGGCATCCAGGCCGTCGGCCACGGCGTCTCGGAACTCTCGGCAAGCTTCAGCCTGGCGATCGAAATGGGCGCGCGCCTCGAAGACATCGCCGGCACGATCCATGCGCATCCGACGCAATCGGAAGCTTTCCAGGAGTCCGCGTTGAAGGCGCTGGGGCACGCGCTGCATATCTGACGTCGAGGGGCGGTTGGGGCAAAAGTGCCCCTCATCCGGCCTGCCGGCCACCTTCTCCCCGCCACGCGGGGAGAAGGACACACGCGGGGCACGCACTCGCGCCAACCATTGCCTTTTGCCGTATGGGAGAAAGACATGAGCAGAACTGACCCGATCGTCATCGTTTCGGCGGCCCGCACGCCAATGGGCGCCTTTCAGGGCAGCCTCAAGGATTTGACCGCGCCGGAAATCGGCGCCATAGCGCTCAAAGCCGCACTCGATCGAGCCGGCCTTGATGCTGTCGACGAGGTGTTGATGGGCAATGTGCTGCCGGCCGGCATTGGCCAGAACCCGGCGCGCCAGGCAGCCCTTGGTGCCGGCCTCGGCAAGGAAACGCCGTCGACGACCATCTCCAAGGTCTGCGGCTCCGGCATGAAGGCGCTGATGCTTGGCCACGATGCTCTGCTGTCCGGTAGCGCGTCGGTGCTTGCGGTCGGCGGCATGGAGTCGATGACCAACGCGCCCTATCTGCTGCCGAAAGCGCGCGGCGGCTTCCGCCTGGGTCATGGCGAAGTCAAGGACCACATGTTCCTCGACGGCCTCGAAGACGCCTATTCCGGCCGGCTGATGGGCACCTATGCCGAGGACACGGCCGAGCACTATCAGTTCTCGCGCGCCGATCAGGACGGCTTTGCGCTGCGATCCCTGGAGCGCGCAACCCGCGCAGCTGAGGATGGTTCCTTTGCCGCGGAAGTCGTGGCAGTCGCTGGCGCCGGCAAGCGCCAGACCGCCAATCTCGACCGCGACGAACAGCCGACCAAATCGGATCCGTCAAAGATCCCGAAGCTGAAACCCGCCTTCCGCGACGGCGGCAGCGTGACGGCCGCCAATTCGTCGTCGATATCAGACGGGGCAGCGGCGCTGATCCTGATGCGCGCCAGCGAAGCGGAAAAGCGTGGGCTGACCCCGCTTGCTATCGTCGCGGGCCATGCGGGCCACGCCCAGGAGCCGGCCTGGTTCACGACGGCCCCGATTGGCGCAATCGACAAGCTGCTGGCAAGGCTCGCCTGGGAGAAGGGCAGCGTCGGCCTCTACGAAATCAACGAGGCCTTCGCCGTGGTGGCGATGGCGGCGATCCGCGACCTCGGCCTGTCGGACGAGATCGTCAACATCAACGGCGGCGCCTGCGCACTCGGCCATCCGATCGGAGCATCCGGCGCCCGCATCATCGTGACATTGCTTCACGCCATGCGCGCCAACGGCGTCAAGCGCGGCATCGCCTCGCTCTGCATCGGCGGCGGCGAGGCGACGGCGGTCGGGCTTGAGCTGTTGCAATAGCGTAGCGCGTTCCGGTCGCCTCGCGCTCCAACCTACGAGAAACGCCGCCGATCGAACCGGCGGCGTTTCTCGTTTTCAGCATGCGATTTGCCTGACGCCTCACCCCATACGCTCGGAAGCATAGGAGCCGGGGCTCGGCGGGAAGACGACGACACGGTTGCCGTTGATGAAGCAACGGTTGTGGATATGGGCGTGCACGGCGCGCGCCAGCACCTGGCTTTCCACGTCGCGGCCGATCGAGACATAGTCTTCGGCGCTCTGGGCGTGGGTGATGCGGGCGATGTCCTGCTCGATGATCGGGCCTTCGTCGAGGTCGGCGGTGACGTAGTGCGCCGTCGCGCCGATCAGCTTCACGCCGCGCTCATAGGCCTGCTTGTAGGGGTTGGCGCCCTTGAACGACGGCAGGAAGGAGTGATGGATGTTGATGATGCGGCCCGACATCTTCTTGCAGAGCGCGTCGGACAGGACCTGCATGTAGCGGGCAAGCACGATCAGTTCGGCGCCGGTCTGGTCGACCAGTTCCAGCAGCTGGGCTTCCGCCTTCGGCTTGTTCTCCTTCGTCACCTTGATGCAGTGGAACGGGATATCGTGGTTGACCACCACCTTCTGGTAGTCGAAGTGGTTGGAGACGACACCGACGATATCGATCGGCAGTGCGCCGATCTTCCAGCGATAGAGCAGGTCGTTGAGGCAATGGCCGAAACGCGACACCATGAGCAGCACCTTCATGCGCTCCTCGCTGTCGCGGATCTCGGCGTTCATGTCGAAGCGCTTCACCACCGCTTCGAAACCTGCCTTCAACTCGTCGAGTTTTGCGCCTTCCTGGCTGATGAAGCTGAGACGCATGAAGAACAGGCCGGTTTCGAGGTCGTCGAACTGCGAACTGTCGGAGATATAACAGCCCTTTTCGGCGAGATAGCCGGTGATCGCGGCGACGATGCCACGGGTGGTCTTGCAGCTGACGTTCAGCACATAGCTTTTCATCGGTATGTCTCTCGCTCCAGAGGTTTTTCCGGCCCCCCTTATACGGCCAGTCATACAAAAACTAGCGCGGCCTTTTCGCCGCCGTCGATCCATTCGCGACATTCGCTTGACGGAACCGGCCAGAGAAGGCGGCCCGCAGGATGCGGGCGCGCCCGAAGGTGCAAGGAGAAGGGATCAAGCGAGAAGCCGCGTGGCCCCTCAGCGCGGCGTGCGGTCCGGGTGTGCGCGGGCGAAAGCCTCGATCTCCGCGCAGTTCTGGTCGATCGCGACCAGCCGCGGACAGGCCGAAAGATCGACGTCCCATCGGCGGGCATTGTAGACCTGCGGCACAAGGCAGAAATCCGCCATGGTCGGCATGTCGCCATGGCAGAAGCGCCCGGTCGCGGAATGGTCGAGCAACCGTTCGAAGGCGGCAAGCCCCTCGCCGATGAACTTGCGCATCCAGTTGCGCCGCGCCGCCTCGCTGTCCTCGGCATTGGCCATGACGTGGGACACGACGCTGAGATTGCAGACGGGGTGGATGTCCATGGCGATCGCATAGGACAGGCTGCGCACCCGCTGACGACCGATGGCGTCTTCCGGCAGGAAGCCGGAGGTTGCCCGGGTCTCGGCGAGGTACTCGATGATGGCGAGCGATTGCGTGAAGCGCTCGCCATCGATCTCAAGGACAGGCACGAGCCCTTGCGGGTTGCGGACCAGATGCTCCGGCGCCTTGTGTGCCTTGGCAAGCAGGTCGACCGGCACAGAACGATAGCTTTCACCGAGGCTGTTGAGCGCGATGCGCACCCGATAGCTCGCCGACGAACGCCAGTAGTCGTAAAGGACGGTCTCGCTCATGCCTTGCCCGTTCGTGTCAGTCAGCCGTTTGCGACTGTGTTGTAAGCTTCGACGGTCTGCTCGATAGCTCCGAAGATGGAATGACCGGTTTTGTCCTTCATCTCGATGCGCACGACGTCGCCGACCCTCAGGAACTGGGTTTTCGGCGCACCGCCGGCGATCGTCTCGATCATCCGGAGTTCAGCGATGCAGGAATAGCCGGCACCGCCTTCCGCAACGGGCTTGCCCGGTCCGCCGTCGAGCTTGTTGGAAACGGTGCCCGAACCGATGATCGTGCCGGCGGAAAGCGGCCGGGTCTTGGCCGCATGCGCGACCAGCTGCGCAAAATCGAAGGTCATGTCGATGCCGGCATTGGCGCGGCCGAAGGGTTTGCCGTTGAGGTCGACTTGGAGCGGCAGGTGCAGCTTGCCGCCGTCCCAGGCGTCGCCCAGTTCATCCGGCGAAACGGCAACCGGCGAAAAGGCCGACGACGGCTTTGACTGGAAGAAACCAAAACCCTTGGCAAGCTCGGCCGGGATCAACCCGCGCAGCGACACGTCGTTGACGAGCATGACGAGCTGGATCGCCGCCCGTGCCTCGTCGATGGTCGCACCCATCGGCACGTCGTCGACGATGACGGCGACCTCGCCTTCCATGTCGACGCCAAAGGTCTCGTCGGCAAGCGGGATCGGATCGCGCGGCGCAATGAAGCTGTCGGAGCCGCCCTGGTACATCAAGGGATCGGTCCAGAAGCTTGAAGGCATCTCGGCATTGCGGGCCTTGCGCACCAGCTCGACGTGATTGACGTAGGCCGAGCCGTCGGCCCATTGGTAAGCGCGCGGCAACGGCGACAGCGCATCATGTTCATGGAAGCGGATCGTCGGCTGCGAACCGGTCTCGATCCCTTCGGCGACGCGCGCAAGCCGAGGGCCCGCATGCGCCCAGTCGTCGAGCGCTGCCTGCAGCGTGCGGGCGATGTGCCCGACCTCCGAGCAGCGGGTAAGATCGCGGGAGACGACCACGAGCTTTCCGTCGCGCGTACTGTCCTTGAGTGTCGCCAGTTTCATGCAGTCCTCCCTCTCAAACTTCTCATTGTTCCAGACCGACGACCGCTTCGCGGCCGTCGCGGAATTTCTTTACGCGGACGAATCGTCCGCAATCTTCACAACAAGGCCGTCGGTGGCGATCGTCAAGGCGCCCGCCCAGTTTTTGCGAGCCGCCGCAATCCAGTGGGCCTCAGATATCTCGGGGTCGTCGGCGGGGATGAGGTGATGCAGCACCAGCCGGCCGACGCCGGCAGCCGCCGCGATCGCCGCCGCCTGTTCGGCGAAACTGTGGCTCGCCAGCAGATGCTCCTTCAGCCGCGCGCCATTGCCGGTGCGCGCCACCAGCCGGTCGACGCCTTCGGCGAGCATCGCCTCATGCACGAGGATGTCAGCTCCTTTGGCGAAATCAGCAAGCGGTGGGAAATAGGCCGTATCGGACGAGAACACGACCGAGCCTTCCGCATCGTCGAACCGAAGCGCAAAGCAATCGGTCACCGGCGGATGGTCGACGCGCAGCGCCGAGAGCGTCAGGCCGTTCTCGGAGAAGATCTCGCCTTCCGAAAACTCGATGACCTCGACCAGCATCCGCAGGTCGGGCCGGCCCTCATCGACGATACGGATCTCGATGTCGAAGGCCATCGATTGCAGGAAGCCCTGCCAGTAAGCGCGGGTGCCTGCGGGGCCGAACACACGTACCGCCTGCGACAACCCCGCGGTCCAGGCCGTGTGAATGAGCGGCCCGAGTTCCAGCACATGATCCGAATGCAGATGGGTAATGACGATCAGGTCCAGCGTCTTCAGCGCCACACCGGCATCGGTCAGTCCGCGCGTGACGCCAAGGCCGCAATCGACGACAACCGTCCGGCCGCCGATTTGAAGCAGAGACGACGTCGGCCACGGGCCGCCCGGCCGGATCGCCGGACCGCCCTTGCTGCCGAGCAAAACCAGGCGTGAACTCAAGACCAATCGCCTTCCGGCGTCCCGTTGAACCGCTTCTTGAGATCCGTCCAGCAGTCGATGTAGTTGTCCTGCAACGTCTCCAGTTCGGCGGCGTAGCGGGTCAGTTGCTGCGGGAAGCGGGTCTCGAACATGAAGGCCATCGTATGGTCGAGCTTCACCGGTTTCAACTCGCTATTCGTCGCTTTGTCGTAGCCCGACGCATCGGGCCCATGCGCCAGCATCATGTTGTGCAGGCTCATGCCGCCGGGAACGAAGCCCTCTTCCTTTGCGTCGTAGCGACCGTAGATCAGCCCCATGAATTCGCTCATGATGTTGCGGTGGTACCAGGGCGGACGGAAAGTGTGTTCAGCCACCAACCAGCGCGGCGGGAAGATTACGAAATCGATATTTGCCGTGCCCTCTTCGCCCGAGGGCGCCGTCAGCACCGTGAAGATCGACGGATCCGGATGGTCAAAGAGGATCGCGCCAACAGGCGAATAGGTCTTGAGGTCGTATTTGTAGGGCGCGTAGTTGCCATGCCAGGCGATGACGTCGAGCGGCGAATGTCCGATCTCGGTTACGTGGAAACCGCCGCACCACTTCACATGCACGCGGCAGGGCGTCTCCTTCTCCTCGAAGGCGGCGACCGGCGTCTTGAAATCGCGCGGATTGGCCAGGCAGTTTGCGCCGATCGGACCGCGATCCGGCAGCGTGAACTTGGCGCCGTAGTTTTCGCAGACATAGCCGCGCCAGACCTTCTCGTCGCCAAGTCGCGTCACCTTGAACATGGTGCCGCGTGGCACGATGCAGATCTCGGAGGGTTCGACGTCCATCTTGCCGAGCTCGGTGAACACCTGGATCGCGCCCATTTCCGGAACGATCAGCAGCTCGCCGTCGGCATTGAAGAAATAGTCGTCCACCATGTCGGCGTTGAAGGCATAGGCATGCGCTGCCATGCCCGAATGCGTCGGCGCATCGCCCGCCGTCGTCATCGTGCGGATGCCCTGCAGGAAGTTCAGCTTTTCCGTCGGCTCCGGCAGCGGATTCCAGCGCAACTGGCCAAGCGCCAGGGAATGCTCGGCGACATGCGGCGCCGTCTTCCAGTGCGGATAGTCGATTTTGTTGAAACGTCCGGTGTGGCGAACGCTCGGGCGGATGCGATAGAGCCAGGACCGCTCGTTGGTGCCGCGCGGCGCGGTAAAGGGGGAGCCCGAAAGCTGCTCGGCATAGAGGCCATAGGCACATTTCTGCGGGCTGTTCTGCCCTTGCGGCAGGGCGCCCGGCAGGCTCTCGGTCTCGAAATCATTGCCGAAGCCGGGCATGTAGCCAAGCGCTTCGTTGGCCTTAGCCTGTGTCCCGGCCTGTTTTCCTGCCTTGTCCAGCATCGTCGATCCTCCTCATGGCGCCCTGCTTCGGCTTCGCGAAGCGACCTGTTCACAGGTCCGGCGCAATTCCAAATACCGCGGCGACGGCCTTTTCCCAGGGTGGACGCAGGCGTCGCCTTCGGCATATTAGTTGCAATCGTAACTATCGATATTGTAACTATCAAGGATGCCCGATGGCCGCCGATGGCTTCGAACTCAATGCCTTCCTGCCCTATCGGCTGAACCGCGCCGCGGAATTCGTCGCGCTGCGCTTTGCCGCCCAGTACAAGGCGCGCTACCAGCTCACGCGCCCGGAATGGCGCACTCTGGCCGCCCTCGGCAGCACAAGCCGCCCGATGACGGCCACCGAAGTCGGCGCGCACTCGGCCATGCACAAGACCAAGGTCAGCCGCGCCGTCGCCTTGCTCGAAAAACGCCGCTGGCTGACTCGGCGCGAAGACGAAAACGACCGCCGCATCGAACATCTGGAACTGACGAAGACCGGCATCCGGGCCTATGGCGAATTGACGGAGCTTGCCGTCCGCTATCAGGCGGAACTCGACACGCTGATCGGGCCGGCCGGGATACAGGCGCTCGCCGTCGGGCTGGAAGCAGTGGAACGTGCCATCGGCAGGTTCGACCCTCCGCCCTCTGCCTGAGGCTTCAGCCCTTCATCCGCTCGGGGATCGGCACGCCCTCGAAGCTCTTTAACGTTTCAAGCACGATCGACGTCTTCACATGCTGCACGCTGTCGTGCGGCAGAAGCACGTCATTGACGAAGCGCGACAGCCCCGCAAGATCCGGCGTCACCACCCGCATGTGGTAGTCCATCTCGCCGGTGAGCGCATAGGCCTCCAGCACCTCCGGCAGGCCGGAAATGAGCTTGCCGAAGCGCTTGGCATTGTCGCGATTGTGGGTGGCGAGCGTGACCGAGATCACCACCATCAGATCGAGACCGAGCTTCTGCCGGTCGATCTGTGCCTGGTAGCCGGTGATGTAGCCTTCCGCTTCAAGCCGGGTGCGCCGGCGCGAACATTGCGATGGCGAAAGCGCGATGCGTTCCGACAGTTCGTTGTTGGTCAGATGCCCGTCACGCTGCAATTCGCTGAGGATCTTGAGATCGAACCCGTCAAGCTGCTCCATTCGTGCATCCTAATACGCAATTTTGCATGTTTCGTGCGCCATTCTGTCTAAACCGCGCAAGAATACAAGCATCATGCATGGGAATTGCGTCATACTCCAGCAAAGTTTGGAAGAATAAGAGGAGACTTCCGATGGGCCCCTTCCCGCATGACGCCCCGCCGGCAACGATTACCGCTGACAATCCCGCCGGCACCGACGGCTTCGAGTTCGTCGAATTCGCCCATCCGGAACCGGAAAAGCTGGCCGAGCTCTTTACTCGCATGGGCTACAGCCCGGTCGCCAAACACAGAAGCAAGAACATCACCGTCTGGCGCCAGGGCGACATCAATTACATCCTGAACGCCGAGCCTGGCTCGCACGCCATGCGCTTCGTCGACGAACACGGCCCCTGCGCCCCGTCGATGGCCTGGCGCGTCGTCGATGCCAAGCACGCCTTCGAGCACGCAGTCTCGAAGGGCGCCATCCCTTACGAAGGCAAGGACAAGTGTCTCGATGTCCCGGCGATCGTCGGCATCGGCGGGTCGCTGCTCTATTTCGTCGAGACTTACGGTGCCAAGGGCTCGGCCTACGAGGCCGAATTCGAGTGGACCGGGGAGCGCAATCCGAAGCCCGAGGGCGTCGGCTTCTATTATCTCGACCACCTGACCCACAACGTCTATCGCGGCAATATGGACAAGTGGTGGGCCTTCTACCGCGAACTGTTCAACTTCACGCAGATCCACTTCTTCGACATCGACGGCCGCATCACCGGCCTCGTCAGCCGCGCGATCACCTCGCCCTGCGGCAAGATCCGTATCCCCTTGAACGAGTCCAAGGACGATACGAGCCAGATCGAGGAATATCTGCGCAAGTACAAGGGCGAAGGCATCCAGCACATCGCCGTCGGCACCGAAGGCATCTACGATGCCACCGACAAGCTGTCGGACAATGGCCTGAAGTTCATGCCGGGGCCGCCGGAGACCTACTACGACATGTCTCACGACCGTGTGCACGGCCATGATGAGCCGATCGAGCGGATGAAGAAGCACGGCATCCTCATCGACGGCGAAGGTGTCGTGAACGGCGGCATGACCAAGATCCTCTTGCAGATCTTCTCGAAAACCGTAATCGGCCCGATCTTCTTCGAGTTCATCCAGCGCAAGGGCGACGAGGGTTTCGGCGAGGGCAACTTCCGCGCGCTGTTCGAATCGATCGAAGCCGACCAGATCCGTCGCGGCGAACTGGGTCCGCAGGCGGCCGAGTAAGCAGGTCCGGCATCGGCCGGACGGCACCGCCCAATCAAATCAGCCTCTCGCCTCAAGCGAGGGGCTTTTTACTTTGGAGACCTGGGCCACCCGCAAGCCAGCTGCGCCCAGTGTACCCCCAACGTGCCCCAAGAGGGGCACGCATCGGCGAGAGCCTCAGTTCGTGGCGTCGTTGACCACGCGCCAGTTTGGCCGACCAAGGTCGTGCGGCCAATCGATGACGTCGCGGTCGTTGAAGTAGACGACCTCGGCGAGATTGGGGAACTGCGAATCCGCTTGCGTCGCGGCGTTCATCCAGGGCTGCATATAGGCTTGGCTGCCTTCCCATCCGAGCTCGGCCACCCATATCGGCTTGTTGTATTTGGCGACCAGGTCGTAGCCGGGTTTCAGTGCCTCGGTGAAGGTCTTCGGCGCGCCGTATTCGATCTTGTCAAACGGTTCGAGCCCGAAGACCGAGAGGCCGACGAGATCGACGTAGTCATCGCCCGGATAGTAGTCGACCAGGTTCGGCAGCCCCTTGGGCGACCACATGATCTGCGCTTTTGGCGCTTTCGCCCGCACGATGTCCATCGCGTGCCGGTAGGCCTTGATCCAGTCCTGGGGCTCCCAGCCGGCCCAGGAGAAACGCCCGGACGTATCTTCCATTTCCTGGCCCCAGCGCACGATGACTGGGCTCTTCAGCCCGGCAATCGTGTTGGCGATTGCTTCCATGTTGGCGTCATACTCACCTCTGAGCATGCGGTCGCGAAGCTGCGCCGGCGTCAGTTTCCAGTCCAGCGACCAGGACCAGGGCTCGATGGTGATCAGCAGGTTGCGATTGCGCTGGAGCGCGTACTCGTCGGCGACCTGCAGGGAAGCGAGGTCCACGTCTTCCCAAGGCAGGAACAGGGCCTCGGTCGAGACATCGCTCTGGGCGCCGAAATCGCCATGCGGATCATAGGCACCGAACTTCGTTCCGCCCGGGTGAATGACCGGACGTTTATCGCTCATCGTCTGTTCTGCACTGGTCGCAGGATTGGCTTTCTCCTGCGCCAACGCGGATACCAAGCTTGCACTGAGATCCAGCTGGAGAGCCAGAGCCGTGCATAGCGCGAATGCCAATTTGCGTTTCATTTCATCCTCCTGCAGCAGAACGTCTATTTCTTGGCCAGGAACTGTTCCTTCAGCCGGAGTGCCTTGGCCGTGATGTTGTCGTGGGCGACGAAACGTTTGTACTCGTCACCGGCGCGGGGCTTGGCATGGCTGAAGACGTACCACTTCCCGTTGGGCACCTTGCGTTGATAGACCGTGTCGCCGATCCGGGCGTGACCGAAGCAGCTCCGGGCGTTGCCGGCATTGGCCGAGGTCGTCCAGGTGGCCTGCATGCACATCATGCCGAGGTCGCTGACGTACCAGTTGCCTTCGGCAAAGGAACGATCGCCCTTGCCCTTGTCGACGAACGCCACGAGCTTGCGCCCGTGGGCTTCGAACCGGGCACCGCCTGTCGACCACTCCCAGGTCTTGTTGCGGTAGAGCGAGTAGACCTCATAGGCGCTGAGCGGCTTTGGCTTGACTTCCATCTTCGCCTTGACCGGCTCGGCGCCGAAATAGACCGCGGCCGCTGCCAAAGGCACCAGCAGCGGGAGAGCTATGACTTTCAACGACCCTTTCATTGCATTTCTCCTCGCATTGGAGACCACACACACTCGACTGCTTGCCGTCGTCATGACGGCACATGAAACCGACCGACCTTCCTGGTCGTTATCGTTTCCCTGTTACTTTGCTGGATGACATTCGATGCACTGATTTCGCCGCGCGCCTGCCCGTCGGATGGCTGTGAAAACCCTCTCCATTTCAGGCGGAAGCGAACGGTTTTGAGATTGGTGCCGCTGCCGGCACCGGCGACCGTGTATCTCGTTTCGGTGAAGCTCACGAACTGCAGGCCGTGCGACAGCGCCTGGGTTGCCTCGGCCCCATGGCGCACGGCCGATTGAGCCGAGAGCACCGAGACCAGCACCAGGCACCCGGCCGTCGCCGCCGTCATCGTCGACCGCGGGATCAGGGCCAACCGGTTTTCGCGTGCGTGGCAAATGAGGATCACCGCCACCAACCCCGCATAGATGAGCGCGTTGATGCCGGCGAAGACATAAAACCCGCGCGCCGTGCCGGCATCGGAGATACCCCAGGCGACCAGAGCCGATGCCAAGGAGAGCACCAGATAGGGCATCAGCACCCGCAGCGGCAAAGGCGCGGCGGCCCCGCCACCCTTCGGCGTGATGCGGAAGTCGACGAAGGAGCCCGTCAGATGATCGCGCACCGCCGCAAGGCAACCGAGCATCGACCAGGGCCAGCGTGCAAACAGGAACAGCGTGCCTTCCCAGCTCAGGACGCGTGCGTCATAGGGCCGGAACGTGCCCGTCGAGCGCCAGAAATAGGCAAGCGCGATCAGCACCAGCGAGAGCGGCGCGAAATGCAGCAGAAATTCCGGATAGGTGACGGCGACGAAGGTCCGACCGGAGACGAGCGCCACGATCGGCATCAGGAACATCAGCGCCATGAACGACGAAAACAGCGGATACCAGAGCTGCGAGAACAGGAACTGGAACTTCAGCCGCGGCGACAGCTTCGGCACGTAGACCGGCGAGTATTTCAACAGGATCGTGACGAGGCTTCGCGACCATTGGAACTCCTGAACCACGAGATCGGCGAAATTGGCCGGTCCGTCGCCATGGGCGATCGCGTTCAGCGCATGCACGCCGCGCCAGCCATGGGCATTCATGATCAGCGTTGTCGAATGGTCTTCGGCAAGTTCGGGCCCAAGCCCACCGATCTGCTTCAGGGCCTTCGTCCGAACGGCATAGTGCGAACCGATGCACAGCGGCGCCCAGCCGTTGTTGTAGCCGGCCTGCAGCGAGCCGTGCATGCTGGCCTCCGCGTGGAGCCTCCCGCGCGCTGCCCAGCTGGTGGCGGCGTTGGCATCGCAGATGCTCGGCGCCGAGACATAACCGACAGACGGGTCGTTGAACGGGCGCAGCACCTCGACGAGATAGGTGGTTTCCGGCACATGATCGGCATCGAACTGGGCGACGAAATCGTAGCGCTCGTAGCCATAGTGATCGTAGAAATAGGCGAGGTTTCCCTCCTTGCACCGGGTCCGGCGCGGCCAGGAAGAGCGATGGTAGTCTGCGACGCCCTTTCGCGTGGAGATCATCACCCCGCGCGCCGCGCACCAGGCAATCGTGTCCGGCGACGGATCTTCGTCGGCGAGCCACACGTCGAATTCGCAGCCGGTCTGGTCGAGCATGGCGAGCAGCGTCTTGCGCACCACCGAAAAGGGTTCCGAAGGCGCCTTGGTTACCACCATCGCGACCCGCCCCTGCGGCACCGGGCCGGCGCTTGCCGCCATAACCTTCGCGCCGGAAAAGATCACGATGAAATAGACCGGCAGCAGCGTGATCCATCCGACGACCACCGTGATCAGCACATAGGACGGCCAGTCGACGACGTGGGCAGGATCAAGCCACCACTGCCAGAAATACAGGAGGGCGCCAAACCATGCGGCAATGCCGAGGACATGGAGCAGTCGCAGCCGGCCCGAAAACAGGGCGGCGGGCGCCGAAGCGGCCTTCCGGCTCTGCCGGAAGGCGATCGTCTCATCCGGTTTCGCGGTTTCCAGCGACCAGTTCATGAGCGCACCTCCAGGCCGAAGCTCGGCGCGGCCGTCGCGATGATCGTGTCGATGTCCGAAAGCTGCGGACGGAAACCCAGCCTCTGGCGCGCCCAGTTCGTGTCGGCATAGAGAACCGGCGGGTCGCCGGGCCGGCGCGGCAGCATCTGCACCGGAACCGGCCGACCGGTGACCCGGTCGATGGCCGACAGCACCTGCCGGACCGACGTCCCATGGCCAGAACCGAGATTGGCGTGCAACACCTCGCCGCCGTCGCGCAGATAGTTCACCGCCGCCACATGCGCGTCGGCAAGATCGGTCACGTGGATGTAGTCGCGGATGCAGGTGCCATCCGGTGTCGCATAGTCGTCGCCGAAGACATCGAGCCTGTCGATCCGCCCGGCCGCCGCCATCAGCGCACGGGGAATGAGATGCGTTTCCGGATCGTGTTTTTCCGTCAGCTGCCCTTCCGGATCGGCGCCGGCCGCATTGAAGTAGCGCAGCGCCACCGAGCGGATGCCGTAGGCGCGGGCATAGTCGCCAAGCATCAGTTCGATCATCAGCTTGGTGCGGCCGTAGGGATTGATCGGCAGCTGAACCATGTCCTCGGTAATCGGCAGCTGCGGCGGGATACCGTAGGTGGCGCACGAGCTGGAAAAGACGATGCGTCCAAGTCCGGTCGCCCGGCAGGCTTCCAGAAGCGCGATGCTGCCGGCGACATTGTTTGTGTAGTATTTTCCCGGATCCTCGACCGATTCCCCGACATAGGCGGATGCGGCAAAGTGGATGAGGCATTCGGGCGAATGGGTCCGGATTGCCGCCGCCAGTCGTTCCTTGTCCTCGATCGCCCCCTCCACGAGGGGGCCCCATTTCACGTTGGCTCGATGCCCCGTCGAGAGATTGTCGTAGACGACGGGAACGATGCCCTGCTCAGCCAGACGCTTGCAGGTGTGGCTGCCTATGAAGCCGGCTCCGCCGGTGACCAGTGCGACGCGAGACATGTCATACCGCCTCTCCGGCCACTGCGCGACCGGCCGCACTGAGGCGCTCGTCGAAATGGGCGATCGTGCGCTCGAGGCCTTCGCGCAGCATCACCTTCGGCTCCCATGCGAGCTCACCACGCGCCTGGGTGATATCGGGTCGCCGCTGGCGAGGATCGTCGGTGGCCGCCGCCAGATGCACGATGCGCGAGCGCGAGCCCGTCATCGAAAGCACCATTCGCGCGAGCTCGAGAACCGTGAACTCTCCGGGATTGCCGAGATTGATCGGCCCGGTGCACGGGTCGGCCGAGACCGAAAGGCGGAGGAAACCGTCGATCAGGTCGTCGACATAGCAGAAGGAACGGGTCTGGTGCCCGTCACCATAGATCGTCAGGTCCTTGCCCTGGAGGGCCTGGACGACGAAGTTGGATATCACCCGCCCGTCGTCGGGACGCATGCGCGGACCGTAGGTGTTGAAGATACGCGCGACCTTGATCTTCACGCCGTAAGTCCGGTGGTAGTCGAAGAACAGCGTCTCGGCCGACCGTTTGCCTTCGTCATAGCAGGCTCGCGGCCCGATCGTGTTGACGTTGCCGAAATAGGTTTCCCGCTGCGGACTGGTCAGCGGATCGCCATAGACTTCCGAAGTCGAGGACTGGATGACGGTGGCGCCAGTGGCCTTGGCGTTTTCGAGCGCATGCAGCGCGCCGAGAACGTTCGTCATCAATGTCCCGACCGGGTCCGCCTGATAGTCCGGTGGTGACGCGGGGGAGGCAAAGTTGAAGATGACATCGGCATCGATCAGGTAGGGCTTTCGAACGTCGTGATCGATGATGTGGAGATGGGGGTCCTGCGCCAGATGAGAGAGATTTTCGCGCCGGCCGGTCGAAAAGTTGTCAAGACAGATGACCGTATGACCCAGGGAAATAAGTCTTTCGCAAATATGAGATCCGAGAAAACCACTTCCACCCGTTATTAGTATTCTCTTCGGTATTCCTGCGATCTTCTTAAGAAACTCCCGCTGTCCGACCACGGACAGCGGTCCCGTGACGACCTTTCGCATGCGCACCTCCAATTATTAAACTCACCATTTTCGTTGGTGATTTGGAGACGGGATGCGAGCGCAATAGATAATAAAAATATTCTCTTTATTACAACGACACGCACAACCCGACAAAAAATAAACTATTCAATTTCAATCAATATTTTTTAGATTCTCAATTTCAATATTAGCTAATTATCAAATACGAACCGTCCAGTCAATATGTATGGAATTTATTTCCAGTAAATAATCCAAAATTACAACAAATTACTATTGACATAATCATATGTGATTACATTTCAGCCAATCCAGGCCAAAAGTAACGAAATATTTACCAGTATATTCTAGGGTAATTTTCGGTGTGATCTTTCGAGCTTTCACGCACCTGTCGAGGAGACATGCCACAGCGGGACCGCCCGGCCAATCGCCGGGGCAGGCTCAAAGTAGCATTTGATTTCGGGAATCAGCCCCAGGAGAACGCACCTGGGGCCGAGTTGAACTTGGCACGCCTTCGACGACGGCCAAGCCCTCAAGCAGACAAATGTCTGCCTTACGTCGCGCCTAGTTCTTCCAACGCGACAGGAGGACGTCGCCGTTGCGCTCCGTCGCCGCATCGTTGGTGAAGTATCGAGACGCCGCTTCCGTACGGTTGCGAACGTTCATCTTCTTATAGATGTTGCGGACGTGAACCTTGACGGTATTTTCCGACAGCCCGAGCCGGTCCGCGATGATCTTGTTCTGCGTGCCCTTGCAGATCAGATCGAGGATCTGGACCTCGCGTGTCGTCAGGCCATCGGGGCCAGCATCGCGCTTGCGCCGTCCTGTTCCCGAAACGGTCGTCTGGCCCGGGGCCTCCCCGCGCCGGCCATAAAGGCTGTTCGCCGCGAAAGGCTCGGGAGAAAGCCGCCGCAGCAGAGCCGCCGGGAAATGTTCGCCGCCCTTCATCAGTAAGTCGATGGCCGCAAGGCAGACATCCAGATTGAGGTTCAACGGCAGGACGCCATGGATGAGGCGCTCTTCGACGAAGCCGGCAATCGACGGATCGAGTTCCTCGGCATTCTCCACCACCAGGCCAATCGATGCCCGCGGGTGGAACTCGTGAATGGTCCGCAAGATAGCCGGAAAGGACTTGGGAGGCATCCGGTACAGCATGATCAGCGTGACATCGACGAGACTACCGTCAAGCAGATTGTCGGGATCGGAGAAGCTGACGATATCGTGCCCTTGAAACCTGGACCCGACGGCCTGCATCAGGCATTCGGCGAACAGGTCGATCTTGGCGAGCATTACGATTTTTTTCTTTTGTGACAAAGCCTTGTTGTTATCTTCAAAATCACCCACTTTGGAGCTTCCAGGATACATTACGCCCTCCTAGGATTTTTCCATTTATTTTTATGGGTGCCCCGGTCTGGCCGTGGGCACGCCCCACTTTCAAAAAATTTATTCGGAACCACTTATGCGTCACGATTATTCCTGTGCGATAAAATTCGCGATAGCTAATGTAACGTAAAGATCTCCGCAACGAAACAGCCCAAAAGGATTAGAGAAGCGCCGGAAGGGCACTTAAATCGTTATAAATCGAACCATCTTTGGGTTATATTGCTAACGTTCTGTTTACCAAGACGCGGAACGCTCTCAAAAACAAGCCTCTAGGATACCCCCAGCAGAGCGAGCGTCCTATGCATTTCTGCCAAGACGGACCCGACGGCGCGCGATAAATGGATTAGTTAAGCGGCCTCGTGCAGCCGCGCTTAACCCCCCTCTTCCGCTCCGATATACGCAGGAATACTTAGTTGGTACTAGGAGGCCCGTCCGCTGCTGTCGACGATAGCCCGAAGCCAAGCGCAAAGCGTGGAAAGCGCGGAGGTACCGGTCGGCAGATGCCCCTGAAAAAGCAGGGGATTTCCTCGCTGCGCCAATGGCTTGCGGTCGATGGCTAGGCGAGAAAGTGTCAGTAATTACAAACCACTAACTAGAATTGGTATCTTCCGCGCCACGCGATTTGGTGTCAAATTGAGCGTTCGTTCCGGAAGATCAAAAGGGACCGGCTGAGCGCCACCAAGCGCTTCCAGCCGTGAGAAGCCTCGACCTCCGGAGAGTAGCGTCAGCGTTCCACCGAGTAAGCGTAAAGCAAGTCAACATACAAACCGGACCTAAATCCGGGCATAAATTATATAAAAAAGTAAAAACTAAAATAAATTTAGCAAAAAAGCGAAAATCTCTAAATCAAGATATTATCGTTCTTCCAAACGGAGCCAACACCGGAAAAATACCGTAAGAGTTAAGGGTATTTGGTGTTGGCCTCCCCTTTTTCCGAAATCCGCTCCAGCAACGAAAACCGCGCCCGGCGACGTCAGGCAACGCCGAAAGAGGCAGCCATGACCAGCGCGCCTGGAAAGCGGCGCGCTGCCTGTCACTCAATGATGCAATCGGGCACCACGCGGCGACACCGCAAGGCGGCTCGCCGCTGCGATCACTTCTTGCTCAGCGCCTGCGCCAGCTGATCGACAATGTCCTGTTGCGACTTCAGGCCCGATGCCGTGAGGTAAAGCTTGGCGGAGTCGAGATAAACGACGTGTCCGTCCTTCCAGGCCTTGGTCTGCCGCACGAGTTCGTTGTCGAGCAGGGCCGCTGCCGGCTGTGCCTGCTGGCCGATGGCTGCATCGCGATCGACGACGAAGATCCAGTCGGGGTTGGTTTCGAGAATGTATTCGTAGGAAACCGCCTGGCCGTGGGTCGCGACCTGCAGCTCGGGATCGGCCGGCTTGATCCCGAAGACGTCATGCAACGCGCCGAAGCGCGATCCCTTGCCATAGGCGCTGATCTTTCCGCCGGTCGTCAGCAGGATGAGACCCGTTCCACGTTCCGCAGCAAGGCCACGCAGCGCCTCGATCGAGGAATCGAGCTTGGCGATGCTTGCCTTGATCTCGGCTTCTTTGCCGAAGATCTCGCCGAGGATCTCTGCATTCTTCTTGACGCTGCCGATCAGATCCTTGTCGTCCGAGGTCAGGTCGATCGTCGGTGCCAGTTTGGCGACTTCAGCATATTTCGCCTGCGACCGCCCGCCGACGATGACGAGGTTGGGCTCCGCCGCATTGATCGCCTCGAAGTCGGGTTCAAACAGCGTGCCTATCTTCGCATAGGTGTCGGCCTTGTACTTTTCGAGCGACGGCGGGACGGCCGATCCGGGGACGCCGGCGACGGCGACGCCGAGCATATCCAGCGTTTCCAACATGCCGAAATCATAGACCAGCACGGTCTTCGGGTTTTTCTCCACCTCGGTGACGCCGCTGCTGTGTTCGATCTTCAGTGTTTCGGCCATCGCCACCGATGCGCCGCCAACCGTCATCACGGCCGCGACGAGCAGTCCGCGCAAACCATTAGAGAAGGGAGATATATTCATGACTATTTACCTCATGTTTTCTCCTCCTCCCTAGCGCGATTTTCCCGGGAGGGCAATGCGCGCATTCCGCGTCATTCCCGCCTCACAAAACTTGACGAAGCCGATCATATATATGACTAAGGCGAGCCTTCGATCGAGCACCTCCTCACGGCCGCAAGCCTCAGGGGTTTCGTTGCGGCGGTCGATGGAAAAATGCAGCCACGGATACGAGAGCGGTGATCAGAACGAAAAGCAGCTGGAGCGTGACGCAACCATGAGGCCGGTCCTGTTCGCCATCCCGGTCGTCCTGTTGCTTGCCGCCGTCAGCGTCTTTACCGGTGTCGGCAGTCTTGCGGCCAGCGACGACGGCCGCGGCTGGCTTCTGGTCGTCGAAAGCCGCCTGCCACGCACACTGGCGCTGATGCTCGCAGGCGCCGGCCTCGCCGTGTCCGGCACGATCATGCAGATGCTGGCGCGCAACCGCTTCGTCGAGCCGTCGACCGCCGGCACCGCCGAGTCCGCCGCCCTCGGAATGCTTCTGGCCATGCTGATCGCGCCGGGCCTGCCGGTGGCAGGCAAGATGGCCTTCGCCACCCTGACCGCGCTTGCCGGAACCGCCCTGTTCCTGCAGATCCTGCGCCGCGTTCCGCTGCGCTCGGCGCTGATGGTGCCGCTGATCGGCCTCATGCTCGGCGGCGTGGTCAACGCCGTTACCACCTTCATCGCCTATCGCTACGACCTGATGCAGTCGATGGGCGCCTGGATGTCCGGCGATTTCTCGGTCGTCCTTCGCGGACGCTACGAGCTGCTATGGATCGGTTTAGCGCTGACGCTGGTCGCTTACGCGACCGCCGCGCGCTTCACCGTCATTGGCATGGGCGAGGCGATCGCCCGCAATGTCGGGCTCGACTACGACAAGGTGGTCATCCTCGGACTTGCCATCGTCTCCATGGTCACGGCGACGGTGGTTGCGACCGTCGGTATGATCCCGTTCCTCGGCCTCGTCGTTCCCAATATCGTCAGCCTGACCCTTGGCGACAATCTCAGGCGCACATTGCCAGTGGTCGCCATCTCCGGCGCTGGGCTGGTTCTCGCCTGCGACATCGTTGGGCGGATGGTGATTGCGCCCTACGAGGTGCCGGTGGGCACGGTCATGGGCGTGATCGGCAGCCTCGCCTTCCTTTATCTCCTGCTTTCGAGGCGGTCCCATGCAGGCTGATGCCAAGCGGATCTCTCCGTCGACCGTCCTTCTTGCGTCCGCTGCGCTGGCGCTACTGTCGATGATCGCCTTCATGACCATCGGCGCGAAGGGAAGCTGGAGCTTCATCCTCTCTTTCCGCGGCACAAAGCTTCTCGGCATGGTGCTGGTCGCCTACGCGATCGCCGTCTCGACGGTGCTGTTCCAGACAATTTCCGGTAACCGCGTCCTGACGCCGTCGATCATCGGTTTCGACGCCATGTACACGCTGCTGCAGACGGTCATGGTGTTCTTCCTCGGCGCCGCCGGCGCGGCAAGCATAAACCCGCAGATGCAGTTCACGCTCGAAACGACCGTGATGGTCGGCCTGTCGCTGCTCCTGTTCCGCGCCCTCTTTTCCGGCGGCAGCCGTAGCCTGCATCTCCTGATGCTGGTTGGCGTCATTCTCGGGGGCCTGTTCCGCAGCCTCTCCTCGTTCCTGCAGCGCATTCTCGACCCCAACGACTTCATCGTCCTGCAGGACAGGCTGTTTGCAAGCTTCAACAGTATCGATGCCAACCTGCTCGGCATTGCCGCCGCAGCCACCCTCGCCGTGACCTTCGTCCTGTGGCGGTTGTCGCCCACCTTCGACGTGCTCTCGCTCGGGCGCGAGGCGGCGATCGGGCTTGGCGTCGACCATCAGCGCGTGGTGACGCTTCTCCTGGTGCTGATCGCCGTGCTGGTCTCGGTCTCCACCGCGCTCGTCGGGCCGGTCACCTTCTTCGGTCTGCTCGTTGCAAGTCTCGCCTGGCAGCTGTCACCCACCGCCAGCCACCGCTTCGTCCTGCCGGTCGCAGTCTTTATCGCGGTCGCGACGCTCGTCGGCGGCCAGGTCATCCTCGAGCGGCTGTTTTCCTTCAACACGGCGCTCAGCATCGTCATCGAATTCTTCGGTGGCCTAGTCTTCATCTTCCTGCTCGTCCGAGGCTCCGCGCGATGATCGAGATCCAAGAGGTAACGAAATCCTATGGCGGCACCGCGGTCGTCGACCGGGTGTCGCTGACGCTACCCGCAGGCGGCCTGACCTCGATCATCGGCCCAAATGGTGCCGGCAAGTCGACGCTTTTGTCGATCGTCAGCCGGCTGATGCCGATGGATACGGGCAAGGTGCTGGTCGACGGCCTCGACGTCAGCCGCGCCGCCGGCGACGTGCTAGCCCGGCGACTGTCGATCATGCGCCAGGACAACCACATCAGCGCGCGCTTGAGCGTGCGCGACCTCGTCGCCTTCGGCCGCTATCCCTATTCCAAGGGACGGGTGACCGCGGCCGATGCGGAGCATATCGACCGATCGATCGCCTATCTCGGGCTCGAACCCTACCAGAACCGCTTTCTCGACGAACTCTCCGGCGGCCAGCGCCAGCGCGCCTTCATCGCCATGGTGCTGTGCCAGGACACCGACTACATGCTGTTCGACGAGCCGCTCAACAATCTCGACATCAAGCATGCGGTCGAGACGATGAAGCTCCTGCGCCGGCTGGCCGACGATTTCGCCAAGACGGTGGTCGTCGTGCTGCACGACATCAACTTCGCCTCCGCCTATTCCGACCGCATCGTCGCCATGCAGGGCGGCCGCCTCGCCTTCGAGGGACCGCCGCAAGACATGATCGTGCCGTCGCGGTTGCAGGCGATCTTCGATGTCGACTGCCGCGTCCATGCCGTCGGCGACACGCGCCTCGTCAACTATTTCGACTAGAACGCAGACATACGCCTTGGCCCGAATGCGCGAAGCGCGCTGCACGGACACCCATGCAGCGCGCTTCGACAATGATCATGCCGGGAACAGCGCGGACGCTATCCGGCGGCGCCGGGTGCGCCCTCCTTGCCGATCCGGGCCGCATCCGCCGCGTGGTCCTCGTCCGTCACGGAGGAGAAGCGCTTCAGCCAGCGGCCCATCTTCGTGTTGATGTCGTCCATCACGGTGAACATCACCGGCACGAAGACAAGGCTCAGCATCGTCGAGGTGATCAGGCCGCCGATCACCGCAACCGCCATCGGCGCGCGGAAGGCGGCACCGGCGCCGACGCCGATGACTGCCGGGACCATGCCCGCCACCATGGCGATCGTCGTCATGATGATCGGCCGCGCGCGGGTGACGCCCGCCGTCAGCAGCGCCGTGCGCCGGTCGGCACCGTCGTTGCGGCACTCGATCGCATAGTCGACCAGCAGGATCGAGTTCTTGCAGACGATCCCCATCAGCATCAGGATCCCGATCATCGACGAAAGGTCGAGTGCCGCACCGAACAGGATCAAAGCCAGCGCCGCGCCGCCGATCGACAACGGCAGGGCAACGAGGATGGTCACCGGCTGCAGGAAATCCTTGAACAGCAGGATCAGAACCGCCACGACCATCAGGATGCCGGCAAGCAGCGCCAGGGCGAAGTTGCGGAACATCTCCGACATGTATTCCGCGTCGCCATAGTTGGCCTGCGTCACGCCCGCGGGCAGTTCCTTCATGGCCGGCAATGCCGAAATCGCCTCGAAGGCCGTGCCGAGCGTCATGCCGTTGAGGTTTGCCTCGACGGCGATCAGACGCTTGCGATCGAGACGCTCGACGCTGCTTTCCTCGGCGCCGAAGGAGACGTCGGCGACGGACGTCAACGGCACCAGGGCACCCGCATTCGTGCCCACCCGCAGATTGCGCAAGGTGTCGAAATCGCCGCGGGCCGACCGGTCGAGCATCACCCGGATCGGCACCTGGCGGTTACCGAGGTTGAACCGCGCGGAGTTGCTCTCGCTGTCGCCCATCGTCGCGATACGGGCGACGGTGCCGATCGAGGTCACCGACACGCCGAGCCTTGCCGCCTCGTCGAAGCGCGGCTTGACCAGAAGCTCGGGCGAAAGCAGCGGCTCGGTCGACCGAACGCTGACCAGCCCGGGGAGTGCACGCATCTCGTTTTCCAGACGCCGCACCGAAGCCATCAACGTTTCCGGGTCATCGCCCGTCAGGTAGATGGAGAGGTCCTTCGCGCCTTCGGTCGAGGAGAAGGTTGCCTGGATGTCGGGGGTCTCCGCCAGCAGGGGCCGCAACGAAAGTTCGAAGGACTTGCGGTCGAGTTCACGCTCCTTGCGCGGCTTGAGCTTGATGCGCAGCGATACCTCGTTGAGACTGTCGGTCGTCGCCAGAACGTTCTCGACTTCCTTGCGTTCCTTGAGCTTGGCCACCAGATCGTCGGAAATGCGCGCGGTTTCCTGGAGCCTCGTGCCGGGCGGCAGCGTGATCTTGAGCTGCGAGACGTTGCTGTCGCTCGTCGGCATGAAACCCGTCGGCAGCATGCTCAAAAGCGCGATCGAGCCGACGAAGATCAGCGCGACCATCGAAAGCGCGGTCTTGCGGTGATCGAGGGTCCAGCCGAGCATGCTGCGATAGGCGTCGCTGATGCGCGACGGCTTGACGGCATGGCCGTGACCAGGTTTCGGCCGCAACAGATAGGCCGCCATCAGCGGCGTCAGCAGGCGTGCCACCAGCAACGAGAACAGAACGGCGATCGCGACGGTCAGGCCGAACTGCTTGAAATATTGCCCGACCGCACCACCGATGAAGCTCACCGGCGCAAAGACGGCGACGATCGTCAGCGTCGTTGCGACGATCGCAAGGCCGATCGCATCGGCCGCATCGATTGCCGCGATGAACGGCCGCTTGCCCATGTCGACATGTCGCTCGATATTCTCGATTTCGACGATCGCGTCGTCGACAAGAATGCCGATGACCAGCGTCAATGCCAGAAGGCTGATGCCGTTGAGGGTGAAGCCGAGCAGGTCCATCACCGCGAAGGTCGGCAGGATGGAGAGCGGCATGGCAAGCGCCGAGATCAGCGTCGCCCGCCAGTTTCGCAGGAAGGCGAAGACGACGACGATGGTCAGAAGTGCGCCTTCGATCAGGGCCGTGACGGCCGCATCGTAGCTCTCCTGCGTATACTCGACGAGAGAGATCAGCTCGGTCATCTCGACGCCGGGAGTGCGCGCCTGGATTTCCTTCAGCCGCTCGATGACGCGCTCGGCAACGACCGTGTCGCTCGCTCCCTTGCTGCGCGAAACCGAGAAGCTCACGATCGGTTCGCCATCGAAATGGGCAAAGCTGCGCGGCTCGGACGAAGTGTCCTCGATCGTCGCGATGTCGGAGAGCTGCAGCCAGCGGCCGCCTGCAAGCGGGATCGAAAGCTGCCGGAGCTCGTCCACCGAGCCGGCACTGCCGACGGTGCGGATCGACTGCTCGCGCCCGCCGATTTCGCCGCGACCGCTCGGGATGTTGATGTTGATTTCCCTGAGCGCCGTGTTCACCTGGTCGGCCGTCACGCCAAGCGCCAGCAGCCGTTCGGGATCGAGCGAAACGCGCACTTCGCGGCTGACGCCGCCGAGACGCTGCACCTTCTGCACGCCGGGCAGTGTCAGCAGTTCGCTGGTGATCGTGTCATCGACGAACCAGGACAGCTCCACTTCCGACATGTGGGGCGCCCGCACGGCGTAGTAGACGATGGCGCTGCCGTCGACGTCGAGGCGCGAGACGATCGGCTCCTGAATGGATTGCGGCAGGTCGGCGCGGATCTGCGCCACGGCCTCGCGCACGTCGTTTGCCGCCCGGTCCGGATCCGTGCCGATCTTGAATTCGACCGTGGTCGTGGAGACGCCGTCGGTAATGGTCGAGCGGATGTGACTGACCCCGACAAGGCCGGAGGCGACCCCTTCGACGCGGCGCGTCACCTGCGTTTCCATTTCGCCCGGCTGTGCGCTCGGTTGCGTGATCGTCACCGTCACGATCGGGAAGGATACGCTCGGATTGGCGTTGACCGGCAGCCTCAGAAACGAGGCGATCCCCATCAGCGTCAGCACGACGAAGAGAACGATCGTCGGAACCGGCTTGCGGATCGCCCAGGCGGAAATGTTGCTCGTCATTGCTGGTCGCCCGTCTGCGTCGGCTGGACGTCTTTCGTTGCGACCGCTTCGCCTTCGCGCAGCGACGCCCCGGATTTAAGGACGACCCGTTCGCCGGTCGAAAGGCCCGAGGTAATCTCCACCTTGCCGCCCTGGCGCATGCCCGGCTTGACCGACTTGCGCACGACCTGGCCCCCATCGACGACGAAGACCGAGACGGCGCCATCCGGCGCACCGAAAAGCAGGGCGGAATCGTCGACCATGATCGCCTTGCGTTCGCCCACCACGATCTCCGCCCGGCCGAACGTGCCCGCGAAAGGCGGGCGCTCGGTGGACAGCGTGACTTGCGCGGTGCCGAGGCGGGTCTCGCGGTCGATCTTCGGGTTGATTACCCGCACATGCCCCTGGAGCCAGTCGGCTCGGCCCGAAAGCTTGACCTTCACGGGCTGGCCGACCGCGAGCAACGGCAGTTCGGTTTCCGGCACCTCGGCCGCAAACTCGATTTCGCCACCACGAATGAGCTTGAGCAGCGGGTCCGAGCCCGCAAGCGCACCGGCGCGCGCCAGCCGTTCCGAAACGATCCCGTCGGCAGGTGCCACGATCACGGCACGATCGAGCCTCCGGCGCGCCTCGGCCTCAAGCGCTTCCGCCTGGTCGTAATCGGCCCGCGCGACCTCGACTGCCTGTTCTGCAAGGGCGAGCGCGGAGACGCGTTCCTCGAGAATGGTCGCGGCCTGAAGGTGGCTCAACTGGCGGGCGCGCGCGAGTTTTCGCTGTTCCTGCGTGACCGTCTCTTCCTCCCGCGCCATCGCTGCACTGGCGCGCGCGACGCGGCCCTTGGCCTCGCGCAGCAGGTTCTCCAGCATGTCGGTTTCCAGCCGGGCGAGCACCGTCCCCGCGGCTACCCGATCGCCGATCTCGACCTCGACACTGGCGATACGCTGGTCAGTCAAGGTTGTGCCGACGGCAATCTCCTCGCGGGCAACGAAGATGCCGGCAAAGGAGCGTGTCCATTGCTGTGGGCGGCTGTCGGCAACAAGCGTCGTTACCGTGCGGGTGGCAGACGGGGCGGGAACTGAGGCGGCGGCCTCCCCCGAGGCGCGCGCCGGACCAGCAGCCGCCGCAATCACAAGCAACGCTGCGAGAGCGACGTTCAACTCAACTGTACGTCTCATTTCATTGGCTTTCCATTGGCGGGGTCGGCGGCGTGATGCGCCTGCGATACCGGATCCCGGGTCGGGCAAAGGGCGTCGATAATTTATTAGATCATTCAATCTAACAATAGAATTCATCAAACGCGACAATTGTAAGGCAGATCACACACGAGCATTGCGGGAAGATGGCGGAGATCGTGCAAACGGCCGGCGGCCTTGACACCGATCGTCTGCCCACCGAAATCAGAGTGCTTGATCTAATAATTGAACGGCATGCAAGGAGAACCGGCGATGCGCAAGATCGACCCCGAAAAACATGCGGCCAGGCGTCGGCTGATTCTCGATGCGGCAATCGCCTGCTTTTCGCGCAAGGGTTTTCACGGCACGTCGACGGCCGAGATCTGCGCCGAGGCAGGCATGAGCCCGGGAAATCTTTTCCATTATTTTCCGACCAAGCACACCATCATCGCAGCGATCGTGGAAGAGGAACGTCAAGAAACGGCGGAGATTTTCCGAAAGCTGGGCGAAGAGGAGGATCTGTTCGCCGCCTTGCTGGGCTTCATGGATAGCGTTCTCGAACTCGCGGGCGATCCTGCCTATTCGAGCCTCGCGCTCGAAATCGCCGCCGAAGCAATGCGTGACGAGCGCATCGGGACGCTCGCGGCGACGAACGACGCGGAACTCCAGTCGGCGCTCGTGGCACTCCTGCGCAACGCCGCCAGCCGAAACCAGATCGACAGGACCCTCGACGCGGAGGGCGCTGCCCGCTGGATCGCCGCGATCATCGACGGCATCTTCAGCAGGGTCGCGGTCGATCCCGGCTTCAAGCCGAAGGAGGAAGGCGTGCTGCTACACCGCCTGTTGAGCCGCTTTCTGCGCACGCAAGACTGAGCGTGAGAAATACGAAACCGCAGCGGCCCTTCGGCACCCTGCGGTCTCCGGTTGCCGGCCCGCCTCGGCTTGAAGCCGAGGCAGTTCGTCGAAGCAATCTCAGGAATGCTTCTGGATGACGCCGTAGACGATGTTGCGGTTGGCACCGAAGAAGACGCGCGCGTCGATCGCAGACTTCCCGGCACTCTTGTGGATGATGTTCCACATGTCCAATTCGGAACGCAGAAGCAAGGCCCAGTTCATGAAGGTCTCCATGTAACCGTCGACACCGATGTCCTGAGCGAAGTTGGCAAAAAGGAAGACGCCGTTCGGCTTCAGCATCTGCAGGCAGCGATGCGTCAGCTTGATGGCCACCTTGTCGGCGAGATAGTCGTAGAGACCAGCCGCATAGATGAAGTCGAACGTGCCGAGCTTCTGGTCGCGGCCGAGCAGGCTGCGAACGGAACCGTCGACCGCTTCGATCGCCGTGCCGGAGAAATCGCGGCTGATCGATCCGACACTGAGAGGATCCTGATCGAGCGCCACCCAACGCTTGATGCGGCGTTCCTCGAGCGCTTTGGACCGGTTGGCTTCCCGCAGATGACCCGCGGCAATCGTCAGGATCTCCGCCTCGGAACCCCGGCTCGCCGCGATCTCGTCGACGTGGCGCGTGAGGATATCGCGGCGTTCGCGCACCGCCACCGAGGACGAAGCGTCCTTCGTGTAGTCGTAAAGGGCGCGCCCGACCGGCGACGCCTGCTCGATTTCGCCGGCAACGCTTGCATGGCCGTAGATGAAGTCGAGCAACTGCGCGTCACCCGAATATCCCCTGGGCTTGTCGAACGACCACCGGGTGAACGGATCCTGCAGGAAGTACTCCGAAACCGGGTGATCCTGGGCGATCGGGATTAGCTCCTGCCACACGCTCGGGTGGTATTTGGCACGGGTCTGGTGGAGGGAGGCCGCGAGCCGGTCGATAATTTTCGACGCATCCGTTCCTTGAATGAATTGTTCCTGAGCGACCCTGAGAATCAATGCGAGCTCGGCCTTAGCGGTCGAGAGCTGTTCGTCATGTCGTTCGCCGCGGGGCGAAACGAACTCATCAGCCATTGCCTTGGGAGTAATGAGGCTCTGACCGTCGAAAACAGTCTGAAATTGGCGCACGCGAGACCATCCGTTAAAGCTTTGTTAACAATAGTCGCGAAGATGCGCGCATTACGGCTCGGAATGCAAGTTTTTGTATATAATAAGGTAAATACTCGGAGCTCACCCCTTTGGGTGATACCGATTCGCAGATGCCCTGACCCATTAATTTAACAAAACTTAATGGACACCTCCTATCATGCCTCGCAGCGTTTCCCGCCCTTGTTGCATATGGGCTGCGGCGAACACGCAGGGAGTGTCCGAAACAACGTCCATTGATGGAAAAGCGACGACAGATTTCCGTTGACCGTGACGCAGCGCGATGGATCAGTGCATGAAGCACACGTTGGCCGACGTAGTTGACATCGACCTACACAAGCAGCCGCACAGGCCGCACCTGGCTGAGCTTCAGACCCTCTATCGCATGGAGGGCGAGGCTGGCCGGCGCGCCTCGACCCGGCAGGGGCTGTGGGTTGCCGTCGTCGTCTACCTGCTCTTCTTCATCCCGGACATCCTGCTCGTCCCCGACGTCGCCTTCTACACGATCGTCTCGCGCCTCTTTGTCGGCATCGGCTCGCTTCTGACCTTCGAGATCCTGTTTCGGCTGAAGGCCCAGACCAAATGGCTCGACGGCACCTGCGCCGCAGCCCTCGTCTTCGGCTACATAGGCTGGCTCGTTCCGGCGATGATGACGGCCGATACGAGCAGCATGTCCTACTACATGATTTTCGGCGCCATCTTCATGATGGGCGCCAATCTCTTCTTCAGCTTACGGTTCCGCCTCTCGGTGGTCGCCTCCAGCATCGTGCTGGTGACGTTTTTCATCGCGCTGTCGTTCTTCTCCGAACACGATCCGGCCTACCTGATCGCCTTCGGAACGTTCTACGTCTCCTGCTTCGTCTTCACCTCCTATGTGAACTGGAAGCTCAACCGCGAGCGCTACAAGGTTTTCCTCAACGCCTTCGAGGCGAAGATCCAGCAGAACGAAGCTTCCGAGCGAGGAATGGCGCTTCTGCGGCTGTCCAACACCGATCCGCTGACCGGTCTCGACAACCGCCGCGCCATCGATCAGCAGCTGCGCGACTACTGGAACGATTGGCAGAAGCTCGGCAAGAACTTCACCGCCATGCTGATCGATGTCGATTTCTTCAAGAAATACAACGACTGCTACGGCCACCAGGAGGGCGACCGCTGCCTCATTCTCGTGGCCAATGCGCTCGGCGAAGCGATCAGGAACTATCACGGCTCGATCGGCCGCTACGGCGGCGAGGAGTTCATCGTCCTTGCTCGCCTGGATACGCGCGAGCAGGCGGCCGAGCTTGCGGAGGTCATCTGCCGCACGGTTGAAAGCATGGGGCTGATCCACGAGCAGCGACGCGACGGCGTGTCCATCGTCACCGTCAGCGTCGGCGCCGCCTTCACCCGCAATCACACCGGCGCCAAGCTCGAGAAAATCATCCACGAGGCCGACCGCGCGCTTTACGCGGCCAAGGCGAGCGGGCGAAACTGCTCGAAGCTGTTCGATCCGAACGATCCGCAGAGCAGCGACGAGAGCGAGAACATCGCAGCCCTCCTGAAGATCGCCGTCGACCAGAACCTGGTATCCCTCGTCTACCAGCCGATCACGAACGTGACGACCGGCGAGGTCGATGCCGTCGAGGCGCTGATGCGCCTGACGATGCTGGATGGCACCTCGGTTCCGCCAAGCCTGTTCATTCCGGTCGCCGAGCGGACCGGCGCCATTCTCGATCTCGGCCGCTGGGCGATAAAGACCGTGTGCCGCGAACTGCTTGTCGACAATCACGTTCCCTTGGTCAGCGTCAATGTCTCGCCGATCCAGCTGAAGACGCCGGGCTTTGCGACCTCGGTCGCGGCGATCCTGGGAGAAACCGGGGTTGCCGGAAGCCGGCTCGCCTTCGAGATCACCGAAGGGCTGGAGATGGAGATGCACTCGGGCATCCTGCGCTGCATCAGTGACCTGGAGACCCTTGGCATCCGCATCTGGCTGGACGATTTTGGAACCGGCTTCGCCGGCCTCTCCTGGCTGCGCCTGATCGATTTCGACACGGTGAAGATCGACCGGTCGTTCCTGCACGATTGCGCCACGCCGAAGGGCCGCGCGATGCTGCAGGACATCATCGGGCTCGTGCGCAACCGCGGCCACAAGATCCTGATCGAGGGCGTGGAGACCGACGAGCAACTGGCCCTGATGCGGCGCTTTCGGATCGATCACGTCCAGGGTTTCCACGTCGGACGCCCGGCGCCAGCGGACATGTTCCGCACGCCCACCGACAAGCCACGCCTCCCGCTTCGAAACGGCGTCCGTACCTAGTAGCCTTGTCGACTTCATTTGCCACGATTTGCGGTCGAAGGAAGGCAAACCGGTATCGGCGGACGGGAATGCCGCTGCCGCTTCCCGTTCGGCGCTGATCAATGACATCGGCGAGCGAAACGCCCGGCCGCGCGCCGCGTCCTCGGCATCGTCAGCGCCCGCCCGCGCAACCTCGGCAGGGAACGTGAAGCCCGACGCGAATAAATGTTGCGCTCCGACCGAACCGGTGCGTAGGATACGGGAGACTACACTGCCGCCGGATACAATCTCACATTGTGCCCATGGAGGCGCGTGATGGCCATCGGGGACCAGCAGGACGTCGGCGTTGAACCGACCATATCTCCGCCCAGCAGCGTGGAGGTTCTGGCACAGCTTGAGCGCATTCGCCTGAGCGCCGAATTCGATGCTCCAGACCGCGACCGTAAATTCCTGGCCTATGTCATCGAGGAAACGCTGGCCGGGCGCGGCGACCGCATCAAGGCCTATTCCATTGCCACCGAGGTTTTCGGCCGGGATTCCTCCTTCGACCCGCAAACGGATCCCGCCGTTCGGATCGAGGCGGGCCGCATTCGTCGGGCACTCGAACGCTATTACCTCGTCGCCGGACGCAGCGACCCGATCGTGATCCGGATGCCGAAGGGCGCCTATGTGCCGACCTTCGAAAGACGAGCCGAAAAGCAGCCAGCAGCCGTTAGAGAAAGCGGAATGCCACCGTCCGACGCCGCGCCGGTCGGCTGGCGTCATCTCCGCCGCATCCTGCTTGGCGCTGCGGCGCTTGTCTGTGGCCTCGCCGGTCTGTCGGCCGGCTTGCTGCTTCTTTCCGGTGACAACAGTACGGCGGCCGGTCGGCCAAATATTCCGAAGGTGATCGTCACGCCTTTCGAGGACATCTCGGGGACGCGGCAATCGGCGATGATGGCGCAGGGGCTGACGGACGAAGTCGTGAGCAACCTCGCCAAATTCAAGGAGATTGTACCGGTCACGGTCAGCGATCCATTACGGACATCGGCCGATCAAACCTATGCGCTTGAAGGACGGGTAAGGCTCGAGGCAGAGCGGCTGCGGCTGGTCGTGAGGCTCATCCAGCGATCCGACGGGGCGGTCGTCTGGGCGAACACCTACGACGAACGACTGCAGTCCGGCGACGTCATCGATCAGCAGGCAAGGACGGCGGCCGCGGTCTCGAGCGCGGTGGCAGAACCCTATGGGGCCATCTTCCAGGCAAGCGCAGCCGAACTCAGGCGTTCGGTTCCCGAGGGCTGGCAGGCCTATGCCTGCTCCCTCACCTACTACGACCATCGCGGCGACATCGATCCGCAATCCCGTCGCTCCGCCGAGGAGTGCCTGCAGCGCGCGACCCGGCAATTCCCGACCTACGCCACCGCCTGGGCGCTTCTGTCGATGAGCTATATAGATGCGCTGAGCAATGGCCTCGATCCCTCGGCCTCAGCAGGGCTGCTGGAACAGGCTGGCGAAGCGGCGGCGCACGCCGTCGATCTTGCCCCCTTCGACGTTCGCGCCCTCGAAGCACAGATGCTCGTCCTCTTCGCTCGCGGCGAAGTCGATGCTGCCCTGGCCGTCGGCGCCCGCGCGCTTGCCATCAATCCCAACGACACCGAACTTGCCGGCGCATACGGCCTCCGGCTCGCGCAGTCGGGCCAATGGGATGCGGGCTGCAAGCTCCTGTCGGACGCAATCGAACGCAACCTCGGCCAAACTGGCGTTTTCGAAAGGGGGTTGGCAAGCTGCGCCTATTTCGCCGGCGACTACGTCGCCGCCGAACGGTGGGCGCGCCTCGCCAATCCGGGCGCCAACCCGGCCGACCGGGTCCTGCTGCTTGCGATTCTCGGAAAGCTCGGCAAGGCGGACCAGGCGCGTGAGGAGCGAAAGTGGTTCGAGCCCAACGCCCCGGCTCTCTTCGGTAACCTCGGGCAAGCGATTGCCCTTCAGTTTCACCGTCCCGAGGATCAGCACCGCCTGTTCGACGGCCTGCGCGCCGCCGGCGTTGCTGTGCCCGAAGCGGAGTATCAGCAGGCAGGTACCACCAGCGCGATACGCTGATCAGATATTGCCGGGTTCAAGCTCGCCGTCGCGGACGGCCGGTTCAGCCGCCTTCTCTGGCGCCGCATCAGAGCGCGCCCAGACCATCAGCAGATCATGCGCGACACTCAGCACGATCGGCCCGAGAAAAAGACCGATCAGGCCGTAGGACAGCGTGCCGCCAAGCACCCCCAGCAGGATCACCAGCGTCGGCGTCGACAGCCCGCGTGCCACCAGGATCGGCTTCATCACATTGTCGATGACGAACAGCGGGATCAACAGGATCGTCAGCAACAGCGCCGGACCGAAATCCATGGTGAACCAGGCCCAGATCATGACGGGCAGCAACACCAGCGCGGGGCCGATCTGGATGATGCAGAGGATCAGCACGACGAAGGCAATCGCGCCAGGCGCCGGAACATCGAACAGGCTGAGCACCAGTCCGCACAGAAATGCCTGTAGCAGCGCCACGCCGATGACGCCGCGCGCCACGTTGCGGATCGTCGCCGTCGCCAGCTTGAGGAAACCGATGCCCCGCTGGCCGCCGATCCTGCCGGCAAAGCGCTGTGCCATTTCCGCCAGCCGCTCCGCCGAACCGAAGAGAAAACCTGCGATCAACACCGAGACCACGAAACTTAAGACCTCGGCGCCGACGCTCGCGACCTTGCCGAGAACCTTGGTCCCGGCTTGCATCAGCGCCGGTTCGATCTTGCTCAGCAGTGCTTCGATATTGCCCGACGCCATGCTCCAGACCGCATGTATGCGCTCGCCGACGACAGGCCACGTGCGGATATATTCCGGCGGGACCGGTACGCTCAGCGAACCGTCGGCAAGCCTGGCAAGCAGCGCCTGCAACCCTTCGGCAAAACTGACCGCGATCGCAGTCAGCGGGGCGACGATGACGGCGAGGCATATCAGCGTGATCAGGAATGAGGCAAGGCGCCGCGAACCGAGCAGGCGTCCCAGCCTGGCATAGGCTGGAAAGAGCGCCACCGCGAGGATTGCCGCCCATATCAGAATGATCGCGAAGGGTGCGATCAGCGTCAGAGACCAGTAGGCCAGAAGCCCGACGATGCCGATCCGGGCGATATCCGTGATCTTCGCCTCGATGGAAGGCGACCCGTTCGTTCCGTTGCGGACCACATTCGATCGGGAAGGATCCTCGTCCATGCTAGCCCCTTCCCCCTCACGCGAAACAGCCGACACCCGCAGCTCTATGCTCGCCGGCACCTTGCAAGTTGCAAGCTCTACCGTCACGTGGATGGCACGCCCACGGCAACCGTGGGGCAGTAACATACAGTAGAATACGCCTGCCGGGCTTCCCGATCCGCCGGCCTCCTCTAGAGATTCCATTGACTGATGACGGCTGTGGTCAGAGACTGCTGCGCGATCAGCTTGAAATTGCAGAACAAGAAGCGTCGACAGGGGGCTGTCCCGCGCGCCAGTTCAAGCGCCCGTGCCATTGCCCAATACACGAGGGAGGCTGGATAGATGATCAAAAAGACGATCATCGCGCTCGGCAGCGCAATCGCGGTTTTGATAACAACACCCGTCACGGCGGTTCTTGCACAGCAGACGGCAGCCGCACCGGCTGCTCAGGAACAACAGACAGCACCCGAGCCGCTCAGCGACGATGAGCTCGAGGTGCTGGTGGCGCGCATCGCGCTCTACCCGGACGAGTTGGTGGCGCTCATTTCCGCCGCCGCACTCTATCCTTTGCAGATCGTCGAGGCAGAACGGTTTCTTGAGGCTCGCGAGAAGAAACCCGACATGAAGCCGAAAGACGACTGGGACGGCAGCATCATATCGCTGCTGAACTACCCCCAGATCGTCAAGATGATGAGCGAGGATCTCGAGTGGACGCAGTCTTTCGGCGATGCGATCGCCAATCAGCAGAAAGACGTGCTGATGGCCATCCAGCAACTGCGTGACGAGGCGGTCGCCAAGAACATCATCAAGACCGACGACAAGGTAAAGGTGGTCCAGGAAGGCGACAACGTCGTCATCCAGGCGGCCAACCCGGAAACGATCTACGTGCCGCAGTATCCGCCGGAGATGCTCTACGAGCCGAACTATGCGCCGGCGCCGATCGGCTACTATGACGAGCCCTATCCCGCCTACTGGTATCCGGGTGCGGCCTTCTTCGCCGGCGCGGTCACGGGTGCGGCCTTCGCCGCGATCGTCGACTGGGACGATTGGGGCGTCTGGGGTGGCCGCTGGAACGGCGGCGACATGGACATCGACTGCAACAACTGCTTCAACAACATCAACGGCAAGGTGAAGTGGAACGACGTCGACTGGAAGAATGTCGACCGCAGCAAGATCAACTTCAATCGTGACCAGCTTCAGCATTTCGACCGAAACAGCATCAAGAACAACATCAAGGCGAACGGCAACAACAACCTGCGCAACCGCGCCGCCGAGATCAATCGCGACCGGCCGAACGCACGGCCCGGCGGAGGTGGCGGCGGCCAGATCAGGGATGTGCGCAAGAGCACGCTCGACGGGCTGAAAGCGCAGCAGAGACCGGCGGCTCGGCCCGGCGGCGGCGGTGGCGGTCAGGCGATCGCCAAGGCCCGCGCTGGGGACGGAAAGCCGAGCATCAATCGCCCGGGCAACAAGCCGTCGCAGGTCAACCGCAGCGGTGGCAAGAAGAAGATGGCGGCAAAGGCGCAGAACCGGCCGAAGAAGCCATCGGGCCTTGGCAATGTCAATTCCGGACGGCGTGAGGTCGCTTCGTCACGCCGCGGCGGGCAAAGCCTTGGCGGTGGTCATCGCGGCGGTGGGCGGCCACAGATGAGCCGTGGTGGCGGCCGGCCGCCGATGCACCGTGGCGGTGGCGGACGCGGCGGCGGCGGCCGCAGACGTTGATCGGATCACAGGAGAACGACCATGACAAAGCTCTTCAATTCCCTTCTCCTGGGATCAGCGATGGCGCTGGTTCTGGTAGCGACGCCGATCGGCTCCGCCTATTCGCAGGACAAACCGCCTGCCGATAAACCTGCTGGCGATCAAGCTGCCGGCGATCAGCCTGCAGGAGACCAACCGTCGGCCGATCAGCCGCCGGCGGACCAGATGGTGGTTGGGCTCGATGCCTATGCCGCCGCAGAAGACCCGCCGGTCTTCGACGATCCGGACAAAGCCATCGGCGAATTCAAGGCAAGGCTGGCCGCGGATGATTTCGACGGCCTGGCAAAACTTTTGGGGCTGAATGCGGAGAAGCTGAAAGACAGCGAAGGGGTGAAGGATACGTTCGCTCTTATCCGCGAAGGGGCAGCGCGCAATGTCGTCGTTCGCGATCTGGAGGGTCGAAAGATCCTGCAGATCGGCGACCGGCTCTGGCCCTTGCCCTTCCCGCTCACCAAGGGCGATGACGGCAAATGGGCCTTCGATACCTATGTCGGGCTCGAAGAGATCGTCAATCGTCGCGTCGGTGAGAACGAGTTGCAGGCGATCGACACGGTCGAGGCCTATGTCGATGCCCAGAAGGAATACGCCTCTGAGGATCGCGACTCCGACGGCGTGCTCGAATATGCCCAGAAGCTGATCAGCACGCCCGGCCAGACCGACGGTCTCTATTGGCCGGCCGACCAGGGGGATGGCGAAAGCCCCGTCGGAGACTCGATCAGCGAAGCGGCCCTGGAAAAGGCAAAGGCTGGCGAAGGATACTTCGGCTACCGCTTCCGTATCCTGACCTCGCAGGGCGACAACATTGCCGGCGGTCGCTACGACTATGTGATCAACGGCAACATGATCGGCGGCTTTGCGCTGATCGCCTGGCCGGTCACCTATGCGGAGACGGGCGTGAAGACCTTCGTCGTCAACCAGCAGGGTATCGTCTACGAGCGCGACCTCGGGCCGAGCACGGAAGCAATCGTACCCTTCATCGACCGCTTCGATCCGGACGACAAGTGGTCCGTCGTCGACGATTGACGGGGATGCTACCATCGGCATGAACGACAGCGCCGCCCAGTCGGGCGGCGTCAGACAATAACCTCGCCGGCCCGTCCGCCAGCCTCTTCCTCTGCCTCAAACAAGTATCAAGGGCATATCGAGCGAGGCTCGGAATTTGCGCGGCTCGATCGGGCCTGCTGTCAGCGAAGCTCCCTCCGGGAAATGGGTCCTGACGCGGTGGGCCACATTGGCAAGACCGATGCCGAGCCCGTGCGTCATCCCCGCCGCAGTCGCTGCGGCAACATCGTTTTCGACGATCAGATTGAGCCTGTCCCCGCGCCTTGCCGCGCGGATCAGGATTTCGACTGTGCTGCTGGAACGACCGACGCCGTGTTTGACCGCGTTCTCGACCAAAGGCTGCAGGATGAGACTTGGAACTTTCGCATCCTCGAGTTCGCCGGGAATGTCGATCCGAACGCGCATCCGGTCCGAAAACCGCTCCTTTTCGATCTCGAGATATTCCTTCTGCAGCGCCATCTCGTCGGCAAGCCTGAGCTCACGCATGGGGTCGAGCTGCAGCGTCGAGCGCAGGAACGCCGAAAGCGACATGATCATCCGTTCGGCCCGCTCGGAGGCCCCCTCCTCGACAAGGCCGGTGATGGAATTAAGCGTGTTGAAAAGGAAATGCGGGTTGATCTGGTACTGCAGGGCGCGCATTTGCGCCGCGAGCGCCTCTTCGCGTGAGGCGATCAGCTTCAGGTCGCGGTCGCGCACGTCCATGTGATTGAGCAACGCGACGAAGAGGAACGACCAGCCGAAGAAGATCGACATGCGATAGCAGACCGCATAGGCGTAATCCATGATGCTGAACGGCACGACCACGGGCAGCATGATCAGGCTATAGAGATAGGCGTCCAGCAGCGACATGCCGAGCGAGCTGACCAGCGACAGCAACAGACACGCCGCGATTTGCCGGCCATAGCTCTGCCGCCGCATCCGGCTGAGAAGCTGCGCCAGGAGGATGGCGACGAAGACAAAGACCGCTTCGAGCGCCAGCTTGCCGAGAAGGGGCTTCAGCGGATTGTCCCCGATCGTGAGCCAGATGGGACTGCTGATCAGGAATTCGGCCGCCGCGTAGATCAGTGCCAGCCGCAGGGTGACGACGCGAAACCGGTTGCCGTCCAGGAAACTGTCGGTGGGGATGGTGATGTGCTTCATCAAACTCTGTCGTGCTGAATTCGGGTCCAAGCCCCAGGCGCCAGCATGACGAGGGGCGGCTATTTGAAAAAGCAAATAAAGAAATTTAGCAACTAAAAGGATCACTCGGTTCGGTCTTTCCGCGCGAAGATTGCGGCGGAAGTCGAGGAGATGGCTCGACCCCGTGGAAAGCCACGTGGGCCGACGACGGCAGGCGTCGGGCGAGAGTGCGTTGAGGGACGGGCTTGACCACGAAACGGGCGTGGCTGCGATCATGTGATGGCATGTCGCGGCTTTGGTGGCGACTACGTAAGCGCCCGGCGAAGCTCGCTCACTGCGTTACGGCGTCTTGCTCTCGGACTTGCGGGGCGCGATCAGGTCTCAGGAACGTTGCCTGATCTGCCCGCTTGCGCCCGTCCGGGTCTTTTCCCTGCGGTTTAAACGCCAAAAAGCCCGCTGGATTTCTCCATGCGGGCTTTTTTGATTTGGTTGCGGGGGCAGGATTTGAACCTGCGGCCTTCAGGTTATGAGCCTGACGAGCTACCGGGCTGCTCCACCCCGCGCCAAGCGTAAATCCCGATGGGATTTATCGCGGTAACGTAA
>NZ_JACVBC010000010.1:0-265673 GCF_014852205.1 Ensifer sp. ENS06 | reverse complement strand
TGAAGCGCGCGACGATGGAACTGGGCGGGCATGCGCCTGTCATCGTCACCGATGATGCCGATGTCGAACGCGCCGTCGCCATCATGTCCGCCAGCAAGTACCGCAATGCCGGCCAGGTCTGCGTGTCACCGACCCGCTTCCTCGTGCAGGAGCGCGTCGCCGATCAGTTCCTCGACGGCTTCGTCGCCGCCTCGAAGACGATCAAGGTCGGCAACGGTCTCGAAGCCGGCGTCGACATGGGGCCGCTTGCCAATGAGCGGCGCATCCCGGCGATCGAAAGCCTGGTTGCCGACGCGGTCGAGCATGGTGCCCGATTGGCGACCGGCGGCCATCGCATCGGCAACCGCGGCTACTTCTTCGAGCCGACGGTTCTGGCGGACGTGCCGCTTTCCGCCCGGATCATGAACGACGAGCCGTTCGGCCCGGTCTCGATCATCAATCGCTTCCATGATCTCGACGAGGCGATCAACGAGGCCAATCGCCTGCCCTTCGGTCTTGCGGCCTATGCCTTCACCGGATCGGAGCGCAGCGCCCACCGCCTCGCAAGCGAGGTCGAAAGCGGAATGATTTCGATCAACCATCTGGGCCTGGCGCTCCCCGAAGTCCCCTTCGGCGGCATCAAGGATTCCGGCTACGGCACCGAGGGCGGATCCGAAGCGATCGAGGCCTATCTGGAAACACGCTTCGTCACGCGAAAGAGCGTCTGACGCCGCGGCAGGTGAACGTCCGCTCGCCCGAGAAAGCAACAAGGGACGGTGTCGATGACACCGTCCCTTGTCATATCGTGCCCGGCTAAAACGCGTTGTTCATCCAGTCCTCGTGCGCGTGACGGACGCGAGCGACGAGGATGTTGGCGTCCGCCTCGATCCGGTAGACGACCAGATGTGCCTTGCAAGGATGGATGCGCATCGGCGGCGACAGCTCCGTGCGTTCGCGCGCCATGCGCGGGTTGGCGGCAATCAAGGCGAATACGGCGAAGAGTTCATCGTGATATCGCCGCGCCTGGGCGGAGCCGAAAAGGCGCACCCCATCTGCGGCGATCGCGATGATGTCTTCTTCTGCCGCGACGGAAAGCCGAAACGCCATTATCCGCGCGGCACTTCAGCGCGCGTAAGCGCCGCGGAAAAGAGCTCGTCCTTGGAGCGGGACCCGACGCCGCTCTTCAGACCGTCGTCGACAAAGCGTTGCATCACCGCAACCTTGTCATTTCGCTCCTGATCCCTGCGGATGAGGTCGCGCACATAATCGCTGGCGTTGGCATAACGGCCCGTGCGCGTTTGCGCTTCCACCCAATCCTTCATCGGGTCGGGCAAGGATACGTTCATCGTCGCCATGTCGGTCTCCATTTCCTGCGGGCAAGCATGGCATACTTTGGCAAAGTTTGTCAAATCAGCAAGCCCAGGCTGCCGGTTTTCGCCCCGCACAGCCCCGCATCCTGCTACGCTCGTGCAGACCATCGTGCGGTGCATCGGAGGCGCCGGTCCGGTCTGATCGCCAAGGCGGTTGACTATCGGCATGCCAGCCTTTCTGAATGCCGTCGGCACTACTAAACGTCGGATTGCAATCAGGCCGCAAGAATGACTGAGACGCTTCATCGAAATGCAATGGCAGCAACGGGGTCCGCCCTTTCCGAGCCGGAAAAGAACGTCATCATCGGCGGCGTTCTTCTCTCCATGCTTCTGGCCGCGCTCGACCAGACGATCGTGGCGCCGGCGATGCCGACCATCGGCAAGGCGCTGGGACATAGCGACTACCTGCCCTGGGTCGTGACCGGCTACCTCCTGACCGCGACGGCCATGGCGCCGCTTTACGGCAAGATCTCGGATATCTACGGACGGCGGCCGACGATCTTTGCGGCCATCATCATTTTCCTTGCGGGATCGCTGATAAGCGCGCTGGCGCCCAACATGCTGACACTGATCGTAGGCCGTGCGGTGCAGGGTCTTGGTGGCGGCGGCCTGTTTGCGCTGGCGCAGACCGTCATCGGCGATCTCGTACCGCCCAAGGAACGGGCGCGTTACGCCGCCTGGATATCGGGAACCTGGGCGGTCGCGAGCATCGCCGGGCCGCTGCTCGGCGGCACCTTCGCCGAGCATCTGCACTGGTCGCTGATCTTCTGGATCAATATCCCGCTGGGGCTGGTGGCGATGGCGATCATCAACAAGCCGCTGAGGAAGCTGCCGACCGTCGCCCGCGCGCATCGTATCGACGGGGCCGGAGCTCTATTGCTCGTCGCTGCGACTTCGCTATTGCTGCTTGCGCTCAACTGGGGCGGCAGCCGCTATCCATGGCTTTCCGCCGCCATACTCGGCTTGCTTGGCGCTTCCGTCGTGCTCTGGTTCGCCTTTGCCTTGCGGCTGCGCAGGGCGAGCGAACCGCTGATCTCGCTGGAAGTGCTTGCCAATCCCATCGTACGCTACGGAACGCTCGCGATGTTTCTGGCGCAGGGCGCCAATGTCGGGCTCTCGGTCTATATCCCCGTCTATGCGCAAACGTTCCATGGCCTGTCGGCCAGCAGTTCGGGCGTGGTGATGCTCGGCCTGCTGCTTGGGACCGTCTGTGGAGCGACGACCAGCGGGCGGACGATACCGCGCATCGTTCACTATAAGAGGATGGCGCTGGTCGGCGGCGCGCTGGCCTTGCTTTGCCTGGCGGCCCTTGCTGCTCTCGCCGGTCGGACCTCGCTCGTCGTCCTCGAAATGCTGACATTCGCCGCCGGTTTCGGCTCGGGCATGACCTTTCCGGTGGCGACGATTTCGGTCCAGAACGCCGTCGACCAGGCGCATCTTGGCGTCGCAACCGGTGTTCTGACGTTCCTGCGATCGCTCGGTGGCGCCCTCGGCGTCGCGGCATTCGGCGCGATCGCTCTTGGCAACGGACTGCCGCTTGCTGGCGAAGGGGTGGAACCGCTCGGCACGACGGTTACCTCGGCCGTGCCCTTCACCTATATCTTCATCGCGAGCGCCGCAGCGATGGCGGCGGCGCTCATCTTCTTTCATCTCATGCCGGAAAAACCACTGCGAGGCCGCGACGAAAATCCCGTCGCCGCAGTCGTCGAATAGCTGGCCGCGCCGGCGCCGGCGCGGTCATGAACGGCATGCGGTTCGCGGGCTCAGAACTCCGCCTTCAGCGACGCGTAGAAGGTACGTCCCGGGCCGGGCTGCTGCACCAGGCTCAAGGGATCGACATAATAGGCGTCGGTCAGGTTCTCGATGCGGAAGCTCGCCGTCAGGGTCTCGTTGATCCGGTACTCGGCGAACGCGTCCACCAGCGTATAGGGCTTCCAGTCGATCAGCGAGATGAACTGGGAAGCGCCCTGCGCGGTCACGTCGCCATGACCGATCGCGCGCGATCCTGTACGAGAAATCCGCCCGCCAACCGTCAAGGCGTCGTCGAGGAATGTCTGCGACAGCGTCAGCGCGACCGTGTATTCCGGCGGCACCTGGTTGGTGGCGTAGTCGGCATAGAGCGACTTGTGTCCGCAAGTGGTCGCTGTTCGGCAAAACTCGACGTCGGTGTAGTAGTTGGCGGCGAGCTCGGCGGTAAAGCCGCCGCGTTCATAACGACCGGACAGTTCTATGCCCTGGAAGTGCGCGCCGGCAATGTTGTGAATGCGCATGCCGGAGATCCCGCGCGGATCAGTATACCATTCGCGCGAGATGTAGTTGTCGACATTCCAGTCGAAGAAGCCGAGCTTCATCATCGCCTGGTCGTCGGCCGAAAATACGCCTTCGCGCCTCAGGTTGGTGCCCACCTCCCAATTGCTCGACCGTTCCGGCCGCAGGTTGGAATTGACGTTCATGGTGAAGGCCGAAACGCCCTCGAAGATGCTCGGCGAGCGCAGTGCGTTCGAGTAGTTCACATAAAATTGAGTGCCGTCGAAAGGCTCCAACGTCACGCCCACCGAGGGGCTGAAGCCGCCGTCGCTGAGGGCTGTGTCGTAGGTGTAGCCCGGTCGGGCCTGTTCGGGGGCATTTCGATCCTCGGTCCAGTAGTGCTGGTAGCGCAGGCCACCATTGATCGTCAGCCAATCGGTGGCTTTCCAGGCAGCCTTGGTGAAAGCCGCCGCCTCCTGCCGCGTGCCATCGCGAAGGTCGAGCCAGGTCTCCAGTTCCGGTGTGAACTTGCTCGGTCGCGTATCCTCGCTCAGGAACGACAGGCCGTAGGTCAGGTCGAGCGCGCCGTAGTCGGTCGACAAGACCGACGTGTTTGCGACATCGGCGCCCCACATGAAGGTGTCGGAGCCGGTGCGGAAATCGGCCGGCAGGCCGAAATCTCCGGGCTGCGGATAGAGCACGCCGCTCCGCCGGGGATTGCGCAGCTCCAGCCGCGTGGCCCAGAGATTGGCCTTGAGATCGATGAGGTCGTTGTCGTCAGGCTTCCAGCCGTATCGAAGCGTGCCGGCATCGACCTTCGTTCCCGCCGTCTGGCCCTGCTGCATCGCCTGAACCCGATCCGAGGTCAGGCGCGACGCCAGGAGGTCGCCGGCCTCGCTGCGAAAACCATTGTAGCCGAACTGCAGGCTGTGACCGTTCTCGAAGCGAACTGTGCCCTTGGCGAGATAGGACTTTGTCTGGAGCTGGGTGTTCAGCACCTCCTCGCCGGCGCGGTAGTTGGCGATGCCAATATTGTCGATATAGTCTTTCCAGCCCCGGGCGGGCGGCAGGCATACGCCGCTCTCATAGCAGAAGGGTCGCGGCCCCATACTCACCGGTACTGCCGAGGGTCCGTTGGTGCCCGCGTGATAGTTGCCCTGCCGGCGATAGGCGTAACCGGCAAGGAGGTCGACGTTTTCTTCCTGCATCGCACCGACGATGCTGCCCGAGCCGCTGGTCGGATCGAAGAACGAGGGGCGGTCCATTCCGTCGCTTTTTGCCGTTGCGACCGGAGGCGCCCAGGTGCCCCCCGGCCAGGCATAGCCCGCCGTGGTGCCGGCCGGCGGCGGCTTGGATGTGTTGGTGCCAAAGCCGCCTTTGACCCGAAGGCCGAATGTGTGCCCCTCCTTCACGATGTCGCCGGCGTCGAGCGTGCGCATCGCCACCGTGCCGGAGATACCGCTCGATGCGACGTCCGATCCCTTGGTGATATCGACGCCCCCCAGGAAATCCGGATCGACGAAGGTCCGGTTGGAGATGCCCTGATAGCCCTGATAGACCGTGGCCGAATTGCTGGCTCCGTCGACGGTGACGGCAACGCGGCCCATACCCTGCATGCCGCGGATGTTGACGTCGACGGCGCCGGCGCCGTTGCGCGCTTCGCCGGAAAGCACGCCCGGCGTGCCGCGGAAAATGTCGGCCGGGCTCGAGCCGCGGAAGCGGTCGATATTTTCTTGCGAGATGTAGGCGGTCGGCGCAGCCGTTTCATAGGGCGCATCCACCGGATTGATGATGCCGCCGCCGGCGACGATCGGCGCAAGCATCGTCTCGCCGTTGGCCGCACCGACCGCGTGCGCACCGGAAACGCGCTCGGTGATCGTGACGGTCCCGCCGTTCAGGCTATAGGAGAGGCCGCTGCCGGACAAAAGCTGGGAGAGCGCCTCTGCCGGGGGGATCGGTCCGCTGACGGCAGGCGCGGATTTCCCCTGGGTCAGCGATGCCGAATAGGCAAGTCTCAGCCCCGACTGCCGCGCAAATGCCGTAAGCGCCGCGGTCAGGGACTGCGCCGGTATGTCGAAGGTGGTGGCGCCGGAACGGGCAGACCGTTCCTGTTGTGCCAGAGCCGGCATTGCCGTTTGAAGTGAACCGACCGCCGTGGTTGCGACCACGACCGCGCCAAGAAGTTTGTTTCGCCCCGTTTGTCTGGACATCTGATCCCTATTCCCATGCTTTGAGCGAGGGATCGTTCTTCCTGCTGGCAGGACACACCCCTCAAAAGCCGAGACGAGGCGTCACCCAAAAACCCGCAACGATGTTCGAAAAAAAATGAAACCGGCTAGACCGCCGAGATCAATGTCACGAAGCGCGTCATGCGCGTGACCCGGATCGGCAGGCCGGACGCAAGTGCTGAAAGCGAGGCGTCAGGGGTTCTGAGATCCAGCACCGCGCTGACCAATGTCGACTTCAAGCGGTCGTGGCTGAAGACGATCCAGCCGCCGTGATAACGGCTAAGGGCAGCGACGACGTCGCCGAGCCTGCGGTTTTCGGCGACATACATGCCGGACTGCCATGCGAGTGCGATTGCCGGATCCTGCACGACAGGGTTACCGATGGCGCCGTCACCCCCGACCGACACGCGCTCTCCCTCGGCGATCGTAACGCCCATGAGGTCCCCGCCTGCCATTGGCGATACGCGAACGGAATGGCGGGTGACAGCAATGCCGAGCGAACCATCGGCGGCATTGGCGTCCACGTCGAAGGCGGTTCCAAGGGCCTTGACGATGGTTTCACCTGAGGCAACCTGAAAGGGTCGTGCGTCCGCCGCCACGTCGAAGAATGCCTGGCCTTCCTTCAGAACCACCCGGCGCGCCCGTTCGTCGAAATCCACGTCCATCGCAGTGCGCGCGTTGAGGACCACCCGTGACCCGTCGGGCAGGTCGATCGAACGCGTCTCTGCCGTGGTGGTCGCATAGTCGGAGCCGAGGATGCGCAGCCAGGGGCGCGAAGCGGCAAGCCCGCCTCCCAGAACAGCGATGCCGAACGCGCCGGTCAGAAGACGGCGGCGCGAAAGGAGTGCGGTGTCGCGGCCGGGATAGACGAGACCGGTTTGGCGCTCGCGGCGCAGATGTGCCGCATCGTCCCACAAGGCTTCCGCTTCGACCGCCGCCGCCTCGTGCTCGGCACTTTGTCCGCGCCACGCATGATAGGCGCGTTGGTCCTCGCTGGTCGCCTCGCCGGAATGCAGCCGGACGACCCAGGCGAGCGCCGCGTCGGAGATGTCCCTTGCGGGACATTGCGTTGTCGCTGATGCCGGTTTCATCGCCGCCCCTTGTCAGACATGGTCCAGCTCGCGCCGCACGTCGCGGCAATGGCTCAGGGCACGCAGCATGTGCTTTTCGACCATGCTGACCGAGATACCCAGCGTTTCGGCTATTTCGCGGTGCGAAAGGCCCTCGACCTTGTTCATGATGAAGGCCGTTCGGCAGGCCACGGGCAACTCGTTCAAGAGAACGGAAAGGGCTGCGACCTTGTCGCGAAATTCCAGCCGCAACGCAAAATCGTCCGACGATGACAGACGGTCTGCCTGGTCCAATTCGACCCGGCGCGACCACTCCCGCTCGAGCTTGATGCGAAAGTCGATCGCCGCATTTCGCGCTGCCCTGAACAGGTAGGAACGCGGGTGCTCGACGCTGCGGCGGTCTACCCTCACCATGCGCAGATAGGCGTTCTGCACAACTTCCTCACCGTCATCCCGATTGCCGATCAGGCGCGATGCATAGCGCACCACCTCCTTGTGGTGACGTCTGAAGAGCAGACCGAGCCAGTGATTGAGAGAGCTTGCCATCAGCCACCCTTCCTAGCGAAGCGCGCCACGGCGGTCTTGGGGGTGGATTTCTTCAGGCATGATGCAAACTTCGCGGGAAAACCTGCGGCTCGTCCGATGCGGCACGCTAATACTTGTCTCTTATACTCATGTTTTAGAGCCCGACAAGCGCCTTTGCGCGAAAACGCGGGGATTGGATCGCCGGCACCGAACCCCGGATGGTTCCGGGCAGTCGGTACCGGCGGCATTTATTGCTGATCAGAAGAAAATCGATCCAGGCTCTGTTTCAAACGGCCTGTTCGAAGTCTGTCGAAACGGAAACCGTGTGCCACTGGGCAAGAAGATCGCGATCCGAAGCGTGCTTGGCCTCGATCGCAGCCACCGTGTCGCTGCCAAGCGGAAGCCGGACCGGCGGCTGCTCCGCATCGACGAACGCAATCAGTACGTTCGCAAGCGTGTCGGGGTTGCCCGGCTGGTTGTGGCTGATCTCCTTCGCCTTGCTGCGAACGGCACCTGCGGTCTCCGCATAGTCGCTGATCTCGATCGGGCTGATGCTCAGTGACGTCGAGTCGAGAAAATCCGTGCGGAAATAACCGGGCTCGATCGCCGTCGCGTAGATTCCGAGGGGCGCGAGTTCCGCCGCCAAAGCCTCGGTCAGTCCCTCGACGGCAAACTTCGTCGAGCAGTAAACGCCGAAACCGGGTCCGCTGCGGTAGCCGCCGACGGATGAGAAGTTGAGGATCCGCCCATGGCGTTGGCGACGCATGTGCGGCAGCACCGCGCGGGTCACGGCCAGAAGTCCGAAGACGTTGGTCCGATAGAGCGCTTCAATCTCGGGACCTGTCGCTTCCTCGACCGCGCCCAGGAGACCGTAGCCGGCGTTGTTGACCAGGATGTCGATGCGCCCGAAGCGCGCGATCGCCTGGCCCACAGCCTGATGCGCCTGGGCCTCGTCAGTGACGTCGAGCGCGACGGCCAGGAGATTGGGATGATCCCCGAAGCGGTCCGCGATCGCCCTGGGATTGCGCGCCGTCGCGACCACCTGATCACCCTTCGCCAGGGCCTTTTCAACGATAAGAGCACCAAATCCACGGGATGCGCCAGTGATGAACCACGTATGCATGTGAACCTCCGGTTTGTTTCGCCGCTCCATCGTCGGCGGCTGGGAAGGTTGTACTGCGAGACGTCTGCTGAGATAATCGACTGGATTCTTGTTGAGTTGTTGAGTCGTATTCATCAATGCGAACCATATCGCCGTCCGACCTGTCGCCTTTCCTTGCGCTCGCCCGCCACCAGAGCTTCCGCCGTGCCGCCGACGAGATCGGCTGCACGCCGTCCGCACTCAGCCACGCCTTGAAGGCGCTTGAGGAGCGCCTGGACCTTAGGCTCTTCAACCGGACCACCCGCAGCGTTGCGCTGACCGAGGCGGGAGAACTTCTGCTCGCCCGCGTGGCGCCCGCCTTCCGCGACATCGAGGACGCCCTTGACGATCTCAACAATTTCCGGGGAGCGCCGATCGGACGGTTGAGGTTCAACACGGCGCGCGCTTCGGCAAAAATGGTTCTCCTGCCAATCGTTGCGCGGTTTCTCGAAAGTCATCCGAAGGTCAACATCGAGATCGTCGTCGATAACGACCTTGTCGACATGGTGTCGGAGGGTTTCGATGCGGGTGTTCGCTTTGGCGAGATCGTCGCGCAGGACATGATCGCCGTCCCGATCGGTCCGCGCCAGCGTACCGCGATCGTGGCAACACCTTCCTTCTTCGAGCGCCACGCAAGGCCGACCGCTCCCGAGCATCTGAAGGCGCTGTCCTGCATCGGACTGCGCTTCGGCAGCGGAAGGCTCTATGCCTGGGAGTTCGAGCGCGGCGGTGTCGAAGTTCAGGTCGAGGTGACCGGTGCCCTGATCGTCGATGACCAGGACATGATGGTCGACGCGGCCCTTCTCGGCGCGGGGATCGGCTTTGCCTTCGAGGACCAGGTGCGCGCGTTCATCGACGAGGGCAAGCTGGTCCGCGTCCTTGAAGACTGGTGCCCCTATTATGGTGGCTTCTATCTCTATTATCCGAGCCGACGCCAGATGCCGGCGGCGCTCAGGGCATTCGTCGATTTCGCCAGGGTCTGGGACAAGTCAACGCCTTGAGCCGGAACGGCGCAAGCGATCGTCGAGCCCGCTCGCTGCTCCCCCGCCTTTCCGCGTAATGTCCGTGCAACCTCGCGTTTACAATCGTCTCGGCAAGGTTTTACTGACATCGGTCTATGCCGCCTCAAAAAAAAAGCGTCAGCCGAACGGCGTTGCCGGTCCAACAACATGGTGCGGATAGTGTGGAAGCTCTGGCCACGGTCTCTCAAGCAACGTCTCATTGCACACTTGCTGGTTCTGCAGCTGGCGGTGCTTCTTGCGTTCGGCCTATCCTTCGTCACGCTGCTCGTCGTCGCTGACGAAGGCGGCGCGCTCGTCAGTCCCGCCCCGGTCGAGACGGCGTTCCGCGCGATCAAGCGGAGTGCCAGCGGCAAGCTCGAACTCGCTGACACCGCGGAACTGGCACGCGTTCGTCGCGAGCAACCGCATTTCTGGTTCATCGCGCGCAGCGACGGGGGCGAGATCGTTCAGTCCGGCGACGTACCGGACATCTACCGCGGCATGACCGTGGCCCTCGACCGAATGACCTATTCGGACATCCGCGACGACGGCCCGCCATCGAACTATCTCGCCGTCATCCGGCGCATGACAAACGAGGAAGGCAGCTTCACCGTATTCGGACAGGGAACGCTTCTGAGCCAACCTTCGCTCATCCTCTCGTTCTCACGCCTGTTCGTCGCGCCGATGCTGGTGCTGCTCGCGCTCGTCACGATCTTCGCGGTGCCCCGCATCGTCAACCGGGCGATCCGGGGCATCTCCGATCTCGCCCGCGAAACGGATGAGATCAACATTACGCACCGGAGCCACCGGCTGGCCGAAACGGCGGTTCCGAGCGAGGTCCGCCCGCTCGTGCGCGGCATCAACAGCGCCCTTCACCGGCTCGATCAATCCTATGGCCAACATCAGCGCTTCATTCTCGACGCCGCCCATGAGCTGCGGACGCCTGTGGCCATTCTTCAGGCGCGGCTCGACTTGCTCGCCTCAGGGCCGGAGCGCGACCGGTTGATCTCCGACTGCGAAAGGATTTCAGCGCTTGCCGAGCAGTTGCTCGATCTGCAACGGCTGGAAGCCGACGCCAGGCCCTTCACCGCCGTGGACCTCGTCGCGCTCTGCCGCAACGTCGTTGCCGACCTTGCTCCGCTCGCCATCGACGAAGGCTACGACCTGTCGTTTGAACAAAACACCGAGCAGTCGCTGATACAGGGCGACGCAGTCTCGCTTGAACGGGCGGTTACCAATCTCGTCCAGAACGCGATCGAGCATGCCGGAAACCAGGGCGTGATCCTCGTACGGGTCGAGCCGGACGGCGTGATCGAAGTCAGCGACGACGGCCCGGGCATCCCGGAGGGGGAACGCGAGCGCGTCTTCGAGGCTTTTTACCGCCTCAAGCCGCGCGAACGTGGCGCTGGTCTCGGCCTCAATCTCGTTCTGCAGATCGCGCAGCGACACAAAGGCCGCGTGAGCATCCTCACCTCACAGAGCGGCGGTGCCTGCTTCCGGCTGGCCTTTCAGAACGGACGCATCTGAGCTGCAATCCGTAGTACCCCCAACAGGCAAGTGTGAGCGTAGTCCGAGTACTAGTCGCCCGGAAAGCGGCCGAAATGGGCCTTTTCGGCGGAAAAAAATCGATCCGGGATCTATTTCGGCGGTTGGAAAGCAAAATTTAACCATACTTCTCCATCTTTTGTCCATCAGTCGTCAAGAAGGGGACAATCCAGAAATCGCGCAGCGGCGTTCGCTCGCCGGCCTGAGAGCCTTTGTGAGATTTTCTGGCTTGATTTGCGTTGTTGAGTAAGATCATTCGCCCACAGTCTTTGCACCGTCTGTTGCGCCCATTGCTGATCACTTGCTGCGGCACCGCCCTCGTCGGCGCGGCTGCGTGGTCGCTTGTCGGCATGGCCGCGATCGGCAGTTCCTACGCGCATGGTTCCGGCCGCCTGCTGCCGAAGCCGCAGCTGCATTTCGCCGAGACGACCAAAGAGCGCGCCTGGGACAAGCACGCCAGAACCAACCAGGCGACGCGGCTCGTGGCCGCCGCCGCGGCGCAGCCCGTCAGGGTCGCAAGCCTCGCTCCCAGCGAGGCGAGGTTCGGGCACGATGCCCTGTTCCCGATAGATGCGGAAACGATCGGCAAGAGCGCCCGGATTGCAGCCGCGGTGAAAAAGGCTGTTCTCTCGTCCGAGAAAGTCGCGAGCAACCCCGTTCCCGCTACCCAGGTTCACCATCAGATCGCAACGGTAAAGCTCCCGGCGCCAGAACGCTTCGCGCCGGTGGCGTCTGTTGCCATTGCCAAGAACCCGGTCCAGCTCGCCTACGCCACCCCCTCACAGAGCCACGTGGAAGGCAGCGCCTTTTCGGCTCTGTTGACGGCGCCGTCCGAGGACGATCTCGCGGAACAACCGGACCAGGACCAGGCTGAAGACACGGCCGCCCTGCCGAGCCATGAGGACACGCCCTCGGTCGGTCCCATGCCGCAATTCCGCCCCCGCACCGCGCAAGCGGAAAAGCCGCCCGCCGAAGACGAAAAACCTGCGACCAAGCAGGCGGAAGACGCAGCGGTGAAAAAGGAAGAAGAGACAGCCAAGGCAGACGCGGACGAAGCGCCGAAGAAGCAGAAACTTGCCTATGCACGGCCGGAAGATCCGACCGAGAACAGTGCCGGCACCGGTTTCGGCCAGGCGTTGCGTAACATGTTTGGCGGCGGAGCGAAGGCCGGCAACGGCGTCGCCGTCTACGACATCACCGCTGCCAAGGTCTATATGCCTGACGGCAGTGTGCTCGAGGCGCATTCCGGTATCGGCAAGATGGCCGACAACCCGCGCTACGTCGACGTCAAAATGACCGGACCGACCCCGCCGCACACCTACAATCTCAGGATGCGCGAAACGCGTTTCCACGGGGTCGAGGCGATCCGCATGCTGCCGGTCGACGGAAGGAACAAGCACGGCCGCGACGGTTTCCTGACGCATAGCTACCTGCTGCGCGGCAAGCGCGCGGAATCCCATGGCTGCGTCGCCTTCGCCGACTATCCGCGTTTCCTGACCGCCTTCAAGCAGGGCAAGGTCAAGCAGATCGTCGTGGTGCCGAGCGGCGGACGCGCGGCCGGCATGCGCCTGGCACAGAACGGCCGGAACTCCTGAGCGGAGCCGGCCAACGGTTGGATCGCAGGCAGCGGACGGGTAAAGGTCTTTCGCTGACGAGGAACGGGCACTAAGATCCGGCGCTCGACAGGAGCCAGAACGAAGAGGACCGGGAGCCCGTCATGTGCCGAAACATCAAACCCCTGTTCAATTTCGAGCCGCCGGCGACGAACGCCGAGATCCATGACGCTGCGCTGCAGTTCGTGCGCAAGTTAAGCGGAACGAACAAGCCGTCCAAGCGGAACGAAGCGGCGTTCGATCACGCGGTCAATTCGATTGCGGCATGCGCGCAAGAACTGCTCGATGCGCTCGAGACGTCACAGCCCCCACGCAACCGGGAAGAAGAAGCAGCCAAGGCGCGCGCTCGGTCCGCCCTCCGCTTCGCCTGACGGCGGCAAGAGGCTGGCCGCGCGCTCAGCCTAAATCGCAAATACCGTTGCCCGGCGCAGCGTCACGTAACCGGTGTCGCCGGCCCTCACGATACGCTCCGGCTCCAGGTCCAACTCCAGCGGCACGCCACGCTCGGTCGTCGCGACCACCCGGCGGCCGCCAGGGCGATCCATCACCCGGCTGATATTGGCCGCGATACCCGGGCCTCCCGCCGCCCAGTCGAGATCGACCGGCCGGGCGTAAAGCTCGGCCTTGCCGTCGGCGATCCCTGCGGCATCGATGACCGCGCCATCGGCATAGGCCCGACCATCGCGCACCTCGGCGGGAAGCATGTTGGCATCGCCGAGGAACTTCATGACGAAGGCCGATTTCGGCTCGCGGCAGACCTCCTCCGGCGTCCCCTGTTGAACGATATGGCCATCCTTCAGGATCACCACGCGGTCGGCGAGATCGAGCGCCTCTTCCTGGTCGTGCGTGACGAAGAGCGTGGTGATGCCGAGCTCACTATGGATTTCGCGCAGCCAGCGTCGCAGCTCACGCCGGACATTGGCATCAAGCGCGCCGAAAGGCTCGTCCAGCAGCAGCACCTTTGGATCGACGGCAAGCGCGCGGGCAAGTGCGACGCGCTGGCGCTGACCGCCGGAGATCTGCGCCGGAAACCGTTCGCCGAGCCCTTCGAGGCGAACCAGGCGCAACAGTTCAGCGACCCGCGCATGGATGGCCGCCTTGTCGCGCTTGACCTTCGAGACCTCCATGCCGAAGGCGATGTTCTGCGCCACGGTCATATGCGGGAAAAGCGCGTAGTGCTGGAACACGAAGCCGACGCCGCGATCGCGCACCGGGATGTCGGTCGCATCCTGGTCGCCGAAATAGATGTGACCGCCATCGGCGAATTCGAGGCCGGCAACCATGCGCAATATCGTCGTCTTGCCAGAACCGGAGGGCCCAAGCAGCGCGACGAGCTCGCCGCTTTCGATCTCCAGGGAGACGTCCTTGACGGCACGGAAGGTTTGGAAAGTCTTGACGACGTGGTCAAGGCGGATCTTCATGATGCATTCTCCGCGGAATTGGCAACTGGGCGGACGCGGCCCGCCCCTTGGCGCTCCAGAGCGACCTTGGCGATGATGGTGAAGACGGCGATGAGCGCCAGAATGGACGCCGACGCAAAAGCGCCCGCCGCCTGATAGTCGTGATAGAGCAGCTCGATATGGAGCGGCAGGGTGTTGGTCTGGCCACGGATGTTACCAGAGACGACCGAAACCGCGCCGAACTCGCCCATCACGCGCGCATTACAAAGGACGACGCCGTAGAGCAGCGCCCACTTGATGTTGGGCAAGGTCACCGAAAAGAAGGTGCGGAAGCCGGAAGCGCCGAGGGAAACGGCCGCCTCTTCGAGATCGCGCCCCTGGGCCTGCATCAGCGGAATGAGCTCCCGGGCGACAAACGGCGCGGTGACGAACATCGAGGCGAGCACGATGCCTGGAATGGCAAACAGGATCTTGATGCCATAGGCATCAAGTGTCGGACCAAACAGGCCCTGCAGCCCGTAGACGAAGAGATAGGCAACACCCGCGACGATCGGTGAAACCGAGAACGGGATCTCGATCACCACCAGCAGGAAGCCCTTGCCGCGGAAATCGAATTTGGTGATCGCCCAGGCGGCGGCGACGCCGAAGGCGGTGTTGATGGGTACGGCGATCAGCGCCGCAAGCACGGTCAGCATGATCGCATGGCGCGTGTCGGGATGCAGGATCGTGTCGCGATAGACCTGCCAGCCTTTGGCAAAGGCTTCGACACCGATGATCAGCAGCGGCGCGAGAATGAGGAACGCGCCGATGATCAGCACGACGCCGATAAGGGCGCGGCGGAACACGGGGCCGTCACCGACCCGCGGCAGCGTGCGTACGGTCTTTTTGAAACTCATGGTCAAGACCTCCGCGTGTAGCGCAGCGCCCGCGCCTGCAGCCAGTTGGTTACCGCGAGCATGAGGAAGGCCGTGAGCAGCAGGACGGACGCGATCGCCGCCGCTGCCTGATAGTCGTATTCCTCAAGCCGGATGAAGATCAGCAGCGCGGTGATCTCGGTCGACATCGGCTGGTTGCCGGCGATGAAGATGATCGCGCCGAATTCGCCGAGCGAGCGGGCGAAGGACAAAGAGACGCCGGCGAGAAGCGCCGGTGTCAGTAGCGGCAGAATGACCTTGCGGAAGATCGCGAGGTCCGAGCCGCCAAGCGACTGGGCTGCCTCCTCCAGCGCCGGATCGAGATCCTCCAGTACCGGTTGCACCGTGCGCACGATGAAGGGCAGCGAGGTGAAGCACATGGCGATCATGATGCCGATAGGCGTATAGGCAACCTTGATGCCGTAGTTTTCGAGGATTGAGCCAAACACGCCGTTGGTCGTGAAAAGTGCGGTCAGCGAAATGCCGGCAACGGCCGTCGGCAAGGCAAAAGGCAGGTCGACCATGGCATCGACGATGCGGCGCCCCGGAAAGCGGTAGCGCACCAGCACCCAGGCGAGCGCCAGGCCGAAGAAGAGATTGAAGAGCGTCGCGCCAAGGGCGGCCGTCACGGTGACGCGATAGCTTGCGAGTGCCCGCGGCGACGAGACGATCTGCCAGTAGTCGAGAGGGCCGAGGCTTGCGGCCTTGAACACGAGGGCTGCCAGCGGCAAAACGACGATCAGGCTCACATAGAGCAGCGTCACCCCCAGCGACAGGCGTAACCCGGGCAGGACATTGCGTCTCAAGCGTTCACTTCCTTGTCATGTCATGGTGAAACCCGGCAGACGGTTCGTCTGCCGGGCTGACTGAATGCGAGTTTAAAGAGCGATCAGCGGCTGCCGTAGAGCTTGTCCAGAACGCCGCCCGAGGCGAAGTGCTCTGCCTGGATCTTGCTCCAGCCGCCAAAGACGTCATCGACATTGACGAGGCGAATGTCGGGGAACTGCGCCTTGAATTCGCCGGCAACCTTTTCGTTGCGGACGCGGTGGCCGAACTCGGCGGCGATGCGCTGGCCTTCCTCGGTATAGAGGAAATCGAGATAGGTCTTGGCGAGCGCCTGAGTGCCGTGCTTCTCGGCGACCTTGTCGACGACCGCGACCGGGAACTCGGCGAGCAGGCTGACCGACGGGATGACGGCCTCGACCTTGTCGGCGCCATACTGCTTGGCGATGCTGCGGGTCTCTGCCTCGAAGGTGATCAGGACGTCGCCGGTTTCGCGCTCGACGAAGGTGGTCGTCGAGGCGCGGCCGCCGGTGTCGAACACCGGAACGTTGTCGAAGATCTTGGTAATGTAGGCTTCGATCTTCGCCTCGTCGCCTTCATAGGCCTCCTTGGCCCAGGCATAGGCCGCCAGATAGGTGTAGCGCGCATTGCCCGACGTTTTCGGATTGGGGAAGACAGCGTGAACATCGTCACGGGCGAGATCGGACCAGTCCTTGATGTTCTTCGGGTTGCCCTTGCGCACCAGGAAGGACGGGAAGGAATAGAAAGGCGAGGCATTGTTCGGGAACGCCTTCGCCCAATCCTTGGAGACAAAGCCGTTCTTGGCCAGGAACTCGATATCGGTGGTCTGGTTGAAGGTGACGACGTCGGCTTCCAGGCCTTCGAGGATCGAGCGGGCCTGCTTCGACGTGCCGGCATGCGACTGGTCGATGGTCACGCCCGGATGCTGCTTGATGAAGGCCTCGTTCTCGGCAACGAAGAGCTCGCGGGAAACGTCGTAGGAGGCGTTGAGAAGCTTCGTCGGCTCCTGTGCCAGCGCAGGGGTCACAAAGTGCGCGACAAGGGTGGCGCCGAGAATGAGGAGGCGTTTCATGCGGTTCTCCGGTGTTGATGCTGACCCAGAACCTATCGGCAGGCGTGTGGGAGCGCGAGGGAACGCGGACCCTGGTTGTGCCAAGCCTTAGAAATTTCGTCTCGTTTCCGCTCAGTTTCGCGGAGTTTTTGCCTCAGCTTTCCCAAGGCAACCAATAGCTTACAGTCAGGGCTTATTCAGCACGCGCCACACGTCGATATGGTCGGCTCGTTGACGATAGAACACGAGGTATGGGTACCTCTTCAGACCGACACTTCGCCAATGAGGGAGCGCCAGTTCGTAGGCAAAGCGCAACGAACCGGATTCCGGACGCGCAACAATCAACGCATAGGCAGCCTGAAACGCGTCGCCAAAAGCGTGAGCGACGTCAGCCCCAGCCTACGTTGCATAACACTCGATCGCCGCCTCGACGTCGCTGCTGGCCGGTTGACGCGAAATGACCGGCTTGTTGCTCACTTGGCCGATCGACCACGAACCCGGTCACGCAAATCGGCGAAGTAGCCAGCGTCGGTCGGGTCGGCTTGTGCGGAAGAGGCACCATCGAGCAATAGCCGACGCAGATTGAGCCAGTCCTGATCCCGGCGGATCAACTCCCGGATAGACTCGCTGCTCGTACCATAACCTCGCCGGGCGACCTGCTCGTCGACGAGGCTTTTGAGAGAGTCCGGGAGGGAAATGTTCATGGTGTTCATGGGTGGCAGAATAGCGCATTCGGCAAAAACTGGCATGAATGGTGATCTTTAACACCAGAGCCGATCGCCTTACGCGGGGAACCTCTCGGCCGCAGCAATATGACAATCGGGGACTAGATACATCCTTGGCGCTTTGACTAGATAGGCGTTCAAGGCAGGGTTGGCGATTCGATGACGATATACTTCAAGGCAGGAATTTCCGATGAAATGGCGCTCGGGATGATCGAGCGTTGTTTCTCCAATGCGAACGACTATGACGGCTATCTCGACATTTTTGCCGACTACACCGAAAAGACCGTCTCGTGGAGCAAGGGCAGATCCGTCGAGGAGTTCAAGGACCAGATCACCGAGGCGCTGCGCGCGGCCTGGGAAGCTTCGCCCTTCTGGCAGGTCTATGAGCGCCGCGAAGAGCGGGACGACGCCGGCACCAACGAAATTCGAAGGGCAGCGATCGCCCTGACCCGCACCTATGGCGGCGTGGTCGTGATCACGCTCAGCCTGCTTGGAAGGCGCAGCAGCGCAAATGACCTCGAGCTGGTGTTCGTCTGCTTCCAGGAAGATGCGCAACGCCGGAATTTCCGCGTGCGTTATGACGGGAAGTTCATTCCGTCCTTGAACGCCTGACGCCCACCCCGGCGCTATGGAGACGAAGGGCGATGACAACCGAATATGATGCCGATGACGCCTTCGCCCTGATCGTTGCAAGTTTCCGCAAGGTGACCGGCAAGGAGCTGGTCGACCATCCGTTCGACGGCCGCTGGCTTTACGAGAACGCACCCTTTGCGCTTTTGGCGCACGACCGGTCGGAGGCCCCGCGTTTCTTCTACGCGAACAAAACTGCCCAGGCCTGCTTCGGCTACAGTTGGCAGGAGTTCATCGGCATGCCGTCGCGCCTCTCGGCCGAGGCGCCGAACCGTGAGGAACGGCAGCGTCTTTTAGACAGTGTCTCCACCAAGGGCTTCATCGACAACTATCGTGGGCTTCGGATCGCAAAATCCGGACGCCGTTTCTGGATCGAGAACGCCATCGTGTGGCAGTTGGTGCGCGCCAACGGCGAACATGCCGGCCAGGCCGCCATGTTCCATAGCTGGAAGGATCTGTGAGCGCGCCGTCCAAGGCGGAGGTCGCGCCCTGCCAGCTTCTTCTCAATTCAACAACCGGACGAGCGCCAGAGCGACGCCGGGTGACAGCGTGATGATCACCAGCCTGATGAGGTCGGCGATCACGAATGGCATCACGCCACGATAGGTCTCAACGATCGGAACGTCGGTCGCCAGCTTGTTGATGATAAACACGTTGAGGCCGATCGGCGGGGCGGAAAGGCCGATGCCGACGACGATGAGCACGAGAATGCCGAACCAGATGGCAACGTCCTCGGTCGGCATGCCCAAGTCCAGCGTCAGGATGATCGGAATGAAGACCGGCAACGTCAGCAGGATCATCGCCAGTTCATCCATGACGGCGCCGAGCACCAAATAGGTGACGAGCATTCCGCAAATGACGACATAGGGCGGTAGACCCGACTGTCCGACCATTGAGGCCAGCGTCGCCGGCATCTGCGTCAGCGCCAGAAACGCGCCAAAGACCTCGGCGCCGAGCAGGATCAGGAAGATCATCCCGCTCGTTTCAGCCGTCTGCAGCAGGGCGTTTTTCAGGGCGCCAAGGCTCAGGGTCCGTTGCAGCAGCCCCACCAGCAGCGTTACGGCGGCACCCACCGCGGCACCTTCCGTCGGTGTGAACACTTCGCCATAGATGCCGCCGACCACCGTGACGGCAACCGCCGCCGCGGGCACGATCGCAAAGTCCGCAGCCAGCAGCAGCAGGCCGAATATCGCCAGCAATACGCCCCCTACCGTCCCGAGCGAGCCGAGCAGCCAGCCGATCGCGCCACCGGCAAAGATGATCAGCCCTACGGGCCTCGCCCAGAAAGGACGGGGGGTTCGAACCGCCTCGGTCGCCGTGACCGGCGGCGCGAGATCGGGTTTGCGCCGGACGACGACGGCGATCGCGATCAGATAGAAGGCGGCCGCCAGCAGCCCCGGCACCAGGGCGGCCTGAAACAGCTTGGCGATGTTCTGCTCGGCGGTGATCGCATAGATCACCAGGATGACGGATGGGGGAATGAGGATGCCGAGCGTGCCACCAGCGGCAATCGTCCCGGTGCCAAGACCGACATCGACGCGCGCCCGGCGCAGTTCCGGCAGGGCCGCACGCCCGAAGGTCGCCGTGGTTGCGACCGACGAGCCGCAGATCGCGCCGAATCCGGTGCAGGCGGCGATGACCGCCATTGGCATTCCGCCCTTGAACCGTCCGAAGCCTCGCTCGGCGACGCGAAAGAGCGTTGCGGCGATGCCCGATTGCTCGGCAAGCGCGCCCATCAGGATGAAGAGCGGTATGACCGAAAGCGTGTAGCTGGCAAACTGGCTGTAGGTGTTGGTCTGCAGATAGTAGACCAGCGCATGCGGGCCAGAGAGATAGGCATAACCGGCAGCGCCCACCGCAAGCATGGCAAGGGCGATCGGCATCCGGATGGCAATCAAGAGCAGCATGGCTGCGAATCCGACGAAGGCAATGGCAAAACCGCTCATCGGCCGCCTCCGATTTTCAAGAGGGAAACGGAAACTCCGATGATGGCTGCGAGCGCCGCCAGCGCCGCACAGGTCAGATAGACTGGCCAGATCGGCCAGGGCAGCTGGATCAGCGTCGTCCCGTATCCCCTCGCCTCCAGGCCACCGGTAAACAGACCCCAGGCAAAAAACGCCAGGCAGCCGGCCAAAAGCAGGTCCCAAAGGCCGTCGATGACCCGCGTGACGCGTGCGGGGAGAGCCAACGTGAAGGTATCGACGGCAATATGGCCGTTGCGGGCCTGTGTGTATGCGAGAAAGGAGAAGGCGGCGACGCCGACCGCCACCTCCACCAGCTCGTAGTCGGCCGGCACCGGCCGATTGAACAGCCATCGGCCCAGCACGCTGACGGTGACCAAACCCGCCGCAAGGCAAAGAAGCGTGCCGCCGATCAGTGCCAAACCGGCCGCGAGGCGTTCGACTTCCCTGCGGCGCGGCACCCTCACCGCGTCCTCGTATCCTACGTCTTCCATTGTTGAGGCCTCGAGCTGTTGGTTCATGCAGCGGCGCGTTCAGGCGCCACGTTCAGGCGAGTACGGCCGGCAGTGCGCTCAGGCGCTCGAATATTTCTGCACAAGCGCCTGCGCCGTGGCGATCAGCGCCTTGCCGTCGAGGTCCTTGGCCTTCATGTCCTCGATCCACTTGTCGTGGACGGGTCTGGTTGCCTCCACCCACTTCGCCTTTTCGTCCTCGCTGATCGTGCTGATTGTTCCTTCTCCGGATGTCTCGATTGCCGCGCGCACTTCGGCACCGACGCTGTCCCACATCTCGCCGGCCTTCTTGGCGAAGGCCATGCCGCTGTTGGCGTCCAGCACGGCCTTGAGGTCGGCCGGCAACCCGTCGTACTTGCCCTTGTTCATCGCCAGGAAGAAAGTTGCGGTATAGAGCGTCGGCGAGCCCGGGATTTCGGTATGGAACTTGGTGAGCTCGTTCACCTTGATCGAGGGAACCACTTCCCACGGGAGCACGCAGCCGTCGATCGACCGCTGGGCCAGTGCTTCGGGCACCTGCGGAATGGGCATGCCGACCGGCGTCGCCCCCAGTGCCGCCAGCGCCTCACCGGCAAGGCGCGTCGGATTGCGAAGCTTCAGCCCGGCGAGGTCCGCTCCGGTCTTCACTTCCTTATTGGTGTGGATCAGGCCCTGATCATGCGCCCAGAAGCACAAGAGCTGGGTATCGCCAGTTTCCTTCAGTACGTGCGTCTGGCCATATTCCTGGCAGGCTTGCGCGTTGACGGTCGCCTCCTTGGCGGCGACGAATGGCAGTTCGAACACTTCCGTGGACGGGAAACGTCCGGGCGTGTTGCCGGGCAAGGTCCAGACGATATCGACGACGCCGTTCGACGCCTGATCGTAGAGCTGCGGCGGCTTTCCGCCGAGTTGCATGGCTGGGAAGATGTCGACCTTCAGCGCACCGCCGCTTTGTTCTGCCAGCAATTTCGCCCATGGCGTCAACAGCCGCTGATGAACGTTGGATGCCGGCGGCAGGAAATGGTGCAGCTTCAGCGTGACTGTTTCCTGGGCGCGCGCCGCACCGATTTTCAGAACGAAGGGCGCTGCAAGCAGAGCGCCGCCGGTCTTCATCAAATTCCGTCTGCTCAGTTTCATAGGTTCCTCCCTGTCGACCCCACATTCACGCGCGGCGAACATCGCATGCACGCACCTGATCCTTCACGGCCATCCGGCGGGCAGATCTCCCTGGTCGCTTGAAACTTCCCTTTGCTCCTCATCGGAAAGCTTCAATCCATTAACATGTTAAGTTTAGTTTGAACCGACTGTCAAGCGACGGCATCGGGCGACAAAACGGCATGGCGGATCACCCGGACACGTCCTCGTGAACGGGCCCGCTCGAGCCTTCCCGTAAGGATTTAAACCAGTAACGCGCCAGGAGATGGGATCAGAGCGTGAGCGTCTGCACAGTCCCCGCATATTCGCAGTCGAGCTTCCAATCGGCGCCATCCTGCCGGACGTGGAGAAAAGTCGCACCGTCGCCGGGAGCCGGCCGGGTCGCGTCGACGATGCAGTGATAGCGCTTGGCCTTGTAGTCGAACTCGAACGTCTCCTGCTCGACGATATCCTCGTCGATCCCGTTTGCAAAAGGATAAGGCGCATACATTGCCGCGGTGTGGATCGAATGCACGGTCGTGATCGGCGTGCCGTCCATTTCCGTCAGAAGCGCCGTTGCAATGCAGCCCCGGTGTTCATCACCGGAGAGGAGCACGACATGCTTGATCTTTCCGGCGGCGATGGCGCCGAGAACATCACGCAGACTGTTCGGATAGCCATCCCAGCCATCGGAACGCAGCGCACTCAGGTTGTCCGGGATGAGGCTCGCATCGCGCTGGATCGCCCGGCGATGACGCGGGAGAAACATCGATGGCGACGCTATGAACTTCGGGCCATTTTTTAAAAGCCACGTCTCCAGGTCGCTCATCGTCTCGCCGACGCCCGTCTTGAACAGGGTCGCATTGGCAAGCCCGGCGCCGATCTTGCGGTGCGTCCTTTCGCTGCGCGTGTCGAGCAGGAAGAAATGGAAGCCCTCGTAGTCGAACGTCTTCAGCTTGGGATCCACTCCACGCTGGTATTTCTCGAAGGCCGCGAAACCCTCCTTCTTCAGCTTGGCATTCGTATCGATATCGTTCGGAGAGGCGAGCGGCTCCCAGTTGTCGTCGATCTCATGGTCGTCGAGCAGCATGAACGATGGTATGCGGCGCAGGACCTCGCGCACGCTGCGTTCCTGCAACCAAGCTTCGTAAGGGAGGCGATACCTGTCATCGCTCGCGGCCGGATCGTAGAGCCCTGCGGTCGGATCCACATAGACCTGATCGCCGACGAGGAGCGCGAACTTCGGCTGGATACCCACCCCCGCCCCTATTCTGTCAGCGACCTCGGCATAGGAGCGATAGGCAACCTTCCTGTCGATGAACCCGGCCGGGTACTGGCACGAAGCCAGGATGAAGCTGGTGCCGGCGGGCGAAGGCTGAACAGGAGGAGCGAGCGGGGAATCGTAGGGGATAACGCCGTCCATCATTGCCCGGTCCTGCTCGACCAGATTTTCCAGAACCGACGCTCCCATAAGGAAGTTGAGGTTCATCGAGGAACTTGCAGGCGTCGCCGTCTGCGGAGCGGCGCCGACCGTCAGGTTGGTCGTCGGGGTCGTGTCCTTGTAGACGAGGCGGTTCGGCGAAAATTTCACAGCCTTGCCCGGATTGATGTCGGGCTGCGGCGCATCCATCATCCGCGAGGCGGCCTGCGAGATCCGCTCGAAACGCTGATAGGGAAGTACCTCCAGCACCCTCTCCGGGTTCTCGTTCGACTCGCGAAGCAGCGCCCGATAGACGACGCCATTCTTGGCGAGCGCGTAGTATGTCTCCTCAATGAACGGCGGCAGAAGCTTGTCTTCCGCGTAGGCAAGCAAGACGAGCAACGCGTTTCCCGGGAAGTTCGGATCATACCCCGGCATTGATGTTGGGAGCGGCGCCTTGAACGCATCCCAGTGGTTGTCGCGCAACGCCGGGGACCAGTAGACCATCATGTGGCTGACGATGTAAGGCAGATCCCAGGGCTGGCCATCCGGGCGCTGGATGTCGTCGCCGTTTACCAGCACGCGCAGCATGATCACGCCCTCGGTCTGGCGGATCGACGGCAGCGTGCCAAGGCGAATGGTCAGCTCGCCGTTCTCCTCGGTAATGATCGGCCCGATCCAGGGCGGGTAGGCCGTCATCTCGGTGTCTGCGGCCGCAGGCTGGCGTTGGATGTTCTGGTCGAGGAAAGCTTCGATCTTCTGCAAGGTCGCATGCCGGGTCGTCCCGATAAGGGCGTCCTGGTGACCGGCGCCAGGGTTGAGATAGGGTTCCAGGTAGACACGACCTGCATCGTCGAAGACGCGGCGCATGCGGTCGACGGTGGCAGGATCCGTGAGACCGTTGCCCGATCCATGGACGCTGAAGGTGGGGAACTTCCACTTATCCTGCAGGACTTCTCGTGACACCAGTCGGTTTTGCCCCCGGAAGTCGGTGAGCATGGCATTACGCACGAAATGCACCGTCGTGGAGACCGTATTGAGGCTGAGCGCGCCGAAATGCTCGTTGATGAAGCGCAGCATTTCAGGCTCCATGTTGGCGACGTTGAAGTCGCGTCCGTAGAGCGCGTCCATCCGGTGCCGGGTTCTTGTCCACGGCGTCCGCTTCCATGGCCAGATCGGATTTTCCACGTCGAACTCCTCGACCGGGTAAGGAAGCGTCGAAAGCACGCGGTCCCAAAGGTCATCGGCGAGCGTCGGCTTATCCGGATTGAAGCTGTAGCTGTCGGGCAGGAAGCCGAGAAGGTAACGCACCGCATAGGCGCGGAAGATGTTGGCAGGCGTAAAGACCACCAGCGGACCGACCTGCGTGAAGGCCACCCGGTCGACGAGGTCCTGGATCTTACCCTCCAGTGTGGCGATGCTGAAAACCATCGTGCCCATGCAATGGGCGATGACGTCGAGTTTCGGCACACCGGTCTGTGTGGCGATCGTCCGCAACACCAAGGGCACGTCTTCCTTGCCGATTTCGTCGAAGCTCCAGGCCGCACTTGCGGTCGGGTGCGCCGGGCTGGTTCTGAGGTCGGCGATCCAGACATCACGCCCCGTCTTCCAGAAATGGCTGGCGAAGTTGGGATTGACGGCGTGGTGGGCAAAGGTCGTCCCGCCGGCGCTGTATCCGTGGATCATCACCAGCGGCCGCTTCGTCGTGCCCGGATAGGGATAGCGGGTTAGCAGTACTTTCCCGACAACCGGCGGGCCGCCGAGTTGAGGCTTGCTCGTTCCGACGACGAGCGTCTGTCGTTGCGCCGCGACCGTGCCGCCGCCCTTGATCTTCAACTGCGCCGGCGGGCGGAAATCCACCGCGTCGTTTGCCGGGTCCTTGTCTTTATCGGGTGCACGGAAACTCCAGATATGCATTCCCAAAAGCAGCCGGAGAAAATACCCGAGGAAAGTCAGGAGCGCTCCGATCGCGGCGACGCCGTCGCGCTGTTCCGTGATGCGCACGAGCGGCACGCCGATGCGGGCGAGATAGTCGAGGTCGAGCGTCAGCACGCGCCCGCCGGACGCTGCCTGCAACCCCGGAAATTGCTCCAGCGCGACTTCCATGAGCTGACGCCAGGGATTGGAACGCCGATCATAGGTGAAGCGCTTGGTGCCGACGATACGATCGCCCGCAAGCGAGATGCCACCGGTGATCGGGTCCGGCGCGCCGACCTTCAGATCATAGACGAAGGCGCGGATCTCGCCGGACCGGCTGGCGATGGCAAGACCTGAGCGGACGCGCTCGAAAAAGCCGGGCCCACCGTCGCCGTCGACGATCGCCTGATAGCTGTCGCGCAGGCCTCGGTTGAGCACCCATGCCTTGCCGGCACGCCAGATCCTGCCGCCGACCCACGTCGACTGGCGCTCGAGGACCCGCAGGCTGCCGGTCAGGGGCGCCGTAAAGACGGCGATCGCCTGGAGCTTCTGCTCCTTCAGGCCGGCGGGCGCCCATGTCTGATGGAGATTGTCCCACTGATCCGCCGGAAAAATTCGGATCATGCTACGGGCCAACGGCACGGAGGCGTCGGTCGCGACCTCAAGGGTTCCATCGCCACCATTGCTTGGCGCCAAATCGGCCAGCGCCTTCGGCTCGAAACGCAGTGTGAGCTCGACAACTCGCGTTTCAGAGGTCGTACCGGGCGCTGAAAACCTGACCCGGCCGGCAAGGCGCTCGATGATCTCGGCATCGGTATCAGGGGCAGATGCAGCGGCATCGGTTTCACGAAACACCGGGCGGGCCAAAGCTAGGCCGGGCGCAGCAGGGGCTGGGGCGACATAATTCCAGGCGGCCGCGAGTGTCTCCGAGGCGCGCAGGGCCACTGCCGCTATGGTGAGCGCCGGATTGGTGCCAAGCGCCGTCGGGATAATCGAGCCGTCGAGGACCACGAGGCCATTATGGAAGTCGTTCGGAAGCTCCGATTTGAAAACACGCCCCAGATGATCGACGACGCCCGTCGCGCCGGTGTTGCCCATCACGCAGCCACCGAGCGGATGCACGGTCGTGAGCGGACCGCGCTTGTTTTGCAGCAGCCAGTTCAGGCTGGCCGGCAGGAGCTTCCAGACGGGATTGGCGATGACGCGCCCGCCCGTATTCTTCGCCAGCCGCGCCAGCGCCTCAACCTCGGTGTCGAAGATCGGCAGGGACGGCAGATCGTCCCAGCGCATCCGCGCCGTGCCGTCATCGCTGTCGGAAGCCGTTTCATCCAGTTCCATACGACCGGCGGCGCCGTCATCGGCCATGACGGCATAGACGGCGGAATGTTCGATCCTGCCGGTCGGCGCCACATAGGCGTCGTCGTCCGGAAAGCCCCGCGTATGCGTCGACCAGTCGAACCGGTCGAGCCCGTGAAGCGTGTTGAGCGTTGCAAAGATCTCGGTGAAGGCGAGGCGCAAGCCAGCTGGAACGGAGAGTTCCTCGATCAGAACACCTGTCGTTTTTCGAAGATCGAGCACGCCGGTGATGGTGGGTCCGATCGCACGCTTGGAGGGCTGCACGGCCTCGTCCGAGACGGTATTGACCGGATTTGACGTGGCATAATCGGTCACCAGCATGTCGCCATTGGTCGAGCAATGGTTGCCGAAATGCACGGAGAGGCTGAGGCCTTTGGCCTGTGAGCGCTTCAGGATTTCGAACGAGCCGAGCGTGCCCGCCGCCAGCACGACCTTGCCTGCGCGCACCTGCAGCACGTCGCCGTCGCGTGCGCGCAGGGCCGCGTCGGTGTAGACGCAATCGACGATCCAGTTGCCGCCGTCCGGCTTGACGCTGAGCACGGTCGCGCCGCTGAAGATCTCTGCCTCGTTGCGCAGCGCCGTCACGAGCAGGTTGACGTCGAGCGAGTTCTTTGCGCCGAAATTGCAGCCCGTCGCGCAGTCGCCGCAGCGCACGCATTTATTGAGCCTGACATTTCCCGAGCTCACCGTGTCGGTCATCGCGACCGTAATCGCTGCCTCGCGAAAACCCGTCGACGCGATGCTGCGGAAGGACTTGTGTTTCTGGGGAATGCCGTCGGGATGTTTCGAGATGCTGTTCGGGACGCCGTTTGCGGTGCCGCCCAGAAGCTCGCCCGCACGATCATAATACTGCCGCCAGGTCGTCAGGTCCTTGAGGTCGTCGGGCCAGCGCGTGTGAAACACGCTCTCGTCGGGAACTTCCATGACGCCGGCATTGATCAGCGAACCGCCGCCGACGCCGTTTGCGACCACCGTGACGACCTCCGGGCCGATCCGCACGTCGACCAGCCCTTCCTTGTTGCGATCGCGGCGGATATGGCGAGGCAGTTCGGCAAGACCTGTTGGAAACGCGCCCGGCAGATACTCCTTGCCCCGCTCGAGCACCCCGACCTTGATCGGAGCGCCTCTCTTCGTGCGGCCGGCCATGGTGGCGGCAGCGATTGCGCCGCCATAGCCACTGCCGACGACCAGAACATCAAAGTGGAGCGCCGCCGGCGTCTTCCGAACCCGGTCGACCAGCCTTTCGAAACCCTGGGAAATCCACGCGGTGTGCGAGGTGTTGTCGAAGTCAATGCTGGCCATGGCCGCCTCCGGGACGTCGGTCTCGGGCACGGTGCGGGTATCCGTAGCTCCAATCGGACATAACGCTCTCCATAAGATGCGTCTGACGCCTGAACTCGGTGTGCGAGCCGCGATGGCTCATGTCTTTCGGTGATCCCCAACAGGGGGCATCGACATCCGGGAAGAATGCAAAAATCCGAAACGTGTGCGGTTTCCGCCAAAGCCGATCGATCGAAGTCGGCTAGCCCTCTTAGCGATTGCTAAATAATATGCGAGAGTCAGCAAATCGGCGAGGGATAAATGCACTTCTGCGCGAAGATGGCCCCTGTTTCGCGCATTTCGTGATCAATCACCGCGCGAAGGAAACATGGAGACGATCGCAAAATCGCTCGAAGGGTTTTTGCCGCTGAACTTGCTTGGCCGGCTTCACGGCTCTCACGGAGAGCGGCCGTCGGCGGTAGAGTTTCCGGCCGCCGTGATCTTTGTCGACGTCTCGCGCTACACGGCCCTCGTCGAGCAACTGGCGCGGCGCGGCAAGGAAGGGCTGGTGCAGATCCCGAAGCTGCTCGGTATTTCCTACGCGCGCTGCGCCGACCATGTCTGCGACCGGGGCGGCGAAGTCCTCCTCTTTGCGGGTGACTCGCTTCTGGCCTATTGGCCCGCCGACGAAACGGGTCTGGCGCGCGCGGTCAAGAGTGCGGCCGAGTGCGCCGAAGCGATCTGCAAGGAGAGCCGCAAGCAGCGAAATCCGGGTGCAGGCGAAATCGGACCTACCCTACATATCGGCATCGGCGCCGGGCAGCTCTGGGCGGCCGCCATCGGCGGCCAGCCGGTCTGGAACCTTGTGGCTGGGGGCGATGCCGTCGTTCAGGCCGCAAGTGCGCAGACACTTGCCCATCGCTGGGAAGTCGTTCTGTCACCAGAGGCGGCAAATGCCCTGACCGATGGCGAGGTAAATGCGCGCGCGCCCGCCGCTGCTCCAGCGCATCCGCACATCGCGCACGAATGGCTCGTCGCATTCCTGCCGATGCAGCTTCAGGAGTTGCTTGGCCCCTCGCCGACGATGATGGGCATCGAACCCGCATCCCCCAACGCCTTAGCCGAAGGCAATGTCCATCGCGATGCACGGCTGGACACGCTTGCGGAGATCAGACCAGTGTCCGTCATTTTCGTCCGAATAATCGGTCTGCAACATCAAGATGCCCAAGCGCTCGTCCGACACCAGAACCTCTGCGCAACGCTTCAGGCGATTTCGCACCGCTACGGCGGTCCTCCGGGCGAACTCCTCTTCGACGACAAGGGGCTCGTTTACCTCTGCGCTTTCGGGACACGCGGGACGTTTCACCGCGACGACCCGGCCCGCGCCGTGGATGCCGCCCGCGCCATCGGTCGCCATATCACGGAGATGGGGCTTGCCGTCTCGGTCGGCGTGGCGACGGGCGAGGCCCTGTTTCGAGTCGTCGGCAGCACGCGCCGCAGACAGCTGATGGTTCTCGGCACGCCGGTCAATCGCGCCGCGCGCCTCGTCACGACCGTCTCCAATGATGTGCTGTGCGATGCGCCGACCGAAAGGGCAAGCCGGGCGTCCTTCGATTTCGAGCAACGCGGAACCGTCCAGCTGGCGGGACTTGGCGACGTGGCGCCGGTCTTTCGGCCTCTTGAGCCGAAGTCGCGGGCCCTGTCTGCGGCAACGCTGATTGGCCGAGAGCGGGAACTCGCTTTCCTGCAGCATGCTTTCGAGGAGACGCGCGGCGGTTCGAGCCGTCTTGTCGTCATCCTGGGCGAACCCGGCATCGGCAAGAGCAGGCTGGCTGCCACCTTTACCGACAATCTTCACGCCGCGGGAGTGGCGATTGCCGTGACGCTCGCCGAACGGGACGACCGGCGAAGCTCGCTTCTGGCCTGGCGACGCGTTCTTGAAACGCTTTTGGGATTGCCCGCCGAAAGCGATGGCCTCGTCCTGCTCGAAAGCATTACCGCGCGCATCCGCACGGCGCCGTGGATCGCAGACCGCCTGCCCCTTCTTAACGACCTGCTGGCGATCGAGATCGAGCAGAACGAGGGAACGCGCCACCTGGAAGGTGCCCACCGCGCCGATGCGACCATGCGCCTCCTCGGCGATATCCTCGGCGTCTTGGCGCCACGGCCGTTCGCCCTCGTACTCGAAGACAGCCAGTGGCTGGATTCCGCCTCCTGGCGGCTGGTCGAATGGGTGCTCGGTTCTGTGCCTTCGCTGCTGCTCGTGCTCTGCGTGCGCTCCGAAGAGGTGCCTGAGGATCTGAAGCAATTGCGACGACGGGTCGAGGCGGCAGGCGAAGCCGGGACCGAGACAGAGGAGCCGGCCCGGCGCTACCGCATCCTCGAACTCGAAGAGCTCGACGACGGCACTGTTTGCGAACTCGTTTCGCGCACTCTTGGCGAGGTTCCGCCACAACAGGAACTCGCGCGCAGGGTCGCCGCCCTTGCCGGAGGCAATCCCTTCTTTGCCGAGGAGATCGCGCTGACGCTGAAGAGCGAAGGCTTGATCGCCGTGCGCGATGGCCTCTGGCGCTCGATCCGCCCCCTTGAGGACCTCCAGTATTTCGAGGGAGTCGAGCGCGTCATCCGAGAGCGAGTGGATCGCCTCGACTCGACATCGCAGGACGTGATCAAAGCGGCGGCCGTCATAGGACGCTCGTTCACCTTTGCCGAGCTGGAGGCATTGCTGAACGAAGAGCTGAATGCGGAAGGGCTCGGCTCCGCCGTCGAAAGGCTGGTCGATGCCCATCTGGTGCGCCGGCTCGGCCAAGCCGGAAGCTACGAATTCCGTCACGACCAGACGCGCGATGTGGTCTACGGATCGATGCCGGGCGACCTGCGCAGCCGCCTCCACGCATCGCTCGCCCACTGGCTGGAGCGCAGCCGCGTTGAAGCAATGGGTGGAGATCTAGCGGTTCTCGTTCAGCATTTCGAGGCGGCGGACAACAAGGAGAAGGTCGTGAAATACGCGGACCTGGCGGCCGCGAGGGCTTTGCAGGTCGGCGCCTTCCGCGAGGTCGAGTTCTTTCTCGGCATTTGCATGGCGCACGAGCCGAAGCCGCAGGACTGGACGCCCGAACAGCGACTGCAGGCGGTTCGCTGGCGGCGCAAACTTGCCGAAGCGCACTACAGTCGCGGCGACATTCACGCGCAGGGCATTGCCGTCAGGAATGCGCTGAAAGCGGCCGGCCAACCGGTTCCCGTCTCTTCGTCTGCGACGCTAGTACGGCTTGCCGCTCGCAGCTTGCGGCTTGCGGCGCAGCAGATGCTGCCGGAAACAGCGAAGCTTGCCCGCCGCGAGGACCGGCTGTCCTGGGAGAGGGAAATGGCGCGGTGCCTGAACCAGGCAGCGCTGGTTGACTACTTCGAGCTGCGCTTCACCCGTGGAATGTGCAATCTCGTTGGCGCGGTGGCGCGCGCCGAACGGACCGGACGGACGATCGAAATGGCCGTCGCCGCCTCGCAGCTCGGCTGCGGCTTCGGGATGATGGGCTGGCGCTCCGGATGCCGCTATTTCATGGAAAGGGCGGAGCGGATCGCGACCGAGCTTTCAGACACCGCGATCCATGCGCATGTCTGCAATCTCGACGCGCTCTGGCAGCTCGGGCGCGGAGAATGGGCGGGGGTGGACGCAAGGCTGGAACAGGGCCAGCAGTTCTGCCTTCGAGCCGGCGACCAATTGCGGTGGTGCAATGCCCAGGGCATGCGCTTCTGGTCGCTCTATTACCGTGGCGAGCAGGCCGCGCTCGAACCAACGGCGACCGCCCTGCTCTCGCGCGCGCAGAATGCCGGCAATATCCAGCAGGAAATCTGGGCGTTGCGGTGCAAGGCGTTGTGCGTGCTTCACACGGATCAGCCGCGCGAGGCCGTCGACATTCTCCGGCTGATCGGCTCAGCGATGCTCGGGTCGGTCGATCTGGCCGCGCAGATCTCGGCGAAGGGTGCGCTGGCGCTGGCGCTCGCGCGCACTGGGCGGCATGCGGAGAGTGTCCAGGCGGCCGCCGAAACCTTGCAACTGGTCAAATTGATGCGCCGGCCTTCGTCCCACAGCACTTTGGTCGGCATCTCCGGCGCCGCCGAGGTTTTCCTGCGGGGCCGCGAGGCCGGCCTCGCACACGCTTACGACGAATGGCCGCGCTGGGAGGCCCAAGCGCTACGCGAACTCAAACGTTATGCCCGAGCCTTTCCGATCGGCGTGCCTCAACTCGCGCTGTGGTCGGGCGTATCGCTCTGGCTGGAGGGCAAGGAGGCCGGCGCAATGTCGGTGTGGAAGGATGGCATGGCGGCCGCGCAACACCTCAGTCTTCGGCGCGACCAGGCCATGATCGCCGCCGAGCTGCGTCGCAGGCGGGACCGGCTTTAGGGGCTAACTAATCGGCGCAACTCGCGAGACTATCGTTTCCAAGCCCGCCCAGCCGTTCGGTGAGAAGCGTTTTAAGGCCAGGCTGCCCGACAAGCGACGCCGCGAGGGATGCCGGCACCCAGCGCATCGCGCGCGCGCCCTTTTCCGGAAAGTCGGGCGCCATGGACACAACGGCGATCAGGTGAACCTGGACGTGATAGACGGCGGTCTTGCCGACCTTGCTGTAGGTGTAGCCGCCGATTTCGTCGTTTAACGCCGTTCCGATAACACCGGCCTCTTCGAACGCTTCCCGGACGGCAGCGCCAGGGGTGTCTTCACCATACTCCAGGTGCCCCTTGGGAATGCCCCAGAGCCCGGTGGTGCGGCCGCAAATGAGCAGCACCTCGAACCGGTCCCCGCCGCTTTCCTTGCGAATGCAGATCGCACCAGCCTGGTCGATGACGACCGGCTCTGCGTCGGAAGCGGCTATCGCGTCAGATGACAGACGTGACACAGCGGGTGTTTGCATCATCGCTCTCACGTTGAACTGACTGGAAGCCAAGGGAAGGTCAGGCGGCTATGTGACGGTTTTATGACGATTCATAGTGAAATTCAACAGCATGCTAATGCAATTGAAAGGCCGGCAAGATGGCCGGCCGCGGGGCAGTATTTTCAGCCTCGCCAAGCCTGATGACGGCCCACAAATCGCGGGCCGTCATCACATCAAAGCTTAATCAGAACGGCGAATCCGGGAAGTAGAAGTCCTTCGCATTGTCCTTGGTCACGAGCGTTGCATCGATCGTGTAGACGCCGCGCACCGGAACCTGGCCGTAGAAGTTGGCGACGGTCATTTCGAGCGCCGTGCCGACCATTGCCGGCGGATAGAGCACGTCGACCGGGATCATCTTGTCGCCGTCCATGACCTTCTTGATCATTTCCTTCGAGCCTGCGCCGGCGACGACATACTGGATGTCGGTGCGCTTGGCCTGCTCGATCGCCTGCAGCACGCCGACGGCCATGTCGTCGTCCTGGCACCAGACAACATCGATCTTCGGGTACTTGGTCAGGTAGTCCTGCATGACCTTGAAGGCATCGTCGCGGTTCCAGTTGCCGTACTGGCGGTCGAGAACCTTGACCTTCGAGCCTTCGATACCCTTGTCGAAGCCGTCCTGGCGCTGCTGGTCGATCGGGATCGGCAGGCCGCGGATGACGACGACTTCAGCTTCCGGCGTCGTTGCCTTGATGTACTCGCCAGCGACCTGGCCAAGCGCCGGATTGTTGCCGGCAACGTAGAGGTCACGCACCGAGTTGTCGTTGACACTCGGGGCACGGTCGACGAGAGCGACGAAGGTCCCCTTGCCCTTCACTTCCTTGATGGCGTTGACCAGTGGATCCGGATCGGTCGGCAGGATGACGAGCGCGTCGATGCCTTGCGTCTCAAGATCCTGCACGGCGTTGGCCTGGCTTGCCGGATCGGGTGAGGTCTTGACGATGACGTTCAGGCCGGGATTACGCTCCATCAGGATCTTGGCGACCCGTTCGGCATGGAACACCACGCCGGCCGTCCAGCCATGGTCGGCCGCCGGGATCGAGACGCCGATGGTTACTTTCTTTTCCTCTTGCGCGTGAGACACGCCGGCAAAGGCGGTCATCGCGGCAAGGGTCAGGCCGAATAGCTTCTTGTGCATTAAGTTCCTCCCAAATTTCAGGTCAGCCTGTTCAAGGCCGGGAGACCTGTAGGCCCGGCCGTCTCACGACTTCCGCACCAGCGAACGCTGGACGAGCATCGCAATGATGATGATCGCGCCCTGGATGGCACCGATCAGATATTCGCTGATGAAGTTGGAGAGCAGCATGATGTTGCCGACCAACTCGAGGATGAACGCGCCGCAGATCGTGCCCCAGACGCGCCCTGCGCCGCCCTTCAGCGCCGTGCCGCCGACGACGACGGCGGTGATCGCCTGCAGCTCCCACAAAATGCCCGTCGTGGCCGAGGTCGAGCCGAGGCGCGGCACATAGAGGAGAACAGCGACCGCAACGCAGAGCCCTTGAATGACGAAGGCGATGGTGCGCACGCGATTGACGGAGATGCCCGAATAGCGGGCAACGTCGCGGTTGGAACCGACAGCAACGACGTGGCGACCGTAGCGCGTGCGGTAGAGGACAAAGGCAGCAACAGCAGTCACCGCAAGGATGACGACGATCGGAACCGGCACGCCGGCGATCGTGCCGAAATAGGCTGGCCGGTACATTTCCTGCAGCTCAGGCTCCTTGAGCGTGATCGCTCCGCCCTGCGAGAGCCAGGTCGTCAGCCCGCGATAGATGCCCATGGTGCCGAGTGTCGCGATGAAGGGCTCGATCTTGCCGACGGTGGTGATCAGGCCGTTGGTGAGGCCGCAAAGCGCACCGGCGACGATGGCAAAGAGGATTGCCGCCAGGAGCATGAGAACCGGATCGGCAATGACGCCGGAGTTCATGAACAGGATCATCAGGCTGGCGATGAACGCGACCATGGCGCCCACGGAGAGGTCGAGATCTCCGGACGAAATCACGAAGGTCGCGCCAACCGCGATGATCGCAATGAAGGCGCTTCGGGTGGCGACATTGGCGAGGTTGGTGATGCTGATGAAATTGGGATTGACCAGCGCGCCGACCAAGAGAAGCAACGCCAGCGCAACGAATGGCGCCACTGCCCTCAGATCAATGTCACGCCAGCTGCGGCGGCGGATGGCTTCCTGGCTGCCTTCCTGGTTCACGCTCATGTCCAATCGAACCTCCCCCATCTGTCGGGAATCTTGTTGTTGTTGCCGTCGGCCGCGCCGCTGATGCGGCTCAAGCCGCCGTCTTTTTCTTCAGGCCTGCGGCGTAACGCATGATCTCCTGTTCGGAGATCTCGTCGCCTTCGAGAATGCCGGCGATATGGCCTTCCCGCATGACCGCGACGCGACTGCAAAGGCCAATGATCTCCGGCATCTCGGAGGAGACGACGATGATCGAGCGGCCATCCCGGGCGAGCGCCGAAATGAAGTGATAGATCTGCTGCTTGGTGCCGACGTCGATGCCCCGCGTCGGCTCATCGATGATGATGATGCTGGGGTCGGTTTCCATGACCTTGGCGAGAAGCAGCTTCTGCTGATTGCCGCCGGACATGCGCCCGGCTACGATCCTGTCGTCCCGTACGCGAATGTCGAAGCGACGCCGCGCCTTGACCAGGGCCGCCTCTTCGCTGCCGGGATCGAGATAGCCGAGGCGGCTGTGGCGGCCGAGCGATTGCAGCGTCAGGTTCGCCATCATGCCGGCATTGAGCAGGAGCCCCTTGGCCTTGCGGTCCTTGGTCATATAGGCAAGGCCAGCCTTGTTGGCCGCATGCACGTCGCCGGATGGCACCGGCTCGCCACGCACCAGCACCTCGCCGGCCGTGCGCGCGCGCAAGCCGACGATCGCCTCCATCAGCTCCGTCCGGCCTGAGCCGATCATGCCGGAAAAGCCGAGGACTTCGCCGCGGCGCACCTCGAAGCTCGCGTCGCGGACATAGCCGGTCGATACCGCATCGACGCGCAGAACCACGTCTTCGTCGACATCCGGCTCGTTCTTTGCGGGATAAAGGCTCGACAGTTCGCGCCCGACCATCAGCTGGGCGATCGCCTCGCCGTCGAGAATGGAGGTCGGCGACGTCTTGATCCACTGGCCGTCGCGCAGCACCGTCACGCGGTCGGTCAGTTCCATCACCTCGTCGAGCTTGTGCGACACGAAGACGAAGCTCGTTCCCTTGTCGCGCAGCTTGCGCACCAGCCGGAACAGGAAGTTCGTCTCCTCGCGCGACAGCACAGCCGTCGGCTCGTCCATGAACACGACGCGCGCATCGCGGCTGATGGCCTTGGCGATCTCGACCATCTGCTTTTCGGCAATCGAGAGCGATCCGATCATCGCGCTCTCATCGACATGCGAACCGAGGAGATCGAGCACACGACGGGTCTCGGCGCGCATGAACTTGCGGTCGAGCACGCCGAAACGGGTTACCTCGCGGCCGAGAAACAGGCTCTCGGTAACGGTCAGATGTTCGGCAAGATTGAATTCCTGGTGGATGATGACGATGCCGAGCGCTTCCGCAGCGCCATTGGCCGGCAGCTTCGTCGACTTCCCGTCAAGCAGGATCTCGCCCGATGTCGGCTGCTCGAAGCCCGACAGGATCTTCACCAGCGTGGATTTTCCAGCCCCGTTCTCGCCCATGAGCGCATGGATTTCGCCCTGGCGAAGCTCGAAATCGACGCTGAACAGGACCTGCACGCCGCTGAACGATTTGCTGATGCGGCGCGCCGACAGCACGACGGGAGCCCCGTCGACATGCTCCGTGGTCATTATCCCCTCCCTGCGGCCTCCACCGCTATTTCAATGATGTAAACCTTTACACTCGCCGATGTAAAGGTTTACATCGTGATTGCTCGACAATTTTTTTGGCTTCTTCGTTTGACCGTCGGGCGAACCTGTGTAACGTCCTCGCAGCAAATCCCGAGGCCAAGTGTGTCCAATTCCCAGCCCGCAACCATTGAAGACGTCGCACGGATCGCCGAAGTGTCGATCGCGACCGTATCGCGGGCCATTCACATGCCGGAAAAGGTAGCCAAATCGACGCGCCTCAAGGTAAACCAGGCGATCGCGATTACCGGCTACACGCCCAATGCGATGGCGCGCAGCCTGCGGCTCGGGCGGTCGAACATGATCCTCGTTGTCGCACCGGATATCGGTGATCCGAACTTTTCCAGCATTCTTGTGGGTCTCGAAAACGAAGCGCGCGCGCATGGTTACGGCGTCCTGATCGGCCATACGCAGAACGACGCCCAGCGTGGCCTGGAATATTTGAAGTTCTTCAATTCCAACCAGGCGGCGGGCATGATCCTGTTTACGGGCATCCTTCCCTTCGGCCATCAGACGCTAACGGCGCGGCTGCCGCCGACCGTCGGCGTTTTCGAGCCGGTCTTTAACGGCGGCATCCCCTATGTCGGGGTCGATGACGTCGAGGGCGCTCGCAAAGTCGTCGATCTCCTGATTTCCGAAGGGCACCGGCGCATCGCCTTCATCGGCGATTCCAACACCCGCCTTGCCTATGGTCGCCGGCGACAGGGATATGAAGCGGGGCTTGCAGCGGCCGATATTGCCATCAATCGCCGTCTGATCATGGAAGGCGACGGCACGGTGGAAAGCGGCAGGCTGGCGCTCGAACAACTCTTCATGCGTGACGACCTGCCGACCGCCTTCATGTGCGTCAACGACCAGACCGCGCTTGGCGTGACGCTTGGCCTGCGCGCCCGCGGCTACGACATCCCTGACGATTTTTCCGTCACCGGCTTCGATGATGTCCCGCAGGCGAGTTTCATGACGCCTTCGCTGACGACCATCCGCCAGCCTCGAACCGCCATCGGCAAACACGCGATGGCGCTGCTTTTGGAGTTGCTTTCAGACCGCGCGCCCTCCGAAACCGAAATCCTGCTGCGGCCTGACCTCGTCATCCGCAACTCCGTTGGTCCCCCGCCGGCACGGCGATGACGCGACATTCGCAGCCCTTCTGGAAACTCCTGCCCGTGCTTGAACCTGTGACACGGTGATGGAACCGTTTGCTCTCAAGTCGGTTCTCCCACTGTGAAGTCAAAGGAGCAACGAAGATGGATCACACTGGTCACGTACGCCTTGCAGCCACGGAACTGACACCGGCGATTTTGGAAGGGGCAACGGTTTACGGAGCGGACGACGATAAGGTCGGCACGGTCGACCACGTCCACGGCGTCGGCACAGCGAGCACCGTCGTCATCGACGTCGGCGGGTTTTTGGGCATCGGCGCAAAACCCGTTGCCGTGCCGCTTGCCGATCTCGATTTCATGCGTGACGAAGACGGCGACGTCCACGCCGTGACGACGTGGACCAAGGATCAACTCAAGGAAATGCCCGAGCATTACGACTCGTAGCTTGTCCGACATAAAGGCCTGAGGCTTCCAGCACCCAGGCTCACATCGGGATTGCGGCGGCGGCCAAAACATATCCGGCCGCCGCATACGGCTGAACATCCCGTCTCGCTGCGCCATCACTCCTGGAGCGAATGCCAGCCATTCCCCATCACCCAAGGACTGCAGTTTCAGTTTCGGCCGGGATCGGCGCCACATCCTTCGCCCTTCGCGGCAAGCCTTGCCTGATGTTCCTTGCCCCAAGTCGACAGGACCGTGACCGCCTCGTTCAGGGTCTTGCCGAACTCCGTCACCGAATACTCGACCCTTTGAACGGCGGCCGGAAAAACCTCGCGGCGAACCAGACGATCGGCTTCCATTTCGCGAAGTTGTTGTGCCAGGACCTTTTCGCTGATCCCCGGCAGAAGACGTCGCAATTCGCCGAAGCGACGCGGTTCGATGTTGACCTCCCACAATATCAGGGTCTTCCATTTGCCGCCGATCGCGTTCAGCGCCGATGCGAAGCCACAATCGTCCTGCTGCAACCGTTTCACGCGCCCCGCTCCCTACTTTCGAGTTACCGCTTACTTTAAAGTGCGTAATTTACAGGCTCCGAAAACCGCTCCTATTAGACGGCAGCTTTCAACCGGAGTTGTCGTTCATGACCAATATAGGTGTTGCCGGCGGCGGGCGCATTGGCCCCGCGCGCGCCCGGATATTTCTGAAGCCTGGCACGTTTGCGGCAAGATATCTGTCGCGTGAACGCGCGGCCCTGGCCAGGTCCGTGCCATGACCACAAGCGATCGCCTGAAAGACAATGGACGGCCGCAGACCCTAGAGTGCGCCGGAAAGCGAACGGCAAGCTGTGCCTGCGGTGGCCTGAAGATTACCGTGAACGGACCCCCTGCCCGTGTCTACGCCTGCGCCTGTCTGGAATGCCAACGCGCAACGGGATCGGGCTTCGGCTATCGCGCCCGATTTTCCAGAGCGTCCGTCATCGGCATCGAAGGGGAACGCCGGGTGTGGCGACGCGGCAGCGACGCCGGCCCCTGGGTGGACCAGACCTTCTGCCCGAAATGCGGAACGCTGGTCTACATGGAGGCGGAGGCGCTGACGGACGCGGTCATGATCTCCGCGGGCTGCTTTGCCGACCCGGACTTCCCGCCGCCCGCCGCCGTGTTCTGGGCCTCGCGCCGACATACCTGGTACGACCTGACGGAAGGCATCGAGACATTTGGATAGGTGGCCGATTTCCCCTCAGACGCAACATGTCGCAATCCACCGCGGCGAGGGCCACGGCGCAACATTAGGGAGCTTGTCCGCTCATCGTGTCTCGGTATCCGCCCGTCGGGCCACGAGGCCCAGGTCCTTGGCCCCGAGCCTGCCGATGGCCGACAGGATGCGGTAGCCTCCGACGACGGTCTCCCGCTCAGCGGTGGCGAGCTTCACCTGCGCCTTCACCACGTCGGCCTGGGCTTCCAGTACGTTGAGTAGCGTGCGCTGGCCGATCGCTTGTTCTGCCATCATGCCGTCCTTGGCCATTTTTGCCGCCTTGACGGCGGCCCGGTTGGCGGACGCGGTTGCGAGCGCTCCCTGGTATTGCGCCCAGGCAGAGGCCGCCTTCGACTGAACTTCGGCGTGCTGAACGTCGACGGTGAAGTTCGATTTCCCGAGGTCCTCCTTCGAGCGCCGTACCTCGGCCGCCGCCTTTCCTCCCTGATAGATGGGTACCTTGAGCTCGTTGCCCGCCTTTTGCTCCGTCGCCGATCCGTCGAACGCCATTGCGTCGATCGCGCTCACGCGCTCACCTCTGCCAATCCCGATCGCCCCCTTCACGGTCGGCAGGAGCTTTCCCTCGCTGACGGCAACATTGAACATGGCGCCTTCGGCGAGGTGCCGTTTCGCCAGAAGAGCGGGATGCTGCTTGGCGGCAATCGCCAGCGCCTTATCGATGTTGGCGGGCAGCATTTTCACGGGAACTTTTCCACCGGTTAAATTGCCCGGTTCGTCGCCGATGACCTGCCTGTAGGTCGCTTGGGCACGCTTGGCTTCGGCATGGGCGAGGCTCAGTTCCGCCTGCGCCGCAGCGCGGCGCGCCTCGGCCTGAGCGATGTTTGTTCGGGTCCGTTCGCCTGCTTGGTGGCGGGCGATCTCGGATCGCGTGAGCTCCTTGAGGAAATCCAGATCCTGTTTGCGTAGCACGACGATGCGGCGCGTCAGCACCACGTCCATATATGCCTCGGTCGCCTCGAACAGGATGTTCTGCTCGGTGTTGCGGGTGTTTTCCTCGGCGGCGCGCTGTCGCGCCTTATTGACCTCGACATTGTTGGTCGTCTGCAGGCCGTCGAAGAGGGTCTGATCGAGAACGATACCAAACGTGCCGCGATTGGTCGCCGCACTGGAATTGTACCCGATCCCGCTGCGCCAGGTGATTTTCGGATGCATCGCCGACCGTGCGATGTCGATGTCGTACGCGCTCGCGCGCACTCCGGCCCGCGCTGCATTGAGCGTCGGGTTGTTGTGGTAGGCCTTCGCCAAGGCACTTGAAAGCGGCTCGGCATGAGCCTCAGCCATGGCAATCGGAGCAATCATTGCAACCAGGGTCACCAGTATTCGTTTCATCGAACAGGAATCTCCGTTGGGAACCCGGATGGCTCGCAAGCGAGATAATCCGGATCGAGGGCACGGAGACGCTCGGCGGACGGCGTCAAGGGACGGCCAACGGCCGAACAGCACTTGGCCGGCGCCATGGCAGAAGTACAGCGGCCCAAATTTGGTACCGATGGATCCGCCGTCACGAAAAAAGTCGTGCCGTCGCGAATCCTTTTCCGGGTTCCGCGCCTCTTGTGACTGAGACGATGGGTCTCGGTTTGCACCGGAGGTGTTGCATGGCATTTTTTCGCAAGAATATAGGTAAGGGGCAGCAGATCGTGCGGATTGGCCTTGGGGTTGGCGCGGCTGTGATGGCATACAGTTTCCTGAGCGGGTGGATCGCCCTCTTGGTGGGCGTATCGGCCCTCACCTTCGTCCTCACCGGCCTCATCGGCTATTGCCCGGCCTGCGCCGTTGCCGGGATCCATGATCGGATCAAGCCATGAACACAAAGGCGGTGACGACTGAAACTTTCGAAGCCGCCCGCCACGGCGATCGCAATGCGATCGTCCGGCTGCTCGAGCGGACGCAGCCGGATATTCGCCGATATGCCCGAGCAACCTGCCGGACCGCCGATGTCGACGATGCGACACAAGAAACGCTTTGGCTTCTGTCGCGCCATGTCGGCGCGATCCGGGCACTCGCGACCCTGTCGAACTGGTTGTTCAGCGTGGTGCGGCGGGAGTGCCTGAGGCTCGCCCGACGTACCGGCATGATCGCCGCCGTAGACGAGGACGCACTTGAAACAAGTCTGGTGCAGCGGCCCGAACATGTGTTGCGGCTTGATCTGGCAGCGGCCTTCGAGGCTCTGCCGCCGCACTATCGCGACGTGGCTCTGATGCGCGACCTCCAGGAGATGACGATCGACGAGATCGCCGCGGCTCTCGATCTTTCGCGACAGGCAGTGAAAGCGCGGCTGCACCGTGCACGCCTGCTGTTGCGCGAATATTTGGCGGAGTGAGCGAGCCGAAGAGATTGTGCGCGAGCGGCTTCAAGGAACAATGGCGCGGCTATCACGAAAACGCGGATTCCTTCGCAGTTTTCGGAAACGCCAGATCGACGACCAAACCGCCGTTCGCTGCTTCTCCGAGCGCCACGGAGCCGTTGTGTGCCGTCATAATCTGGGCAACGATGGCCAGTCCCATGCCTGTTCCCTCACTCGCGCTGGTATTGCCCCGCACAAACGGCCTCAGCATTTTCTCGCGCTCCGCGGCCGGGATTCCTGGGCCCTCATCGCTGACCCGCACGATCCGGGCTTGCAGAACCTCGACTACAAGCACTTCCGTTCCGCGTGCGTGTCGCATCGCATTGATGATCAAGTTGTCCAAGGCCAGGCGAATGGCCGGTTCGGAACCGGGGACAATGACCCGCCCCTCTGCTTTGAACTCGATGTCCATGCCCTGCTTCATCACGGATGGCACATGCTCGGCAATGGCCGCGCGCGCGATGGCTGCGAGATCTACCATGGTGAAGGTCAGCGCCTGGCCTGACAAACGCGCCAACTGCAACGATGTCGTGACGATTGATGCAAGCCGCGCCGTGTCGCGAACAAGGATCTCCCGCACGTCCGGGTCCTGAACAAGGTCGAGCTTCAACCGCAATTTGGTCAGCGGCGTCCGCAATTCGTGGGATGCGTTGGCAAGAAAGTTTCGCTGCGCTTCGAACGCGTTGTCGATACAACCGAGCGCCGTGTTGAACGCGGCAACCATCGGCTTCAGTTCTATCGGAGTGTCGCGATCCGATATCCGGCGACCATTGGGAAGCCCGTCGATCTGCTCGGCTGAATCGACAACCCTTCTTACAGGGGTTGCGATCGTGCGCTTGACAGCAACGACAGCGATCGTGGCCGTGGCAACAAGAACAATACCCAGAAGATGGTAAAGCCCCTGCGGCCAAATTTCGCGCAGGACCACGAGCAGCGTTTCAGCATTCGAAAATGTCACTCCGCCGACCACAACCAGTTTGGGTGGATCCTCCGCGTTCAGTTTTCGGAGCCCGAGAAACTGCTGCTGGCCCGCCATGTAAGAAAACTCAGAGGAGAATACCTGGGGAGAGGTCGTATCGATGATGTGTTGGACCGATGCCGGCACGGCACCGTGTATGATGGCTTGGGTTCCGTCACTGACAAAGTACCAGAATTCGGACTGCTCTTCGGAAAGCCTGATAATCTTTTCCGCAATTACGCCTTCGACCTCGAGCACAAACTTGCCGGTGTGATCGTAGCTCACACCATCCTGGAGAAGTTCGACGACACTTTCGACTGCGATTTTTTTCCTGCTCTGCCCATCCGTCAACAGGAACACCGCGACGGTGAGGACGGTGCTGATCACCATCATCAGCGCCATGCCCAAGATGAGCACAATGGCCACCGGAAACGCGATTGAATTCGGACGCCTCATTACTCTTGCACCAGCATGTAGCCGATGCCGCGAATGGTCCGGATCGTTGCGCTGCAATTGCCCTCGCGCAGACGCTTGCGTAGCCGCGAGACATGGGAATCGAGCACGTTGGACTCGATCTCCTCGTCGATATTATAGACGGCAGCTTCAAGATTGTCGCGCTGCACGACGCGCCCTGCCCGCCGGATCAACGCTTCCAGAACGGCGAGTTCGCGTCTCGGAACGCTCAGCGCGTTCGCACCGATCATGGCGGATCGATTGATGAGATCAAACGATAGATTGCCGAATTGCGTGCAGCCGGTCTCGTCCAGGCTGTAGCGACGAAGAACCGCGCGCGCCCGTGCAATAAGCTCCATGGGCTCGAATGGTTTGCCGACATATTCGTCTGCGCCCTTGTCGAGCGCAGACACGATATCGGTCGGATCGTCCAATGCCGTCAGAACGAGCGTTGCCGGCCTCGGGCGGAGTTGCCGCAGCGTCGGCAGCAGCGACAGGCCGTCACCATCAGGTAGGTTGCGGTCGATGACCACGAGATCGAACTTGAAGGCAAGCAGTGCCGCCTCGGCATCCGCAAGCGTTTCGAATACATCCGCAACGCCGATCGCGGCTTCCAGCATGGTCTTGAGCGAAGACGCCAGCTCACGATCATCTTCTACGATCAGAATTCGCATGTTGCCTGCCAGTGTCGACTAGAATTGAGTTTTGAAGATGCGAATATTCATGAAGGAAACAAAAGAGGATTCTAAACAACGCGACGTAAGTCAGGTCGCAATCATCCTAATCGAAACAGCCCTCGCTAAAACATCCGTCATCCCTGCGGAATTACTCGTAAGAATACACGGGAGGATCGTAATCGCGTCCTCTACGGCGTTCATCGGACATATCAAGACGTTGTACGCAATTAGCATAAGCATCGGTTCCCGGCACGAATCCGTACTCGGCACAACGGTTTCTGTATTCTACCGTTTCGCATCCCGCCAGCACGATCAGCAGGCCCGCTGCAATGAAAAGACGCATAAAATGACCTCGGTTTATTTCTCGTTTTGTCGATACCTGGATCCCATTGCCACCTTGCGACAATGTTACGAGACACAAGCGTAGTCCGCCTCAGCGGCTGCCAATGGAAGGGATTGTTTTTTCGGCAGAAACGGCTGTTCCGGTTGCCGCGACGGCGAGCTTGCCTCCCCTGTCCGTCCAGGACGGCGGCGCTCCGATGGAGGCGCCGATCATGCCGACCACACCCGGCGCACGCCCGAAGTCCTCACAGATCGCAGAACCGGGTTTCCCACCAAGCGACGTGCGAATGTCATAAACGGACGGCAAGTACAGATCGAAATCTCCAGGTTCTTTGCCGGCGACGACCATTCTTGAGAAATCCTTGCCGAAAGCCGCGGCCAGGTCATAGGCGTCACCAACCTGCGAAACGCGCGCTTCACTCGTAAACGAGTTCGCGCCCTTCGACCAAACGATCGCCGCCGTTTGTTTGCCGGTTCGATCGACGGCCTCCGCTTCGACGGCCAGCCCGCCGAGCCCGAAGGGCAGTCGTGGTATGCCGACCGGCAAGGCAAGCGAACTGCCGATGGAAATCGCCTTGGCGGCACCAGCGACGGACGGCTCGGTCGGGACAATGTCCGTAACAACCGTTCGGACCGTCAGATCTGCGGGCGTACCGAACCGGACGATCCGATATTTTTCGCTCATGGTGATGCAGATCGCGCGGTCAATCGCGTTCGTTACCAGCAGGCGGTCCTTCTGCTTCTCGACACGCTGCAGAGCAGGCGGGGTCAGAGACGTCGGCGCGATGCTCACCGTTTTGACGTCCTTCAGGCCATCCTTGCTGAAATAGACTCTCTTCTTCTCGAACTTCCCCTTCGGAGCACTGAGGTTGCTGTAGGAGGTAAGCGTTCCTGCTTCCTTCAAGGGAACGGTCGTACATCCCCCAAGAGTGAGCATGATCGGCACTATTCTTGCGATTCCCCGACCCCCTGCCACGCCCCTTCTATGGTTGTTCGTCTTCTCATTGCATGTCATTCGCCCAGAACCCTCGTTGTCAAAGACGAGCGCCGATTGGGGTCCTGCACCTTGTGAAAACATTACGAATTCAGCTCAAACGCGCTGACTACCATTTGAATTCAATATCCGGGAAAAATCAGGTCTCTTGCAGCGTAATGTTCCTGCAAAAGAACAATAGGACAAGGATGTACGGTGATTTTACTCGGAGCACATTGATGTACCTTTTTATGTTTTTTAGCGCGATAATCGTATTCAGCATTCTGTTCCTGAGCGCATACTCCATTTACTCGCAGCTCAGCGACGCCAACGATATTTTATAGGCTTGTACGTCTGCGCTGAGCGCGGGAAACAAAAAAGGTCGACAAAAGAGTGCTTTGTCGACCTTTCCTCAAGTACCCGCGCATCGGCCGAGCAGACTACTTTCTGGTGGCACTTGCCGGTGGCTGCGTGGCCGCCTTCAACCCACCTTCCTGCAAATCCGCCTCATCGGCCAGAATGGCGGTCGCCTCAGCAAGGAGAACGTCCTTTGCGTTCTTGCGGGCGTTTTCCATTGCGATATCGGCACTCAGGCTGCGTTCGTCCGCATTCAATCCATCGTCCTCACCGGTATCCTCGCCATCGCTTCCCTGAGCTCGAGCCTTAAGACGATTTTCGCGATCCTTCATTTCCTTGCGACGTTCGGCTTCGTTGAGGGAGACAACGCCTTTTTCGCGTTGCGCCTTGATGTCGGCGATGTCTTCGAGGAGGCGCTGGAAATCGGGGTCGCTTGCAATGCGCGCATTATGGCGGTCCTGCAGTGCCGGCAGCAGCGCCGTGACGGTATCGGCCGGCATATAATCCGCAGGCTTGATCTCTGACCACGGCAGGGCGTTATCATAGCTCGTTTCGCCAAAGCGCGTCGGGTCGGAAAGCCCCGGCAGACTGATATCGGGCGTTACGCCATGCAGCTGCGTAGTGCCGCCATTGACCCGGAAGAACTGGGCGATCGTCACCTTGAGTTCGCCAAACGCAGGCTTGCTGTTGCGGACCATCTGGTCGAGGTCGACGACGGTTTGAACCGTGCCCTTGCCGAAGCTGGGCTCGCCGATGACGACACCGCGGCCGTAGTCCTGGATGGCCGCAGCAAAAATCTCAGAGGCCGAAGCCGAGCCGCGATTGATCAAAACACCGACGGGTCCTGACCAGAGAGGCTCAGGAAACTCCGAGCTTGTCACCACGACCTTGCCGTCGCCACTGCGTTGCTGAACGACCGGTCCGGAGCCGATGAACAGGCCGGTCAGGGCAATCGCCTGGTCCAGCGAACCGCCGCCATTGTTGCGAACGTCGATCAGAACGCTGTCGACCTGTTCCTGCTTCAGCTCTTCGAGAAGCTTTGCGACGTCGCGGCTCGCGCTGCGATAATCCTGCTCTCTTTTGCGCCGGGCTTCGAAATCCTCATAGAAGGCCGGAAGAGTGATCACCCCGATCTTGCGGGTGGTATCGCCCGCCTTCACAGACAGAACGCTCTTCTGCGCCGCCTGCTTTTCGAGGCTGATCTTGTCGCGCACGAGGGTGACGATGCGATGGGCGGCGTCTGCTCCCGCATCGGCCGGCAGAACGTCGAGGCGCACGACCGACCCCTTCTTCCCGCGGATCAACTGCACGACTTCATCGATGCGCGTGCCGACCACTTCCTTTATCGGGCCGTCGTGACCCTGCCCAACGCCGGTGATGCGGTCTCCGACCGCAAGCTTGCCGGACAGCTGCGCCGGCCCACCAGGCACGAGCTCGCGGATCGTCGTGTAGTCGTCGCGCTCCTGCAGCACCGCGCCGATTCCAACCAGCGAGAGCTTCATGGCGATATCGAAGTCGGCCGAAGCCCGGGCGCCAAAGTAATCCGTGTGCGGATCGACCGACGTCGTGTAGGCGTTCATGAACGACTGGAAGACGTCGTCACTCTTGTACTTGGAGGCACGCTCGAGCGCGTTTGCATAGCGCTTGTCGAGCGTTTCGCGAATGGCCGCATCAGTCTTGCCACTGAGCTTCAAGCGTAGCCAGTCGCTTTTCACACGCTTGCGCCACAGCTCGTTGCTCTCGGCTTCCGACTGCGGCCAGGGCGCCTTCTCGCGCGACAGGGAATAATCTTCCTGCTTCGTGAAATCGAAGTCCTGCTTCAGCAGTTCGCGCGCGTAGTTCATGCGGTCGACGACACGCTTTCCATAGACGTTGAAGATCGCAAACGGGATCTTCAGGTCCTTCTTCTTGATGGCGTCGTCGATCTCGTTGCGGTCAGGTTTGAAACTGTCGATGTCGGCCTGCAGGAAGAGCCCACGATCCGGATCGAGGGACTCGATGAAGCTGTCCATGATCTTGGCCGACAAGGCGTCATCTAGCGGAACGGGCTTGTAGCTGTAGCGCGTCAGAAATTTTGCGCTCAACTGTGCGGCCTGTGCCTGCTGCTTCAGCGGCTCCAGAACAGGAGGCGAGGCAACGTCGGCATAGGCGGACGGCGCGATTGCAAGAAATGCACCAAGGAAGACGTATGAAATGCGCATTCAGCGTTGACCCAATTCTTAATGCCGAGTGTCGAAGAGGGATCTAGGTGAAGCAATTATGGCTTTTTGGCAACCGGATTGATCCGACGCCGAGGCCGGCCTTACGTCAAGGCAGGCATCCGCCCGGGACTAATGGAGCGAGCCTGCCGCCCGGAATTCGCCCGGCGCCATCCCGTAAGCGCCCGTGAAAAGTCGGTAAAACCTTGCAAGACTATCGAATCCGCAGGCATAGGCGACCTCGGTGACGGGCAAGGCGGGCCGCTCGACGAGAAGCCGCCGCGCCTGCGAAGTCCGCATCGATGCCAGCGTGCGAGCGAAGGTCAATTCCGCGTGTTCGAACAGGACATGCAGCTGGCGCACGGAAATACCGAGCTCGAGCGCGACCTTTGCCGGCGTCAGTTTCTGCTGGTATTTGTCGCGCGCCATGATCTCTTCGGCGGCATAGCGCAGGCCCGAACGAAGGGCCGCACGCACTTCGGGCATGCCGGGTTTCAGTCTGTCAAGAATGGTCACCGGGTGGGCGGCATGTTCACTGATCCAGCGGCCGTGAATGCGCTTGATCGGCAGCGCATTGAGATAGTTCCAGCGCTCGCGTCCTGCCCGGCTGACGATGATCAGGTCGGCCTCTTCCAGCACCTTCAGATGCTGCATGACGGTACAGCGATCCATGTCTGAAAAGGCGGCGCAGAGCATGTCGGTGGTCTGCGCCTGGACCAATGCCCAGAAAACCGAGACTTCTTCCCGCTTGCTTGACATGTTATGGTTTTACAACATATTGCAGCCAGATGCGACGGAGACCGCGCCGGTAAGATCGGATTGAGAGCTTTTCGGGAGCAATCGAACCGAGCCGGTTGGCTGGACGTCGCCGACCGGAGTTCAGCGTTGCAACGATGCCCCCACGCAAGTTGCCCAAAAAGGGAGATCATTGAGAATGTTGCCTAAGATCGTTTCAATGGATGAGTGGCAAGCCGCAATCGAACAACAGATTGCCAGGGAGAAAGCCCTCACCCGCGCACGCGATGACTTGAGCGCCGAGCGACGGCGCTTGCCGATGGTCAGGATCGACAAGGACTATTCGTTCGAAGGCCCCACGGGTACTTTAAGCCTTGCCGACCTCTTCGATGGTCGGCGGCAACTGATCGTCTATCACTTCATGTTCGCGCCCGGATGGAAGGCGGGATGCGACGGCTGTTCCTGGGTCGTGGACGCGATGACCCACCCGGCGCATCTCAACGCACGCGATACGTCCATCGTGCTGATCTCGCGCGCGCCGCTCGAGAAGCTGCAGAAATATCAGGCCCGGATGCAGTGGCAGCACCCGGTCTGGTACTCGTCCATGGCGAGCGACTTCAACCACGACATGGGGGCCACGGTCGCCGACCCGGATGACCCGACCAGGACCAGCGAGCGTCATGGCGTCAGCGTTTTCCTCAGGGACGGCGACGATATCTACCGCACCTATTTCAACGGTGCGCGTGGCGTGGAGTATCTCGGCAGCATGTGGACGTATCTGGACCTGACGCCCTACGGTCGCCAGGAAACATGGGAAGTGTCTCCCGCGGGATGGCCACAGACCGAACCCTACGTTTGGAACCGGCGCCACGACGAATACGGGACCGAACCGGCCTTCTGATTTTCCCCGGCGGCGAGCATGGAATTGTCGTGCTGCCGTTCCTACGTCTTGTCTTGCCGATCGTCCGACCTCCGTCATTGCTGCGGGCCGGAACAGGGCTCGGGCGCGATGCTGAAGGAATATCGCCGGCCCTGGCTGGAGCGCCGAATTTGTGGATGGATCGCGCCTTGAAGAGGGGCGCTGTTGGGGGCCGTCAATCGATGGGAAACGAGACTCAAATCGGCAAGGAAGGTCCGGCGCCGAGAGGCAAGAGGTTTTGGCGGCGGCGCGGCGTTCGGATTGCATCGATCGCGCTTGCCGCCTTGCTTTTCCTGCTGGTCGCGCCGCTTGCGGCTATTCTCTATCCGACGCTGAAGAGCTATCCCCGAAGCGACTTTCCGGCCGCGACCTTGCAACTGGAGCGCAACAGGCAGGACCTTGCCCATCTGCGGCGCCTGATCGAGGTCGACCGCAGCTTCTCGCCGACCGCCCAGGCCGCGTTTGCCGCCGCCCTCGAAGTGATCGAACAACGGGCCGGTGATCTCGACCGCGCCGGTCTGGCGATCGCGGCTGCAAAAGCGGTCGCGCTCGCCGACAATGGGCACACCAGCGTGGTCGGCCTCGTCGGCGGCCACAGCTTCAATGCGGTTCCCATCCGGCTTGGCTGGTTTGCCGACGGCCTGTTTGTGATCGCCACGACAGGCGAGCAATCGCACCTTTTGGGCGGAGAGATCCTTGAGGTAAATGGAAGAGCGACGGAGGCCTTTGTCGATGCGCTTCGGCCCTATTTCGGCGGCCCCGCCAATCTCGCCAAGGAATTCGTCCCGAATGTCGCGATTTCGCCGGAATTGCTCCATGCCGCCGGCCTTGCCAAAAGCCCGCAGGAAAGCGCCTATTTCATCCGTCGCGAGGATGGAAGCGCTGCGCAGATCGCTCTTGTCGCCACGTCCGGTGCGCCGGAACCCTTGAACGCCCATGTCTGGCCACGACGCGATTTCAGTCCCTTGTCACAGACCGGTCGCGGCGCCGGGTGGCGGCACGTGCTCGACGATGTCACGCTACCGGCCTATCTCACGCGCCCCGACGCCAATGTCTGGCACCACTATCCCTTGCCCGATCTTCTCTACATCCAGATCAACCGCATCAGGGATGCGACGCCGGAGGGCCTGTCGCAGGGGCTCGCCAAGGTGCTGGACGAAGCTGAGAAAAAACCGATACGCAATGCAGTCGTCGACCTGCGGTTCAACAATGGCGGCAATTACGAACTGACCGCCGATTTCTCGCGAAGGCTCCCGGCCATCCTGCCGCCGGAGGGACGGCTGTTTGTGCTGACCAGCGCGAACACGTTTTCGGCCGCGATCAGCACGGCGGCGCGACTGAAGTACTTCGGCGGCCCGCGCACGGTACTTGTCGGCGAGCCGATAGGAGACCGGCTGCAGTTTTGGGGCGAAGGCGGCCGCACGGCTCTGCCGAACTCGAAGATCACCATCCGTTACTCGACGGCCTATCACGACTGGGAACACGGTTGCAGCCTGTCGGAGATCAGGACCTGTTTCCTGCTGAATTACGTCTACGACGTCCCGGCAGGTCCCCTTCAGCCAGACGTCGCGCGCTCCACTAACTTTGCCGACTATGCCGCTGGCACCGACCCGGCAATGGCCGCCGTCATGAAGATACTCATGGTGGGCAATGCCGATTGAGAAGCAGCTTGTGGGGAGGCAGGGCCGCGGCCGTACGCCGCCGTGGCCGCTGACATCCGTTGGCTCGGCCATTCCCGGCGGCGAAGGATCTGCGGCGACGCTTTACATCTTCTCGCCCGGCAGTTCGCTGGCCTGCTTGACCCAATCCATGAACTGCGCCTCGTCGAGTTCGTCCGTCTCATAGATGTCGAGATAACGAACATCCGGCTGTTTTGACGTGCCGGGAGGTAAGGGGCTGAATTGCGCCCCGCGGAAGAAAGCGACCTTCACGTATTTCGTCATGCAATGAAAACTGAGGAACCAGACATCCTTTTCCACGCCATAAAAGGGAGAGTTCCACTTGACCGCTTTTTCGACGCCGGGAACGGTCTTGACGACCAGCCGGTCCAGCCGCTTGCCTAGATCGCTTTTCCACCCCGGCATCGCAGCGATGTACTGCTGCACCGGCGCATTTCCGTAGCCCTTTGCGATCTGCGGATTGCCGCCGGTTAGAAGGACGACGCCATCGGCCGATTTTGTCGGCGGCGTCTTGCGTCCGATCTTTGAGCGTGGCGCAGGGGAAGCGGCTTTCGGTGCGTTCTTTCCGACTTTCTTCTCAGACATCCCGGACCTCGACTGTTCCGTCAGTTCGTTCAGGGTCGGATCCACCGTGATGGGCGCGGAGCCCCATGCCAAATGGCTAAGCACGATACATAGCCATCCAGCTATGCATCGGTCAAGAATAAACCTCCGGTGTCAGCTGCATTGCGGGCCGCAACTCGATCAGAAAGCCGCTTCGCCAAGTATTGGCCATCGGCACGGCATCCCTCCACAGCCGTAGGGTCATGGCATGCAAACGGTCCGGATCCCCTTGCGATCCCGACCTGTGCAGCAGCGGCTCTCGTGACGAGCCATCATTCGGGATCTCGAGCGTGCTCTCCACCAACACCTTGACCGCCGGACAACACCCATGCCCAAACGGCTGTAGACCTGCTGAACTGAAAAGACGCTCTGCCGACACGACTGCGCGCGCTGTTGCAGCCTGCTCCGGTCGATTTGCCACGTGGGCCCAAGGCCACGGCCGCGATCCCTTGCCACCAGCATGCGCCTCTACCCGGCATGTGCCGAACTGGCCGTCGCGGCCCGAACCGAATAGCGAAAGAGCGAAAGCACCCGCAACATAGGCACCCCAAGGTGCGTACTTGTAGGTGGCCCTTGCGCCCGATAGGCCTGCAACCAAGCCCTGGAGTTTCCCTTTCCAGGTTGTCCGCTGCTTGAGGAAGATATCGATGAAGGCAATGGTTCTCTGCTCCAGCCCGCGGCGCGATGGAAACTCGACGACGATGGCGAATGCCGTGGCCGATGGCCTGCTTGAGGCGGGCCACGAGGTCGAGACCGTTCACGTCGACGACGTCCTGTCGGCGCTGCTTAGAGACTGTCGCCAATGTCGTATGCCCGATGGCGAATGCGCGATCGACGACGGTTTCCGGCGGGCGTTCTTTGGTTCCTACCTTCCCGCTGACGGCTTTGTCGCCGCAAGCCCGATCTACTGGTATGGCGTCTCTGCGCAGTTGAAGGCGTTCTTCGATCGAATGTTCTGCTACGTCGCCGCGTCGCATCCACAATCGGCGTCCGTTGTCGCGCAGATGACTGGAAAACGGATCGGCCTCGTCCTCAGCTCAGAAGAGACCTACCCCACCGTTTCGTCCAGCCCGCAGCATCAGTTCCAGGAATTCAGCCGCTATACGCGTTCGACCTTCGTCGGCGTCGTTCATGGCCATGGCAACGCACGCACAGATATTTGCCGCGATCCGAGTGACCCGATCGGACGGGCACGCGTGTTCGGTCGGAATTTCTTCAGCGCTCACACCTCCGACTACCAGATCGACACGCCGCGATCAGGTCGCGTCTGGGCGTGAGCCGTCTTGCGTGCGCGCAATATCTTTCGGCTAGGCCAGGCGGACCTTCCGCCGCCTGGCCGCCTTTGCCTCGCTCGCGGCCGCATCGTATTGCTCCCTGAAGTAATCAAGCTCCGGAAAGTTCCGCTCCGCCCATCGGTCGAGGCTGATGAGCGTTTCGCTGAGAGACAGGCCGACCGAGCTCAGACTGTACTCGACATGGGGCGGGTTCGTCTGGTGATCGTGACGCTGCACCAACCCGTTGCGCTCGAGGTCCTTCAACGTCTGGGTCAGCATCTTTTGCGTAATGCCCTCGATCTTGCGCAGCAACGCGCCATTGCGCATCGGGCCCGCCGCGAGCGCCGACATGATGAGGATCGCCCATTTCGTCGATATCAGTTCGAGCGCATGCCGAGCCGAGCAGGATGCGTCGAACACGTCGGGATTGCTCGCAGGCGGGGCTCCAGCTTGCGGGGGCAGTTTCATCATCACCTCAAGGACATGCCGTTGCGGCCGCCGCTCTTCACGCCTCACAGGTAGTGCGCGTGATCGCGCCCCACAAGTTGCGAGTAGCACAGCCGAAGGCATGAGGGCGCGCCGGGCTACGCCCAGGGCGCACCGGCCGCCCATTCCGCTCGGATGGCCTCAATAAAAAGGCGGACCTTTGGAGAAACGTGCTTTCGTGTCGGATAGACGACGCAAACAGGCGGCTCGTCGCGTTCGAATTCTTCGAGCAGGGGGACAAGCCTGCCTTCCCTGATGTCGCGGCCCACCAGGAAGGCGCCGAGTTGCGCAAGGCCCGTTCCGGCGAGGCAAGCGTCGCGAATGGCCTCGGTGTTTCCGAGACGCAAGTTTCCCTGAACACCGACGTCCCGGTCTCCGCCGCCGACCCTGTAATGCCACGGTACCGGTCCGCCTGCGTGCTTGAACCCGATCCTGTCGTGGCGCGTCAGTTCGTCGATGGTGCGCGGCGTTCCGCGCCGCTTTAAATACTCCGGCGCAGCGCAGGTTATGAGCCGATGAGAGGCCAGGACCCGCCGCACGAGGCGACTGTCGGTGGGCCCGCCGATACGAACGGCAACGTCGATGCCGTCGCCGACGATGTCGCGATACTCATCCGAAAACGAAACCTCCGCTTCCACCTCGGGCCAACGGTTCAGGAAGCGCTGGAGAACGGGCAGAATGTGCAGCCTACCGAGGGCGATCGGCACATCGATGCGAAGGCGCCCTCTTGGGGCCTGGTGCCGTTGTGCCAAGGCGAACTCCGCGTCGTCCACTTCTGACAGGATCCTGATCGCATGCTCGTAGAAGAGCTGGCCCTCCTCGGTGAGGCTGACGCTACGCGTTGTTCTATGGATCAGCCGCGTTGCCATATTGTCTTCAAGACGTGCGACACATTTCCCGACCGCGGAACGGGAGAGGCCGAGCCGTTCCGCCGCCAGGGTGAAGCTCTGGTCATCGGCGACACGAACAAAGGCGCGCACATCGCCGAGATGGTCCAGCATCGCAAGATCCTATTGGGGACGATTCGTCCCTTTTGTTTCCATAAGGCCGAAGTTTATCTGAATATCGGAAACAGTAAAGAATGCCTTGCAACGTCCCGGCAACGGGACATGAAGGATTGGCTGGGCGCCACAACGTGCCTCGCCCCAGAATGAAAGAGGCAATTAGATGAAACTCCAGGAAGAAACCGACGGACTCCAAAGGAAGGGAGGCCCTGACCGGGAGAATTGGCTACCGGTCTATGCCGCCGGCCTGTCGACCTTTTGCGTCGTGACGACGGAGATGCTGCCCGTTGGGTTAATGACGCCGATCGCAGACGACCTTCAAACGTCGATGGGGACCGCCGGTTTGACGCTCTCGCTGCCGGCGTTGCTTGCCGCGCTCTTTGCGCCCACCGTGGTACTCTTGGCCGGCAGGATCGACAGAAGGCGCATCCTGACCACCCTTCTCTTGCTGCTGGTTGTTGCAAACATCATTTCGGCGCTGGCCAGTACGATCGGTTTGCTCCTGGCGGCGCGTATCATTGTCGGCCTTTGCATGGGCGGCATCTGGGCCGTTGCCGGAGGCCTTGCGCTACGGCTGGTTCCGGGCCGATCGATCGGTGTCGCAACGGCGATCATTTTCGGCGGCGTTGCAGCAGCTTCGGTTCTTGGCGTTCCGGTCGGAGCCATGATCGGTGACGCGGCGGGCTGGCGCTTCGCGTTTGCCGCGATGGCGGTCTTTTGTGCGATCGTGCTTGTGGTCAATCTCTGCGCGTTGCCTGCGCTGCCCGTCCACCAGTCCGTCCGGCTCAGCCAGTTTGGCCATCAGCTCTTGAACCGCCGGATCCAGCTTGGTTTGGCGATCACGTTCCTGTTCGTTGCGGGGCATTTCATGGCCTACACCTTCATACGTCCGCTCCTGGAAGTTGTTTCGGGCATCGGCACACAATGGGTCGGGCTCATGCTGTTTGCCTATGGAGCCGCTGGTATTGGCGGAAACTTTGTTGCTGGCCCTGGGGCCGCCAGGCGTACCGGCGCGACCTTGCTGTGCATTGCCGGTGCCCTTGCTGCTGTCCTCTTCGGCTTTGCTCTCTTCGGAAACTCCGCTCTTGGCGGTGCGGTCGTCCTCATCTTGTGGGGCATCGCCTATGGTGGCGTCTCGGTCTCATTGCAAACCTGGATGATGAAGTCGGCACCCTCCGACATCGAAGTCGCAACGGCGCTGTTCGTCGCAATCTTTAATATCGCCATTGCCGCCGGATCCTTTGCCGGCGGTTGTATTGTCGATCAGTTCGATCTCGGCACCAACCTGCTCGTAGCGGGCATCCTGCCTTCCCTCGGAATTCTGCTCGGATTGAAAGCGCAACGTCTGGCCACTGCTAAGGTTGACTGATCATCGGACATATATCGAGCGGATCGCACTTACCATCTGCGCGCAACCGGATGGACCGGGACGGCTTTCGTCCCGGCTCCGGCGGATCAGGAACAATCGCTTGAGGAAATTCCTACTCCGGCCGGGAGGAGAGCAGCAAAATCATTCCGCAATACTACATAAAATACATAGACTAAATGTGTATAAGCCGAGGTTTCTCACGCATGATGCTGGCAACAACGCGTGCGCCGGACCCGTTCCGCCCACAACGAATGACAACGCTGGCCAGCCCAGATTTCGACGGAGGATCTCATGTCCAGTTCCATTTTCGGCCAGGCCTATCGCCGCCGCAGCGTGCTGAAATCGCTCGCCGCTGCCGGCGCCCTGCCCTTCATCGCCCCGCTTGCCTCCTCGACGGCCCTTGCGTCCGGCAACAAATATGCCGGCCGCACGGTCAATCTTCTGATCATCCAGCCGCATGTCGTCACCGGCAAGAAAATTGCCGAGGATTTCGAAAGGCTGACCGGAGCCAAGGTCAACGTCACGGCGGTGCCCTACGACCAGGTCAGCGTCAAGGCGACGCTGGACGTGCAGTCGGGCGCCAACCAGTTCGACGTCATCGACTATTTCTATACCTACAAGGGCCAGCTCGCCGAAGATGGCGTGATCGAGGACGTGACCGATCTCATCGAGCGCGACAAGGCCGAGATCCAGCCGGAAGACTTCATCCAGACCATCTACGACCAGTACACGCTGCATGACGGCCGTCGCTATGGCTTGCCCTATGACGGCGACAGCCATCTGTTGTTCTATAACCGCGAGCTGTTTGATCGCTACGGCCTGAAGGCGCCGGCAACCTGGGACGAATACAACGAGAACGCCAGGGTGATCACCGAGGCGGAAAAGAAGAACGGCATCTATGGTGCTGCGGTTCTGGGCGCGAAGATCCCGGTCATCATTCTTTCCACCTATGCCAACCGGCTCACCGGCTTCGGCGGCAACTTCTTGAAGGCGGACGGCACCTCGGCGCTCGACAGCACCGAGGCCGTCGAAGCCCTGAAGTCGCTGCTTGCGTCGGCTCCCCATGCGCTGCCGACCCCACTTGAAACCCGCTTCGAAGAAGGGCTGCCCGCGTTTCTCAACGGCAAGGCTGCACAGATCGACTTCTGGACCGATCTCGGCGGCTATGCACAGGACCCCAAGGGCTCGAAGATCGTCGACAAGTGGGGGGTGACGCGCATTCCCGTCGGCGGCAGCAACAAAACACCCCGCCTCGCCTTCAATGCCGGCTTCGGTTTTGCGATCACCAGCGGATCGAAAAACAAGGACGTCGCCTGGGACCTGATCAAGCTTGCGACCGGCAAGGACTACCACCAGGAGCTTCTGGCGCTCACCGGCTCGGGCATCGACCCGGACCGCCAGTCTGGCTTGAAATCTAAGAATTTCAGAGACTTCCAGCCGTTGGTGCAACCGCTGCTCGATGATGGCGCATTGGAAAACAGCCTGGCCTGGCCGACCGCCGTCTATGCGCCAAAACTCGAAAATGCGCTGACCGACGAACTGGCCCTGGCGCTCGCCGGCACCAAAAGCGCGGAACAGGCGATCGCCGATGCCCACCAGGCCTGGACCGAAATCATCGAGACCAACGGCTGATTGCTTGCGGGGTGGCGCTTCCTCCCGGCGCCGCCCCGCCACTTTTTTTGAAACGAGGCAAAAGACCATGAGCGCAAGATCCTTGCCGAAACGCAGGCTCGGCCGAACCGATTTCGACATCACCCCCGTTGGCTTCGGCGCCTGGGCCATCGGTGGCCCCGATTGGGGCTGGGGATGGGGAAGTCAGGACGATACCCGGTCGATCGCCGCCATCCGTCATGCGGTCGAGCGCGGCATCAACTGGATCGACACGGCGCCCGTCTATGGTCTCGGCCATTCCGAACAGATCGTGCGCGAGGCGCTTTCGACCATCCCACGCTCCCAACGTCCGTTGATCTTCACCAAGGCCGGGCTGATCTGGGACCCGGACAACCGCAACGCCCTTCCCGCCCGCATCGGCAATGCCCAATCCATTCGCCGCGAGCTGGAGGCTTCCCTGAAGCGGCTCGGCGTTGATGTCATCGACCTCTACCAGGTGCACTGGCCTGCCAATGACGGCACGCCGGTCGAGGAATACTGGGCGACTTTTGCGGAGTTGAAGAAAGAGGGTAAGGTACGGGCCATCGGGCTTTCGAACCACGATCGGGCGCTTCTGGAGCGCGCGGCAACGGTGGCGCCCGTCGATGTGGTGCAACCGCCCTTTTCGGCAATCAAGCGCCAGTTCGCTAGAGCAGACCTGCCGTGGGTGCAGGCGCATGGCAGCGGCGTCATCGCCTACAGCCCACTGCAATCAGGCCTGCTCACCGGCGCCTTTACGCCGGCGCGCGCCCGGGCCCTTCCGCACGACGATTGGCGATCGCGCGACGAGGAATTTTCGGGCGAAGCGCTTCACCGCAACCTGGCCTTTGCCGAAGGCTTGAGGCCGATTGCCGCGCGACACAAAACGACCGTCGCTGCGATCGCTGCGGCCTGGGCGATTTCCTGGCCCGGCGTCACCGGTGCCATCATCGGCGCGCGCGAACCGCTGCAGATCGACGGTTGGATCGATGCCGCAACCCTTGCGCTCACGCCCAGCGACCTCGACGATATCGAGGACGTGTTGCTGGCCACCCGGGCCGGCAGCGGGCCGACACGCCCGGATCTGGCCGAGGCCGCATGACCACCTTTGCCGTCGAGGTGCTGGAACCCGCCGGCGCGGCGGGTGTTGCCGGGCGCGGCCACGCCTTTTGGGCGCGTCTCGCACGGTTGGCCTGGATCGCACCGGTCCTCGTCGCGCTGATCGTCACGACGCTCTACCCGACTGTCTTTCTGCTGGCGCTTGCCTTCAGCAAGAGCACGCTTGGAAAGCCGTTCCGCGGCTTCGTCGGCATCAAGCACTTCGCAACGGCGCTTCAGGATCCGATCTTCCTCGCGGCCATCGGCAGAAGCGTCGCCTATGCACTTGCCACCTCGCTGGTGCAGCTTGCGCTCGGCTTCCTGATCGCGCTGCTTTTCACTTCCCTGTTGAAGGCCGGCCGCTTTTTGATGAGCCTCGTTCTGCTGCCACTGATGACCCCGCCGGTCATGGTCGGCATCGCTTGGAAGCTGATCTTCGCGCCGGCCGGCGGGCTCCTGAACGGTACCCTGATCACCTATGGCTTTATCTCCGAGCCGATTTCCTTTCTTGGTCACCCGACGCTCGCCTGGCTGGCGATCGGCGCCGCCGACCTCTGGCAATGGACGCCATTCATCGTCATTCTCTGCTTTGCGGCTCTTTCCACGGTACCCGACAGCGTTCACGAGGCAGCGCTGGTGGACGGGGCCAATGGCTGGCAGCGCTTCTGGCACATCACACTTCCGCTGGTCGCAGCACCGCTTTCGTCGATCTATCTGCTGAAGCTCATTTTGTCGTTCAAGCTCTTCGACCTCATCTACATACTGACCTTCGGCGGACCGGGCTTTGCGACGACATCGGCCGGCTTTGCCATCTATCGGCGGGCGATCGAACAGTTCGACGTCGGCCGCGCCGCGGCCGAAACGATGATCTATGCGCTTGTCATCGGGCTTGTGACCTTGCCCGTCGTACGGCTGCACCAGCACTTCGAAAGGCGAGAGCTGTGAGACCTGCCGCGCGACATCTGTGGCTCGGCCTTGCGACAGCGCCGGTCGTCAGCTTCTTTGCCTTGCCTTTCCTCTATCTCATCGCGGTTTCCTTCAAGACGAAGGACGACGTGCTCAACGGACGCTTCTGGCCGACGATACCGACGCTCGCCAACTGGCCGGCGGCCTTCGACGCGGCCAACATCCTCGGTTTCATCCTGAATTCCGTGATCGTGTCGCTGGTTTCGGGCCTCGTCACCATCGCGCTGGCGCTGCCGTCGGCCTATGCCGTCCTGCGGCTGAAGATCGGTGGCAAATGGCTGTCGGACGTGACGCTGTCGAGCTACATGGCGCCGCCGATCGTAGCGCTGATCCCGCTGTTTTTTCTGCTGAAGACAACCGGACTGCTCGATACGCGCGCCGGCCTGATTCTCATTTATGGTTTCGCCAACGTGCCGGTCGCCTTCTGGCTGCTGATGCCGTTCCTGCGCCGGATGCCGATCGAGATCGAACAGGCAGCGGCGATGGACGGCGCCGGTCCATTTCGCACGCTGCTGCAGATCGTCGTGCCGATCATCGCGCCCGGCATCGTCGCGACCTTCATCATCGTCACGGTCTTGTCCTACAACGAGTTCCTGTTTGCTTCCGCCTTCACCTTCTCCGACGCCACGCGGACCTTGCCGGTGGGCATCTCGCTCTTCCAGGGCGACCGTCTCGTGAATTTCGGCCAGATGGCAGCCGCCTCCCTGGCAGGCATCGCGCCGGTTTATCTGGTCGCGCTGTTCATGCAACGCTACCTCGTGAGCGGGCTTGCCCATGGCGGGGTGAAATAAGGATCGCCAACCGCAAGCTATCGCGCAATAGGAGAGTTGAACGCTTGTTGCGCCGCAGCTTTTGGTTTCTTGTCGGTCCATTGAGGCGGCGCGCCGTATTTGGCTGCTATCGCGCCGACCAGGCCCGGTGCCCGACCGAAGGCATCGCATGCGGCATATTTGGGTTTGCCACCCAACCAGGACTGCATGCGTTGCCGGGTCGGCAGCGAGATATCCAATGCCTTCGGCTCCTTGCCGGAAATCAGCACCTGCGAAAACGCGTCGGCGAATTTCGTCGAAAAGCTATAGGCGTCGCCGACTTCCGAAACACGGGGCTTGTCGAGGATCGAATTTGCACCACGCGCCCAAAGCATGGCGGCACTTTGCAGACCGCTGGCATCGACCGCTTCGGCCTCTACAGCCAAGCCTCCCAGGCCGACAGGCAATCGCGGCACGCTGACGGGCAGGACGAACCCCGTACCAATGGTGATGGCCGTGGAAACCCCTGCGAGCGCCTTGTCTGTCGGGACAATATCGGCGATCACGGAGCGAACCGTCAGATCAGCAGGCTGATTGGCAGGAACCATCTGGTACCTGTCGCTGAGCGCGACGCAGAGCGCCCGATCGAGAGCGTTCGAAACCAAATCGCGATCGGCATCGGACTTGATCTTGGAGGCGGCTGCAAAGGAAAACGTCGTTGGCGCGATGCGGACGGTTTTCACGTCGACCAGACGTTGTCCATCAACGTAGAGGCGTTTCTTGGCCACCATGCCTTTCGACGGACCGAGCTTGCCATAGGAGGTCAAAGTCCCCGCCTCCTTCAATGGAACCGATTGGCATCCGACCAGGGTTGCCGAGAGTAGCCCTGCCAGCGCCACCGCGCCGGCCGGGACGAGCGATGAAGAAACCCAGGCAAGCGATTGAATAAAATATTCTTTTAGCACGTTTCATGATCTCCGTTGACATGCAACGGCGACCTTGGGGATGGACAATTGCTACAGAATTACAAGCAGGTTAGAGCTGACACCGAAGGGATGGTGTCTCGAAAACCCTTCAAGCATGGGCGCGGCGGTGACCGCGACCTAAATCCCACGCCTCTCGCGGTCAGAGGTGGACGACCACCTTGGTTCCGCTCGCTGAACTCGTGAGACTGACACGCCCCCCGTGGTTTGAAGCCACCTGTTTTACAAGGCTCAAACCAAGACCCGCGCCCGTGTCCTTGGGAGAAACCCTGTAAAAGGGTTCAAAGACGAGTTCCTGATGCTCGGCAGGTATGCCCGGTCCTTCGTCGGAAACTTCCACGCGCCCATCGCTTGAGACCAAGACGGCAATCATGCCCGAATTGCCGCCGTGATCGATCGCATTTCGGACGAGGTTCGTGACCGCGCGCAACACGGCAGGTGGATTGCCCTTTCGCGCAAGCGTCTCCACGTCACTGTGGAAAGACACCTGATAGCCACCCCCTATCGCCAACGGAGCGAGATCGGCAACCGCCGATCGCGCGATGTCAACCAGATCCATTGGCTCGTCCAGAACGAGCGCCTGGTCGTTGCGCTCGAAGTCCAGAAGCTGCTCTGCCGCTTCTGCGAGCCGGGCGACATCATCCATCAGGCGCGTTCTCTCCCGGCCATCAGGCATGCCATCGATGCGCGTCTGCATGATCGCAATGGGGGTTCGCAGTTCGTGGGCCGCATCGATCAGGAAGCGCCGCCGCTTTCTGGACTCGTCCTCGAGACGCTCAAGTGCGCCGTTGAATGCGATCAGAACCGGGGCGACTTCGTTCGGGATTCCCGCGAGCGGAAGGCGCGTCCCGTGGCGGCGCGGATCGATCCGCGATGCTTCGTCGGCAACCTCGCTCACCGTCGCGAGAGCACGCCCGACGATGTGAGGAACGGCAAGAAAAATCGCCGGGAGAGCACTGGCGATCAAAGACAGGTAGATTGGATAGGCCTTCGCCAAGAGAGCCAGGGCACCCCAACCCTTGTCCGCCACGCCGCCAAACAGAATCCGGACTTCGCCAGCCGGCGTCTTCGCGTTTTCGATCGTCGCAATCTCGCCAGTGGTTGCGGCCCCCCTGATATCCGCTTCGTCGAACAGGTGGATTACCGAGGGCAGCGCGGCATAGGCGGGCGGAACGGATCCATAGGACGCGAAGGCACCGCTGGTGGTGGCAACTACGAACCACAATGCGCTGTTTTGCGCCTTGAGCGTCGTCAGGTCATGGGTCTCAAAAAGCTGCAGTTGACCATCTCTTCCGCGGCCTACGGCACGGGACACGACCGAGACGACCGTCCCCTCCATGGCCGTGTTCGGCGACATGATCGTGGTTGCCCAGATGCAGAGCCCGATGATCACCGAGGCAACGACGGCGATGATGACGAGGCTCAATTGCCAGCTGAGCCGCCACCAGAGCGACGGATTGCGTCCCGTCGTCTGACCCATCACTCTTCCTTCAGGAGGTAACCGACCCCACGGATGTTGTGAATCGAAACTCCGGCCCCAGCATCCGCCAGCCGCTTGCGCAGCCTTGAAATGTGGGCGTCGATCGCGTTCGACTGGATCTCTTCTTCGTAGTTGTAGACCGCTGCTTCGAGCGTCGAGCGGAGAACGGTTTTGTCCCGGCGCCTCGCAAGGGCCTGGAGCACGAAGAGTTCGCGCCTTGGGACGTCAAGCTTCACGTCATCGACGGTCACGGTGAGGTTCAGCGGATCGAGCGCCATTCGTCCCACCTTGATCTGAAGCTCAGCAAGCGCAGCCGGACGGCGCAACACGGCGCGCAGGCGCGCCATCAGTTCTTCGACGAGAAAGGGTTTGCCGAGATAGTCGTCCGCCCCGGTGTCGAGACCTTCAACCCGTTCCATCGGCTCGTTGCGTGCCGTCAGGACGATGATCGGCGCGTCTTGGCCAATGCGGCGCAATTGCGGGATGAAGCTCAGCCCTTCACCGTCGGGCAGGCGGCGGTCGAGAAGAATAGCGCCGTAGTCATTCTGACGCGCAAGTTCGGCTGCATCGGCGAGATGGGTCGTATGGTCGATGACGATGCCATATTTGCTGAGCGCCACAGCCAGTGCCGCCGCCAGCTCCCTCTCATCTTCGATCAGCAGTATCCGCATCGGCACCCCATGGCTTCGACCTTTCGAATCTGCCGCAAGAATTACAGCAGCATTACGGAAACCACGGGGCAGTCGAACGTAACACTGCTGCAATCGTTCAGAGCTAGCACACGCATCGAGCCGACCTCGCTCGTATCAGCAGTGATAGGCGCGGCCTTCAACGAACCGGAAAGGCAGGGAGCATGACGACGTCACAAGTGGAGTGCCCTCCCGGGTCGGGATTGAAAACTGTTAGTTCGCGCCATGAGCATAGGGCCGCTCGATGACCCGCGGCCCCCTGCTGCGCTTCCTCATACGCTCGATCCTGTCGGCACTTTTCCTCGCAGCCTTCCTGGCTGGCCCGGCGATCATTCTGATCCTGACGTCCGATCGAATTGCGATGTAGCGCGCCAACGGATCAGATCCCCGACGTGGCGATCTGGTCGATCCAGCCAGTCAAAACGTCGCCGCGCGGATTGACGGCGGACAACATTGTTCGAACTGCTTCGGGCCCATTCACGACCCTTGGTTGCCATCTTCGCCGGATGTGGGTGCCGGGGTGTTCTTCGCTTCCATCGCCGCTTCGATCTGCCGGATGACCTTGACGGCCTCCTGGAGGATTGCCCGCATCTCATCGTCATAGAGATATACCGGCATGCCGCCGGCGCGGATGATGTCCATCGTTTCGGCAGACTCGCTGAGGCGATTGGGCTGCCCGAGCAGCTCCCAACCTTCCTTGATCGCGACATAGGCCCGGGAGACAAGACGGAGCTTTTCGCCCTCCGTCAGCATGTGAACGTCGCGCGCGGCGCGGGTCAGTTCGGCGATGACGTCTTTCGTGCTTTTCATGGGACACCTTGGCTATGCAAGTACCGCGGTGCAACCGACCAATCCATTCATGGTAACTAATGTATAGATTGAGGAAAACAAGAGCCAACACCTCCACGGGACCGATCTGGCAAGGGAAAGCCGAGGCCCTGAAATCCATGCACATCGCGGAAATTCATCACCGGGGAAGCACGTCCGATGGCATCAACCGCTTCTTAATCCTTTGTTGACCATAATCTCCGTCGAAGAGCCGAGCCGCCGGTCATTGCCGCCGGTGGATTGTACCTCGATTGAATCGGAAGCCGCTGTGTCTGAGTATCCTGTAACTGCGTATCCAGAGCCTGCCTCGCGTGCCATCGTCAGAGGCGTGAAGCGTATCGCCCGGTGGGCCGCTCGAGCGGCCGCAATCACCGCCCTTGCAGCATCCGCCATGGCTTTCACCAGCACGGCGTCGTCGGCAGAAGTCCGGTCGCTGAAGCTGTTCTTCACGCACACCGGTGAACGCGCGACGATCACCTTCAAGCGGGACGGCAAATACGACCAGAAGGGGCTCGCGCAGATCAACCGTTTCCTGCGCGACTGGCGCAGGAACGAGCCCGCCCGTATGGACCCGCGTCTTCTCGATCTTGTCTGGGAGGTCTATCAGCGCGCCGGTGGGAAGGACTATATCAACGTCGTCTCGGCTTACCGCTCGCCCGCCACCAACAGCATGCTGCGCGGCCGCTCCCGCAGCACCGGGGTCGCCAAGAACAGCCAGCACATGCTGGGAAAGGCGATGGACTTCTATATTCCGGGCGTGAAGCTCACCCGGCTGCGGGAAGTCGCCATGCAGATGCAGGTCGGCGGCGTGGGATACTACCCGACGTCAGGATCTCCCTTCGTACATCTCGACGTCGGAAACGTACGGGCGTGGCCGCGCATGTCGCGCCAGGAACTCGCGCGTATCTTCCCCAAGGGGCAGACACTCCACCTTCCGGCAAGCGGCGGGGCTTTGCCGGGGTATGACCAGGCGATGGCCGACTACAAGCGACGGGTCAAGGCCACCTCGATCGTGGCTGCAAACAGCGCCGGCCCAGCCAAACTGAAGGGCGGAGAACCGGCCGGCAACACGCTGTTGACCGCGATGCTTCCCACGCGCAAGAGCCGCGGTGAAGAAGCCCTCGAGCTTCAGACCATGCGGAAGGAAGCAGCCGAAAAGTCGCCGTTCTTCGACCTTGCGGCGATCGCCGTGCCGCTGCCGACGCTGCGCGCCACGGCTACCGCCGCGACCGTGACGCCCGTCCCCACGCCCGAGCGGGCGCTACCCACAAACGTCTCGGCTTTCATTCCCTCCTCGTCGTTCAAGGTTGCGCTTGGCGTGGGCATGATGCGCCATCCAGCTGCAGGCGAAAGCAGCCTCACCGGCCCGTCGCCTACAAATGCCGAGTGGACAATTCGCGACGCCGCACTCTTCAAGTGGGCGCTTGCGCCGGCCAAGGAGCTTGAGCGTCTGGCACTTCCGGCGAACCTGGAGCTCTCGGTGGCAAGCGCCGACGATACACCGCGCGTTCTAAAGCGGGCGTCCCAGGCCGGTAAGGAAAACAAAAGCTTCAACAAGGAGCGCTTCTGGTCGGACGGTTGATGCGGCAAGCACCTGTCAGCATCTCGGCTTAAGGTTCGACCGGCCGGTCCGGCGTGCCACCAAGGCCGGCGTCACAGCGGCAGACGGCCCGATGATCACGCCAAGCTTTTCGGCCGAAGGAGCGGCGACCCCGCACACCTTTTGCCACGCCTTGTAACGCGGCCGCTCGGGAAAGTTCGCCCGAGCGGCCCGGTTTTCTCAGCGACCGCGGCCGCCGCCACCACCACCACGTCCGCCACCGCCGCCGCGGAAAGCAGCTCCACCGCCGCGACCACCACCTCCGTGGAAGCCGCCGCGGTTGCCACCCTGGAAGCCGCCGCCGCTGTAGCCGCCGCGACCACGGTCAAAGCTCTGGAAGTTCCGGCCGGACTCTTGGTAAAGCCGCCCATAATTGCGGCTCAGTTCGTTCTGGTTGCCGAATTGCCGTCCGGCGCGATCGAAGGACAGATGATCCGGCGCCCGTTGGCGAACCTGCTGGTTGCGGCGCGGTGCGGGTCTCGTTTCAGCACGGTTCTGGATACGCTGCGTGGCTTGGGGCCGGTTGGATGCCGCGCCTTGGGCGGCATTGCGCAGGTTCTCCCCGTCCGGCCTCTGAACCGGTTGCCAGCCATCCGGCGTATGCTTCTGCCATTGGCCGTCCTGACGGCGATAGACGCTGCCATCGCGGCCGGCATAAACGTCACCGCCCTTGCTGCCGGCGATAAAGCCCTTGTCGCCTTCCGAGTTGCGCCAGCGCAGGCCGCCGGCACTCCCGGTTGATCCGCCGCTGATGCGCGCGAACTCTCCGCCGTGCTTGACGGCTACACTGCCCCAGGAGCCGTAAACATTCTGCCCGCCCCGCGCGACCATCGCGTTGCCCGTGCGTGGATTGTAGGCAGAAATGAAACCGCGCTCGCCACCGGGACCCGCCACCGCGCCGCCGCGGAACCGTGTCCCCGTGACGGGGTTATAGGCTGCGCCGAAGACCAGGCCCCTTTCCGGGCCATAGGCGTAGCCATAGCGCCCGAAAGTGCCATAGGCCGGGTTGTACGAGGCGCCGAACCCGTAGCTGATCGGCGGCGGATAATAGGGCCAATCGTCGTCGTAATAGTCCCAATAGGGCGGATAATACCATCCCGAGCCCCAGACGACTGTATCCCAGGCAAGGTAGGTATAGAGATAGCCGAGCGTATAGCCGTACCAGATGGCATCCGGTTCCGTATCGTAGATGCGGACATAGGTCGCGTTATAGACCGGAGACGACGATGGGATCGTGTAGATCTCATCGGCAACGGCGCGCGCAACGGCGAAGGGCCCGGTCGGCGTATCGCCGACGAACCAGATGCCGTCCTTCAAGACGAAATACTTGGCCGCGACCTTGATGACCTGCTCGTTGGCATTGACGGCATAGAACATGGACGTGCCTTCGATCGGCTCGAACTTCGGCTCGCCATTGTAGTGGACGTCCACCTTCAGCGATCCATCCGTCGAAACCCGCGCGAGCTTCGGAATGCTCGCCCGCAGACGCGCCATTGCGCTTTCGGACGTGCCGGGGATCGACGCGCGCACAGCCGAGTAGGAGGCGTCGTCGGGCAGGTTTACGAAATCATCGGGCAGGTCAGGCGTGGCAAAGGTCCAGGGACCTTCGAGTGACGTTGAAGAAAACCACCGTCCGGAAACAAGTGTGTACCACGTCTTGCTGGCCCGATGGAAAAACACCGAACTGCTCGTATTGGAAATCCAATCCAGCCCGGTGCCCGCGATCGGTTCGAGGGCCGGTTTTCCTTCAAAGATCAGAAGCTCCGCCGGCTTCTCCGAATAGAAAACTTTCGGAACCTGGTTATCGCTGAAGGGCGTGGGCGGAAGAGAGGCCTTTACCCCTTTCCAGTTGTCGATTTCCGGTAGCTTGGAAAAGACGTCCGGCACCGATGCCGCTTCAACCCAACCGCTCTCCAAGGTCTTTGTTGTCAGCCAGTTCTTTTCGCTCCGCAGATAGTAGTCTGCCGCCTGATCCACCTTGAAGAGGTCCCAATTCGTATTGACCACGAAGGAGAGGCCCTCAACGCCCTTGACCGGAGCCGTCACCGGCTTGCCGTCCGTCTGCACCAGGATGGCCGGCGTCTCACTGACAAAGATCGGCGGCGGATCGGCCTTGATATCGGGGATATCGGCGAGGCGTTGGAAGTCCGCAAGGCTTGCCGCCAGGCGTTGCTGCGACACGACGATCGGATCGGTCGGGACAAGCTTGCCGATGTCGAGCGCGAGGTCAGCGAGCTGCTGTCGGTCCAGTGCGGAGAAATCGAGCTGCGTGGTGCGAACATCCGTCAGCGTAACATTCTCCGTCGCCTCGTCGGCCACAGTCTTGGCCGAAAGCCCGATGATCCCATAGATCGGCTTGGCGTCGGCGGACGGTTTGAGCTCGGTCGCGACAAGGGCTTCGAGCTCCTTGAAATCCTTCCAGGACGTGATCTGCGGCTGGAAGAGCGTGATCGTCGCGCCTTTTTCGGTGTTGAACATCCTTGGCCAGGCCGGCGCGGTGGCATCGGACTGGTTGAGATACTTGCCGGCAACAAAGCCATTTGCCCCGGCATAACTCACGGCACACCAGGAGGCTTCTGCGTCGCATTCCTTGATGTCGACTTCCTCGCCCTGGGGGATCACGCGCATGGCGTCAAATCCGGTTCCCGGGCCCACCCTGAAGTTCACATTTGCAGTCAAGATGGCGGGATCTGCAAAGGCTGAAGTTGAGAAGAACGAAGCGATCGTCAGGTACGCAAGAAGTCTACGCATGATCACATTCCCTTCCTGGGGTGTCTAAGCTGTTCGAAGTCCCTGCATGCTGGAGTGCTACTGAAAAAAAACGGACCGCCATGACAAAGTCGCCCGCGTTCGCAGCCGGTTAAAGTCGTTCAATTTCAGGATCATTGCACATTCGGTGATAGGTGCAACTGCGCAGCACGAAATCCTGGCGCGCACCGGCGCGCCTCGCGATCGTGAGGACTCTTCCGCCAAGCTGCGCTGAGCGTCAGCCGAGGTCGCCTGCCTGTTCGAGAACATCATGCGCGCGCTCGATGATCGGCGCATCCACCATGGTGCCGTTCAGCACGAAGGCGCCACGGCCGTCTGCCTGCGCCGTCTTCGCTGCGTCGATCACGGACTTTGCCCAGGCGATCCGTTCTGGGCTCGGGGAGTAAGACGCATTCAGCACCGGGACCACGGACGGGTGGACACAGCTCGCGCCATCAAACCCGTGGGCCTTCGCCTCACGAGCGGCTGCCTTCAAGGCATCCAGTCGCCTATAGTCCGCAACCGTCAAAAGCATGCCGAAGGACAGCTTGCCTTCCGCCTTGGCGGCAAGGTGGACCATCAGTTTCGGAAGTCGCAATACGTCTGGCAGCGGTTCTGCGCCCATGCTGGTCGCGATGTCTTCGCCGCCAGCGGCAAGGCCGACCACGCGGCTGACGCGGGCAATCGCGCGCGCATCGAGAACTGCCCCGGCATCTTCGAGGAGTGGCACGAAGGCGACCGGCGGCCTGCCGATCTGCCGCTCAACTGGTGCGAGATGCGCTGCAATATCCTCTAGCTCCTGCGGCGACCGGGTTTTCGCGACATAGAGACCGAACGCGCCGGCACGGCAGGCGGCCTCTGCATCCGCCATCCGCAGATCCGGCGCCGAATTGATGCGGACAAAGACGGTCGCACCACCGCGTGCCACCTGCGCCACGGCGTCCTTCAACCCATCCCTTGCGGCCTGTTTCTGATCCGGGGCGACTGAATCTTCCAGGTCGAGGATGATCGCATCCGCTCCGCGTTCGTGCGCCTTGGCGATGAATTTTGCGGACGAGGCCGGGACGTAGAGTAGGGAGCGAAGCCTCATGCGGCTTTACCCTGGAGTATCGTCTCGATCGCGCCGCGATCCAGTCCCGCTTCGGCCAGAACTTCCGCCGTGTGTTCCCCAAGCGCTGGTGCCGGCCGCCGCCAGACGCCCGGCGTCTGGGAAAGCCGCGGCACGATGTTGTGCATCGGCAGGCTGCCGAACTCGTCATCCTCCACATCGACGATGATTTCGCGCTCGGCGAAATGCGGGTCCGACGCGGCATCTGCGATGTTGTAGATCGGCCCGACCGTCGCGCCGGCGTCACGCATGATCTTCAGCGCCTCGTCATGGTCGTGCCGGGCAAACCAGCCGCCAACGGCCTCGTCGACCAGATCGCGATTTTTGACGCGTTCAGAATTGGTGGCAAAGCGCGGGTCCTGGTTCATGTCGGCACGGCCGATGATCTCGAAGATCCTCCGTGCGACCTGCGGCGTCGATCCCGACAGCGCCACGTACTTTCCGTCGCGGCAGCGGTAGACATTGCGCGGGGCGGCCGTATTGGAGGCGCTGCCCACGCGCTCCTTGATCTTGCCGGTCGTCTGATAGATCGCCGCTTCTGGCCCGAGCACCGAGAACATCGGTTCCAGCAGCGACAGGTCGATGACCTGTCCTTTTGCGTAGCCGCGATCGCGCGCAAGCAACGCTGTCACGGTGGCCGAGCTGCCATAGACACCGGCGATCATGTCGGCAAGCGCCAGCGGCGGCAGCACGGGCTCGCGATCGGGAAAGCCGGTTCTGTAGGCAAAACCGCTCATGCCTTCGATGATGGTGCCAAAGCCCGGGAACTGCGCGTAAGGCCCCGTCTGGCCGAAACCGGAAATGCGCACGATGATCAGGTTGGGATTGCGGGCGTGCAGCGTTTCCGGCGAAAGCCCCATGCGCTCCAGCGTTCCCGGCCGGAAATTCTCGATGAAGACATCGGCCGTAGCGATCAGTGCCCAGAGCGCCGTCATCGCCGCCTCTTGCCTGAGGTTCAGAACGACGGAGCGCTTGTTGCGGCTATAGGTCTTCCAATAGAGCGAGTGGCCATCATCCTTCCAGTCTCTGAGCGGATCGCCCGCCGGCGGCTCGATCTTGATGACATCGGCGCCGGCATCGGCCAGCTGCAGCGACAACATGTTGCCGGCAACGAGCCGGGAAAGATCCAGAACCCTCGTGCCGACCAGCGGTCCCTTGGCGTCGGGATCGAACTGTCGCTTCGCAAATCCACTCATCGAAGGCGCTCCCCGGTATCCTTGTCGAAGAGCAGAACCTTGTCGGCATCGATCGTCAGCGTCACATCCTGCCCGGCCGAAAGTAGCTTGCCGCCGTGGACGACGACCGAGATATCCTGGCCGCCCATGTCGACGACGATTTCCTGGTCCTCGCCGGTCGGCTCGACGAGGCTGATGCGCCCCGGCACGCCCGTTGTTCCGAGCGTGATGTGCTGCGGGCGGATGCCGCAGACGACCCGCTTGCCAGCCTGCACCTGTCGCCCGAGCGGCAGGGATACGCCGCCCCGGGTCAAGGCCGTCGCTCCCTCTGTGACCGCCTCGATCAGGTTGATCTCCGGCGAGCCAATGAAGCCGGCGACGAAGAGATTGGCAGGATCGTTGTAAAGATCGAGCGGTGCGCCCGCCTGCTCGATCTTTCCGCCGTTCATCACCACAATCTTGTCGGCCATGGTCATGGCCTCGGTCTGGTCGTGGGTGACATAGACCATCGTGCGGCGAAGCCGTTGATGCAGCTTCTTGATTTCGCTGCGCATCTTCACGCGCAGCTTGGCATCGAGGTTCGACAGAGGTTCGTCGAAGAGGAAGGCACGCGGGTCGCGCACGATGGCGCGACCCATGGCGACACGCTGGCGCTGGCCGCCGGAAAGTTCCCGCGGCAGGCGGTCGAGCAGCTTTTCGAGGCCGAGGATTTCGGCCGCCTGGGTAACGCGCTTTTCGATCTCCGCCTTCGGCGCACCGGCGAGCTTCAAGGCGAAGCTCATGTTTTCCGCGACCTTCATGTGCGGATAGAGCGCATAGGACTGGAAGACCATGGCGATGTCGCGCTCCTTGGCCGGCATGTCGTTGACGACCTTGCCACCGATGGTGATCTCGCCAGCTGAAATATCCTCCAGCCCGGCGATCATGCGCAACAGCGTAGACTTGCCGCAGCCCGAAGGGCCGACGAGCACGACGAATTCGCCGTCGCCCATTTCCAGCGAGATGTCGTTGAGCACGGCGACACTGCCATAGCTCTTGCCGACGCTTCTAAGCTCTATCTCGGACATGTTTCCTCCCTTTCTTTCCGCCTCGCGCAGTTAGCGCTCGGCGACCTCAAGCCGGCCGATCGACATGCGCCCGGCAGACGCCATGCGAAGGCCAGCCATGCCGTAGCGCAGCGTCCCATCGTCTGCCTGAAGCAGCCGCTCGCCATCGACGGAAAGCGTCAGCTTGCCACCTTCGACAGTGAGATCGACCGCGTAGCTCCGGCCGTATTCGGTACGGAACGGGCCGCGCGCGAGGATCTTCGTGCCGTGGTCTTCAAGAAGGATCACGGCTTCGCCGTTCTCGAAACCGGCGGCATAAAAGCGGCTCGTACCCTGAGCCCGGGCCACCACCAGGTGCGAGGCACCCGAGTGCGGCTGAAGCTCGGCCTTGACACTGACGTCGCGGAGATAGGCATTGCCCGTCCAGGCGTCCGCGTCGGTTGCGGTATGGGCATGGATGCGGCCTTGCTGCAGGCTCCAATGGCCGCGGTTCCAGGTGAAGCGGGTGATGCCGCCCCATTCATGCGCTTCCTTCGACGGGTCGATGACGGCGCGACCCTTGCCGGATACGGAAAAGTCCGCGAGGAACAGCCGGCCGAGGAATTTCAGGCGCCCGAAATATTCGACCAGGATGCCGATCTCGTCGACCGCCTCGCCGTTGCCGTCGGGGATGGTGAACGCGTAGTCCTGCCAGCCACTCGCAGACGGCACGTGCCAGGCGCCTGTTTCCTGGATGGCGCCTGTCATGGCGCGGCGGACATAGGGCGCCACGCGCAGGTTGCCGTCACCGTTCCAAGGGTCGAGCCAGAGCTTGAACGACACCCTTTGGCCGTCATCGGCAAGTGGCGTGAACATCGGGCGGTAGCGCTCGTCGTCGAAGTCGGAGCGGCGATAGAAGGGCTTCCAGAAAATGCGTCCACCATGCCCGCGCTCGAGACGGTCGAGCAGGATTTCCAGCGATCCCTTGGCGTTATCCGTATGACGCTCCGCCGATGCCTTGACGGCGATCTGGTTGAAGGGCTCGGTGCGGAAGCCATGGGTGGCGCCGGGTGCGTCGAAATCGAAGCGAACGCCGCGGCGCTCGAAATCCTCGACCCAGAGCGCCGGAGCCTCCCGTCCCTGCAGGCGGAGCGCCAGCACCGTCAGTTCACGGGCAAAGGAGGGGATGTCGACGACGTTGACCGTACCGGCTACGCCGGAAGCGACGACGAAATCGTTGATCGGCTTGCGGTACTTGTCCCAGCCCGGCTGCACCTTTTGCAGCGTGCCGACGATCGCACCGGCATTGCCGGCGTTGCAGTCCGTGTCCCAGCCGGCCATGGTGGCGATCTCGACGGTGCGCGGCAGATCGCCCTGACCGTAGATCAGGCTCATGATCAAGACGCCGGCATTCGGAATGATGTGGCAGACGCCGGGATAGCGGTCATAGCCCCAATCCGCCGTCAACATGTCGCGGCAGGCACGCCAGTCGTTCCGGTTGCTGTCGTGGAAGCGGAGTACCGCGCGCGAAACCTTGGCATAGAGGGAGTCGGCCGGGATTGTCGCGAGACCCGTCTCGATCACGTCCTCGATGTTCTTGGCAACAAAAGCCTGGGCGATGGCCGCGGCGCAGAAGCGGGCGCCATGCAGGCCCTCGCCGTCATGGGCGACACTTGCCGCACGGGCTGAGGCTTCGGCTGCCTTCTTCGGGTCGGCCGGATGCACCCAGCCCCAGCTGTCGATGAAAATCTGCCCGCCGATCTGCTCGGCAACCGTCGTGCCGTTCTGGGCGATCGAGCCGGATTGCGGCGCCGGAATGCCAGCGCGCAGGTTCTGGTAGGCGGTATGCTCGGTCGAATTGCCGAAGCCGCCCCACCAATACATGCCGTGTTCCTCGGCCGCATAGTTCAGCCAGGTCTTGCCGACCTCTTCGGCGGTGGCGCCGAGACCGTAGTCGCGCAGCGCCCGGATGAAATAGACCGGACCGTTGGTGTCGTCATCGGCAGCGAAATTCTTGAAATCGCGCAGATATTCCGTCACCTCGCCATAGGTGTCCCGGATGCGTTCATAGCTCCAGATCGTCGGCTCGACGGGTGCGCCCAAGCGCACGCCGATCGCCTTGCCGATAAAACCGGAATAGATACGCTCGAAGATTTCTGTGGTGCTGAGCATCGGATACTTTCGAATTCTAGAGACTGGAAACCTGGGTGAGCTCGGGAGCGGCAAAGAGGCCTGCGCGCGCCGTGGCCCGCGCCATTTCGCGTTTGTGGTCGGCCGCCCGGATTGCGGTCACGGTTGCGGTAAACGCATCGGCCGATCGGTGGAGATCGAGCTTGTTGACACGGTCGAGCTGGGAGACCATCGCCCGGTCGATGATGCTCTCGCCCTGCATGGCGCCGAGGATTGCGCCGGCCATGACGCCGATCGAGTCCGTATCGCGGCCGGAGTTGATGCCGTCGATGATCGACTTGTAGAAATCACCGTCATTGACGACCGCAAAGCCGAGCGCCAGCGGCAGTTCCTCGATCGCGTGCAGACGCGATGGCTGGTAGGCGTCGGTCGCAATGCCGGCCTTCTGCGGCGTGTGCTGCACGTCGTCGCCCATTGGAGAATAGCGCGCGATGATGCGGTGGAATTCGGCGACGACTGTCGCATGATCCGCGCCCTTCAATGAGCCAGCAGCCTCGACGATATCGGCGATCGCATCACGCGTTCCGTCCTTGGCAACGGCCAGCGTTTCTTTGATGACGGTGTCGAGGGTGGTGCCCGGCACGAAAGCGGCGGCGACCGCGGCGGCGAGTACGCCGGCAGCTTCCAGGCCGAAGCTCTGCTGGTGGCCGGAGGCAAAGGCGATGGCCTCATCATAGGCTGCCTTCGGATCACAGGCGTTGGCGACGCCGATCGGCGCGATGTACATCGCCGCGCCACAGTTCACCATGTTGCCGACGCCGCCCTGGCGCGGGTCGCAGCCGGAAAGTTGATGGCGCTGGAAGATCCACTTCTCAGGATAGAACAGCCGCTCGATCAGCATCGTCTCGCGCTGCAGCTCCGGCACCCAGCGCGGCGTCCAGGCAATTTCCCGCACCATGCCCGAGGCCATATCCCAGGCATCGAGATGGCGCTTCACGTCGTCGTAGATCGACATCACGCAGAGCGTCATCAGCGTGTCGTCGGTGACGATGCCGCTGCCGCGGACACGGCCGTTGCGGGCCGCCTCACTCTGCTTCATGCGGTGCCACTCTGTGTCGAGCGATGTCACCCGGCCATAGCGCTGGCGGATTTCCGCAGCGGAGAGCTTTTCGACCGGCGCCCCGATGGCGTCGCCGTAGGCGACGCCAAAGAGAAGCGCCCGAACCCGTCCCTTAAGGGAGAGCCCTTGAGCATCATTTGTCATTGAGAACCGTCCTTGCATATTCGGTCATTTTCTCGCCGCCGGCAGCGTTCCACTCGGAAACGAACTGGTCCCACTGGTCCAGCTTGGCTTCGCCGGAGACGAACTTGTAAACCCAGGCCCGGTAGACGTTCTCCGTGGCGTCGATGTCGGTGGCGTATTCCGCAGGCCAGACGAAGGCGTTGTCCGGCTTGAAGTCGGCGGAGATCGTCTTCAGCGATTGCTGCGCGGCATCGCTCAGCCACTGAACCGGCGGCTGCCAGTTGGCGGCAACGAGGAAGCGGGCATACCAGGTAGCGAGCTTGTCGGTCGGCTTGATGGTTTCGCCGTCCTTGGTGTACTGCTCGCCCTCAAAGCCGAGCCGTTCAATCGCCTGGCCCTCGGGGCTGGCGATGAAGTCGAGCAACTTGACCACCTCCTCCTTGTGCTCCGAGGTCGTTGCGATCGCGAGACCGCGCGCTTCCTTGGAGACGTCCAGCGCCATCAGGCCCTGGCCGCCCGGACCCTTCGGCGGCGAAAGCAGGCTGAGGGTCACGCCGGGATGGGCCTGGCGCATCTTGCCGCCATAGATGTCGATGACCTCTGCGGAGGAACCGAAGATCACCCCGGCACGGCCGGAATAGAACTTGTCTTCCTTCACGTCCCACTTGGTGGTGATGAATTCCGGATCATAGAGACCCTGCTCGCGGAGCGATGCGTAGAAAGCGATCTTTGCCTTTTCCGCGGCCGAAACGCGGGCATGGATCCACTCGCCAGCATCGTTCTTCAGCCAGGTTCCGGTGACGCCAAACGCCTGATTGAAGACGGCGTCGAGCTCTTGAGTGTTGTCGGCGGTGGTAACGCCGTAGCTGTCGGCCTTGCCGTTGCCGTCGAAATCGCCGTCCTTGATCGCCTTGAAGAGGGTGACGTAGTCGTCCGTAGTCTTCGGTGCTTCGACGCCCGCTTTCTCGAGCCAATCCGCGCGGATCACCGGCTGCGGTATGCGCGGCGGGTAGACATAGAGCAGGTAGGGATAGTTCTTCAGCCGCTCGACATTGTGCGGGAAGAGCGCGTCCTTGAGATAGGTCGTCTTCGGCAGCCAGGTGTTCCAGTCCTCCAGCACGCCCTGTTCGGCCATCTTGGCGTCGCCGCCCTGGAAATAGATGAGATCGGGGATATCACCGGACAGAAGCATGGCGCTGAGCTTGTCGGCATAGCCAGAGGACGGCAGGTCGACGACCTGGATATGGATGTCGGTGCCCTTGGCCTTCAGCGCCTCCTCATAGGCCTTCATCAGCTTCACGTCGTCAGGATTGCTCGTCGTGAGATCCTTCGAGACGACGCGGATCGTCACCGGATCGGCGAAGGCGGGCATGGCGACGCTCGCCATCAATGCCATGGCGGTGGTTGCGCCAAGGATCAGTTTTCCAAGCATGTTTGTTCCTCCCAATATGCTATGGCTTTTATGGTTCGGTTCTGCATCGTCAGCCCTTCAGCGCACCGCTCATGGTGCCCTTGGTGAAGAACTTCAGAATGAGTGGGTAGATTGCGAGGATCGGCGCGATCGTAAGCAGGATCATGCCTGCCTTCAGCGCGCGAATGTTGATCTGGCTCGCACCGGTGTAGTTGTTGCTGTCGACGACCCCGACCATGGCGAGCTTGTCGCCCTCGACCACGAACTGGCGCAGCACGACCTGCAGCGGCCATTTTGACTGGTCGTTGAGATAGATCATCGCCCGGAAGAACTCGTTCCAGTGGAAGACGAAGTAGAAGAGCGCGATGGTGGCGAGCGCCGATTTGGCCAGAGGCAGCGCCACGTACCAGAAGATCTGGAAAGGGTTGGCGCCGTCGAGCTCCGAGGCCTCGATCAGTTCCTTCGGCACTTCCTCGAAGAAGCGGACGAGAATGATCAGATACCAGGCGTTCACAACCTTGAAGAGGATCAGAGACCAGTAGCTGTCGAGAAGGCCGAGGCGCTTGTTGATGAAATAATCGGGAATGATGCCGGGCTCAAAGACGATCGTCACCAGCACGAAGACGAAAATCGCGCGCCGCCCCGGCAAACCCGGGCGGGAAAGTGCCCAGGCCATCAGCGCCGTCAGCACGACACCAAGGACGGTGCTGACCAGCGTGATGAAGATCGAGTTCAGGAGGCCGCGCTGGACGGCCGGGTTGTTGACCAGGAGGCTCCAGACGTCGGTCGAAAACCCGTTGGGGACCACCGTCAGGCCGCTCATGCCGGCAACCTTGCCCGGATCCGAAAAGGAGATGGCGAGCAGGTTGAGCAGCGGCTGGACCGTCAGTACGACGAGGAACATCAGCGTCGAGACGATGATCGCATATTCGAGCCGCTCGAGCGGCGTTCTGCGAACGTTGTGGGCGGCCATCACCATACCCCCTTGCCGGTAAGACGTTTGGAAAGAAGGTGGGCGGCGACGATCATCAGCATGCCGAGAACCGCCTTGAAGAGGCCGGCGGCCGTTGCCAGCGAATACTCGCCGGTCTGCAGGCCGATGCGGTAGACATAGGTGTCGATGATATCGATCTTGCTGCGCACCACGTCGTTGGAGAAGTTGATCACCTGGTTGAGGTCGGCGTTCAGGAACATGCCGGCGTTGAGGATGAACAGCGTCGCGATCGTCGGCACGATGCCGGGAATGGTGACGTAGCGGATCTTCTGCCAGCGATTGGCTCCGTCGATCTCGGCCGCATCATAGAGTTCCTGGTCGATGGCGATGATGGCGGCAAGGTAAAGCAGGCTGTCCCAGCCGGCCGATCGCCAGATCTCGGAGAAGACCAGCACCCAGCGGATCGAGCCCGTGTCGGTCATGAAGGAGACCGGCTGCAATCCGAAGAAACCGATGATGTCGTTGACCGCGCCGTCGCTCGGCGAAAGCACCGCGATGAACACGCCGGCGATGACCACCCAGGAAAGGAAATGCGGCAGGTAGATCGCCGACTGGATGAACTTGCGGAAAGCGCCGCCCCGGATCTCGTTGAGCAGCAGCGCAACGATAATCGGGACCGGGAAGACGAAGATGATCTTCATTGTCGAGATGATCAGCGTGTTTATCAGCACCTGCCAGAAGATCGGCGAGGAGAAGAGCGTCTGGAAATGCTTGATCCCGACCCAGATGTTCGGCGGGATGATGCGCAACTGCTCGAAGGCGATCTTGGCTTCCCAGATCGGAAAATAGTGAAAGATCACGAAGAAGATCAGCCCAGGCGCCATCATCAGGTAGTAGGGCCACCATTGCCGCACGTTTTTCGTGACGCTTCGCCGATGGACGTTGGGAACGTTCCCATTTCTAGGCATGGCTGCATCCGCTACAAGATCGTTGCTTACGCTCATTGTTACCTCCCTGCCGCCGTGCGCACAGCTACCGAGGCCGAGACATCGGCAAGCGAACCGCGCTCGACCAGTCGGCACGGCAGAAATATCCGGCCGTGCTCCGGGCGGCCGGCAATCTGATCGAGCAGGCATTCGACCGCGCGAATGCCGATCTGCCGGCCAGGTTTTTCGATCGTCGTCAGACCGGGCCAGGAGAAAGCACCCGCCGGAATGCCGTCGAAGCCAAGAATGGAAATATCCTCCGGGCACCGGAGCCCCGCCTCGCGCACGGCGATCATGGCACCGAGTGCCATCAGGTCGTTGGCGACGAAGACGGCGCGACTGCCTCTCCACGGCCCGGCGAGCAAACGCCCCATGGCCTTTCGGCCACCCTCGACCGTGTAGTCGGATTCTTCCACCAGCAAGATGTCGGGGTCGATGTCGCGCGCGATGCAATGCTCGTGCACGGCGCGCAGGAACCGGGCGCGCGCAAGACGCGACCGCGGGCCGAGCATCAGGGCCGGCGCCGGGTGTCCGCGCTCAACGAGGATATCCATGCCGAGACGGACAGCCTGGGCGATATCCGATCCGACGCTCAAGGTATCCGGAAAACGCTCGGCGCTCGATCCGATGAAAACGAAGGGTAAGCCGAAGCGATCGAGATCATCGAAATTGTCGGCGACCGGATTGATGATCGCGCCATCGACACGGGCGCGCCGCAGGGCGCGAAGATGCGTCGCCTCCGTGCCGGCATCCCAGTCCGACGAGAAGACGAGAAGCGAAATGTCGTCCTTGGCGGCGCGATCCTGGGCGCCGCGGGCGACTTCGGCCCAGAAGGGGTTGGTGATATCGGGAATGACCAGGCCGAGCATGCCGCTGCGCCCCGAACGCATGCCGACGGCCAGATGATTGCGCTCGTAGCCGGTGGCTGCAACGGCCTTCAGCACGCGGTCGCGGGCTTCGTCGGAAATGCTGGCAGAACCCGCCAGAACACGTGCAACCGTGCTCTTCGAGACCCCTGCCCGCTCCGCGACGTCGATAATGGTGGCCCGTTGCCGGGGTCCGTTCTTCATGTTTCCTCCCGGGCCGGAAGCCATCATCAAAGGTGACAGGCCTCAAGCTCGTGGGAACGTTACCATGGGAGTTCACGCATTGGCAAGACATGAAAATCCCGCCTTAACGCAAGGCTCCTTTGTCGCCGATTGCGCGCGACCGATCTCGCCGTGGGCATCTTGCCCCCTCACGCCAGGAACGTACTCGACGGATGCGGGGATATTATTGAGCGATCGCCTCATGATACCAGCAAGCCATTGGCTGAAAATAGACTTCCACACATTGTTTCGAACACGCGCCGATCCGGATCAGGCACCGGGCCCGCGCTTCTGGCTCGCCGGATGCGCGGAGGGAAACCTGTGCGAAGCACGCGCGGACCTGCCGGGCGGTCTGGTCGCGGAGCTGGAAGGACTTGCCGCAACCGAACCGCCCTTCGTTCATCCCAGCACGCCTGTGAACCTTGAGTGCTATCTGTCGCTGCTTGGTGATGATGGGCCTGCCGAATACGATTGCGGCCTTGTCTTTGAGTTGCAGCACGACACTCCTCACCAAGGCGATGCGCGGCTCGTTCGCAACGACCCCGAAGAAGGCGACGGATGGGGTTCCGGAGTCCTGGTTCGATCTTGGCTTCCACGGCGTTGCCGACTTCTGGTCGCCCTGGTGCGCTGCCATTGTCGACGGTGAAGTCGCCTCCCTGGCATGTGCGGCGCGGCTCACCGATTCCGGCGCCGAACTCGGGCTTGTGACCGCCAAGGCGTTTCGAGGACGCGGTTTCGGCGCTGCTGCGACGGCTGGTTGGTCGCGGCTGCCGACGCTTCGCTCTCGCACCTTGTTTTACAGTACCGATCGAGACAACGCCTCGTCGAAGCGTGTCGCCTCCCGCCTTGGCCTCCGGCATCACGGCGCGAGCTTGCGGATAACGTGAGCTTAGCTGCCGTGCCCTCGCCCGCTTCTCTACACCGAATGCAGCGCGGTCGCTCGCCGCATCGGTTTTTGGTCAATAACGCTTCGGTCAGAACGAGCGGGGCGCGGGATCCAGAAGCTTCACGCTGCCGGCGGTCACCTGATAGATGGCGCAGGTTCGCTCTACCGAGCCGTCCTTTGTGAACCGGAAGGTGGCCGCCGCACCGACGAAACCGTTTGGCGCGCGGATGCTTTCCTGATTGATGGCGCCTTCCCCCTGGGACCGCACGAGACCAGCCGCAAGGGCGATGACGTCGAACCCATAAGCCGCGTCCGCACTTGCCGCACGATCGTAGCGATCGAGGAAGCGCGACGTCATCCGCGAGCCGTTTTCCGGGCCGAAGAGACAGAGGTGGCTTCCGGAAAATTCGGGTCGCTTGTAGGCGGCATTCGTCCAACCGGAAGTTCCGACGACCATTGCATTCGGTTTCAGATAGCCGTTGGCCTTGAGTTGCGACAGAGAACCGACCTCCCCCCCTTCCGATCCGATGAGGAGAACCGCATCAATATCCTTTAGCTTTGCCTTGGCGGCCGCGTCACCGGAAAATGTCGTGATGCCGGTCACGGCGACAAGCGCCGGCTTGATGCCATAGCCCGCAAGACCGCGATCCAGCCTTTGCCGTTCGGCGGCAGAGACATCGCTGGGCAAAAGCACGATCAGCCGCTTGCGGCCGGAGGCAAAAGCATAGGAAGCGCCCTCGACAGCGCTATCGATGCGGTCAGAAACGAAGGCGAAGGTGCCGGCCGGCCGCTCGGCGCCGTTGCCGCGCAACGCGAGAAGTGGCGCGCGGGCAGAGCCAAGTCCCTGGCGGACGGTGCTGACAGGCACGTCCGCAACCGACAGCGCAATCAACGCCGCGTTCTGGCCCGCGAGACGCTTGGCGGCGTCCTGGACTTGCTGCGGCGAACCGTCGGTATTTTCGACCAAAAGCGAAAGCTGGCCACCACCCACCTCGTCCACGGCGAGCGACGCCCCGTCGCGGATGTCGCGTTCGCGCACCGTTTCGCCCGACGGCGCCATCAGTGCAGTGATAAGCCCGACACGCGTTGCGCCGGTTCCGAAGGCCTCCTGCGACTTCACCGCATGCTCGGATGCGCGCCGGGCATGCCTTGCCTGCGGCGATTCGACGTCGAGCACCTCAGGGGCGGTGGGAGCGCCCTGACAACCGGCGAGAACGCCAAGCGCGAGCACGCCGAGTGCCAGCCATTGTCGGCACGACGACACGCGCCGTGCCGGGGAAACCACAACGTGGGGCATGTCGATCATACCGGCTGTCTCAATTCATGAAGTGCCGCATTTTGGCGTAGAAGCAATCGCACTTGGCAATGTAGTCCTCGTCACGCCAGCTCGATTGCAGGTAACCATAGGCCTTGCCGCAGGCGACCTTGGTCTCGGACGCCCAGACGAAGGCCGGCCGCGTCGAAGCGATCCAGCGCGGATCGTCGGCAACGGCAATCGCCTCGTCCATGCGCGCCACGACTTCCTTGGTCAGCGTCGCCACGTCCTGATCGACCGTCAGCGCGGACTGGCTGATCTCGGTGCATTGCCGGGCCGCCGGCGCATAGTCGCCGATAAGGTCGGCCGCGAAACTGGATATGGGCATCAGTGCGAGCATCACCCCCGCCAGCATGCTTCTGTTCATGAAAGTTCCCCTCAATATGCGGTTCCCGGATGATTGCCGAGAACCGCTGAACTGTCGAGATCAACCCGGCGTTAGTGCACGTCCTGCGATGTTTTCGTCCCGTTTTCGTTGAACAGCACCTTCACCACTTCCGTCGAGACATTGAAGTTCTCCAACACGGCAACCGTATGCCAGCCACCACTACCGGCGTTACCTTCGGTGTCCACTTGCAGGTTGGCGTTCTGCCCATCCTGAACCACCTGGAGATAGTCGCCATCAAGCGTCGTTCCCGAAGGCAGGTTACCGAGCAAAGCCGACAAGTCGACAGAGTCGTCGTCGCCGTCGTAGTCGGTGATGACGTCGGCGATGTCGAGTTGCAGGTCTTTCGCATCGAGAACGAAGGTGTCGTCGCCTGAGCCACCAGTCAGCTTGTCGACGCCCGTCCCGCCATACAGCGTGTCGTTGCCGGAACCGCCAACCAGCGTATCATTGCCGGCATCGCCGTAGAGCTTGTCGGCTCCGCCATTGCCCGAAAGCGTATCGTTGCCCTCGCCCCCGGCCAGAATGTCGCCATAACTGCTACCGTAAAGCTTGTCATTGAAGTCGGAGCCAATGACACCTTCTATATTCCTGTAGTCTTCCTCTCCCAGGCCGACGCTGGAAAGATCTACATCATCCTCCCAACTGCTCTGTACCAGCGTAAACGTGACGGGACCGGTCGCATCTGAAAAGTTGAGCAGGTCCACGCCTGCTCCGCCATTAATGTCGTCGTCGCCCGCGCTCGCATAGATGATGTCGTTGCCGTCACCTCCGTTGAGCGTGTCGTCGCCAGCTCCGCCATGGATGACATCATGCCCCGCACTGCCGCTGATTTCATTTGCCGTGGTTGTGGATCCGTCGGACACGAAGGTGAGCGTCGAGGAATTCGACAAATCGCCATCCCTGTCTTCTCCGGTGACGCCAAAAGTCAGCGTCAAATCCGAAGCGGCGACGGTTTCGGTGTAACCTACCGTCGTGAAGGAGACATTGATGCCGTTCTTGCCAAGAACTTCGATGTAATCGAACTTGAATCCGACATCGCTCGGAAGAATTGTAACACTCGTCTGCCCCGCGACGACAGTCTTGGAAAAGGTGTATGGCGTGGAATTGCCATCCCTTACCGTGAACTCAATCGATCCTGGATCTTTAACCGTCCCGAAACGCAAGGTAACCGACGATACATCCTTATCGAATTCAATCTTGAACTTCTCCCCAGTAGAGAAGGCCGGATTGCCGATCCCGAACTCGTTTCCACCGCCTGACGCCGTGTTGGCATTGAAGGTCACTTGCCCCGAGGAGGATGCAAGTGCTGTAAACTTGGCGAAGCCGAAATCGTAGGTCTTCGTTGGGCTATTGGGGAAATCGTTCGCCGCATCAATGGTTACCTGCGTTCCAGGACGTTCCTTCAACTGTTCCAGTTGATAGGTCCCGTCCGCGTTCGTTGTCAGGCGATAGATGTCGGTACCGAAGTTGTCCTTCACGAGCACCTGCCCGGTGCCCGTTCCCGTTGTGGTCCAGCCAGTAGGCAGCCCGCCCACGCTGTCGATCTTGTAAACTTTGATGCCGTCGGCGCCTGGCGTCGCATTGATGACACCTTCCAGCGCACCGGTACCGTTGCCCATGTAGGCGCTGCTGATGGATTGGACGGTCGGGACATCGTCGACGATCCGGATGTTGAGCGTGGCATTGCTCGTCGAACCATCTTCATCTGTCACGGCGACGACGAAGTTATCGAAGACCCCGCTATCGGCTCCAGCCGCAGTATGCGCCAAGCTGTTGTCCTGCAGCAGATAGCTGTAGGTGAAGGTTGCGCCCGTCACCGTACCGTTGACCGTCGTTGGCGTGTAGCCGGTGATCGTCAGAAGTCCAAGTGCCGTGTCCACCGTGGTTCCTACGGCGTAGGCGCCCCCCGTCACGACCGAAGTACCATTAATCTTCAGGCCGGCGAGTCCGTCCGGCGTCGTCACGGAGAAGCTGCCGGTCTGCGTAAGTGCAGCCACATTCGGCGAAGAACCATCCGAGAGATTTTTCTCGTAAACCGTCTCTTCGGCGCTGGACGACAGCCCGTTGACGCTCACGCCATCATCAGTGCCAGTGATCGTGATCGTTACCGTCTGTACCGCCGTGCCGCCATGGCCGTCATCGATCGTCACATCGTACTTCTGCGTCAGCGTCTCACCAGCATTCAGCGAATCCAGCACGTTGTCGGCCACCTGGAAGCTCCAGCCAACCGAGTCGGTCGACTGGTTCAGCGAGCCGAGCGAGAAAGTGCCGAGATAGCCACCGCCCTGCGCCGTGAAACTGGCGCTGTGGGTATCCAGCGTGTCGACGTCGGAAAAGCCGATCGTGCCGCCGTGCGTGTGCGTGGCCGTATTCTCACCGGTCGCTCCGTCGGCGATCTCCGTCACCGCACCGCCTTGTGAGACCGAGGTGATTACCGGAGCATCGTTCGTGCCGGTGATCGTGATGGTCACCGTCTGGGTCGCCTTGCCGCCCTTGCCGTCATCGACGGTGACGTCATAGGTCTGGGTCAGCTTCTGGCCGGACTGCAGCGAGTCGAGCACGCTGTCGACGACGTTGAAGCTCCAGCCAACCGCGTTGCCGGCCTGATCGAGCGTCCCGAGTGCAAAGGTACCGAGGTAGCCGTTGCCGTTCGCCGTGAAGCTGGCGCCGTGCTCATCCAGCGTGTCGACGTCGGAAAAGCCGATCGTGCCGCCGTGCGTGTGCGTGGCCGTGTTCTCGCCCGTCGCCTTGTCGGCGATCTCCGTCACAGAACCGCTCTGGGTGCCCGAGGTGATGATCGGGACGTCGTTGGTACCGGTGATTGTGATCGTCACGGTCTGGGTTGCCGTGCCGCCCTTGCCGTCATCGACGGTGACGTCATAGGCCTGCGTCAGGGTCTGACCAGCCTGCAGCGAGTCGAGCACGCTGTCGGCGACGTTGAAGCTCCAGCCGACCTTGTCGGTTGTCTGGTTCAGCGGATCGAGCGCAAAGGTCCCGAGGTAGCCGTTGCCGTTCGCCGTGAAACTGGCGCTGTGGGTATCCAGCGTGTCGACGTCGGAAAAGCCGATCGTGCCGCCCTGTGTGTGCATGGCCGTGTTCTCGCCCGTCGCCTTGTCGGCGATCTCCGTCACAGAACCGCTCTGGGTACCCGAGGTAATGATGGGCGCATCGTTGGTACCGGTGATCGTAATCGTCACAGTTTGCGTCGCCGTGCCGCCATGACCGTCGTCGATGGTCACATCATAGGTCTGCGTCAGCGACTGGCCGGCCTGCAACGAGTCGATGACACCGTCAGCAACCTTGAAGGTCCAGCCGACCTTGTCGCCCGCCTGATCGACGGGATCGAGCGCGAAGGTACCGAGATAGCCGTTGTCGTTCGCCGTGAAGCTAACGTTGTGCTCATCCAGCGTATCGACGTCGGAAAAGCCGATCGTGCCGCCCTGGGTGTGCGTGGCCGTGGTCTCGCCCGTCGCCTTGTCGGCGATCTCCGTCACAGAGCCGCTCTGAGTACCCGAGGTAATGATGGGCGCATCGTTGGTACCGGTGATCGTGATCGTGACCGTCTGGGTTGCCGTGCCGCCCTTGCCGTCATCGACGGTGACGTCATAGGCCTGCGTCAGGGTCTGACCAGCCTGCAGCGAGTCGAGCACGCTGTCGGCGACGTTGAAGCTCCAGCCGACCTTGTCGGTTGCCTGGTTCAGCGGATCGAGCGCAAAGGTACCGAGATAGCCGTTGCCGTTCGCCGTGAAGCTAGCGCTGTGCTCATCCAGCGTATCGACGTCGGAAAAGCCGATCGTGCCGCCCTGCGTGTGCGTGGCCGTGTTCTCGCCCGTCGCCTTGTCGGCGATCTCCGTTACCACACCGCCTTGGGCGTCCGAGGTGATGACCGGGGCATCGTTGGTACCGGTGATCGTGATCGTCACCGTCTGGGTCGCCGTGCCGCCGTGGCCGTCATCGACGGTGACGTCATAGGTCTGCGTCAGCTTTTGGCCAGCCTGCAGCGAGTCGAGCACGCTGTCGGCAACCTTGAAGCTCCAGCCGACCTGATCGGTTGCCTGGTTCAGCGGGTCGAGCGCGAAGGTGCCGAGATAGCCGTTGCCGTTCGCCGTGAAGCTAGCGCTGTGCTCATCCAGCGTATCGACGTCGGAAAAGCCGATCGTGCCGCCCTGCGTGTGCGTGACCGTGTTCTCACCCGTCGCCTTGTCGGCGATCTCCGTCACAGAACCGCTCTGCACGCCCGAAGTGATGACCGGTGCGTCGTTGGTGCCGGTGATCACGATCGTCACGGTCTGGGTCGCCGTGCCGCCATGACCGTCACTGATGGTCACATCATAGGTCTGCGTCAGCGACTGGCCGGCCTGCAGCGAGTCGATGACACCGTCAGCAACCTTGAAGGTCCAGCCGACCGAGTTGCCCGACTGGCTGACCGGGTCGAGCGCGAACTTGCCGAGATAGCCTTCGCCGTTCGCCTTGAAGCTGGCGCTGTGGGTGTCGAGCGTATCGACATCGCTAAAGCCAACCGCACCGCCCTGCGTGTGTGTGACCGTGTTCTCACCCGTCGCCTTGTCGGTGATCTCCGTCACAGAACCGCTCTGCACGCCCGAAGTGATGACCGGTGCGTCGTTGGTGCCGGTGATCACGATCGTCACGGTCTGGGTCGCCGTCCCCCCGTTGCCATCATCGACGGTCACGTCATAGGTCTGGGTCAGGATCTGGCCGGCCTGAAGCGAGTCGAGAACGCTGTCGGCAATCTCGAAATTCCAGCCAACCTTGTCACCGGCCTGATCGACCGTCCCGAGCGAGAAGGTGCCGAGATAGCCGTCGCCACCTGCCGTGAAGCTGGCGCTGTGCTGATCCAGCGTATCGACGTCGGAAAAGCCGACCGCGCCGCCCTGCGTGTGCGTAACCGTGTTCTCGCCAGCGGCATTGTCGCCAATCTCCGCGACCTTGCCGCTCTGCGGGCCCGTCGTGATGACCGGGGCATCGTTCGTGCCGGTGATTGTGATTGTGACGGTCGTCGACGACCTATCACCATCTCCGTCAGTGATCTCGTAGGTGAACGTATCCGTCACCATCTGGCCCGCGGCGAGACTTTGCACACCGGCCGTCGCGTTGTTGAGCGTGTAGGTATAGCTGCCATCGGAATTCAGCACCAACGTGCCGAACTGACCTGCCGTCGAACCGCCGACCAGACCTGTTGTGCTCCCGAATGAAACGGACGTCACCGATACGCCGTCTGCCCCTGCGATATCCTTGACACCGTCCGTGCCGTTCTCATCCGCACCTCCCGAACCGGTCAGCACGTTGCCATCTGCAAAGACGGCGCCATCTTCGGACACGCTGTCCGTGTCGGCGGCAGCGACCGGCATGTCGTCAGAGACCGCGACCGTCACCGTGCCTTCGGCCCTGTCGCCGTCGATATCGGTCGCAACCACCTTGACCTGGCCAAGATTCGCAAGGTCGTCGGAATTGATGCCGGGATGGCTGGCGTAGTTGCCGTTCAAAGTCGCCGTTACCGTGGCGCTGTCGCCTGCGCGAACCAGGTCGAGCGTGACAAGCGTCGCACCGCCGGCCCGGCCAACGATCTGCGTATCGGAAACACGGTCCCAGACCAGCACGCCAGTCAGCCCGCTGGTGTCACCGAACGCAATCGTCGCGATCGCATCCGAACCCGCGACAAAGCCAATCGTGCCGCTGCTCGTCTCGGCGCCACCGACCGGCGTCGAGCCATTGGCAAGGTTCTGGTCATCGAGCGTCAGCGCTGCGGACGCGGCAAGCGGATCAACCGACGGACCTGCGCCGTCCACCACCTTGATCGTCTGGCTGTCGCTCGTTGCATCGTTGTCGCCGTCCCTGGCCGACAGCGAGAACGTCACGTCGAGACCGCCGGCATTGTTAAGATTGCTTGCTGCCGTGAACGACCAGGTCTTGTCCGCATTGACCGTCAGCGTACCCTCGGCGAGCGTGAAGTCCACCTTCTGGCCTGCGGTCAACGTCAGCGTCTGCGTGGTGTCGCCAACCGTCACGTCCACCGTGCCGACGCCGTCGGCACCTCCCGTCAGCGTCCAGTTGCCGGAAAGTGTCTGCCCTTCGGCAACTTGAGCCGTCTCGGGATTCGTGATGCCGATTACAGGAATGTCGTCAACGACATCCACGCGCAGCGTGGCCGTGCCGGTCGCGCCGTCACCGTCGGTGACCGTAAGGGTGAAGATATCCCGGTCCTGCTCGACATTGGCACCAGGGTTGACGCCCGAACTGGTGATGGCGCTCGTCAGTTCATAGGTATACTGCGCGACACCGGTCGCGGGATCGTAGGCCGTGATGGTGAGCACGCCGAACTGGCCCGCAACCGGCTGGCCGACCAGGCCGCCGATGGGAAAGGTCCGGCCGTTGATCGTCAGGCTGGCGATATCGCCGGCACCATCCGGATCGGAAATGGTGAAGATGCCCTTGACCGACGCGCTGCCGTCACCGGCGCGCGAACCGCTGGCGAGGCCCGCTTCATCGACCTGCCGGTCGCTGACAAAGATGCCGCCGGGGCCGCTGCTGCCGTCGGGAATGATCGACGGTGCGTCGTTGGGATCGAGGGTCGGCGGCAGAAGCTCGGTCGTCTCAAGCGTCGGAAACTGCAGCGCGGTCGGCGCCAGCAAGTTGATGACCGGTCCGGCCTCGCCGATATCGCCATTAGCCCCTGCGAAGTCGCCGCCGCTGCTCTGGTTCGAAACGACGCTGATGCTGCCGTCCGGGCCGGCCGCGACGTTGATGCCGTTTTCTCCGAGCACCGCCACGAGGGTTTCGCGCGGGATTTCGGCGTCACCGATCAGGAAGGTCGGGACCTTCAATGCCGCGTTGTGAATGGTGATCGTGGAGCCGTCAGGCTGTTCCAAAACGATATCGCTGCCAACGACCTTGATCTTTTCGATCGACGCGCCCACAGGCAAATGCACGATATTCGAAGCATCGGCGCTGATTTCCGTCGGCATGGGCGCTGTCTGGGGCACGGTTTCGGCGCCTTTCACGGGAGCGCCCGTCGCGGGGTCGATGAGTTCCGGCTCGCCTGCGGGAGCGGCCTGCGCAACCAGGCGGTCAGCCTTGCCGTCGGGCGCGTTGCGGAATTCGATTGCCTCTGCCGACAGAGCTGCGGCGTCGTTGGAAATTGCGGTGCCTTCGGTTGCCATGGAAATACCCCTCGACCTTTGCGGGCGACGAAAACATCAACCCTGCGAGAGCGCAATCGGCACTGAAGAGCCTCACCTAAAACAGCATACTATATTATGCTAATACCCAAAATTGGTGACGTTAGTACAAATTTAGTATTTCTGGTCATCGTTCGGAAACCAACCCTGCTTTTGGATCAGCGCCGCGATGCTGCCACGGCAAAACGTGCGTCATTCAATGACGTGGACGTCTATATCGCCAGGTGCCAGCGCAAGCCTTTTCCGAGACAGGCGAATGTGATCGGCCACCGTCCTCATCAGCAAGGTCAGCAAGTCCACGGCGTCCCCGATATAGAAGTGGCTTGAGCCGAAAGAATACACAAGTATAAAATTTGAATAAAATTTTAGATAAAACGTATCTCTTCGAAACACTCTAAATAATACATACCGCTTTACCGGCATTTTTCTTTTCGTTCGTACAGTGTCCTCAAGAAACCGAGAGACACGGCGATGAATAAGACGCATTGGAAGCACGGCAGGAAATACCTGAAGACTTCGGTCTTCGCGATCGGCCTTGCGTCGCTTTTCGCAACGACACCTACGCAGGCTGGCCAACCGGCCGTGCTCGGCCCCGGCCTGTTGCATCAGATGGTGAGCCTGGCAAGCCCGCTCGCCGCCATCGCAACGCAGACCATCGACACCTGGTCAAAGCAGGCTTCCGAAGCCCTCCGGCGCCAGAACGTGCAGCAAGTGGCGCTGGCGACCCGCCCTGATCTCCGGCCCCAGTCGTCCGCACAGTCGGAACCATCCGCCGTTTTCCACTCGGTTGCGTTCCGGGTGTCAGCGATCCCGGTCGCCCGCAAGTGGAAGACCGTCTACCCGGCAGTGGTGGCTGCGGACTTCAACGATTGCGCACAAAAGAGCGGTTGCGCCGCCCGCGACATTCTCGGCCAGGCGATCGAAAACGCTGATGGTCTTGCCTTTCGCCAGAAGATCAGCGGCATCAACCGGACTGTGAACCGGATCGTTCGCTACCAGCCGGACGCGGAAAACTACGGGGCCAAGGATTATTGGGCGACGCCGGACGAAATTCTTGCCCGAGGCAAGGGCGACTGCGAAGACTATGCCATTTTGAAGATGGCCGCGTTGAAGGCGGCGGGACTGCCGTCGGAGGCGATGTCGATCGTGGTTCTGCGTGACGTCAGGCGCAACCTATATCACGCGGTCCTCGCGATCACGACGAGCCAGGGCCACTTCATCCTCGATAACCTCAGCGACGAGGTGAAGCTCGATACCGCCTTGCCGAGCTATCAGCCGCTGTTTTCGGTCAGCGCCGAGCGTTCCTGGATCCACGGCATCAAGAGCACCGGCGACAAGGTCGCCTCCACCGCACCGCTTGCCGACGTCATGCCCGGAGAAGGCATCGCCGTTCGCTGACTGTGCCCGCCAGGCTCGACTTGGCTGACGGCCTTGTGGTTAGCAGCGACCACTACTCAGTCAACCGAGAATGAAGCCGATGATCACGTCCTGATCCACGAGCGGGGCGAGTGCAGCATTGAGCTTGCCGCGCGTAACCTGCCCCTGCACCCCGATGGTGAAGCCCGCCGGCTGCGGCTCGCCCGGAGCCGCTTTCAAGCGCTGGACCAGATCGACGAACTGAACGTCGAACGAAAGCCTCAAGCCACGCGCCGCCTGCGGCTGCTGGGAGCGCAATACGCGCGTCTGAACGAAGGAGAGGAAGGCCGCGTTGTAGGCGACGATGTGCTTGCTGCCCGTGAGCGCAAAAGCTGGCGACGGGCTGGCGCGTACCTGGCTGGCGACGGCCGCCAGGCTGCCGCGCTTTCTGGCCGTCTCAAGCTGATCACGAAGGTGGCGGGTCGCGACATAGCGCAGACGTGCGGTCAGATTGCCGTCGCCTTCGAGTTCCCTTTCGCAGGACGCAACGATATCGGCAAGCCGACAGCCATTCCGTGCGGCAAGCTCGCCCAGACAGTGCCAGTAGATTTCCTCGAGCTTGATGCCGCGGCGTTGACCGCCGACGGTAACGACGCGGAACCGAAGCGCACTCATGTCCTCTTCATCTGCCAGAGGCGGCGTCTCGTTCATCGGTCAGCGCTCCCGCAGCGCTTCCTCGCGGGCCTTGTTGATCGGCTTCATCAGGTAGGCAAGAATCGTCTTCTTGCCGGTCATGATGTCGACCGAGGCAATCATGCCCGGCATGATCGCGTATTCGCGCCCGTCCTTCACGAGGGCGGCCATGTCGGTTTTGACGCGCACGAGATAGTAGGTCTCACCGTTGCTCTGGTCGACGAGGCTGTCAGCGCTGACGGTCTCGACAATTCCGCCGAGCCCCCCATAGATCGAGAAATCATAGGCAGAAATCTTGATCAGCGCCGCCTGTCCGGTGCGAACGAAGGCGACATCCCGCGGAGAAAGCCGCGCCTCGACAAGCAGCGTCTCCGACGTCGGAACGACGCCGCCGATCACCGCTCCGGGCGTCACATAGGCGCCGACGGTGTTGACATCGAGCGTATTGATGATGCCATCGACCGGCGAGCGAATGTCGGTATTGGCAACCCGGCTTGTGGCGCCGCGAATGGTCTCATCGATCACCGAAAGCTGCGAAAGCGCCTCGGTTTTTTCGGCCAGCGCCTCCTGCTTCAGTTGCAGCGAGAGCTCCGTCACCTGCAGCGACGCCTCCCTGAGCGCCGCCTCGAGTTTGCCGACCGATTCTTTCCAGAGTGCGAGCTGTCCTCTGGTGTCGGTCAGTTCCTTCTCGACCCGAAGCAGTTCGGTTTGCGCGACGAGCTTGCGCTTGCCCATCGGCGCGAGCAGCTCCTGCTCGCGCTCGGTCACCTGCATGCTCTCGCTCAGCCGGGTGATGTTGGCCTCCGCTTCCGCCAATTCCTGCTGGCGCTGTCCCTCACGGGCCTGCATCACCGACAGCTTGTTGTTGAAGTTTCCGGCCTTGGCCTGAAGCAACTGTTCCTCGTTGGCGCAGATTGCCGGGGCAACCTTGGCGATATCCTCGGGGCAGATGTACTTGCTGTCGTAGGCCCCGGTCTCCTCGAGTTCCAGCCGTGCGATCTGCGCCCGCAGCGAGCGGGCCTTGGCTTCGAGCTCGCCGAGCGACGAGCCGCTTGCCGTATCATCGAGGCGAAGGATCAGGTCGCCGCGGCGCACGACCTGGCCGGGCTGCACGGCGATCTCGCGCACGATACCGGGCTCGCTCGATTGAATGATCTGCGTTTTCGAGACGGGAATGACCTTGCCTTCGCCGCGGGCGATCTCGTCGACCTCGGCGATCGCCGCCCAGGCGACGAAGGAACTGATCAAAAGGCCGATCACCAACAGTCCAGCGCGCGCGGCCAGCGGCGGTTTCTCAGTCATCTCGGCGCCCTCCGAAACGCGGGGACCGGCATTGCTTCATCGTCATTTAGATAAGGGTGGATCATAGCCCCGCCCCTTCTGCCGGCCCGGCGGGACCGGAACGTCGCTGCAACTGCTCGATAACGGCAGCCTTCGGTCCGTCGGCGACGATGCGCCCTCGGTCGAGAACCAGCAGCCGGTCGACAAGGCTCAGCATGCTATGGCGGTGCGTTGAGATCAAAAGCGTGACGTCGCCGCTGAAGACATTGGAAAGCTTGTTGATCAACTCGCGCTCGCTGGCGAGGTCCATCGCACCGGATGGCTCGTCCAGAAACACCACCTTCGGCTTGCGCAGTAGCAGCCGGGCAATGGCGACCGCCTGGCGCTGTCCACCCGAAAGCTGGGAACCGCGTTCGCCGACCGGCATGTCATAACCACGCGGATGATGCGAGACGAACTCATCGACGCCGGCCAGTCTCGCTGCCGCAACCACCTCTTCGTCGCTGGCGGTCGGGTTCGCCATCAGCAGGTTTTCCTTGATGGTCCCGGAAAAGAGGTCGGAATTCTGCGACACGAACGAGACGGCCGAACGGACGACGGAGGGGTGTAGCTGCCGAATATCGACACCATCGAGCAGGATGCGTCCGGCGCTCGGCGCGTAGAGACCCGCCAGAAGGCGGCCGATTGTCGTCTTGCCCGAACCGATGCGGCCGATGATGCCGACGCGCTCGCCCGCTTTGATCGTGACGTTCATACCGCTGACCACCTTGTGGTCCGTTTGCGGGTAAGCAAAGTCGAGATTCGTAAAGGTGATGCTGCCGTTGCGGATCTCGCGGTTGACGAAGCCGATCGTGTCCGGTCGGTCCTCCGGCTGCTCCATCACGGCATTGAGGATCCGCAGCGACAGAATGGCCTGGCGCAGTCGCGCCAGCGTCATGGCGATCTGCCCGAGCGGCGCGACGGCGCGGCCGGAAAGCATGCTGGCAGCAATGATCGCGCCGGATGAAATCTTGCCCTCGGTAAATTCATAGGCGCCGGCAACGACGATGCAGACCGTGACCAGCTGCTGCACGAACTGCGTCGCATGCGAGGCCCAGGAGGAAATCTCCTTGATCTGCTCGGACGTGTTCGAGGAATGCTTGGCGAGCTCGTTCCAGCGGCGAAGCAACTGCTTTTCCGAGTGCAGCGTCTTCACCGTCTCGATCGCACTGATCGTTTCGACCAGCAGCGCCTGACGCTGGGCTGATTCATTCGACGCGGCGGCGACGCGGTTGCCGATCTTGTATTGCGCGACATAACCGATCAGGAGACTGAAGATGAAGGCGACCGCCGGGATAATGGCGATCCAGCCCGCCACCGCATAGACGGCTGCGATGAAGACGAAGACGAAAAGACTGTCGATGATCGTGCTGAGCGTGTTCGACGTGAAGAATTCCCGAACGAATTCGTACTGCATCGCCCGGTTGGCATATTCGCCGGTCGAAGGCGGTCGCGACGCCATGGTCGCATGCAGGATCTTCTCGAACAGCATGTAGGAGAGTTTCAGGTCCGCCTTGCGGCCGGCATAGTCGATCAGCGCCGCACGCACAGTCTTCAAAAGGAAGTCGAAGAGAATGGCGGTGCTGATCCCGAGCGCCAGCACCCAGAGGGTCGCGATAGCCTTGTTCGGCAGGATGCGATCATAAACGTTCATCGTGAAGAGCGGGGCTGCAAGCGCCAGCACGTTGATGAAGAACGCGGCGACCGCGACCTGCACATAGGCCTGCCAGAACGGCTTGACCGTGGCGGTCAGCCAATGGCGGCGGTCGATGTTGCGCGCCTCGCCGACGCCGCGGCCAGTCGCGGTGTTGAGGTAGGTGGCCGAGAAAGACAAGGCGTAGGCGAGCCCGCCGACCTCAAGGTCGGACAGGGTGATCGGCATCTCGCGGGGCGCCGCCAGTCTGTTGGAGAGGCTTAGCGTGCCGTCGGGCGCCTCTTCCAGAAGCGCCATGGCACTGCCATCGCGAAAGACCAGCAGCAGAGGGTAGACGAAATCACGATTGCCGATCGCGCGCGCGGAAACGAGCTCCGTTTCCAGGCCGACCCGCTCGGCAATACGGGAGACGTCCTCGGCGCTCGGCAACCGAGGGTCGAAGGGCACGTCCGAATAGAGCACACTATCTGACGAGGGGCGGTTCAAGAAGATGCAAATCTCCTTGAACGCCTCGGAAAAGCCGGTCAGAGACGGGCCAATCTGCACATGCCTGTCAATGCCTTGCATTACCACCGGTTGTGTCCACCCTGACGAGGACTATTCATTTCTGCCGGATCGGCGCCAACAGGTCGAGCGGCAAGTCGTTCGTCTGGCGCGACGGCACACGACGATAGGTTTCCGTGGCCGGCGCATCCGGGACATTGAACTCATTGCGCGCATAGGCTTCCGCCTGCGCCGGCGCCTTGATCTTCATGGTCGGCAGCAGCTGGCCTGTTGCTGCCAGCAGCCGGTACTCGGCAAAAAGCGCGGCATACTGCGCGGTCTTTGCGAGAACGCTGACGTTGAAACGCGAATTCTGCGCGCCGAGCACGTCGAGCAGCGAACGCTGGCCGACCTTGAGCTGCTCGCGATAGGATTCGACGAGTTGCACGTTCATCTGCGCCTGCTGGTTCAGCGTGCGGGCGATGTCGTACTGGCTGCCGCGGCGCTCCCAGGAGATGCGCACGGCTTCCTCGACCTCGCGGTGCGCCTGATGGAAGACCAGGCGCTGTTCGCTTGCGCGGCGCATCTGCTCCTGCTCGTTGGCGACATCGATGCCGCCACGATAGAGATTCCACTTCGCGACGATCCGGCCCTGTGCGTCCCAGGTGTTGCCGGTCGAGCCGTCGATATCGTTGCCTGAGCGCACGCGGCCCTCGGCGAAGACTTCGGGCAGCATGTTCGAGCGTGCCGCCTTGACCTGCGAGTCCGCGACATTGATGTCGGAGTCGGCAGCCTTGATCCGCGGATTGTTGGTGCGCGCAATGCCGATCGCCGTCTCCAGTGTCTTCGGCAGCGCGCCGGCGACCGACTTCGGCATGGATGGATTGGTGAGGGGCTGTCCGACCAGGCGGTTGAAGCTGATCTTGACCGTATCGAAAGCCTCTTCCGCTTCCTGCAGGCGGGCCTTGGCCGCCAGCAGCCGTTCGCTTGCCTGCTGACGGTCTGCCTCGGTGAGAGCGCCGCCCGAAATCAACGAACTGATATCCGACAAGATCGACTGGTGCACGCCGACGTTCTTGCGCGCTTCCGCAACGATCTGCTGCTGGAGAATATATTCGAAATACTCGCGAACGATCTGCAAGCCGATCGTCTCGGAACGCTCCAGCACCCGGAAGGAGGCGCTATCGACGCGCGCTGCTTGACGCTCGAGTTCGGCGCGACGGCCACCACCATCAAAGAGCTTCTGCGTGATGGTCAGCCCGACGTCGGAAGGATAGAGCGGATCGTTCTCGATCGAGGCAAGGCGACGGCTGCTGTCTTCGAGGTGGCGCACACCAGTCGATGCTTCGACGTCGACGCTCGGCAGATAGAGACCGCGCGCCTGCCGCAGTTCGAATTCGATTGCCTCACGGTTTTCGATCGACTGACCGATTTCCGGATTCGATTCCATCGCAATCTGAAGCGCTTCCCTCAGCGTCATCGCTTCCGCAGCACCACCCGCAAACACCGTCGACGCGAGCAGAATAGAAAGCAGCCCGCCTCCAATAAATTTCCCCACTTTCAACTCTATCCCCCTCGCAATCAGTACGACATGCTGGTTAATCCAAACGTACGTCGCAACTGCCTTATTTATCGACAGATAATACAGAGGTAATATAAAGCAGGGACCAATTTTGGGGTGGTCCCTGATAGGCCCAAGCTTTCGCACGGCTATGTTGCAAAAATGGAACAACGGTGTTGCGCCAAAAGATTCCAGTAACCTATTGAATTGAAATAAGCTCCACGACAGTACTGCAGATGACAGGCAACCCTTTGCAACAGTGGGGCCCAGCGCAACACAACCCTAAAGCGACAAACGAACTGGCCCTCAGCCGCCGCGAGCGATCGTTGCATACGACTCCGGCACAAGCAACGTTATCGCCAGTCATTCACGCCGAAGGCAGGCGGACGAAATCGACAGGCCGGGTGCCCTCGCTGGCAACTATGACCGTCTCGGAGGCAGCTGCCCGGCGCAAGCGTTCCAGATCGACACTGCCATCGAACAAAGCTCCGCCGACGCTGAGTTCGAGGTCGACCTTGCTGCCATCGGCAGAGAAATGGGCGGACGACAGCGCCGTCGTCAGGCGGTTTGAGACATGTTCCGCATCCGTCTCCGTTGCGCCGACGAGCAGGACGTCGAAACTGGCTGGGCCCGTCCGGGCGACGATATCGTCGCGACGCACGGACGTGCTGATCGTCGAAGCGACGAATTGCAGCAGCTCCTCGCTCCAGGCCGGGCCGAAAGCAGCGCCGACGTCATCGAGATTGTTGATACGCAGATGAATGAGCGCGCCATGCAGCTCCTCGCCGGCGCTTTGGCGGCGGCGTTCGAGGCCATTGACCTGCTGTACGAGCCCGCGACCGGTCACGCAGCCCGTCGTGGCATCATGGGCGACAACATGATTGATCTGGTTGCGCAGGCGCTGCGCCCGGCGAAACTGCGTCGCTGCCACGACGATCAGTGGCACGCCCATCAGCAGGGAGATTAGCGCGGCACCGACCATGGCAGCCGCATAAGGCTGGTCGACCAGGGCGACCAGGCTGAGATAGACCAGGAGCTGGGCGAGCACGGCGAATCCAACAATGCCGCCGATGGCATATCGCGCGATCCGCCAATCTTTCTGCCCGTTGAACTGCACGTCTCTTTGCATGCCTCGCTCCCGATTCACGAATGACGATCGGTCTAGCGCGAGTTTATGGATTTTCCATTTCGATGGTACCTACAACTTTATGCAGTGCGCCGGTTCTCCGCAAAAAATGCACCAAAACGGGAATCGTTTTTCCGGCGTCTGCCCGGCGAGGTGCGACGTTCGGTTGCTTATCGCTGCTCGCCTATCTCGACGCCGTCAAGCGCAGCAGATCTCTCGACACCTGGTTCCAGCTCGTCATCCAGGACTGAATGGCGAGCCGTTGCGGGCGACGCTTGGACGACCTATGACGTCGCCGCGGCCCGGAAGGCACCAGCCAGCTTCCGCACCGCCCCCTCGATCTCGCTTGGCGTATAAGCGGCAAACCCCATGAGGAACCCGGGCTCGGGCTTGCCGCCGGCGTGAAGCGCGGACAATCCCATGATCTCGATCCCGACACGTCGTGCCGCATCGACGGCCGCGGCCTCCGAGATCGCACCTGTCAGCGCGCACGGCATCTGCAGGCCGCCATCGGGCACCCGCGCTTCAAGGAAATGCGGCAGATGTTTTATGACAAGCATCGCCAAAAGGTCGAGCCGGTCGGCGTAGATGCTGCGCATTGTGCGCACATGGGCGCCGAAATGCCCGCCTTCCATGAAGCGCGCGAGTGTCATTTGCGCCATCGGAGCGGAGTGCCCGTCAAGCAGAGTACGCGCGACGGTCATCGGCTTGACCAGCTCAGGCGGCAGAACTGCATAGCCGATCCGAAGCCCTGGAAAGAGCGATTTGGTGAAGGTGCCGATGTAGATCGTCCGGTCGTGCGGATCGAGGCCCTGAAGGCAGGCCGTTGGTTTGCCGGCATAGTGGAATTCGCTGTCGTAGTCGTCCTCGAGGATCCAGGACTGATGGCGGCTCGCCCATTCGATCAGCGCAAGGCGGCGATCGAGCGTCAGCGTGGCGCCGGCCGGGAACTGATGCGAGGGCGTCAGGAATACGGCCTTGACCTTGCGCGTCTCCGCCTTGATCTGGTTGACGGCGATGCCATGGCGGTCGACGCGGATGGGGACGCATTCGAGCCCCGCCGCATCGAACGCCTTGCGCGCGCCGTAATAGGCCGGATCCTCGATGAAGATGCGGTCACCGGGATCGAGCAGCATGTTTGCGCACAATGTCAGCGCCTGCTGCGAGCTGGTGAGGATCAGCACCCGTTCGGCCGTGGTACGGGCGCCGCGTTCTAGGTTCACATAGTCGGCAATGGCACGGCGCAGCTCCTCGATCCCTTGCGGGTCGCCGTGAAGCAGCGCCCTTCTGCCGGTTTCGCGCAAGACCTGCCGTCCAAGGCGCTCCCACAGCGCGAGCGGAAAAGTGCGCGTCTCCGGCACGCCATGGGCGAAGGGGCGGGGCAACAGCTGTTCACTGACGCCGCCGCTGCCGAACATGGCATTGCCCCGCCTGCTCAAAGCCGCTGCCTGGTTGGGCGACTGCGCGCGCCTTGGAGACAGGCGCCTGCCGGGTGCAAACTCCTTCACCTCGGCCACGAAACTGCCGCTCCCGACGCGACGGTCGATGAAGCCTTCGGCATGAAGCTGGCCATAGGCCGCTTCGATCGTATCGCGCGATACGCCGAGGGATTTGGCGAGCACGCGCGAAGCTGGAAGCGGCTTTCCCGGCCCAAGCGCACCGTCGAGGATCAACTGCCGGATCGCCCGCTGGATGCGCGCATGAAGCGGCATCCCAGCCTGGGCGGGCTGGGCAATCCATGCCTTCACGGACTCGAGTTGGGAATGCTTGAACAAATGGTCTGATCCTCTTCAGCGAAATGGATGGGCATATCGGGCCAATGACTGGCTATTTGTCAACGCGGCTTGCCAGTCCTCCCCGAAATTTCAGGAGCCCCGATAGATCATGTCATCACATGTTTTCCCGTCATCCCTTCGCTTCAACGACCTTGCCCATCCCATTGTCGCGGGTCTGATCTCCGTCATCGTCAACTATGGCGGCACCTTCATCCTGGTCTTTCAAGCCGCGAAAGTGGCTGGGCTCAGCCCCGAGTTGACGGCTTCCTGGGTCTGGTCGGTCTCGATCGGCGTGGGAATGACGGGGCTTTGGCTGAGCTGGCGCTATCGCGAGCCTATCATCACCGCCTGGTCGACGCCGGCCGCAGCCTTTCTCGTCACTGCGCTTGCGACCACGCCCTATGCCGAGGCCATCGGCGCCTACATGATCTCGGCTCTAGCCTTCGTCGCACTCGGGCTTTCGGGCTATTTCGAGAAGGTCATCCGGCTGATCCCGCCAGGCATCGCCGCGGGCCTGCTCGCCGGTATCCTGCTGCAGTTCGGCATCGGCGCGTTCGGCGGCGCAAGCGTCGATCCGTTGCTCGTCGGCCTGCTGATTGTCGCCTACGTCGTCCTGAAGCGCTTCTCCGCCCGCTATGCCGTGGTCGGCATCCTCGTTCTCGGGCTCCTGTTCCTGCTCGCGGAGGGCCGGGTCGACCTGTCGGGTCTGAAGTTGGAGTTCGCGGCGCCCATTTTCACCATGCCGTTGTTCTCGCTGAACGCGCTGCTTTCGGTCGCACTGCCGCTGTTTCTCATCACGCTGACCGGCCAATACATGCCGGGAATGCTGGTGCTGCGGAATGACGGCTTCAACACCAGCGCCAACCCGATCGTGACGACGACTGGCTTCGGTTCGCTGATCATGGCGCCTTTCGGCTCGCACGCCTTCAATATCGCGGCAATCACGGCGGCGATCGCAACCGGCAAGGAGGCCCACGAAGACCCCTCCAGGCGCTGGATCGCGGGTATCGCCGCGGGCTTTTTCTACGTGCTCGTCGGCGTGTTCGGCGTTACGCTTGCGGCCGTGTTCATGGCGTTTCCTGCGACCTTCATCGCCACGCTAGCGGGCCTCGCCCTTCTCGGTACCATTGGTGGCAGCCTTGCTGCAGCAACAGCCGACCCGGCCTGCCGCGAAGCGGCGCTCATCACGTTCCTGGCCTCCGCCGCCAACATCAAGCTGCTCGGGATCGGCGGGGCCTTCTGGGGCCTGGTGATCGGCCTTCTCGCCTACATCGTTCTGAACGGCCGCCTACCGCAGCGTCGCGGGAGCAAGCTGCCCCTGAACGAAGGCACAGCGAAGTAGCAGGATGACCGGGTCCCGCCGCGTTTGGCGGCCTTCGTCGCTGATGAAGGCCCTATGGCGGGTTTTGGTCCATCTCGCCCAAAGCCCCCCAGCCCTGAAAATCGGCGAAGCCCACCAACGGAGAAACCGAGCATTTCAAAGGGTGGCGGCAACACATGCCGCCATCCGCCGCTCCAGGCGAAGTCGCGGAATGCCAATCGGTCCGTCAGGACCGAGCTTCACACTCCTTAACGCCAGCGAGCCACGTAGGCCGCCGTCGCGGGCCGCCTGTGACGGCTTCGTTGACGCATGTGCAAACGTCAGCTTGTTGCCGCTGGACAAGGCGAATGTAACGCTATAACACAACACATGTTACGTTATTACATTATAGGAGATTTCATGTCCCGCTCCGGTTTGCCCGCGCTTTTCGCCACCACCATTCTCGCGACCCTCGCCTTTCCGTTGACCTCTCATGCCGAGGAAGAACAGCAGCGCGAGACCTGGCGTTTGTTCATTGCCGACCACACCCAGCCCGTGGTCCGCGCCATCGATTTGGAAACGGACAAGGAAATCGGCCGTTTTGACCTTGAAGGCTACGCCGCCCTTTCCCTGAGCGACACCGGACGAACCGTCTTTGCCGTCCAGGGCGAACAGAACCTGATCCATGCCATCGACACCGGCATAGCGCTTTCCGATCACGGCGAGCACCGGGACATCGAGGTCAAGGAGCCGAGGCTGCTTGAGAAAACCATTCGCGGACAAAAGCCCGGCCACGTGGTTGCCCATGGTGACGATCTCGCCATCTTCTACGATCGCGGTGGCAAGTTCGATCTGCTTGGCGAAAGCGCGCTTCTGGACGGCAAGGCGGAGCTCAAGGCTTACGATACTACCGCCGCACACCATGGCGTCGCGGTTTCGACCGGCAACCATCTTCTCGTTTCGGTCCCGAACCTCGAAGCGACGGTAAAGGAAGGTGAGCTTCCTCCCCGCCTGGGCCTGCGTGTTCTCGACAAGGAGGGCAAGCAGGTCGGCGATGTCGCAACCTGCACGGGGCTCCACGGTGAAGCGACGTCCGCCCGCCTGGCCGCCTTCGGTTGCGCCGAGGGCGTCCTGGTCGCACGCCCAGGTGGGCTCGATGGCCCCAAGCTCGAGATGCTCGCCTATGGCGACAAGCTGCCGGAAGGCAAGGTATCCACACTGCTCGGCGGCACTTCTATGCAGTTCTTCCTTGGGAACTACGGAGAAGACAAGGTCGTACTGATCGACGCCGACGCGAAGGAACCCTACCGCCTCGTCGAACTGCCGCTGCGGCGGGTGGACTTCATCCTCGATCCAGCAAAGTCACGCAACGCCTATATCCTGACGGAGGACGGCAAGCTTCACCTCCTTGACGTCGTGGATGGCGTGATCACCAAATCGGAAATCGTCACGGAGCCCTACAGCAAAGATGGCCACTGGCGCGACGCAAGGCCCCGCCTCGCCGTCGCCGGCAATCACCTCGCCATCACTGATCCGCGCCAAAGCCTGGTACGCGTGATCGACACCGAAACACTGAAGGAGACCCGCACGATCGCGGTCGAGGGACAACCCTTCGCAATCGTCGCAGCCGGTGGGTCGGGCGCAACCCACTAGGGAACACAGGCAATGAAGTCTGGACGCCGGCCAAAGGGCCGGTGTCCATAAGCAGGTGAACCGGCAGCGCCGGTTGCCCCACCATCGTTCGGCCTTTACTTCCGGAATTACACCGAGAGCCAGCGCCAAGGTCCTAGCGGATTAACTTGCGCGGCCCGTTTCTATCCTTCGCCTTGGACAATCATTTTAAGGCTGCCTTAAGGTAGCGGCCTGATCGCTCCGCCCTCGATTGAAGACGAGGACGCAAGAACGATGCGGAAAGCAAGTCTGCTGGCGCTGGTTTGGGTTTTGATTGCGGCCATCCTGCCAGCCCGGGCGCTCGAGGCGCCCCTGCCGATGGACGAGGCCTTCGTACCTGGGATCGCCAGGCAAGACGACGGCCGGCTGGCGATCACATGGACGATTGCTGACGGCTACTATCTCTACAGGGACTTCCTGGCAGCAGAAGATGAGGGTAACCGGCCGATCACCCTGCAAACCGAACCGGGGACAGTCAAGGACGATCCGGGCTTCGGCACAACCGAGGTCTATTACCAAAAGGCTTCGGCCCGGATCGCGAATGCGCCTCCGCTCATTCGCCTCACCTATCAGGGCTGCCAGGATGGCGGGCTTTGTTATCCGCCGACAACGCGGACGATCGATACCGCCGCGATGACCATCAGCAAACCGGTCGGTGGTTTTGCCTTTGCGCCTGCCAAGGACGCACGGCCCGTGGAAGCGCCGGACACAGGTTTTTCCATCGCAGCTGACGGCGGAGAAACGGCGGTCGACCGGCTCATGACCGGTGGCGGGTTTGCGCTGCTTCTTGCAGGCTTCCTCGGCTTCGGACTGCTGCTCGCCTTCACGCCCTGCGTTTTCCCGATGTATCCGATCGTCGCGGCCATGCTCACGCGCGAGGGAGAGGGGCTGACGGCACGACGCGGTTTCATGCTCGCCTCCGCTTATGTGCTGGCCCTTGCGTCCGCCTTCGGTCTCCTTGGCATCGTGGCCGCTTGGTCGGGGCAAAACCTGCAGATCGTGATGCAATCGCCCGTCGCTGTCGGCGTGGTCGCGGCACTGTTCGTCCTGCTGGCGCTCTCCAGCTTCGGGCTCTTCCACATCAAGCTGCCGGCAGTGATCGGCAACCGCCTGAGCGGCGGCCGGCAGAAGGGCGGCTCGGTCGCCGCCGCCGCCCTGCTCGGTCTTTCCTCCGCCTTCCTCATCGGCCCCTGCGTAACCGCGCCGCTTGCCGGCGCCCTCCTCTACATCGCCCGGACCGGTGACATTGCGGTCGGCGCACTCGCCCTTTTCGCCCTTGGCCTTGGCAAGGGCATCCCGCTCATCATCATGGCGACAATCGGCGGCAAGGCGCTTCCACGCGCCGGCGCGTGGATGGAACGTGTCCGGCACGTCTTCGGCTTCGCATTCCTGGGAACGGCGATTTGGCTTGCGACGCCGCTTGTGCCGGAGCGCTTCGTCCTCCTGCCCTGGGCCGTGTTTTCCCTTGCCTTCGGCATCTACGCGGTCGCTCCCGACGGGCTGCGGTCCACAGGCGGCTACGGCGTACTGACGCGCTTGACCGCCGTCGTCTCGCTCATTTGGGGTAGTCTGCTGCTGGTGGGCTTCGGCCTTGGAGCCAGCGATCCGCTCACTCCGCTCGGCCCGCTCAAGAGGGCGGCGAGTGTTGACCAAACAGCCGCCATCCAGAAGTCGGATTTTACCAAGGTCGGCTCGGCCGGCGCACTCTCCCGCCTTCTCGACACCGCAGCCTCCGGGAGGCAACCCACCCTCGTCTATGTCACCGCTGGCTGGTGCGTCACCTGCCGCACGATCGAGCGGTCCGTTCTGACAAAGCCTGATGTCGCGGCGAGCCTTGACGGGATCCGATTGGTCAGCCTCGACGTCAGCACCCTCGATGCGGAGAATGGCGCACTGATGCGATCACTTGCCGTCGTTGGCCCGCCGACTATGATCTTCTTCAACCGCAGCAAAGAGGAGGCCCCCGGTACGCGCCTCGTCGGAGAAATCACGGCCGGCTCGCTTGCGGAGGCGGCACGGATGGCCAAGGGCAGCGCGCAATGAACGCCGTCGCAATAGGTCCCTTCGCTTTTTCCGCCGATCGCTTTTCGGTCATCGCCGGGTTGATCGTCTTCATGCTTGTCGGCTCGCTCCTTGCCGCCCGCATCCACAACCGGCTTGGCACCTTTACGACGGCTGCCACACTTTTCGGCGTTGTCGGCGCGCGCGCCGGGCATGTACTCATCCATGCCGAGAGCTTCCTGCAGGAGCCGTTGCGAGTTCTCGCCATCTGGCAGGGCGGCTTTTCCCCGACGGGCGGATTCCTCGGTGTTTTCCTCGCCGCAGTGATGCTCTGGCGAAACGCACCGAAAGCCGCTCCTTGGGCGATCCTGCCGCTTGCGGCCGGCCTCTTCGTCTGGGTCGTCGCCACAACCCTCACCGATAGCGGCGCTGCACCCCGTGCCCCGGAAACGTCCTATGCCGTTCTCGCACGTAACGAGAGCCTCGCCATCGCCGAGCGCAAGGGCCGCCCGGCGGTTCTCAATCTCTGGGCAAGCTGGTGTCCGCCCTGCCGGCGGGAAATGCCGATGATGGCGGAGATGACCGAAAGGAATCCTGAGGTCGACTTTTTCTTCGCCAACCAGGGCGAAAGCCGCGCGGCGATAGAATCCTATCTGCGCCAAACAGGCGTCGACCTGGAAACCATCCTTCTCGACCCTTTCTCGGGCCTATCCCGGCACTACGGCGCGATCGGCCTTCCTGCCACACTTTTCATCAACCCGGACGGTACGCTCGCCGCCACCCATCTCGGCGAAATCTCCCGCGAGGCAATCGCCGAACGGCTCGCCGCCTTTGCATCTGAGGACAGGAAGCAGGCAGAATGACAGCCCCGGCCTTTCCGACTTTCGTCGTTTGCCTGCGCGGCATGATCCTCGAAATCGCCGCACGCGCCGTCGCTCTCGGCCCCAATCCATTCGCACAAGGAGAAATCTGATGTTCACCCGCAGAACCGTTCTGACGGCCACGGTCGCGACCGCCGCCGCCGTGCTTGTCGGAGGCCGATCATCCTTCGCCCAGCAATTGACCAAGGAGGAGGTGTTTTTCGACAAGGACGCGCCCGTCCTTGGCAATCCGAAGGGCGATGTCACCATCGTCGAGTTCTTCGACTATCAGTGCCCTTACTGCAAGAAAGTGCATCCGACGGTCGAGAAGGTGGTCAAGGCCGACGGCAACGTGCGGCTCGTGCTGAAGGACTGGCCGATCTTGGGCGAAGCCTCCGTCTTCGCCGCACAGGCAGTGCTTGGAGCCGCCCAGATCGGCAAATACCAGCCGGCGATGGAGGCGCTGATGAAAACCAAGGCGAGGCTGTCGCAGGACGACATCGAGAAGGCGCTGACCGGGGCGGGTCTTTCGATGAAGGAGCTGACCGCAGCCGTGAACACGCACAATGCCAAGATTTCCGGGCTGCTCGACCGCAACTACAGTCAGGCACTCGCCTTCAATTTCGCCGGCACGCCATCCTTCGTCATCGGTTCGGCGATCATTCCCGGCGTTCTGGATGAAAAAGGACTGAAGGACGCCATCGCCAAAGCGCGGAGTTGAAGCACGAACTTGGTGAGCTTACGGACTGCCGCTTCGAAAGGCGGCCAGAGCCCATTTGCGCGCGACCTGACCGGTTGAAAGGGTCGCGCGCCGAGAGGTTCACCTTGGCAGCCAGCCGACGAGCGGAAACCGGGATCGCTCAGCCTGGTGAGCCACCGCAGTCCGACCAGGCAGGCACCCATTCGGCCACCCGACTGCGGCCTTTCTGGCATCATTGAACGACCTTGCTAGGCCGAGAATTTCACCGTTACGCCGCGCTGCCGAAAGTACGCCTGCATCAGCTTCCGTCCGGAACGGTTGTTTTGCACGAGCCTGGTCGGGTCGAATACGGCCTCTTTCAAACCTGCCCGCATCAATGCTGCCTTGAGGGTCGCGATATGAAGATCGATGTCGGCATTGTCTGCCTGCAGCGATGCGTAAATGCGATCTGTTGCCTCTGCTACGGTCGGTTCGCTCACTATACACTCCTGTTGCTGTCTTGCTGGCGTTTGGCACGCTTGTCGGCTTGGCCCTATTTGCTGGAGCCGCCAACGTCAATCGGGAGAGGGCAGAATGTGCTTCCGACAGAACGCAGCAGGGCCTTGGAACAGGTTATCGAAGGTGTCGGCTTGACGCCTCGACGAAGGCGTCGAAGACGCGAGCGCCCGGATGGCTGTCGGCATCCAGCATTTCGGGGTGCCATTGAAGGCCCATGGCAAAGGTCTGCGAGCCGATCTCGATCGCTTCAACGACACCATCCGGGGCTCGGGCCGTAACGGTCACCGCGCCCGATACCTCCACGATCGCCTCGCGGTGAAACGTGTTCACGGTGAATGTTTCGATGCCGAGGATGTCGGCCATTCTGGTGCCGGGGACAACGCTGACGTCATGCGAGAAATTGGCCTGGTCGTGATTGAGCGCGTCGGGCCACGACGAATGGACATCGGAAACCATCCGGCAACCGTTGAGGCAGCCGAGCATCTGCATGCCGTTGCAGATGCCGAGCACAGGCTTGTCGCGCGCAAGGAAACTTTCCATCAATGCCATGTCGACGGCTAGCCGATCCGAGGGCGGATACTGGGATTGGTCTCCTTCGACATACCAGCTTTTCGGGAAGTTGATGCGGCCGCCGACGCTTAAGAACCCATCAAAATCTTCGACGACCTGGTCGACGAGATCGGGAACATAGGGGATGCCGAAGGCAAAGGCGCCGGCGCGGCGCAGGGCGGAAAAGTAATTTCTCGAGACGTCATAGCGTCCACCGCCCGCACTGGTGTTTTCATCCATGATCACGGCGATCTTCGGCATGCGTTTCATCGGGTTCATCCTAGATTTCAATGATTCCAAGTTCGGACGTTGAGCAACCTAGCCTATCTTTGCCGCGGGGCGGAACGGGGCTTCGCTCAGCGCATTCCATCGGTTAGGCCAAAGCCATCCGAACCCTATGGTTCCCGCCGATCTCGATCAGTTCGGATCGAACAGGCGCGGTAAAAACATCCGGCGCGGTGCTGCCATCGGAAACGAAGCTGCGGCCGGCAAGTTGCGGCACGGTGGCGTCGCTCGCCTGCCTTTCCGCCGGGTTCAGCGCAGCATCCGGATCGGGAATGGCGGCGATCAGGCGGCGCGTGTAGGGATGGGTGGGGACTTCGAAAATCTCGCGCCAGCCGCCCTCTTCCACGACTTCGCCGAAATACATCACCAGCACCCGGTCGCTCATGTGTTCCACCACGCTCAGATCGTGGCTGATCATCAGATAGGAGAGGCCGAGTTTTTCCTGAAGGTCGAGCAGCAGATTGATGATCTGCGCGCGGATCGACACGTCGAGGGCCGAGACCGGCTCGTCGAGCACGACGATCTCAGGCTCGAGGATCAGCGCGCGGGCGATGCCGATGCGCTGGCGCTGGCCGCCGGAGAACTCATGCGGATAGCGTTTGGCCTGTTCGGGCGTCAGGCCGACATTCTTGAGCATCGCCTCGATGCGGCCTTCGATTTCCGAGGCGGCGGTAATGCCGTGCAGCCGCAGCGGTGCTGCGAGCGAGGTGCGCACGGACTGGCGGGGGTTGAGCGAGGCATAAGGATCCTGGAACACCATCTGCACCGCTTTCGCCCGGTCCATCCGTTGCGGCGCGCCGGGCCCCGCGAGCGGCTGACCGCGATAGCGGATCATGCCCTCGGTCGGTTCCTGCAGGCCGAGGATGGAAAGCGCCGTCGTCGACTTGCCGCAGCCCGACTCGCCGACGATCGACAGGCACTCGCCCTTGGCAAGCTCGAAGCTGATGCCGTTGACGGCGTGAAGCGTACGCCGTCCTTTGGCGAGCAGGCCGCCGCCGGAAATGGGGAAACGGACATGGAGATCGTCCACCTGAAGCAGCGGCGCGGTCATGGCTGGCTCCCTTCCCGTTCGCGTGGCGCGATGAAGCGGCTTTCCGTCAGCTTCGAGCGGTCGGCGATGATGCTGTCGATGTCGACGAGCCGCTGCCGCCCATGTTCGCTGCGGCTGCCAAGGCGCGGCAGGGCGCCGAGCAGGCCGCGGGTGTATTCGTGCCGCGGGCTTTCAAAGAGCGCCCGCGTCTCGTTCTCCTCGACGAGGCAGCCCGAATACATCACGCCGACGCGCTGGCAGATGCTGGCGATGACGCCGAGGTCATGGCTGATGAAGAGAACTGCCGTGCCCTGCGCTGCACACAGCTCCTTGATAAGGCGCAGCACCTCGGCCTGAACCGTGACGTCGAGCGCGGTGGTCGGTTCGTCGGCGATCAGTAGATCAGGGCTGCAAGCAAGCGCCATCGCGATCATCACGCGCTGGCGCAGTCCGCCGGACATCTGGTGCGGGTAGTTCCTGGCGCGCCGATCGGGGTTGGGAACGCGGACATTCCCGAGCGCTTCGACGGCGAGCTTTTCGGCTTCCGCCCAGCTTTTTCCCTGATGTAGCACGAACATCTCGGCGATCTGTCGCCCGACCGTTGAAAGCGGGTTCAGCGCCGTCATCGGCTCCTGGAATATCATGGCGATGCGATTGCCGCGCAGGCGCCGCATCTCGCGTTTCGGCAACGCCAGCAGGTTCTGCCCCTTGAACAATATCTCGCCACTGGTAACGGCAAGCGGCCGTTTCAAAAGGCCCATGACGGCAAGCGATGTGACCGATTTTCCGGAGCCGGATTCGCCCACGAGGCCATAGGCCTCGCCGGGCATGATCTGGAACGAGACGCCCTTGAGCAGTGGATGGTAGCTGGAACGGCCGAGCGAAACGCCAAGCTGCAGGTTCTTGATGTCGAGAAGCGGCGCGGTCATGGCTTTCGCGTCCTCATATGCGGATCGAGGCTGTCACGCAGACCATCGCCGAGAAGGTTGAAGCCAAGCACCGAAAGGAAGATGGCAAGGCCAGGGAAGAGCGCCGCCCAGGGGGCGAGCTGGATCAGCTGGCGTGCATCGGTCAACATCGAACCCCAGCTCGGGAATGGCGGCTGGATGCCGAGGCCGAGGAAGGAGAGCGCCGCTTCAGACAGCACCGCCGACCCCATGCCGAGCGTTGCCATGACGAGGATCGGCCCCATCATGTTCGGCAGAATCTGCGTGAACATGATGCGCAGGTCGCCATAGCCCAGCGTCTGGGCCGCCTGCACGTAGCCTTGCGATTTCAAGGAGAGAGTCGAGGAGCGAGCGATGCGGCAGGTCCAGCTCCAGTTGGTGAGGCCAAGCGCGATCAAGAGCGACGGCAGGCCGGGGCCAAGCACCGCCATGACGGCAAGCGCGAAGATCAACGAGGGGATGGCGAGCATGACGTTGGTCAGGCCGTTGACCAGATCGTCCCACCAGCCGCCCCAATAGCCGGCCGTCATGCCGAGCGTGACGCCGATGATCGAGTTGATCACCTGCGACACGATGCCAACAGTCAGCGAGATCTGCGCGCCGTAAAGAATGCGGGTATAGACGTCCCGTCCCTGCCCGTCCGTGCCGAACCAGAAGGTGGCGTCCGGCGGCAGTTCGGAGTTCATCAAGTCGGCATCGAGCACGGGGTCAAAGGGCGCGATCCAATGGGCAAGGACACCGGCGAAGATGACGAGCGCAGTCAGCGTCGCACCGAGCCAGAAGTTGAAGCCGAGGCGCACGGTCGTCACTCCTGCTTGATGCGCGGGTCGATCGCGGCATAGACCAGATCGACGGCGGTGTTGATGATCAGGAACCACAGCACGATGACGAGGATCGTGCCCTGCACCACGGGAATGTCGCGGATCGCCACACTATCGACCAGCAGCGAGCCGATGCCCGGCCAGGCGAACAGCTTTTCGATGACGACGGCCTGGCCGATCAGCGAGCCGAACTGCAGGCCGACCGTGGTGACGATCAGCACCAGCGCATTGCGCGCCACGTGCCAGCGCACCACCTTCGCCTCGCTCATGCCTTTGGAATGGGCGGTGCGAATGAAGTCGGCGTTCAAAACGTCGAGCACGCCGGCCCGGGTGGTGCGCGCCAGCAGCGCGAGCGGCGTGACGCCGAGGGTCACGGCCGGCAGGATGAGGTTTCGAAACGAGCCGTCGCCGTAACCGAAACTGGGCAGCCAGTTCAGTTGCAGGGCGAAGAGATACATCATCAGAAGGCCGAGCCAGAATTGCGGCATGGAGAGGCCCGAAACCGCCCCGATCATCGTCACCGTATCGAGGATCGAACCGGGCCTGAGTGCTGCAAGAAAGCCGAGCGGCACGCCGACAACGATGGCGAAGACCATGGCGGCGACGGCCAGCTGAAGCGAGGCGCCCATGCGGTCGTTGATGAGGTCAATGACCGGCTGGCGGGTGCGGAAACTGGTGCCGAGATCGAACTGGGCGAGATCCGTAACATAGGTCACGAAGCGCTCCATCAGCGGCTTGTTCAGACCGAACTCCTCATTGAGGCGAGCGATCATTTGCGGATCGGCGGCACGCTTTCCGTCGGCAAAGAGGCTGGCCGCGAAGGTACCGGGGACGACGGAGAAGATAACGAAGATCAGCAGCGCCACCACGACGATCGTCGGGACGACCTGCAGAATGCGGCGCAGGGTAAAACGAAGCATGAGCGGTTCCATTTTGGCCACCCGGATGGGTGGGACAACTGATGTGTGGGGCGGCCGAAACCGCCCCGAACCTCTCAGGGCTTACTTGCGTGCGTCCGGCGCCGTGTCGTCGATCCAGATCTCGTCATAGGGCTGGACCGCCAGTTCCGTGGCGTTCGGGACAAGGCCGTGGATCCAGGGCTGGTAGGCCATGACCGCCTTGTTGTAGTTGAAGAACCAGACCGGCGCATCGTCCTGCACGATGTTGTTGGCCTGGCGCAGCAGATCGCTCTGCTTGGCAGGGTCGCGTTCCTGCTGGGCCGCCTCATAGAGTTTGTCGAAATCCGGGCTCGCATAGCTCGCGTAGTTGCAGGCGGACTGCGCCGTCTTGGAATAGAAGCAACGCAGTGCATTGAGCGGGTCGGGACCGGACAGGTTCGACCAGATGAAGGCCTGGAAGTTGTTCGACGTCACGGCATCGCCAAGCGCCGAGCTTTCGACCGGCTTCGGCTTCACGGTGACGCCGACCTTCTTCAGCATCGGCAGGATGGCTTCAACGATCGGGACGCCCCAGCTTTCGTTCGGGCTCGCCGTGACTTCGAACTCGAAGCCATCGGCATAGCCTGCTTCCGCCAGGAGTGCTTTCGCTTTCTCTGGATCGAAGGCGTAGGGCACCTTGTCCTTGTCGAAGGCCGGCGAAGACAGCGGCAGCCAGCCGGAGGCGGGGTAGGCCTTGTTCTTGACGAGCCGTTCAATGATCAGCGGCGCATTGATCGCATGGTTGATCGCCTGGCGGACCCGCTTGTCCTTGAAGGGTTCGAAGGCCGGGTTGAAGCCGATGTTGCGCGTATAGACCTCGGCAACTTCGAGCAGGTGATCCTTCAAGGCGTCTTCACCCTGATAGGCCTGGTATTGGGTCGGGCCAAGGATCGAGACATCGATTTCCTTGTTTCGGAACGCGACGTCGCGCGCGGCGTCCTCGGCCATCAGCACGATGTTGATGCGGTCGAGATAGGGCTTGCCCTCTTCGTAGTACTTGTCGAACTTTTCGACAACGACCTGCGATCCCGGCACGTGCTCCTTGAAGACGAAGGCGCCGAGGCCAACGGGGGTCTTGGCGAAGCTCGATTCATCCTTGACATCAGACGGATAAATCACCGTCGTGTTCTGCATCAGCGGGAAGCCGGGGTTGATCGGTCCGGTATAGGTGATCTCCAGCGTGTGGTCGTCGATTTTCTTGAGACCGGAAATCTCCTCAGCCTTGCCGGCGATGAACGCATCCGCACCCTTGATGACGGCAATGTAGCTTGCGCCCGGGAAGGCGTTCTTCGGGTTGGCGATGCGCTTGTAGCTGTAGATGATGTCGTCGGCCGTCAGTGGCTTGCCGTTGTGGAAGACGGCATTTTCGCGCAGGCGATAGGTGTGCACCGTACCATCCTCGGACACCTCTTCCGAGCTAGCGAGTTCCAGGACCGGCTTGTTCTGGGTCGAATCCCAGCTGTAGAGCGCGCGGTGGATCGCCTGGGTGATGAATTCCTCCTGGGTGTTCGGGCTTGCCTGAACGTCGAGCGTGGCGAAGCTCGAGCCATAGGGTGCGGTAAAGACGAGCGTTCCGCCGTGGCGTTCGCCGGCAGCCAGCGCTCCGGTTGCCACCCCGAGGCCGAGCATTGCGGCCAATGTCAATCTTTTCAGCATGCTGTTTTCCCTCTCGTGCCGTTTTCGGCTTTGTGTTGATTGGTCTTTCAGGTCGTCAGCGTGCGTCGTGCACGACGCGGCCTGCAAGCAGGGTCATCAGGCAGCGTGTGCCTGAGAGAATGGTATCGGCCGGTGCCTCCAAGAGGTCGTTGTCGAAGACGGCGATGTCGGCCCATTGTCCCGGCACAAGCCTGCCCTTCACGTCTTCGGCCTTCTGAGAATAGGCGCCGTATTCCGTGTAGGCCTGCAACGCTTCCTCGCGGCTCAGCTTTTCCGCCTCCACCATCACGGTACCCTTGCCGGTCTTGCGCGTGATCATGGCGTGAAGGTTCGGGAAGGGATCGGGCGAGCAGACGGGCGAATCCGAGCCGGTCGAGGGCTTGAGACCCATGCGCATCCAGGTGCCGATCTGGTAGGAGGCCTTGCCCCGTTCCTCACCAAGCACGGAAACGTAGCTGTCGCCGAAATCGTGGATGAAGGCCATCTGCGGCGCCGGCAGGATGCCTGCCGCCTTCATGCGCCGATCTTGCTCCGGGCTCGAGAAGCCGCAATGCTCGATGCGATGGCGCCGATCCGGATCGGGATTACCGGCCAGCGCCTTTTCGTAGGCCGTGATCAGCTGCTCGATCGCACCGTCGCCGATGGCGTGGCAAGCCATCTGATAGCCCCGGTCGTGGCAGGATTTGACGATCGCCTCGACGTCGGCATCCGGCAGCATCTGTACGCCGATATTGTCGGGCTCACCAAGATAGGGCTTCGACATCCATGCGGTGCGCCCGCCGGCCGAGCCGTCGAGGAAGATCTTCACGGCCCCGACGCGCAACATGTCGTCGCCCGCACCGGAAATGAGCCCGGCACGCCAGGAATCCTCTACGATCGAGACGCCGGGATCGCCGAGCAGTGTCAGCCAGACGCGCACCGGCAGGCGGCCGGAAAGCTTGGCCATCTCATAAGCCTGGATTTCCGCAAAGCCGGCAAGTTGGCCGACCGCCGCATCCATGCAGCTCGTAATGCCGAGCGACAGAAGATAGCGCCCTGCCCGCTCGATGCCGTCGATCAACTCCTCCGTCGTCACCTCGGGAATAGCCGTCTTGATGAGGTTCTGCGCGTTTTCCGCCAGGAACCCGTTGAGGCGCCCGTCCGTGGTGCCGATTACGCCGCCGTCCGGCACCGGCGTCGCCTCGGTGACATCCGCCAGGCTCAGCGCCAGCGAATTCGCGATGGCCACATGGCCGCAGGCGCGCGTCAGCAGCACGGGATGATCCGGTACGGCGCGGTCGAGTTCCTCGCGGGTCGGATGCCGGCCGACATCGAGCTTGACCTGGTCATAGCCCCGTGCCCGCACCCATGCGCCCTTCGGCGTGACGGCCGCGCGTTCGGCAAGTTTCTCCATAAGGGCGGCAAGCGTCGGCGCAGCGGCAGGGGTCGCGTCGACCCAGCCCATGGTGATGCCGGTGGAGATCAGGTGAAGGTGATTGTCGATAAGACCGGGGCTGGCAAAACGGCCTTCGAGATCGATCACCTCGGTATGGGGCCCCTTGAGGCTCGCCATCTCGGCATCGCTGCCGGTGGCCAGAACCTTGCCCTGCCAAATGGCAACGGCCTCGCTGATCCCCTCCTCCCTGCCTCGCCAGATTCGGCCGTTGTGCAGAATAAGATCAGCGTGAAGCTGGAAGGCCATTAACAATCCCCCTTTTGTTATCAGCCTGATTTCGTGCTCCTCGCTGCCTCGAAATCAGAACTGTTTGCCTTGGGCGCAACGTGGAAGGTTTGTCGGGGTTTGGCTAATTCGCTTTTAGCAAAGGCTGATGCAATATCGGCATAGCGATTTCTTTCCAACGACTTATGATCCCCTCAGCTGCAACGCAGGGGAGATCTGGGCATGGAGATCAAGTGGCTGGAGGACTTCGTGACCCTCGCCGACACGTGGAGTTTTTCGCGCGCTGCCGAGTTGCGCAACGTGACTCAGCCGGCGTTCAGCCGCCGCATCAAACAGTTGGAGCGTTGGCTCGGGGCAACGCTGATCAACCGCGCCACCATGCCGGCGGAACTGACGCCGGCAGGTCGCAATTTCCTGCCCATAGCGCAGGAGGCAATCCGAACCTTCTATGCAGCGCGCGAATCGCTACGCCCGTCTCACGAAGAAGGCCTCATCCGCTTTGCCGCGCTCCATACGCTGACGGTAACGATCTTCCCTGGCTGGCTCAAACTGCTCGAAAACGCAGGTGGCGCTTTCAGCACCTCGCTGATGCCCGACCGCGGCGGCATCGAGGCCAATCTTGACGCCCTCATCGGTGACGAGGCGGATTTCTTCCTGACTTATGCGCATTCGGAGGTGCCATTCCATCTCGACCGCGCACAATTCTCATCGCTGACGATCGCCCATGATCGGCTGATCCCGCTCGCCGCCGCAAACGTCTCTATCCCCGATGGTACGCTACCGGGGCTGAATATTCTCGACCGGGCTGTGGCGCAGCCGCGGCTCGCTATTCCCTATCTGAGCTACGGGTTCAATTCGTTCTTCGGGGTCGCCCTTTCGCGTCTCATGCTGCGGCGCCCGCCCTTCCGGCGCCGCACGACGCATGAAAACACGATCAGTGCCGGGCTGATGAACATGGCGATGTCGGGTGCCGGCGTCTGCTGGTTGCCCGAAAGCCTTGCCCGTGACGCGATCGATGCCGGTGGCCTCGTACCCGCCTCTACGGATAAGGGCTGGAATCTCGACCTCGAAATTCGGCTTTACCGTCACGCCGCGACGCGCAGCCGCAGGGTCGAGGACCTCTGGCAAACGGCAAAGCTCTTGCTGGAACGCGAGCCCGCCTAGACGGGCTCGCGGGAAGATCAACACGCGCAATTCGTCGCATCGCGAAAAGATGGTCTAAATCTTGACCCTCAGCGCACGCGGATCATATGCCGGTGCCAGATGCACCGTCGCGGCATAGCGAATGCCTGCAAGATCGATCTCGAAGCGCTCCCCCTCGAGGAACGTTTTGTCCACGCCTTCAGGGTTTTCAAGCAGGCCGAGTGCGACCGAACGCCCAAGCGTGTGACCGTAGGCGGCGGAGCGGACCTCGCCGACCGGTTTTCCCGCACGCAGGATCAGTTCGCCGCCCCAAAGCATGGGCAAGGGATCGTCCAGGGTAAACTGAACGATGCGGCGCGAGGGCAGGCCCTTGGTCTTTGCGGCCACGAGCGCATCGTGGCCGACAAAGCCGCCGGGTTTTCCCAGAGCAACCGCAAAGCCAAGACCAGCCTCGTAGGGGTTGATGTCGGGCGTCAGTTCCCGGCTCCAGGCGCGGTAGCCCTTCTCCAGCCGCAAAGCCTCAAGCGCATAGTAGCCGCAATCCGTCAGGCCGAAGGCGCGACCGACCTCGTGCAGCGCCTCGTAAACACCGACAGCGAATTCTGTCGGCACGATCAGTTCCCAGCCGAGTTCGCCGACATAGGTCATGCGGTTGGCAAAGGCCGTGGCGTAACCGATATCGATCTCGCGGATAGTCGCGAAGGGAAAGCCCTCGTTCGAGATATCCGCCGAGGTAAGCTTCGAGAGGATGTCGCGCGATTTCGGTCCCATCAGCGCCAGGACTGCATAGGACGACGTCACGTCGGTCAAAGTCACGTGGGCGTCCGCGGCAAGGTTCTTGCGGATCCAGTCCGCATCATGCACCGCTTGGGCCGAACCTGTGATCAGCATGAAGCGATCGGCCGCAAGTCGCATGACGGTCAGGTCGCTCTCGTAGCCGCCCCGCGCGTTCAAGAGTCCGGTATATACAGAACGGCCGATCTCGCCGTCGATGTCGGCAGCGCAGATGCGGTTAAGCGCTGCTGCCGCATCCCGCCCCTGCACAAGCAGCTTGGCGAAGGAGGTCTGGTCGAAAATGCCGGCGGCCTCGCGCGTTGCCTTCATCTCGCGCTTGACCGCTTCATGCCAGTTCTGCCGACCGAAGGAATACTCGGTGACGGGGCGCTCGCCTTCCGCAGCAAACCAATTGGCCCGTTCCCATCCCATTTTCGAACCGAAGCACGCGCCCTTGGCGGCAAGCCGATCGTAGAGAGGCGAACGGCGGAAGGGGCGTGCCGTATCCAGCTCCCGGTTCGGCCAAGGCATCGCATAGTGCAGACCGAGCGTTTCCTTGACGCGATCGTGAAGCCAGCGCGGATTGTTGTTGAAGCCCGCGAAGCGACGGATATCGACCGGCCAAAGATCCATGGTCGGCGCGCGGTTTACGATCCACTCGGCAAGGGCTCGACCTGCCCCGCCGGCGCTGGCAATCCCCATGGAGTTGAAGCCTGCGCCGACAAAGAAGTTCTTCAGTTCGGGCGCCTCGCCGAGAATGAAATTGTTGTCCGGGGTAAAACTCTCCGGGCCGTTGTAAAACTTCTTCACCTCGGATGTTTCAAGCTGCGGCACGCGCTGCAGCGCATTGTGCATCAGGATTTCGAACTGATCCCAATCGTCAGGTAAGAGGGCGAACTCGAAATCGTCGGGAATGCCTGCCATGCCCCAGGGCTTGGCTTCCGGCTCGAAGCCACCCATGACGAGCCCGCCGACTTCCTCCTTGAAATAGATGTAGCCGTCCGGATCGCGCATGACCGGCAGGTCAGGATGTACGCCCTCGATGCGGCCGGTGACGATATACATGTGCTCGGCCGAGTGCAGCGGCACGGTGACGCCGCACATCTGGCCGACCTTGCGTGCCCATTGACCGGCACAGTTGACGACGATCTCCGCGGCAATGGCCCCCCGATCGGTTTCGACGCCGGTGACGACGCCGTTTTTGGTCGAAATGCCTGTGACCCGGACGCGCTCGATCACGCGGGCGCCGCGATTGCGGGCGCCTTTGGCGAGCGACTGCGTGAGGTCTGTTGGATTGGCCTTGCCGTCGCCCGGCAGCCAGACGGCGCCGACGAGATCGTCGATCGCCATGACCGGCCAGAGCTCCTGCGCTTGCTTCGGCGAGATCACCTCGATCGCGACGCCTTGGGCGCGAGCAGAGGCCGCCGTGCGCTTCAACACGGTCATGCGGTCTTGCGTGCGGGCAACCGAGAGCGAACCGCAATTCTTCCAGCCCGTGGCAAGGCCGGTCTCGGACTCAAGCTCGCTATAGAGCTTGGTCGAATATTTGATGAGGCCCGTCATGTTGGCGTGGCTGCGCAACTGACCGACGAGACCAGCCGCATGCCAGGTGGTGCCGCCGCTTAACTGCCCCTGCTCCAGCAAAACGACGTCGTTCCAGCCGAGCTTGGTTAAGTGATAGGCGACCGAGCAGCCTATAATACCGCCGCCGACGATGACGACCTGTGCCTGTGTTGGAAATTCCTGCGCCATGAAACGACCTCCCGAACCCATGGAAGGCCGCACGGTAACAAAACGCGGACAAAGGACAAGACAAAAAGTTACAAAAGATTACATTTGTTGTTCTGCAACGACCAGGGCTGGACCTTTGCGCTCGAGCGCCTCGCGGATCGCCTCCGGCGGATGTCGGTCAACAATCACTCCGGCGGCGGCTTCGAAGCGGGGAATGCGAAGCGGCGTCAGCCGTCCGAACTTGGAACTGTCGAGTACGAAATAGGCTTTGGCCGCCGTTGCCACCATGCGCGAGCGCTGCTCGGCGCCGCTGCGGGTAAAGTCGGTCACCTCTCCATCGGGCGACAGGCCCCCGCCGCCTAAGAACGCGACGTCGACGCGGAAATGGCTGATCGCCTCGAGCGCATCGATACCGATGGCCGCTTCTTCATCCGGATCGATTTCGCCGCCGAGCATATGAACGCGCACCTGGGGCTGTCGGCACATCAGCAAGGCGATCGATAGCGAAGTCGTGCAAATCGTTAAGTTTTTTCGCCCAGTCAGGGCATGGGCCACAGCAAGCGTCGTCGTGCCGGAATCAAGGAAGAGCACCATGCCGTCGCGCACGAGACCTGCTGCTGCACGACCGATCAGCGCTTTTGGCCCGGCATTCTCCTCCCGCCGCTCGACGAAGGCCGCTTCCGTCGGCTCGAACAGGGTGGCGCCGCCATGGACAAGATCGAGCTGGCCGCGATCGGCAAGAAGCTTCAGATCGCGCCTGATGGTCTGACGCGAAACATCGAAGAAATCCGCAAGCTCGGTGATACCAACGGTACCGTCGGCTGCAAGCCGCCTGAGGATCTCGCCGTGACGGCGTGGAGCAAGAGCGCGGGCGTTTTGTTGTTCTGACATGTGACTATCTGTGTCCATTTTTGTCCATTTGACAAGCTGCAACGGCTGTCCACGCCGCAGCGCACGCGTAGTGGCCCCTCATCCGCACGGATTTCGAGCGGATTTCTTCGGATCCTCGTTTTAACGGGATTGGCAACGGTCCAATATGTTGCATAATGTAACTATTCTTTCCGCGCACCACTTCGACGCCCTCAGGAAGAGACAATGCAACAGCCATGTACGCAGGCTCGCCACTTCACCTTCTACCTGCTCGATGGATTTACCCTCCATGGCTTCTCCGCGGCGATCGAAGCGCTACGCCTCGCCAATGACGTGGCCGGCCGCCCGGTATACGGGTGGCACCTTGTAGCGGCGGATGGAGCACCCGCCGTTTCATCCTGCGGCACGGGCATTCCGGTAGCGGCGCCGCTCTCGGCCGAACGCAACCGGTTTGGCCGCGATGCAGATCCGGGCTTCATCGTCATCTGTGGCGGCCGCAAGAAGCCATCGGCCGACAGGGCCCTGGAGGCCTGGCTGCGATCAGGCGCTCGCAGCAACGCGCGCCTCGCCGGGCTTGGCGGCGGCGTCTACTGCCTAGCGCGCGCGGGGCTGCTCGATGAGCGTCGCTGCGCCGTTCACTGGGAACACTTTCCAGACTTCTCCGAGCGGTTCTTCATCGCGGACCCGCGCCAGACCGCCTTTGAGATCGACGGCGGGATCTATACCTGCGCCGGCGGCAACGCGCCCTTCGACATGTTCCTGCACATCATCGAAGAGGACCTTGGTCGGGACGTGGCCACCCGTATCTGCGAGGCGGCACTCTGCGAGCGGCTGCGTGAGACCGGCGAGCGCCAGCGATTACCGTTGCAGGCACGTCTCGGCATCGACAACCCTCTATTGATTCGTGTCATCGAAAAGATGGAGGCAAATCTTGCCGAGCCATTGAAGCTCGCCGACATGTGGCCCTCGACCGGACTTTCCCGGCGCCAGATCGAGCGCCTGTTTCGAAGAGAAATGGGGCGCACGCCGGCGCGCTACTATCTCGACCTCAGGCTCGAGCGCGCTCACCTGCTGCTCATAACCTCGTCGCTTCAGGTCATCGAAATCGCGGTCGCCTGCGGCTTTTCCACTGCCTCGCACTTTTCCCGCACCTACCGCGAACGCTACGGCCTTACGCCGCAGCGTTCGCGTCTCAACGAGATGGAGCGCCTGCGCGCAGGAAACGACCGCAAAGTGGTGATGGCGGAGCTCCGGGTGGCGTAGAGTGACGCGGACAAAAGCGCCGCCGTCCTTCAGAACGAAGGACGGCGGCGCTTTGCGAAGGGCTGGTTGCGGGTTAGCGCCAAGCCTGGGTGCGCGCGAGCAGACCGCGCGCGATCAGCGCGTGGACAAGTTTGGCCGCAACATTAGTGTAAAAGATCATCATGCCCATGGCCGCGGCCGGCGCTATATCGCCGGCGTCGTCCATGTTTAGCACGGCGACTGACGCGAGCTTGGTGTCGGTCGAGTAGAGAAACACCACCGCCGAGACGGTCGTCATCGCATTGACGAAGAGATAGATAGCGATGTTGAGGATCGCCGGCAGGCAGACCGGCACCGTGACCCGAAAGAACAGCCGGTGGAAGGGCTGTTTCAGCGACGCGGCGACGGATTCGAACTCCGGGTCCATCTGCTTCAGCGCCGTCAGCGCGGTCAGGTGCGCGACGGTATAAAAGTGCGTCACGGTCGAGACGACGAGGATCGTCATCGTGCCGTAGATCGGGTGCAGCGGATTGGCCGGGTTGTTGAAGAAGAAGATATAGGCAAGGCCGAGCACCATGCCGGGCACCGCCATCGGCATCATCGCCAGGAAGTGAAAGAGGCCACGGCCGAAGCGGAAGCCATCGGCCTTCTCCACCATGTAGGCGCCGGCAAAGACGACGATCGAACCGAAGAGTGCCGTCAAAAGCGCGAGCCGGATCGAGTTGCCATAGGCGGCCCAGCCGCCACCGTCCATCAGGTCGAAGGCAAAATTCTTGGCTGTCAGCGTCAGGTCATAGGGCCAGAACTTCACCACCGCTGCGATCTGGCACATGGCGATCATGCCGAGGATGAAGAGGCTGACGAAGCAGGCAAAGGTGAAGCACAGACCGTCCATGCGGGCATTGGGCTTCGGCTGATAGGGCACGGCGCGCGCCGACAGAAGCGCTACCTGCCGCTTCTGCATGTGCCGGTCGACGTAAAAGGCAAGCACCGCCGGCACCAGCAGGATGACGGAAACGACCGCGCCCATCTCGAAGTTCTGCTGGCCGATCACCTGCTTGTAAATGTCGACGGCGAGCATGCCGTATTGTCCGCCGATCACCTTGGGCAGGCCAAAATCGGTGATGACAAGCGTGAAGACGACGAAGGCCGCAGAGACGATGCCGAAGCGCGCGCCGGGCACCGTGACGGTCGTGAAGGTCCGCCATTTGCTGGCTTTGAGCGATGCGGCCGCCTCATAGTGGCGAGCATCGGCAATCGAGAGCGCCGTCAGGATGATCAGGAAGGCATGCGGCAGGGTGAAGAAAACAGAGCCTATGACGATGCCGATCGGCCCGTAGATCGAATAGCCAAAAAGCCAATCCCTGAAGATGCCCTGATTGCCGAAGAGATAGACGAGTGCAATGCCCGGCAAGAGTGACGGCACCAGGATCGGGATCGTCAGGATGCCGCGGAAAAGCCCTTTGAGCGGCATGCAGCTGCGCGTCAGGCCGTAGGCAAGCGCAAAGGCGACCGAGATCGTGAACACCGTGCTGATCACCGCCATCAGCACGGAATTGTAGATCGACTGCGCAAGCGCCGGCGTCGAGAAATAGGTCGTGAAGTTCGTAAAACCCAGAGCGCGCGCGGGTCGCAGCACGACGCGCCGGAAGGTACCGGAATCATAGTCCCGCCACTCAGTCCCCTTTTCGAGGGTGGAGCCGACCAGGAAGGCGGCATCGTCGTTCGTGCCGCGAATACGGTAGTGAACGGGGCTGCGGAACTTGAAATCCGGGAAGAATTTTGTGGCCGTGAGCCGTCCGTCGGAACTGCTGGAAAGCTCGGCTTCCGTCACCGCCCCGAGTTCCCGGTTCAGGTCTTCGGCGGTGACGACCGGCCCCCAGTTCGCCCCCGTCTCGTCGCTCACCTGGAACTCGAAAGCCGAAAGCTCGAACCGGTAGGTCGACAGCGACTTCGACAGCATGACGAAGAGCGGCGCGCCAAGCGCGACGACCAGATATAGCCCGATGACCGCCATGAAGCCGAGCTTGATGCGGTCGTCTTTGGAGGATTCCTGGCGCAGCCGCTTGCCGATCAGGGGAAGGTGGGGTGCTTCCAGAACCATGTTCATCGTCCAGCCCCCCTCGGATAGAGCAGCAGGCGTTCGCGCGGGATCTCCACCTGGATGGCGCCGCCGGTTTCGATCCGGAGGCGTCTCACCGCGTTGACGGAGAAGTCGGCAACCAGCGTGCGCTCGCCGAGACGCGGGGCCGTCAGGCGCGTGCGCCAGAACATGCCGAGGAACTCCATCTCGCGCACCTCGGCATCGATCAGGTTCTGCGGTGTGGCCGGCCGGTCGCTGGCGTTGACGGCATGGGCATCGGCTCCGTGGGGAATGATGTCAACCGGGCGGACGACCGCCGTTGCCGCATGGCCGGCGGAAAAATCCTCCGTCGAACAGCAAAAGGCGGAGTGGCCGATCTCGACTTCGCCATCTCCAAGAACCCGGGCTTCGAACTGATTGGTCTCGCCGATGAAGTCGGCGACGAACAGCGTTTCGGGATGACGGTAGATTTCGGTCGGCGAGCCGACCTGCTCGATGACGCCGTGGTTCATGACGACGATCCGGTCGGCCATGGCGAGGGCCTCCTCCTGGTCGTGCGTCACCATGATGGTCGTCACACCGAGCTTTCTCTGCAGCGCCTTGATCTCATGGCGAAGGTGCACGCGAACCTTGGCGTCGAGTGCCGACAGCGGCTCGTCGAGCAACAATAGCCCCGGCGAGATGGCGATGGCGCGGGCAAGCGCGATGCGCTGTTGCTGGCCACCGGAAAGCTGGGCCGGATACTTCTTGCCGTGCGCCGAAAGGCCGACCGTTTCCAAGAGTTCGGCGACCCGGGATGCGACCCCCGCCTTCGATCGGCCGGTGTTTTCCAGGCCAAAGGCGATGTTCTGCTCGATCGTCAGATTGGGAAAGAGCGCATAAGACTGGAAGACGATGCCATAGTCGCGGCGGGAAGCCGGCAGCGTCGAGATATTGCGGCCGTCTTGCAGGATGGTGCCTTGCGTCTGCAGGTCGAGACCGGCGATGGCTCGCAGCAACGTCGTCTTGCCGCAGCCGGACGGGCCGAGAAAACAGACGAACTCGCCCCTGGCAATCGACAGCGAAATGTCGCGAAGCGCGACGAAATCGCCATAGGTCTTCCAGAGATCCGAGATCTGCAAGTAGGGGGCCGGCTCCGCGGCCGCGTCATCGGCGAAGTGCTGACGGCTGGTGGGCGTCGGTTCGATCGACAGGGCATGCCTCATCTGCAAGCTCCGCTGGCTTGAGGGATTTTCTTTCCGAGAAATGCGATCGGGCGCAGCGCAAAGGCGCTGCGCCCGGCCGATCAGGCTCAGCTCTTCGGTTCAGACTTGGCGTCGTAACGCTTCTGCCATTCCTTGAGGATGTCAGAGCGGTTGTTTGCGGCCCACTCGAAGTCGTTGACGATCATCCGGGAAGCGATGTCGTCGGGCAGGTGCTCGACCTGCTTGGCGACGCCCGGATAGGCAACGACGGCATAGCCGGCATTGTACATTTCGTTCGCTTCCTTGGTGACCGACCAGTCGACGAGCGTCTTTGCGGCTTCGAGGTTTGCCGTGCCAGCGATGATTGCGGTTGCCTCGGCCTCCCAGCCCGAACCCTCGGCGGGGAAGATGATGTCGATCGGTGCACCGGCACTCTTGGCCTTGGCGCCCGGAAACTCGAAGGACACGCCGATGACGGCTTCACCGGCGCCTGCCATCTTGCACGGCTTGGAGCCGGAATGGGTGTAGGCGGAGATGTTCTCGTGGAGCTTGTCCATGTAGTCCCAGGCCTTCTCCTCGCCCCACATCTGCATCCAGCCGGAGACGTCGAGGAAACCGGTGCCCGAGGATGCCGGGTTCGGCATCACCACGTGGCCCTTGTATTCGGGGTTCGTCAGGTCTTTCCAACTCGTCGGCGGCTTGAGGCCGAGCTTTTCGCCCTCGACCGTGTTGTAGCAAAGAGCCGCGACATAGGCGTCCATGCCGACCCAGCTCGGCGGCGTGTCCTTGTCGACGAATTTCGGGTCGAGCGTCTCGACGCCCTTGGGCTGGTAAGGTTCCAGCATGCCTTCGGTCTTCAAGAGAAGCAGCGAGGTTGCAGCGAGCCCCCAGACGACATCGGCCTGCGGATTGTCCTTTTCTGCAAGCAGCTTGGCGGTCATGACGCCTGTGGAATCGCGCACCCAGTTGATCTTGATGTCCGGGTGGGCCTTTTCGAAGGTCGCCTTGTAGCGGTCGAGGTCGACGGCTTCGACGGCGGTGTAGACGGTGAGCTGCGTTTCAGCGGCAGCGATGGCAGGAAGCACAGCGGAAACGGCGCCGGCAAGCACAAAGAGCATGCGTCTGTTCATGATTGAAGTTCTCCTCTGAGGTCCTGGTAAAACCGGGGAAGCGCGGCGGACAATCTTGTCGTTGCCCTGTTGTGATCGGCTTCGGGAAACATTCTGCGCAGCGGTTTCCTGTAAGTAAAATTTATTATTCTTATCGATTAGAAGAAAAAAACTATGGATGTTCTGCCGCAGAACTGGGCATGGAAACCGCGCTTGACCAAGGCGGCGGCAGGTTTCGATACGATTTCGCACAATCTGCCGGATGAAGGAGCAGATCTACGATTGCGCGTCGCGCAGAGCCCCGCGACGCTGCGGGAGCAAATAAAAAGGGAGCCGCCATGGCGGCTCCCAGAGGGGTGAATCAGCGGGGGAAACGCTTGAAATCACCATGGCAAGGAGAATGTCTTGACGTTGGTAAAGCTCTTCATCGCCTCGATGACGCCTTCCTTGTAGCCGTTGCCGGAATCCTTGATGCCGCCGAAGGGGCTCATCTCGATCCGGTAACCCGGCACTTCCCAGATGTTGACCGTGCCGACCTTCAGCCCGGCGATGTATTTCTGCATTCGCCGGAAGTCATTGGTGCAGACGCCGGAAGAAAGGCCGAAGGCGGTTGAGTTCGAGAGCGCGATCAGCGCGTCGTCATCATCGGGCGCGCGCACGATCGGTATGATCGGCGCGAAGGTTTCTTCCATCACCAGTTCGCTCGAATGCTTAACGCGGTCGACAACGATTGGCGGCAAGAGGGCGCCTTTACGGCCGGGATCGTAGAGGATCTCCGCCCCTTCTTCCGCTGCCCGGTGCACCCGCCGCTCGAAGACTTCCGCCGCCTTGGCATGGACGACCGTGCCAAGGTCCGTCGCCCGGTCCATCGGATCGCCGAACCTCAGCTTTTTCGCTCGCTCGAGCACCAGCGGCACGAAGCGGTCGGCAACGCTCTCCTGGCAGAGGATGCGTTTCACAGCGGTGCAACGCTGGCCGGAGTTCTTCGTCGCGCCGGCAACGGCCAGATCCGCGGCTCTTGCGAGATCGTCGTCCGACAGATCGTTGAGGATGATCAGCGGGTCGTTGCCGCCGAGCTCCAGGATCTGCCGCTTGTAGTGGGCGTGGGCCGCGATCAGCTTGCCGACTGGAACGCTGCCGGTAAAGGTGATGAGGTCGAAGTTCGGATTGGTGATCATCTCCATGCCAATATCGGCGGGCCAGCCGGTCACGACCGAGAGCATTTCCGGCGGCAGGCCGGCCTCATAGAGAATGTCGGCGAAGATAAGCGCCGTCATCGGCGTCAGTTCTGTCGGCTTGAGCACAACGCAATTGTTCGTCGCAACCGCCGGCGCGACCTTGTGTGCCACCATGTTGAGCGGATGGTTGAACGGCGTGATCGCCGAAATGGCGTTGAGCGGTTCGCGCGTGGTGAAGATCTTGCGCGCCTTGCCGTGTGGTGTGAGGTCGCAGGAGAAGATCTCGCCGTCGTCATGAATGCACATCTGGCCCGAGAGCGTCAGCACGTCGAAGGCGCGGCCGACCTCGTAGAGCGAGTCCTGCTTGGAGATCCCGAGCTCCAGCGTGATCAGATCAGAGATCTCCTCCTTGCGGGCAACGAGCAGGTCCGCAGCCTTGAGCAGGATGCGCTGACGCTCGTAACGCGTCAGCTTCGGCTGGTAGGCGGCCGCGATCTCGAAGGCCTTGCGCGCATGCTCGGCGCTGCCCGCAGGCACCGTGCCGATCACCGCATCGTTGAAAGGGTAGCGCACCTCGATGCGCCCTTCGGTATCGACTGTCTTGCCGGCGATCCGCATGGGCTCGTGGCGAATTGCAAATGCTGTTTCCACCTTGGTCATCGCTCCCTCCCTAGTGCGTTGTCTGGGCGGCTGCGACGAGCGCGTAGTAGAACGCATCGAAATTGCGCAACGACGCGGATGTCAGCAATTCGGGCAGTTTGCGGTTGGCGATGAAAGGCACCGCCTGTTCGGTCAGGCCGCCATGCGAGCGCAGCGGTTCGTTCAGCGCCGCCAGATCATGGCGATGTTCGCTGGTGCCGAGCGTCTTGTTTTCCGAGGAGATCAGCACGAGATCGCCGATCCGATCGTCGGGCAGCTCGAAGCGTACGCAGGCTTCCGGGCGGGAGAGCACGACGTCGATGCCTTCGATCGCCTGCAGCCGCTCGATGATCTCCTCCTTGTCCGCGCTTTCGGGCAGATAGGCCGTGGCAAACGAGCCGAGCGCGCCGTGATGCACGACATAGGGGTCGGTGATCGGCAGGATGACGCGCGCGGCGTCCTTGCCGAGCCATTGGTCGAGCAGGTCCTGCACGTAGATGACATCCGGCGAACCGTCCGCCTTGTGCTTCGGCTTCATGCCGTGGTCGGCCGTGACGATGATGGCCGCGCCGAGCGCGTCGAGTTCGGTCAGATACTTGTCGAACATCTCATAGAAGGCGTTCGCCTGGGGTACGCCCGGCGCATATTTGTGCTGCACATAGTCGGTGGTCGTCAGGTACATGACATCCGGCCGAAATTCCTTGAGCAGCTTGACGCCGGCGGCAAAGACGAATTCGGAGAGATCGGCCGAATAGACTTCCGGTACAGCGCGACCGAGCCAGGCCGAGGCATTGTCGAGGCCGTTTTCCGCCTCGGTCGTCTTGTCCGCCTTTTCAGACGAGAAGCAGATGGCCCTGCCCTCGTCATACTTCAGCCCGTGGCCGAGCAGCGCCCTGAGCTTGTCCTTCGCCGTCACCACGGCGACCTTCGCACCCGCATCGTAGAATGCCTTGAAGATGGTCGGGGCGCGCAGGAAGCGTGGATCGTTCATCATCACTTCGTTACCCGTCTGCGGTTCGTAGAGATAGTTGCCGCAGATGCCGTGGATCGCCGGCGGCCGGCCGGTAGCGATGGAAAGGTTGTTCGGATTGGTGAAGCTCGGGATAACGCTGAGCGCGGTGCGCTCCGTCCCGGTCTTGCGGATGCGCTCGAGCGTCGGCATCAGCCCGGCCTTGATGGCTTCGTCGAGATAGGCCGGCTCGCAGCCGTCGAGGCAGATGGCGATGGCCGGGACATTCGGCCAGGGATAGGTGCGACGGTTGGCGGTAACGGTGATCTTGGACATCTTGTTCATCGTAATTTCCTCAGTTCAGGCAGCGAGACGGCGACGTTCTTCAAGGGCGACGGCCGGGGGAGCGGCGCTGTCGACGCCCATTTCGGAGAGTGAGTTGCGGGCGGCCTCGACCACGCGGCGCATGACATGCTCGTCCATGCGACCGATGCAGCCGACGCGGAAACTGTCGACCACCGTCAGCTTACCCGGGTAGATGATGAAGCCTTTGTCCTTCATCAGGTCGTAGAAGCGGTCGAAGGCGAAGGCCGGGTGGGCCGGGCTGAAGAAGGTGACGATGATCGGCGACAGCCACTGGTCGGCAAGCAACGTCTCGAAACCGGCCTCGCGCATGCCCGCGACCATGACGTCGCGGTTGCGGGCATAACGGGCTCCGCGACCGGCGACACCGCCCTCTTCCCGATGCAGACGCAAGGCCTCCAGGAACGCCGCGACAACGTGGGTCGGCGGCGTGAAGCGCCACTGGCCGGTCTTGTTCATGTAGTCCCACTGGGCATGCACATCGAGGCTGAGTGAATGGCTGCGCCCCTTGGCTGCCTCCAGTTCGCTCTTGCGGGCGATAACGAAGCCGAAGCCCGGCACACCCTCGATGCACTTGTTGGCGGAAGAAACGATCGCCTCGTAGCGGAAATCGCCGATACCGGCCGGCACTGCGCCGAAGGCGCTCATGGAGTCGACGAGCAACTTGCGACCGCGGGAATAGACTGTGTCGGAAATCTCCTTCAACGGGTTGAGGATGCCGGAGCTCGTTTCGCAATGGACGATCACGACATGGGTGATTCCAGGGTCGGCATCGAGCGCTGCTGCAACCTCCGGACCGCGTGGCGGCATGTAGTCGCCCTTGTCGATCGTCACATGGTCACGACCGAGATAGGAAAGCGTCTGGGCGATGCGCTTGCCATAGGCGCCGTTCATCAGCACCAGCACACGGCCGTCCTTCGGGACGAAGCTGCCGAGCATCGCCTCGACCGAAAACGAACCGCTGCCCTGCATCGGCACGCAATCGAACTCGCCCTTGGCATCGCCGGCAATCTCGAGCAGTTCCTGGCGAAGCTTGGCGGTCATTGCCCGGAAATCGCCATCCCAGGAACCCCAGTCCCGCAGCATGGCTTCCTTAACCCGATAGGCCGTGGTTAGCGGGCCGGGCGTCAAGAGATAGGGCTCGCCCAGCCTCGGTGTTTCCAGGGGCGCGATGGTTCTTTCAGAAGCGGTGTTTGGCATTGTCCGTCCTCGCGGTTGGCGTGTTCGAGAACGACAATGGGGCGGAAACATCTATCTGTAAAATCGTTCTTTTGTATCAATCTATCGTTTCAATTTATATATCTAAGCAGCAGGCACGAGCCGGCTTTCCAGGAGGTCCCCGCTCTCGCGCAGGCGCGGATAGGCCATCGTCGTCACCAGCGAATTGACCTCCTTCAGCGCCCGAACGATCTCGAGATGCATGTCGCTCGACAGGATGCTGGTCGCGATGCCCTGCCGAAGCCGCTCCAGATGGCACTTGCTGCTTTCTTCGACCAGGCGACGCACATGTTCCTTCTGCCGAACCATTTCGCGCGCGATCACCGGGTCCGGGGAGACGAGAAGATTGGCCGCCAGCCTGACGTTGGAAGACACGGCCGCATGCAGCAAGGTGAGTTCACGCCATCCCTCCTGCGAGAAGGTCCCTGCGCCCGCAAGCCGCTCCTCGGCCATTTGCAGGAGGCTCTTTGCGACGACGTCTCCGGCATATTCGAGATGGATCGCTGCCTCGGTGAGTTCGATGCCGCGCCGCGATTGCTCTTCGGTCAGGATGCCGCGGTTGACGGCGGCGATGTAGAGCTTGATTGCGCTATGGGCCACGTGGATGTCGCCATCGATGCTTCTGAGCGCCTTGACCGCCTGCGGTGTCGGCGCGTGAATGACGGTCATGACGGGCTCCAGCATCCGGGCGATAAGATTGCCCATGTGCAACACCTCGCGTGCCGCGGCCGCCAGCGCCTGCGCCGGTTTGTCGATCAGCGCCGGGTCAAGCGCGCTGACATGAGCCGCACGATCATTGGCACCGGCGGCCTCCGGCATGAGCAACCGAACGAGGCGCGCCATCGGGCCGCAGAAAATCACCCCGACGAGAACCAGGGCAGCGTTGAAGAGCACATGCAGATTGACCAGCTTGCCGGCCACAGTCTGCCCAGGAAGCCAGTCGAACGGGGAATGCAGCGAAAAGAGTCCGAAGATCGCTGCGCCGAACAGGGCGCGGAAGAGGAGATTACCAAGCGGCAGGCGTCGGCCTTCGACCGGCAGACCGCGGGTCAGCCACAGCGCGATGAGCCCGCCGCCGATGTTGACGCCGAGCACCAGGGGAATGCCGACGTCCAGGGGCACGATGCCCTTCACGGCAAAGGTCAGGATCAGCAGGATCGCTGCCACGCTGGAGTGCAGCGCCCAAGTGAAGAAGGCGGCAAGGATCATCACGCTCAAGGCATCCTTGCCGACGAAAGCGACGACGGAAGGCAGCATCGGGCTCTGAGAGAGCGGCTGCGTCGCATGGCCGATCATCTGCAGCGAGAGGAGCAGCAGACCGATGCCGAGCACTGCACGCCCGGTCTCGACGGACTTGCGGGTCGATGCCTTCAGATGCGCGAGACCGCCAACGGCGATCAGAAGCGGCGCCAGCCAATGCAAGTCGAAGGACAGGATCTTGACGACAAGCGCCGAGCCGAGATCGGCGCCAAGCAGCACCGCCAGGCCGGTATCAAGCGCCAGCGCGCCGCTGACGGCAAAACCGGCGGCAAGCATGGCGACCGCCGTCGAGCTTTGCAGCGCAATGGCAACCGCGCAGCCGCAGATGGCCGCACGCGGTCGTCCACCGGCGCCACCGACGGTACGCGCGACGATGTCGCCTGCCGCCGCCTCAACACCTTTCTTCACGAGGCTGACGGCGTAGAGCAAGAGGACGGTGGCGGCGGCAAGCTCGAGGACGACGGCCGGGAGGTTCATGAGGCGCGCTCCGGATAGAGGTGGAATCCGAAAACTATCCGCGCCCGCTTTACATAAATCAAATCGTTCGTTTTAATCAAACTATCGTTCAAATCTATTCAAGGAGGCGTCGTACGCATGCGCTATGTCCAGCTCCGCGCCTTTCATAACGTGGCCATCCACGGCGGTTTCTCGCGTGCCGCCGAAGCGCTCTTCCTTACTCAGCCGGCAGTCTCGGATCAGGTGCGCAAGCTCGAGGAGGAATATGATGTCCTCCTCTTCAACCGGAACAAGAAGCAGGTGACGCTGACCCAGGCGGGCCAACAGCTCCTGGAAGTCACCCGCCGCATGTTCGACGTCGAGCAGCAGGCCCTGGATCTTTTGTCGGAATCACGGGCGCTGAGAGCGGGAAAACTACGGATCGTTGCCGATGCCGCCCATCACCTGCTGCATATCCTTGCCGCTTTCCGGCGCACCTATCCGACCGTCCAGGTGTCGATCGATTCCGGCAACACCGAAACCGTCATCACCAGCCTGCACGCCTATGAGGCAGACATCGGCGTTCTCGGCGAGATCCCGCAATCGAGCGACTTCGACATCCTGAAACTCAACTCCACGCCGATCATAGCCTTTGCGAGCCGTGACTATCCGCTGCAAGGCAAGAAAAAGGTGACTTTCGCTGAACTCGTGAAGCACCCCTTGGTCATGCGCGAGCAAGGCTCCAAGACCCGCCAAAAGCTCGAAACGATGTCGCAGCAATGTGGCGTGCAACTGACGCCGCTCATCGAAGCCGAAGGTCGTGAGGCGGTGCGCGAGATCGTCGCCGCCGGCGGCGGGGTCGGCTTCGTTTCGTCGGCGGAGTTCGGGCAGGACAGCCGCCTCATTCCCATCGAGATCGAAGCGCCCGAGATGCTGATGGACGAAGCACTCATCTGTTTGCGCGAGCGCAGCAACGGGAAACTGGTCAGCGCCTTTTTCGACATTGCCCGCAGGCTAACCTCTGCGCCGGCCTGATCGCTACCCGGACGGCAGCAACGCAATTCATCGCGCCAACCAGCCGCCATCAACCGGGACGACCGCGCCATGCATGTAGCGGGATGCCGGCGCCAAGAGAAAAACGGCAGCCTCGCCGATATCATCGGGCGTGCCCCAGCGACCGGCCGGGATGCGGTCAAGGATTGCCGCTGAGCGGTTCGCATCCGCGCGCAGCGCCTCGGTGTTGTTGGAGACGATGTAGCCAGGCGCGATCGCATTGACGTTGATGCCCTTGCTTGCCCATTCGTTGGCAAGGATGCGGGTAATGCCCAGCACTCCATGTTTTGAGGCGGTATAGGATGCGACACGAATGCCGCCCTGGAAGGACAACAACGAGGCAATATTGACGATCCGCCCGGCTCGCTTTTCGTCCAGGAGTTTTCGGCCATAGGCCTGGCAAAGAAGAAAGGCCGCCTTGAGATTGAGGTCGATCACGTCATCCCAGTCGGCCTCCGAGAGCTCGGTGGAGGCCGACCGACGAATGATGCCGGCATTGTTGACCAGTCCATCCAATGGGCCGCACTGTCCCCAGACGCGGTCAAGCAACGTTTTGACCGCCTCTCCATCGCTAAGATCGCAGGCAAACGGCTGGATCCGGCCGCCCGCCGCTTCGACCTTTTCGACTGTTTCGGCCATGGACGAGCGTCCGACCGCGACCACTTCGCCGCCAGCCCGGGCGACCGATACCGCGATGCCCTGGCCGATCCCGGTGTTGGCACCCGTAACCAGCACGCGCTTGCCGTCGAGGCTGAAGGCCGAGAGATCGCTCATCGCAACGTCTCCATCGGGACCGGGTCGGCGTCGGTGTAGTCGACATTGTCCCCCGCCATCGCCCAGATGAAGGCATAGCTGGAGGTGCCGCAACCGGAATGTATAGACCACACCGGCGACAGCACCGCCTCTTCGCTCGCCATCACGATATGGCGGGTTTCGGAAGGCTCTCCGAGAAAATGGAAAACCCGCGCCGGCTCGGGAAGGTCGAAATAAAGATAGACCTCCATGCGTCGATCATGGATGTGCGCCGGCATCGTGTTCCACACCGACCCTTCTTTCAGTTCCGTCATTCCGACGACCAGCTGGCAGGTCTCGATCCCATTGGTGAACTGAAAGATCGATCGTTCGTTCGATGTTTCCAGGCTGCCGAGATCGAGACGTTTCCCGCCCGCGATCGTCAAAAGCGCTGTCGGGTAAGTACGGTGCGCGGGGGCTGACAACAGATAGAACTTTGCCGGCTTCGACCGGTCGTCCGACGAGAACACCACGTCCGACCCCATGCCGACATAGATCATGTCACGGGGACCGAGCACATGGCTCTTTCCGGAAACGACGGCCCGCCCCGGCCCGCCGATGTTGACGGCAATCAGCTCGCGGCGCTCGAGAAACGTCTTCGTTCCCATCGGCTTGATGGCTTCGAGCGTCAGCTCCGCCTCGACCGGCATCGCCCCACCGATCACCATGCGGTCGTAATGGGTATAGGTGAGGTTGACGCGATCGCTCGCAAACAAACCGCCAATGTGGAAATTGTGACGCAGCTCGTCGGTTCCCATCGCTGCGGCAGCAAGCGGATCGATGGCGTGGCGGGATGTAAAATCGGGGATCGTCATATCAAGTCTTTCGGTCGTTGTGGCAGGATCGAGGATGTCAGAGCGGTACGCCGCGCATCAGCGTTACGGTTGTCCCCGTCTCGGACACGCGCCGTCGCAGCGCTCCGACGTCGGGTGCTGCAGGCAAGCGGGATAGTTTCCTTGTCCCCTCTGTCGCATCGGCCTGCGCAAGCACGGCGACGGCGAGCGTGCTGACGCCGACTGGAACAGTACCGCGCAATTGCGGAACCAAGGTTTTTGCGGAAACCAGGTTGGTGTTTGGGGCAGCGATATGGCAGCGGCCCTCACGAGGGTTCGTCGAACCGATGTCGAGGATGGCTGACAGGTCCGTCGCCGTGGCAACGACAGCGCGGCCGGCACCCTGTTTGCAAACTTCGCCGGCGTCTCGCCCGACTGCAAAGCCGCCTTCGATCGTGGCGAGCGTCCGCGGCGTGTCGATGCGGTGAAGCCGAACCTGGAAATCGCCGTCCCAGTAAAGCCAGGTCTCGACCAAGACATCGGCGAAGGGTCGCCAACGCGCATAGAGAAGGTTGTCGGCGACGAGCGCCTCTTCGTTGGTTTCGCGCACGCGGAAATGCACGCCGTCATCGCTGAAGCCGATCATGGATTCGAGCACGGAATTGTCGAACCGCCAGAGATCGTTCTCGATGCTGAAGCCGTATCGCCCCGAATAGGCGAACTTCGCGTATTTCTCAGGCGCGAAGCGGATGAAGGTGTTCTCGGCGCTCGTGTGCTGGCCACAGGAGAGCGCAATGGCATCCCCTGCCGGATTGGCGATCAGGAATCCGATATGGCGCTGCGTGGAGACGGCGGATCGCTGTGGGCAGGCGTCCTCATCGCTCGCCCAGAACGGATGGTCCGCCGGCAGCATCAGCGGAAGGAAGGCCTTCAGCGCCCAATAGGGCGATTGCGCGGAATTGTACGGTTCCGACATGATGAGGTTGGGATAGGCGTAGCCGACGGGCATCACGCCATCGCGCGCGGCGAAGGGGTGCTTCGCCCACCAGCGCAGATGACGCAGGAAGTAACCCTTCTGTTGTCCGAAGGGGATCTCCTCGTCGCCTGCGAGCGCCATGGCGCCGAAGAGGCCGGCAATGGCAAAACGATAGGTCATCGAGCGACCGAAGCAGAGCGCCGGTCCGTCATCGGCAAACCATCTCGCCATGTCTCCGGCGATCAGTCGGGCCCGCTCCCGATACCTTTTCGTCCAGTCGCCGCCATCGAGGGCCGCCAGGATCAGGCCATAGAAGTGAAAGGCGAAGGGAATGTAGTGGTCGGCGCGGCGCGTATCCCCATCGTGATACCAGCCATCGCCGAGGTAGAACGCGTCGAGTTCCTGCCGGTACTGGTCGTCGAGTTCTCGATCACAATCGACCCCGACGTGTCTCAACCCCATGCTGACGAGCAACCGGAAGAACTTCCAATTGTTGTCGCTATATTCGCAGGCATGGCCTTTGAGCAGATAGGCAGCAACGTTTCGCCGTTCGGCCGTAGACAGGGGCGCCCAGAGCTTGTCTGGAACGAGCCTCAGTGCAAATCCGATCGCTGCGAGTTCCACGAGGCGCTGGCTGCGGTCGAACGGGTCGCCCCAGTATTCCGGATGGGCCGGATCACAGCCACTGGCAAGACCGCGCGCGATCGGCGTCCAATCGATCCACGTTGCGCCGCCGACCTCGGCCGGTGCCAGGCCCCAGAGCAGACGGGAATAACCCTCCAGGTCGGCGGACGCCTGGTCGAAATGTGCCGCATGCGCATCCAGCCGGATGCGTGCGCCGCCGGCAGACCGATATTGTTCAACCGGCTCCACCAGCGCCTTGAGCGCGGCCTCGACATCGGCGCGGCTTTTGAGCGGATTGCCCGCCCACGGTTTAAACAGGGTTTCGGGGAAGATCATGTCGGTCATGCCAAAGGTTTCCGTTCGAACATTGCCGCGCGGGGGGATGACTTCCCGCGCGGCCCGGCAAAGTGGAGCGGATGCTCAGGCCTTGAGAATGCGGTCGGCCGATGAGACGAGTTCGTTGCCTGCTTCCGCCGGCGTCAGCTGGCCGAAGGCGACCTTGTCGGCGAGCGGCCGGAAGACGCGCTCGTCAAGTTCACCAGCACCGAGCGGCACGGCCGGCGGGTAGGTGCCGACGCGATCCGCAATGCCGTTGACATAGTCGACCGTCTTTTTCGCCGTGGCGTCGATCGAGGGAAGAACGGCGGTCTGCACGTCGGTGTTTACAGGCACGCCGCGCTCGACCTGAAGGATCTTGCCGGCCTCCAGGTCGTTGACGAAAAAGTCGATGAATTGCGCTGCGAGTTCCGGGTTCTTCGCGGTGCTTGCGATCGACCAGTGCAAGCCGGGGCGATAGAAAAGTCCGGAGGGACCATCCGCACTGCTGACCGGCAGCGACGTGATATCGAGCGTGCTCTTGGAAATCTTCTGGAAGGCAGGGAGCTGGTTTGAGAAGGCAATCGCGATGGCCGCGTTGCCGGTCGCCAGCGGGTTGCTGTCGACCAGCACCTTGTCGAGCGCTTGTATCTCGGCGGAGACGCAGCCGCCGTTCTTGGTGAGGCTCTCCCAATAGCCGAACCAATCGGCCGCATCGCTGGCCTCATAGCCGAGCTTTCCGGCTTCCGTGTAGAGCTTCTTGCCGCGCTGATGCAAAAACGCCTCGAAGGCGTATGTGTAGCGCGACGCGTTTCCAACCGCCCAGACGTTCTTCTTGCCTATTGCCTTGGTAAGGTCGATCGAGAACTTGGCGAAGTCGTCCCAGGTGGTTTTGGCCGAAGGCGGGATAAGCCCGGCTTTCGTGACCGCATCAGCGTCGTAGATCATGGCAAAGGCGTTCAGCGACAACGGCATACCGGTCACCTTGCCGTCGACCGTTCCAAGATCGAGCACACCTGGCACCAGCTTGTCCGTGCGGATGACCTTGCCGAGATAGTCGTTGAGCGGCAGGTTGGTGGACCGGCGGCTATAATCGGCAAAGCGGCTGGGCTCGAGCTGGAAAATGTCCGGGGCGTTCCCACCGGCGATCATCGTCGTCAGTTTGGGCCAGTAATCGCTCCCGCCCACTTCGCCGACGATCTTGGCGCCGGAATGCGCCGCCTCGAAGAGCTTGGCAACGCCAAGCGTGCGCTCGGCGCGGCTGGGTGTACCCCACCAATAAAGGCGCATGGAATCCTCCGCAAAGGCGCGGAACGCGGGCATCGTCGCGAGTGTGGCGCCGGCCCCGAAAAGCGCGGCGTTACGCAAAAAATGGCGTCTGTTGATCATGTTCTCCTCCTCCATGATTTGTTCCTTGAGATCTCTCTTTGCGATCAATGGCCGATGCGGTCGCCGGCCCCGTCGAACAGGTGGCAGTTTTCCGCGGCAATCCGGACGTCCAGCGTTGAGCCGGCAGTGATCGGGCGTTGGCCATCGAGAGCAACCGTCAGCGACTGCCCGTCGGTGAGCCGCCCGTAAACGATGGTCTGACCGCCGAGATGCTCGACATGGACGACCGTCAGCGCGCCAAGTTCGAGCCCGCCGGTCGCGTCGATACCGATATGTTCGGGCCGCAGGCCGAGGCTGACCTTTGTGCCAACCGCGATGCGCTCCTCGATCGGGAGCCGCGCAATTCTGCCGGCAACATCGATCGAGATACCGCCGTCGCGGATGTCGCGTGCGACGGCATCGAGGAAATTCATCTTGGGCGAGCCGATGAAGCCGGCGACGAAGCGGTTGGCGGGCCGGTTATAGATCTCGAGCGGCGTGCCGTGCTGTTCGATGACCCCGGCGCGCAAGACGACGATGCGGTCTGCAAGCGTCATTGCCTCCACCTGGTCATGGGTGACGTAGATCATCGTCGCGCCGATATCCTTGTGCAGCTTGGCTATCTCGACGCGCGTCTGGACGCGAAGCTCCGCATCGAGATTGGACAGCGGCTCGTCGAACAGGAAGATCTTCGGGTCGCGCACGATTGCCCTGCCGATCGCTACGCGCTGCCGCTGGCCGCCAGAGAGTTGCTTCGGCTTGCGGTCGAGCAGATGGGTAATCTGCAGGATGTCGGCGGCCTTGCGGACCCGCTTGTCGATCTCCGGCTTCGGCATCTTTGCCGTTTCGAGACCGAAGGACATGTTCTTGTAGACGCTCATATGCGGGTAGAGCGCATAGGACTGGAAGACCATGGCGATGCCGCGCTGGCTCGCCTCCTTCTCGTTCATGCGCTCGCCGCCGATGGAAAGTTCGCCGCCGCTGATCGGCTCGAGCCCCGCAATCATGCGCAAAAGGGTCGACTTGCCGCACCCCGATGGGCCGACGAAAACCACGAACTCTCCGGAGCCGATCGCCAGATCGACGCCGCGGATGATGTCGAGATTGCCAAAGCTCTTCTTGATCTTGCTCAAAGCCAGCGTCGTCATCGTTTCCGTCCCTATCTCTCAATTCCAGTTGGTGTCAGCGCTTCATGCCGGTTGTCGCGATGCCTTCGATCAGCAGTCGCTGGAACAGCATGAAGAGGATGAAGATTGGCAGCACCGTCAGCGTCGACATGGCAAAGAGCGAGCCCCAGTCCGACGTCCCGGTGGAGTCGACGAAGGTGCGCAGACCGAGCTGGGCGGTGTATTTTTCGATGTCATTCAGGTAGATGAGCGGCGCAAAGAAATCGTCCCAGGTCCAGATGAACGAGAAGACGGCTGCCGTCGCCAACACCGGCGTTGAGAGCGGCAGGATCACCTTCAGGAAGATGCGCAGCGGGCCGCAACCATCCATGATGGCCGCCTCGTCGAGCTCGCGCGGGATGCCCCGGAAAAACTGCACCATCAGGAAGATGAAGAAGGCGTCGATCGCCAGGAATTTCGGCACCACCAGTGGCAGGATGGAGTTCACCCAGCCAAGCTTCAGGAACATCACATATTGCGGGATCAGCACCGCATGCTGCGGCATCATCAAGGTGCCGAGCATCAGTGTGAACCAGAAACCGCGCCCCTTGAAACGTAAGCGCGTGAAGGCATAGGCCGCCATCGAGCAGGAAATGAGGTTGCCGATGACGACGAGCAGCGAAATCACCAGCGAATTGAAGAACATCCAGCCAAAGCCGATACTCAAGCCGGTCCAGCCGCGGCGATAGGCATCGACTGTCGGGTCAGTCGGGATCAGCCCCGTCGAGGTGAAGATCTCGCTGTCCGGCTTGAACGAGCTCGCGACCATCCAGAGCAGCGGATAGAGCATGAGAAAGCTGACCGCGACGAGCAGCGCATAAAGCAGAGCACGTTTCCACGGGGATGTGCCAGATACGCCGGCGTCGGCGCGCGAAGCGATGGTGGTCGTCGAAAGAGCGGCATCAGTCATCGTAGTGAACCCAGTACCTGGCTGTCAGGAATGACATGGCGGTGAAGAAGGCGATGATGAGCACCAGGACCCAGGCCAGCGCCGAGGCATAGCCGAAGCGGAAATTGGTGAAGGCCTCCTGGTAGAGGTAGAGCGTGTAAAACAGCGTGGAGTCGATCGGACCGCCGGTTCCGTCGCTGATGACAAAGGCCGAGGTGAAGGCCTTGAAGGCATCGATCGTCAGGATCACGGCATTAAAGAAGATCACCGGCGTCAAAAGCGGCAAGGTGATCTTGAAGAACTGCCGGGCCTTGCTGGCGCCATCTATGCTTGCCGCCTCGTACATGTCCTGCGGGATCTGACGCAGACCGGCAAGAAAGATGATCATCGAGGATCCAAACTGCCAAACCGCCAGGAGAACGAGCGTATAAAGCGACGTCGAAGGGTTCGAGATCCAGCTTGGCCCTTCGAAACCGAACAACGCGTTAAGCGCCTGATTGAGCAATCCGTCGCCGGCAAACACCTGTCGCCACAGGACCGCCACGGCGACGCTGCCGCCGACCAGTGACGGCAGATAGAAGATCGCGCGAAAGAGCGACAGGCCTTCAAGCCCCCGGTTTAGCGCCACTGCCACGGCAAGCGCAAAAAGCAACTTCAAGGGAACCGACAGCAGCACGAAGGTGAAGGTCACGTTCATCGCCGTCCAGAAGCGCGGATCATCGGTCGCGATGCGCACGTAGTTCTCCGCGCCAACCCAGTTTGCTGCGCCAAGGCCGCTGTAGTCGGTCAGAGACAAATAGAACGAGGCGACAGCAGGCCCGAGCGTCAGCAGAAAAAAGCCGATAAGCCACGGCGTGATAAAGCCGTACCCGGCCAGGCTCTCTGCGAGCCTGAACCCGCTGCCGGCAGCCGGCCTTTCAGTTGTCCCTAATGTGGACATTGTATCTCTCTCCAGCGATGCCCGGCTCCTCCCGAGCATTCGACTCCTAGCGGCTTGAAATTTTCCCGTCAACAGAAAGTTTCGTAGTTGACGAAATTATCGTATTTGTGCGAAAACTTCACGAAACCAACGTGAGGCTTATCATGCGCATCGAACGAAACAGCTACTTCAACGCGGTCGAAATGGTTGGCAATCGCCCCAATCGCGAACGTCACCAGCAGGCTTTGGAACGCTGCATTGCCAAATTGCGCCAGACCATGCCGACAATCGGTCTGCGCAATCCGAAGATTGGCCTGCCGGATCAGACGTGGAGCTATTGCGGGCCCTTTGACTGGGTCGTGAGCTTTCACGCCGGCCAGCTCTGGCTTGCGCTGGAACTCACGGGCGATCCCAGCTTCCTGAACGCCGCCCGGGCCCGCCGCGCCATTTTTCGCGACATCTTGCGCCATCGCGATGCGCAAGACCACGATCTCGGCTTCCAGTTTTCTTTGAGCTGCGTTGCGGAGTGGCTGCTGACAGGCGACCGGGAGGCTCGCGATCTCGCTCTTGAAGCTGCGGCGAGGCTGCTTGAGCGCTATCGCCCGGATGCACGATATATCCAGGCCTGGAATGCTCGCTCGATCCACGGTGGCATTCGCTCCGAATTCGTCAATGGGCGCGTCATCGTCGATACGATGCAAAACCTCGCGCTGCTACACTGGGCCCACCGCGAGACCGGCCGCGGCGATTTTGCCGAAGCCGCCGATGGCCACGCCGAAACAACCCTGAAGCACCTGGTTCGCGCCGACGACACAAGCTTCCACACGTTCCTGTTCGACCCTTCAAGCGGTAAGCCCTTGCGGGGGGAGACCCATCAAGGTTATGCGGATGATTCCTGCTGGTCACGCGGCCAGGCCTGGCTGATCCATGGCTATGCGCAGTGCGCGGCAACCACCGGCAACCCTCACTTCGCCGACGCCGCGAGACGTCTGGCTGCCAAGGCCGAAGCTCTGATGGGCGACGACGGCGTCCCCGTCTGGGACTATTCGGTTCCTGATGCCAAGTCAGCGCCCCGCGACAGTTCCGCCGGCGCGATCATGGCGGCCGGCATCTTCATCCTCGCCGGGCTTTGTGAACCGGAGGAGGCACAACGCTGGTACGCATTCGGCGATCGCCTGATCGGTGGCCTGCTCGACACTTGCGATCTGACGGGCGATCCCAAGGCCGAAGGGCTGCTCGCCCATGGCGCAGCCCATGCCAGCGCCGGCTATTCCGATGCGATGCTGCCCTACGGCGACTATTATTTCATGGAGGCGCTGATGCGTTCGCTTGGGCACACGCGCTTCTTCTGGTAGTGGACGATCATGACCATGCAGCCGCGATCAATCTCGCCCACTCCGGCCAGATAGGAACCTTCGTCGAAATGGATGACGAATCGAACGCCCCGACACTCAAGGACATCGCCGACGCCGCGGGCGTTTCGGTCGCGTCCGTATCGAAGGTGCTCAACAATCGCGGTGGCGTCGGCGACGAAAGCCGGCGCAAGATCCTCGATCATGCGGAGCGCCTGGGCTACCAGGTCCGGGCGGCCCGCTCGCTGATCCGCGCCGGCGTCGAGAGCACTGTGCTGGTGATGCCGGCACAGTTTTATGCCAGTTCGGCTTTCTACGAGGACGTGATCCAGGGCGTGCTTGCAGAGGCCAGCACAAGCTCGCTCAGGATCGACGTCAGGCTTGTCTCGCTGGATGCGGAGATCGCGATCAGCGAAATCTCTGACATTCTGCGCGACATCCGCCCGGGCGCCCTTGTCGTGCTCGGCATGGACCATCCCGTCATGATCGACAGGATCGTCGATAGCGGCATCCCGGCCGTCATCATCAACGGCATGGACCGGACGATGCGGCTCTCATGCGTGCTGCCCGACAACTGGTCTGCCGGCTGGCTCGCTGCACAAAGATTACTTGCGGCCGGCCACCGCGAGATCGTGCACGTGACAATTCCCCACCGCCTGTCGCTACGCCGGCGCCTTGAAGGCTTCCGGATCGCGCTGGAGGAGGCCGGAATTGCCTTCGACGAAAATAGACACATCTTTGATCTCGGTCGCATGGGCCTGCAAGAGCCCGACACCACGCCGGCGATACGGCAGGCCATAAAGCAGGGGCGTTTCACCGACACAACCGCGTTCTTCTGCAGCACCGATCTAATCGCGATCAACGTCATGCAAGCTCTCGAAGCGAGTAGTCACTCGGTTCCGGAAGACTTCTCGATCATCGGGGTCGACGATATCGCGATCGCCCGGCACAGCCGCCCGCCGCTGACGACGATGCGGATCGACCGGGGTGAGCTTGGCCGTGCCGGCATCGAACTCCTGCTGGAACGGATCAACGACCCCGAAATCAATGTGCGCCGGGTCAATCTCGGCGTCCGCTTGGTTGAACGCTCCACAGTCGCCGTACCAAGGAGCAGCCCTCACGCGAAAAGAGCGTAAGAGGTAGCAGGATACGAAAGCGCCTCTGCCTGGCGCGCACCACGTTCGACGGACGAGACCCGTGTGTCGGGAGCGCGGAGCCGTAAAATGATGAGGTCAACCACACGGCCACTCTTACGCGTGGCCGCACCTCACCTGCCATCGATGGATGGCTGCGTCACGCCCCACAAGCCATGTCACGCAACTGTCACGCGCAATAGATCAACGAGACTGCTAAGAAGTAGAAAAGTTATCATTGCTCGAGTGGCAACATGCCCCGATACCTCTTTCATATTCACCTGTCCGGCAGGATCAGTCGCGATGACCATGGAGCGTTTCACGCCAATGACAGTCAGGCGGTGACCAATGGCAGGTCGATCGCCGACAAGATCGCTGAAGACGACAGGCACCGTAGCGTCATCGTGACTGTCGAACGAGCCGGCGGCGTTGTTCTGGCCCGCGTGACTGCCAGGAGGGCAATGCCACCATGGCAATCTGCGAGTTCGAAATTCGAACACGCTTGGAGAGAACTGTCCGACCTTGACGTTAGCCAATTTCGCAAGGCGCGTTAGAAATCCTGGCCTTGTTTTATTGACGTCAGCGAGGCGTCCCCTTTCGGTTAGGGGATGGCTCGCACGCGACGGTCGCCGGTGGTCCTTAAGCCCTATGCCGCGACAATAGTTGCGAGCACGCTGACGCAATCACCGGATTTGACGAGGCCGGGGAAATGGCGAGCGACGAGGATGCCGTCCATCTTTGCCCGTATGTTCAGCGGTTCGTCGCCTGTACGGCCGATCGGATAGATGCGGGCGACGATTTCCCCGCTCCTCACCTGGTCGCCGAGATCGACGAACGGTTCGACAAGTCCGCCGTCCTCGGCAAAGCAAAAGCAGTTGCCGTCGGGCATGTCGAGCCACGTGGTTTCGCCGCTTTCGACTGCCCCTTTCAAGATACCTGCCGCCTTCAGCACGTTGGAAACGCCCGCCTTGGCGATACGCGCACTCCTGGCCGTCGCCGTGCCGCCACCGCCGAGCTCGGTGGTGATGAAGACCTTGCCCATCTCCTCCGCCGCCGTGTCGTACATGCCGACGGCATCGATCTCCAGCATCTTCATCGACCATGGGGCGCCGAAGGCCCTGACGAGTTCGAAGGATTTTTCCTCCTGTGCCTTGTCTGGCAGCACATGGGCGGCGCAGAAAGGCAGAAAGTCGAGCGTCTTTCCGCCTGAATGATAGTCGAGCACGATCTCGGCAAGCGGTAACAGCGTGCGCTGGAAATAGTCCGCGATCTTCTGGGTGACCGTGCCGTCCGGCGCGCCTGGAAAGCTTCGGTTCATGTTGCCCTTGTCGATCGGCGAGGTGCGGGTGCCGGCCAAAAAGGCCGGATAGTTCATCGCCGGCACGATGATGACGCGGCCCGTGACGTCATCGGCCTTCAGCGTGCGGGCGAGATCGAAGAGCGCAATCGGGCCCTCATACTCATCGCCGTGGTTGCCGCCGGTGAGAAGGGCCGTCGGGCCCTCCCCGTTCTTCACGACTGTCACCGGGATCATCACCGAGCCCCAGGCGGAATCGTCGCGGCTGTGAGGCAGACGCAGGAAACCATGCTGAACGCCCTCGGCCGAAAAATCGACCGTAGAACTGATCGGCGAAGGACGAAGGTTGATTTCCCGCATGGCTCAATCCTTCACGAGCAGTTTGCGCGGCACGTTGGCGAGGCACTCGACACCGCTCTCGGTGATCAGGATGCTTTCCGTGGTCTCAAAACCCATGTCCTCGAGCCAGAGGCCCGTCATGAAGTGGAAAGTCATGCCGGGTTTGAGTTCGCTGCGGTCACCTGGACGCAGGCTCATCGTGCGCTCGCCCCAGTCCGGCGGATAGGAAACGCCGATGCCGTAGCCTGTGCGATTGTCCTTCACGATGCCGTACTTCTTCAGCACGGCGAAGAAAGCGTTTGCGATATCCTCGCAGGTATTGCCGGGCCGTGCCTTTTCGAGGCCTGCCTCCATGCCTTCCAGCGTCGCCTTCTCGGCATCGAGGAACGCCTGTGTCGGCTTGCCGAGAAAGACGGTGCGCGACAGCGGCACGTGATAACGGTGGTAGCAGCCGGAAATCTCGAAGAACGTACCTTCGCCTCTCTTCATCGGCCGGTCGTCCCAGGTCAGGTGCGGCGCGGAAGCCTCCACGCCCGAAGGCAACAGCGGCACGATTGCTGGATAATCGCCGCCGATGCCATCGACCCCTCGGGTACCGGCATCGTAAATCTCCGCGACCAGATCGCATTTGCGCATGCCGACCGCGATCTTGTCGAAGATGCGTTCATGCATCTTTTCGACGATCCTTGCGGCGTTGCGCATGTAGCGGATTTCGGCCTCGCTCTTGACCGCGCGCTGCCAGTTGACGAGTGCGGTCGCATCGATGAAACGCGCATTCGGCAGATGCTTCACTAGTGAAGCGAAGGCGGCGGCGGAGAACCAGTAATTGTCCATCTCCACGCCGATCGTCAGCTTGTCGAGGCCCCGTTCGGCGAGCTTGGCCGAGAGGTAATCCATCGGGTGGCGTTCGGTGGACTGCACATAGTGGTCCGGATAGCCGACAATGTTCTCGTGTTTGAGGTAGGCGGTGAATTTGGCGCCGTTGGCATCCTGGCCGCGTCCGTACCAGATGGGCTCGCCCGTCGGCGGCACGACGACGCATTGGTGCACGTAGAAAGACCAGCCGTCATAGCCGGTCAGCCAGTTCATGTTCGACGGATCGCTGACGATCAGCACGTCGATGCCCTTGGCTTCCATCGCTTTTCGCGTTTTTTGAAGACGCGTTTCATACTCCGGAAGTGAGAACTTCAGGTTCGCTTGTTTCATCGGTTTTTCCTCTATACCCGGCGAAAAGCCGGTCTCAACTCTCGAAGATCGTGCCGGCGCCCGCCTTTGCCGCGCGGGCGCCAGCAAGCGTAGCTATGGCCGTGTCCTGAATGCCCGTGCCGGTAAGGTCCGCCACGGTGATCTGCTCGGGGCCGCTGCGGCCCGGTTTGCGCCCGGCGACGATCTCGCCGAGTTCGGGGAAGATCGTATCCTCCGTCACGAGGCCCGCTTCGATGGCATGATGCAATTCGCCGAGCCTGCGCGTCTGCTTCAGGCTATCGGCGACATAGAGGCCGGCGGTGGCGACAATGGCGGGTTCGATCTCGTTTTTGTGCTCGGCGTCCGACCCCATGGCCGTGACATGCTGGCCAGGCTGGAGCCATTCGGCCCGAAGCACCGGTGTTTCGGAAGGCGTGGTGGTGACGATGATCTCCGCACCATCGACAGCCGCCCGGCCGTCGGCCTCCGCCCGAACCGGAAAGCCGAGCTTCACCGTCAAGTCCGCAGCGACGGCCTCGGCTTTAGCAGCATCTCTCGCCCAGATGCGCGCTTCGCGGATCGGCCGCACCAGACTTAAGGCCTCAAGCTGCAACCTTGCCTGCATGCCGGCGCCGAAGATGGCGGCAACCGCGGCATCCGGGCGCGAAAGTTGTCGAGCCGCGACCGCGCCGGCCGCCGCTGTGCGCACATCCGTCAGGTAACCGTTGTCGAGGAGGACGGCCTCTACCAGGCCGGTCTTCGCCGAAAGCAGCACCATCAGGCCGTTGGTGCTCTGCAGGCCGATCTTCGGATTATTGAAGAAGCCGGGGCTGATCTTGATGGCGAAACCGTCGAGACCGGGCACGTAAGCCGTCTTAACATCGACCTCACCGCGCTCTTCAGGGATGTCGAGCCTCAGGATCGGCGGCATCGCCACCGCTTTGGTGGCAAGCGCGTGAAACGCTCCTTCGACGCAGGCAATGGCATCGAGATCGAGCGGAACGATACGCCTGAGTTCCGCCTCGGTAAGAATTCTCATCGCCGTCATGCCGCGGTCTCCGCTAGCGGATCGACCCCGCCATTGATGACCCGTCGATGCAGGTCCATGTCGACATTGCGGCCGGAGAGGATGACCGCCACCGGCCCCTCCAGCCGGCCAAACCGGCGGGAAAGCAAGGCCGCGATGCCGACGGCCCCTGCCCCCTCGATCACCTCGCGCTCCTGGGAATACGCATGCCGCATACCGGCCGCGATCTCGGCTTCAGACAGCAAGATCACGTCGTCGAGCAGCGCGCGGCACATTTCGAAGGTCACGGCGTTATCAAGGCCGATGCCGCCACCGAGGGAATCGGCAAGGCTTGCCACCTCCTCGACTTGCACCGGCCGCCCTGCGTTAAGGCTCGCCTTCATTGCCGCGCCACGTTCCATCGTAAGGCCGATGACGCGGGTCTTCGGTGACCGCCCTTTCACGGCCGCGGCGACACCGGCCGCAAGCCCACCGCCGGAAAGCGGCACAAAAACCGTCGCCACATCCGGCATTGCCTCGACGATCTCCAGACCGAGCGTGCCCTGCCCGGCAACGACCGTTCGATTATCGAAGGGTGGCACCATGACGAGACCCTCTTCAGCCACCAGCCGATCCACCTCAAGCTGGGCTTCGTCCTGCGATTTGCCGACGATCAGGACATTGGCCCCAAGCCTTCGGATGTCCGACACCTTGTTGTTGGGCACGAGTTTGGACACGCAGATTGTCGCGACTGATCCTGCGGCCTTGGCGGCATGGGCGAGCGCCCGGCCGTGATTGCCGGTCGAGGCGGCGACGACACCCCTCGCCCGCTCTTCCGACGTCAGCGAGAGCACGGCATTCGTGGCGCCGCGGAGCTTGAAGCTGCCTGTCGCCTGGTGGTGCTCAAGCTTCAGGCCGACGGGCACACCGAAGCGTTCGCAAAGCGAAGCGGAAAGCACGAATGGCGTATTCAAGACCCGGCCCTTTATGCGCCGCGCCGCCTGTTCGATATCCGCCACTGTTACGGGAAGGTTCGACATCGCTACCGGTCCAAATAGGCAAGTGTCATGAGTTGCCCGAGATCCGGCCGTGCCGTCTCATTGCCGCAGAGGCGCAGGCAGGCCCAGGCGGTGGCGAGATTGCTGGTAACGACCGGCTTGCCGATGACGGCCTCGATCTCGGCCGCGACGCCTGCCGCCCGCACCGCCGTGCACGATACGAAAAGCGCGTCGCTGTCTGGCGCCGTCGCTTGCTTCGCAAAGGCGACGATTTCGTCCGGAGAAATGCGCGCCATCTCCCGGTCGTCATCAAGACCGAGGCAAGTGAAACGGGCGATGTCGAAGCCGAGCGACACGAAATAGTTAGCCATCGGCTCGCTGGTCTCGATCGTGTAGGGCGTCAGTACGGAAATCCGCTTGGCACCGAACGCCTTGAGGCCAGAGGCCGCCGCCGCAGTCGGCGTGACGACGGAAGCACTTGGCTTGGCCGCATGGACCGCCGCCTTGACTTGCGCGTCGCCGATGACGACGGACGCGGAGGTGCAGGAATACATGACGATGTCTAGAGGTTCGTCCGGCAGGATCAGTGCGGCCGCTGATGTCAGCGAGGGCTGCATGGCGCGCAAGTTCTCCGGCGTCACCGGGTTCGCGTAGGGAATGCGCGTCGCGTAGACGCCAATCCGCTCGCTTGCCACCATGCGATGGAAGTCCACTTCCGTGGTGTGGTCGGTCGCAAGGATGATCAGGCCGATGCGCTTGTCGAGCGGACGCTCATCCAGCTTCGGCATGCGCGAGGAAAGTGTAAGATCGACCGCTCGCATCAGCGCTCCTCCACTTGGGCGTATCGTTCTTCCAGCCAGCGCAGGAAGACGACGGAGATCAGACTCATGATCAGGAAGAAGACCCCGACCAGCGTCATCGGCTCGATGTAGCGATAGCTGCTGTTGGCCACGCTTTTCGCCTGGTTCATCAGTTCGAGCACTGTGATGGCGGAAAGGAGCGGTGTCTCCTTGAACATGGCGATCAGATAGTTGGCGAGCGCCGGGATCATCGGCGGGATCGCCTGTGGCAGGATGACGTGGACCCAGGTCTGGCGGCCGGTGAGGTTCGTCGCCTTGGCCGCCTCCCATTGGCCGCGCGGCACGTTCTCGATACCGGCGCGGTAGACCTCCGCCGCATAGGTGCCATAGTGGAGCCCAAGGCCGATGATGCCGGCGAGCATTGCCGGCAGGCGAACGCCAATATCCGGCAACACGAAGAAGATGAAGTAGAGCTGGACCAGGAGCGGCGTGCCGCGAATGAACTCCACGATGAAGCCCGTGACCTTCGCAATCGGCTTAGGCGCGGTCATGCGCAGGATGGCAAAGACGAGGCCGATGATGGCAGCGAGTGCCGCGCCGAAAACGGTTGCCAATATGGTGATCTTCAGACCCTCAAGCAGGGTCGGCATGATTTCCCAAACGAAATTCCAGTCCCATTCCATCGTCAGGTCCTCACGCCATCAAGGCCGCGTGTTACCCGGCGTTCCAGCCAGCGCATGCCGTTGGAGATGGCGAGTGCCATCAGGAAGTAGAGCACGAGAATCGTTGCGAAAGGAACGAGCGTGCTGCCGGTCTGGGCGCGGACCACCTGGGCCTGAAAGGTCATGTCGGTGAGCGAGATCAGCGACACGACGGCCGTACCCTTCAAGAGCTCGATCGCGTTGTTGCAGAAGGTCGGAAGCATCAGCGGCAGGGCCTGCGGAAAGACAACGTAACGCATCGACTGATAGCGCGAGAGATTGAGCGCTATGCAGGCCTCGCGTTGCTCGCGGCCGATCGCTTTGACCGCGCCGCGCACGACCTCCGCCCCATAAGCTCCCACGTTCAGTCCCAGCGCCAGTACGCCGGCCTGAAGCGGCGACAAGGTGACGCCGGCGAATGGCAGCACGAAGTAGACCCAGAACAGCTGGACGAAGATCGACGTGCCGCGGAAAAACTCGATATAGGTGGTGGCAAGCGCGCGAACCACGAAAATGCGGCTGACGCGCCCAAGACCCGCGACGAATGCCATGACGAGCGCGAGCAATGCGCCGAGCACGGTAAGCTCAAGCGTCACGAGCGCGCCTTCAAGGATCAGCCCTATGTAGCCGGACCAGTCGGTCATCGTTCTTCCATATACGAGGGAGCGGACTGCCTCTCCCCGGTTTGGGAAGAGGCCCGATTGCTGCGGCCTTACTTTGCGGCGCAGAGCTTTTCGCGGGTCGTCGACATCGCGGCCGCGGCAGAGAAGCCATAGGGTTCGATGATCTTGGCAAACTCGCCCGACTGCTTGAGCTTTGCGAGTTCCACGTCGAAGGCATCGCGCAAGGCTTCCTCGCCCTTCTTGAAGGCCGCGCCGTCGCAATAGACCGGCGCGCCTTCAACCGGCGCCACGACTTCGACACTGGGGTCGTTCGCCTTGGCGACAAGAGCGTTGATGGAAAGCACCGGCAGCGAATAGACGTCGATACGGCCGTCCTGCAGCATCTTCAGGCCGCTCTGGCCATCCGGAACGACAATGACACGATCGCGCGGGACGCCGGCTTCGAGCGCGAGCTTTTCTTCCGTACCGCCACCTGGCGCGCCGATCTTGGCGTCCGGGTTGTCGGCGATATCCTTGTAGCTCTTGAGCTTCAGCGGGTTGCCCTTTTTCAGCGCGAAGGCTTCGGCGTCACAAAGGATCGGTTCTGAATAGGCAACCGCGTTGCAACGTTCCGGCTTCATGAAGAGGCCGGCAGTGATGACATCATGACGGCCGGCCTGAAGACCCGGGATCATCGCGCCATATTCCGAGATCGAGGCGACGATGTCTTCGACACCGAGGCGCTTGAAGACCTCACGCGCGACGTCCGGAGCTGCACCAGAAACTTTGCCGTCGGCGGCAACTGCCGTGAAGGGCGGTTCGTTGGCGATGGCGACACGGGCGAAACCCTGTTCCTTCAGTTCCTCAAGCTTGCCGTCGGCCCAGGCTGGCGCTGCGGCAACCATTGCCGTGAGGGCGCCCGCGCTGGCGGTTATGGTCAAAAAGGTTCTCATGCTCATAGTTGCGAACTCCTCTGGCTGTCCCGGGTTTTTGTTTGGAGCCTTGTTTCCGGGCGGCAAAGCCGCTCAGACGCGGTGCCCTGCCGCGATGATCTTGCGCAGGAAGGTCTGCGTGCGTTCCTGCTTGGGCGTGCGGAAAATCTCGTCCGGCTTGCCCTCCTCGACGATCTTGCCGCGGTCGAAAAAGAGAATGCGATCGGCAAAATCATGGGCGAAACCCATCTCATGCGTGACGAGCAGCATGGTCATGTCTGTTTCGACCGCAAGCTTGCGCATGACATTCAGCACTTCTTCGACCAGTTCCGGGTCGAGTGCCGAGGTCACCTCGTCAAACAGCATGATCTTTGGCGAAAGAGCCAGCGCCCGGGCGATCGCAACGCGCTGCTTCTGTCCGCCGGACAATTGCGCGGGCATGCTCTTTGCCTTGTCGGCCATGCCCACCATGTCGAGAAGCTCCATCGCCCGCTTCTCCGCCGCGGCCTTCGCCATGCCTTTCGTCAGCATCGGCGCGAGCGTGACATTGTCGAGCACGCATTTGTGCGGGAAGAGATTGAAGTGCTGGAAGACCATGCCGATCTTCTCGCGCATCTTGTGCAGATGGCGGTCGTCGGCCGGCGCGAGGCTGCCGTTCTTCGGCATATGATAGAGCTGGTCGCCGTCGACCTCGATATGGCCGCCGCTGATCGCCTCCAATGTCATGAGAATGCGCAGGATCGTTGTCTTGCCCGATCCGGAGGGACCGATAAGCGCCAGCTTTTCGCCCGGCAGCACGTCCATCGACAAACCGTCGAGTACGGTCAAGGGACCGTAGCGTTTGGTGATGTTGTCGATGCGGATGATCGGCGCTGCCATGCATGTCTCTCCCTATTGAGACAAGTGATGGAGCAACGATGCGCGGCAAACAAAATCATGTCAATGTCAATAATAATATCAGTACAATTATTCTGACATCGCCCATTTGCAAGGCAGTTCACTCAAATCGCGAGCAACAGCGCTTCTGGATTTCCGCTGGCGAGTGAGGAGAGAATGCCAAGTCCGGTGCGCAATTCCTGCTCGGTGGTCGAGCCGAGCGAAATGCGCACCGCCGGCTGCCAACCCTGGTCGGCCGTGCGGAACGAAGAGCCGGGCGCAATAGCGACACCGCGCAGACGCGCCTGGGATACGAACCCTTCCTCCGCATGCCCTTCCGGTAAGGGTAGCCACACATGCAGGCTCTGCGGATGGCTATAATAGGGCAAGCCCGCAAGCGCATCCTCGGCGATCGCGTGACGAACGCCAAGTGCCCGGCGCTGCCAATTGACGAGTTCCATCGCCGTGCCGTCGCTGACCCAAAGTGTTGCGATCTCGGCGATTGAAGGCGTCGCCATCCAGTTGGAGACGAGATGGCGGTTGGCAACCGCTGCGACATAGCGATCCGGAGCGGCAAGATAGCCGATGCGCAGGCCCGGTACCGTGATCTTTGTGAAGCTGGTGACGTAGAGGGTGCGCTCCGGCGCATAGGCCGCAATCGGCGGCGCCCGACCTTCCACAAGCGGCCCCAGGATGTCGTTCTCGATGATCGCGATATCGTGGCGTCGTGCGACCTCGGCAAGCGCCTGCCGGCGCTCGGGCCCCATCAACGCCGCGGTCGGATTGATCACCGAGGGCTGGAGAAAGACGGCGCGGATCACGCCGGTGCGGCAAGCTTCATCCAACGCCTCGGGGATCATGCCTTCGCGATCGATCGGCAAGCCCTCGAGATGAAGGCCAAGGTAGCTGGAAAGCGGCACGAGCGTGTGGTGGCTGATCGCCTCGGTCGCAACGGTCGAGCCCGGCGGAGCGACGCTCATCAGCGCCACCGTCATGCCTGAGGTTGCGCCATTCGTCAGACTGATATTGAGGGGCGATACATCGAGACCGCACCGCGACAGCCACTCGGCCGCGACGGTGCGATGGCGCGGGAAAACCATATTCGGCCGGAAGGAAAGCGCCGAACTTGACGGCAGGTTCTCCGCCAGCCACCCGAAGGCTGCGCGCATGCGCTCCAGATGGAGTTGCTCGCACACAGGTTTCAGGATCGAGAGATCCACCAGTTCGCCAAGACGCTCCGGCAGGTAGGGTGGCTCAGGCTCCTTCGGCCTTGTCTGCACGAAGGAACCGCGACCAATTTCTCCGGAAATGAGCCCTCGTCGGATCAGTTCGTCGTAGGCGCGGCTGACGGTTTGCACGGAAAGTTTCAGGTCGTCGGCGAGCTTGCGATGCGGCAGCAGGCGCGTCCCGTTCGGCAGATGCCCTTCCTGGATGGCGCGGGCGATCTGCTCGGCGAGGGAGAGATAGGCCGGCCGGCGCAACTGGGATATGTCGGGTCGCCAATTTGTCATGATTTCGACAGTGCTCAAAATCAGTTCAATTGACAATGCCAAAATGGTTTCCCATTGTCTTTTCCTCCGCTTTGACACGATCCCCGCCCGGAGGGCGCCCCGAATGAAACTCGACGCCATCGACCTGCGTATCCTGGAGGCGATCCAGCAGAACGGACGCATCACCAAGCTGGCGCTGGCGGAACGGGCGGGTCTATCACCAACGCCCTGCTGGCTGCGCCTGCGCAAGCTGGAAAGGGCCGGCATCGTCACGGGATATCACGCGCGTGTTGCGGTGCGACGCGTTGCGCCTGTTGCCAGCGTGATGATGGAGGTGACGCTCGCCAATCATCGGCAAGTGGATTTCGAACGCTTCGAACGGGCTGTCGCGACAACGCCCGAAATCGTGGCCTGCTGGTCGGTCGGCGGTGGCGTCGATTACATCCTGAAGATCGTGGCGCGTGATATCGATGCGTACCAGCGCCTTGTCGACAGCCTGCTTGACCGTGAGCTCGGCATCGACCGCTACTTCACCTACATCGTCACCAAGACGGTGAAGGAGGAGACCGTGCTTCCACTCGAGACGTTGCTTCCCCCTTCCGAATAGAGAGATTGTCTACGGCCGGGCCAATCTTTAGCCAAAGTCTCTGACGCCCACCCCGGCAATGGACAATCTGTCCCTCGCCCTCTGGCAGACTCCCTCCAGACACCAAGAGGAGGCTGCCATGACCGCCGTATTTGCCCGCACGACCTTTCACGACGCGCTTGCCCGCCTTGCCGATCCGCACCTCTTAAGGGAGCTCTCCTATGTCGGGGGGCGCTGGATTGCTAGCCGCGACGGCGCAAGCTTCAAGGTGACGGACCCTGCCTCGTCGGCGACGCTTGCCTGGGTCGCAGCCCTTGGTGCCGATGAGGCCGCAGAAGCCATCTCGGCGGCGAGTGACGCACTGCCCGCCTGGCGCAGCATGCTGCCGCAGCAGCGTTCCGCTATTCTTCGCAAGTGGCACGACCTGATACTGGAGGCGCGCGAGGACCTTGCGCTCTTGATGACGCTGGAACAGGGCAAACCACTCGCCGAATCGCGCGGTGAAATCGACTACGCGGCCTCCTTCGTCGAATGGTACGCGGAGGAAGGAAAGCGGCTGAATGCGGAAAGCGTCACCAGCCATCTGCCCGGAGCCGAAATGATCGTGCGGCGCGAGGCGCTGGGTGTCGTCGGGATCGTGACGCCGTGGAACTTCCCCTCAGCCATGATCACCCGGAAGGCCGCAGCTGCCCTTGCCGCCGGCTGCACGGTCGTTGCGCATCCCTCCAGCGAAACGCCGCTTTCAGCGCTCGCCCTTGCCGAACTTGGCGAGCGGGCTGGGCTTCCCGCAGGCGTCTTCAATGTGGTGACCGGCGATGCCGCCACGATCGTCGGCCGCATGAATGCCGATCCGCGTATTCGCGCCATGAGCTTCACCGGCTCGACGCAAATCGGCAAGCTGATTGCGGGCCAGTGCGCTGACACCATGAAGCGGATGGTGATGGAGCTCGGTGGCCATGCACCATTGATCGTCTTTGCCGATGCCGACATCGAGAAGGCTGCCGACATCGCAATGGCGGCGAAGTTCGCCACATCCGGGCAGGATTGCCTCGCCGCCAACCGCATTTATGTCGAGCGCCCTGCACTTGCGGACTTCACGCGGGCCTTCAAGGCTCGCATCGAAGCGCTGAAGGTTGCCTCGGGCCTCGAACCAGACGCCGAGATCGGCCCCCTGATGCACGAGCGTGCCATCGCCAAGGTGGAAGAACAGGTCGCCGATGCGCTGAAGCGCGGCGCAAAGCTGCTGGCGGGCGGCAAGCGCCACAAGACAGGCGCTCTGTTCTTCGAGCCGACCCTTTTGACGGATGTACCGGGCGATGCGCTGATCATGCGTGAGGAGACCTTCGGCCCGGTTGCCGCGGTCACCGCCTTCGACAGCGAGACCGAAGTAGTCGCCCGGGCAAACGACACCGAGTACGGCCTCATCGCCTATGTCGTCACCGAAAACGGCGCGCGCCAGATGCGTCTTGCACGGGCTTTGGAGTACGGGATGGTCGCGATCAATCGGGTGAAAATCACCGGTGGACCGATCCCCTTCGGCGGCTGGAAACAGTCGGGCCTTGGCCGCGAAGGCTCCCGCCACGGCATCGAGGCCTTCACCGAACTCAAATATCTCTGCATCGATACGGCCGCCTGAGCGCAGGCGCCACATTTCATACGCGAAAGGAAAGACCATGCTCGAAAAAAGCAACGAACTCAGCGCCTGGGACCGTGATCACTTCTTCCACCCCTCCACGCATATGGGCATGCATGCGCGTGGTGAAACACCGACCCGGGTGATCGGCGGCGGCGAAGGTGTGTATATTACCGACACCAGCGGCAGGACGAGCCTTGATGCCTTTGCTGGCCTTTATTGCGTCAATGTGGGCTACGGCCGGCAGAAGATCGCAGACGCGATCGCCGAGCAGGCGAAGAACCTTGCTTATTATCACGCCTATGTCGGCCACGGTACGGAAGCGTCGATCACGCTTTCCAAGATGATCATCGATCGTGCGCCGGCGGGCATGAGCCGCGTCTATTTCGGTCTTTCAGGCTCCGATGCCAACGAGACCAACATCAAGCTGATCTGGTACTACAACAACATCCTTGGCCGGCCGGAAAAGAAGAAGATCATCTCCCGCTGGCGCGGCTATCACGGCTCCGGCGTCATGACGGGCTCTCTGACCGGCTTGCATCTATTCCACAACGCCTTTGACCTGCCGCGCGCGCCGATCCTGCACACCGAAGCACCCTACTTCTTCCGACGCCCCGATCGCTCGATGGATGAAGAGCAGTTCTCGCAATATTGCGCCGACAAGCTCGAGGAGATGATCCTTGCGGAAGAACCGGAGACGATCGCCGCCCTCATCGGCGAGCCGATCCTCGGTACTGGCGGCATCGTGCCGCCGCCGAAGGGCTACTGGCAGAAGGTCCAGGCTGTGCTCGAAAAATACGACATCCTGCTCGTCGCAGACGAGGTGGTGACCGGCTTCGGCCGCCTCGGCACCATGTTCGGATCGGACCACTACGGCATGAAGCCCGACCTCATCACCATTGCCAAGGGTCTGACCTCGGCCTACGCGCCGCTTTCCGGCACGATCGTATCGGATAAGATGTGGCAGGTGCTGGTGCAAGGATCTGACGAACTGGGCGCGATCGGCCATGGCTGGACCTATTCCGCCCATCCGATCTGTGCGGCCGCGGGGGTCGCCAACCTCGAACTGATCGACGAGTTGGGCCTGGTTGAAAATGCCGACAGCACGGGCGCTTATTTCCGCTTTGAACTGACGAAGGCACTCGCTGACCACAGACATGTGGGCGAAATACGTGGCGATGGCCTGATGGCCGCAATTGAGTTCGTCGAGGATAAGGACGACCGGGTATTTTTCGATCCGGCAAAGAAGATCGGCCCGCAAGTTGCGGCTGCCCTGCTTGAGCGCGGCGTCATCGGGCGGGCCATGCCGCAAGGTGATATCCTCGGCTTTGCGCCACCGCTTTGCCTCACAAAGGATGAGGCCAATGTTGTGGTGAAAGCGGCGGTCGAGGCCGTCACATCTGTCCTTGGCAAAGCAAAGGCAAGATGAGTGCAGATGCCAATACACGCAATTTGAACCTTGTTGTCGATGGGGAAGTGCTACGCCGCCCCATCGACAACCGTTGAGCCAGCAGTGCAATGGAAGCCCTATTGGCGAACGCCGATCTCGACCCTCGGGTCTAACGTCGAGCTGTTCCGGCATGGAAAACATCTAGCCAATCCGTATACCCTATTGGATCGGCACCAAAAATCGACCGGCAAGTAATGTTGACTCTGGTCTTCACTCGGTTGAAAAAAGGGCGACCATAAAAAAGGGATCACTCATGCCTGACGAAAACACGACGCCAACCACCCTGGTTGCGGAGGACGCAACGACTGTGCACACACCCGAGCGAGCAAAGCGAAGCGCGACGAAGCGTCAGAAAGCGGCTGGGGAAACCACACGGGCGACTTCGAAGGCAACAGCATCAACGCAACCCACCAAGTCCCGTAAGTTCAGCGAACAAGATAAACTCGAGAAGCTGAGGCAGATCGGGGCCCAGGTCGCAGACGGCACGAGCACGATCAAAGATGCGATTAAAAGCGCAGGAATATCCGAGCAGACCTACTATAATTGGAAGGGTAGCTTAAAGGCGGATGATAAGACGAGCAAAAAGCCCGCGTCGGCCAGCGACGAGTTCGCCGAACTGGTGAAGCTCGACGCCGAGAACCAGAAGCTGCGAAAACTCCTGGCGGAAAAACTGCGCACTGAGAATGCCGACCTGCGCAAGAGGCTTGGCATAGATTGAGGCCCGGAGAAGCCACGCGCTGAGCGCTGTGGCTCCACCGCTCCTTTGGCGCGCGGCTGAGATGCGAGGTTGCACCCGACGTTGTGCAGCCGATCATGCCGCAGCACGTCGATCTACATTGGGTTTAAACTATATGAAAACGCCACAACGCAGGTTCGTTGTTGAGTTCAAGTCCGGCCGCCGTCAGCCAAAAGTGCAAGCGGGTTCGATCTGGGGCAACACAGATCTCAAGACCCTTGCGCGCGAGGTTGAAAACGAAGCGGCTCATCTGTTCGGCCGTCAAGAATTGAATGCCGACGGCGGCATTGATCCCGCCTCTGATGCTCATGTCCCGAGTTTTGTTGACGAACCGGCCGTGATCACGGCGCCCGAGCCGGCGAATGAGGTGGCTGACCAGGTCGCTGCGGCGCATTTAATTTCCAATGTCGCTGATGAAGCTCGCGAGACCGCAATCGGCCCGCTCACTGTCGCCAGGACCCGCGGTTTACCGAAACGCGCCAGCGGGAAGCATCCTCCCCGCCCCTCCCCGAGGACCGCTTCGGAACCTACAGAGCAACAGTTGGATCTGGAGTCGAGATTGGCGCCAACGATGCTCTTGGAAGAGTTGGTTTCACTTGATGCGGAAAACAGCCGCCTCCGAAAACTGCTGGGGGAACAACTCCGTGCGCAGAACGTAACTCTCAAGAAGATGCTGGAACGGTTTTAGTTTCCGCTCCTTCGTTGACGCTGAGTTCCGCGACGGCCCGCGTCCAAGTGACGATCATTCGTGTCGATGGCACACAGATTGTAGATCCTTCCTCGATGACGTCGACGGAGCTCGGAGCTGCGCTGGCCTTCTTTTGGAGTGGCCTGCGACGGTCATGGAAACAGACGCCCCCCCCCCGTCAGCGAGCAGGGCGACATTGCCGATCTGTAAGCCGGTGCAGGCCAAGAGCCACCATCGCGCCAAATGACGTTAGGCAATCGCACCAGAGGAGGCCGAAAGGACGGGCAGGCTACTCTGATGTTGATCTCGGGGCAGGGCATTCATTCTGATCACACGGATGAAGATGCCTCCCCGTTCTTCTGCTCAAGTACCGCGTCCAGCGCTTCCACCAGGACAGAGTTCGAAAACGGCTTGGAGAGAACTGGAGCTGTGTGGCTGGTCCCAAGCAAGGCCGACGTCCCATATCCGCTTAGGACAAGAAACGGAATCGATTGCTGATAACACGCGTCAGCCACGGGAAGCCCGCTGTGTCCCTGGAGGTTCATGTCGAGCACGACGACGTCGATTTTCGTCGCGTCGTTAAGTAATTGCAGCGCCCGATCCACAGTCGGAGCAAGGCCCACAATCTGCATTCCAGCCGCAAGCAGAGTGTCCTCGATTGACATCGCCACCAGCATTTCGTCTTCAACGACGAGCACTCGACGTCCCGCCAATGTTGTTGAAATTGTCAACTTTACTGCGCTCCCGAGGGCTGTTTGCTACTGAAATCCATGCTCATTGTGCATCTGAGGCCATCCGGTTCGAACCGCAGTTCGACCGGATATCCGAGTTCGTGGGCTAGACCTCGGTTTAGAACCCGTAGACCGAACCCTTGGCGGTCCGGTTCAGACGTCGGAGGTCCGCCGCGCTCCTCCCAAAGAATGCTGCATACCTCCTGGCATTGCCATGATAATGCGACCCGACCAACCTGGTTCGAAAGTGAACCGTGTTTGATCGCATTGGTCAGCAACTCGTTGAACGCCATGGAAAGCGCCAGAGCTTTTTTCGGATCGATGCGGATCGCAGCGCCTTGGATCGAGACGCGCCCGTCCTCAATCCAAGCGGTAAGAACCGTTTGAGCGATATCGCTCAGGTTTACGGCCTGCCAAGCCTCCCGTGTAAGCAAGTCGTGCGCCTTGGCAAGAACGAGCAGACGAGTGTTAAAAGCCTGGGCGAACGCCTCGGGCGTTTCGGAGCTTTTCAATGTTTGCTCCGCGAGGGAATTCACGGTAGCCAGGGTGTTCTTCACCCGATGATTGAGCTCTCCCACCAAGAGCTTCTGCCTCTTCTCCGCCCTTCTTTCCTCTGTTCGATCCCGGAAGATCTTGAGGTAGCGATCAGGCCCGCTCTCCTCGACACGAAGCATGACACCTGAGCCCCAAAACCGTGACCCATCCTTGCGATAGTGCCAACGCTCGTTCGCGGCACGTCCCGTTTCGGCCGCGGTTCGCATTTCCTGTTGTGGGATTTCCAAGGCTCGATCCTCAGGACTGAAGAAAATACTGCCGGAGAGACCAAGGACCTCGCTGTCGAGATAGCCCAAAAGGCGTTCAGCGCCACTGTTCCAGCTTGCGATCCGTCCGTCGGCGTCGAGCGTTATGATGGCATATTCGCTCGCGCTGTCGAGGATGACACGCAACCGTTCATTGGTGCGGCGAAGTCCCTCTTCGGCACGTTGATGCGCCTCTTCCGATTGCTTCCGCTCGATGCTGAACCCGAGTTGCCGGGCGATAGTGAGGCACAGGGTGGCTTCGTCAGCGGTATAGACGTGAGCGACGTCGCGGTAGGTCATGAATTTGCCAACGACGGTGCCATCGACGGTCACAGGAATGAATGCGAGGGAGCGGATACCCTCCCCTCGTATGGCGTTCTTGAGCGCCTGAGGCTCGTCAGAAAGCTCTAAGTCGCTTACGAAAATGGGAATAGGATCTCGATCTCCCGGCTTCCACGGCGAGTGTCCATCAACTGCCCGACGATAGTCCTCCGAGAGCCCGCGGGAAGCGACGAATCGCATCACTCCGTGGCGGTCAAAAAGCAGGATCGAAGCCCGCGAACATCCCAGCGCCCGCTCGATCGCATCGAATGTCGCATCGAAAGCATCGGTCTCGGACTCTGCGCGGTATAGTCCGTCCGTCAATTGGAACAGCGCCTCCAACTCGTCGGCCTTCTTAATCCAGGGCGTGTCGTCGGCAGGTTCACGTTGGCTCATATGCGCCCCGCTGGGACGAGCCCGTACGGGCTCGGTTTCGATAGGGACTGCGACAACGAGCGTTTATATTTCCGCAGGCCCGGGTAAAGTTTAGGTGTGGCAGGCAGACCGGAATTCAAGCCCGAGCAGCGTCGAGTCCCGTCCGCAGGGCGAATGAATATCTCTGGTCGCGCGCCCTTATAGAATGAGCGATTAACCTATTAAATGGGACGTCGGCGAGTACCGATTTTAGGAGCAACCGGGAATGGGCACTAACCCCGGTAAACTGCTCGATTAGCAGCCTTATGCCAGCACACCACAAACAAAAGTGCGTCAAGCGTCCTTGCGGGGACCGATCAGTTTTTTAAACTAGCTAGCGGGATGCGGAGCGCCAGACAAAGCCCATCTGTCCGCCAATTTCGCGCCAGCGATCCGTTCAATCCCAAGATTGCCGCTTTCTCCAACGTTGTTCCAAATCCCGTCCTTTCGGAGCTCTCGGACAACGGATGTGATCCGTGTTCACTCCACTTGACGTGAAGTTCTTCGTCGAAAGTCGAAAGGTCGATGCTCAATTGCCCCGCAGGGCCGGAAAGGGCACCATACTTGACAGCGTTGGTGGTCAGTTCGTGCAGAAGGAGCGCCATTGACGTCAGTGCCTTGTCGCCGAGGGGAGCGTCCGTTCCGGAGATCAGGATTCGAGAGCCGTGAGCGTGGTCGTGTGGCGCAACGATCGCCTTCAACAGAGCCACAACCGTCGTCGCAATATCTCCGCGATCGTCCTCCCCGACAAGGTCGGGCAGCGTAAGTTCGTGGGCGCGAGACAGTGCGTGTAGCCGCGACCGTAGATCAGCCTCTAGATCGGAAACGGTTGTGGCTTGCCTGGCGCTCACCGAGATCAACCCGGCAGTGAGGCTGAATAGGTTCTTGATGCGGTGATTGATTTCCCGCAGCAGAATATCCTTGTGCTCCGCTGCCTGCTTGAGCGCCTGCGCCTGGGCAGCGAGTTCATCTCGTTGAGCGGCGAGTTGCTGCCTTTGCCGGTACAGTTCGAAGAACACGTCGACTTTGCTTGACAGAACGTCCGGTTCAATCGGCTTTTGGATGAAGTCCACCGCGCCAGCCTCGTAGCCGCGAAAACGGCGTCGGCCGTCTGCAATACCCGCAGTCACAAAGATGATGGGAATGTGTCGCGTGCGTTCGTTGCCGCGCATCAACTCGGCAAGTTCGAAACCGTCCAGACCCGGCATCTGAACGTCGACAAGCGCGAGCGCCACGTCTTGTCGAAGCAGGATCTCAAGCGCCTGATCGCCGGACCGCGCCTTCATGAGAAGGCGATCGTCTCGGCGGAGCAGTGCCTCCAGCGATATGAGATTTTCCTCGAGGTCATCGACCAGTAGAAACGGGACGGGCTCCATAGTTGTTCTCAGACCTCTTTCAAGTATTCGGCAATGGCATCGAGCGACAGGACGAGGGCGCTCGGGCATGATTGGATTGCAGCTTCCGGCATGGCGCGAGCGTGAGCGCCTTCGGGGTTTTGCACGATCACCGTTCCGCCTGCATTGTGGACAGCCGCCAGGCCGTCTGCCCCATCTCGGTTGGCGCCGGTCAGGACAATCGCGATAAGATCCGGCCCGAAGGCATCGGCAGCACTTTCGAAAAGTATGTCGATTGACGGGCGGGAGAAGAGGACAGGCTCATCAGAGGAAAGGGACAGGTTCCTGTCCGTTTCAACGAGCAGATGATAGTCCGGCGGTGCAAAATAGATCGTGCCGGCCTCGAGCGACTGTTTGTCCTCGGCCTCCTCGACAGGCAACCGGCACTTTGCACGAAACAGGTCGACCATAAGGCTCGGCCTGTCGGATGGAACGTGAACGACCACGATCACGGGCAACGGGAAGCTTCGCGGCAACGCCGGCAGGATTGCCGAAAGTGCTTCGACAGCCCCCGCCGAAGCGCCAATGATCACCGCTTGAGCTTTTGCTGGCGTCATTCGACACGCCTTTGGTAGATCTTCTCCTCACGCACGAAATCCGTGAACGCATCGGCATGAAGGGAAAAGCGCAAATTCTCCTTGGCGCCGAGCCCGAGGAAACCTTTGCGAGCGAGCGAGTCCTTGAAAAGACCCACCGCGCGGTCCTGAAGCGCGCGGTCGAAGTAAATCATGACGTTTCGGCACGATATGAGGTGCATTTCTGCAAAAACGGCGTCGGTCACCAGGCTGTGATCCGAAAACACGACATGGCGGCGCAAGGTCTTATCGAACAGCGCCTTGCCGTATGCCGCCTGATAGTAGTCCGACAACGATGATTTTCCACCCGATTTGCGATGGTTCTCGGTGAAAAGCTGTATCCTGTCGAGTGCATAGACGCCGGCCTCGGCCGCCTCCAGCGCTTCATGACTGATGTCAGTGGCATAGAAGATCGTTCGATCTTCGAGGCCTTCTTCGCGAAACAGGATAACCAGCGAATAAAGCTCCTCGCCGCTGCTGCAGCCAGCAATCCACACCTTCAAGGAAGGGTAGGTCCTCAAGTGGGGAACGACCTTTTCCCGGATCGCCTGGAAGTAACTCGGATCGCGAAACATCTCGCTCACTTGGACGGTCAGAAAACGCAGCAATTGCGGCAGCATTGCCTGATCGTGCAGAAGTCCCTCCTGCATCGCCGAGAAAGTATCGAACCCCAGTTGTTCGCGCGCCTTTTTCAGGCGGCGCTTGATCGAGGCCATCGCATAGTTGCGAAAGTCATAGTGGTATTTGAGAAACAGTGCTTCCAGCAGCAACCGGATTTCGATGTCTTCTACCTTTTCAACGGCGGTGGCTTCGCTCATTTGGGCATCCATACACGCACCAGCGACAGCAGCCTGTCGACGTCCAGCGGCTTGGCCATGTAATCATTCGCCCCAGCCTCAATGCAGCGCTCCTGATCGTCCGGCATTGCCTTGGCGGTCAGCGCAATGATCGGCAACTTCTTCCAAGTCGGGTTCCTTCGGATTTCAGCGGTCGCGACCAAACCATCCATCACAGGCATCATGACGTCCATCAGCACGAGCTCAATCGGGCGCCCGGGGCCAGATGAAGCTTTTTCGAGAACCTCCAGTGCCTCGCGGCCGTTGCGCGCGATCTCGACGATCGCACCGCGCGGTTCAAGAATGTTGGTTAGCGCGTAGACGTTTCGGATATCATCTTCCACCACGAGAATGCGACGCCCCTCCAACAGCGCATCGCGGTTGCGCGCCTTGCGGATCATCTTTTGCTGTTCGTCCGGCAGTTCCGATATCACCTGATGCAGGAACAGGCTCACTTCATCGAGCAGTCGCTCGGGGGATTTTGCCCCCTTGATGATGATCGACTTCGAGAAGCGCCTCAACTTCTGCTCGTCATCCGCCGAGAGTTCGCGTCCAGTATAGACGATGACAGGCGGGAAGGCATAAGCGCTCTGTGAGCTCAACGTCTCCAGCAACGAATATCCCGACGCGTCAGGCAACGACAGGTCAAGCACCATGCAGTCGAAAGTCTGGTGCTTCAGGAGGTCAAGGCATTCGGCGGCGGTGCTGGCGGTCACCGTCTCGACGTCCTGCGTGCCGATCAGTTTTGCCACCGCTTCGCGCTGCACCGGATCGTCCTCGACGACCAGGACGCGATGCATTTGTTTCGTAAACCGCGCCTCGAGCTTTTGCAGAACCTTCAACAGTTCTTCTCGATTGACGGGCTTGATGGCATAACCGGCAGCCCCGAGAGAGTAGGCACTCTCGGCGTGATCGCTCCCCGACACGACATGGATCGGGATATGACGGGTCAAGACATCATGCTTCAGCCGGTCGAGGACGGCGAGGCCCGATTGGTCCGGCAACCCTATATCGAGCACGACGGCGCTTGGCATGAATTCCTTCGCAAGCAAAAGCGCCTCTTCGGCGGTTGCCGCGACAATTGCCTGGAAGCCCATTTCCCGCGACAGATCACGCACGATGCCGGCAAAAGTGTCATCATCTTCGATTACCAGCAGCACGCGTTTTGTATTTGTCAGAACATCTCGGTCGTCGTCGATCCGGCGGATCGGCCTGGGCGTAACCGTACCTGCCTTTTGCGCCGTGACCGTCGTTGCGAGCGTTCCTGGACTTGGCGCAAGAGCTGTCGGCTTGGCCACATCGAACCGTTCCCCGATGGTAACGGTAAACGTACTACCCCGTCCCGCCTGGCTTTGAAGCACGATCGTTCCGCCCAAAAGCCGCGCCAGTTGCCGAGAGATGGAAAGGCCGAGCCCGGTGCCGCCATACTTACGGCTGATTGTGCCATCGGCCTGGTGGAAGGCATCGAAGATCGCCCGCTGATGTTCCTGTGCAATTCCGATTCCGGTGTCGCTGACGGAGAAGCTAACCTTGCCCTCGCCAACCGAACCAATCACCAAGGTGACCTTGCCGGTCTCGGTGAACTTGATCGCATTTGAAAGCAAGTTCTTGAGAATTTGTTCAAGCCGCAACGGATCGGTCTCGATAGTGAGCGGACATTCCTCAGCAAGTTCAACGGAAAACCCGAGTTTCTTCTCGGTCGCCAGCGGCAGAAACACCTGACGAAGGTTGCCGGCCAGTCGCTCGAGCGAAACGGTTTCCGGCCGGATTTCGACATGCCCGGCCTCGATCTTGGAGAGATCGAGAATATCGTTGATCAGGTTCAAGAGATCATTGCCCGAGGATTGGATCGTCTTGGCAAACTTCACCTGCTCCTCAGTCAGGTTTTCGTCGGGATTGTCCGCAAGCAGCTTGGCCAAAATCAAGGAAGAGTTCAGCGGCGTGCGCAACTCGTGGGACATATTGGCAAGGAAGTCGGATTTGTATTGGCTTGCCTGCTCTAGTTCCTTCGCCTTGGCCGATATCGATACGTTCGCGCGCTCCAGCTCGTCGCGCTGAGCCTCAAGCCGCTGGGCTTGTGTTTCCAGCTGAGCATTGGTCTGCTCAAGTTCAATTTGCTGCTGCTCGAGGTGCGCCTGAGATTCCTTCAGCGCCCGCCCCTGCTCTTCAAGCTCTTCGTTTGAAACGCGCAGCTCCTCGCTTTGCGTTTGCAACTCTTCGGACTGCCGTTGCGTTTCCTCCAGCAGGTCGTGAAGCTGGCCGCGATAGGTCGCTGCCTTCACGGCAATCGCGATAGCCTCCGATGCGCGGTCAAGAAAGGTGACGATGGTCTCGTCGATTGGCCCAAGAAAGCCGAGCTCGATCACCGAATTCACTGAACCATCGACCTTTCCGGTCTGGATCGCGAGATGGCGTGGTTTGTCCATCCCAAGCCCGGAACCGAAGGCCAGGTAACCATCCGGGACATCGTCGACGACGATTGAACCCCCTTCCGCAACCGCTTGACCCAAGAGGCCTTCGCGGGGTCGAACCGTCATTGGCAAGTTCGCCTCGGGCGGAACGCCACGACTACAAGCCCGCTGGAACGAACCATCACCGCGAATGAAGATCGCACCGGCAATGGCGCCTGCGTAAGGCGCCAGGAAGTCGAGAATACTTTTGCTCAGCTGCTCGATCGACTGATCGCCCATCATCGCCGACGCCAACCCGACCTGACCAGCCTGAAGCCATTCATCCCTTCGGCGGACGATCGTGGCCTTGCGAATGAGGAGGGCGATTGCTGCGGTCAAAGCAATTCCGAGAAGACCAGAAAGCAGAGTGCTGAGCCGCGCAGTCTTCTGCGCATTCTCCATTTCGGCCAATCGATCAAGGCGCACTTCCAGCTCAGCGCCCGACATGGCCGCAATCTGCGCGCGGACGGCATCCATTTCGATCTTGCCGCGATCGGAGTTTACCATCGCAATCGCCGCCTCAAGACCGTCGGCCCGTCTCCGATCGATGGTCGCCCCGAGTTCCGCGAGCTTGGCGTCCACATGTTGCCTGAGAGCCACCAGCCGCTGACTTTGGCCCGGATTGCTCGCAGTCAGTTGACCGATCTGATCGAGTTTTGGCCGAATGGCGCGAACTGCCGCGTTGTAGGGGGCAAGGTAGCCCCCACTATTGGTCAACAAAAACCCACGCTGACCGGTCTCGGCATCCTGAACAAGCGACAGCAGTTCGTCGAGAGAAACAATGGCAACGTGGGTTTGTACAATCCTCTCGTTGCCCCGTTGCAGGGCCTCCAGATTGAGATAGGCAACGACGCTGCTTGCGACAAAAAAGAAGAGGGTGCCTGCCAGGCCGAGGGCCACGCCCGCTTCTAGGCCCAAAAGCGCGCGGAACGAGCGCGAACTCAAGCTCGATCTTCTGGTTGCGGTGGCGGACATTCAGACTCCGAGGAAAGAGCAAGCATTGAGTGGAAACAGCGACCGTGTGCTGACGGTGCGTGGCTGGATTGCGAAGACGTTCTGGTTCAGCGGCGGTTCCTGCCGAAGTCGGAATTCGACCAGCCCTGACGGATTCGCGCTGATTCTATGTTGCATTATCAAACCTGCCCGCCGAAGCGTACAAACTTTTGAAATAACAGGCCGTTTGTTCACCCGTCTGCCCCAAAACCTTTCCCGCTAAACCGCGGAATGCTGAATTTGCGAGCTCTAACTATGGCTCCCTCGTTCTTTTTCCATCTCCCTGCCGCCACCTCATTCTCGCCAGGCACCGCCTGTCACATTTTGGTGACAGTGCACAGTGGTCACTGCAGTGATTTCACAGAGAGAAGCGCGGCCACTCCAGGAAGCGGTCCGCGGGCCCGACCAACCGCCACCGGGCAAATCCGTCTCCGTGGGCGGATTCCACCTTGGCGTTTAGGGCCTGCGGCACTGTCCTCTTTAGCACGACCGCGCCAAAACCCGAGCGCGGCAACTGATAGTCGCGACCTTCAGGGCCAGGGTGCTCATCCCAAGACATCGAAAAGGCAAGGCCTGCCGGGGAAGTGGCCAGCGCCCAGGTAATTGAAATCGTGCCGGCACGCGACCGCAATACGCCGCCCTTTGACGAATGAAGGGCTAACTCGTGGATCGCCATCCCAAGATTTTCGATTGCAGCTGGGGCAAGCGCGATGCCCGGGCCAGAAATCTGACAGAACGCTTCAGCATGAAACGCTGCGATCTGCTTTTCGACCAGGCCTCTTAGATCTGTTGCTTGCCAATCTGCCGACGCAATCAGGTCGTGGGATGCCGAGAGGGCCCATATGCGGTTTTCAAGGTCCTTCTGGAAAACCGCAGGTTCCGTTTCTTCGCTCCTGCTCTGCCGGATCATCGAAAGAATGATGGCATAGTGGTTCTTGACCCGGTGGTTGACCTCCCGCAGCAGCAGGCGAATTCGCCTTTCACGGTCCCTTGCGGATGTGATGTCGCGCGCAACCTTGGATGCTCCGATGATGCGGCCCTTGGAGTTGCGGATCGGGGAGATCGTCAGCGAAACGGTTACAAAGCTGCCGTCCTTGCGCTGCCTGACGGTTTCGAACGGTTCAATCCTTTCACCTTTGCGCAGGCGCTGCAGCAGATCTCGCTCTTCGTCGTGAAGATGAGTGGGTATGATCGTCAGGATTGATCGCCCGACCATCTCCTCGGCTGAGTAGCCGAACATGCGTTCGGCTGCGCCGTTCCAGGTTCGCACGGTACCATCGAGATCCTTGCTGACGATGGCGTCGAAGGACGACTCCACAATGGCCGCAAGCCTCGCTCGCAAGATATCTTCACTCCCCGCCTTGTCGAAAGAACCCAAGGGCATAGCTTACTGCTCCAACTTCACGAACATTCCCTTTCCCAAGGGCTACCAACCCCGTGGAAAGACGTGGACGTTGTTATTGTTCCAATGCCCTGAGCAACGAAAGCATGAGCGCTACGCGCCGGTCGCGATCACCGGAGTGCGGACGGCTGAACGGGTTCGATGTGCACTTGATCGATGCAAGCAAGGAAACGCCGACATTGAGGGGCTGGACCGGCCGGCTGGACATCAGGAACTTGCGCTGTCTCTCGACGTTACCTCTGTCAGAGAAATGCTGCCGCGTCCTTGCGAGGCCGACAGCAACCTTGAGAGGGAAAGATGACCAAGGGCGGGACGCGGGCCGATTTTGACCATGGCCGCTTCGCGAAGGGCCTCGCACGCGGCTTCGCCGGCGCGTTGCTTTTTGCGCTGCCTATGTTCCTCACGATGGAAATGTGGGAACTCGGCCTCTACATCGACCGCGACCGGCTGCTTATTTTGCTTGTGGTCAACATTCCGCTGCTTGTCCTCCTTGCGCGTCGGATCGGCTTTGAAAATGTATCGACGTGGCGCGAAGCGCTGCGAGACGCAAGCATTGCATACTGCCTGGGTATCGCGGCGAGTGTCTTTGTTCTTTTCATGATTGGCGTCCTAAAGATTGGCCAGGCCCTGCCAGAAGTGCTTGGAATGATCGCCATTCAGGCGGTCCCAGCCAGCATTGGCGCCTTGCTCGGCCGCAGCGAACTGGGGACACGAACCGAAAGCGGCGAGGACGAGAAGGATCCGATCGGCGAGACGCGGGGCGATGGTTACGGTGGCGAACTTTTTATGATGGTCGTTGGGGCTCTGTTTCTCGGTCTCAACGTCGCCCCAACCGAAGAAATGATCCTGATATCCTTTAAGATGTCGCTGTGGCACGCCATTGCCGCAATCTTGGCGTCGATCCTGCTGATGCATGGCTTCGTCTACGCCCTGTCTTTCATAGGCGGCCATGAACTCGATGAGAACACACCTGGCTGGCATGCCCTTATCCGCTTCACAACGCCGGGTTACGTCATCGCATTCGCGATCAGCCTCTATTGCCTATGGACGTTTCATCGGCTGGACGGCCTCGATCCAACACAAGCGATTGTCGCCACGGCTGTCCTCGCCTTCCCGAGCGCAATCGGCGCAGCCGCAGCGCGCCTCATTCTGTAGGTAACGTGATGGCAAAGTCCCCGAAACCAGGCTCCGTTGAAAATCGTCGAGCGCATTGGATCGAATGGACGACCGGTGCGGTTTCCGCCATCCTGATCACGGCGCTTATTGGCTGGATCAGCTATCAGGCTGCAACCCAGGCCGATGGGCCTCCGGACCTCTCGGTGACGATCGTCAGCAGCGCGGGGAGTGCTGGCGGATATCTGGTCATGTTCGATGTTAACAATGCAGCCGACCGAACGGCGGCCGCCGTCGTCGTACGTGGCGAAATCACCGACAACGATAATGTCATAGAGACCGCGGAGATCACGCTTGACTACGTGCCGGCGCGATCGAAGGCGCGGGGTGGACTGATCTTTCGCAACGATCCTGCAGGTCGCTCCCGTGTTTCCGCGACCGGTTTCAGCGAACCGTGACCGACGACGTGCGCCAGGGCGGTGTCAAGGAACCTGTTTGTGCTCTCGCGGTTAGGACCTGAACGCCAACGGGAGTGCACGATGACTTTGACGCTCAACGACATCTCCAACGAACTGAAGAATATCGACTTCGGCATGCTTTCGACAAAGAAGGCAGACGGAACCATCTCCAGTCGACCAATGAGCAACAATGGCGACGTGGACTATAGGGGGGACACCTGGTTCTTTTGCTTTGAGCAGTCACAAAAAATCACCGAGATCAAGGCAGATCCGAAGGTAGCCCTGACTTACACCGCTCGTCCGAGCCTTCTCGGCAAACCCGGTATTTTCATTGCAATCCAAGGGAATGCTTCGCTCGTGGGTGACAAGCAGACGTTTGCCGAGCATTGGATGAGCGAGCTTGAAAGATGGTTTCCCCAAGGCGTGGACACCCCCGGTCTTTTAATGATCAAGGTTCACGCGTCGAAAGTCACCTACTGGGATGGCGATGAGACGGGGAGCATCTTCGCCCCTGACGACCACCCACAAGACTAGCGCGCAAAGCCCTCCGTCCTATGCACCGGCACCCGCGCTCGCTGTTCACTCTGAAGGCGGCCAAAAGCCCATAAAAAGCGCACATCTAGACCCACAGTTGCACGCGCTCCTAACGCACCAAACGCTTGGATGTTCCTTGAAAAAACTTCGCTTTTCGGCCCGCTATCAACGGAACAGAACGACCCGTTTTGCCGTTCAATGGCGGTGAACGCCGGTGTCGTATCGGCCCAATGGAGAACATACAAATGCTGAAACGGATTGCTACTTTCGCCCTCATCGCGGCATTTGCCAGCCCCGCTCTGGCACAGCAAAAGGTCGTTTGCGATGAAGCTTCAATCGCTAAGGCCGAACAGCAAGTCGCGCAAATCTCCGACGGCGCAAAAAAGATCGAGTCCACCAAGGAACTCACCATGGCGAGAGATGCCATGATGGCGAACGACATGGAGAAATGCACGTCGCATCTCGACAATGCCATCAAGGGCATGGACGCCATGTAAAGTCCGTCCGAAGGGAGCATTGATGCTGAAGCGCAGTGTTCCCTCAGTCTGCTGCATATAATCCATCATGCTGCTCACCGGGTCGAAACGAACGGAGATGTGGCTCTTATGATCTCAAATTTTTCCTCCGGATGCCCGCATCCCGAGGATCGAAACGAGGAACAGAATCATGAAAAATATCCTGCTCGCCGCGGTCTTCCTCGGCGTATCGAGTTTGGGCGCGCTCGCGCAGACCGCCACACCTCCGGCTACAGCAGATGGTGATACGCCTGCCGTGGCAACACCAGACACCACCAATCCAACAGCGCCCGTCGCCGGCGCCAACAGTTTCACTGAAGAACAGGCCAAGGATCGCCTTACTGACGCCGGCTACACCGATGTGACCGGTCTAAAGCTCGACGACAAGGGCGTCTGGCGCGCAACTGCCTCGAAGGACGGCAAATCCATGCAGGTCGCGCTCGACTACCAGGGCAACATTGTTGCCAACTAACTCCAGAACGAGGAAATCCCCATGAAAACCGTTAGTGGACTTTTTGACGACTATTCGGACGCCCGCGCCGCTGTGTCAGCCCTTGAAGATCGCGGCGTGCCGTCGGACGACATCAGCATCGTTTCCAACAATGTTGGGGATCGGTACGGCACTGCAAACGAAAGCAACGCGGCTGAAGGCGCTGGGACAGGCGCCGGTGTCGGCGCTGCGGTCGGTGGCATTGGCGGCCTTTTGACTGGCCTTGGGGTCATGGCCATCCCGGGTGTCGGTCCGGTGGTCGCAGCCGGTTGGCTTGCCGCGACCGCGGCGGGTGCTGCCGCCGGCGCGGTAGCAGGTGGTGCCGCCGGCGGGATTATCGGAGCGATGACGGATTCGGGCGTTCCGGAAGAACATGCCCATGTCTATGCGGAAGGCGTACGGCGCGGTGGCGCGGTCGTCACGGCACGGGTCGACGACGCGCTCCAGGCGGATGCCGAAGCGATCCTACGCCGCGGTAGCTGGGTCGACCCGGTGCAGCGTCGAGCTTCTTATTCCGAGCAGGGCTGGCGGCGCTTTGATCCGACGCTCGCTCCCTATACGCCCGATGAGGTTGAACAGGAGCGGCGGCGCTACAGGCGCTGATGTCCCCAAGGCGTCTTCTCGGGTCCTAAATTCATCCGTTGCCGGCATACCGGCATAATGCCGCTGGCAACGGATAAGCATTGCCTAAACCAACGAGGCAGGGCCTGCAGTCGGCTAAACTGTCTCGAGGTTCATAGAGCCGGGCCCGACAAACAGCACCATCATTCGTCTCAACAAATAACGGAACAAGTGCGTAGCTCACTCGTTCAAGAAATGTACCTGAAATAGCAATGGAGCGTCCCCAAAATGGATTGGAACCGTGTTGAAGGCAACTGGAAGCAGATTAAGGGTAAGGTCAAGGAGCAGTGGGGCAAACTCACCGACGATGACCTCGACCAGATCAACGGTAAACGCGAGCAACTCGAAGGCAAGATCCAGGAGCGTTATGGATATGCCAAGGATCAGGCGAGGAAAGATATCGACGACTGGTATTCAAACCAGCGTTTCCATTGATCCAAAGCTACCTCCACTCTTTATCTTCAAAGGCCGCCGTTCCGGCGGCCTTTCTGCTTGCTGCCTGGCTTCAAAGCTCAGCGAAAGGCAAACAATTCGCTATCTGGGTCGCGGTAGCCCAAAATCTCTGACGACACGACCTCCGCAGCGATCTGGCTGTAGGTAATGCCATTGCCCCCATAACCCATCACAGCATAGACATTCTCCAGCCCCGGAACGTTTCCGATAAGCGGCAATCCGTCAGAGGTAATGCCAAAAGGCGCGGCCCAAAGATAATCCGGTTCGCCGATTGGTATTTCCAGGAGCGCCGACAGCTTTGCGCGCAAGATCTGGGATTTGGCTCTAAGCTTGATAGGGTCCGCAAATGCGGTGGCGCTTTCTTCGTCCTCCCCTCCAACAATCAGGCGACCATCCTTGGTCGAGCGAAAATAGAGGTATGGATCGGATGCCTCCCAAAGAACATAGTTCTTAAGCCAGTCAGGCCGTGGATGGTGCGGCTTAGTCGCAAGCGCCCAGGTGGATACCATCCGATGGCCTTGGTGGGCCACGACGTCGAGAAACTCGTAGCCCGTGCAAAACACAACGTGCTTGGCCAGTATGATTTCGCCTGTCGAGGTCGCAGCGGCGTTCCATCCTTCAACGCTGCGTACGTCGGTAATCTCCGTGTCGCCTATGAGCGAAACACCGTCCCTCTGGGCTTTGCGCCACAAGCCGGCTGTCAATTGCGCCGGATTTGCGGCTGCAGAAATATCGGACTCGATTGCCGCAGTCCGATTGAGACCGAACTCTTCGCGCAAGCAAGCAGACTTGAGAAACCTTGCTGAAATGCCAGCGCTCTGACGTGCGTCAGTCTCCAGGCGAAGCGCTCGGGCACCATGGGCATTGCCGGACAGATAAAGAGACTTCTTTCGTTCAAAGCCACAGTCGATTCCAAGATTATCGACGAGCGTAATCAGTGTTTCCACTGCTCTTGCGGAGCGTTGCCATGCGCGCCGCGCCTTGTCCTTTCCAATCATCGAGGTGAGCTGGTGGAGCGGCACATCGATCTCGTGCTGGATCATCGCAGTGCTCGCCAAAGTGCTGCCTTGTACCGGGCCGCGTCGGTCGACGACGAGAATTTTCATGTCTCGCTTGGCAAGGGACAACGCCATCAGCGCCCCTCCGATGCCGGCGCCGACGATCAACACATCGACTTTGTCAACGGAGATGCGACTTTGCGCGACAACCTTGATATGACGCGTGTTGGACCACAGTGGCCGATTGGACCGCAATTTGCGCTTTCGCGTGATTTTCTCCAACTCTTTGCATCTCCATGTTCCGGTAGAGGTTGGATAGCCGGACGAACGCTCATTCTTCCGCTTTACTCTCGCTATCCATCGGGATCGCGATCCCTTGAATGCCTCAGCCGTCGCAACGCACGCCCGGGAGAGGCCGGTGCCGCCGAAGAATGTTCGTGCCGCAGTTGACTTGCGGGCTGCTCATCGCCCCGACACGGGCCGCACGCTGTTGCTCGCTTCGAGGCGCGCATCTTGGGATGGATAAAGGCAGTGCCTTCGAGGGCCGTTGTAGGGCTGGTAGGTGTTGTCATCGGCTCGATACGACTGATAGCGGACGGTACACGAGACGGTACGCGATTCGGCCGTCGCGTAGCCCACGAACCGCCGATCGATTTGCGCCGTCCGGTCTTTGTGGATCGGGTACATGACCGCGTAAGGCGACTGGCACGTTCGTATTTGTCCACCGTATGAGCGGTACGCGTTGGTTTCGGGGTTATAGGACCGGTAGCGGCTTGAGCACCAATCGCGGTGGGCTGTCGAGAGGCCGGTATGGGAGGTCACCAAGGTTGGAGCGGTGAGTGCCAGACGCCCCGATGTTCGCTTCGCCGAAACCGGGTTCGTGACGTAAGTGGAATAGACGGGCGGCAAACGCTGGTAGTTCTGCTGGCTCCGGTCGATCCGGACCGGTGTTGCGGTCCAAAGATCTGGAGCCGAAGCCGACTTCAGCAGAGGAGGTTCGGTGGGCTTGGCCAGCACGAGTGAGGCGACGGACGCAGCCGCGGCGCTGGCGCAAACGGACAATGCGATGCCAAATGCCAGCGATCCGATCGCTTTCATGGTTTTGCTCCTCTGCCCGTCACTGGGAATGCCTTTTGGTATCAGCGCGAAATCGAAAGCGATTGAATTTCCAACGAAAACGCCTTGCCGCGACGACCGTCGTCGCCGACAGCTAAATGCGGAGGTTGATTTTTTGTTCCCCTTACGGGCTTTGGTCGGACGGAAATTCAGACCAAGGGCGTAGCTTGACCAGAACGAGGGTTATCGAGCACTTCGAAACTCCTGAAATGAGCGCGGACTTGCAGATTGCCCGGTGGTCCCCGTCAGCTGAGCGCAGTTGGCTGTCCATCGGCGAAATGCAGCAAGCCTGGCGCGCCAGACCCAGTTGTCATTGGCGGATCAAGCTTTCGACCCGCCGCGCCAGCACGTCAGCTGTGAAGGGTTTGGTGACCACTTCCATGCCATGGTCGAGGTGCCCGTGGTTGAGTACTGCGTTCTCCGCATACCCTGTGACGAAGAGTACGTTAAGACCGGGACGCTGGACGCGCACCGCATCCGCAAGCTGCCGTCCGTTCATGCCGTTCGGCAGCCCGACGTCGGTAACCAGAAGATCGATTGTGGGGCGTGCATCAAGCATTTTAAGGGCGGAAGGGCCGTCGCTCGCCTCCAGCACTTCGTAGCCCAGCTCTTCGAGAATTTCGACCGCGACCATCCTGACCAGGGGTTCGTCGTCCACGACTAGGATGGTGTGAACTCCGGTCGCTGCAGGCGCGGGCCCCGCGTCGGCTGGTATGTCGGAGCTATGATCTTCGGCCGCGTGGCGGGGCAAATAAATGCAGATCATCGTGCCCTTGCCCACTTCGGAGTATATGCGCACGGCACCACCGGATTGGCCGGCAAAACCGTAGACCATGGAAAGGCCAAGCCCCGTCCCCTGTCCGATCGGCTTCGTCGTGAAAAACGGATCAAAGGCGCGGGCGACCACATCCGGCGACATGCCCGTACCGGTGTCGCTGACGCACAAGGAGACATATTGCCCCGGCGGCAATCCACGTTGGGCCGCAGCGCGTTCGTCGAGCCACCGATTGCCGGTCTCGATCGTCAAGCGTCCACCATCCGGCATCGCGTCGCGAGCGTTGATGCAAAGATTGAGCAGAGCGTTCTCGAGCTGGCCAACATCGACGAAGGCCGTCCACAGCCCTCCTGCTCCGACAGTCTCGACCGCCACCCCAGGACCGACGCTTCGGCTGATCAGATCTTGCATACCCGCGACGATGCGATTGATGTCCGACGGCTTCGGATCGAGCGTCTGCCTGCGGGAAAAGGCAAGGAGGCGCTGAGTTAGGCCCGCGGCCCGCTTCACCGCCCCTTGTGCTCCCGTCATATAACGGTCGATCTCACCCACACGGCCCTGGGCGAGCCGAGTTTTCATCAGATCAAGGCTGCCGCTGATGCCGGCGAGGATGTTGTTGAAGTCGTGCGCCAGGCCCCCGGTTAGTTGCCCGACAGCCTCCATCTTCTGCGCCTGCCGCAGGGCGTCTTCCGCCTGGACAAGGGCTGCGGTGCGTTCCTCTACCCGTTGCTCTAGCGTTTCGTTGAGCGTGCGGAGGGCCGCAAGGGCATGGTCACGTTCGGCTTCGACCGCGCGCCGCTCCTCGATATCGATCAGGACACCCGGAAATTTAAGCGCAACACCGTCACTGCTGCATTCCACGCGACCGTTCGCCTCGAGCCAGCGATACCTCCCGTCCTCGCGACGCGTCCTGTATTGGTGGGCATAGGCTCCGCCTTTTGCCAGGGCCTCTCGGACCGAGGCCGTCACTCGTTCCTGATCGTCGGGATGAACGGCGCCGACGATATCGGCAAGGCTCAGGCCTGAGCGCCCTTGCTGCGGATCGAACCCAAACGCGGTCGCAAAAGCTTCGTCGACCGTAAAGCGATCGGTAGGCACGTCCCACAGCCACGTGCCGATGATCGCCCCTGCGGCCATCGCCATTTGCACACGCTGTATGTTATCGCGCGCGTGGCTTTCGCTCTCGCGTAGCGCCGCTTCGGCCTTCTTCCTCTCGGTTACGTCGCGAAATAGGACCGCCACCTGGCGCAGGCCTGCCGGCTCGATGCGGGTGGCCGAAACTTCGATATGCCTGGCGACTGATTTGAACTCCTGCTCGAAGCGCACTGGTTTGCCGGTGCGCAACACGCTGCCATAGACGTCCAACCAGACATCCGCGTTGCCGGGTTCAATCTCCCGAAGCCGTTTGCCGACGATGTCCGAGATGCCTGTATGCCGGCCATAGCCGGAATTTGCTTCAAGGTGTACGTAATCGCTGAGCGGACCATGTGGTCCGTCGATGAAGCCAATAATGCAGAAACCATCGTCGATCGCCTCGAAAAGGGCTCGATAGCGTGCCTCTCGCGCGTCGTCGTCGCTGGCGTTATGGACCTTCAGCGCGGCGCCTCCCTGCGACAGGGCCCTCAGCCTCAGGATCTCGTCTTCGAGTTGCTCGCGAGACAGCGACTTGATGTCAGACATCGATTTCGGTCTTTCCCTTCGTCGTTCCTGTCACTGCCCTTTGCGCGTCTCTGGACAGGGTCTCGTCCCACAGCAGTGAAAGCGCTCCGACGATGGCATTTCTGCTGTAGGGTTTGCGCACGATCGGCACGCCGATAAGGTCCGGCGGCAGTTCTGCTCCCTCGCCATAGCCTGTAGCAAAAACGAATGGAGTGCCTCTGCGCATGAGTTCGCCGGCGATCCCGAACGAATTGGTCTGCCCGAGATTGATATCGAGAATCGCCAGTTCCGGAGCAGTCCTCTCGATATGTGCCATGGCCTGCTGCACGGAGCTCGCCGTCGAAACCTCCGAGAACCCTTCGTCCGACAGCATCGCTTCGAGATCAAGCGCTATGAGCATCTGATCCTCAACGATCAGAACCCTGGGGTTTGCACGGCCAAGGCCGCTTTGTTCGGGAGCGGCGGTACCGACCGTATATGTTTCCATTGTCGGACCTAACGCGGTGAGTTTGACGTGTGGGGAGGGGATGCTGAACTCTGCCTCAAGCCCCGATGGTTCGAAGCGGACGGAGCTGCGCCCATGAAGATCGTAGGGGACGCTGCGCTCGATGAGGGCACTACCGAATCCCCTGCGTAACGGCAGAGTGACGAGTGGACCGTTTCGCTCGCGCCAGGAGACGTCGCAATCGGAGCCGGTCATCGTCCAGCGCACCTCTACTTCGCCAGCCGTCACCGAAAGCGCTCCGTATTTGGCGGCGTTGGTCGCGAGCTCGTGAAACACCAGCGCCATTACCGAAAAAGCGCGGCTGTCGAGCCAGACGGCAGGACCTTCGAGCGTAATTGTCGACAGATTTGTCCGGTAAGGCTGGAGTTCGGCCTCCAGGAGATCCGCCAGGATCCCGCCGCCATCTCCGCGCACGACCTGGTCATGCGCGATTGCGAGCGCCTCGATGCGACCCTGCAGCGTCGAAACATATTCTTCGAGCGATTTCTTGTGCTGTTGGGGGCTTGTCACCAGAGATTTGATGACGGCGAGGATGTTCTTGACGCGGTGGCTAAGCTCCTGGTTCAGCATCCGCTGCCGAACCTCGGACTTGCGGCGCTCGCCCGCCATCAGCTCGTTGTGTCGCAGCACCACCTCGACGATCGCGACCCGGACGATCTCGGCGATTTCCCGCTCGGCCTCCGACCAGGGCTGCGCCTGCGCCTGGACTGTCTCCTTCCAGATCGCAAAGCTCTTGCGTGGTGTGAGACGGTCGCCGAGTGGACCTGCCTCATAGGTCTTTTCAGGATTGCCGGCCCAGTTGAGGGTCTGGACCAGTTCTTTGCGAAAAAACACCAGGCAATCCGAGCCGGTTTGCGAAAGGGGAATGGCGAGAACGCCCGAAAGCCGCTCGCTGTAGGCCGATGCCTCCGGGAACTTCTGTGACAGGGCATGTGTCGCCCAAACGCGCCCTTCGCTGACAGTGCGGATGAAGTCCAGAAGAGCGGCTCTTTCTTCGTCCGGCGGAGCGGTGCCGATCCCCGCCCATTTGCCATCGACCATGACGCCGATGCCGTCGTTTGCCAGCAACTGCGAGAATTCACGCAGGCTTTGGCGCAACAGCTCACCCACATCCTCGTGATGGGAGGACAAAATGAGAAAACGGTCGAGCGCTTCGCGTGTGCCGGCGACGGCCGCAACCCGGCGACGTTCCTTCAGAGATTTCAGGTGCAGCGAGAAAAATTCGCCGAACACTTCAAGCGCAACGCGTTGAGCCATCGGCAGGGCGCGCGGCGAATAATGGTGGCAGGCGATCAACCCCCAGAGCTGGCCGTCCAGAACAACCGAAATCGACATCGACGCGGCGACGCCCATGTTGCGCAAGTATTCGCAATGGATGGGCGAAACGCTGCGCAAGTGCGCGAAACTGAGGTCCAATGGTTCGCCGGATCCGTCCAGAACCGGCTCGACCGGGACGCGCGCACCGCTCGCGTCCGAAATGACGCGAATGGTGTTCTTGAGATAAAGTGCGCGGGCCTGCTGGGGGATATCGCTTGCTGGAAAATACTGGCCCAGAAAACTCTCAAGATCGGCGCGTTTCGCTTCGCTGACGACCTTGCCTGATCCGTCCTGCTCAAAGCGGTAGATCATCACGCGGTCATAGCCGATGGTACCGGCAACGATCCGGCACGCGCGCTGCACGAGACGGTCGACGTCGGTGATGTCCTTGATACGGCCAATCATCTCGCGCGCGATATGCAAGGGCTGACCGATCGACGGCGCCGGCTCGAACTCAATGATGACGGCCGACTTGTGAAGGTGGACGGCAATGTCGAACACGCGGTCGCCAAAAGCGACATCGAGCAAAAGGGCCGGTCGTGAGGCCGCTCCCGCGGCCGCAAGCGCATTGCGCAGATCATGCAACAACTTTGGGCCGAGCACGTCGACAAGAGGCCGCCCAAGGAGGCTGCCCTCCCAGGCGAGCATCTTCGCAGCGTTTGCCGATATGCGTTCGATCGTCGTGAACCCGACATTGCACGCCAGAAGACAACCGTGCGGTTGGATGCTCCCGGGGATATGAATGGGCTCCCTGTCGCAAGTCTCGAGGGTGACGGGTTCAACTTGCGACAAGATATGTACTTTCAAAGCAAGTTTGGGCGAGAGCAAACACGGCGTTCGCCGTGACGGCAGACCGAACGACGTCAAAATCGCGGGTTCGTTCGAGGAGCGACAGGAAGGACGGCCATCGGGTCGTGTCGTTCGCCATCGAAACAAGGTGCTTCGCGCCGAAGGTTTCATCGAAACCAAGCTTCAACGCCCTCTGACGCAAGACCCGCGCACCGAGAGACGACCCTTCCACCACGTAGAGGGCACCGAGCAGCGCGCTTGGGTCGGAAAAATCGAAATCAGTCCGAATGCGGCGCGCCGGTGCCAAGCCGAGATCGCACGCGTCCTGAGCAAGCAGCTCTGCAACCCCTGATGGTCGCCAATTCCAGCCTTCAGGCCAAGAGACGTTCCTCAGCGCTTCGTCCATTGTCGCACGAAACGGCAACACGCGCGCTACGTACCGGCGATAGTCCTCGATAGTGCTGAGCTCGCCGACCGCGGCGTCTACCCGCTGATGTGCATCCCGCGTCCTATTCCTCAATTCAACGCGTTCACTTCCGCGCATGCATTTTCCGCCTAATCATAAAATACGACCCGTTCTGTGGCACGTGGCCGAGGCAGGCCCCAGACTAAAATCGCTTCAAGAACTAGGGCATGGCCACGATTGCGACAAGGCAATCGCGTTCTGTTTTTGGAGATGAGAGTGAAGGGCACGGCGCTCGAACATCCAAGGCTGAAAAACGGCTTTCAGCGAAACGGCCGCGCAGGCATGGGAAAATTCCTATGATCGAGCGGTTCTATTGATGCACCCGCAAGCGATCCAGGATCTCTCCGGATCGTGTGTAAGATGGCTCCCTCCTTGGGGACCGTCTTTTTTCAGCCACGTCTTTTCGAGTGCGCTGCACCGTCGCAGAAAGCAGGTGGGCACAGTTATCGTCGCCTCAAGAACGCGCTCCAGATATAACCGGCAACACCCGCGGTGATCAGAACCGGCGTGAGATGACGTCTGATACCGCTTTCTACCGTTTCTAAAACAACGGTCGCCTCGAGCGCCGCCAGTCTGGAAGTCCCCTCCGCTATGGCGATGAGGCGCTCGCCAAGCCGGGCCACGTCGGCCCGCAACACATCAAGCTGCTCTCTTTGCGTCGCCAGGCGTGGTGTCTTGAGAACAAACTCGGCCTTTGGCAGCGGGTCGTCACTCAACGACAAAATATCGCGTTCGCGCGGCTCGTCACTCATTGTTTGGTCCTCCTACGCCCGGTTTTTCTCAACGAGGAAAGGCCGCCCGTTGTTCCCTCGTTTTACCTTCCTCACCGTTGACAATGTGCTTTTGAAAGCGGCGCCGCGTCCACGATGGCTTGCTGGCTGCGGAATTTTCACTATCCTTGAGGAATGAGGATCCTAGGAATTTCAGGAAGTACGCGTCGGCTTTCCACCAATTCGGCCTTGTTGAGGGCTTTCCAATTCCTCGCTCCAGCCGATATCACCATTGAAGTCTTTGATAATATTGGTGAGCTGCCGATCTTTTCTCCCGATCTGGAGGGCGCAAACGCCCCAGAAAGCGTCATCCGCTTCGTCGAGAAAATTTCGGCAAGTGATGGGCTAATCATCTCCAGCCCCGAGTATGTTCGCACCATTCCCGGAGGCCTCAAGAACGCCATCGACTGGCTTGTCTCGGGGGAGGCCGTAATCGCAAAACCGATAGCCCTCATCCACGCTTCGCACCGAGGCGACGACATGCTCGCAGCGCTGCGCACCGTCCTTTTGACATTAAGCTCAAATTTCTCCGAGACGATTTTCTTCCGGCTTCCCGTTATGAAGGAGACGCCAGACGCAATCATGGAAAAGCTCATGGACCCCGCTCATCGTCCGGCGGGGGAGAAATTCCTCAAGGATTTTGCATCGTTTTGCCGAAGCCAGAACGGGGACGTCCCTGACGTGATCGCTATTTGACCAGCGGCGAGACGGACCACAACCCAGAGCGCTGTGGCTCCGTATTTCGAAAGTCGCATAAAGGCTATTGTTCCTGCGAAATATCCTGCCCCAAACACTTCCCCGGCGCAGCTGAACGTGGCAAAACGCGCCCTTCCCGCCTCCCATACCAGTAGCGGCCACTTCCCGATCAAGCACCAATTCAGATGAGCCGATTTCTCAGCCCACAGGTTAATGCCTGTCAAGCTACTCATCTGCACTCAAGGGATTTCATCGCGATATCCTCATTAGCCACAGGGTTTAGCCCGGATGGGCAAATAGAGTTCCGGCAAGCGGTGTGATAGCGAGCACCAGTCGTCTTCGGACGGGGAGGAGACGGCCAGAGGCCTGGCGCTCCAATCATAGCGACAGGCCTCGCCTGGGGATCCTTTGGCTAGTTTCCACGAGGACGCAAACGTTTTACGTCCTCGACAGGAAAAGAGACGACCATTCCCAAGCGGCATGATCCCGACAGGGGAGCAAAATGGGCTATGATTGGAACGGCACGCGGGTACGTTGGATGAAGGCTTTGCGACTTGGGACCGTGGTCGCGTTGGCGGCTGTGTTGATATCGGTAGCAACTCAGGTTGTATCCAACGCGCTCTAACCTGCAGACCGAGGCCTTCCGTGCATATGCGTTGTATCGCGGTGACTGTAATGTGGGCGCGTGAAGATCGTTGACCCTGCTCAGCGCTTAGACAACCCAGAGTACCGCTTTGCGCCTTCTAGTTCGGATCCCGCATGAAATGGAGTGTGTGGACGGCTCTCGAGGGGCGGTTTCTGTCGAAGTGGGCATCATCAACGCCCCGCTTTGCAAGCGAGCGGCCCCTTCGAACAGGGGGAATAGTTGTAAGCAATCGTGCTCCTCTCCAATCCCTTCAGAGGCCTTCTCCTCATCGAGTGGGATATTGCTGGAACTCCGTCCCGCTCTACCTCTTTCTCCATCTCGGGCGGAGGAACAATAATGCACCCAGCGTCGCGACATCGAGCGGCAGAACCGACAGAGGCCAAGGGGGCGGCAACTGGAAAGCAATGGATAAGGAAGGCCGACGCCGACCAGACCAGAGCAAGCTTTCCCGAACTGTTCTTCGATCTCGTTTTTGTGTTCGCTTTGGTCCAGCTCGCAAAGACACTTGCTAGCGACTTCGGCCCCACAGCCCTTGTCGAGGCGGCGCTGCTCATTCTTGCGATCTGGTGGATCTGGATTCACTCGACCTGGGTTACAAACCTTCTCGATACCGAGCAAGATCCAGTACGGCTGATGCTCTTTCTCCTGATGTTTGGGGGTATCCTGCTGGCTATCGCCTTGCCGGACGCGTTTGGAGACCATGGATTTGCATTTGCGGTGATCTACTGCGCCATTCAGATAGGGCGTTCCTTTTTCATGCTCTACGCCTATCATCGCGTCGATGCGGCCTCTTTCCTGACGTTCCTGCGGATTACCCTCTGGCTAGTCCTTGCAAGCGCCTTCTGGCTTGTGGGTTCTCAAATGGAGACGACTCCGCGAATTGCATTTTGGAGTACCGCTCTTCTCGTCGAATATCTGGCTCCGGCCCTGCGGTACTATCTTCCTGGCCTGGGGAAATCAGCGCCCGAGACGTTGGACGTTTCTGGCAAGCATATGGCAGAACGTTGTGCGCTGTTCGTAATCATCTGCCTCGGTGAAACGATCCTGACGACCGGCCGCTCCGCCGCAGAGCACATGGCGGACGACATGACCTTCGCTGTCTTCTGCAGCGCGTTTTTAAGCACCGGTTTCATGTGGTGGATCTACTTCCATCACGGCCAGGAAAAAGCCGCCAACAAAGCGGAGGCTACGTCGAAACCCGAGACATTGGCGCTCAATCTCTTCACATACGGCCATCTGCCAATCGTTTCTGGCGTCATCCTGACGGCAGTCGGAGAGGACTTCAGCCTGTCCCATGCCAAAGATGAAAGCACGATGCAAACCGCTCTGGCGATACTCGGAGGCCCGGCGCTTTTTTTGGCTGGCAACATCTGGATAAAGTTGGCCGCGGCGCACCAGTTCCCGATTTCGCACATTGTCGGGTTCGCGATCCTTGCCCTTGCAGGAGTGCTTTCTGCGCTTGCCGCCAATTATCATCTCCAGTTTCTGGCGACAGCGACCCTCTTTGGCGTTGCCATTTGGGAGTATCTGGCATTGCGTCGTGCTTCGGCTTCGACGGCATAACCGGAGCGCGAAGACGGCCGGCATAGCCGATCATCGAGACTGGGAAGGCGCGCCGGCGTCAGCAACATTAGGGCGCGGATCATCTGTCGCTTCAAGATATATGCGCAAGATATTGAAATTGAATGCGCTGTCGCCCTTGCGGCAACCTTCGGGTATCCAGCATATTCGCTCGCCGGTTCCCCGAAAGGGAACAACCGGCGATGGTACCAGTTATCTCCCGGTCACGAGCGGCTGCGCTTGTTGGTGATCGGTCGATGCCCTTCGAAAGCAGTCAGCTCATCGTGTGGAGGATTAGCTATGGACACGCTGGTACGGCATCGGCGGATCATGGTTGCCGGCATTGAGGTCTTCTATCGGGAAGCTGGACGACAAGATGCTCCGGTTGTCTTGCTACCACACGGATATCCGTGTTCATCCTACGAGTTTCGAAATCTAATGCCGCGGCTTTCCGACCGCTGGCACCTGATCGCTCCGGATTTCCCCGGTGCGGGCTACAGCGGGACGCCGGAGGATTTCGACTACAGCTTCGACGGATACGCAGCCTTTCTGAGCAGCTTCATCGACGCACTTAAGATCGATCGCTTCGTTCTGTATCTGCATGATTTCGGATCGCCGATCGGAATTCGCATGGCCATTCTACGGCCGGCATCCGTCGTCGGGCTCATCATTCAGAACGGCGACATCCCCTATGAAGATGCCTTGGGCCCCAAATATGCAGACATTGAAAAGACCTGGGCGCTTCCGTTGCCGGAAATGAAACGCGCATTGGCCGAGGCGGTGAGCGAGGAGATTTTCCGGGAAGAGTTCCTGAACGACCTGGAGCCTAGTCTCGCAGAGGCCATTCCTCCCGACCTATGGAAACTGCATTGGTCCCTCATGACACCAAAGCGGAAGGAAATCGCCGTCAACCTGATCGCAGGTTTGAAGGAGAACCGGTCATGGTTTCCGCAACACCGCGGATATTTGGCGGACCATAAGCCCCCTGCCATCATCGTCTGGGGACACAACGACCACTACATGCCGGAGAAATCTGCCCGAGCATATCTCCGCGACTTGCCGGACGCCGAACTTCATTTCATCGATGGCGGGCATTGGCTCCTAGAGACCCACCTCGATCAGGTAGCGCTGCTTATCCGTGATTTTCTCGCGCGGATTCACAATCGGCGGTAACCTGCCGGCCAGCTTCGACAATCGCGCTTTTTACGGCGCCGTGCGTTCCAACTAACGCTCAAAGGATGCGAGGCTCCGCGACTGCGCAGATGTCGGCTGGAACAAGCTGTCATCTGGCAGTTAAACGCCTTGGAGCCACATCGATCTACAATCTTAAGGTTAGTGATGCAGCTGCATCGACGAATGCCCGACGCGCTGCGTCCGGCATCCTGGACACTAGAAAGCCCGTCTAGCAGGTGGCAATAGCCATCGCATATGCCGGCCCTTCGTGCAGGGACCAATGGTTTTCCAACACAGATAAGCTCCGCGTGCTTTGCACCCGGAGCAAATGCCCCTCGCGATCCAGTATCACCGGCTCGTTCCAAAGCCGGTCAACCTCCAAATCCATCATTCCGAATGCCTCCTTGGTGGTCGCCGGCGCATCAGACTGCTCTGGGACCGACGACCGCGAACAGGTTGAAGAAATGAAGCTTGGCTATTCCGAGCTAGTCCGATCGCCGGCGCGTAGTTCGGCACGGCTGACAATGGTCCTCAGCGCCTCGCTAAGAGCATTTTGGGAGGCGAACGCCATTCCCGGCACGACACCTGGATCTTCCTCGTGGCCTTGGATGACAAGGTCATCGCGAAGGTGTTCCATCAATTTGTGCCAGTAATCCGGATCGCCTGCCGCGATCGTCATAAGCGCGGTCAGGATCTTGCGGTGGGCCATCAGTTGCAGTTCAAGCGCTTCCATCGGGAACCTCGCTTTCCGTTCGAGCAGCCTTCAAGATCTTCGTGCAGGCACATCCACGACACGAAACAAAAACAAGCGCAGGGGGCGTTGGTTCCCGGCCGGCGCTGCCTTAAAACCCAAGGGAACTTAATTGTCGGCCACGCATTGACTAACATTGAAATCCGGCAACCCCGAAAGGCAGCTACAATGCCTTCTATTCCAGTTCTCGACGATCAGACGCGGCCGCTTGAGACGCAGGTGGTCGATCTGATCCCGGCCTTGCGCGCATTTGCGCGAACCTTTGTCAGTTCAAGCTTCGAGGCTGACGATCTCCTGCAGGAAACGCTGTTTCGCGCGTTGCGCGGTATCGATGGTTTTCAACCTGGAACAAATCTCAAATCCTGGCTTTTCACAATCATGCACAACGCGTTTCGCACGCAGTACAAGCTGCGTAAGCGCGAGGCGCCGGGTGCCGTCAACTGCGCCGACCTTCCAATTCCCATTCCGGCCCCGCAGGATTGGTGCGTGTTGAATGGCGAGTTGCGTACCGCCCTCGAGGGGCTAGCACCCGACCACAGGGAAGTACTGGTACTCGTTGCCGGATACGGCCTCAGCTACAAGGAGGCAGCTGATATGTGCGATTGTGCGATCGGCACCATCAAGAGCAGGCTCAGCCGTGCGCGCGACGAACTTGCCTATCGCATGAATGGTGTTCCCCTCGAGTGATCGAGCCTTGCGCCCCGCTGACGACCATCTTTCAGAACCGGAGAACAAGATAGATCAAAGCGGCCGCTGCCATTCCCAAAAGCAAAGCAAGTCGTTTTGCAACGCGATCGGCGGCTTCGCGGCGGATCTCGCCAGCCTCACCCCGAGCTGATGACGCGGCGATCTTTCGGTCGGCGGACTCACTTTCCGCCCGATGACCGTCGTACGCTGCCGCAGCGTCGAGCAGAACCAGTCTTCGCCTATACTGCGTCCCATCCTTGCCTTGCCTTTCCACTTGGGAGAGATTGTCCAAAAGGTCGGCGCGTTTTACGACAGCTGCAAGCGCGTTTGACGCAGCGCGGATCGTTAAGGCATCCTTAGTTTCCCCGGTGCGGTGCGTCAGGCTTTCAACGGCGGCCACCACCTCCGGGGAAAAGCCAGAATCAAGCAGTCGCTCCGATGTCCAGCCAGGCGCCTTTTCGACAACGTCATGAAGAAAGGCAACACTCTTGGCTTTGTCGCCGTCAACGGCCTCGGCCACCCGTTGGCAGTGGCGGATATAGGGTTCTCCAGCCTTGTCTAATTGGCCCGCGTGCGCGTGAAGGGCGACTTCTCTCGCCCACACACGCTCCTCGGATGCAGAGAGAACGGGAGGGCGCCACGAGGGGCGCTGTTCGCGGACGCCGGCCATCGCTACTGAGTCCGGTTATGTAGCCCATCGGGGCTCGTCACGCTCCGCAAGCCTGTCCCGGCAAGGGAAGGGTCCCGTCGCGCTGCGTCAGCCAGCGAAACGATGCCGACAAGCCGCTTGTTGCGGTCAACGAACGGCAGGTGCCGGTTCTGCGCGTCGCCCATGTTGGGCGCAACATCGGACACCTCCTGGTCATCGAAGCAGTATTTGACGCCGGCCGTCATGATCTCGGCCACGCGCGCACGATCGTCACGCCCGTCACCCACACAACGCTCTGCGAAAGCCCGATAGGTTATCATCCCAACCAACCGATCGTTGTCGCCAACGGGAAGAAGGCCGATACCGCTCTCGGCCCCTTCCAGTGCGATGGTGGTATCCTCGGGGCTCGCAACGCACACATCCTTGGTCATAATGTCAGCTACTCGCATGGGTCTACTCCGCTCGATGACGGTCATTGATAGGCCGTCCGGCCCTCTGGTTCCGTCTGTTCCGCCGCTCGGTCGTGCGAGCGCTCTCTCGTCGGTACATCACCCTCCGGCCGTCCCTCGTTCGCCCAGATTTCATAGGCACGCCGGCGAATGAGTTCTTCAGGCTTTGACCCACGGCCAACCGGTCAACCGCGTATTTGTTCCAGGTGGGGACTATCGGACCGTTACCGGAACAATCAGAGCCGCGACGTTTCGCTGTGCAACCCGTTGGGCAGTTAAGAAAGAGAGCGGAGGTTTTGATGACTGTTGCTATTGCTAGTCATAAGATTGGAATTGCATCCGGACGCTGCGAGGTCAATCTGCGCCAGCGGCAGGTCGATCTACGCGACAATTACAAATATTCGCTCCCGGAAACGCCATCGCCAAGGTAAGCGGGGGGCCGGAGTCGAGGAAACGGGCCGCGAGACTTCGTTCGCCGAGGCATCCAGATCCAGGACGCTGTCAGCGACCGCCTCACCGATGCCACCTAGATCGACGCCTCTGAGATCGGCAGCGTGTCCGGCGTAACTTTGGTTCAGAACGATCGGCGCATCACCCGGCACGTCCGCGAGGTGTCGGGACGGCCGGGAGGCGCTCATTGCTATGTAGAACGCAATGCTCAGCAGGTACTGCGGTATATCTGCCCATAGATCAGCCCCTGATGGATTGCCCCCATTCTTCTTTCAGCGTCCTCGAGCGAATAGGCCTCGAGCGTCAACGCCCAAAGTCGGTCGTCCATCCAGTACTCCACTCCGTAAAGATACATCGGCCGGCCAAGGCTATCATGTGAGGCACAGTCCGGGTCAGGAGCATCTCGTGTGGCACGTGCGGATTGGAGATCGATAATCACTGGTAAAATCCTCTTTCGACCCGCCTAAAACGATCTGCCGGGGCGACCTGCGCGGCGTTTATCAAGATCAAACCGGCCGGGGGTCTGATGGTTCCGACATTTCCCACGTGCCGGCTCTCATATCGCCTAATTGACCGAGCCACTCCTAAGGGTCGCAAGCTCAAGTTGGACCCAGAAGCGTTGCCAAGCAGCTGAAGAGAGGCGTCGTTTGTTTGGTCGAGCTTTAAACGCCGTCCTTCGAGACGGTCACCTAGTATCCAAGATCGATTGCGCCGAGCATCGTCGCCATTACGAAAACGTCCGGCTCGCCTCCTGTAACAACAACCGTTCCGACACTTCCAAGCCCGAGTGTTCTTTCCAACCTCCCCGTGATCCCGGGCGAATAGGTGCACTTGTCGAGAATGCGAGCGGGCGGAATCAGGATTTGCAGGTTGGGGCGCATATCAAATCGCTTCAGTCGTTCTCGAGGATCATCGGGATGGCTAAATCTGGAAAGGAGACATCGAACAAATCTTCCAGCATTTATGACGAGAAGCTCTACGCCCCCGCAAAATCCCGGCCAGTTCTAAACTGGAACGGGATCGGGAAACGGGTGGCTCAAAAAGGCAGAGCCTTGCGCTCCGAACCGCCACCGCACGTCGGCAGCCCTCGTGACCCCAATACGAGGGCCTCGGCAGACATCCGTTTCGCCCTCCCCAACAGTGAGATAAAAAGGGGCCGCAAAGAGCGATCGTCCGTCAAGATGGCGGGTCACTCCGAGAGCTTGGCAAAGGCGTCCCGGCCCCGCGCACAAGACGGTTTCCCTGGCTGTCCCGCGCCTGATCCGCATCGTTCCAAGGCCCGTTTGCGGCTCGATCGCTCGGAGCAATACCGCGCTTGCGTTCTCGCAGACGAAGTTGAGGCACCAATGCAAACCGTAGGACCGGTAGACGTAAGCGGTGCCGGCGGGGCCGAACATCGCGTTGTTCCGGGCAGTTTTTCCAACGTAACTATGAGAGGCGGGATCCTCCCGCCCGTAAGCTTCCGTTTCCACGATCTTGCCGCCGATCCCATTTACTTCCAGAATGACGCCAATCAAAGCCTCCGCGACGGAAACGGCATCGCGCCCAAAAAATGCTGGAGTGATCCTTTCCAGTTGGTTGGGGTCGTGTCGCATGTTTACTCGCTAATCTTTTGGACTGCTTCAAGGCGTGGCATTGTCGAAGGCGGCGTTCGGCTGGTGCCAGAACCGTCTCGATACTCGAATACGTAGGCCGTGGGGCCCTCATTGCCGGCCACAGCGGCAGGAGCGACTGCACCCATTGCTTCGGGCATCGGATTCATTCAGCGCCGTAGCGAAAGAGGCGGTTTGGACAGCAGCGCCTTGGCATGGGCGATAAGCGGCTTCGTCATCCAGGCCCATTCGATTTGGCCACGTCGGGTGATGGAATCACCGCCTCTTTCCCGTGTGTACCTCACGCACAGGAAACTTCGATGCTAATGATCTGCACGAAGACCTGCATTGCCTAGGGGTCCTAGGAAACAAGCGCCTGCTCTTTCGATCGCTCTTCCCAATGCGCCGACACCGCTTCGATACCAGGTCCTTTCCCAGTCAGGTCGTAGGAAGAACACTACTCCGCGTCCTCCGACGGCCGCCCGGCTTCCCCGCGCGGCGCGGTGGATGGAGCAACAATGGTGCCAGTTTGATCATCCCCGGTTTGACTGTTGGGAGGCAGACGCTCATGTTCCGCAATCTCCCTACTTGCTTGCTCCCAATGCCGGCGCTCCTGGCCCTCGGGGCGCCCCTCACGCTCCCAAATCTCGTAAGCGCGTCGCCGGATGAGTTCGTCTTTATCGTTCATGTTCAAGTACCTCCCTGCAGCCGTTGATCACTGAACCGAATACCGTCGCGTTTGTTCCAGCGCAGGCACAAGGTTGCTAGGAATTCATCGGGCACCGCCTCAGACGAGGCACCCGGGCATCCTTATCCAATATGTAATCGGGGGGCTGAAGGGGGTTTCGATGACCTTGACAGAGCCAGAGTTCCTAGGCCGTAATTTTTCGAGAATGCGGTATACTGGCTGAGCGAGTTCGGCTTCGATGGCTGCGGCTCGATGCCGTCCAGGCTTGGGGCGTGGACGTAGCCGGGGAGATCATACTCGATGGCGACTGGACGAAGCGCGCGCCCGTATCCTCCCACCACGGCGCAGTGCCCCCAACGTCAGTAACATCCCCGGGTGAGGCAATAGGCGGGGTCAAATCTTCATTTCGCTTGACACCTCTCGTCGTTGGAGACGAGGAGCGCAGGCGTGATGTGATCCCTTATCGACTGCCGCACAGGCCGACCAGGTTTTCATTCAGTTGGAACGACGATTTTCCTTACGCCATCCATAAGATCGCAACCGGCGAAACCGGCGGTCACTACCGGCCCGATGCTGAGGCGCCGTCGCGCAAACTGACCGCCCTATGGCATTTTTCGCGCATTTCCGGGTCCTGGTTACGATACACCCGTCTCTTCTGAGGATCCGCGGTCGGAGATGGCGGAGCACGAACGTGCCCGCCTCATCGACGATCTCGTGCTTATGCCGAGGGCGGTTAAGGACAGCGGGCTGGAAAACCAGCATCCATATCCCGCGCTAAAGAAGGGAATCTGGTGGCTCGAAATGCACCTCTTGGAGGCAATATTTTTCTGCTCATCTTGTTTTTCGTCGCAGGCACTCTCGTGCAGCGGGCGATGGGACAGGACACGATTACCCGAATGAAGCTCTGCTCGCTCAAACCTCCGCAGCACCATATCGCTCCCAGCATACAGCGAACCGGCCGCTCGTTTCTGCCGCCATTGGGAACCTTTGGCGACGGCAGCGATTGGATATTCGTTGTCCCGGCCTGGCGGGTCGAAGGGATGATGACCTTCGAGCCGAGGACGGCATTGACGGAAATGGCAATGGAGAAACGCGATGGCCGAGCAGCTTGATGAACGAGGCGAACCCGAGAGAACGACCCACGGCGCTAACCGGACGAGGTTCTCGGCGCGGGAAACCCGTCAGGCGGGAATGGGTGTCCGTGTTTTCCTGGTGCTTGCCGCAAGTCTTTTCCTGGCGCTGCTCGCATGGGGATTTGTAGAATGGAGCCAGCCCGACGCCAGTCAAACAGGATCGGTAGAGCCCTCGCAACAGGCTCCGATGGAAAAGCCGCGGAGCACTGAACAGCTTCCGAGCACCGAGAGCCCGCAAGGCACGGTTCCGACAGACCGCACCCCCACCCGGCAGTCAGGCTCGGGCGCACCGAGGGAGAATTAACCCCAAACGATACCAACAGGTAAATGGGTACGAGGCCGCGCGGTTCCGCTCATAGTCGAATTGACCCCGACATAGCCTTGAAGGGTCTGCGCCCCGGCCAGGGAGGGGCCAGGCAAATCTTGCGGTTGCGGCGGAGGACTTGCGGACGTTGTGCCGGATAAGGTCATCGCGTCGTTGGATGCGGTCAAAGTCCTTCGAAGCTATGACGCGGTATTCGCCGTCAAGCTCGATCGAACGCGCAACTTCTCGGAACCAAGCACAGTGCACCTTGTTCTCCTCATGAAACGAGGAGCAAGGACGTGAACCCTCAACCCCGCGATCCGGGCGAGCGATTGCCGCCTGTACCACCGCCGAACGAGGGGCCGCGCCCGATCAGGGAGCTCGACCCCGAAGACATGCCGGATGAGAAGAGAACGCCAAATCCGGCCGCCCATTCACACCCATCACGGCTTTCGCACCGCGTCAAATGTCTTAATTCAGTCCATACGGGCTCTCGTCATGGATGGCCGCCAATAAATCGTGCAACCAGGCATCGAGGCCCTGAGACCTGCGCCTTGTCCCGGCTAGCGCGATAGCGCGCTCAAGCGTACGCTCAACGAGCAGGTCGGCGGCCTCGGGAGGCGCTCCGGCCATCAGGAGCCGCGCCCTGTAGCGCAGCTCCGGTATAAGTTCACAGACCGATTGATCGGTTAGTCCGACATATAGTGGCGCCAAGTTTGACAGATTTTGGAGGTGTTGCTCAAAGACAGCATTTACGAGATCCGACGCGCCTGCACACTTGCTTAACCGTGCGGCCGACCGGAACCGTTCGGGCACGCTCATGTCGTCGTAACCACTAAAAAAGACCACGGGTACCGATCTGAGCGCGAGTTCGTCCGCCACGGGAAAGATCAGCTCGCCATTGAGGTTAATATCCAGAACAGCAACTTGAACGTCGAAAGCCTGAGCAAGGCTCTTCAACGTTTCTTTTACTGTGGGCGTTGGGCCAATTATTGTCGCACCGGCCTTTTCGAGCCAAAGTGCGATATCATTTGCGACAAAAAATTCGTCCTCAGCAACTAGCACCCGCAATTGCTGCAGGTCCGGCATCACAAGCCATCCTTTTGCATTCTGACCACCTCAGTGTTTCCGGCGCGAGGGCCTGCTGATCGATTTCGTCGCCTGCCGTTTGTCCAGGGCTCGTTGCAGCCTAATGGCAAGGATCAGCAATCGATCCGGTACGTCATCAACTGGCACCGCATCGCTCTCGACCGGTCGGGACGCCACACCGCCTACCAGCAACTCCTCGTTTTCATCCTCGGCTTTTTTTCCCGGTGCCATCGTCTCAAACCTTGGTTATCCGAATGCCGCTCTTTCGGTCGTCCTCGCCGCCTATGGCGGCGCTTAAGAAGGATACGCTGTCGACAGCGAGAAGCCAAGCTTCCAAGCCCCAGGACATCCTGCGCTGGCAAATGGGTCACGAAAAGTCAGCGAGCGTACCGGGCATCCGATGAATCCGAACGCCGCTCGCCGCTGTGGTCAGGGGCGCTCGAACGAATGCGGCTGTGCGACCTTATCAGGTGGGTTGCCCAGGGGCACGGTCACCGTCTTTGTCGTTGAGCGGACCCGTAAGTTGTTCTGAACGTGGGGAACTCCGGAGAACAATTCGGCACAATCTTCAGCCCGGTGTTTGGCCTGCCTGCTCGATACTTCCCACGCAAGCGTCACCTCGCCGCTAGCAACCGCTACGTCGGAAGACATCGAGTCCCGACGGTCGCGGTAGCGGCATCCAATTGCTTCCTCGCGTTCATCCTCCTTGTCTAGCAGCTCTTCCGAGAGCTCCCACCTTCAAGACGCTGAAGCAGGTGCTCATGACGCCAGGACTTTAAAGCCGCTGCTGTGACCTCTCGCGTCGAAGAGACATCGTCACCGACCTTTGGCGTCAGGCGGTATGCAGCCGCTCCGGGAGCGCATTGGAACCAAATGCTCTAAAACGGGTTTGAGGGAACAACTAGGAGAGCTGATCATGAAGAGAACCGTCATGGCGAGCTTGCTGGCGAGCCTGTCTTTCGGCGGCGGCGCCGTTGCGCAAACTGCAACAGTCATCGTACCGGGCGAAGCTCAAACCTACCTACTTGACCAGAGCAGCCCTTCGGACGTGTATCAAGGCGACATCGCTGTAGGCACCCGTCTGCCTGATACCGTCGAAATCCAAACGTTTCCTGATCAGCCGGACTATGGATATGTCGTTCAAACGACCAAGGGGTGATGATCAATCGGCAACGACGCGCGGTGATCGCGATCCTTAAATGACCCTCCTCCCGAGTTTCGATGCTAGAGCCCCCGCTCGGCAAGTACGGGGGCAAACCGACGAAAACGACTTTATCGCTGTGTAAGGAGACCGCAAAATGCTTGGAACCGTACTTTTAGTCATTCTCATCCTGCTGCTCATCGGCGCTTTTCCGGCCTGGCCCCATTCATCCGGCTGGGGTTACGGTCCGTCTGGCGTTCTGGGTGTGGTGGTGGTCGTTCTTGTGATCCTCCTTCTGATGGGACGGATCTGATTGAGCCGGCGGGAAAGTCCGCAGGTAGGCGATGGCGCCGACCTCATCTACGTCTCCGACACTGAACCGGGTTACACCCGGTTTCGTTCCTCAAGCGGCTTTGTCTATCGGCGTCCGAACGGTGAACAGCTAAAAGATTCCCGCGTTCTTGCCCGTATCCAAGCGCTTGGCTTGCCCCCAGCTTACGAGAACGTCTGGATCTGCATGCAGCCAAACGGTCATCTGCAGGCGACAGGTTATGATGCGCGTGGTCGAAAGCAATATCGATATCACCAAGCATGGCAGGAGATGCGAAGCAACGCCAAATACAGCCAGCTTCCAGCTTTTGCTAAAACGCTCCCCCGCCTGCGACGCCGGATCCGCAAGCATATGGAGGGGCCTGTGGACGACCCTTTCACCGTACTTGCTGCCCTTGCGGCGCTGCTCGACCACGCGCCCCTTCGCATTGGAAACTCGACATACGTGAAGGAGAACGGGAGCTATGGCGCCTCAACCCTTCTTAAGCGCCACCTCAAGATTACCGACGATAGCATCGAGCTCAACTTCAAGGGCAAGGGCGGGCAACGTATCCGAAGACGGCTGAGAAATCCGCGACTGCAACGCTTACTTGAGGGAATCGCCGAACTCCCGGGTCGCCAGCTCTTCGTATCCGTGGGGCAAGACGGAAAACCCGAGCCAATCGAGTCGGGGCGCTTTAACCGCTATCTCGCAGAGATCAGCGGGGCGCCAATTTCGGCCAAAACGTTCAGAACTTGGGCTGGGAGCGTTGCCGCATATTCTGCCGCTCGCCAAGCATTCGCTCAGGGTCGACGCCCGACGATCAAAGAAATGTGCAACGCGGCGGCAGAGGCGCTGCACAACACGCCGGCCGTTTGCCGTAAGAGCTACGTGCATCCGGCAGTCCTCGCTCTGGCGCAAGCCGAGCAGAAAATCCCGCGGGTAAGGCCAAACGCAAAAGCCGTACCCGGACTTCGCGCCGACGAAATGCAGTTCCTGCGCTTTCTTAATTGGCTCGCCCGGCACGCACAGGGTTAGGGCTGTCCATTGTGCCTAAGTCTGCGGATAATGGCAGCCTCATCAGATTTCCAAAGCTTGCCGCAGAGTCTGGTCGATCAGCTTCTGCACCAGAAAGCCCATTTTGCGGTAAGACTCGCGTGCCGAAACTCCTGCGGCGCCGCTTATCGAGTTGTTTCAGTCCGGGCCGCATAGCCTGAAATGACCAGGCCTACTCTCAATGCGCGGTGGTTCAAGTTTTGGATTGCTCTGTTCGCGATCCCGGTGAGTGCATCTTCTTGGCTCGCGCGGGGGAAAGCAATATCGCAAGCCGCGGCAGTACCTCCCCCTTTTCTGCTGCACCTTCGGACCGCCGTCAGCCAATGCCGGTTTGTCGGCTAGGCTCCTCTACCCCAGTCGCGACCTTCGAGGCCAGTGAGGATGCTCTCGATCAATATCGCTCAACGACAATATCCGGACTGCGTGCGTGCTAACGTCGACGACGACGAGGCGACGAAGCTTCGCTCCCAATCGCCCTTTCGTAGATGGTTCCTCATTCGGGGAAGCCGCGGCGCAAATCGCTGGAACGAAACTGTGGTTTGTATGTTTGGCTGGCCGAGGAGTGCACGGAGATGCGCATGGACACGTCGGCGCGAGATGTCAGCCCGCACAACACACCGGATTCCGATGCAGACGGCGTCGTCTGGCCGAAGAAACCGTTTGGCTCGGTCAAAGCTGATGACTGAGTGAGCTCGGGCTTTAGATCGACGGCATCACAGTCGGCCAACGAATGCTCAGCGCTTGTAACCGGAAAACGCAAGAAGCTTGTCCGTCTACAATCTCATCTGGCAAGGTTCACCGAATGCACGGACCGCGCCGACGGAAGGTAGACGGGAGCTCGGCTCGCCGGCACCTCTTCGATAAAGGAGGTTGAAAAATGCCCATGCTATTACGTTTTCTCATCTGGCATTTGTCGTCTGGATTTGCACTGGGAGCCCTCACCGCACTGGTAATCGCCGTTAGCTTCCCGCACGCGCTCGGTCATGATCGTGCGATCGAGCCCGTTGCTCTTTTCCTTCAGATATATGCCTTCGGGGCGTCGTTTGCTCTCGGCAGCCTCGGCACCGCGCTCATGGGAAAGATCGATTGATTTCGTGGCGCCGAGCCGAGTATCGTCGCGCTTAGCGACGCCCAGTCCTGGTTCGAGTATTTTCCGAACCGGCGATTGTAGTTTCGACGCTGATGCTTGTGTTGCAGTGGATATTCTTGCGCTATCGCGGCTCGCCCAAATCAAAGAAGGTCGACGCGGCAAACCATCAGATCACAAAAGACTAGCTGTTACGGGGTCTGGGGGCGAAGGGCGCATCGGCCCTCCGCCTAGAATATCGTAAGTTAAGCTGCAGCCTTAATATTTGCAGCGGACAAAGCCAACTTGCTCAAAGCCTTGTCAGTCGCACCCTCTTCCTGAAGGGTCTGATCGAGCAAGGCGACGGCGGCGTCCAACCCAAGCTGCTTGGCCCAGGTCTTCAGGGTGCCATATCGCGCAATCTCATAGTGTTCGACCGCCTGGGCCGCAGATATCAGCCCGGCGTCAAGGGCCGGACTTCCCTTGAACTCCTCGATGATTTCTTCGCCTTCGGCAATCAGGCCTTGAATAGCTTCACAGGTTTTACCCTGTGCGCGCTTGCCGATAATCTCGAAGACCTGTTGCAAACGCTCCACGTGGCCTTCCGTTTCATCGCGATGCTTTTCGAAAGCGGCCTTGCTATCAGGGGATTGCGCAGCCCGCGCCATTTTAGGCAGTGCCTTTAGTATCTGCCGTTCGGCGTAGTAAATGTCCTTCAACGTTTCGTGAAACAGCATGTCTAAAGTCTTCTCCGGCATGGCAACCTCCTTCGCCTTGGTGGGGAGCGGTTCTAACACCGTCCGGCTTCAAAGGTTCCGCAGTGGAACAAAAAGCACGAGTCGCTCTTTGAGGGGTTTACGCAAACCTCAAAGCCGGGTGATCCGCCAAACAAAGGATACGTCGGCAATCACGGGAAAGAACCAATCGATCTCGGGCAGTGGCGAGCCGGTTTCAGCGGACGTGCCAAGATCATAAATCCGGTCTCGCGGAATTCACTGCCGCCTTGGTTTGCCCGCTTGGACGGCTGCCCGCCGGAACGGACCAAGCCGAAGGAGAAGTCGTCGCGGCAGTTGGCATGGCTCTTCGCGCGATAGAGGAGCGCATAACACTCCGCGAAAAATGGCTGACGATGCGCGCGGCAGTGACCGTACTGCCGCCGCGAGAGCCAGTAAATCGGCGGGCGGAAGAGAGAGCAGGGATGCCGCGGCCTTGCGGCATGGATTGGACCAGGAGTTTGCACCGATCCGGCGTGACGTCACAACTTAAAGGCGCCTGGAACAATACTCACGGCTGCGGGTTCAATGCCCAGATGATTCGTTTCGGCCGTCGGGGAGAAACATATGCTAAAGTGGGCTATTATATTTTTTGTAATCTCGGTCATAGCAGGCTTGCTTGGCTTCTCGGGTGTTTCTGCAGCAAGTGCTGGTATAGCGAAGATCCTCTTTTACGTCGCTCTGGCGATATTCGTGCTGTTTCTCGTCCTTGCCTTCATGGCAGGAAGCATTGCCTTCTAGCGCGAAGGTTCTGCGCCGAGGACGGCGCAGAACCTTGTCCTGAGACCTGAAGATTGTGAATTTGGCTGTTACTCGGCGCGATCCGGCTATTTTTCGTCAAAGCCCACATCCCATTATTTTTCGGAGTATTATGGCCCGGCGCCTGACGATGGCCTATCCTTAGACCCGGTCACGCAGTTGGTTTTGCGCTTGCAACGCCGCTGCTTTTCCGTCCGCCTGCGAAGGAACGCATTGCCCTTCGCTTCATTTTTTTGTCTTCAACGCATCGGATGGACGCTCCGGTTCGCGGTTGTTTTCGCCCACGGCGTCGCGATCGGAATCTGGTCCGTCTTTCGCTGGGAGATACCCCCGAGGTCTGCTCTCCTCCGGGCCTCCCAACGAGGAGACTGGTCGGTGGTGCCCGGTGCACCGTTTTTCGGTTTGTCAATGCCCATATGCCACTCCTCTCCTCCCACCCAACCAGAAAGCGGCGCACAGGTTCCGTGCCACGTCCCGTGGGACAAATCAGGTTTCACGACGAGAAGCGCGGTCTCCCCGCCTCAACAGAAACTGCGCCCGCTTGCCGGACACTTTCGAAAAATCCGCTGCGCCGAAGTGGAGGACCGATTCCCGCAGGGAAGCCTCTGTAACTCGTCCAGCAGCCTCAGTTGATAATCTGAACGACACTACGAGTGCCAGTGTCCAGCACCGCGCGGTTGCCGACTACGACGTAGCGATACTTGATGTCTGGCCTCCGATGTTGAACTCACGTTCCGGCGTCGCCGCTTAGCTATCGGCCCTACGGCGAGTAGGCTGCCGGCCTTAAGATCCTCCTGATCACCTGTCGCGACCAAATCGCTTGCAAGGACCCTGCTTTTCGTCGGCCATCAGATCATCAGCATTTGACAAGTCCGATCCTTACTCCAATTCAGGAAGATGAGCTTGAGTGAAGTCGTGCGCGGCAAGGCGCATCGGGCAACAGCACGGTTTAAACGGTTCTTCGGCGAGAAACGGCGGCGCCCAAGCAGCCCCGTATCCTCGATGCGTAGCTTCTGGGGGCTGTTGCTCGCTTACTGGCTCTCTAATCGCTGGAGAGACGCTTGGGGCCTGACCATTCTCATCCTGCTGCTTACCGGATTGTCGGCTCAGGCAAGCGTATGGTTCGCGCTGACCTCAGGCGAATTGGTCAATCGGATCGCGAATTTCCACCACCCTACGGTACCGACAACGCCTGCGTCGCTTCTAAAGACCGCAGCGACGCTTGCTGCGATCGCGATCACAAGGGACGCGGGGTTTACTGCGGTCCGTCACTTCCTTTCGACCAGCCTACACCGAAAATGGCGCCAGTGGTTGGATGAACGCTTCAATCAGGCACTTCTCGATTCCAGTCACACCCACTTCCACTTGCAACAAAATGTCTTTGGTGGAGCGGGTGAAGGGAACACGTCATCGCCGGACAACATCGATCAGCGGGTGCAGGAAGCAATAAAGGGCATGACCGGCGGTGCAATCGGTCTGGGCATCGGCATCGCCGGGGTGGTGCTATCGCTCGCGTTCGTTGGCGGTAAGCTGATCGAAACGTCGAGCCCGATCCGAGGGCTTGACGTTCTTGGGGGCTACGGCAGCGCCTTCCTGACGCTGCTGGCGATTGCGATCTACGTGCCCCTCAACACATTCATTGCGGCCAAGCTGGGAGGTATCCTTCAGGGTCTGTCTATACGCATTCAATCGGCGGAAGGCAGTTATCGCAGCGAACTCAACCAGTTCTTGCGCCGCAGTTTTCACGTTGCGGTTATCAGAGGGGAGCCAGCGCAAAAGGCGCTCAATGTGCGCCGGTATCAAGATATTGACTACACATGGGCGAGGCTCAATCGGATTACCGCCGGCTATATGGGCTTTGAGCTGGTGCATAATTTCATCGGCTCACGCATCGTGGCTTACGCGCCGGGCCTGCTTCCCTATGTCGACAAGACCATCAGCCTACAAGACTATGTCACCGGTGCCGAACTAGCGACGGCCCTCATCAACGAATGCTCATGGTTTATTCATGCGATGCCTGACATCGCGACACTGCGGGCGGACGCGCGGCGCATAACAGAGCTTGCGGAAGCGATAGAAACGGTGCAGCGACCACAAGACTACTATGCTCAAAGTGGACCCGCCGCGTTTGAATATACCATAGCGGAAGCCGTAGAAGGCGGCTTGACCATCCATTCGGTCGAGCTCCTCCATACTGGTGAGGACGAGCCCTTTTTGACCGCCATTGAACTCAATTTCGCTCCGGGCGAGTGGACTTTGGTGATGGGTGAATCGGGGAGTGGAAAGACCTCACTTCTCAAGGCGATAAACGGTCTTTGGCCGCACGGTCGGGGCAAGATCACGTTGCCGGACGGTTTGCGAACTCTCTTTGCGGCCCAGGAGGTCAAACTACAGGGCGTTTGCCTGAAGGATCTCGTCTGTCTTCCGGATGACGCCCGTGAGCATAAGGACGCTGCGGTTTCCACGGCGCTTGAAGAAGCGGGGCTCCATGAAATTTCTGGGGAGCTCTTTGATGAGGGACGCGAGGGGCAGCAGTGGGACAAGCTGTTGTCCGGGGGTGAAAAGCAGAAGCTCGTTCTTGCGAAAGTCCTGTTGCTGAAGCCGGGTTTGCTCTTCCTTGACGAGGCAACAAGCGCTCTTGATGGGCAGGCGGTGCAAGCGTTTTATCAAGCGATCAAAGAGAATTGCCCGGAGGCGACGGTTATTGCCATTATGCACGATACCTCCTCGATCCAATCGGAGGGCGGAATTGATTTCTTCGATAGCGTGCTGGTGATTGAAGGAGGCATTGCTGAAAAGATGTCTATTTCGGCGTGGCGTTCTGCGCAGACGAACGCCCCACTTCGGTGATGCGGCAAGGCGTCGGCGGCACGTGACCATCGTGGCGAACCCGTGTCTCTCAACTACCAAAGCGATGCTTGGAACAATGCTTCCCGCTAGACGTTCTGTGCCGAACCGGAGTCAACGCAAATGCAAACCATCATTTGGGATAATCCTGTCAGGATTGGCGTGAATGGCGAGCGGTGTATCCACGGACCACAGGATGCCCTGCAATATCTGAGTGAGTTGCCCCAGGGCGGATGGTTCTATGAACGCGCAAGGAATCGCTGCCATGGCGCATTAGAGCGCGGCGAAGCGCTGGATCTGTCACGGAAAGCCTTCATTGGCGCAGCGATTGAAGGTTCATTCCCGATCCTCGATGACGACGTTCCTGCTATTCGGGAACCCTGATCACGAGTGACGGCGATTTTGCCCCTCGCCGTCGACGCTAGCTCTTCCCATCGCTCGCGCGAAATTGACCTGAGATCATTGACCACCTGAATATCGGCGAACAGACCGATGAGCAATTGCATGGGCTTTGCCTGGCGGCAAAGGGGGCTTGCATTTCCTGATCGATTTAATCGCGTTCAGATCCAAAGGTGGGCCAGATAGGGGCATTCGACCCAGGGTGAATCAAAATCGATCACGGCGCCCGTTCCGAATTCGAGTCCTACACGCTTCCAGATCTCTTCGACCAGCACAGTCTCCAAATCAGGAGATGGCCGCAGAGGCGTCGCTGGGCTATTGTTGTTGGGTTCGGTTTGTGTAGCCAAGAGCAATTGGCAGCAAGGGGCGAGGAGATGAGCATCCTCGGAGAACGCAGACTGGCGGCAATCTTCGTTGCCGATATTGTCAGCTATTCACGTCTCGTCGAATTGGACGAGGCGTCAACTCTCGTGGCAGTCACGGACCTGCGCCGGAGACTGTTCGAGCCTCTCTTGGCGCAGCATCATGGGCGTCTCTTCAAGCTGACGGGCGATGGCCTGATCGCCGAATTCGGTTCCGTCGTCGAGGCTGTAGCCTGCGCCGCTGCGGTTCAAAAGCAATTGCCTGATTGGCAGGCGCGAATACCGGCTGAGCGCCGGATTGTCTTGCGTATCGGCATCAATCTTGGCGACGTACTGGTGGATGATCAGGACCTTTTGGGAGACGGTGTCAACGTGGCGGCCCGATTGGAACAGTGTTGCCCGCCAGGCGGTCTCCTTATCTCCGGGACAGTCTACGACCAGCTCTCTGGGAAACTCGACTGTCGGTTCGAGTTCGCGGGCGAGCAGCGTCTGAAGAATATTTCACGGCCGGTGCGGACTTACAGCTTGGTATTCGACAACGTCCTTGAGGGTGCGAAAGTCGCCTGGGCGTCGAGCGATAGACCTACGGTGGCGGTCTTGCCGTTCGAAAACATGAGCGGCGATCCCGAACAGGTCTATTTCAGCGACGGTATCAGCGAAGACATAATTACGGAGCTGTCGCGCTTTCGCGAGCTCATGGTCATCGCGCGAAACTCTTCCTTCTCGTTTCGGGGGAAAAATGTGGACGCTCGCGAGATAGGGCGTTCGCTCGGGGTTCGATACCTCGTCGAGGGCAGTGTCCGTCGCGCAGGCGAGCGCGTTCGCATCACGGCCCAGCTCATTGATGCTGGAAGCGGTGCCCATTTCTGGGCGGAACGATACGATCGCGCACTGGAGGACGTCTTCGCCCTTCAGGAAGAAATCTCCCAGAGCATTGTCGCAATGGTGGCCCAACGAATTATCCAAGATAGCGAGGTGACAGCCCGGCGACGTCAGCCGGAAGACATTCGGGCCTATGACCTCTTCCTCCAGGGGAATAGATTTTCCGACGTATTCACGCCTGAGGCCCAAGCACGTGCGCAAGCACAATTCGAAGAGGCACTCCAGATCGATCCAGGCTTTGCCCGCGCCCATGCGGGCCTCGCCTGGATTTATCTCAATCGTTCGGTCGAGATGAGCGTCGGAGTACCACGAGAGAAGGACGAGAACCGGATCGAGGCGTTTCACCAGGCCAAAGAAGCACTGGCGAAAGACCCCAACGATGCCCGGGTGCACTCCACCTTCGGATACATGTGCTTGATGTGGCGCGACTTCGAGCGGGCCGAGCGGCATTTGGGCCTTGCCCGGACCCTAAACCCTAACGATCCGCTGATCCAGATTTTCTGGGCCTGGGTCCAATCGTGCATCGGAAAGCCCGAACTGGCTCTGCACGCAGCCGAGATTGCTTTTCGACTCAACCCATGCCACCCGCCCTGGTATAATTATTATCTTTCGCACATCATGTTTCGGCTCAGGCGCTACCAAGAGGCGGCCAGTCTATTGGAACAACTAATACTGGACGCACCAGGCCGGCGACACCCGCGGTACATGGCTTTGCGCGCGGCTGCCTTCGGTCACTTGGGGCGTCTCGAAGAGGCGCAGCAGTGTGGCAAGGCTTGCATCGCAGCAGTCAGCGCGTTGTGGCAAGGCGATCCGGCTGCCGGCCCAAGCGAACATGTAGATTGGCTCGTGGACGCTTTGTATCTCCAAAGGGCCGAGGATGCAGATCGACTGCGTGAGGGCCTGCGCCTCGCCGGCTTACCGGCTTGAGTATCAAGTCTGGCGATGGCTGGCCCGACCAAAGGAGAGCCTAATCGCCCTGTCAAGGAGCACTTCGCAATTCAGTGGCCGCGGCAATGCCATTCGAGAGCTTCCGCTCGTCACTTGGGTCGGACAGTCCGAGCGATCGAAACTCGCTCCCGGGCTGTGCCTTATTCGACACGCCAGCGAAGCCGGGCGCGTTGCCTGAAACCGGGCTGCGAAGGCCCTCTACCGGCAATCGTCACCATTGCCTTGCGCGACCAATTCACCTTCGCGAAACCTCAAACAGTCGATCGAGCTGCCTGCATTCAGGATGCGGACTCTGTATGGACTGGACATGACGCTGATCATGGTTCCACCCGTTGGCCGCCTGCACTGGTGCGCTGAACCGGTCCACATGCACTCCATCTCTTCGGCGCTTTCAAAAATGGTGTAACCATTTGCCTGAAGTGCACGCTGGACGTTCTCCCGCACGTTTAGTGAGACGGAGTTCTCATTCTCCTCGCGCGGATCGCTCCTTTCGGTCGTGGGTGCCTTTGCCTCCTGCCGTTCGCGTTGCTGTTCCTTGAGGATTGCGATCTCGGCCTTGGCTCGCTCTGCCGCGGCTTCCGCAGCGATCGCCCGCCGCTCCGCCTGCTCCGCCCTTTCGGCTTCGCTTTCAGCGCGTTCAGTTGCTTCACGCTGCGCATTTGTTGCGGCCTCGAGTTCGTTGACACGGCTTGTCTCAACGCCATTGAATATCGCTTCAACCGCAGCCGTTTGCGCCAAACACTCATCGACAAGCGCGGAGACACGGGACCGGGCCTGCATCGGGCTATTCACAAGATCGGCAGAAAACTCCTTCTTCAGGGTTTCGGCATTTTCCTCGGCTTCGGACGTTTCAACCCTGCTGCGCATGAACGCGAGCGCGCCACTCAGCGTCCCGCGCGTCGGCAAATCCGTCGACATAGCTCTCGTAGCTCCTGCCTGCTTCCAATCGAGCCGCGCAAGACGCAAGCTGAGCGACGATATCTGCCTCTGCGGTTGCGGCCGAAACCGTTTTTGGAACGAGGAACGCGGCAGCAATCAATGCTGTGCAGACACCAGTCCCTGCAGTGGTCAATTCATCACCCATTTGCTCAGATAACGAGATCCTGGAAATAAGCGGCGGAAGAAGGAAGCGGCGCGAAAGATCATGGACCGATCTTGCTTCGCCGGTTTGTTCCTTAAAACTTTATTCTGGCGCCACCCAACACAGCGAAGCTATCTTGAAGATCGGCGGTCTCCTGGTCGAGCGAATAGGTCCGGGCTCCAAGGTAGAGTTCCGTCTGTAGATAGTCGAGGTTCTGGACAATCTGCGCGCCGAAGGAATCGCTCTTGCTGCCCCTGCCCGCGATGTCCTTGCCAAAATAGGCGTCGACCGAAAACGCGGTTTTGCCGACATCGAAGATATCCGCCTGATAGCCGATCTTTACGTAGCCGTAGCGTCCATCAACCGTCTCCTTGTCCGAGTAGCCCGCTGCAAGGGTGAGGCTGAGTCCGGTATCGAGATGCAGGACCGAAACGGACGCATCGTATATCGAGTTGCCATCGCCGGGCCTTGAAAAGGCAAGTGCAGCTGCGACCTTGAAGGCGTCGTAGGTCTCATTGTATCGAACCGCCGCGTCCCAGACGGTGACGTCGGTTTCCTCCGGAACGACTTGTGTTCCGACCGACGTCGCAAAGCTGAAGCCGCCAAAGGCCGGGGTGTCGTAGCGGACGCGCAGCTTGCGGCTAAGGCCGTCATAGTTGGTGAACGCGTCCTTTACGCGGACCGTCGACAGCGTACCGTCGGAGTTTCGGAAAAACGGTCCGCCGGCCATATCCGACACCAGCGAGTAACCAACAACGTCCGTGCCGGACAAATCCACCTCGGCGGTCGTATCCGACGCCATGCTGCCCTGGCCGAACCAGAATTTGCCGTAGTCCTTCGAATTTAGATAGATTTCCGCCTTGCGCAGCAGATCAGTCCCCCAGTCGAAGTGATCCTCGTTCAACTGGTTCACATTGGTTGTCGAGTAAGGGTTCCACTCCCATTCGAGATTGGCCCCGAAAGACCAGTCGTTTTCCATGAGGCTGTAGATGCGAAAGCCCGCGCGTGACGACGAGTTCCCATTGTCGGCCGGAAAATAGTTATCCGTTTGCCCGCCGTCATCGTAGCTCAGCAGGCCTTTGTTGATCTGACCGTAGAATTCGAAATAAGCATTGTCGTCGCCGAGCCGCAGCTTCGGTATCCAATGCTCGGCTTCCTTGCTGGCCTGCGCCGGCTTTGCTGGCTCCTGGGCCGAAGCAGGTGCCGCAACCCCCAGTGCCACGCTGAAAAGTGCGGGTGAGACTACGTGTAATACATGCCGCATCAAAAGCACCTTTCAGTCACGGGCGATTCGCCTTGTCGGTCCGCAGTCAGTATTCGCCACTTTACTTTAGAAGTCTGTTGCAAATTCTCGTCGTGCACTTGTTTTGCCGCTGATCGATTAGATTATTGGCTTCTTATCCGGCGATGATACCCACGATCACCGTCCCCCATGTGGTGAGCAGTATATGGCCGATAGGGACTGCAGGCGTGTAACCAAGGACTGCTACCGAGCTCCCCGACCTGTCCTGGACGGCGGCCATGCCGGCCGTCATGGTCTGCGCGCCGGCTAGTCCACCCAACAACAGTATGGGGTTCATGCCAAGCACGTAGCGTCCAAAGTAAAGGCCTACGATCAATGGAACCATTGTGACGATCATGCCGCCGACCAGGAGCCCGACACCCGCTTCCGCGATAGCGGGGCCAAATACCGGACCTGCATGAAGGCCAGTCATCGCGACGAAGGCGGCAAGACCAAGCGCGGTCATGAGTGACACCGCAGCATCCGGTATGCGACCAAAAAGTGGAAAGCGCGTGCGCAGGTGCCCCACCACCAATCCGGCGAGGAGTGTGCCCACACTGGTGCTCAGCGAAATCCTCATGTCTCCGATGGGAAACGTGACGAGAACGCCGACAAGCCCGCCCAGGAAGATCGCAAGGCCGAGGACCAGGAAGTCCGTTGCAGTGGCCGGCGCGACCACGACACCAATGCGCTTGGCGGCGCTCACCACGACCGGTTCCGGGCCGACGAGGCGAAGGATATCCCCGCGCTGCACTGTGATCCCTGGCGCCAGAGGAATCTCCTGGCCGCCACGACTGATCGTTCGCAGATAGAGGCTTCTTGTCCAGCCTTCTGTCGCCACATCCGCAATGCTTCGGCCATTAAGTTCAGGGCTCGTCAGCAACACGTCGGTCACCGATATCGGCACGTCCAACAGCTCACGATCCTCGACTTCCTCGGAGCGCTGACCAAGGACGGTGACCAGCACCTCTCGTGTTCCGGACACCGCAACGATATCGCCAGGTTCAATCACAAGCTCGGGAGCGGCCTCAAGGATTAAGCCCCCGCGTCGCAGGCGTTGAATGAATAGTCGATGCTCCGGAAATGTTGCCTCGGCATCGACGACCGATCGACCGGCGATGGGCGCGCCCTCCGCTATCCGGTAGGCGCGAATTTCGAACCTGTGCCAGGCGGACGCGACCCCGGTGGCCTTTCGGGTTATCCCGTATTCTTTCTCAAGTTTTAGCGCCTCGGCGACGAGGTCGATGCCAAGCAATTTTGGACCGACAACGCTGCAAAACAGGATGACGCCAACAGCGCCGAATACGTAGCAAACTGCGTCGGCCACGGCGATGTGGGCGACAAACCGTGCGCGATCCGCCTCGGGCAGCGGCAATGCGTTGATCGCTTCGGTGGCAGTGCCCATTGCCGGACTTTCAGTGAGCGCGCCCGACAAAAGCCCGGCCGCAAATCCAGGATCCAAGCCGAGGATTTTCGCGACCACAACGGCTGTGACCAGCCCGGTCACACAGACGACCACCGCAAGCAGAACAGGCTTCATGCCGTCCCGTTTCAAGGCCTGCAGGAACTGCGGCCCGACCGAGTAGCCGATACCGAAAAGGAACAGGAGAAAAAGCAGCGATTTCGCCATCCCGGCAATCGGAACATCGGCGAACTGACCGATGAGGATACCGGCGAACAACGAGCCGGTGACCGGACCCAGACTGAAACCTCCGAACTTGAGGCCGCCGATCAGATACCCGATGCTAATTGCAAGGAATACGGCAAGCTCAGGATACTTGACCAGGAATTGCTCGATCCAAATCATGACCAGACGAACTCCCTCCCACCTCAATCAAGGGCCAAGGCAGCTTTACCGCCGACGCCAAACGTCCATGCAAACCGGCAATCCATGAAAAGCATGGGGGGTCGAATTCGTCCGGGTAGCAGCCCGCGGACCCGTGCAAGCTCCGGCACTACCGTGCTTTCGCCGATCGTTTCGCCTTGGCCGCAACTGCATCAGGTTTGACTAGCTTCAGACCCCTTGCCTTCTCGTAGCCATGGATCTCCTTCACATCCAGCTTCCGCATGAAGTCGATCGTCTCCTGCGTCAGGACCTGACCCGGCACCATGATGGGGAACCCCGGGGGATAGGGGATGACGAAGTTAGCCGAGACCATTTCCGGACCTTCCTTCAGCCGCTTGTCGCACTCGGCTCCGATCAGCGGTACGTATTCGCAGACCGAAGCATCATAGGCGTGGAAGAAGGCGGCTCGCATGTCGCCTTCGGGCGACGTGCGTCCCGCGTCACCGCGATACAACGCGTGGAAGTGACTGAAATTTGGAAGGTCCGGCACATCCGTCATCAGCGACTTTACCCGTGCAGCGAAGGCAGCCCGCTCGCCCTCGCCGCCATCGGCAAGCCGTTTTTCGATACCACGGCAGATCTCGACCAGGACGCGAACGAGATGCGCGATATCACTGCGGGTATTGTTGATGTTGGACTGCAAAAGCACGCTGTTTCGCGACGTCTTGTTCAGCTGGATATCGTACTCGTTGGCCAGCAGCCCCTTGAATTGGGTTCCGTCAAAGCCAGCCGTTCCACATACCAGCGTCATACGCGTGGGATCGAGGTAGAATTCGTCTTCGTTCATGGCTTTCACCGCCGTGGCCCAGGTCGCACCCGGTGCCAGGTAGTCCTTGAACCCTGACTGGCGATACTGCGCAGGGATCATCTCATCCGCACCGAGAACGCGGAAATACTTCGAAATCAGCGGATGTTCGTTGATCGCCCGACGGATCTTGAGAGCGATCTCGATCGCGTTCATCACCAACCCATACCCATCGAGCTCCATCTGCCGGCGTGCAACGTCGAGACTGGCGATCAGCTGCTGGTTCGGACTTGTCGAGGCATGGGTGAACACCGCCTCGTGGAACTGGGCTTCGACGGTATGAAAATCGACATCCTTGACGAGCAACATTGAGCCTTGCCGGATCGCTGACATCGATTTGTGCGTCGAATTGGTCTGATAGACCCGAAGGCGAACAAGACGCGGATCGGGAAGTAGGCGTGCGGCGAGCAGCGCTTCGTCGGACGGCTCATCGCCAAGGTCCGCACGCTGCTTTTCGTAGGCACTGACCGACGCCGGATCCTGCAACCAGCTTTCGATATCCGCTGCTGCCCCCATGGCCGTGCGTGGCCGCAGGAAGGGTGAAAATCGGGCAAATCCGGACCACGCTTCATCCCAGAGGAAGATGAGGTCCGGCTTGATGGCGAGACACTCCTCCATCACGCGCCTGACGTTATACATGTGCCCGTCGAAGGTGCAGTTGGTGAGGTCGAGCAGTTTCAGCCGGTCCAGACGCCCTTCCGCCCTTAACGTCAAAAGCGCTCGCTTGATCGTCGCAAGCGGCACGGCGCCGTACATCGAGTACTCGGTCATCGGGAACGCTTCGACATAGTAGGGCTGCGCGCCGGTCAGCACCATGCCGTAGTGATGCGACTTGTGGCAGTTGCGATCGACTACCGCAATGTCGCCGGGCGCCAGAAGGGCCTGCACGGCCATCTTGTTGGAGGTGGAGGTGCCGTTCGTCACAAAGAAGACGTGGTCAGCGCCAAAGGCACGTGCCGCCAGCTCCTGAGAGCGTTTGATCGTACCTGTGGGCTCCAAAAGGCTATCGAGACCACCCGTCGTCGCACTGCTTTCCGCAAGGAACAGATTGAGCCCATAGAATTCGCCCATGTCGCGGATCCAGTCAGACTTGAAGACGGATTTGCCGCGCGCGATGGGGAGCGCATGAAATGTACCGATGGGCCGTCGCGCATATTTCTTAAGATTGTCGAAGAAGGGCGTTTCATAGCGTGCCTGCACCCCTTCGAGGATCGCGAGATGCATCTCCAGCGGCTCCTCCACCGCGTAAAACACGCGCCGCACCGCATCCGCCGTCGGATCTCCGGCGATCTTTTCGACTTGCCGGTCGGAAAGCAGATAGACGTCGAGTTCGGGCCGGATGCGCTTCAAGCCGCGCGCCAGGCGAAGCGCCGACATGTCTGGTCCCTCGGTTTCTCCCAGCGGATCAAGCACCGATCGAAGCACAGGCGCGTCGTGCCGTGAGCGGTAAGGAAAACCTTCAGCGAGCACGATAGCGATAATATCGGGGTTCAGGGCGGCCGCGCAGAACGCATCCTCGAAGGACCCGACCAGCACCGGCTCGTAAATGAAACCGTCCTCTGGCCGGCGCAGCCTCCTAATCTCTGCGGCGAATGCCTCCCAACGCGTGGCCGGCTGACTGTTGACGAACAGAACTTCGAAATAGGGCCGGCGCCCGCGAGCCTCTCCGGTTCCCGGCGGCATGATATCGGTCACTTCGGCTCCTGACATTTCGTCATGCACGTCCCATTCACTTTGGCGGCCGCGATAGGAATGGCTGAGCAGCCCATTGGAGATGCGTCGTGCAAGCCTTGCCGCTCCACCGGCATCGTCGGTGGCAATACGCTCTGCCAGAACCGAAAGCAGCCGTCTGCCCGGATAGGCGTAGTATTCCTCCGCCGGTGCCACAGCAGAAATCGCCGCTTCCAGGGCAGCCCGCGCGCCGCGATTGGCGGCCCAGGCGTCTGCCAGCGTCGTGATCTCACGCCAATTGTCGGCGCGTGCCGAATGGATGAGCAGAAACTGATCTACTTGTGCGGTCTTGTTCGGCATAGCGCGCTCCCAACTCGGCTCGTATGGGCTACCCGCGGCCACCGATCTGCGGTTTTCGTCAGTGGTCGCGGCTATTATTATCGACGCAATAAATGGGACGAAGCAGTCTCAAGAAAGGGTCTCTGATCCCGCTGGCCAGGGCTTCGAAAGACGAACCATCCCGGTCCGATAAGAAGCCGCCTACTGGAAAAGATGCGAGATACATGCCTGTAGTCGAAGGGACGCGGCACCTCCGCATCCCCATTTAACCCGGAGATGCGCTAGGTCATCATCATCACGAGCACCATGCCCCAGATCGTCAACAGGGTGTTGCCGACGGCATAGGTCACAGTATAGCCGAGGCCTGGTATCTGGCTCTTGGCGCGATCGTTGATCATCCCGAGCGAGGCAGTCGTGGTGCGCGCGCCGGAACAGCATCCCAACAGAATAGCAGGGTGGAACCGGAACACATATTTTCCGACATACATTGCCAGCACGAGCGGGACGGTCGTTGCGAATATGCCCCAAAGGAACAGGCTGAAGCCAAGCTGCTGCAAGCCAGCTACAAATCCTGGACCCGAGGAAATACCGACCACCGCGATGAAAACGTTGAGACCGACGGAGTTCATGAACCAGACCGTCGATGTCGGTATTCGTCCGAATTTCGGCCGCACGGAGCGGAGCCAGCCGAAGAAAAGCCCGGATATCAATGCGCCTCCAGACGTGGACAGGGTAAACGGCACATCGCCGACCTTGTAGACGAGCGCACCGAGCAAGCCACCGATGGCAATTGCGGCGCCGATGAAGGCGACATCGGCAATGTCACTCGGCCGGTCGGCCACACCCAGGGCTTTGGCGGCAGCCGCGGTGTCCTGCGTTCGCCCGACGATCGTCAGGATATCGCCGCGGTGGACTTGCGTGTTCGGAAGGATCGGAATTTCCGTCGCCGTAGCGCCACGGGCGATCCGGCGCAGGAACACGCCACGGGACGTTGGCCATTGTGCCAGTTCCGCCAGCGTCTTGCCGTTCGCCTCCTTGGTTGTGACAAGAACATCGACCCCTTCGACCGGCACGGCCAGCAACTCGCGGTCGTCGACTTCCTCTGCCGTTTGACCGATCACGCTTACCAGCACTTCGCGCCGCCCGGCCACGGCAACGACGTCGCCTGCCTGGATCACCGTGTCTGCCGTAGCATCCTCGATCTTTCCCCCGCGACGAATACGTTCAATGAAAATCCGCTGCTCAGGGATCATCGATTCGGCTTCACGTGCCGTCTTGCCGACGACCGGCCCGCCCTCGCGGACCCGATAGGCGCGCAACTCGTAGTGGTGCCAAGCGGTTCCAGCGCCCCCCGCTTCCTTCTTGCCACCCTGCTCGGCCTCGTAGCGTTTGCATTCCGCCTCCAGGTCGATACCCATGAGCGCAGGACCGATCAACGCCAGCACGATGGCCGATCCGATCGTTCCGAAAATATAGGTGACGGCATAGGCGACCGGCATGGCGTCCAGAAGACGTTTGGTTTCTTCCGGCGCCAAACCAAGGCGATTGATGGCATCCGTTCCCAATCCCATCGACGCCGAGATGGTCTGCGAGCCTGCATAGAGCCCCAGCGCGGAACCCACATCATAACCGGCTATCTTGGCAGCGATATATGGCGCTCCCAGGCAAAAGACACACACAACCGCCGCGAACAACGCTTGCGGGAGGCCATCCTTCGCGATGCCCCGAACGAATTGCGGCCCGACGCCGTAGCCGATCGCAAACAGGAACATCAGAAAGAACGTGGCCTTGAGCGGCGGCGAAATGGTGATCCCGAGTTGACCGATGATGACGGCAGCGATCAGCGTCGCAGTCACCGCACCGAGGCCAAGGCCTTTGTAGGTGAATGAACCGAAGTAGTATCCCAGCGCCAATGAGAGAAAGATTGCAATTTCAGGATATGTGCGAAGCGTGCTTACGAACCAGTCGATCATAATAACATCCCCAAAACGTGGTAATCGGGACAAAATCAGACTAAGCGCTCATCGCTATTTACGCGAGAATACACCCATGCCCACCCGTTACAAGACATTATTTGTTTATAGTAATACTAGTATGAAAAACGCCGCGGTAACCGCCAGAACGAAGGACATCTTACGCTCTTTGTGCCCGTTCATGCATTCCTGGAGGAAACTGTTAGATGGCCTTTATCCGGGGGCGGCCCTGTCGCTCTATTAGCAGTCTGCGACTCTGCGGAAGAAACCAGAGGCGATCGAAACCTTAAATGCTCCGGTTAGAAGCCGCAGGTCGGTCCAACGGTCGCCTGCGCGTCCCCGAGATCTGGCTGCGAAGGCTTCCTGTCTTTGAACCTTTGGACTGTCCGATCAATCGCGTTCCGGGGTGGTTTCGTCCATCCGTATCTGGCGCAACATGCTGCGCCCAGCAATAAGCATCTCGACAAGGAATGCGACAAGCGATCCGATAAGCGACAGGATCGCACCGCCGAAGAACCAGAAGAGATTTTCTTCACGAAACCCGAACTGAAGCGCACCGGCGAGTAGATTGAGGATTGCCCATCCAGTGCAAATCGCGGCAAACGTCCCGAGTGCGACAGCTATTTCCAGGGCAAGCGTACGGCGGCGCAGATAGTCCAACTGCGTGCGTCGCCCGCCCCCTCGCTCACCTTTTTCCTGTATCGCATTGAGCCGATCGGAAACCCTGCCAAGACGCATCTCGTAGACACCGACGAAACCTGCCGTACCAGCGAGGAGAAATACCGGCGCCAGAGCAGTTTGGACAATAGAGGCAAGATCCGTGACGATTGCTGGTGTTTGCATGTGTGCTCTCAACAACTTTCGCGCAATAGAACATTAGCAATCTGTAGCGGCCTCCCCAAAAGGCAAATCACTATAAGCGGGCTCGGGGGGGGGCGGTCACTTACGATTGAAGGCCAAAATGGCCGCAGCCACTCCAGGGCAAATTCACCCTTTCGTGTGCTCGTGAAAAGAACAGGAAGCACGACCTTTGTTACGTCAAAAGAAGCGGAGAAGGCCAAAGGCAAGCACGGCCTGCCAGAACATTTGACAGAAAATCTTGCACAGCTGAGAAGCTCGTTGCCAGCGCCGGCGGCGCCCTGAAGAGGAACGACGTCAACACGAACTACGCGGCCTGGCCGTGAGCCACCTGCACTTTTGGGTACGTGCGCCAATAGGGACCGCGTCTTGGTCCTTTAAGTCAGCAGTTCACCCATGGAGAGCCTGCGAAACGCGAGGCAGACATTGGCGACAAGCGCCTCCTTTTTGGGGCCACGGTCTGGGTAGCGGGTCATGTTGTCCTTGTGCATGAAGACGTAGCCGCCGCGCGCCGTCGTCGTCGGGTACTGCCAGATCCAGTCCGCAGGCTACAGGTCGCCCTTACTGGAAGAGCTCGGCATATCTGCTCGCAGGCGCATTGCTTTCAGTTTCAAGGATCGCAGCGACCTGGTCGTCTTTCAGTTCGGCGCCGTAAATGAGCTTGTAGTTGTCGAGGATCTGCTTCTTGAAGGTGGGAGCAAAATCGGCCCCATGGGCGACCGCCGCCAGCCATTCCGATGTCAGGAAGATTTCCGGCGCATCGGGGGTGCTGGCAAAGATCGGCTGCTTGTATACGCGCTTCTCCTTCACGGCCTTCAGGCTGGCAAGGACCGGGTTGTTGAAGAAATCCTTGGGGTTGAGGTCGGTCGCATAGGCGGGAATGATGATGATGTCCGGGTTCCAGACGAGCAACTGTTCAAAATCGACGGTTCGCCACCATTCACCGGTTTTATCCGCCGCCGGGTTGGTGACGCCGCTGAGGGAAAGATCCTGCGAGCCATTGGCGATGACCTGGATCTGGTCGGCGACCTTGTCGATGTGAAGGACAGACGGAAGCGCCGACTTGTCGAGCTTGGCAACCTTTTCATTGAGGGCCTTCAACGTTTCGGACTGTGCTTCAGGATTGCCTGGGCGCGGTCGTTGCGGCCGGTCATGTAGCCACTGAGCGTGACATAGTCGAGCCGGTCCTGCTCGGAGCAGCATTGCCAGCCGACGACAGTGAGCCCCACCCGCTCCAGCGGTTCGATAAGCTTCTCGTCATGGGTCCACTGGATCACCACGTCGGGTTTTTCCGCAAGGATCGCCTCGACATTCGGTACGAAGCCATCCTGGGCGGCACTGGCATTGATTTTGGCCATTTCCGGGAGCATCTCGGCATAGATGCCGCTGGTAAAGTACCTCACCAGCGAATCCTTGTTCATGCCGACGATGCGATCGGCCTTTTCGTCCACGGCACGATAGATGATCGGCGCCGAGCGAACTGTCGTCACGACGCGTTCCGGCGGTTTTGCAAACATGACCTTCTTGCCGCGGTGGTCGAGGAAGGCCGTTTCGGTCGACGCCGCGGCCGGCAGAAACGCCGATAGGGACAGTACCAGTGCAGTGAATGTCTTGAGGCGGCTTGACATGTACGCTCCATCGCAAGGTCGGTAGGTTCGGACCAAGTTCTGCCAGTCAAGTTATCGCGCCGTGTCCAGCGCTCCGTAAATTTTTAGGGAGATTCGCCAGAAGATGCTGCTGCACCGGACGAATAGCGCGGTCTGCCTCCAGGCACCAAGGCAGTTTAGTAAACCGCATCGGTCGCGCGAAGATGCCGAGCCAGTCTACGGTTGGCGGCGGTTGACGATTTCCGGAGGTCTTCCCCGTCAATAATTGACGGTTCCCTCCTCACCGCGGCTGCAACGCGCTCGTGCGGAATGTAACCGTTACGTTCTTCAGTAGTACGATATATTCGACATAATGCTGACGAAGAGCGAACCTGGGGAAATACTGTGTGGTTTAAGCGGCTCTTGAAATGGGCCAATCGAGAATGTGACGAGAGGAGTCAAACATGAGCAAGCGGCAGCCCAAACAAAGCGGCTGGCAAACTACGCGGGACCTGAAGTGTTGAGGAATCCAGGTTGGAACAAGCAAAGGAGTGGCTGGAGTCGCTGGGCTCTGGTTGTTCTGACTGTTCCGCCGGCGATTCTGCTAGCCGTGGCAGCCGCATGGGCCTCGCTTGCATTATGGTATCGTCTTCCCGTTTCCGAATTCACAAGAGGTTTTATCGCCGGACTCTTTGCACTTGTCGGGCTTTTGACGGTCGCCGCGCTGTTTGGCCGCTGGCGTCTCAAAGCTCTCCTGGTATTTGCAGTTGCGTTCGCAGTTGTCTTGATTTGGTGGAGGACGATCAAACCCGTCGAAGACGGTTCGTGGGCACCTGATGTTGCACGACAGGTTACAGGCGAATTTCACGGCGACCTGCTGACACTAACCAATGTTCGCAACTTCGAATGGCACAGCAGCACGGAATTCGTCGAACGGTGGACCACGCGGACCTACGATATGAGGAAGCTCCGAACAGTCGACCTGTTCATGTCCTATTGGGCGGGGCCAGAGATTGCCCATGTAATATTCAGCTTTGGATTTGAAGGCGGCGAGCAGCTCCCGTGGTCGGTCGAAGTCCGTCGGCGGGTTGGCGGCGCGTTCTCGCCGCTCGCAGATTTGTTCAAGAGCAATCCTTTGGTGATCATCGCAGCCGACGAACGGGACGTGGTGGGCGTCCGGTCAAATTTCCGCAGCGAGGATGTTCAAATCTATCGCCTGAAGGCGTCACCTGACCAGGCGCGTGCGCTTCTGCGCGAGTATGTTACAGACGCCAACGCTCTTGCCACAACGCCGCTCTTCTACAACTCGCTTACGACCAACTGCACGACGACGGTTGTCAAGATGATGCGCGTTGTAGGAGACTCGATCCCGTTCGACTGGCGTCTCATCGTCAACGGGTATCTTCCCGACTACGCTTATGATCGGGGGGCGGTCGATACGTCAGTGTCGCTCGCAGAACTCAGAAATGCCAGTCATATCGGCCAACGTGCTCGGGACGACGGGTTGTCGCCAAATTTCTCAAAGGCAATAAGACTCGGCGTGCCTTCGCCAGTGCCGCAGGGCTCGCCTTGAAGACGGCGAACGGTCATCAGGGAGCTCATCAGCAATCCGCAACAGCCTGTTTCATTCTTCGCTACGTGCGCATGTCAGTCTTCTGATGGAGTTTCTTCCCCGAGCCAACTGGGCGTGAGCCTTGCCCCGCCTTCCCCGGCGGGGTTTTCTTTTGGACGATTTTGCGGGGCGCGCCAGCCTGGAACATATGGTGTTCCCTACGCCCCAACAAACTCCATGACCTCAAAAGCAAAAGCGCCCGCAGGAGATGCAGGCGCTTGGCAATTCTTCAGTCTTTAAGATCGCCTTAGCGGGCGAAGGCCGTACGTGCGACGCGGTCGATGTCGGCGCGTTCGATGCCGAGGTCGCGAAGTTCGCGGTTCGACATGCGGCCCAGCTCGGTGACCGTCTGACGGTACTTGCGCCAGTTGTTGATGGAGCGTGCGATGTTCATTTGATCCCCCTTTCAATGGGCTTTCGAAGCCTGGCTGCCAGTCCGTGGCGCCTCGTTTCGCTTCGATGAACACCTTATAGCTCAGGCTTTCCCTAAGTTGCAGCGCTCAAAACTCAGCGCTCCCATGTGGGAAATGCATAGGCGGTCGCCAGCCGACGGTTCAGCTGCGATGGCCATGAACCATCATGAGAGCTGTGCGTTACATGTCAGATCGTGAGGTAAAGAACATGGCGCGAACTTTTAGAAGCCAAAGCCACCGGGCGAACCTACTCCATCTTGCACTCGCGGTGCTCGCAATGCTGTTCATCGCAGCGATAGTGGCACTGCTTTAGGCTCGTGCAGGACGCCATTTGCCGCCACGGATCGGCGCCACACATTGGCCCGGCATGTGTCGCTGAGGCCGATTACGACAATACCAGTTTAAAACCTATGAAAAATTTTGCATAAGGGGTCATCCGGAAAGGTGATCCCCATGAACGATCAGACAACGCTCGAGTTTCTTGCCAGCCAAATGTCGGGCGACAGCGGCGAGCCGCTCTATCGCCGCCTTGAAGAGGCGATCAAACAGGCCATCAGCGCCTCGACACTCCGCCGCGGTTCGGTCATCCCCAGCGAGCGGGACTTGAGCGAGGGCCTTTCGATTTCGCGCGTGACGGTGCGCAAGGCGATCGAAGGGCTCGTCGCTGATGGCCTGCTTGACCGCCGCCAGGGGGCAAAGACCGTTGTTTCATCACGTGTCGAGAAATCCCTGGCCACGATGACGAGCTTCTCCGAAGATATGCGCTCGCGCGGGCTGGAACCCGGTTGCACCTGGATCTCACGTGAAATCAGCCGCCCGTCACCCGCTGAAATGATGGCGCTTGGCATTCCGGCGGGAGAAAAAATCGTACGCCTTAGACGATTGAGGACGGCCAACGACACGCCGATCGCGATCGAAACGGCATCGCTTCCCGCCCGCTTTGTGCCGGATCCGGACGCCATCGGCGCGTCCTTGTACGAATATCTCGCAGCCCACGGCGCTTTGCCTGTCCGGGCACTGCAGCGCATGCAGGCAAAGCCTGCAAGCGATGAAGAGCGACGCCTGCTCGCAACGCCCGAAGACACGAGCCTGCTCGTCATGGAGCGGCGCTGTTTCCTGGCCGATGGGCAAATTGTCGAATTCACCCAGACCAAGTACCGGGGTGACGTCTACGACTTCGTTATCGAGCTGATGAGGTAATACCAGTATAATTCCTATTGCAATCTGGTCTTACACTGTTACCGTGAGGCCTCCATTGGGAGAGCCTGCGTGACCTTCGACATCCATAGCCTCAAGCACGGTCTGATCGTTTCTTGCCAACCGGTGAAAGGCGGCGTCATGGACAATGCCGCCATGGTTGTCGGTTTCGCCTTGGCCGCGCTCGACGGCGGCGCAACCGCCCTTCGCATCGAATCTGCAGACTATGTTCGCGCCGTGCGCCAGGCGACCGATCGGCCAATTATCGGCCTCGTCAAACGCGACCTGGAGACATCGCCGATCCGCATCACCCCCTTTGTCGAGGACGTCGATGCTCTGGCGGCAGCCGGCGCCGATATCATCGCCTATGATGCCACTGCTCGCGAACGGCCGGTTGCGACCAGGACGCTGATCGAGCGCATTCACGCCGGCGGCAAGATCGCCATGGCGGATTGCTCTGTTTTCGCCGACGCCGAGCGCGCGCTTGCCGAAGGTGCCGAGATCGTCGGCTCAACCCTTGCTGGCTACACCGGACCGGTCGAGCCGACGGAGCCGGACTTCGCGCTCATCGCCGCCATGCGCGGCCTCACCCCTCACGTGGTTGCCGAAGGCTGTGTGCGCACGCCCGAACAGGCCGCTCAGGCGCTGCAGGCGGGGGCCTTCACTGTCGTCGTCGGTTCCGCGATCACGCGTCCCGAACATGTGACGGCGTGGTTCCGGCAGGCGCTCGATCAAACGCTTGCCGGAAGCGAGGCTTGATCATGACTGAGCCCCGGACCGTTCTTTCGATCGATGTCGGCGGCACGAAGATGCTGGCTGCCCTTATCCGGGGAACAGAGATCGTCGACACGCACCGGATGCCGACGCCCCGCCAAGGCGACCCGACCCAGTGGCTCGCCGCACTCTTCGGTGCGATCGCGTCCTGGCGCGGTGCGTACGGCTCGGTCGGCGCCGCGGTCACTGGCATTGTCGATAACGGCCAATGGTCAGCGCTCAACCGCAACACACTCGCCATACCTGATCGGTTTCCGCTGACAGCGACGATCGAACGACTGGCTGACGTGCCGGTACTGGCTGCAAACGACGCCCATGCGGCCGCCTGGGGTGAATACGCCTTTGGCGCAGGCAACCGCGAAGACATGGTCTTCCTGACGATCTCCACCGGCATCGGCGGCGGCATCGTCCTGAACGGGCGTCTGCTCGAGGGCCTCGCCGGACACTTCGGCCAATCGCGTAGTGCCGAATGGGCTGATGATGTGCTCGAAGATCGCGTGTCCGGCCACTGGATCGCCAGGGAGGCATCCCCCCACCAATCCGGCGCCACCGCGCGCGACGTCTTTGCCGCGGCCCGAAATGCCGATGACTGGGCCAGGCGCATCATCGAAACATCCGCGGGGCGAACCGCGCTGCTCTGCCGCAACATCCAGCTCACGTTGGACCCGAAACGCATCGTCATCGGCGGCAGCATCGGCCTGGCCGAAGGCTATCTCGCCGCCGTCGAACGCGCACTGGAACCGGTGCCGCCACGCCTTCGACCATCGCTACACGCCGCCGCCCTTGGGGAGAATGCAGGGGTGATCGGCGTTGCTGATCTTGCAGAGTGTCAACAAAACTTGAGGGAGAACCAAAAATGACATTTGCGACAACGAAAAGACGTGCGCTGCTCGCCGCAGCGGGTATTGCGAGCCTGCTGGCGGCCACGCCGGCCCTTGCGGAAGTAACGGTGCTCGGCTGGCCGGGCGGCCCGGAAGAAACGGCACTGCGGGCTGCCGCCGACGCCTACAACGCCAAGTCAGACGTTGCCGAGAACGACAAGGTCGAACTTCTGTTCTTCAACCGAGACGGCTTCTGGGACAAGCTGCAGGCCGATCTCGCCGCTGGCTCGAAGGCCTTCGACCTCAACCTGCTCGCTACCTATTCGATCGGCCGTTACGCGCCGTTCATGGAGCCGGTCGAACTTTCGGGCGAAGCCAAGGCGGTCTATGGCGATTCCGTACTGTCGACCATGCAGTACCAGGGCAAGCAATATGGCGTGCCAACCGATCTCTCGCTTCACTTCATGTATTTCCGCAAGGACCTGATCGAGGCCCTGCTGAAAGATGACGCCGGCAAGGCGAAATATGCCGAGATCTCGGAGAAGTATCTCGGCAAGAAGCTGGAGCCCAAGATCCCGGACGAGTGGACCTGGGACGATTACGCCGCCACCGCGCTCTACTTCACTCAGGCGGTCAACCCGGACAGCCCGACCCGCTACGGCACGGTGCTGCAGCTCAAGAACCTTCTCTTCAACATCATGGTCTGGCAGTCGGTACCACGCGCCTATGGTGCGAACTGGAGGGACGACAGCGGCAAGATCACCGTGAACTCCGATGCCTATCGAAAGGGCCTCGAGATCTACAAGCTGCTCTACGACAATGGCGCATCACCGAAGGACTCACTGTCTTACGAATTTGCCGAGGCGAATGCCGCCTTTGCGTCTGGCCAAGTGGCCGCAATGCTGCAATGGAATGCGGCAGCCGGCGACCTGACGAGCAAGGAGAAATCCCCTGCTGTGGCAGACGTGACCGAAACGGTCGCACCACCTGCAGGTCCTCAAGGGCGCTTCACCCATATCCACGGCCTCGGTTTCGGCCTCAACAAGAATGCCGAAAACAAGGAGGGTGCGGCCAAGTTCGTGAAGTGGCTGTCTTCCAAGGAAGCGGCGCTGATCTACGCCAAAAACAACGGCGCACCAGCCCTGACGCCGGAAGTGGTCGTCGAGGTCGCCGATTCCCGGCCTGATCTCGTCAAGCTCGGCGAATTCGCCGGCAAGTACGGTTACGTCATGAACGGTGCTACGTCAGCCAAGGCGCTGTCGGTCTACGAACTGCAGGCCAAGGAGTTCACCGGCTACTGGTCCGGCCAGCAATCGATCGAGGATGCGCTCGCTAACACCGAAAAGGGCATGGCAGACCTGCTGAAGTAAGTGAAAGGGTTGCGGCGTCCACCAGGAGGCCGCAGCCCTCAACGACAAGCGGGTACCGGGGAATCTTTCTCCACCCCACTTGCCAGTGCTCCACACGGGATCCAGGTGCGCCGCGTCCGCGGTGCCAAAGAGCCATCCAGCTCAAGGATTTGGGCTGGCTAGATCTCCTGTAACAGGCACTGGGAAGTGGACCGAGGAAACACCTTGCGTCCCCTTGCCCGACCGACAACAGACACAGATCGGTGCCATGACGATAGCCAGACCGCAATCCAATGCCCCTGAGTTCCGGCTGCTCGCCACGCCGCTCGTTCTCTTCCTGCTCGTTTTCCTGGGCTTCCCGGCCCTCGTCAACCTGATCTATTCGGTCTCCGAGGTCTCCTTCGAGACGCTACGCCAGCCGACGTTTACCGGGCTCAAGAACTTTCTCTCGGTCTGGAGCGATGCGGCTTTCTGGCAGGCGAGCTGGTTCTCACTGCGCTTCGGCCTCTTGACCGCTATTCTCGAATGCCTGCTCGGGCTGTCGCTGGCGATCTTCCTGTCGCCGCTCATCGAAAAACGGAGCTGGCTGATGGCGATCCTGATGCTGCCGCTCATGGTCGCACCGGCACTGGTCGGCCTGATGTACCGCCTTGTCCTGCACGAATTCGTCGGGCCGGTACCTTATTATCTCTGGACCTATTTCGGCGCCAGCATCTCGTTCCTTGGGCCCGGCTCCGCCTTCTGGACCCTGGTCGTCGTTGAGACGTTGCAGTGGACACCATTCACGCTGCTGCTTTTCTACATGGCCTATCAGGCGATCCCTTCCGAGATTGCCGAAGCATCCGCAATGGACGGGGCGCGAAGCCTGCAGCGCCTGTGGTTCATCGAACTGCCGATGATGGGCCCTACGATCGCGGCCGCGTTGCTTATCCGCTTCATCGACGGCTTCCGGGTCTTTGACAACGTCTATGTGTTGACCGGGAGCGGTCCCGGCGGATCGACGGCATCGCTGTCGATCTACATCTATGAGGCCTTCTTCAAGCAGGGCGCCATCGGCAAGGCGGTTGCCACCTCAGTCGTCCTGTTCGTCGCCTCCTTCGCCGTGCTTTATGGCCTCAATGCTCTCGCCAGCCGGCGGAAAGGAGCCAAGCGATGATGTCAGCACTCCGTTGGTTCGTTTTCGCTGTTGCCGCCATCGGCTTGAACTTTCCGGTGCTGGTGACGCTTTCCACCTCGTTCAAGAGTGCGCGCGAGCTTTCCGGCAACCCCGGTCTCTGGGTCCAGGCCCCGACATTTGAGAACTACCGCGCCGTGTTCGAGGTCTCCGATCGGCTGAACATCTTCCTCTATCTGTTCAACAGCCTTGCTGTGGCGCTGATGGGAACGGTACTTGCCGTGGCGCTGGCGCTCCCCGCAGCCTACGCGATTGCCCGCGGCAAGATTGGCGAACGCACACTCCTGCCCTTTATTGTCAACCTGCGCGCCGTGCCGCTGATCATCTTCGCGATCCCGCTCTACATGATGTTCCAGTGGCTTGCGCTGCTTGATACGCGCCTGGGGCTGGGGCTGATCCTGACGATCGTCAACCTGCCGCTTGCGCTCGTCATCCTCGTCAACGCCATCCGTGACCTGCCCGCGGAACTCGACGAGGCTGCCCTCATGGATGGTGCAAACCGCACGCAGATCCTCATCAAGGTCGTGATGCCGCTCTGCCGGCCGGCGATCGTCACCAGCCTGATCTTCGGCTTCATCACCGCGTGGAACGAATTCCTCTTCGGCCTGATGCTGACGACCTCCAAGGCAGTTCCGGTCACGGTCGGCGCATCCTTCTTTTTTGCCGCAAGCGGCGGCGGTGTGCAGTGGGGCGTAGCATCGGCAGTGATGGTCGTCGGCGCTTTGCCGCCAATGCTGCTCGGCCTCGTGATGTACCGCCAGATCAGTGGATCGATGACCGCCGGCGCGGTCAAGGGTTGATATTCCAGGAGACACGCATGGGAACGATTTCGCTCAGGAAAGCCGGAAAGCGCTACGGCGCAGTTGAGATCATCCGGGAGCTCGACCTTGAGATCGCCGACGGTGAATTCGTCGTCATCGTCGGGCCCTCCGGCTGCGGCAAGTCAACGCTGTTGCGCATGATCGCGGGTCTCGAGGCAACGACCGACGGCCAGATTTTGATCAATGGGCGGGATGCGACGTCCGCTTCGCCGGTCGATCGTCAGCTCGCCATGGTCTTCCAGTCCTATGCGCTCTATCCGCACATGACGGTGCGGCAGAACATGGGCTTCGGCCTGAGGCTCGCCAAGGTGCCGTCGGAGACCGCAAGGGCCAAGATCGAGGCAGCGGCGGAAACGCTGAAGCTCACGCCCCTTCTGGACCGCTATCCGAAGGAGCTCTCGGGCGGCCAGCGCCAGCGAGTCGCAATCGGGCGGGCAATTGTGCGCGAGCCGGTCGGCTTTCTCTTTGACGAGCCGCTTTCAAACCTCGATGCGGCGCTGCGCGTCGATATGCGACTTGAGATCGCCAAGCTGCATCGCACGCTTGGCGCCACCATGATCTATGTGACCCATGACCAGGTGGAGGCGATGACGCTGGCCGACCGGATCGTCGTGATGAAGGACGGGCGGATCATGCAGCAGGGTAGCCCGAGAGACCTCTACGAAAAGCCGGCGAACCTTTTCGTCGCGCAGTTCATCGGCAGCCCAAAGATGAACCTCCTGCCATGCCGGCGCGACCAGGGCGGCCGCCTCGACCTGAGCGGCGAAGGCGATCTAGCGCTTCCCATGCCAGGGACGGTCGAACCCGAGAAACTGGGCGCAAGGCCCGAGCACTTGGCGCTGGTTGCTCCGGAAACTGGGCATTGCCGCGGCGTCATCGAGGCGAGCGAGTATCTCGGCGGCAATATGAGCGTCTTCGTTCGCGCCGGCCGGCTCGGCCTGATCAATGTCAGCGCACCGGCCGACACACCTTTTCGCGTTGGCGAAGCCGTCGGGATCCGGATCGACGAGAGCCGGTCCTCGCTGTTCGATGGTACGGGCGCAGCAATTGGTGCCTGACACTGGGGGATCCCTCGAAGGCCTTTGAGCTAGGCAGGCGCTCAAGCGATCGGCAGCGTTCAGATGGCAAAAATCGGTTCATTGGCCGATTTCACATCAAACGCTGCGGACCCTGGCAGACGAAAGAAAAGCCTTCGATTGACCCAACAGCAAGCATGCACAATGGGGAACAGTTGAAATTTGTCGGTCGGACAGCCGACAGTGCGATTTCACATAGATACCCAGCAATCATGAGCGATAATGGTACCGAATGCCGACGAGCAACAGGGTCGTCCTGGCCGGGATGGCCCAGCGAAGTGCTCGTCGCTGTAGCGCTGAATGAAAGCCGATGAAATGTCGCGAAAGTATCTAGCACTCCAGGCCGACGGCGCCGTTGGAAAGATGGAGTTGAACCAAGAGATCGCGGCCGCGCTCGAAAGGTTGCCGGAGGATCCTTCGCTCTACTTCGATCTTGGAGAAGCACATCTGCTTATTCCGCTCGAGCAGCTTGTTAACGCGCGAATGCGCGAACGAGGCATCATCAGCGCGAACCGCTATATGCTTGCGTCGGCGCGCGGCAAGCAGGAGAAGCGAAAACCCCTCACTGTACACGCCCTTGGCAACGGGCTGTGGCTCGTGGTGGACGGGAATTCAACGCTGCTCAATGCTCGTCATTCCAATTGGCGGGCTGTACCTTGCACCACGGTTGACAAACCGACGTGGGATCCGAGCTCAGCCTGACGATCACAAGTGCAGACGTAGATCCGGGTCGCGGGGTTGGCGCCTACGGAGCCAGCGCAGGTGCCTGGTGCGCCACCCCATCCTGAATAGCGCGCTCTTCCGCTGGCAGCGCCAGCAGATGAATGAACATTGGACACTCCAATCCTGTCAGCATGCCGGGCAAAGTGGCCGTGTGGCCGAGGCGAGCGGGGTTTGCATGGCACCCCCGCTTCATTCAAAAACGCCCTCGGCGATCACCCCCTACGACTGTGAGAGAGCCCCGTAACCCGGCCGTTTATAGAGCGTGCTTTCGTTCGCCACTATTTCCGGGTCGTAGACACTCGCATCCCACTCCGCCGGATCCACTTCTAAGATGGAAACGGAAAGCGAAGCGTCGCTTGAGCCTAGGATGGTTTTCGCAGCTTCGACCACTTTCGCGGCGAATTCCTGTTTCTGCTCCTCGGTGCGGCCAGGGAACATCTTTACGACTATGTGCGGCATTTCCATTCCATTCGTTGATACCAAGTGCCATGACGGGAAGACGACAGGGCCCAAGGGCAAGCCGCAAATCCTGCCGACCTCGACGAGTCCACAAGGTGATTGCGGACGATCAATGCCAACTCATTGCCATTGCTTGCGTCTGCACTGACCCTATCATCCCGATACCAGGTGCTTTCGCGAACATCAAAGCTTGATGACGGTCTTCTTTGCAAGCAACCCCTGCGGAGCAAAGAGCAGAACCCCGATGACGAGCAGGATGGTGAAGGCGTCGCGGTAGCTGAGCAGGCTTTCCGGCAGATAGGCTTGCAAGAACACTTCGATGAAGCCGAGCAGAAAGCCGCCGGCGACAGCGCCGGAGAGGCTGCCGAGCCCACCGATAATTGCGGCGATAAAGGCTTTGAGCACTGGCAGGAAGCCCATCAACGGATCGACACTGCCGCGCTGGGCCACCCAGAGGATGCCGGCGACGCCGGCAAGCAGGCCGGAGATCGCAAAGGCGGTAGCGACCACCGCATTGGCGCGGATACCCATCAGCCGAACGATAGCGAAATCTTCGGATGCAGCACGCATGGCACGACCGAGCACGGTCGTGCGAAGGAAGAGGTTCAGGCCGACCAGCATGATGATCGTGACGAGGATCGAGGTTCCCTGAATGAGGCCCAGATGCAGGCCGCCGATCTCGATCGTGCCAGAAAAGCTCTCGGGCATCGGCACCGGCTTCGGACGGGCGGAAATGAAGTTCTGGAAGATCACGCGCAGGATCGCGCTAACGGCAAAGCTCGTTAGAAGCAGCGTCGTGCCACTGGCGCCGCGCACCGGCCGAAAGGCGATGCGCTCCATCAGCATGGCAAGCACGATGGCGATCAAAAGAGCCGCACAGACAGCGAGCGGAAACGGCAGGCCCAGCAACAGGGCAAAGCAGAGGCCGTAGCCGGCAGCCGTCATCAGTTCGCCATGGGCGAAATTGATGAGCCCCATGATCGAAAAGACGACCGCAAGGCCAAGCGCCAGAAGCGCATAAGTGCCGCCGAGGCTGAGCGCATTGACGAGTTGCTGCAGGAACATATCCATGAATTGACCCTCCACGCGCTCGGCTCAGGCGCCGAGATAGGCGCCCTGGATTTCGGTTGAATTGCGCAGTTCGGCGGCCGTGCCCGAAAGCACGACCCGGCCATTGGCCATGACGTAGCCCGCGTCAGCAATCTCGAGCGACAGAGAGACGTTCTGCTCGACCAGGAGGATCGTCAGGCCCTTTTGTCTCAGCCCGGCGATCAGGTCGAAGATCAGATCCACCACCTGCGGCGCCAGGCCGAGCGAGGGCTCGTCGAGCAGCAACAAGTCAGGCGACGACATCATCGAGCGGGCGATCGCGAGCATCTGCTGTTCTCCCCCTGAGAGCGAGCCGGCCTTCTGGGTGAGGCGTTCTTTCAGGATCGGGAATCGCGAGAGCATGTCTTCGCGCACCTCTGATATCGCGCCGCGCGCCTTGTGCATGGCACCGCCGAGCAGCAGGTGTTCGTCGACGGTGAGGCTCGGGAAGATGCGCCGTCCCTCGGGCGTCAAGGTCATTCCGAGCCGGACAATCTGTTCCGGCGCGAGGCCGGAAACATCCCGGCCGTTGAAAGACACACGTCCGGCCTTCTTTCCCGCCAGACCGACAAGCGCGTTCAGCGTCGAGCTCTTGCCAGCGCCGTTGGCGCCGAGCAACGTCACGATCTGCCCTTTGCCGACGGCGAGATCAACACCCTTCAGGGCTTCGACCGCACCATAGGCGACCTTAAGGCCGCTCACTTCCAGAAGCGGCTTCAGAACGGGAATTTCACTCATCATCATCGGGCAAAGTCCTTGCCGTGGATTGCAAAGCGCCGCCGGCGCAGACAGGCACGATCCCCGGGGAAATCCGGGGACCACCACAGGTGATCGATCAGGGGGCTGGAACGTCGGCGGCCGCCGGAACGCCCTGACTGATCAGCTGGCGATTGCCGCTTTCGATCTGCACCAGCGATACCGAGCGCATCGGCATCCCTTGCGTGCCGGCATAGCTGATCGGGCCGGTCACACCCTGGACGTTTTCGAGCGAGGCGATCGCGTTGCGTATGGCAACCGGATCGATACTGTTTGCCTCCGTCACCGCCGCGTCGATCACCTTGCCAAGGTCGTAGCCGTTGGCGATGTAGACCGTATCCGGCACCTGACCGTATTTTTCCTTGTACTTCACATTGAAGTCAGCAAGCGGGCTGCCTTCGCTGGCAAAGCCTGCGGTTGTAAAGACAACCCCGTCGACGGTGGCACCAAGGCCGAAGGTCGTGGGCGAATCGATGCCGTCGCTGCCGAGGATCGGCGTGGCCACCCCTGCACCGCGCAGCTGACGGATGAAGGCTGGGAAATCCGGCTCGTAGGCCGCCGTCATGATGACGTCGGGCGCCGGGTTCATCGCCTTGATCTTGGTGACCTCGGCGCCGAAGTCCTGCTGGCCCATGCTGTAGGTGCCCTCACCGAGCAGTTCGCCGCCCTTGGCTTTGAACGCAACGGCGAAATACTCCGGCAGCTTCAGAGTATAGGCGCTATCCGGCGACTTCAGGATGTAGGCCTTCTTGTAACCCTTCTCGAACGCGTAGGTCGCAAGAACAGAGGCCTGGACGTTGTCGGCCGGATAATTGCCAAACATGTAGTCGCCCACCGCAAGCGGCATGGTCGGCGTCGTGGCGCAGAAGGAGAAGGCGGGGATCTGGGCTGCCTGTGTCACCTGGCCGGCAGCAATCGACGGATCGGCATCGCAAGGCGTGATCACGATCTTGACGCCTTCGTCAACCAGTTCCTGCGCCACCAGCGCCGTCTGCGCCGCATCCGAGCGCGTATCCTTGGCGACGAGCTTGATCGGGAATTTGCCGGCAGCACCACCGGCCGCATTGATCTCCTCGACCGCCATTTCCAGACCCTTCAGCGACGGCTGGTCATAGGGTGCAAGACCGCCGGTCTGTGCGGTCGCAAGACCGATAACCAGATCGTCTGCAAATGCGGGTAGTGGCGACAACGCGATACCGCCAAGCATGGTTGTAAGGCACAGGGCCGTGACGTTCTTCTTCATCCGAAAAGCTCCCTCTTTTGATTTATGCTGGTTTATGCAGGCCCGGCGCGCCGGACGGCAGAACGGGGGTCCCGACGGGCGCGTTGCGCGCCTGCGCCGCTGAGCGGCGGCGGCCGATGTAGGCCTCGATGACATCAGGGTTAGCCTGGATTTCCGCCGGTGTGCCGATGGCGATCTGCTGGCCCTTGTTGAGCACGACGACAACATCGCAGAGCCGCATGATCAGCTTCAGGTCATGCTCGACGACGAGCAGGCCGAGGCGGTATTTCGTGCGGATGCGGTCGAGCACATGCATCAATTCCTCGGTCTCGGCCGGGTTCATGCCGGCAGCCGGCTCGTCGAGCAGCAGGTAACGCGGCTTCAGCGCCAGCGCGCGGGCGATTTCTAGCCGCCTCTGCGCACCGTAGGAAAGCGTGCCGGCCAGCCGGTCGGCAAATTCCGCGAGGCCCACTTCCGAAAGCACCGTCAAGGCACGGGCAGCGGGATCCTCACCGCCCGCCTTCAAGGCGCTCGCCGCGACCGTGACGTTCTCGATGACCGTTAGGTTCTTGAAGAGACGGATGTTCTGGAAGGTGCGGGCAAGGCCCGCGACGGGAACCGCGTGAACGGCAAGCGACGCCACATCCTGGCCATCGATCAGCACGCGGCCCGTCGACGGCGGCACGACGCCGGACACACTGTTGATCAGCGTGGACTTGCCCGCACCGTTCGGGCCGATAAGGCCAGTGACGATACCGGGCTTGATCTCGAAATTGGCGTTCTCGAGCGCCACGAGGCCGGCAAATTTCTTGCCGAGATTTTCGACCCGGAGAGAGCCGTGACCGGCTGCAGCGGCCTCGGACGCAGGCACGCTTTTCACCGGCACAACGTCCTTCTCTGTGGAGCGCTTGAACCAGCCGAAGCGCTCGTCAAGTTCGCGCACACCGAAGAGGCCATCCTGCAGGCGGTACATCACGACGAGGATTGCCACGCCGATCCCGATGTCGGTGAGGCCGAAGACGGTCGGCAGCTTGAGGAAGCCGAGATCGACGCCACCCTCGAGCTTGCGCAGGAGTTCGACAATCAGCATGATTACGGCAGCGCCGCCGACGGCACCCGAGACGGTGGTGATACCGCCGAGGATCAGCATCGCCAAAAGCATGAAGGTGAGGTTGAAGTAGAAGTCCTTCGGCGAAAACGCGCCGAGGAAATGGGCCAGCAAGGCGCCAGCAGCGCCTGCAAGCACCGCACCGAGAACCCAGGCGAAGAAGCGCTGCAGTTTGACATTGACGCCGACGGCGCTCGAGGCGATCTCGTCTTCGCGCGACGCCCGAAGCTTCAAGCCAGCACTCGAATCCCGATAGAGACGCGCAACCACCACGGCAGCGATAGCAAAGGGCACCGCCACCCAGAGATTGACCGCGCGGGGAATACCAAAAAAGGTCTGGCTGCCGCGGGTGAAATCGGTCGAGGCGACGAGCACAACATGCACGATGACGAGGAAACCAAGGGTCGCGATCGAAGCCGATGAGCCGCCAAGGCGCGCCACGGGAATGCCGATCAGCACCGCGACGAGCGCAACCACGACAAGCGCAATCGCAAGTGCCGGAAGGAAGGGCATGCCCATCCCGGCCAGCCATTCCGGGAGATGTGGCAACGCTGTCTTTTGGATGATCGGATTTAGCGTCAACAGACCCGACGCATAGGCACCGATCGCCATGAAGCCGACATGGCCGAAGGAAACGATACCGGAATTGCCGGCATAGATGCCGATGCCGAGCACGGCGATGACGTTGATCATGTAAAGCGTCACCAGGCGCTCGCCGCTGCCCGGAAAGAACAACCAGGCGATGGCGGCAGCGGCCAAAAGCGGCAGCGACGCTACAAGGATACCAACGACGGTTTCTCGCCTGACGCGCACCATCCGCATTCCCCCAGATTTTGGCCCGGCCGCGTATTTTTTGGCTCGGGCCCGTTCCCGACATGAACGTTATCGCAGATCGACCAAATGTCAATCTTGTTTCAAAAAACATTATCTGCTAGCAATTATGTAACAAAAATTAGAAATCGGAATTCACGCCATCGTTTTTGGGAGGCAGAAATCGTGGCAATCCGGGACCGACTGACAGACGGCGCAATTACCTTCACGCGCTCGGAACTGAAGATCGTCAGGCAGCTTCTGTCGAATTATCCGGCAGCAGGGCTGAACACGGTCGCGCATCTCGCGGCCGCTGCCGGCGTCAGCAATCCGACCGTCGTGCGCTTTGCCAACACACTGGGCTTTGAGGGTTATCCGGAGTTCCAGAAGGCGCTGCTCAGTGAAGTCCAAGAGCGCATGAGCTCGCCGCTCTCCATGCTCGACGCGCGCCGCCCGTCGCTGGAACAAGAGAACTTCTACCAGTACTTCCTTCGCGCCAGCATCCATGCGCTGGAGTCTTCGATGCAAATGCTGCCTTCGGAAGACTTCGAGGCAGCCGTGGATGCGGCGGCCGACATGAGCGCTCGCATCCATTGCCTCGGCGGCCGCTTCAGCGGCTTTCTCGCGGGCCTCCTCTGGTCGCACATGAAGCAGCTCAGGGGCGACACGCGCTGGATCAACGGCAGTCAGGCCGACCAGGTCGATCAGCTTGTCGACCTCGGCAAGCGCGACGTGCTTTTCGTCTATGACTATCGCCGCTACCAGAACGACACGATCCGCTTTGCTCGTCAGGCGGCCGAGCAAGGATCGCGCATCGTGCTCTTTACTGACCGCTGGCTCTCGCCGATCGCCGATTTCGCGACAGTGACGCTGACGGCACCCGTCGACACGGTCTCGCCCTACGACACGATGGTGCCGGCGATTGCCCAGACGGAGGCGGTGATTGCGGCACTTACCGCCCGCCTTGCCACGCAGTCACGTGGTCGCATCGAGCGCATGGAGGACCTGCGCCGCGGATACGCCATCACGGAGGACGCCTTCAATCCAGCCGTTGAAGACGACCGCTGACCCTTTCCGCCGTCCCGGCGAACCAAAATAAACCGAGGAGAATTCGAATGAGTGCAGTCACTGTCAAGGTTGGCGACGATCGCTTGAGGCGCGACAGCGCCTATGAGGCTGGCCGCACCTCGCTGCTGTTCGTCGACATGCAGCGCATCTGGTGCGAGCCGAACCTCGACCCGACCCACCCGCAGGACGCCGAGAGCTATTATCACAGGCGCCTGCGCCAGACCGTCATCCCAAACCAGGTACGCATTCTGGAGGCGGCGCGAAAGGCCGGTTGCGATGTGCTGCACACGATCATCGAAAGCCTGACGCTCGACGGCCGCGACCGCTCGCTCGACCACAAGCTCTCCGACATGCACGTGCCGAAAGGTTCTCCGGAGGGGCAGGTCATTCCGGAACTTTCGCCCATCGACAACGAGATCGTGCTGCCGAAGACGTCGTCGGGCGTCTTCAACTCGACCAACATCGACTACGTCCTGCGCAACCTCAACACCCGCTACCTGATCATCGCCGGCGTCATCACCGACCAGTGCGTCGACATGGCGGTGCGCGACGCCGCCGACCGCGGTTACCTTGTCACCGTCGTCAACGACGCCTGCGCCACCTATAGCGAGCAGCGCCATGACGCGGCCCTTCGTGCCTACTCCGGCTATTGCTGGACGACCGACACTGAGACGGTGGTCAGCCGCCTCGGCACTTTGCGCCAAGCCTGAGTCGCCGCCTAAAAAATGAACGAATAGAGGGGAACCCCATGACGGAAACCAACAACGGCAAGGCGGCCGCCGCACTGACGGAACTTGCCACCTTCGTCACGACCGACATCGCCGGCATCACGCGCGGCCGCAGTTTTGCGGCTTCCGAGATCGACAGCTACCTGCGCAAGGGTGTCGGCTGGGTGCCGGCCAACCTGGCGCTCACGCCCTTCGACCTGATTGCCGAGAACAATCCCTGGGGCTCGGCCGGCGACCTCCGGCTGATGGCCGACCCCGACAGCAAGGCGCGCGTCACCTGCCTGCCAGACGAGACGCCGCTGCATTTCTATCACGCCGACATCACCGACCTCCAAGGCAATGCCTGGGACTGCTGCGTACGCAGCTTCCTGAAACAGACGCTGAAGGAATACGAACAAGTCGGCCTCAAAGTCATTTCAGCCGTCGAGCAGGAGTTCCAGTTGCTCGGCGTCGACTGGCCGGATGCGCCGTCCTTCGGCCTGCGCGCCCAGCGCCGTGCCGAACCCTTCGGGTCTCTGCTGATGACCGCTTTGCAGGAAGCCGGCGCCGAGCCGGAAATGTTCCTGCCGGAATACGGAAAGGACCAGTTCGAAATCACCTGCCGTCCCGCCGACGCGCTGACCGCCGCCGATCGCGGCGCTACCATCCGTGCAATCACCAAGGAAGTCGCCGCCCTCTTCGGCTGGAATGCGAGTTTTGCCCCGAAGACGGTCTCGAATGGCGTCGGCAACGGCGTGCACCTGCATGTGAGCTTCACCGATCTCGACGGCAATCCGGTGACCTTTGACGCCTCGCGCCCCGGCAGGCTCTCCAAGATCGCCGGCGCCTTTGCCGCCGGCGTCATCAAGCATCTGCCGGCGCTGACCGCCTTTACCGCTCCGTCGGTGCTTTCCTACATGCGGCTCGTGCCGCACCATTGGAGCGCCGCTTACACCTGCCTTGGCGAAAAGAACCGCGAAGCGACGCTCAGGATCTGCCCGACACTGGACCTTCCCGGCAGCAATCCGGCCAGGCAGTTCAACATGGAATACCGCGCCGCCGACGCATGCGCCAGCCCGCATCTGTCGCTGGCCGTCTTGTTGAAGGCCGGCCTCGAAGGCATCAAGGCCGGGCTCGAACAGCCGCCCTTGATCAATTCCGACCCCTCCGATTTCTCGGCGGCAGAGCAGGAGAAGCTCGGTATTCGTCGTCTGCCCGCGAGCCTGCCGGAAGCTCTGGATACGCTCGCCGCCGATCCGGTCGTCACGGGCTGGTTCTCTCGAGATTTCCTTGACTGCTACATGGCGATGAAGCGCAAGGAGATCGAGATCGTCGATGGGCTCTCGCCGGACGAACTTTGTGCCCGCTATGCGGCGGTCTACTGATTGACGGATGGGCAACCCATGACCTCGACAACGGCCATCAAGAGCCTAGAACCCGGCGCGCGACACGACCCGAGCGCGCCGCTGCTTTCGATCGACGAACTGCCGCCCTATGCGGTCTTCAACCCGGACGGCACCTCCCCGATCCTGCTCTTATGCGAGCACGCCTCCAACCGGATGCCACGCGCGCTCGGCGATATGGGGCTTCCGCTGCACGAGCGCCAGCGCCACATCGCCTGGGATATCGGCGCCATGGCGCTGGCTCAGCACCTAAGCCTCAGCCTCGATGCACCACTGTTCTTCACCAACTATTCAAGGTTGGTGATTGACTGCAACCGGCCGCTTCCCGCCCCCTCGATGATCCCCGAGATCAGCGAGACGACGGAGATCCCCGCCAACCGAAACCTGAGCGACGAAGAGCGGCAGCAGCGGATCGATACGCTGTTCACGCCCTTCGCTGAAGCGGTCAGCCGCCGTCTCGACCGGCTCGAAGGCGAAGGCAAGCGGCCATTTGTCGTCGGCATCCACAGCTTCACGCCGGTCTATTTCGGCAAGCCGCGCCCCTGGCAGGCCGGCATCCTCTATCGCGACGCCGTCGATTTTGCCGGTTCGCTGATCCGAGAACTGGCCAGCGAAAGCCAGCTGACGATCGGTGACAACGAGCCCTACAACATCCATCCCGACGAGGATTACACCGTGCCGGTTCATGCCGACGCGCGTGGGCTTCCGGGCGTTCTGGTCGAGGTGCGCCACGATCTGATCGATACGGATGCGGGCGTCACTGCCTGGGGCGAGCGTCTCACCCGGTGTCTTAAAGCTAGCGTAGGGGAAGCCCCGTGACCGCACTCTACGAGAGAGACCAAGCGGCAGTCGCCAACCTACAGAAGCTGCGCTTCTTCCCGCTTGCAGTGACCGGTGGCCGCGGCGCGAGGCTGACGGAGGAAAACGGCCGCGAACTGATCGACCTCTCCGGGGCATGGGGGGCGGCGAGCCTTGGCTATGGCCACCCGGCGCTGGTTGAGGCAATCTCCGGTGCTGCGGCAAATCCCGCCGGCGCCAGTGTTCTTTCTGCCGCCAATGGACCGGCGGCGGCCCTTGCCGAAAAACTCCTCACGGCCTTTCCCGGATCGGGCGACAACAAGGTCTGGTTCGGTCATTCCGGATCCGATGCCAACGAGGCGGTCTTCCGCGCTGTCACCAAGGCGACGGGACGGTCGGGCGTCATCGCCTTCGTCGGCGCCTACCACGGCTGTACCGTGGGCTCGATGGCTTTTTCCGGCCACAGCGTCCAGGCGGGCGCGACCAAGGCGGACGGACTGCTCCTGCTACCGTACCCCGATCCCTACCGGCCCTACCACGACGACCCGACAGGTGGTGCGATACTCGCAGAATTACGGGAGCGACTTGAGGCGGCGCCGGAGCGTTTCGCGGTCGCCTTCATCGAGCCGATCCAGTCAGACGGCGGCCTGATCGTTCCGCCAACCGGTTTTTTTAAAGCCTTTTCCGCGATCTGCCGGGAATACGGTGTGCTCGTCGTCTGCGACGAAGTGAAGGTCGGGCTTGGCCGCAGCGGCCGCCTGCATTGCTTCGAACATGAGGATTTCGTCCCCGACATCCTGACCATCGGCAAGGGTCTTGGCGGCGGGCTGCCGCTTTCTGCCGCGATCGGCCCGGCACGCATCCTCGATTGTGCCAGCGCCTTTGCCATGCAGACGCTCCACGGCAATCCGATCTCTACTGCCGCCGGCCTTGCCGTTCTTGAAACCATTGAGCGCGACGAGCTTGCGCAGGAAGCGGAGCGCAAAGGCAAACTGCTGCGCGACGGCCTGGCAAGGCTTGCCGAACGATATCAACTGATCGGCGATATCCGCGGTCGAGGTCTTGCCTGCGGCGTCGACCTCGTTCTCGATCGGCAGACACGGGCTCCAGCGCGAGCGGAAGCAGCAAAACTTATCTATCGGGCCTATGAACTCGGCCTCGTCGTCTACTGTGTCGGGATGAACGCAAATGTTCTGGAGATGACTCCGCCGCTGACCGTCCCGGACACCGACATCGTTCAGGCATTAAACGTTCTGGATCGAGCTTTCGCCGAAGTCTCCGACGTTCCGGATACAGTTGTTTCGCAGTTCGCGGGCTGGTAAAGGCAGTCTCAAGACCTAAGCTCGCGCCCGCCACGGTTGGGATTTTTAGGTCCCACCTGTCGTGACGCGCGCACTGATGATGGCGGCGTATTTCCTTTGGCTGGAACCAGCGTCTTTGCCGTACGTTGAGAACCCGCCACAGTGCTCTAAGTCATTAAGGGTTTGAGCGTCTTAAAAAATGCCCCGCAATCCTCACGTCTCTACACGAAGTGGCACTGGGTCGGACGACCATCAAAAGGCGGAAGTGCTCGCCCAGAGAGCCCCCGCGGCAACAAAAGAGGCGGATCACAGCGCAGACGCTGACCCGTTCATCCGAGCTGGAACGAGCGAACATCTGCCTCTGCCGTTTGAGCAGACCCGACAGGCAGCGCACGCTCTGCTTCGTGCGCTTCACGACGATTTGCGGGCTATCTCAACAGCGGTCAAGGTCAAGGTCCGGGCGGCTGCTTCGTCCGTAAAGACCAAGGTCCAGGCTGCGGATAAGCAAACTCTTTCATTTCTGCTGAAAAATCTCGGCGGGGCACTTGCGAACGCTCCCAAAAAGGCAGGACGAGCGCTTCGCCGGTCTAGCCAGCCTGTCTTGCAAAGGAAAGCCAGGTGGAAATCGGCGGTGCGGCTGACCGCCGTTTTCTGTATTCTGGTTGGTGTAACGGGCTTGGTGTGGGCGCTAAAAGATGTCCCTTGGGCCGAGATCAGGGACGGTACACTAAAGCCTATCGTGGTGTTGGAAACCGCGGACGGTCAGCCGCTGGTCAGACAAGGACCTTATCAAGGACCTTACGCACAGTTCGACCAATTCACGCCACAACTGATCGATGCGGTACTGTCTGTTGAAGACCGGCGGTTCATGGACCACTTCGGCATCGATATCAGAGGCATCGGACGAGCGCTTCTTCGAAACCTCAAGGCAGGGTCGGTTGTGGAGGGTGGTAGCACGATCACCCAGCAGCTCATCAAGTTGCAGTATCTCGACAGCGATCGTACGGTAAAACGAAAGATACAGGAGTTTGTGATTGCCCTGTGGCTGGAGTGGAAACTCGGAAAGCAGGAAATCCTGACGCGTTACCTCAACAGCGCCTATCTTGGCGCTGGCGCAACGGGTATGCCGGCCGCCGCACGCATTTATTTCAACAAGGATATCGGAGCGCTAAACCTTTCGGAATCGGCGCTTCTGGCGGGATTGTTGCGGGCTCCTAGCCTATGGAACCCGATCGACAATCTTGAAGGTTCCCGAAAGCGCACATCGGTCGTCCTCGACGCGATGGTTGCGAACGGCAAGGTTGACGCGTCAAAGGCTGCGCAGATCAAGGCGAGCTTTGCTACCCTCCACCCGACAACGCCAACGCCCCGATCCGGCAGTTGGTTTGCGGACTGGGTCTCACCGCAGGCGAGCGAAATCGCCGGGACTTCGCCGGGCTCGACCACAGTTCGAACGACGCTTGTTCCCCGGCTTCAGGGGATTGCCGAAAGGGTCATCAAGAGGGCCTTGGATACTGAGGGAAGAACTGTTGGTGCATCTCAGGCCGCATTGGTGGCAATGACCCCGGATGGAGCGGTTGTGGCCATGGTCGGCGGCCGCGATTACAAAGAGAGCCAGTTCAACCGTGCCGTCACGGCAAAACGGCAGCCGGGCTCCACCTTCAAGTTGTTCGTTTACTATGCCGCTCTGAAGGCCGGACTTTCCTTATCCGACCGGGTACTGGACGCACCGATCGAAATCAACGGCTGGTCACCAGAGAATTCCGGCGGCCGCTATCGCGGCTGGGTCACGATCGCTGAGGCCTTCGCCCGGTCTCTCAACGCGCCAACAGTGGCGCTCGCCCAACATGTCGGCCTTGACAAGGTGATCAGTGCCGCGCGTGAACTCGGGATCGACGCGCCACTTGTCGATACGCCTTCGCTGGCGTTAGGCACGTCCGAGGTCAGCTTGCTTGACCTGACAAGTGCCTATGCGTCCGTGCAATTCGGCAAGGCCCCCGTTGAACCCAGGGGAATTATCGAATTTCAGGCTTCGAACCAAGCAACGGCTTTTCGAGTCGGGGCAAAAGATACGCCAAGCGTGGATCTGGCCCCCTATCGGCGCGATCTCCTTTCCCTTCTACAGCTTGTTGTGGAACGCGGTACCGGGCGCGCAGCCGACCCCGGCGCGTTTGCTGCTGGCAAGACCGGCACCAGCCAGAACAATCGTGACGCTTGGTTTGTCGGGTTCACCGAGCCGCTTGTCGCAGGGGTCTGGGTCGGCAACGACGACGACACGCCGATGAAAGGCGTAACGGGCGGGGATATGCCAGCGCAGATTTGGCGGGATTTCATGCGGGAAGCGTTGGCGACCCCCGCAGCGGGCGTTCTGGTTGACGACAGCGCTCCGCCTCAGAGCTGCAACATCACCGCTTGCTCTCGCAGCTATCGCTCCTTCCGGCCATCGGACTGCAGCTACCAACCCTATTTCGGGGAGCGAAGGCTCTGCGAAAAATGACGAATACGTCGGATCAAATGCGAACCGCCCACAAAGGCGGCAAGCCTCGATGCCTTCCCCTCTCGGAACCGGCCAAGGCGGCCCAGCAAGCGGGAACCTTTTCCGTACATTCGTGTTTTTGCTTTGCTGATGATCTCGGATCCCTCCGGATCAAGGTAGGAGCCCCATCATCGCTCCGGCGAAGGTGGGGCTTTTTCACAACGCCGTCAACGCTTCGTGACAACACCGCGTAGCCGAGGGCCGCCGCCAGGCCGTGCGCAGGTCGTGCAACTGGAAGAGCTCGATCCGCTGGAACAGCTCGATCCGCGGACCATGGTCATAGCGATGACGGCAGACGTGCAATGGCCATGAGACATCTGCCCGAAGAGCGTTATGTAGTTGGTATGAGCAGATTCACGGAAACCGAAATCGCATTGATCGAGCGCCTACGCGCATTGAAGGCTATGCCGGACATGTCCATCAACGTGTTTGAAGTCGGCGATCCTTTGACCTCGGCAGGATTCTCGCAGGATGAAATCCTGGAGGTGCTCTACGCTCTTGAACAGGACAAAATCATCGCTCTGTTGCCTGGAAACCGACTGACAATGCTCAAAGAACTGCCGAATGGCTAGTGTGGCGCTGCGGGTTTGGCCGTAAATTGCCTCACCAAGTGCAACACCGTCGAGCTTGCCCTCGACCAAATCTCGACCTCTTTGCCCTCGGTCATAAGTATCCCCGTCTCCTGGCCCTGATGGCCATAGGCGCTGGCTCGTATGCCTATGGGTAGCGAGCACCCCGAGCCACAGCATGCTGGATCCGTCATGCCTCTCCTCTCCAGTGAGACGCATAGGTCCGAGCAGCCTTCACGACCGCAAGCGGCCTTCGAAGAATGGTAGGCGGGTGATGAACGCGTTCTCCACCGGGAATAGAACACAAACTCGCACTACCGCGCGCACTGGCGTGCGCGACCAACGCGTGAGAAAATCGCGTGCTGCAGGGCGTGTGCGCTACTCGCTTTGGCGGAAATTGCGGATGCGATCGAAAAGGACTGCAAGGATTATCGCGCCGCCGATGAATGTCCCCTGCCAGAACGCATTGATGCCGAGAAGTCCGAGGCTATTGCGGATCACCTCGATGAGTGCCGCACCGACAAGTGCGCCGAAGGCAGTACCTGCGCCGCCAGCGAGATTAGCGCCCCCAATCACTGCCGCAGCGATGACCTGCAACTCCATGCCCGCTCCAATATTGGTCGTCACAGCACCCAGCCAGCCGGTCTGAATGATGCCGGCGATGCCAGCCGACAGCGCCGAGATCATATAGACGCAGACCTTGATGGGTCGTACGGGAAGGCCCGTGGCAACGGCCGCCTTTTCGTTGCCACCAATGGCGTAAATGTAGCGGCCGATCCGCGTCCACCGCAGCACGAAGCCGGTCAGGAGCGCCAGCACGATCATGTAGATCACTGGATTGGCGATACCGAAGACCGCCCCACCGCCCAGCGCCAGCAGCTTGGCATGATCGGGGCCAAATTCGAAGACGACAGTATTGTTGGACGCGACCATGGCCAGGCTCCGGGCAACCGAGAGCATGCCGAGCGTTACGACAAAGGGCGGAAAGCCGAGATAGGCAATCAAGATGCCATTGAACGCGCCGATCACTAATGCCGTGGCGACCGAGACGGCAATGCCCGTCCCTATGCCGTATCCCGCATGCATCGTGACTGCAAGTACCATACTGCACAGGCAGAGCACCGACCCTACCGATAAATCAATCCCACCGGTGATGATGACAAGCGTCATCCCGAGCGCGATGATTGCGATGAAAGTGACGTTGCGGGTGATGTTGTAGAGGTTCTTTGCCGTTGCGAAACTGTCGGTGGCGAATGACAGGAAGATGCAGGCGAGAATGACGGCGACCAGTACCCAGAAGGTCTGGCTGCCCAGGACTGTTGCTGCGAGCGTGCGCTGCCTATGGGCTATCGTCTCGTGCAGCGTCGTTGCCATGTTAACCTCGCGTTCCTCCGGCGCAAAAGACCCAGATCGTTTTCCTCTATCCACCCTCAATGGCGCCAGTAATAAGCCCTGTCACCTCTTCCGGAGAGGTCTCGATGATTGGCTTGTCCGCCACCTTTCGGCCTCGGCGCATGACAACGACGCGATCGGCGACATCGAATACGTCGGGCATGCGATGGCTGATAAGCACAACCAGAATGCCACGATCGCGCAGTTGTCGGATGAGATGGAGCACTTCAGCGACCTGGCGCACGGAAATGGCCGCGGTCGGCTCGTCCATCAGAACGATTTTCGCCTCCGAAATCATCGTACGCGCAATCGCCACCGCCTGGCGTTGACCGCCCGACATCTGTTTCACGAGGTCGCGTGCTCTGGTCTCGGAACGGAGTTCCTTAAAGATCTCCGCGGCCCTCCGGTACATTGCCTTGTAGTCGAGCACGCCCAATGGGCCGATGCCCCGCCTCAGTTCGCGTCCGAGAAAAACGTTCGCCGCCGCGGTGAGATTGTCACAAAGGGCAAGATCCTGGTGCACGATCTCAATTCCGAAGTGCCGCGCCTCGACCGGGCGATGCAGCACGATTTCGCTGCCATTGAGGCGCATCGTGCCTTCGCTCGGTCGAAAGTTTCCCGCAATCATTTTGACGAGAGTCGACTTGCCGGCGCCGTTGTCGCCCATCAATCCGACAACCTGGCCCGCCTCTAACGACAGCGAAATGTCATTGACGGCCTGTATGGCCCCGAAGTGCTTGGAAATATTGCTGAGTTCTAGCAGCACGACCAGCCTTCCAAACTCCCAAGACGCGCGGCCTTCACCAAGGCGCGTCACAATATGCCCGCCCCTTGAGTGAGAGATTGCTTATTTACGCAAATCATCACAACCGCGTCAATGATCTCTCGTCTGACAAACCTTATTTGTATGACAATTAGACATTGACGAAAGTCGCAATCATATATTAGCTACTACTGGGAGATAAGCATGCTTATCCTTGTCACCGGGGCAACGGGCAAGGTCGGGCAGCACCTCATATCCACGCTGCTTGACCGACCACGTTTTTCGAAAGCGCGCATTCGCGCGCTCTGCCACAACCGCGTGCTCAATCCAAGCGAGCGCCTCGAGATTATCCGCGGCTCCATCGCCGATCGCGCGGTCGCTGACGCTGCGATTGCCGGCGCGACCCATATCGTGCATCTGGCGACCTGCAAGGAAACGCCCGCCGACGTCATGGATGTGACCGTCAAAGGTCTCTTTTGGCTGCTCGAAGCGTTCAGAATGAGCCCAACAGCCCGGCAGTTCATTCTGATCGGCGGCGACGCCGCGGTCGGCCATTTCTTCTATCGCCATGAAGGACCGATAACCGAGGTGACACCGCATCGCGCCTATCCCGGCAGCTACGCGCTCTCCAAAGTCCTCGAGGAGGTGATGGTCGAGCAGTACTCAGTCCAATATGGGATGAACGTCTGCTGCCTGCGTGCGCCGTGGATCATGGAAAAGGACGACTTCAGGCACTCGCTTTCCTTCGGCGACGACGTTTTCGGTGGACCGGACTGGAAGACGTATTTTCCGCCCCATGAAGCCAGGCGCCACGCAAAGGCCGGAACCGTACCATTACTGCGCGATGCCGACGGAAGACCGCTCAAGCGCAACTTCGTCCACGTCAGCGACCTTGTGTCAGCGATCCTCAGCACGATCGACAATCCGCACGCAGAGCGTCAACGTTTCAACATCGCCATGGATCGTCCGGTCGATTACGGCGAGGTCGCAAGCTATCTCGAACGCACGCGCGGCCTGCCGTCGGTCGATGTTCCAAGCCATTTCCACTCAAACTGGTTGGACAACAGCAAGGCAAAATTCCTGCTGGACTGGCAACCGGAATACGATCTCGAAAAGCTTATCGACCAGGCCTTTCAATACGAGCGTCCACCAAGTGACCCTCGTATCGTCTGGTATCCGGGTTGATTTGTGCCGCGGACAGAGGGTGTCCGCTTGTTTCAACGGGAGGATAAAATGAGGAAAGCATTGGTGCTCGCAGTCGCAGCGCTGGCGCTGGCCGCCGGCCCCGCCGGCGCCCAGACGAAAAAGCAGCTCGTCATCGTCGTCAAGGGTCTCGACAATCCCTTCTTCGAGGCGATCAATCAGGGTTGCCAGAAGTGGAACAAGGAAAACACAAGCTCGGAATATGAATGCTTCTATACCGGCCCGGCGTCGACTTCCGACGAAGCAGGAGAAGCGCAGATCGTCCAGGACATGCTCGGCAAGCCCAGCACGGCTGCGATCGCCATTTCGCCTTCCAACGCCAAGCTGATCGCCCAGACGTTGAAGTCGGCAAACCCGACAGTCCCGGTCATGACGCTTGACGCCGACCTTGCCAAGGAAGATGCGGGCCTGCGAAAGACCTATCTTGGTACCGACAACTATACGATGGGCGCGCGGATCGCGGACTACATCAAGAAGGCAAAACCGAACGGCGGCAAGATCTGCACGATCGAAGGGAACCCTGGCGCTGATAACATCCTGCGCCGTGCTCAAGGGATGCGTGACGTGCTGACCGGCAAGGACGGGCTGGCCGAGCTAAAGGGTGAAGGTGGCTGGACCGAGGTTGCTGGCTGCCCGGTCTTTACCAATGACGACGGCGCCAAAGGCGTGCAGGCGATGACGGACATTCTTGCGGCCAATCCCGATCTCGACGCCTTCGGCATCATGGGTGGTTGGCCACTGTTCGGTGCGCCGCAACCCTATCGCGATCTGTTCAAGCCGATGGCAGACAAGATTGCGAAGAATGAATTCGTCATCGGCGCGGCCGATACGATCGGAGAGGAAGTGGCGATCGCCAAGGAGGGTCTCGTGACCGCACTTGTCGGCCAACGACCCTTCGAAATGGGCTACAAGGCGCCATCGGTCATGCTCGACCTGATCGCCGGCAAGCCGGTAGACGATCCGGTATTTACCGGTCTCGATGAATGCACCAAGGATACGGCCGATACCTGCATCCAGAAATAGGAACGGTGGCCGGAGCGCCCTTTGACGGCCTCCGGCGCCTCCGCCCCATGAGCAGCGAGCGCGGTCAGCACGCTTGACGGCCGGCCGCGACTCCTTGCAACGACCCCGCTTGGAAGTTCCCTTCGGCGAACTATCATCGACAAGACCATTCCCCAATTTTGCAAAGCACGGAGAGCGCAATGACCAAGCGGATCATCTTCACCGGAGGTAGCGGCAAGGCTGGTCGCCATGTCGTGCAATACCTCCTCGAGCAGGGCCATCAGGTGCTCAACCTCGACACGAAGCCCCTCGATAACCCGAAAGTACGCACGCTGATCACCGACATTACCGACAGCGGCCAAGTGTTCAATGCACTGTCGAGCTACACCGGCCTGCACGAATTCGACCCGTCGCTTGCGCCGCAACCGATCGATGCCGTTGTTCATTTCGCGGCGATCCCGCGCATCCTGATCGCGCCTGACAATGAACTCTTTCGCATCAATGTGATGGGCACCTACAATGTCATTGAGGCGGCGGCGAAACTTGGCATCCGCAAGATCGTCATCGCATCCAGCGAAACGACCTACGGTCTCGTCTTCGCCAATGAGCCACGAAACCCGCACTATTTTCCGCTCGATGAGGACTATGACGTCGATCCGATGGACAGCTACGCGCTCTCCAAGGTGGTGAACGAAAGGACCGCGCGCGCCTTTGCGCTCAGAAGCGGAGCCGACATCTATGCATTGCGCATTGGAAATGTGATCGAGCCCAACGAATACCACCTTTTCCCAGGCTGGTTTGCCGACCCTGGATTTCGAAAGCGCATCGCCTGGAGCTACATCGACGCGCGGGACCTCGGCCAGATCACCCTCAGGGCCATCGACACGGATGGTCTCGGGTTCCAGATCTTCAATGCAGCGAACGACGAGACGTCTTCAGACCTTCCGACGCAAGAGCTGATCGACCGGTTCTATCGGGGCGTACCGGTCAAAGGACAGCTTGGCGAATACGAGACACTTCTGTCGAACCGGAAGGCGCGCGCGATGCTCGGTTTTCAGCCGCAACACAGCTGGCGGACCTATGTTGGCGGCAGGTGACGCAATGCGTGGCTAGAGGGTTCGAGATACGAGAAAAGATGAATGGCTGAACAGCGACCAGAAAAACGCTCCGCAGGCTCGGGTACCGCGGAGGCGGCGCGTGCGACCCGACGGCTCGACGCGCCGCGCATGTCAGGGCCGAGCGTTCATATGTCGCTCGCCGAAGATATCGGGCTCAGGATCGTGCGTGGCGACTATCCTCCGGGAACGATCCTGCCGAACGAGGCCCAGTGGACGGAAATCTTCAATGTAAGCCGAACCGCCGTCAGGGAGGCGATCAAGATATTGATGGCCAAGGGGCTACTCGCATCGCGTCCAAAAATCGGCAGTTGGGTGGAGCCGAAGGAGCGTTGGAACCTGCTCGACCGCGACGTCCTGAGTTGGTACGCACACTCGCCGGATCGGATCCAGTTCCTCAAGACCGTACAGGAATTTCGTCACATCATCGAACCGGAAGCCACCGCCCTTGCAGCGATCCGCCGCAGCGAAGAACAGATGGCCGAAATCACCGAGGCACTGAGAGACATGGGGCAAGCGACAACGCTGCAGGCTCGCACCCAAGCTGACACGCGGTTCCACCTCGCGATCCTGCGCGCTTCCGGAAATGACCTCCTCATTCCGCTCGGGACGTTGATTGAATCCGCACTCAACCACCTTTTCCTGCTGGTAACCCGGAACGACAGCACCCTCGTCCATGCCCTTAGGCTCCATGAGAACATCGAGAAAAGCATTCGGCTTCAACGCCCGAACGCGGCCCGTAACGCCGTAAGGCGACTTTTAGCGAACACCGATGCACTCATTGCGCATTCAGAGCGCAACATGTGAGCTCAGGGCGCGCCGCACGTCGTCGTGAACAAACTGCTGCTGAGAGCTACCCATGCGGTGGACCGGCTAAGGCCCCCGCGCAGGCCGAGGATCGCGATCGTGACAGCCTTTTACGTCTCGTGGCGTTCACGCAAATTCCGCGTATCGCGCGACATTGTGCTGCAACAACGCGAGCATCGTGTCGCGCAACGGATCTCGCACCGCTTTCATCCAGGCGGCTGAGAGGGGTAGTCGATGCATCGGCGATCCCGATGGATGAGCGAGCGGGATGTAGCTGACACCTGACACAGCAAGTTTCGAGGTCCAGCGTGGAACGATGGCGGACCCGATTCCGGCGGCAACCAGATTGATTATCGTCTGCTTTTCATCGGCTATTTGTGCGACGCGGGGACGCATGTCAAAGTCCGCGAACAATCCCATTGTGAGGTCATGACTGTGCGGTCGCGAGCGGCGTTCTGGCACGATCAATGGCTCTTCCGCCAGATCCTGGACGGTAATTTCGGACCGTCCAGCAAGAGCACTCCCCATTGGTACCGCAACAACTGCCGTTTCATGAAACAGCAACTGCACATTCAGAGTGCGGCTGATCCCATCGCGAGGACGGATCAAAACAAGGTCGAGGCGCCCGGCCAGCAGTTTCGGAATAAGCCGGACAGACTTGTCTTCAATGATCTGGGTGATGACATCAGGCGCCGCCTCCCGAAAATCCTGCAAGAGCAACGGTAAGAGACCGGCGGCAGCACTATCGATCGCGCCGATGCGCAGTATGGCGGACGGCCTGTGTCGGGCTGCACGAAATTTTTCGGCGACTTCGTCAAGCCGCCCCAGGAGCGGCCGCACTTCTTGCAAAAGCGACACGCCGTCATCGGTCAGGCTCACGCTTCGGGTTGTTCTACTCAACAACTGCGTTCGCAAAGATTCTTCCAGTAACCGGATGTGCCGGCCGAGCGAAGCAGGCAGCATGCCCGTCTTCTGGGCAGCTCTTCCAAAGTGCAGTTCTTCGGCGACCGCGACAAAACACCTGAGCTGTTCGAGTTCCACCCCCACGCCCTCCATTATATCAACAAATTATATAATTGCATGAACCTTCATGCGCAGGAAAGGAGAAACTAACCTTCTCGACAAGCGCGAGAGGACGCGCCGGGTTCGAACATAGGGAGGAGCTTGTTTTGACGAGCGACCGGGAGACGCGCGTATTGCGCAAAATCACATGGCGCATCGTGCCATTCATCATGGTTCTCTACCTGATCGCGTTCATCGATCGCGTGAACATCGGCTTCGCGTCTTTGACGATGAACCAGGACCTTGGATTTTCATCGACCGTCTTCGGCGTGGGCGCGGGCATCTTTTTTCTCGGCTACTTTCTTTTCGAGGTGCCGTCGAACCTCATTCTCCACAAAGTCGGCGCCCGCATCTGGATTGCCCGGGTGATGATTACTTGGGGCCTGGTATCGGGTGCGATGGCGCTGGTCCAAGGCACGACGAGCTTCTACACCCTGCGCTTCTTGCTGGGCGTGGCCGAAGCTGGGTTCTTCCCAGGCATCATTCTTTATCTGAGCTATTGGTTTCCTGCGCGTCGCCGAGCGGCGGTCACCGCGATGTTTATGGCAGCTGCTCCGCTTGCAACAGCCATCGGGTCGCCGATTTCTGGCGCCCTTCTCGAGATGCACGGCATCTGGGGCCTGGCCGGCTGGCAGTGGATGTTCATCATCGAAGCTGTTCCGGCGGTAATCTTCGGTGTGGTCGTATTGTTTTTCCTGACGGACCGACCGGAAAAGGCAAAGTGGCTTACCGACGACGAGCGTGCTTGGCTTGTGAAGACCATGGAGCAGGAACAGGCCGGCAAGGTGAAGGCAAGCCACGGCATCTGGGCAGGGCTCGCTGATGTAAGGGTCCTTGCACTTTCGCTCATCTACTTTGGCACGTCAGCAGGTCTCTACACGCTCGGAATCTGGGCACCACAGATCATCAAGAGCTTTGGCCTTTCGTCTTTCCACGTTGGTTTGATCAATTCCATTCCAGCTGTTTTTGCTGTGATCGGCATGATTGTCTGGGCACGCCATTCCGACAGGACCGGCGAACGCACTTGGCACGTTGTCGGTGCCTGTCTGCTGGCTGCCGCGGGCCTTGTCTTTGCAACCGGTGCGACGACTGTGTTTGCCGTGATGATCGCCCTGACGCTTGTGAACATCGGGATCAGCGCCTCCAAGCCGCCGCTGTGGAGCATGCCGACGATGTTCCTCTCAGGCCCGGCCGCAGCCGCTGGTATCGCCACCATCAATTCATTGGGCAACCTCGGCGGCTTCGTCGGCCCCTCGATGATCGGCTGGATCAAGGACACGACAGGGAGTTTTGCCGGTGGTCTCTACTTCGTCGCGGCACTGCTCGTGATTTCGGCAGTGGTCACTCTGATCCTTGCTCGCGGGGCCTCCCGCGAGGCCACTCGGACGGCTTCCATTCAACATTGAAATCCAGATTGGAGAACAACAATGCGCGAATACAAAATTGCAGCGATACCGGCCGACGGAATTGGCCCGGAAGTGATCGCAGCGGGTCTTCAGGTCCTTGAGGCGCTGGAGAAGCGTAGCGGCGACTTCAAGATCCACTCCGAAACCTTTGACTGGGGCTCGGATTACTACAAAAAACATGGCGTCATGATGCCGGCCGATGGTTTGGAGACACTCAAGAAGTTCGACGCAATCTACTTTGGTGCGGTTGGTGCGCCGGATGTCCCCGATCACATCACGCTCTGGGGCCTGCGTCTTCCAATCTGCCAGGGCTTTGACCAGTACGCCAACGTCCGACCGACCAAGATACTCCCAGGAATTACTCCGCCGCTGCGCAACTGCGGGCCAGGCGACCTGGACTGGGTCATCGTTCGAGAAAATTCCGAAGGCGAATACTCGGGCCACGGCGGTCGCGCCCACAAGGGGCTGCCGGAGGAAGTTGGCACCGAGGTTGCCATCTTCACACGCGTCGGCGTTACCCGCATTATGCGCTACGCCTTCAAACTCGCCCAGTCGCGGCCGCGCAAGCTCTTGACCGTCGTCACCAAGTCGAACGCGCAGCGGCATGGCATGGTCATGTGGGACGAGATCGCTGCCGAAGTTTCGAAGGAATTCCCGGATGTGACCTGGGACAAGATGCTAGTCGACGCGATGACGGTGCGCATGACGCTGAGGCCGGAAAGTCTTGACACCATTGTAGCGACCAACCTGCATGCCGACATCCTGTCGGATCTCGCCGGCGCCCTTGCTGGTTCCCTCGGCGTCGCACCGACTGCCAATATCGACCCGGAGCGTCGCTTCCCATCAATGTTCGAGCCGATTCACGGCTCAGCTTTCGACATCACCGGCAAGGGCATCGCCAACCCCATCGCCACCTTCTGGACGGCCGCCCAGATGCTCGAACATCTTGGAGAAAAAGACGCTGCGACAAGACTGATGACGGCTGTCGAACGCGTCACCGAGGCAGGCATCCTCACCCCTGATGTCGGCGGCACCGCCACCACACAGCAGGTGACCGATGCCGTTTGCGAGGCGATCGCCGGCTCAAACATCCTCGTTGCTGCCGAATGACCTTTAGCGATACATCCGCCCGCGATGCGCTGCGTCAAATGTTCGACGCAGCGGTCACCAGCGCGGATCCGGTTAGAGTGGTGTCAAACCACCTGCCCGATCCGCCCAAGGGCCGCTGCATCGTGATCGGAGCCGGAAAGGCTTCGGCTGCGATGGCGGCGGCACTCGACGCCGCATGGAGCGACGTTGAACTTTCCGGACTAGTCGTGACGAGGTATGGCCATGCAGTTCCTGCCGGGCGCATCGAAATCGTCGAAGCGGCCCATCCGGTCCCCGACGCGATGAGCGTTGAGGCGGCGACACGTATCCTTGAGAAGGTCCGCGACCTTGGGCCGGACGATCTGGTCATTGCCCTGATTTCAGGCGGCGGTTCCGCTTTGCTGGTTGCTCCAGCCGGCAACATGACGTTGGCCGACAAGAAGGAGGTCAACCGGATGCTGCTTGCCAGCGGTGCGACGATCTCGGAGATGAACGCCGTTCGAAAGCAGCTTTCAAACATAAAAGGCGGACGGCTCGCGCAGGCAGCATATCCTGCAAGGGTCGTCACGCTCGTGATCTCCGACGTGCCGGGCGACAACTCTTCCGAAATTGCCTCGGGACCCACTGTCTCCAACGAGACGGGCGTTGTCGAGGCTCGCGAAATCGTCGCGCGCTACAAACTCGCTCTTCCACCGGAAGCGATCGCCGTTCTCGACGGTGGCGGCTCCGCGGCGGCGAGCGCCCCGATTAACGCAGAAACGCGGCTGATAGCCTCACCGTCCACAGCCCTGCATGCGGCGGCACAAGTTGCGCAATCTCACGGGATCCGCCCCTTGATCCTTGGCGATGCGCTTGAGGGAGAAGCGAGAGAAGTCGGTACAGTCTTTGCCGGCATCGCGCTCTCCGCGCGCGACAAGGGCTTACCGGTTGCGGGACCAGCCGTGCTCCTGTCGGGCGGAGAAACGTCCGTGTCCTTGCCGAAAGGCTCGACCGGACGTGGCGGCCGCAACACCGAATTCCTGCTGAGCCTTGCGATTGGCTTGAGTGGTGCAAATTCGATCTGGGCAATTGCCGGAGACACAGACGGTATCGACGGTGTCGAGGACGCTGCGGGTGCTTTCGTCACTCCTGACACCCTTACCCGTCTGCAGCAAGTCGGCATTGCTCCGCGCACCGCGCTTTCACAACATGACAGCTACACCGCATTCAAGGCGATTGGCGACCTTGTCGTCACCGGGCCAACACTCACAAACGTCAATGACATACGCGCAATCCTGATCGGATAGAAATCATGCTCCCACGCAGCAACCGCAAGGCCAAGATCGTTGCGACGGTCGGGCCGGCTTCAAATTCGCCCGAAACGCTCAAATCGTTGTTCCTCACCGGCGTCGGACGGACTTTCAAACTGTCATCGTCAGCGGATTCCCGTTCGCGACTGAAGGCAGCACGAATAATCTCCGTGTCGCTCAGATCGGGAAAGCATGATCCTCGAAGCGGGTCGAGCCACCGCTGAGAACCGACGAGTTGGCCGGGAACGCACGGCCGAGGCGTCGGCAGGCTCCTTTTTTGGCGGTGCGCGCCTGGATAGTTTGGGCTTCAATCGGCAAGGCGGCGCTGGGTATCGGCATCGAAAAGATGCATGCTGCCGGGAGCAAAGCTCAGTCCGACCCGGTCGCCTGCTCTTGCGACCGATCGGCCATTGAAGACCACCGACAGCTCGGGCGTGGTTGCCATTGTCAGAAAGCACGTCGCACCGGTCGATTCGATCATTGCCACTGGTGCTGAGAGAATGCCCTCATCGGCTGCCGCAAGTTCGATATGCTCCGGACGCAAGCCGACGCTCAAGGCCTGTCCTGGCTGCACCGTCCGGTTAAGGGCGATCGTTTGTTTGGTACCGACATCGAGGATGATCGAGCGTCCGTCCGGACCGCCGACCGCGGGCAGGAAATTCATGGCAGGAGATCCAATGAAGCCGGCCACGAACTTGTTAGCCGGCCGGTCATAAAGCTCAAGCGGACTGCCCTGTTGTTCGATGACGCCGTCACGCATGATGACGACATGGTCCGCCATTGTCATCGCTTCCACCTGATCGTGCGTGACATAGACCGACGTGGCGCCCAGCCGATCGTGCAGCGCGCGGATTTCTTTGCGCATATGAACGCGAAGTGCGGCATCAAGATTGGAGAGCGGCTCGTCGAACAGGAACGCCTTTGGGTGCCGGATAATCGCCCGGCTCATCGCTACGCGTTGCCGCTGACCCCCGGAAAGCTCGCGCGGGTAGCGCGCCAGGAGATGCGTGAGCCCGGTGACGGCGGCAACTTCATGTGCCGCCTTCTTGCGTTCGGCCTTGGCAACGCCCCTGATGCGTAGGCTATAAGTCAGGTTTTCCTCAACCGTCATGTGCGGATAGAGCGCGTAGGACTGGAACACCATCGCCACATCGCGCTTGCGCGGCGGCACTGCATTCATCACCTCGCCAGCGATCTTGAGCGTACCGGACGATATGCTCTCCAGGCCCGCCAGAGACCGCAACAACGTCGACTTCCCGCAACCTGACGGACCGACGAGAGCTGTAAAGCTGCCTTTGCGGATCGAAAGCTCGATGTCCTTCAGCGCATGGTAGGCACCATAATACTTGTTGACGTTCCTTAGTTCGATCTGGGCATTCATTTGAGCGCTCCCGAGGTAAGACCAGAGACGATGCGGCGTTGCAGGAGGACGAAAATGGCGAGGATCGGCGTCACGTAGATCGCCGCGTAGGCCATGATATTGTTCCATTCATTGGTGTTTGGCCCCATGAAGGAGTTCAACCCCACGCTTGCCGGTTGCAGCTCGACGGCCTGGATCATCGATTTCGAATAGACGAACTCGCCAAAGGCCTGCATGAAAATCAGGATCGCACTGACGAGGATGCCGTTGCGTGCGAGCGGCAGGACGATATTGAAGAATGCGCCGACCCTGGAGTTGCCGTCGACAAGGGCTGCTTCCTCCAGTTCCTGTGGCACGCTCATGAAGGTCGCGCGCACCAGGACGACGAAGAACGGCATGCTCTTGGCCGCAATCGCCAGGATGACGGCAAGCCGCGGATAGTTGAGCAACCCAACTTGCGAAAAGCCCACGAAAATCGGCGTAACCATCAGCGACGCCGGAAGGACCTGCAACATGAGGATGAGGAAGAGCCCGATATCGATCCAGATGTTGCGATAGCGCGCCAGCACGTAGGCGCAGCCAACACCAAGCACGGTGATGACGCTGACCGCTCCGCAGGCGATGACCAAGGAGTTCCAGATGTACCGGCCCATGTTCCGGCTCTGCCACACGTTGCCGAAGATTTGCCACTGGGGATCGCTCGGCCAGAAGGTCGGCGGAGTGGCAAACATCTCCGACCCCGATTTGATCGTGGTGATGTACATCCAGTAGAGTGGGAACAGATAAAGGCCGGCGAGAATGATCGCGATTGCGAGAAGCAGGCGATCCCGGGATACGTTGCTCATCCGCGCACCTCATGCCGTGTCGAACGCACGTAGACGACAGAAGCGATCATCACAAAGACGATCATGATCACCGAGATCGTCGCGCCCTTGGCGAAATCGTACTGCCGGAAAGACAGATCCCAGGCCCAGTATTGCGTGACGTTGGAGGCATTGTTCGGCCCTCCGGAGGTGATCGAGGCGAAAAGATCGAACTGCTGCAGCGTGAAAATGAGCCCGAGCGCGATGATGGCCCCTATGGACGAGCGCATCATCGGCAGCGTGATCGTCCAGAAGCGTTGCCAGACATTGGCACCATCCAATTCGGACGCCTCATAAAGGTCCCGCGGAATGGCCGACAGACCGACGGACATCAGGATCATGTTGAAGGAGGTACCGAGCCAGATATTCGCGATTATGACGGCCCAGAGCGAGTAACCGGGATCCGAGCGCCAGAAGATATTACTGTCGATGAGGCCCGTTTCCCGCAGTATGAAGTTGAGCACGCCAAAATCACCCGACAGGATCCAATTCCAGATCGCGCCAACCACGAGGCCAGGCATCACCCAGGAAACCAGAAACAGACCCCGCACCCACGAGGCGCCTGGAAAATTTGTCCAAAAGAACAGCGCCAGTCCAAAGCCGACGAGGAACTGACCGGCGATCGAGGCGACGACGAAAGTCGCGGTATTGGCCAGGATCGGCCAGGTTTCCGGCTGGGCGAAGAGATCGCGGTAGTTCTTGAGACCGACGAACGGGCGCCAGAAGCTGCCGAGGCTGAACATGTCCACCTCCTGAAAGCTCATGGCGATGTTGTAGAGCAGTGGCAGGCCGGACAGGGTTAGCAGGAAGGCGAGCGGCAGGCTCACGAGGCCGATATCGAAGCCGCGGCCGTCGATGATGCTGGATAGAAGGCGTTTCATGAGCTCCTCCGCCGCCAAGGCCTCAGCGCATTTGGGCTGACGCAGCTTGGCCTGCAAACTAGACAACCAGAACCACGCCGGCATAGCCGGCATGGTTTTTGCGGGTTTCCGTCCCAGCGCCTCAATGCGATCGAGCGCTTGCGGAAGGCGGCCCGGCTCTCCGGTTCAGGCGGGATGCCTCTAGGCCGCCTTGGCCAAGACTTTAGCCCAGGACTGCCTTTATCTTTTCAGCAGCCTGGTCGAGTGCTTCCTTCGAGCTCATCTGTCCCGTCAACGCTGCCTGGATTGCATCCTGGATTGCCTTTGAGATCTTCGGCCATTCCGGGTGCGGGCCGCGCGGCTTTGCGTATTTCAACTGCTCATTGAAGACCTTAAGGGCCGCGTCCTTGAGCGGCACGCCAGTCTCCGGAATAGCGATGTCGGAACGGGCGGGAAGCTGGCCGAAGTCCTTGAACATGCGATCGTCCTGCGAGACGAAGTACTCGAGCACCTTGAACGCTTCGGCAGGGTGTTGCGTGTTGGAGAATATCGCCCAGTTGAAATCGCCCATGGCCGATGAACGCTCCGCACCGAGCTCAGGCACGGGCAACAGAGCGACACCCCAGTCGAACTTCGCCTCCTTGACCATCCGGTCGAGCTCCCACGGGCCGGAGATGACCATGGCGGCGTTGCCGGAGTTGAAGGTACCGGTCGAATCCCACTGTCCGCGGGTGAGCGTGTCCGGCGACGCCAGCTTCTCCGTAATGATGGTCTTCCAGATGTCGAGCGCCTTGACGGCGCCATCCGAATTGATGTGCTCGTAGCCACCACCGGCCATTTGGGCCCAGGGGAGAAACTGGAAGGTCCCCTCCTCGTTCGCCTTAGCTGAAAACGCGATCCCATAAACGTTGGCCGCAGGGTCCGTCAGCTTGCGAGCCGCATCGACGAGTTCGTCCCAGGTTTGCGGCGGCTTGGAAGGATCGAGGCCCTTCGTCTTGAACATGTCCTTGTTGTAGTAGAGCGCAATCGTGTTCGTGGCCTTGGGAAGACCGTAATTCTTGCCATCCCACATGGTGGAGGCGAGCGGGCCAGGGAAATAGGTTGACGTCTTGACCACCGTCGACTTGGCGATCATATCGGTGAGATCGAGGAACGCGCCGCGCGACGAAAAAAGCGCATGCTCAGGATTGTCGATAGCGATGATGTCGGGTGCCTGCCCGGTCGAATAGGCGCGCATCGCCTCGCTGACGACGTCGTCAAACTGTATCTGGCGGTACTCGACCTTGATGCCAGTGTTCAGCTTGTTGAAGTCCGAAATCAAGTTCGGTGCGGGTTGAATATCGCGATCGAGCGACCAGACGCTGATCGTGACATCCTCCGCCTTGGCGGTGAGGCCGAATAGAGAGACACCTGCAAGGGCGAGCGCGCCCAGGATTGCGGATCCGCGGATAGCCATTTTCTCCTCCTTTGATTATCCCCGAGCCGGCATCCTCCATGCCGGCCAACATGCACGTCTCAGACCGGATCGATGACGAAGTCGCCGCCCCGGCACGTTTTGAGGTAATTCAGGCCGTGAACCTGGCCGGTCATCTCCAGATCGTCGCGATAGACCGGGTCATGCCAGCCTTCGATATCGATCGAGCCGGACCAACCAGCCAACCGAAGTTCGGAGATCACGTCGGTCCAGTTCGTGTCGCCAAAGCCGGGCGTACGCATGAAGACGAATTTCTCTTTGCCGAAGATCCCGTGTTCACGGATGACGTCCCAGCGGATGGTCGCGTCCTTGCCGTGCACGTGGAAGATCTTGCTTGCCCATTTGCGGATCTGCGGCAGCGGATCGATCAGATAGACCATTTGATGGCATGGCTCCCATTCGAGCCCAATGTGGTCGTCTGGCGTCTCGTTGAAGATCAGTTCCCAGGCATCCGGATTATGCGCGATGTTCCAATCGCCGGTATGCCAGTTGCCGTCCATGGCACAGTTCTCGAATGCAATCCTTACGCCCTTGTCGGCGGCACGTTTCGACAGCTCGGACCAGATTTTCCTGTAACGCGGCAGGCTGTCGGTCAAAGGCTTGCCGCGAAGGCGGCCGGTGAACCCGGCAACGCAGGTCGCGCCGAAGTGGTGGGCATTGTCGATGCAGTCTCGCCAGCCCTGCAAGGTCTCTTCGTCGATCGCGGTCGTCTCCAACGGATTGCCGAACATGCCGATTGTGGAGATGGTGATGTCACGATCGCCGACCGCCGCCACGCAACGCTTGCCGAGGTCGGCGAGGTCCTGGCCATTCGTCGTTTGCCAGAAGAAGGGCTCGAAACTCTCGAAGCCCATGCCCGCGATCTGGGCGATACGCCTGTCGGCACCGCCCTTCGTGGCAGAGATCATCGTGCCAATACGGATGGATTTGCTTGGGTTGATCAAAATAGGCTCCCTAGGCTGCAATGGTGACGCGTTTGCCATCCCGCGCGCTGTCGATCGCGCCGAAGACCATGGCAAGGCTCTTGATGTTGTCGCTGCCGTCGGTTTCCGGCACAGTTCCCGCGTCAATCGCGCGGATGAAATTCTCGATCACGCTGGCATGCCCGTTCGTATCGGCGAGATCTTCGGTATCGGGCATCGCAACCGGTTCAACGGTGCGCATGAAGCCCTCCTGACCCGTAACGACTTTGGCGTCAAAGCGATCGCCGCCATCCCAAAGCAAGGTGCCCTTCGAACCGGTGATGCGCCACGCGCTCTCCCAACTGGTGTTGGCACCCTCAGCGCACCAGGAACCGCGATAGGTGAAGGCGACATTGTCGGAGAACTCGAAGATCGCATTGGCGGCCGCGCCATGGCGATACCAGGAGCCCTTGGGATTGTATTCGTGGCAATAGACCGCGAGCGGGTCCTTGCCCGACATGAAGCGCGCTGCATCGAAGGTGTGGATGGCCATGTCGAGCAGCAAGACATTGTCCATCTGCTCGCGAAATCCTCCGAAATGCGGGCCGAGGAAGAAGTCGCAATGCAACGCCGTCAGCTCACCGAGAACGAGCGACTCGATGAGGCGGCGTATGCGCCGAACACCGCTGATGAAGCGACGGTTTTGAACGATCGCATGGATCCGCGAGGCCGCTGCAGCAAGTCGACGCAATTCGCGTGCCTCGCCGAGCGAGGCGGCCATGGGCTTCTCACTCAAAACGTGGCAACCATGCGCAAGTCCGGCGGCCACCACCGCACGACGTGCGGCCGGAACGACGATGTCGAACAAAAGATCTGCGCGGCTCTCGCGAAGCACGGTCGGCAGGTCCGTTCCGATAACGATGCCGCCAAGGTTAAATTCGGTAGCGAGCGCCTCAGCAGTCGCCTGGTCGAGATCGACGAGGCCAACAATCTCGACTTTCACGCGAAGAAGTTCGCTCTCCGTCAGCGCCCTCAGCCAGCCTTTGGCCATAGCTCCGCACCCGCACAAAACGGCCCTGTATCGCACGTGATTTCCTCCAAGAAACGGAAGCAGCAACTCCTCAATTGGCTTCCGTAAACGTTTACGATACTATGCGGCAAAGGGTTTTTATGTCAAGAGGTGTGAAAATGACCAGTCGCGGGTCTGGGGAGGAACGCGGAAAAATGAAGGGGATTCGCGAGCTTGCAGAACACCTCGATATCTCGATCGGGACAGTATCCCGGGCGCTGAACGGTAAGCCCGACGTCAACGAAGAGACCAGAAAAAGGGTGCTCGAAGCAGCCGAGTCCCTTGGTTATGTCGCCAACCAATCGGGCCGTGCGCTCCGCAAGGGCGCGACCGGCGTCATCGGCTTCATGATGCAGACCGGCTCCGAAATCACCGGCCAGGGGGACACATTCTTCATGAGCGTCTTCGACGGTGTCCAGACCGTCTTTGCTCGTCACAAGCTCGACCTCGTCGCCCTGCTCTGCTCCTCTGAGGAGGATCCGAACGACTACTTGAAGCGCGTTGTCGCGCGCGGTTTTGCCGACGGCATCATCCTTTCGGCAACAAGGCGACACGATGCCCGCTTCGAGCTGTTGTCCAAACGCAAGATCCCGTTCATCACGCTCGGACGTAGCCTGACAGATGTCGGTCAACCCTGGCTTGATCTGGATTTCGAGGGCATGGCTGAGGCATCGATCGATCGGCTGGTTGCGCACGGCCACAAGCACATAGCGATTACGCGGCCGCATGACGACATGAACCTGGGCTATGTGTTTGAAGATCAGTGCCGTGCGACCCTGGCCCGACATGGGCTTAACCTCGACGAGCGTCATGTGTTCCGCTCAACCCCGAACGAAGCGGGAGGGTATCAAATCGCCCGGGAACTGAGTGCGCTTGAGACCCGTCCGACGGCGATTGTGCTCATCAACGAAGCAATCACTGTCGGCCTTTATCGCGGACTGGTGGAAGCCAGCATAAAGCCCGGACGGGACATGGCGATCATCGGTCGTCAAAGTCCGCATTCGCAATTCCTGTCGCCCCGATTGACGGCTTTCAGCCTGTCCCTACGCGATCTTGGCATAGCACTTGCCGAATCCCTGCTTGGTACGATGCCGGCTTTTGCCGACATTTACCCGGTGAGATCTGCGCGGTTCCTCTGGCCCATGACGCTCGTCCCGGGTGAGAGCGACTGATCGACACGTTTGCTGACACTTTCGGCGAAGGCCATCATCAGCGGACCGACGCCCTTGGGATCGTCGCTCACCAGCCGTTCTGCGAGGTAGTAGCCGGGCGTACCGTCCCTGTACGTGCCTTCGAAGCCTCCGAGACCTGCAACGCAGACGATCGTCGTCAGCCTGGTTATGCCCTGGGCGTCGGCAATGAGCCGCATAGAGAGCAGAGCGTCGAGTGCGCGGCGGCCGGCCGCGATTGTCTCTGACGCTCGATCAGGTTCGACGAGCCCAAGGCGTGCGGCGCGGATCAGCGCATAGGCAAACATGGCGGAGGCCGAGCTTTCCTCGTAGTTGCCTTCGAGGTTCGGTGCGTCAAGCACCTGCATCCAGAGGCCAGACGATGTCTGCCGCGCCATGAGTTCCCCCAAAAGCTGGCGTGCCCTCAGCCGATGAGGACCGGAGATTTCGTCATCAGGTAGAAGCGCCAGCGCATCCACGAGCGCCATCGCCAGCCAGCCAACAGCGCGTGCCCACACGGCAGGCGATTTGCCTGTCTCCGGATCGGACCACAGCTGTTTTCGGCTGTCGTCGTAACCATGAACATAGAGGCCGGCCGGGGTCGCCGTTAGCGAAAGCGCCGTCGAAAATTGCCGAAGGGCGTCAGTAACAAGCGCCGGCCTATCCGTGGCCAGCGCATATTCGATTTGAAACGGCAGGCCCATATAGAGCCCATCGAGCCAGACCTGGTGTGGGTAGCGCTTCTTGTGCCAGTAGTTGCCCTGGGGGATGCGCGGATGGCTTTCGAGTTGACCAGCCAGATGTTCTGCCGCCGCGAGATAGCGGGCGTCGCCGGTATCCCTGGCCAAGGCAAAGAGCGATCGTCCGGCGAGAATGTGGTCGATATTGTATTCTGTGGGATCGTAGCCGAGGAGTGAGCCATCGGGCCCGATTTGCCGATCGGCCAGCCGGTGAAGATGGTTCATCCAACGTTTCTCGCCCGTCGCCTGAAACAGCAGCTGAAGGCCTCGGTAGAGGCAGCCGTCTTCGTAACACCAGCTCCCGCCCTTGTAGGGACTGTAGCGATGCGCGAACTGGTCGAAATAGTCGGTCGGGTTCATGGGATCTCTCACTCGAAGTGCGTTGATATCGCGGCGGTGCTCAGGAGCGCCGGCTCGTCGCAATCGACGTCCGCTTGTTCCGAGACGATCGTTTCATGCCGCATCGGTCGGATCCCGTCAGCCATGACAGGAGGAGCGGCTGTGGCCTCGTAGTTGAAGGAGACGATCTTGAGCCGACGAATTTTGATGTTGCGGATTGGGGCCTCCGGCAGGCCAAGGAAGGTACCGGCGACATGGGCCAACTTCCGGATCTCGACATCCTCAATCGTGACGCCGTCGATGACAGGCGTGCCCACATCGACTGGAGCCGGCTGGCGGGATTGCACCCAGGCGTCGTGGCCGTCGGCATCGCAATGGTAGTGTGCGTTGGCAGAAAGCGCGGTCTCGACGCCGTCCATAAGAACGCTGCGCATAGCGATATCGGTGATCGCTCCACCACGGCCGCGCCGCGTCTTAAGGCGCAGGCCGCGATCTGTACCGACCATGGCGCAATTCTCGATCGAAACGTCGTGCACGCCGCCAGACATTTCCGAACCAATGACGAGCCCCCCGTGGCCACGCTCCATCAAGCAGTGGCTCACCCGCACGCCACGCGTTTCGCTCAGATGGTCATCCTCACCATTTGGGCCGCGTTTGCCGGCCTTCACGGCGATGCAATCATCCCCGACGGAAAAGCGGACGCCGGTGATTGTCACGTCGCGACAACTTTCAGGATTGAAGCCATCGGTATTTGGGCTGTCGAACGGAGCGGAAATGAATAGTCCTGCCGCCGTCAATCGCCTGCAACCCTGCGGGTGGATCGTCCAGGAGGGCGCATTGCGGATGGCAAAGCCAAGGAGCTGCACATTTGAGCAGGAAACGAGATGAAGGCCGCGCGGGCGGCGTGCACCGTCACGCGTTTCTTTCGGCCAGGTCCACCAGTCGCCCCTATCGCCGGAACCGTCGAGCGTGCCCTGCCCCTCGATTGTCAGCTCTTTCACGCCAACGGCATGGAGCGGAGCTGCGAAACAGTCGGCCGGAAGGCCTTCCCAGCTCCCCAACATCCGGCCGGACGCGTCACGGGCGGGCAGGATGGGCCATCCGCGCCGCACCGACGGCGCTCGCAAGACCGCCCCTTGGGAAAGGTGGAAAGTCATGTGGCTCTTGAGTTTGACCGGAAATGCCGTCCAGACCCCAGCCGGCACCCTCAACGTACCGCCCACCGGAACCGCAGCAACGGCCTCTCTCAAAGCAGCCGCATTCCGGCGGGCACCGTCGAAATCCTCGGGAAGAACATCAAGGACAAGACCAAACTCGGCGGCGTCGACGAGCCCCGCGCAGGACGGGGTGTCAAACTCGACCGCTTCAAACCCTTCCGCTTCGAAGCAGTAACGTGCGCGAGGTTGAAGCTCGTGCAGCAGAGGCACAGCAAGGGAGGTCTCTCCCTGCCGCATCTGATTGTCCCCGTCGGACGAGGAAAGGCGCCACTTCGCTGTCGCCGGCAGGTGGTATAGTGCTCCGCGTGCCGGCAGGCAAAACGCCGCCGTTCGCGCCGACAGCGCGATGATGGATGGTCGGGTCATGATCTCTCTCGTGTAGGCTTCCCGCAGGGCGCAGGGACGCCCGCCGCGACAAGCAACGGCGGGCAGTCTTAGCGATCAGTCAAACTTGGCGAGAACGTCGTTCACCGTATCGATGATCTGTTCTGCCGCCTCCTTGGCATCGAGCTGCCCGTAGGCGTATTCCTCGAGCGTATCGATGAAGGCGGCGCGGATCTCTGGGTGTTCATTGAACGGCGAAACCGTCGGCCCGCCGGCGGCCAGCACGATGGCATTGGCGGCCCGCACCTCGGGCTCGCCCTTTTCACCAAGGCGAGCGGCAGCGGCCTTCGACGCCGGCAGGCCGCGAGAGGTACCGAGTGCATCGATCCCTTCCGGCTCGTTCAACAGGCAGTTGACGATTTGCGCCGCAGCCGCTGGGTCCTTCGAATTCTTCGAGATCGAGAACACCATGGAGGGCTTGCGATAGACGCCGTCCGTTACCGCATCAGCAAGCTTGAGCATCGGCACGGGCGTCAACACCTGACCGTCCTTCAACGGATCGGCATACTTGGAATAGGTCGAATCCCATTCATAGGAACCGGCGACCTTCCCCTCGGCCCAGGAGGGTTTCTCGAACAGATTGACGTTGCCGTCGGCGGCCTCTTCCTTCTGGGAGCGAATGGCGCCGGTCTCGACCAGCTTGCCGAGGAAGGAAATGCCTTCAGCCAGCTCCTCAGGTGTCCAGGCAACACGGTTGGTCTCAGGATCGACGAGATCCTTTCCGGTCTTCTGGACGACGGCCAATGTCGTTAGAAGTTGCGCGGTCTCCTTGACGGCGTTGAAGGTGTAATAGTCCTTGCCAAGCTTCTCCTTAATCGTTGCCGTCGTAGCGAAGAACTCATCCCAGGTTTTCGGGATAGGCACCCCGGCCTTCTCGAAGGTCGTGGCGTTGAAGAAGAAGACGCGGCCGGTGGTCGAGACGGAAAGCCCCTGCAAGACGCCGTTCATTGAGCCCGCCGCGAGATCGGCTTCGCTCCAGTTGGAAAGATCGATCGCCTGGAGCGTACGCAGGTCCGCAAAACCGTCACCATTTTTCGAAAACAGCGGCAGCCACGGCCAATTGACCTGCACGATATCGGCCTCGGTCTTGCCGGCCATTTGGGTCGTTAACTTTTCGAGGTAGCCGTCAAAACCAGTGAACTCGCCTTTGACGGTATGGCCATATTTTTCACCGCAAGCTGCGATCGCCTTCTGGGTGGCAACGTGGCGGCTCTCGCCGCCCCACCACGCCATGCGTAGCTCAGCGGCGTGCGCTGCCGTGGCGAGCGCGAGAGCGCCATATGCAACGCTGGCGAGCGCAGCGATCTTTACTGTCATTCTCATTGGTTTCTCCTCCTTGAAATTGAACGACGCATCGCCTCCTCAAAGCGACACGTTGCGGCCATCGGTCTTGTCGAAAACATGAAGCTTTCTGGGGTCCGGGCGCAGCCGGATCAGATCGGAGCGGCCAAGAGCCTCGAATTCGGCGGCGCCCACTACACTCACCAGCTTTCGACCCTCGAGATCGGCGTGAAGGTAGACTTCATGGCCCATGAACTCGGCATTCGTGAGTTTCGCTGTGAACGCAGGGCCGTCGGTGGCGAGTGAGAGGTGCTGCGGGCGCATGCCGAGCACCGCCTCTGCCGGCCTCGCCGAGAGCCTTGCTTGAAGGTTGGAGCCGAGCGGCAGGCGCTGGGTCCCGATAGAAAGATGCCCGTCGACAAGTTCGGCATCGACAAGGTTCATCTCGGGGCTGCCGATGAAGCCAGCGACAAAAAGGTTCGCCGGGCGATTGTAGAGCTCCTTCGGCGCGGCGACCTGCATGATGTGGCCCGCCTGCATGACGCAGATGCGGTCGCCCATCGTCATCGCCTCGGTCTGGTCATGTGTCACGTAAATGACCGTTGAGGATAAGCCTTCGGCCTTGAGCTGGCGGTGCAGGTCGGTGATGCGGACACGCATCGAGGCACGCAGCTTGGCGTCGAGGTTGGACAGCGGCTCGTCGAACAGGAAGACGCCGGGCTTCTTGATCAATGCACGCCCGAGCGCCACGCGCTGGGCCTGGCCGCCGGAGAGCTGCTTCGGCAACCGATCGAGCAACGGCTCGATTTCAAGGATCTTGGCTACGTGAGCGATAGCCGCGTCGATCTCCGCCTTCGGCTTGCCGGCAATCTTCAACCCGAAGGCCAGATTGCCGCGCACTTTCATGTGCGGGTACAGTGCATAGTTCTGGAACACCATTGCGATGGAGCGTTTGCCGGGCGGCAGGTCGTTAACCCGCTGGTCGCCGATCACGACCTCGCCTCCCGAAATCTCCTCGAGCCCCGCGACCATGCGCAATGTGGTGGACTTGGCGCAGCCAGAGGGACCGACGAAGACCATGAACTCGCCATCCTCGATATCGAGATTGATCCCGTGCACGGCCTTGAATGCGTTGCCATAGACCTTTTCGAGGTTCTTCAATTGGACCTTAGCCATGTTCAGCCTTTGACTCCCCCAGAGGAGATCCCTTCAATGAAGTACCGTTGCGCAGCGAAGAAGACGACCAAGGCAGGCGTGATCGTCAGCACCGACATTGCGAGAATGCGGTTCCATTCGAAGGCTTCGGTGGTGTCGATGGAAAGTTTGAGCGCGAGGCTCACGGGATATTTGTCGACCGATGACAGGTAAATCAGCGGTCCCAGGAAGTCGTTCATGGTCCACATGAACTGAAACAGGCAGACAGAGATCAGCGCCGGCGCGAGCATCGGCACGACGATGTAGACCAGCGTCTGGAGACTGTTTGCGCCGTCAACACGAGCGGCCTCTTCCATATCCGCCGGAAGCGAGCGCAGGAACTGCACCAGCATGAAGACGAAGAAGGCATCGCCCGCAAAGGCGGAAGGTACCCAGAGCGGCAGGAACGTGTCGAGCCAGCCGAGATCGCGAAAGAGAATATACTGCGGAATGCGGGTTACAACATTTGGCAGAAGCAGGATGGCAATGACCGAACCGAAGAGGATCTTCTTCAGCGGAAAGTCGAACCTTGCGAAGGCATAAGCCGCCATCGTGCATGAGATCGCCGTACCGATGACCTTCGGCAGAATGATCAGGAAGGAATTCCAGAAGAACCGGCCGAACGTATAGGGCGTCGACGTCTGCCAGCCCTTTACATAGCCGTCAGCCGTCGGATTTGCCGGCATGAAACCAGCACCAGAAAAGATCTCCGAATTCGTCTTGAAACTCGCGCCTACCAGCCAGATCAGCGGGTAGAGCATGACGAACCCAACGGAAAACAGAAGCACATAGCGAACCGCCGTGGAGATCAGGCGGACCCTTGCCCTGCGTGCAGCCACGCGATCGTTGAGAGCTTGAAACTCGGTCATCTCGTCAGCTCCTCTTGTCGCCGGCGTAATAGACCCACTTCTTGGAGGACCAGAAGGCAACAAGGGTCAGCACAGTGATGATGGCGAAGAGCACCCAGGCGATAGACGAGGCGTAGCCCATGTTGAACTTCTTGAAAGCCTCGTCATAAATGTAGAGCGGCAGCAGATAGGTCGCCTTGAGTGGACCGCCCTGGGTGATGATGTAAGGGCCGTTAAACTCCTGGAACGCCTGAACCATCTGCATGATCAAGTTGAAGAAAATAACCGGCGTTAGCAGCGGTAGGGTGATCCAGAAGAAGGTGCGCACTTTGCCGGCGCCGTCGATGGCGGCCGCTTCATAAAGTGACTTGTCGATCGATTGAAGGGCGGCAAGAAAGATCACCATGGCCGAGCCGAACTGCCAGCAGCGCAGCAGCGTGATGGTGAAAAGCGCATTCACGGGATCGCCGAACCAATCGACGGGCGCGATACCAAGGGTCGAAAGCGCCATGTTCGCAAGGCCCTGCGAAGCGAAGACATAACGCCACAAAACGGCAATCGCGATCGACCCCCCAAGGATTGAAGGCACATAGAACGCCGTTCGAAAAAGACCGATGAATTTCAACCTGTGGTTTAGTATTGCAGCGATGAAGAGCGCAAAGGCGAGCTTCAAAGGCACGGTAATGAACACGTAAAGCAGCGTTACGTTCAGCGACTTGATGAAAGTCCGGTCGCGGGTAAACAGCCGCTCGTAGTTGGCGACACCTGTCCAGCGCGGCTCGCTCATCAAGTCGTAGCTCGTGAAGCTGAGATAGAATGAGCCGATGAACGGAATGGCCGTGAAGATCAAGAGGCCGATAATGTAGGGCGCCAGATAGCCAAGCCCTAAAAGACGATGCCCTTTCATGCCGGCCCTCCCGGACGGCACTGCAGAGCGGCCATTTTAGATACGGTTTCGTACAAATTGCGCTCCCGGAACGGCGCAGACAGGCGCAGGCTGTAGCCTCCTTCCCGTCCGCTGACCGATCTCCTCCCAGTTCGATGCGGTGCGTGCATGCATTTCTGCGATGACACTCACGTATTTTTGTCACAGAATGAATTCACAAAGGCGAGGAAAAAGATGGACGAAATTGAAGGTGGAATTCTCTCAGCTATTCCACCGGCGGCGCTGACGCTTAATCTGACCCGCGCTGCTATCCGGATGGAGCATTCGCAGACTTGGCGCATCGACAAGTCGAACCCGGTCGACGACCTCGTCATCTGCCTTGAAGGGCGCGGCCACTATCTGGTCGACGGCGAGCCACGCGTGATGGAGCCGGGTGATGCCATGCTGATTTCGCGCGGCCAGCGCTTCATCGGATGGAGCGAGGGACCGGAGACGTATCTTGGCCTCGCCCAGCATTTCACTCTTGATATTTACGGCCGCCACAACCTGGTCGAGCAGATGGATTTGGTGCCGAAGTTGAGACTGGCGCGGTGGGGGTTGCTTGAGCCGTTGGCGCGCCACTATCGTCAAAGCGCGCCGCCCTCTTCCGTGACGCTTGGCCAGCACCACCTGTTCATGGTTCTGTTGATCGCTTTCATCGAGGATGCGTTCATCGGGTGGCGAGACCATGCCACCTACCAGCCCGAGGGGGCAGACGCGATCGATCTCGCTGTCATGAAGGCCGCAACGATGATCTCCGCCAATCCGCTCGACCCGGATATTGCGACGAAAGCGGTTGAGGCATCACCCTACAATCGCGATTATTTCCTGCGGGAATTCCAAAAGCGCGTGGCGCGCACGCCGCGCAAGTACCAGGAACTGAAACGCATGGAGCGGGCGATGCACTTTCTCGAAGCAGGGCTTTCGGTTTCCTCTGCGGCCGCGGAAGTCGGCTATCCCGACCCCTACTACTTCTCACGCATGTTCAAGCGAACTCTGGGTATCAGTCCACGCGATCACATGAAAAGGGTTCGCCAAAGCCGAGATGGCGGCCTCATGCACCTCGACGAGCGCGAACAGGCCCTGGTACTTGCCGACGGGCTTGCGGCCGACTAGCTCGAAGTGTGTTGGCGCTAAGCCGGACAGACAAGCACCCATGTGTCTCGCCGCGATGATGTGGGAGAACATACCCGGCAATTTCGGACATGGCCCTGGTCGGCGCGCATGTCAACAACACTCTCATGTCTCGGGCATCTTGAACCTGGCGAGCGCGTCACGGTCGATCTCGATGCCAAGGCCGGGCGCATCGGGGATGGCAACGACACCGTCGACCGCCTCGATCGGCGCCTTCAGCACCGCCTGCCGGAACGGGTTTTCCGTCCGGTCGAACTCCAGGATCGGCTCGATCGGGTTGACCCGCACCGGATCCGGCGTCATCGCCGCCATGAACTGCAGCGCGGCAGCGATATGCACGCCCGTGCCCCAGACATGCGGCACGATGCGAACGCCGTGCAGCGTCGCAAGGCTCGTGATCTTCGCCATCTCGGAAAAGCCGCCGCAGCCGCAGAGATCCGGCTGCAGGATGTCGACGGCACGGCTTTCGATCGCCGGCCACATGCCATAGCGGCCATGCCAGGTCTCGCCGCCGGCAACCGGGATTGGTTGGCCGGCCCTGACCGCGCGATAGGCGGAAAGCTGTTCCGGCACGACCGGCTCCTCGAACCAGTCGATGTCGTAGTCGGCCGCCGCCTTGCCAAGCCGGATCGCCTCGGTGACGGTGTAGCCATGGTTGGCGTCAATCATCAGCCGCATCTCGTCGCCGATCGCCTCGCGCACGGCACGGATGACACGCAGGTCTTCCTCGATGCCGAAGCCGATCTTGATCTTGCAGGCATGGAAGCCTTGCGCCCGGCGCTCGGCCATCTCCAGCGCATTGTCGGAGACCCGGTCGACGCCACCGCGCTTGAAGCTGCCGGTCGCATAGGCGCGCACGCTCTCGCGCCAGCGCCCGCCAAGCAGCATGGAAACTGAGGCACGATAGTGTTTGCCCTTGATATCCCAGAGCGCGATATCGATGCCGGAAAGGGCGGTGACCGCAAGCCCGCGCTGCCCCTGATCGCGCAGCGCGTTGTAGAGGATCGCCCAGAGCTTTTCCGTCTGGCGCGGGTCCTGGCCGATCAGCCAGGTCGTGTACGCCGCAACCACCGCCGCATTCGGCCGCGCCGGGCCGAGGCACTCGCCCCAGCCGATCGTGCCGTCGTCGCACTCGATCTCGACCAGCACATGGGCGCGACGGTCAAAACGCATGGAGGCGCTTTCGAACGGCACGGCCAGCCGATGTTCGAGAAGGTGGGTGCGGACGGCGACGATCTTCATGGGCTATCCTCGCAAAACACTCATTTCTGACGCTTGTTCGCACCGATGAGCGCGTCGAGCATGGCGACTTCCTCCTCGGTCAAGTCTTTCAGCGGCGCACGCACCGGACCGGCATCAAAACCCTGTAGCCGCACGCCGGCCTTGATCGCCGACACCGCATAGCCCTTGGCGCGGTTGCGGATGGCCATGAACGGATAGAAGAAGTCGTTGAGGATGCGCTCGCAGGTGGCGCGCTCGCCGGCGCGAAGGGCGG